>NZ_JAACFT010000049.1 GCF_029051685.1 Bradyrhizobium sp. CSA207 | reverse complement strand
TCTATCGCCCCTGCATCAGCCCCCACCTCACTCCTTATCCTCCTCTTCACCTCACTCGCAGCTATCAGCCACGCGGATACCTCGGCCGGCATTTACACCCGCAGGCTCGGCATCAACGTAACGCCGACCACCGAGCTCGAAGTCTCCGGCACCATCTCCGCCACCTCCCTCACCGTGAACGGCATTGTCATCACCGGCACCGGCGGCGCCTCCACCTTTGCCAGCCTTACCGATATCAGCTACAGCGCAGTGGCATATAATCTCTACGGCCCCGGCAGCCTTTCCGGGGCGGCCGATGGCAACACCCATAATACCGCTTATGGTATAGGTGCACTCACGTCCACAACCGCCACCGGCACTTACAATGTCGCCATTGGCAGCAACGCCCTCAATGCCAACACCACCGGCGATCAGAACGTCGCAGTTGGCAACAGCGCATTACAGTCGAATCAGGATGGGGGTTACAATACTGCGGTGGGCTTAGGCGCCGCTGGAACGCAAATCAATGCCACCGGAAATTCTGCCTTTGGTGCATCGACATTGTCCTTCAATTCCGATGGCTCCTATAATACCGGAATAGGGGTCAGCGCTTTATTATATAGCGAAACCAGCCTCAGTACCGCGGTCGGGGCCTATGCTCTCGGCGGCAGCGCCCACCAGTATGCAAACGTGGCATTGGGTGCTTATACAGGCCCCAACTCTATATTGAGCTATATGCGCAATGTCACCGTCAGCAACTCGGTCTTCCTTGGCGCTTACGCCGGCACGGCTGTCAGCAGCTCGCAGGGCAACATCCTCATCGGCTACAATGCGGGTGCGGGCATCACCACCGGCAACTCCAATACCGTCATCGGCACCAACATCTCGCCCTACAGCAACACCGGCAATTATCAGCTCAACCTCGTCAACGCCATCTGGGGCAACGTCGGCTCCGGCACCGGCAACAGGAACCTCATCGGTATCAACATCACCAGCCCCACGCAATCGCTCGAAGTCTCCGGTACCGTAAGCGCCACGAGATTTGTAGGCGACGGCTCCGGCCTTACCGGCATCAGCGGTGCATCTAGCGGCGACAACATCGCCTCCGGCACCACCAAAGTCACCGCCAACACAACCGGCTACGTCTCTTTCACCACTGGCGGCACCACCACCGGCTACATGGATACCGCCGGTAAATTCATTCTCCCCGGCGTCAGCACCACCGGCCCCATCTCCGCCACCTCAATGTACGCAGGAAACATCGGCGCCACTGGCAGTGTGATTTACCGCGACGCCAACGGTGTTCTGTCCGCGGCCAGCGGCTTTTATTACAACACCGCGAACGCCAGCCTCTACGCACCTTCTGGTGTTATAGGTGGCGCAACCGCTGGCGTGACGAACGGTCCCTATCTCGTTGTCTCTAACAGCGTCCCGCTCATCCGCACTGCCAACGTCGGCCAAGATCTCTCCTTCGGCGCCAACGGATTTGGCGGACCCGAAGCCATGCGCATCACCTCAAGCGCCCTTGTCGGCATCGGCACCGCCACCCCCACCTACAATCTTCACGTCAGCGGCTCCATCTTCGCCAGCAGTTACGTTTACACACCTTGGCTGAGGATCTATGACCCCACCGGCGCAACCAGCACCCTCACCTCCACCACACTGCAGATGTATAAGTACAACGGCTACAGCGCAGCCAATCCGCCCACCATACTCATGCGCAACGGCAATGGAGCCACCAACCTGCCAAGCGGAGCTATTTTGGGTGAACTTCTCTTCGCCGCTAACGACGATAGCTACCAGCGCTTTGGCGTAGCTTCCATTCGCGGCCTGGCTGACGGCACCCAAACCAACACCTCCATGCCCAGCGCTCTCAGCTTCGCCGTCACCCGTAACAATGCAACCGCATACGTCGAAGCCATGCGCATCGTCAGCACCGGCTACGTTGGCATCGGTATCAGTACCCCTACAACGCCCCTCGAAGTCTCCGGCACCGTAAGCGCCACCCATTTCGTCGGCGACGGCTCTCTGCTCACCGGCATTGTCGGCGCCTCCAGCGGCGACAACATCACCAGCGGCACCACCAAAGTCACCGCCAACACCACCGGCTACATCAGCTTCACCACCGGCGGCACCACCACCGGCTACATGAACACCGCAGGCGTCTTCGTCCTCCCCGGTATATCTACCACCGGTACAGTTTCAGCCACAGACGGCTACTACAGCGGCAACGTCGGCATCGGCGGTGCCCCTGGTGGAAATCAACTATCCGTCAACGGCATAACTCAGTCCACCGGCTATAAGGTGGGCAGCACTGGGTATCTTTTTGCAAATGACAACACTTCAAGCATCCTTGGCAATGCAGCCAAATATCTAGCATTCACCACCTCCAGCACCGAAGCCATGCGCATCGTCAGCACTGGCTACGTCGGCATCGGCACCACTGCGCCTAACGCGAAGCTGGAAGTTGCCGGGACGGCTTCGGCCACCCTCGGGTTTTTCAACAACGTTTCCGTGACCAATGCGGTGACCCTGGGCACCCTCTACTTCACTCAGGCGAACCAGTACAATGGAACCAATATCAGCACTTACGGTGCTACGCTTTACAACAATGCGGGCGCCGCGTCTGGAGGCTCCGGCTATATCCTCTCCCTTCGCTCAAACGATATTAGCGGCGGCGCTACTGCCAACCAGAATATCGGCGCACTGAACTTCCAAAGCGACTACAACTACTCGGCCCGCAATGCAGCTCGCATCAGCGCCGCCATGGAAGGCACCGGCACCACCTCCTCGATGCCGGGCCGGCTGGTGTTCTCCACGACCGCCGCGAGCAGTGTTACCCCCACCGAGCGCATGCGCATCGACAGCAACGGCGCGGTGGGGATTGGAATCACTCCTACGCAGACTTCCGGCCTCGAAGTCTCCGGCACAGTAAGCGCCACCCGCTTCGTCGGCGACGGCTCCGGCCTCACCAACCTGCCGGTGGGCAGCGTCACCGACGGCGTTAGTGGCAGCATCGTCTTCCGCGACGCCACCGGCAACCTCACCGCCAGGAACACCTTCCTCATCAGCGCCACCACCGGCAGCGTCGGTATCGGTGCGTCGCCTGTAAACGTGGGCAATAATGGTCTGTATGTCGTAGGAAATATCGCGGCTAGCACGTTCTACGCGGGCGATACCACGGGCCTTGCCTGGGGTGCGGGAAACACAAAAGTGACCGGCAATAGTCCCAGCAACTACATCGCCTTCACCACCTCCGGCACCGAAGCCATGCGCATCGTCAGCACCGGCTACGTCGGCATCGGCACCTCAGCCCCCACCGCCACCCTCCAAGTCAGCAGCACGCTTTCCAATGCAGGCGACACCGTCCACATTGAGGGATACACAAACTCCTCCGGGCTCTACGTATTCAACAGAAACAGTGCGGGTTACGGGCTATATGTGGGCGGGAGCGGGTCAAACTACCTTGCCGGAAACGTCGGCATCGGCACCTCCACCCCAAGCACTACCCTGCATGTCTATGCCGCCAGCAACCCCAATCTCCGCGTTAGCACTGCCACCCGTTACGCCCAACTCAATGAAAGCGGCCTTTCCAGCGGCAACGGCTCCCTCTCCATCAACAGCGGCTCCACCAACAATGTGTTGATTCTGCCGGGCAGCACTGGCGGCAAAACAGGCGTCAACCTCAGCGTCCCCACCACTGAACTCGAAGTCTCCGGCACCGTCTCCGCCACCCACTTCGTCGGCGACGGCTCCGGCCTCACCGGCATCGTCGGCGCGTCGAACGGCGACAACATCACCTCCGGCACCACCAAGGTCACCGCCAACACCACCGGCTACGTCTCTTTCACCACTGGCGGCACCACCACCGGCTACATGGACACCTCCGGTAACTTCATCATCCCCGGCGTCTCCGCCACCGGCCCCGTCAGCGCGACATCTCTTTGGATAAGCGGAGACATCCACTACTCAGGCACGCTCAACGACACCTCCGACCGCCGCCTCAAGACCAACATCCAGCCGCTGCCCTATGCAACGGTGCTGGACCGCATGATGCTGCTAAAACCGGTGCAGTATGAACGTAAAGCCGTGCCGGGCCGCCTCGAGTGGGGCTTCATCGCGCAGGATGTCGAGCGGCAGTTCCCGCAACTGGTGACAACCGCGGGTGACCCCAGCGGCACCAAGAGCGTCAGCTACCTCGGCCTGTTCCCCCCGATGGTGCGGGCTATCCAGGAACTGAAGGCCGACAACGATGACCTGAGAGCGCAGGTCAGGAGCCTGAAGGCCGCCAACGATAACCTTGAGGCCCGCCTCGATAGCCAGCAGCACGACATCGACGCGCTGAAGCAACGCGACATCGACGCGCCGAAGCAACGCGACATCGACGCGCCGAAGCAACGTGCGGGAATGCGCTAGCCGGACGATGCCCCCCGCGCGCAGCGAGGAGAGAAGGGGCCTACCACCAAACCGGCCACGGCCACCCCACCCCACCCTCACGCCGAAAGCGTCGAAGAAAGGCACCAGAACCAACCGCGTGAAGGCGCGACAACACGCCCCAGCGCAGCACACTTCACAGCGCCCCACCGCGTGAACGACGGAAGCAACGGATTTGCAAGAAATCCGCCATTCCCATCCACAAAACCTTGCAAATCCGTCGCCTCGAAAAGCCCGAACAAACTTTGCAAATCCGTTGCCTGCGCATTTCGCTTTTGCCGTACTCCATAAGCCTGTGGTACGATAAGACACCATGAAACGGACTGATGCTCTGAAGAAGCTTCGCGCGCTCGCAGGCGCGCTAAGGGCGCAGGGCGCGACGTCGCTCTACCTGTTCGGCTCCACCGCCCGCAACCAGGCCACTGCTGGCAGCGACCTCGATCTCTTCATCGACTACGACCCGCGCGGCCGCTTCAACGCCTTCGACCTGGTGGCCGCAAAGCACTTCCTTGAGGAAGAGCTCGGCGTCGAGGTGGACCTCACCACCAGGGGCGGCCTGCATCCGCTGATCCGCAGGAAGATTGAGATGGAGGCCACCCGGGTCTTCTGAATGCTTGCCCGCACGCCCCTGCTGCGCATCCACGACATGCTGGAGGCCATTCGCGGGATTGAACGCGCGATCAAGGGGAAGACTTTCCGCGATTACCAGCGCTCGTGGCTGCTGCGCTCCGCCGTGGAACGGGGAATTGAAGTGATCTCGGAAGCCAGCCGGCATTTGACCGAGGATCTGAAGGCGCCGCATAGGGACGTACGCTGGAAGGAAATCGCGGGCATAGGGAATTTCCTGAGGCACGAATATCAGAACGTCGACCGTCGCATCATCTGGCGCGCGGTAAAGAACGGCCTGCCGGCACTCAAGGTCGCCCTGCTGGAGATGAAGGCGGCGCATGAGCGATAGAGCGCCCGGGACCCGCGCGGCGCTGGAAGAGAAGGGGCCCCGACGCCAAACCGGCCGCCACCAGCCACCCCGTGAAGGCACGCAATCACGCCCGCGCGCCAATCGTCTGCCCAACATTTGAGCCGCAGATTTTTGTCCCACTCCGCAACGAAGCGATAGGTCGCGGCGTTAGGCGCAGTGATGCCGAAGTTTCATTTCAAGCTCAGCGACCATTCCATCGTGGCGGATCATGGCTCACATGACCTGAAGGATGGCGCCGCCGCGCAGATGGAAGCCATCAGGCTTGCCCGGTCAATTAGGGAAGCTAGGCCCGAGCTCGTCGGCCGCAACTGCTCGATCTCCGTGACCACGCCCGATGGAGAGTCAATCTGCTCCATTCCCATAGACCACATTCTGTAATTGCGCGGCCACACTCCAGCCTTCCCCGCCAAGCTTGAGGAGCTGGGCTACTGCGGAAGATCACCAGGGAACGCCGCTACGAAATCCGCCAGCGCCTGTACCGCAGGTGACCGGACACGCCGTATCGTTCGGCCCGCGACTTCATACTTTACGGCGGTCTATAGTCGATTATGAGCCGCCCTTCTTCGGAATAATAACCACACCGTTATCCATTATGACCAAGGCCTCAAAGGTGATCATGGTATCGAACGCCTTGCGCAGTGCAGCGCGGTTGCTCTCGAAGATCGGATAACCCTTGGAATCGTCGAGTATAGCGGCAAGGTAGGAATGGAGATCGAACCATTGCTCCTTGTGCGTCTCCTTACGGATGTACTCCGCCACTTCGAAATCCGTTAGCTTCATCAAATCGCCAGATAGCGACATGAACTGGACGGCTCCTTGCCAAATTATACGCAGAGCTTCGTCGTAAAGAGTGTTCATGTCGCGCATCGATTCATCGACGTCAGCATGGTGATTTGGAAACAGCTTCTTGCCGGTTGCCCTCATGCTGTCGATCAAAATCGAGAACCTGCACTGAGTTGCAAGAAGGACCTGCTGCGTAAACCGCGTAGAACGCCACTCTTTCAGACAAGTTTCCTCGAACGCCGCTATAAGCGGAAACATGACGAGACTGGCAAAGGCTTCCGTCATCTCAAACTTGCGGTCTCGCGTTCTATGGCACACCAAATACATAACCGCATTGACTGCGAACCAGTCGGAGATCACCTCTTCTCTCAGGAGAGGCAAGTATAAAGGGCTCTGCTCGTCTTTTTGACAAGCCTGATAGTCGAGGTCGCCCACTATGGGCCAGATCGCATCGTAGTTGATGCGATACGTATCGAGGAATTTGTCACTGTGGATGGGGGCTGGCGCCAGTGCCTGGGCTCTCTCCAAATGCCCGATTTCATGAGCGAGGGGATGGAAGAAGTTGATGGTTGCAGCCTGATTGTCTTCGCGGACCCCGGCCAGCATGTAGTCAAAGACTTCGCTGTCGCACGTGTACTTGCTGCGGAGCTTCGTAAATGCATGTGCAATGAGGGCGGCACCTGCGAAGCGGTTGTTGAGAAGGAGATCCTTGCCCAGCAGAAGGCATGCCATGTTGCATAGGCTTTCAGGAGATTTCTTCCCGAGCACATAGCCAAGCACATCTTTGCAGCATTTATATCTCGCTAGCGCCCGTTTGCTGAACAGCACCCGCGGAATGGCGTCTGGTCCATCGAAAATTTGTATGCGGTGCGCAGTCCCGTTCTCGTCCAGCTTGATTTCTGGCATCACCCCGATGTTCTGCGTCACTAATCTTACAAACGTTTCGTAGGCTGGAATTCCCGACAGATTCACCTGTCCGTCTGCCATTATTTCTGCTCTTTTTGTATCACCACCCCGCGGGCAGAGAGCATGTCCAGAAGCGTCTGAAGTTCTGGAACGTCCCGAACGACAAACTCATTTCCATTGACCGAGACTTTTAGATCGCGGTCCTTGACGAGCAGCGATTTCAGCAGAGTGAAGAGCCCCGGCAAGGCCGTAGGCACAATCTTTCCGATCAGGCCAATGAGGCCCGCCTCTCCGGCAAAGCCTCGATGTTGAAATTGTCGGACATCTTGTAAAAGGCCTCCGAGTTCGGCCTTGGCCGGGTCGATGGCCATCTTGCTCCCGGAAATTTCGATTTCCAGCATTGCCAGGGCCTCCCAAAGTAACAATAGGCCATCAACACTTCCAAAGAACGGCAAAGCCGCATGCTACTGCACAAGGCCAGGCTTTGCCATTGCTTTTAAGACTGGCAACAACCGCTACAACCCCCCACCGGCCACATGCAGGTCTGTCTGTCAGGCAGCCGAGCCGCATGCCTTGGGAAATAACCGCCAGCGATTCAGATGAGCCGGCTACGCGATCGCAGCAGACGAGACAATCTTTTCAATTATTTTCAAATGTTTATACAATCAACCTCAAGCGATCGAAACGTCCCGCCGCCCTGGTTGAGTAGCCGCGGATTCGGTGCCGCTTGCAGAACAGAACCTTCGTCCCATACTGAACCTGCAATCACGCATCCCGTTTCGCCTTTGGGCAAACGGCTTTTTGTCACCGCCTCCGGGCGTGACGGAGGCCATCCCGAGGGAAAAATCCATGACTAGGTTCGTGAAAGTCACAATCAATGTGCCATTGGATGACAGCGGCAAGTTGTTGTTGCCGGAGAACCTGAACGTCGGCGGCAGTCTCGATCTCAGGGGCACGGCCATCACGGCCCTGCCGGACAACCTGCGCGTCGGCGGCAGTCTCGATCTCAGCGGCACGGCCATCACGGCCCTGCCGGACAACCTGAGCGTCGGCGGCGATCTCTATCTCAACGACACCGCCATCACGGCCCTGCCGGACAACCTGCGCGTCGGCGGCAGTCTCTATCTCAACGACACGGCCATCACGGCCCTGCCGGAGAACCTGAACGTCGGCGGCAATTTCTATCTCAGCGGCACGGCCATCAAGACGATTCCGCAAGGGCTCAAGGTGGGCGGTGAAATCTACAGGCTGAAGGCGTCAGCCTGAAATGCGAACAGACACCCCGCGCGCAAGCGTCGGGGTGCTTCTGCTTGAGTGTCCCGCTTGCAGAACTAAACCATCGTCCCGCGCTAAACACGCCCGCGCGGCGACGCGTCCACCGAACACCGCGAGAGCACCACATTTTTATTTCATCCGCCGCTTCCATTACGCAAGTCGCACGCTAGAATCGCCGCGGAGGCGGCCCATGCCCACATCAATCACCTTCTTCTATCACGACGAGGACTTTCAGAAGCCCACGATGACCGTCTTTGCCGACGGCACATGGAAGGAGCACGGGCTGCCGTTCCTGCGTCGGCGGTCATGTGTGGTAAGGATCGAAAAACGGGGCAACCACGGCCCGTCGCGCAAGCAGCTCGATGCAGTGAAGCTCATCTCGTCCTACGCCATCGAGAATAACCCGTATTGCCTCCTCATCTACAAGTGCTTCACGTCACCATGGGCCCTGGATGCCTGGGCGAAGAACAAACACCTTGCACAACTCGCCGGTCCAGGACTCCCGGGCAAGCGGCGCTTCACGCCCACGCCCGTAAAGAATCCCTCGCAGGTCGTGCGCGACGCGCGCGGCAACATGCCGATGGCTTAACCGCAGCACCCTGGATCACGCCGACCAACGCCGCGCCCACCAGGTGAACGGTCAAAACCACGGATTTACGAGAAATCCGCCATTCCTGCCCGCCACGCCTTGCAAATCTGTCGCCTCGCCCAGCCCGCGCCCGCACAGCGAAGCCGTTGCAAATCCGTCACCCGCCGACGCCAAACCTTCTTGCAAATCCGTGACACGGCAACACGCGCGCGCCACGCTTGGACATGGCCGCCGCTACCGCAAGACCAGCCACACCGAAGCCTTCAGGCATCAAGGCGCCGGAGCGTTGCCCTCACTGCAACAGCACGCGGCTCATCAAGAAGGGCACTCGCACCAAGAAGCTGGAGACGGTGGCGATGATGAAGTGCAAGGCCTGCGGCCGCACCTTCACGCCCGGCCCGCGCGCATTGCGCAGCAAAACCTATCCGCTCGCCGAAATCATCGAGGCCATCACCACCTACAACCGCGGCTATAGCCTGGTCGAGACCGCCGGCCAGCTCTCCTCGCGCTACGGCCATCGCGTAAGCACCGCCACCATATCCCGCTGGGCAAACCAGCATCCGGCGCTCACCACTTACGCACGCCTGCGCGCGGCCGGCAGACGGCTCTACAGCCCTCGCCGTATCATCCGCACCAGCAAGCTCTACCATCGCCAGGTCTACGAGTTCGCGTATCACCGCGCCAAGCTTGACCTGCTGCGCAAGGGGATGCTCGACCCCTTCATCCAAAGCCGGGCATCGCAACCTTTTCAGACACTTGCAAACTTCATTGAAAGTATTCCGTCGGCCTGCCCGCACGCGCTCTTCACCCGTGAAGACGGCGTGCGCGGCTCGCAGCTCGGGGCTGGCTTCATCGATACCGGCAGCCTGCAGGTCATCGAACGCCAGAATGCCGCCACTGATATCGCGGCATTGATCATTCCGGGAGTCGGCAGCAATCACCAGAGGCACGCCCGGCTGCAGCGTTTCATGCTGGTCAACGATGCCGCGACCATCGCCGTCGAGGTGCCGATCTGGCTGGATGAAGCGGGCATCGCCAGCCTGGAGGCCGAACATGGCATCGAGCTGGTACCAAAACAGGTCAACCCGGACGGTGGCCACGCCCCGAGGCAGGTCACCGGACACATCGACTTTCTGCAGGTGCGCAACGGCTGCCTGCATATTCTGGATTACAAGCCCGACGCGCGCGCACCAACCAGCCGTTCGCCCAGCTCACGGCCTATGCGCTGGCGTTGACCAGGCTGGCGCCCGGCCTGCGGCTGTTCAATATCAAGTGCGCCTGGTTCAACGAAACCGCTTACAACGAGTTCTACCCTCGTAAACTGCTGCTTTGAGTGATCTCTCTCCCGACCGGCAGATTGCTGGCGGGAGGCGGCTCCGCCACACTGCGCCTGCTCGCAAGGGCAATGCACCTCCGTGCTAAACCAAGAAGAAAAGGAGGTCGCGATGCGTACAGCGAGCGCCTTCCTAAGGCTCGCATGGAAGGGGCTTGAACTCGCGTTCAGCTTCACCATCAGGCTCTAGGAAAAGGAAAGGCCCCATTGCAGTGGGGCCTTCCTAGCTAAACCAAGCTCGTGCGTTAGCGAGCAAGGCATATATACCTCAAAGATCATAGAACTTCAAGTTGTATGCGTTGATGCGGGTTGTACTCGATCCTTTTCCGAAGAGCGCCCTCAATACTGCGGGCGCTTCAGCAAATCGGGCAACCGTGAGATCGCCTTCGCTATCCGCCTCGCCTCATCCCGTGAGAGGAATTCGTTGGCGTACTGGTAGCCCCAGGCATGCAGGTCTTCCCGATGCAAGATGCAGCAGACGGTGAAGCCGTTACCGTCCTTCACGCGGAAGCACTCCTCTTCCTCCACCACCGTCCAGGGGGCGGGAAAGCGCCGGAGGTTATCCATGGCATCCGGCTATCTCGCGAGCAGCCGAAGTCCTGATCCAGGGGGCACAAGACGGCGCTTCACCGGACGCGGTCGCGGCGGTGTTGGCAGCCGACGCGGGATGAACAGGCTGGCAACGATGATGGGATCAGTATCACCCAGCGCGGCTCTCTCCTGAGCCAGGCCGCTCATGACCGACCGCATCTTGAGGATTTCTTCCGCCACGAAGGTGCAGTCCTCGTCCCGGTTGATCTGCTCGTGCATCACGGCCTCAGCCTCACGCATGCTGACACGCAAGGCTCTGATTAATCTGCGGATTTCACTGATACGGTTGTCCATGGCTCACTCCTTGGCTGGACGTGCAGCATAAGAACGAAACATGAACATAGAGTCAAGACGACTAAGGGATCGATCCGTCTGAATTGCGCCGCGCCCAACCCGCATCAAGGGTCCAAGACGAGCGGCAGGCCGCCCTTGACGCGGATCGGACCCGACGCAGGTGGCTCGGCATCACCAATGCCGGAGACTCGGCATCGGTGCCGGGACATGGTCCCTCAATCCTCTCCTAGCACGAACTCCCCTTGTTCTGCCGTAGCTTGGCGACAAAATCCTTGGTATAACCATGCCGGTCATGCATCCTGTGCGGGCGTGGCGAAATTGGTAGACGCATCGGACTTAAGCGATCGACCTGAGTGCTCTTGGGGAAACCCAGGAAGTAGAACTGCTCAAATTCGGGGAAACCTTCACTGGCAATCCCGAGCCAAGCCCCCTGGGGAAGGTGTAGAGACTAGACGGGCAGCACCTAAGGCGACTCAGCTAAGGTGAAGGGATAGTCCAGACCACAAACGCATTCTATTGCGGCGGCGAAAGCCGTAGAGGGTACGAAAATCCGTAGGGCAATTGCCTGTCCCGGTTCGAGTCCGGGCGCCCGCACCAAAATTACAGATTGTTCGATGATGCGCGAAGAGAAGAAAGATTCGATTGTCGAAAAATCATTGGGACAGACTCCCTCCGAGCAGTACCTGTCACAGCTCTGTGACCGCACTTTCCTGAATGCGTGGGCTTATTCCAATCCCTACAAGGCGGATGGCAAGGAGCTGTGCGATCTCATCGCGGTGTTTGAAAACAACGTATTCCTCTTCTTTGACCGCGAGAGCCGAAAGTTTGATCACGAAGGCGATGTCCTTCTCACCTGGGAGCGATGGAAAAAGGAGGCCATCACCAAGCAGATCAAGACTGCTGCCGGCGCTAAACGATACCTGCTGGCCAATCGGGACCGGATTTTTCTCGACGTTGGCGCCACCAGACCTTTGCCGCTTGCCATTCCGGCTGGCGACCTGATCATTCACAAGATCGTCGTGGCCCATGGCGCCAAGGAGGCATGCGAACGTTTCTCTTCCGCGAACATCTACGGCAGTCTTGGCGTCACCTACCGGGCAGAGACCAGCGAGGCCGGGTCAGCTCTCCCCTTTATCGTTCCGCTAGACCGCATTGATCCGGTCCATGTCCTCGACAGCCATAACCTCGCGCTTATCCTTGGCGAGCTCGACACGCTGTTCGACTTCCAGGCCTATCTGCTTGCCAAGGAAGCGGCCATCGCGCGTTACGATTACCTGACCTATTGCGGCGAGGAAGACTTGCTCGCTCACTACTTCCTCAACTACGACCCCGCTTCAAACCGTTATCGGATCGGTGTCGACGGCGACTACAACGGCATTGCCATTGGCGAAGGAGAATGGCGTGATTTTGTAGAAACCGGGCCTTACCAGCGGCGAAAGGCCGAGAACCGGATATCATATGCTTGGGACAGACTGATCCAGAAGACTGCCACCAACGCGCTGAACGGCGTGCTTGGCGGCAACTCCAACGTTTTTCAGGGACAGAGCGCGATCCACGAGATGGCGAAGGAGCCTCGGATGTCCCGGCGCGCGCTCTCCGAAATGATGGCGAGCGCGATCAGGAATTTTCCGGACAACGCACAGAGCGGTATGCGGTACCTGTCATACCTGCCCTCGTTCTTTCCCGATCGCGCATACGTATTCCTGCAATTGTACTATCCGGATGCAGGTGACTACGAGACCGAATATCGCCCGGCCAGGCGGACAATGCTCGAATTTGCCTGCGGAGCCGCGAAGCTGAAATCTCCCCATCTGCAGAAAGTCATCGGCATCGCGATCGATGCGCCGAAATATTCCCGCGCGAATTCGGAGGATTTTATCCTGATGGACTGCGCGAACTGGACGCAGCAAAACCAGGAGTATTACGAAGAGGCCAACCAGGAGCTTCGCTTCTTTCAGACCGGCAACATGACCGAGCGGCGCATGCAGGTGAGTGAATTCCCTCTCCCCCGTACCGGCAGCAACATTTCAAGGATTGGCAGGAATCAGTTGTGCCCCTGCGGTTCGGGAAAGAAATACAAGCGGTGCCACGGCGATGCGGCCAACTGAAAGCACATTGAACGGCTATTCGCCTTATCTGGCAATCGCTGTCCCGGTTCGAGTCCGGGCGCCCGCACCAAGATTAAGTGAAAGTGTCACGCAGCTATGACGAAGCCACAATCAAACAGCCGCACGCAAGAATCCGAAAGATGGGTCGAAGAGTTCATCTCGTCACCCTTCATTTCCGAGTTCGTGTTTCGAAGCCCGCAGATGATCGACACCAGTCAAAAGGAAGTCGTTGACCTCCTGGTTTCTCATAGCGGGATGAGCATTCTGATTTCGCAAAAATGCCAGGAGGATCCCTTTAGCCGCAGTGCTGAAAAGACGACGGCGTGGGCTACCAAGCAGGCCAAAAAAGCTTTTTCACAGCTTCGTGGGGCCCTGCGCGGGGTTGAAGCTAAGAGAAGCGTTTGGTGTGACCATCGCAGACGCGGACGAGTTGAGTTTCCGGACGGCCTGCCGTTCATCAATCATGCAATCGTAATCGTGGAGGTGTTTGAGCGGGTTGAGCTCGGGCCGGAGAGCGATTTCCCGTTGGCCTTAAACGGGATCCCAGTCACATATCTTTCGGTCAATGACTTTCTCAATCTGGCTCAGGAGCTGCGTACCCTTCCCGAGATGTCGGAGTATCTGGAAGCCAGACGCTCGCTATCGAAGACTGCGCTGCGCACTGTTGGTGACGATAAGACCCTCTATGAGTACTACCTCGGCAATGATGGCTCTTTCCAGGAGTGCGTGGACCATGTCTCTGCGAAAGAGTTCGCTACCAACAATGGGGATCAATTGAAGATGGCCAGAGCGGCCAAAGCCGAATCGGACCGCTTTAGTAAGTTGATCGAGTACATCGCTGATCAATTAGCCACACGCCTCGCGGATTACGCGTCCGGCCTCCCGGCTGATATCCTCGCTGCTTTTGATGATCCGGGTGATCGAAAGCAGTATATCCAGATGCAAGACATTCTAGCGAACCTTCGTTTGCGGGAACGCGCTGAACTTGGGCGCGCTTTCAGCCAGTCTGTTGAGGCGCTGAAGAGTCAGTTAGAAGGATACGTTTATAGAGCACTCTACTTCGATACTCGGCCTGATCTTGTTTTCGTTTTGGCATCTAGCAAAGGTGTTGCGCGACGCGAGGTATTGGAGCGCGGCCTTGTACTTACGCGGGCCGCGATGGCACATTATGAGAAGTCTCGCGCCATGTTGATCGTTGATCGCGATGGAAGCGGCTTCGAAGTGTCAATGATTGAGTCCGCATCGGTCCCAACCGAAGAAGAGATAGTGGCTGGCAAGCGCTTCTTTGGCAGCCTGAGAGTCATTGACCGCGCATACTCATTTGCACGCTCTTCCGATCTATGAGGGCGAACGAACGGTCGGAGCAATGAGCAAGAAACTCAACCGCAAGCTACCTTCTACGGGGTCGTAATCTCAGCCTTGGCCCATTCTTCATCGCTCATCGGCGCGCCGTCTTTATCGGCCGCAGCAATAGCCTCAACCTGCTTGGAGGTCATGCGATCGAGGCGCTTCCAGTCGGTCTTGCCCGACAGAGGCACCAGGCTGCCATCTGCTTTCTTTTGATAGGGCTTGCCGTCAACCAGGATGGCGCGTGCCTTAACGTTTTTCATAGCGCCATTGCTCCCGTGTATTGGTTTTCTGTGTGGCGATTAAAATATGCCGTGCAGGTCCCGCCGACCGTCGACAATACGGATGATTTCGACTGCGTCGATTGGGCCTTCATCGGTGTCGGGATCGGTGCGGTACAGCAGAAGATAAGGCGCCTCGACCAGCATGCGCATCGAGGGGCGCACATCGGACCGGCGGACGCCCATCCGCGGTTGCGATCTCAACAGCTCCGCCTTGGCTTCGATGCGATCGAAATACCGCTCTGCGGCTGCGGGCTGCTCGAGCCCGATCATCACGTAGATGTCCAATAGGTCGGTACGCGCCAGGTTCGACCAGACCAGTTCAGTCGGCATTCCCAGAGGCTTTCTTCGCACCCTGCAGCCGCTCGCGCGCCTGTTTGCGCAGCTTCTTCATATCCAGCTTCCCGGCCGGGCCACTGGCAATGCCTTCATCCCACATCTGGCGCAGCCGCTGAATGTCTTCCTGACGCAGTTCACGCTTCAACTGCCAATCACGCACGGCCTCGCGCACGATTTCGCTGGTGGTGGCGTACTCACCGGCGTCGACTGCAGCCTTGAGCGCCGAAACCTGCTCGTTGGTGAGTGCTACGCTTACTTTCTCGACTGATGCCATCAAGACCTCCGTTTCCTTATGGTAGTAGATATTACTACTTCTTGACACCACCGACAATAGCGCGCCGTCTGCCCGCGTCAGGCAGGTTGGTGTCATCTAAGTTATTGAATAAGAACGAATGACGAGATTGGAGGGGCTAATCTCGTCATGGCGATGAGTTATAGAAATCGGTTCTATAGCTCATCCGGCAAAAGAACCGGCAAACATCAGCTCGAATAGTGGTCTAATCCGCTTCTCTTCAGTAGCTTATTGCCAAATCACAACCGGCAAAAAACTACTTCTTTTTCCCGTAGAGCTTGATGATCTCCCGCCGCCGCTCGGCCGGCGAAAGCCCTTTGCGATCGAACTCAGCAAACCGCTTCTTCATCGCCGTAGTGATTTTGATCCCCTCAACCGCACAGATCTTCTCAAAGTTTTCTCTGCCGATAACAAACCCGGAAGTGGCTGCAGATATCGTGGCAACCAACTTCCGTAACCGCGCGATGGAATAGGTGTGCGTATGGCCTTTGAGGGGCAGAGAAAGATCGCTCGGTGTGACGCCCAGGTGCTTTGCCGCAGCGGTGCCGGTCAGCTTGTGTGTCGTGATCAGCTGTTGCAGTTCTCGGACAAGATTTGCCTTGAGGAGCAATCTATCAGCATCCGGCAGGCCGAGGTCTGCGAAAATATTGCCGCTGCCAAGAGTGACGGTGGCTTCCTCCACCAAGGCGTTGCCAAAGGCGGAATCGCGCGTGGCGCGTGCTTTAACGACCTTCTTGAAATCTCGTGTGAGTGCCATCTGGGCAGGATAAGACCGCACGCTGACTCTGCCAAGTTGGTTGAAGCGGAGCTCGGTGGGCTATTCGGTGCTCCTGGGGCGATCGGCATTCTTCCTGACGCACTCAATGCTCTGCCATCGCTAACCGGCAAAACAAAAGGGCCCCTTGCGCAGGCCCTTTGTTTGCTAAACCAAGCTGCCTACGCTGGCGCAGGGTTGATCGCCGGTCAATTCCCCGAAAGAGCAGTGGCGATTGTGGTACGATAACGGCCATGCAAACCACCGAGGTTATCGCCCGACTGAAGGCCACCGAACCGCAATTGCGGGCCCTGGGCGTGACCGGCCTTTACCTTTTCGGCTCCTATGCGCGCAACGAGGCCGGGCCCCGTTCCGATGTCGATGTCTTCATCGACAAACCCCGCACGTTCGGCCTCGAGGGTTTCATGGGTGCGTATGAGGTTCTGAAGGCCGCCCTGCCGGTCAAGGTCGACTACGGGACGCGCGAAGGGCTTTCGAAGTTCATCCGGAAAGACGTCGAGCGGGAAGCCGTTCGCATCTTCTGACCGGATATATCCGATCTCAATCGTCTATGAGGGAGGCGCGCCTGGAATCAGGGTGCAGTCTTCGGCATTGCGTCCCTCCGGACGACGCTAACAAACCTCCGGCCCAGATGGGTGCCTTGTCAAGAGTTCTGCCACCCGTTTCAGCGTTGTCTGATGGGCTTGGTAATGACGAGATTAGCAGCGCTAATCTCTGCAAAGGATGACGAGACCCCCCAGCGAGACGAGACTAGTCAGGCCGTAGGCCGGCCAGCATGCCGCCCGAAGGACTCGACCTCCCGACGAACATCCAAAAAGAACGTACCCGCACCCAGCATACGTTCAGGATGCTTTGCCGCATCTTTACATCGACAAACCGTCTCTGCCCACCAGGCCGCAGCCTCGCCATTCGGAAGCGTTGTGGCGTTATCGTCAGGGTTCATAGGGCGGACTTTCATCTTGGCCGACGGGCCTGACACCGAGCAAGGGTTCATTAAGCACTCGCTCGTACGGTCATGGCCGTAGTTCGGGAATTCGTCTTGCGGGGGACGATAACGAAAATGCAGCCCTCCCAGGCGACCCGTCAAGGGGTTGTGCACCCGGCCTACTCAGGGATTTTCCACTTACACATTGTCGGACATTTTCCCCAAGGTGGGATTCATTCTCTTCCACAGAGACTTACACACCTGGCCTTTGTCTGGAAAAACTCAATAATTATCAATAGTTAATCCAGACCATATTGGACTTAAAATCCCTCGGTGCGCAAGCGCTGTGCCGGTTCGACCCCGGCTGCCCGCACCATCTGAGCCGACGGCGCCGGCCGCGCCAACAGCATGATCCAGAAGCAGGCGAGCGCGACCGCGATCTGGACGAAACTGCCGTCGATCGTCTCCCCCGTGAGCGAGATAAGAGTTGGGATGGCGACGCCGATGCTCAGCACGGCCGCAAGCGCCGCGGCCGGAAGATCGACGATCAGCACGGCGGCGTAGACCGCCAATTCAAGAAAGGCATATTCCTTGAGGCGCGGCGAACAGAGATAAAGTCCGTACATCGCAAGCACGCTGAAGCGCATGGCTGCATGCGGATGATCGATCAGCCAGCGGTCGAGGCGCGCCGGCAGCGATCCCTCACCATTGCCGATCGTGCGCAGCACCGACCAGCCGAGCGGCGCCAATACCAGCGCGGACGCCGCCAACGCATAGACGGCGAACACGATCGGCTTGCTGTCGGCCAGGCCGACGCGGTCCATGACGCTTCGGGCCAACAGGAGCAGCGACGGATTGATTTCGTCCAGCTGGACCGAATGCTGGTCGGGAATCCCTCCCGTGATCGCGAGCAACCAGCTCGATGACAGCTGTGGATAGAAGGCGATCGAGAGCAGGAGCGGGAGCACGAGGCCGGCGGCACCCACCATCATCAGGACGAGTTTCCGCCGACGCGTCAGCGGCAGGAAATAGAGCGCCGCCAGCACCGGGCAGAACACCAGCTTGAGCGAAAGGACAAGCCCGAGCAATGCCGCCCCCACGACACGAGGCACGACATGTCGATCGTCGTGCGCCGCAGGCGCGGCGGGGCGAAGCAGCAGCGCAAGCGCGGCGGCGGTCAGTGCGCCACTCAGGATCGCAAAATTCCCCGAGGCCACAACCCATTCGAAGCCGATGAATGCGCCGAGCACCCAGAGAACCCTGAGCGCGACGTCAGGCAAATTGCGCGTCCGGCCAAGACCGGGCAGCAACAGGCCGCAGAGCACGGCGAGGCCGAGATAGAGGCCTCTGTAGTGACCGACGAGAAAGCCGCCCGCGCACAGAGGGCGGAAGGCGTCCAACGTCACCGGCAGATAGGGATAGGAAAGCTTGGTGCCCTTCAGATTCTTGACGAAGTAGGGATCGAGCCCATCGACATGGGCATCGACTGCCGCGCAATTGACGCGAACATCCCAGCCATATTTCATGTCGAGCCTGGCGTCGTTGACGAGATTGCCGAGCACCAGCAGCGCCACCAGCACGATCAGGCGGACAAGCCAAACGTTCCGCCGCTCAGCCATGTCGGCCGACGGCCCCAACCATCGTGTTGTTCCGGTGACGTCGGACACAAGTAGATACCTTTGCCTGGGCTCCCCTCAGCGCCGCCAACGCTGCGCTTCATCGATCAGCCACCACAGTGAACAGGATGGGTTTTCATTTCATCCTGCCGTGTCGATAGACGCTGCCGGGGCGCCGATCTTTGGACGCACATGGTAAATCGCTGGTTTCGGGCCGGCAGCCAGGGCGCTCCCATCCACCGAATCTGCGACTCTCTCACCAATTCTTGTCCGCCCCTGCCCCGCCTGACAGCCATCTCGAAACAAGGGTTGTGCAACGCAGCATGAGGGGTAGATAAGCCTCTGAAATCAGAGGTGAGCTTCCTTGTCCGACGTTAACGCCGACAGTTGGGTGTCCTCGGGACACCGCCCGATGGGCTTTCCCGAATTCGTCATCGTGGTGGCGTCGATCATGGCGCTGAATCCACTCGCCATGGACATGATGCTGCCGGCGCTGCCCAATATCGGGGCGGCCTTCACGATTCCCAACGCCAACCATCTCCAGCTCGTGCTGTCGACGTTCCTGATCGGCTTCGGCGTGGGCCAGTTCGTCATGGGCCCGCTGTCCGACCGCTTCGGCCGGCGCCCGGTGCTGCTGGGCGGCATGGCGGTCTATGCGGTGGCGAGCGTGCTGGCGGTCGCCGCACCCTCGTTCGAAACATTGCTGCTGGCGCGGGCGCTGCAGGGGCTCGGCACCTCGGCGACGCGCGTGATCGCAACCTCCATTGTGCGCGATTGCTATGTCGGGCGCCGCATGGCCAGCGTGATGTCGCTCGCCATGATGGTGTTCATCGCGGTACCCGTGATCGCGCCCTCGTTCGGACAGGCGGTGCTGCTGGTGACGCAATGGCGCGGCATCTTCGTGGTGCTGATGCTCTACGGTCTGCTCGCGCTGGCGTGGAGCGTGTGGCGGTTGCCGGAGACGCTGCCCGAATCGGAGCGCAGGTCGCTCGCGCCCGCCGACGTGCTCGCGGCCTTCCGCCAGACCGTCACCAACCGCCAGACCATCGGCTACGCCACCGCCGCCGGCAGCGTCATGGGCGCGCTGTTCGCCTACGTGTTCTCGGCCCAGCAGGTCTTCACCGGCATCTACCATCTCGGGCACTATTTCCCCCTCGCCTTTGCCGCGATCGCGGCCGGCACCGCCATCGCCGGCTTCCTCAACGCAAAACTGGTCGGACGGCTCGGCATGCGCGTGATCTCGCACGGTGCGCTGACGCTCTACACGGCGGTGGCGGGCGTGATGCTGCTGACGGAAAGCCTGGGCGCGCTGCCGCTTGCCTTGTTCATGGCGCTGTCTGCCCTGATGATGTTCTCGTTCGGCATGATGGTCGCCAACTTCACCGCGCTCGCGATGGAGCCGCAGGGCCATATCGCCGGCACCGCCTCCTCGCTCTACGGCTCGATCACGACACTGATCGGCATTGTCGTCGGCATGGCCATCGGCCAGAGCTTTGACGGCACGCTGCTGCCGTTCTCGGTCGGCTTCTTCCTCTCGACGCTCGCAGCGCTCGCGATCGTGCTGGTGGTGGAGAAGGGACGGCTGTTCAAGCCGCATCATCGCCCGATCGCGTGAGGAACTTCCTGGCCGCCTCGATGTTGTATTGCAGCAATCGAAAGGCCTTCTGATGAAACCGGAACACCGCGAAGACAGCCACAAGCCGGAGCCGCAGACAGAACGGCAGACGAAGGAACGTCCGGAGCCGAAGGCTGAGCAGGCCACGTTCACAGCGCCCTTCGCGAGCGAAGGACTGCAGGTGCGAGACAATCACTGCTGAGCGCGAGACTGTTCGGTCGGTCGCCGGCTGGCGCTGAAATCATCCGCAGCGCTCTCGGGCACCGCGCCGCTACCACCCGGCGGCGCCATCAGCACGATTACTTCCCGCGTCAGACCGGGCCAGCCCCACAACGACGCCTGCACGGTAAACTCGCGCCTGACGACGTGCCCCTCCTGGGCGGCCACCCACTCCATCCACCGGTTGCAAGAGTCCTGGTCGCGGAAACAAAGCGCCGCCCAGCCGGGCTTGGGAGTCGCCTTGCGCGGTAGACCCCAGGTGGATTGATAGTCGAGCGGCCGCGCGTGCGGGTGGTCGGAGCTGTAGAACGCCGCCGCGAAGGCCAGCGCCTCATCGCCACTCACGGCGCTGAGCGGCTTGCCGGTCAGTTCGCGCCACTCGCGGGTCAATTCAACTGCCGCCTGCGCGTAAAAATTCCGGCCCTCCTCGTAGCCGTAGCTGTTGCGATAGACGGCATGGATCGGTGCTGCGACCAGAACGGCGGCGAGCGCAATGCCGGCCGCGATCACCGTGACGTTGACGGTGTAGAATCGCTCGATCGGGTAGCGGGTGCCGCAGACGATGAGCACGACGAACAGGAATAGTCCCTGCAACGCCCAAAGCGACGGCAGATCGGTCCCCACCGCAACCGACGTCAGGACCGGCAGCACGATCGTGCCGATCGCGATGTAGAAGAGAAGCCGCAGGCCCGGATTCATCGCGGCGAAGTCGGCCGGAAACTGCTTGAGCCGCCTGCCAGCGATGAACACCCAGGAGACCGCGACTGCGCTCATGGCCGCCACAAGTCCCAGAAGGAAGTTCTTCACTTCGCCGAGCGAACTCACGGCATCGCCGTTGGCGTGGGCCAGCGCATAGGTGAAGGTCGACGCGCCCGTGGTTGCGAGCCAGTAGATGTGCGGCGACAGCACCGCGAGCCCGGTGACCAACGAGATCCAGGGCGAAGCACAGGTGAAATAGGCGCGCCGCGCCGGATGGACCAACGCGGCCAACGCAAAACTCGCGACAAGGAAGACCGAATAGTACTTGCCGACCATCGCCAGCGCCGTTGCGCATCCCACCGCGACCGCCCAGAAGGCGCTGCGGGTTTCGAACGCGCGCAGAAAACACCAGGTCGCCAGCGGCCAGGTCGCGAGCAGCACGGCATTGGCATTGAAGCGCTGGGCGTGGAACTGATAGGCCGGCGTCAGCATCAGGAGCAACAGCACCAGGATGCGCTTGTCCCCGGCGGCGAACTGCCGCGAAATCAGGTCGACGAAGTACAGCGCAAACCCGGCATTGACCATCGCCATCAGTTGCAGCGACCAGTCGCTGACCGGGAAGACGGCGGTCCAGGCCGCGGCGACCCAGCCCATCAGCGGCGGATGCTTGTGATAGCCCCAGGCGAAATGCCGCCCCAGCGTCCAGGCCTCGAGCGTGTCGGGATGCAGGCCGCTGCCCGCATAGGCGATGGCCAGATACAGAGTCCAGACCGCGACGAAGCAGACCAGGAGTAGCGGAACGGCCCAGCCCGCCTCCACAGCATCAAGCCAGCGTAGCAACGGCCGGCGCCACCGCGCCGGCGCGCGATCCGACCGTTCGGCCATCGCCTGGAATGCAAAATCGATCGGCACGTGCTTCAAATCGCGGGAGGAAAAGTAGTCCGAAGACGAATCATCTATTTCAGATTGGAAACAAATAGCAACAATTGGAGACTGGAACAGTTAAAGGCCCGCCGCCTTTGCGGAACAAGCCAGCAAAAGAGAACGGCGCCGCTGATGACAGCGGCGCCGCGTGATGATGGGGACGAAGGCCGCGGAGCGCGCGCTCGCCTCACTCGCTCTTGTCGACGTTCCAGAACACCGGGGTTGCCGGGCCGTCAAGCAAGCCGGTGAGCGACTTGCGCCAGCCGCTCGGCAGAAGATACTGACCGAGCGGAACGTAGATCACTTGCTCATAGGCTTCCTTCTGGATCTCGGTCGCGATCTTCTTCTGCTCGTCGAGCGAGGGCGCGCGGACGAAGGCGTCCTTGAGCTGCTCGATCTTGGCGTCTTCCGCCCAGCCGAACCAGCCGCCCTTCTTGCCCTGGCCGCCGATCGAAAGATTGGCGATCGGATTGGACACGTCGGCCGCGACCCAGTTGGTGAAGAACATATTCCAGCCGCCCTCCTTCGGCGGCTTCTGGCTGGCGCGACGGCTCACCACCGTCTGCCAGTCGGTTGCCTGCAGGTCCACCTTGAAGCCGGCTTCGCGCAAGAGCTGGGCCGCGACGATCGGCTGCGCCTTCAGCGTGGTGACATCGCCCGGAGCCATGACCACCACCGGCGTGCCGTCATAGCCGGACTCGGCGAGCAGCTTCTTGGCTTCCGCCATGCCACTGCCCTTGATCAGGCTCTCGGAGCCGGCGTCGCTCGCAAACGGTGTGTCGCACACGAAGAACGCGCCGCAGATCTTCTGATATTTGGGGTTGCCGACGAGCGCGTCGAGAACGTCCTTCTGGTTCATCGCCAGCAAGGCAGCGCGGCGCACCTTGACGTTATCGAACGGCGGATGGAGGAAGTTCATTCGCCCGAGCGTCTGGAATCCGAACTTGTTCGAGACCTCGAGCGTGAGCTCCTTGTTCGCCTCCAGCACCGGAAGCATGTCGTACGGCAGATTTTCCATGAAATCGATGTCGCCCGACTGCAGCGCGTTCACTGCGGTCTGCGAGTCCGGCATGGTGATCCATTCGACACGGTCGACCTTCACCACCTTGCCGCCGGAGGTCCAGCTCGACGGCTCCTTGCGCGGGACATAGTCGGTGTTCTTGGCATAGACCGCCTTCACACCGGGCTGGAATTCCGACTGCACGAACTTGAAGGGGCCGGAGCCGATCTGTTCGGGGATCTGCTTGTCCGGCGGCGTCTCCGCGAGGCGCTTCGGCATCATGAAGGCAACGCGCGAGGACGGCTTGCCGATCGACTCAAGCACCAGGCTGTAAGGCTCCTTCAGCTTCAGCGTGATCGTCTTGGCGTCGGTCGCCTCGATGCTCGCGGTGAAGTCCATCAGCTTCTGGCCCATGCCGTCGACCGCACCCCAGCGCTTCAGCGAGGCGACGCAATCCTCCGCCGTCACCGGCGCGCCGTCATGCCACTTCAGGCCATCGCGCAGCGTAAAGGTGTAGGTGAGCTTGTCGTCGGAGATCTTCCAGTCCGCCATCTGCGGCTGGATCTTGAAATTCGAATCAGTCGCGATCAACGTGTCGTAAACCATATAGCCGTGGTCACGCGTGATGTAGGCCGTGGTGAAGATTGGATCGATGATGCGCAGATCCGAATGCATCACCGCCGTGATGGTCTTGCCGGCCGCAAGCACGGGCGAGGCCAATGCCGTCGAAAGCGCGACCACCGACAGCGCAAGTTTGGAGGCGAACGCGCGACGCCCCCGGCGCATGAGTTGGAACATTGAAGTTTCTCCTGACATGAAACTGGTCAAAGGCAGGTTATTGGTTGAGCAATCGGATCGTTCTTTAGGCGAACTAACCTCATGCAATGCCTTTATCTTTTCGAGACTTGCAGAGAGCATCGAGCCCGTCAATCCGCATTCAGTGCATGCCCATGGGGGCCCTCGCACGGGCTCCACAATGATCGCTTTCACTCTACAACGCTGTCCGCCGATCCTTCCCCCATCGCGCGCTGCACGCGCAAATCCATCGTTCTAAGCCGAAGAGACCCAGATGAATCCAGCCAATCTTCCCTTTGATTCCGAGGCAATGCTCGAGGGCCTGCGCAGCTGGGTGGAATGCGAAAGCCCGACCTGGGACGCCAACGCCGTGAACCGCATGCTCGATCTCGCAGCGCGGGATATGGCGGTCATGGGTGCGACGATCGAGCGCATCGCCGGCCGTCAGGGTTTTGGCGGTGTTGTCCGCGCGCGTTTCCCGCATCCGAAGCAGGGCGAGCCGGGCATCCTGATCGCCGGGCACATGGATACCGTCCATCCCGTCGGCACGATCGAGAAGCTGAAATGGCGGCGTGAGGGCAACAGGTGCTACGGCCCCGGCATCTATGACATGAAGGGCGGCAATTATCTCTCGCTGGAGGCGATCCGGCAGTTGGCGCGCGCCTCTTTCACGACGCCGCTGCCGGTCACCGTGCTGTTCACGCCGGACGAGGAAGTCGGCACGCCCTCGACGCGCGACATCATCGAGGCGGAGGCCGCGCGCAATAAATACGTGCTAGTGCCCGAGCCTGGCCGCCCCGACAACGGCGTCACCACGGGGCGCTATGCGATCGCCCGCTTCAATCTCGAGGCAACCGGACGGCCGAGCCACGCCGGCGCGACGCTGTCGGCGGGACGCTCGGCCATCCGCGAGATGGCGCGGCAGATCCTCGCCATCGATGCAATGACGAGCGAGGACTGCACGTTCTCGGTCGGCGTCGTGCACGGTGGACAATGGGTCAATTGCGTTGCTACGACCGCTACCGGCGAAGCCCTTTCAATGGCCAAGCGCCAGGCCGATCTCGACCGCGGCGTCGAGAGGATGCTGGCGCTGTCGGGCACAACCAATGATGTCAGCTTCAAGGTCACCCGCGGTGTGACGCGACCGGTGTGGGAACCGAATGCCGGCACCATGGCGCTTTATGAAAAAGCCCGCGATATCGCCAACTCTCTCGGCGCGGAACTGCCGCATGCAAGCGCCGGCGGCGGCTCCGATGGCAACTTTACCGGTGCGATGGGCATCCCGACTCTCGACGGCCTGGGCGTGCGCGGAGGCAACGTCCACACGCTTGAGGAGTATATCGAGGTCGACAGCCTGGCCGAACGCGGTCGGCTGATGGCGGGGTTGCTGGCGACGCTGGAGTAATCAAGTCATTATGCGAGTCCGAGGCGATGCGACGGCATCGACCTCGGGAATGGCTGAATGAGGCGTCCCCCAAACGACTAGCCGCACTGCAAAACCTGTGGCCCCAATGGCACGGGAATTGCTGAAATGTTAGGCTGGTGGCAGAACAGCCAAAGACTGCTGCTGCCGATTTGACTCTAATCTGACGGATCCAACTTGCTCGGATATCTCCTTCGCCGAATTTTCGCCGCCGTGCCTGTGATGGGCGTGGTCGCTCTGTTCGTCTTCCTTCTGCTCCGACTCACCCCCGGCGATCCCGCCGCCATTCTCGCCGGCGACAACGCGACGCCGGAGCGGCTGGAGCGCATCCGCACCTCGCTCGGCCTCAACGATCCCCTGATCGTCCAATTCGTCACCTGGGTGGGCAAGCTCCTGCACGGTGATCTCGGGACTTCGCTGATCTCCAATCTGCCCGTCATGAAGATGATCGGCCAGCGCGTCGAGCCGTCGATCTCGATCGCGCTGTCGACCATCATCCTCGCCGTCGTCGTCGCCGTACCCTTGGGCGTGATCGCGGCGTGGAAGCACGGCACCTGGATCGACCGCTTCGTGATGGGGCTGTCCGTGCTCGGCTTCTCGGTCCCGGTGTTCGTGGTCGGCTACGTCCTGATCGAAGTCTTCGCCATCGATCTGCGCTGGGTGCCGGTGCAGGGCTTCCGCAGCATCTCGAACGGCTTTGGGCCGTTCTTCGAGCGCATCATCCTGCCGACCTGCGCGCTGTCCTTCATCTATATCGCGCTGATCGCCCGCATGACGCGCGCTGCGATGCTCGATGTCCTCGGCGAGGATTATGTCCGCACCGCGCGCGCCAAAGGCATCAACGAAGTCGCCGTGATGATGCGGCACGCGCTGCGCAACGCCGCCGTGCCCGTGATCACCGTGATCGGCACCGGCTTTGCGCTTCTGATCTCCGGTGTCGTCGTCACCGAGAGCGTGTTCAACATTCCCGGCATCGGCCGCCTCACGGTGGATGCGGTGCTGGCGCGTGATTACCCGGTGATCCAGGCGATGATCTTGCTGACGTCGCTGATCTACGTCGTCGTCAATCTCTTGATCGACGTCGCCTACACCCTGCTGGATCCGCGGATCCGGTACTGAGGCAAGGACAACCAAGGACAAAAATGTCGGTCGATACCCTTCCCCAGTCGTCCATTCCGATCACGTCGCCGCTGCGGCCGCGCTTCGGATTCCTCACCTCGACGCCGATCATCGCCGCGGCAACGGTCTGCCTCGCGCTGATCGTGCTGGTCTCGATCCTGGCGCCGCTGATCGCGCCGCACGATCCGATCCAGCTTGCGCCGTCGCAGCGGTTGAAACCCTCCTCCGCGCAATTCCTGCTCGGTACCGACGCCTATGGCCGGGACCTCCTATCGCGTGTCATATATGGCGGCCGCATCTCGCTCCTGATCGGCATCGGCTCGGCGGTCATGGCGATCGTCATCGGCCTGGCGATCGGCCTCGTCTCCGGCTTCTTCAAGCTGGTCGATGCCGTCATGATGCGCGTCATGGACGGCCTGATGGCGATGCCGAGCATTCTGCTGGCGATCGCCGTGGTGTCGCTGTCCGGCGCCAGCATCTGGACCGTGCTGATCGCGATCACGATCCCCGAAGTTCCGCGCGTGGCCCGCCTGGTGCGCTCGGTCGTGCTGTCGGCGCGCGAGGAGCCCTATGTTGAAGCGGCGATCTCGGTCGGCTCGTCCCTGCCGAAGATCATGTGGCGGCATTTGATGCCGAACACGATCGCGCCCCTGATCGTGCAGGGCAGCTACGTCTGCGCGTCCGCGATCCTCACCGAGGCCATCCTCTCCTTCCTCGGCGCCGGCATCTCGCCGGAGACGCCGACCTGGGGCAACATCATGGCCGAGGGCCGCCAGTACTTCCAGCTCAAGCCGACGCTGATCTTCTGGCCGGGCCTGTTGCTGTCGATCGCGATCCTCAGCATCAACCTGATCGGCGACGCCGCCCGCGACGCCCTCGATCCCCGCATGAAGCAGCGGGAGGGGAAGTGATTTGGCGCGCCGACCTTTCCCCTTGTTCCGTCATTGCGAGCGAAGCGAAGCAATCCAGTCTGCATCCGCGGACAGATTTCTGGATTGCTTCGTCGCTACAGCGCAAAATTGCTTTGCAATTTTGTCGCGGGCTCCTCGCAATGACGACGGAGTGACCTGATGACCAACCCTATCCTCGACATCAACAAGCTCGTCGTTTCCATTGGCAAGAAGCCGAAGGGTGCGAGCATCCTCGACGGCATCTCGATCCAGGTCCACGAGCGCGAGACGCTGTGCCTGGTCGGCGAAAGCGGCTCGGGCAAGTCGGTGACATCGCTCACCACGATGGGCCTGTTGCCGAAGGGCACGCTGGTTCCGACCGCCGGCAGCGTCAAGCTGGTCGGCGAGGAGTTGCTGACCGCCACCGACCGCCGGCTGCGGCAGCTGCGCGCCACGCAGATGGCGATGATCTTCCAGGAGCCGATGACCGCGCTCAATCCGGTGGTGCCGGTCGGCCGCCAGATCGACGAGGTCTTGCGGGCCCACACCGATCTCGACGCGAAAGCGCGGAAGAAGCGCATCCTCGACATGATGGAGCAGGTGCGCCTGCCCCAGGTCGAGCGCATCTTCGCCTCCTACCCGCACCGCCTCTCGGGCGGCCAGCGCCAGCGCATCATGATCGCGATGGCGCTGGTGCTGGAGCCGAAGCTCCTCATCGCCGACGAGCCGACCACCGCGCTCGACGTCACCACCCAGAAGCAGATCCTGACCCTGATCCGCGACCTCCAGCGCGATCACGGCACCGCGGTGTTGTTCATCACCCATGACATGGGCGTGGTGGCCGAGATCGCCGACCGCGTCGCGGTGATGCGGCAGGGCCGGCTGGTCGAGACCGGCACGCTCGATTCCATCCTGCGCAATCCGACCATGGAGTACACCCGCAACCTGCTCGCCGCGGTGCCGAGCCTGGTGCCGCGCGCTCCACGCGAGGAGACCAAGGAACCGGTGGTGCTGGAGGCCAACGATCTCAGCAAGGTCTATCGCGAGCGCGCGTTCTTCGGCAAAGGCCGCGAGGTCGTCGCGGCCGACAAGGTCACCCTCACCCTGCGCAAGGGCCGCACGCTCGGCATCGTCGGCGAAAGCGGCTCGGGCAAATCGACGGTGGCGCGATGCATCGTCCGCCTGATCGATCCGACCTCCGGCGGCGTACGCCTTGCCGGCCGCGAGATCTCCGACATCTCGCGTCGGCTGTTGCAACCGCATCGGAAGAAGATCCAGATCGTGTTCCAGGATCCCTACCGCTCGCTCAACCCGCGCGTCACCGTCGGCGAGAGCATCGCGGAAGGCCCGATCAACTATGGCGTCTCGCACGCCGATGCGATGAAGCGCGCCCGCGAGCTGCTCGAGCTCGTCGGCCTGCCCGCGGACGCGGTGTCGCGCTATCCGCACCAGTTCTCCGGCGGCCAGCGCCAGCGCATCGCCATTGCCCGCGCGCTCGCGCTCGATCCCGACGTGCTGGTCGCGGACGAAGCGGTCTCCGCGCTCGACGTCTCCGTGCAGGCGCAGGTGCTGGAACTCTTCGACGAGATCCAGAAGCGGCTCGGCATCGCGATCCTGTTCATTACCCATGATCTGCGCGTCGCAGCGCAAATCTGCGACGAGGTCGTGGTGATGCAGCACGGCCGCGTCGTCGAGCAGGGCCCGGCGGCCGAAGTGCTGACCCATCCGAAGGAGGCGTACACCAAGGCCTTGCTCGAGGCAGCGCCCGGTCGCGACTGGGATTTTGCGAATTTCCGGCCGGTGGCGGAAGGTGTGGCGGCAAGCGCATAGCCCTTTCCTTCGTCATTGCGAGCGCAGCGAAGCAATCCAGACCGTCTCTGCGGAGAGACTCTGGATTGCTTCGCTCGCAATGACGGTGATTGTGGCAAGCATTCCCAAAACGGCTTGACCCCATGCGCGGCGCGATTGTCTGCCTCGCTTGCTCTTGCCGCCAAGGCGGGTAACGTCGCGCGCATCATTTGCGTGGGACTGAATAGATGACACGTATCGCCGTCGGCGGCTTTCTGCACGAGACCAACACTTTTGCGCCGACCAAGGCGACCTTCGCTGACTTCCAGCATGGCGGCGGCTGGCCGGCGATGACGCAAGGCGCCGACGTGCTCAAGGTGATGCGGCGCATCAATGTCGGCCTCGCCGGCTTCGTCGAGAGCGCCGAAGCCAATGACTGGGAACTCGTTCCGACGATCGCCTGCGGTGCAAGCCCGTCGGCACACGTCACCAAGGATGCGTTCGAGCGCATCGTCGAGGTGATGGTCGACGGCATCGCAGCCGCCGGCACGCTCGATGCCGTTTATCTCGACCTGCACGGCGCGATGGTGACCGAGCATCTCGACGACGGCGAAGGCGAGATTCTGGCGCGGGTGCGCCGCGTCATCGGCAAAGACGTTCCACTGGTCACGAGCCTCGACCTCCACGCCAACGTCACGCCCGAAATGATGGAACATGCGGACGCGCTGATCGCCTACCGCACCTATCCGCATGTCGACATGGCCGAGACCGGACGCGCCTGTGCAAAACATCTCGCACTGCTTCTGAACACGAAGCAGCGCTTCACAAAGGCGTTCCGGCAAGTGCCGTTCCTGATCCCGATCAGCTGGCAATGCACCAGCGACCCGCCCACCAAGGGCATCTACGAGAAGCTCGCCGCCCTCGAAAACGGCGCCGTGCCGACGCTGTCCTTCGCCCCCGGCTTCCCCGCCGCCGATTTCCGCGATTGCGGGCCGAGCGTGTTCGCCTATGGCAAGACGCAAGCGGATGCCGACCGCGCGGCGGATGCGATCGTGAAGCTGATCGAGAGCCGCGAGGACGATTTCGACGGCAAGATCTGGTCGCCCGACGAAGGCGTACGTCACGCCATGGAACTCGCGAAGGACGCCAGCAAGCCAATCATCATCGCCGACACCCAGGACAATCCCGGCGCCGGCGGCGATTCCGACACCACGGGCATGTTGCGCGCGCTGGTGCGCAACAGGGCCAGCGCGGCGACCGGCGCGATTTACGATCCGGAATCCGCCAAGGCCGCGCATGCGGCTGGCGTCGGCGCCAGCGTGACGCTGTCGCTCGGCGGCAAGTCCGGCATTCCCGGCGACGAGCCCTATCGCGAGACCTTCGTCGTCGAACAACTCTCCGACGGCCGCTTCATCGCACCCGGTCCCTATTATGGCGGCCGCGAGATGGAGATGGGCCCGTCCGCCTGCCTTCGCATCGGCGACGTCCGCGTGGTCGTCTCCTCGCACAAGGCGCAGCTCGCCGACCAGGCGATGTACCGCTATGTCGGCATCGAGCCGACGACACAGAAGATTTTGGTCAACAAGAGCTCGGTGCATTTCCGCGCCGATTTCGAGCCGATCGCGGCAAAGCTGATGATCTGCGCCGCGCCCGGCGCGATGCCGGCGGATACCGCATCCCTGCCCTGGACGCGCCTGCGTCCCGGCATCCGCATCAAGCCGAACGGCCCCGTCTTCAATCCCCCATCACGCTAACCGGACAGAACACATGCCCACGATCGACCGTATCGACGGCTACGCCGACGAACTCACCGCCATCCGCCGCGACCTCCACGCCCATCCGGAAATCGGCTTCGAGGAGGTGCGCACCTCCGGCATCGTCGCCGACAAGCTGAAGAGCTGGGGCATCGAGGTGCATCGCGGGCTCGGCGGCACCGGCGTGATCGGCGTCATCAAGGGCAGCGGTTCGGGCGGCAAGCGCATTGGGCTTCGCGCCGACATGGATGCGCTGCCGATGGAAGAGAACACCAATCTGCGCTGGCGTTCGACCATTCCCGGCCGCTTCCACGGCTGCGGCCATGACGGCCACACCACCATGCTGCTCGGCACCGCGCGCTATCTCGCCGAGACCAAAAACTTTGACGGCACCGTGCATCTGATCTTCCAACCGGCCGAGGAAGGCCTCGGCGGTGCCCGTGCGATGATCAAGGACGGGCTGTTCGAGAAGTTTCCGTGCGACGAGCTCTACGGCCTGCACAACGCGCCCGACCTCAATCTCGGCGAGATCGCGATCCTGCCGGGCCCGGCGATGGCCGGCGCCGACTTCTTCGACCTTCGTATCACCGGCTATGGTGCGCATGGCGCCATGCCCGAGCGCTCGAAGGACGCGGTGGTGATCGCGACCACGCTGGCGCAGGCGATCCAGACCATCGTCAGCCGCAACGTCGAGCCGCTGCAGTCCGCCGTCATCTCGATCACCCAGATCCACGCCGGGTCCGCCTACAACGTTATTCCTGGCGAAGCGCATCTCTGCGGCACCATCCGCGCCTTCTCGGATGAGGTCCGCGCGCTGATCCGCGAACGCATGCGCACGATCTGTGCCGGTATCGCAAGCGCCTTCCAATGCGAGATCGAAGCCGACATTCGCGACACTTTCGGCGTGCTGGTCAACCAGGTCGAGCAGTCCCAGGTGGTCGAGGCGGCCGCGCGCACCGTCGTCGATCCCGCCAAGGTGATCACCCGCACCCAGCCGAAGATGGGCAGCGAGGATTTTGCCGACATGCTGCAAACCATTCCCGGCGCCTATTTCTGGGTCGGCCATGACGGCTCGGTGCCGGTGCATAATCCCGGCTATGTGCTCGACGACAAGATCCTGCCGATCGGCGCCAGCGTGTTCGCCCGCATCATCGAGACCCGTATGCCGGTAGGTGCCCATGCATAAAAAGAGCGTCGAAGAGGCGGTCACCCCGCTGCACGATCTCTCTGCGGTCGATCTGATCGCGGGCTATCGCGCAAAGCAGTTCTCGCCGAGCGAGGTGCTGGAGGACGTGCTCGAGCACGTCGCCGCGTGGGAGCCGCATCTCAAGGCGCTCTATGCGTTCGACCCCGACGCCGCGCGCGAGGCCGCAAAGGCCTCGACCGCACGCTGGACCGGTGGCGAGCCGTGCGGCCCGCTCGACGGCGTGCCGGTCACGGTCAAGGACAACATCGCGACCAAGGGCGTGCCGTTGCCGCTGGGCGCAGCCAGCGTCAAGCTGGTGCCGGCCGAGAAGGATGCACCGCCCGCCGCGCGCCTGCGCGAGGCCGGCGCGATCATCTTCGCCAAGACCACCATGCCCGATTACGGCATGCTGTCATCTGGCCTCTCCAGCTTCCACGCGCTCGCGCGCAACCCCTGGGATCTCACCAAGAATCCCGGCGGCTCCAGTGCCGGTGCAGGCGCTGCCGCTGCTGCCGGTTATGGACCCTTGCATCTCGGCACCGACATCGGCGGCTCGGTGCGCCTGCCCGCCGGCTGGTGCGGCCTGGTCGGATTGAAGCCGAGTTTTGGGCGCGTGCCGATCGAACCCGTCTATGTCGGCCGCGTCGCCGGACCCATGACCCGCACGGTCGACGATTGCGCGCTGATGATGAGCGTGATCGCAAAGCCCGACCGGCGCGACGGCATGAGCCTGCCCGCCGAACCTCTCAACTGGAAGGGGTTGGAGAAGTCTCCGCGCAAATTGCGCATCGGGCTGATGCTCGATCCCGGCGTCGGCCAGAAGCTGGAGAAGCCGGTGCGCGACGTCGCAGTGAAGGCCGCGAGAGCATTCGAATCCGCCGGCGCGGTGATCACCGAAGTCGACGGCATCCTCACGCGCGAGATGCTCGACGGCCTCGACAATTTCTGGCGCGCGCGGATGTGGGACGATCTGTCGAAGCTCACCCCCGCCGAGCAGGCCAAGGTGCTGCCCTACATCTTCAAATGGGGTCAATCCGGCGCAAAGCTGTCCGGCGTCGACGTGATCCGCGGCTTCAACCAGACCATGGCGATCCGCGCCGCAGCGTCAAAACTGTTCTGCGAGCTCGACTATGTGATCTCGCCGACCGCGCCGAACGTCAATTATCCGGCGGAGTGGGCATCGCCGACCAACGATCCCATGAAGCCGTTCGAGCACATCGCCTATACCGTGCCGTGGAATATGTCGGAGAATCCCGCGATCTCCATCAACGGCGGCTTCGACGCCAAGGGTTTCCCGATCGGCGTGCAGATCGTCGGCCGCCGTTTCGACGATATCGGCGTGCTCGGCATAGCCAAGGCGTTCGAAGGCCTGCGCGGCCCGCAGCGGCCGTGGCCCAAGCCGCCAGCGGAGTAGTCTGAACACTCCGTCATGGCCGGGCTTGTCCCGGCCATCCACGTCTATACGCTTGCGCTGAAGCAAGTACGTGGATGCCCGGGACAAGCCCGGGCATGACAACAGCCTGCGTAAAGAACAAAGAAAGGAAGGAAACCACCATGGCTTATGAGACGATCAAGTACGAGGTCGCCGAGCAGATCCTCACCATCACGCTGAACCGGCCCGACAAGCTCAACGCCTTCAACGCGCAGATGCAGGCCGAGCTGATCGACGCGTTCGACGCCGCCGACAAGGACGACAACGTCCGCGCCATCATCGTCACCGGTGCCGGCCGCGGCTTTTGCGCGGGCGCCGATCTTTCCTCCGGCGCCGACACCTTCGATCGCGATGCGCGGCGCGGGCCGGTGAAACGCTTCGCCGACGGCAAGGTGGATTACAGCGATCCGCAGGTGCGCGACGGCGGCGGCCAGGTGACGCTGCGCATCTTCAAATGCCTCAAGCCCGTCATTGCCGCGGTGAACGGTCCCGCCGTGGGCATCGGCGTCACCATGCAGCTCGCGATGGATATCCGCATCGCGTCCGAGGCCGCACGCTTCGGCTTCGTGTTCTCCCAGCGCGGCATCGTGCCGGAGGCCGCCTCGAGCTGGTTCCTGCCGCGCATCGTGGGCATCTCGCAGGCGCTGGAATGGTGCTATTCGGGCCGCGTCTTCCCGGCGCAGGAAGCCCTCGCCGGCCGCCTCGTCAGCAAGGTCGTGGCGCCGGATGACCTGCTGCCGACCGCGCGCGCGCTCGCCAGGGAATTTTGCGCAAAGACCGCGCCGGTGTCGGTGGCGCTGATACGCCAGATGATGTGGCGCATGATGGGCGCCGACGATCCCATGGAGGCCCACAAGATCGACAGCCGCGGCATCTACGCCCGCGGCCGCTCTGATGATGTCAAGGAAGGCGTGGTGTCGTTCCTGGAGAAGCGCCCCGCGCAGTTCAAGAACACGGTGTCCAGCGATATGCCGGACTATTTCCCGTGGTGGAGCGAGCGGGAGTACAAGTGAGGCGAATGGGGCTTCCTTGCTCCGCCGTCATCACCCGCTTTGTGCGCAATTGCGCAACTAGGGCGGGTGATCCAGTATTCCACCAGCGTGAATATCGCGACCGCTGGTGATTACTGGATGCCCCGCCTTCGCGGGGCATGACAAGGTCAATTCATCACCAGCGCGACCCGCCCGATCGCCTTGCGGTCGATCAGCAGCCGCATTGCCTTGGCGTAATCCTCCAGCGGCAGGCGATGCGACACGTTAGGGCGCAGCTTGCCCTCCTCCGCCCATTTCAGCAACGCCTTCAGTCGCACCTCGCCAAGCGCGGGATTTTTCCGCACCGCTTCGCCAGCACGCACGCCGAGCACGCTTGCGCCCTTGATCAGCAGCAGATTTGTCCTGGCCGAGCCGATGCCGCCGGTGAAGCCGATCACCAGCAGCCGCGCGCCCCACCCAATGCAACGCAACGAGTTCTCGAACACCTCGCCGCCGACGGGATCGAACACGACGTCGGCGCCGCGGCCATCGGTGATGCGCTTGACGGCATCGCGAAACGGCTCGCGGTCGTAACGCACGAGATGATCGGCGCCGCGCGCTTTGGCAATGGTGAGCTTCTCATCGCTGGAAGCGGTTGCGATCACGGTCGCGCCCAGCATCTTGCCGATCTCGACAGCGGCAAGGCCGACGCCGCCGCCGGCGCCGTGCACCAGCAACACCTCTCCCGGCTCGACCCTGCCGCGGTCGATCAGCGCGTGATAGGCAGTACCATGGCCGGCGAGATACGTTGCAGCTTCCGCATAATCGAACGTTGACGGCATCGGCGTCAGCTGCGACGGCGTCGCCACGGCTTCTTCGGCGAAGGCGCCGTGGCGCATTTTCACGATGACCTTGTCGCCGACCGCAACGCCCGTCGCCTCCGCGCCAACCTCGGTCACGTCACCCGCGGCCTCCATGCCGGGCGTGAACGGCAGATCGGGCTTGAGCTGATAGTCGCCGGCCGCCATCAGCACGTCCGGAAAATTCAATCCAGCGGCGCGGATCGCGATGCGCACCTCGCGCGGCTGCAGTGGCCGCGAGGGAAACTCCTCCAGCCGCAATGTCTCGGGCGCGCCGAGTTCGCGGCAGACGACCGCCCGAACCATCAGGCCGCACTCGCCTTGCGGCGCAGCAGCGCCTCGCGGATCAGCGGCAGGCGGTCGTTGCCGAAATACATGTCGGTCTTGCCGACGAAGATCGTCGGCGATCCGAACCCGCCGCGCGCAACGACCTCCTCGGTGTTGGCCTTGAGCTGGTCCTTGATCCCTTGTTCCGAAATGCCGGCGATGAATTTCTGCTCGTCGATTCCAACCTTCCTGCAGATCTCGGCGAGCACCGCGTCCTGCGAGATGTCCTTATCATCGCCCCAATAGGTCTCGAACGCGGCGGTCGCGAACGGCACCATGTCTTTCCCGAGCCAGATGCAGCCGCGCATCGCCTTGACGCTGTTCACCGGGAACACGGTCGGCGGCATCTTGATCGACAGGCCCGCGGAACGCGCCCAGTCCGCAAGATCCTTCTTCATGTAGCGCGCCTTCAGCGGCACCGGCGTCTCGCGCTGCGCATAGACGCTCGGATTGACCGTGTTGAAGATGCCGCCGACCAGGATCGGCCGCCAAATGATCTCGGCGCCGAGCGCCTTTGCCAGCGGCTGGATGTTGTGGAAGGCGAGATAGGTCCACGGGCTGGAGCAGTCGAAGAAAAATTCGATCATGATGTTTCCTTGTGTTTGTTCCGCTCTCTCCTCGTCATTGCGAGCGCAGCGAGGCAAATCCAGACTGTCGCTGCGGAAAGATTCTGGATTGCTTCGCTGCGCTCGCAATGACGGGTGTAGCGGCAGCTTACTGCTTCCCCAACAACTCCTTGGCACGCTGGCCGAACATAATCTTGCGTGATTCCTCGTCGAACGGTTCCTTGACGAACTTGCCGATCGCGAGCCCCGCTTGCACCTGCGGCCTTGCGCGCACCTCGGCGTACCAGCGTTTCACGTTCGGATAGTCGTCGAGCGTAAAACCCTGCGCCTTCCCTGTCGCTATCGCCGGTTTAAAGCCGACTTTTGTTGTTCTGTACCTCGACGTTAAGACATGGCAGGAAGGGGCGCAATCACAACCCGCCGGGAGGGCCGCCATGCTGTTTTCAACCACGATCGCCGGCTCCTTGCCGAAACCGGAATGGCTCGCCGAGCCGAACATGCTCTGGGCGCCCTGGAAGTCGCAGGGCGAGGAGCTTTCTCGCGCCAAGCGCGACGCGACGCTGATCTGGCTGAAGCTCCAGGAGGACGCCGGCATCGACATCGTCACCGAGGGCGAGCAGGCGCGGCAGCATTTCGTGCACGGCTTCCTCGAGAAGGTCGAGGGCATCGATTTCGCCCACAAGGTCGAGATGGGCATCCGCAAGGACCGCTACAAGGCGATGGTGCCGCAAGTGGTCGCGCCGCTCCGGCTCAAGGGCCGCGTCCATGCCGACGAGGCCCGCGTCGCACGCACGCATACGAAGAAGAAGCTGAAATTCACCCTGCCCGGCCCGATGACCATCATCGACACCATCGCAGACCGTTACTATGACAATCGCGTCAAGATGGCGTTCGCTTTCGCCGAGCTCCTGAATGAGGAGGCCAAAGCGTTGCAGGCCGATGGCGTCGACCTCGTGCAGTTCGACGAGCCCGCCTTCAACGTCTACATGGACGAGGTCAACGACTGGGGCATCAAGGCGCTCGAGCGCGCGGCGCAAGGCCTCACCTGCGCCACGGCCGTGCACATCTGCTACGGCTACGGCATCAAGGCCAACACCGACTGGAAGGAGACGCTCGGCGCGCAGTGGCGGCAGTATGAGCAGATCTTTCCGGCGATCGATGCGAGCCCGATCCAGCAGGTCGCGATCGAGTGCCGCAATTCGAAGGTGCCGCTCGATCTGCTCGCGCTGCTCAAGAACAAGATCGTGCAGGCCGGCGTGATCGACGTCGCCAGCGACACGGTGGAGACCGCCGAGGATGTCGTGCAGGTGATCGATGCGGTGTCGAAATTCGTACCCAAGAGCAACATCATCGCCACCACCAATTGCGGGATGGCGCCGATGCGGCGGGAGGTCGCCGAAGCCAAGCTGATGGCGCTTGGCGCCGGTGCCGCGCTGGCGCGCGAGAAGCTGGGGTGATGGCGGCGTCCTGCGGATCGTGGATCGGCAGGGTCAGCAACTACGCTAGCTGACTGCCGTCGGATGCAGCACTGGCCGATATCCGGCGATGATTGCGCGCAGCGTCGACGGTGGCGTCAGCAACATCGGTCGAGCGGGAGCGCGCACATCAGCGACATAACCTGCCGGCGACCACAGCAGCGCCCTGCCCTGCATCACCAGGAAACTCTCCTCGCCCTGTCGCACCATCGCGCCGTCGGGTAATTCTGCCAGTGGCATTGGAAGGGCATGCAGTCGCTTCTTGCCGCGATCAAGTCGCTCGCGATGCAGCACCGCGTCCATCGCTTTCGCGCTGAGGTCGCTTGCACCATTCCCCGCTTCCCATGCGGCACGAAAGCGCTTGGCATCGTCGCGGCGGCAGAAGAAGCAAGGCCGGTGGCCCGCGGCAAAAGCCGTGGCCTCATCGAGAAAGAACAGCTCGGTCCAGCTCCGCCGTGCCATCACCGGCCGCCGCCAGCCGCGGAATTCGCAGAGGCAGGTGATCCAAGCCGGCGACGACCAGCGCTTGTTCAGGAGCGTCTTTGTCGCGGGATCATGGATGATGCCGCGATTGCCGGTGAACAGGCCGCGATGCGGCGTTGCGATGATGTCGCCGGTCGGGGTGACGCGGTTTTGCAGAGGCATGGCTGCCTCCGCGCGTCATTGCGAGCGAAGCGAAGCAATCCAGAAATGCATCCGCGGGAGCAGACTGGATTGCTTCGCTTCGCTCGCAATGACAGCGAAGATCACGCCGCGCCGTCGCGGAGCGGCGGGAGGTAGGAGAGCGCGGTGTCCCAGGGGAAGAAGATCCAGGTGTCCTGCGAAACTTCAGTGATGAAGGTGTCGACCAGCGGGCGTCCCTTCGGCTTGGCGTAGACGGTGGCGAAATGCGCATCGGGCAGCATCTCACGCACCAGCTTGCCGGTCTTGCCGGTGTCGACGAGATCGTCGACGATGAGCAGTCCCTTGCCGGTGCCGCCGCCGAGCTTCATCGCCGCGTCGGAAATGCCCTTGAGAACCTGAAGGTCGCCTTGCTTGGTGTGGTCGTAGCTGGCGATGCAGACGGTATCGATCACGCGCACGCCGAGTTCGCGCGCCACGATCGCGGCCGGCACCAGGCCGCCGCGGGTGATCGCGATCACCGCGTGAAATGGGCCGACCTCGTTGAGCCGCCAGGTCAGCGCCCGGCAATCCCGGTGGAATTGGTCCCACGAGACCGGAAAGGCCTTGCCTGCCCGCTCCTGCGCGCTCAGTTCCGGTGTTTCACCGCCCATCGTCCTCTCCTGCCAATCATCGTCCGGCAGCTTTCCTGCCAAAGCATGATCCGGAAAAGTGCGTAGCGGTTTTCCGACAAGATCATGCTCAAATAAAGAGCTAAAGCGCACGGCAAGCCGGGCGCTTTAGCGGGTGATGTTCAATCCCGCCAGCATTTCCTTTACCGCCGCCATCGCCGCCGCGAGCTTGTCCGCATCGCGCGAGCGCACGACCAAATTGGTGTTCGGCTTGGAGTCCTCGTCCATGAAGGGATAGCTGCCGATGATGGTGTCGGGGTGTTCGGCGGCGATCGCCCGCAGCGGGCCGCCGATATCGCCCTCCCGCGCATTGGCGCGGACCGATTCGGACAGCATCCGGACACCGGATTTCAGCTTGGGCGAGACGATGTCCATCATCGCCTGCATGATCGACGGCACGCCCGCCATCACGATGACATTGCCGATCTTGAAGCCGGGGGCGAGGATGGTCGCGCTCTGGATCAACTCGGCGCCGTCGGGGATGCGGGCCATGCGCAACCGGGCCTCGTTGAGGTCCTGCTCGCTCCAGCGTTCGCGGAAACGCGCCACCACTTCGGGATGGTGGTCGATGCCGACGCCGAACGCCTTGGCGACGCTGTCGGCGGTGATGTCGTCATGGGTCGGCCCGATGCCACCGGTGGTGAAGACATAGGTGTAGCGTTGCCGCAGCGCATTCAGGGCGGCAATGATATCGTCCTCGTCGTCGGAGACGACCCGGACTTCCTTGAGGTCGATGCCGATATTGGTCAGGTATTCGGCGATGAAGCCGATATTCTTGTCCTTGGTCCGGCCCGACAGGATTTCATCCCCGATGACCAGAATGCCCGCCGTGACGATCTCGCTCATGCCTTAAGTCCCTCACCTGTCGCGCCGAATTTGCCGGGGTAACGCGTTGAAGTCACGCGGTTTTGCTGCCGAAATAAGCAGTCCTCAGCCAATTTTTCAGGCAGCTTTTCGGCCATCCCGCCCAAATGCCGTCAGTCCATGCATATCGCGCTGGCCCGGCCCTTGCTACCACCTAGGGAAGTCATGCACTCTTGCCGCATGGCCACGGAGACAAGTCGGGATCTATGGCAGTCGCCTTTGACGAAATGAACATTCCGGGTGGGGACCTTCGCCCCGCCTACCAGGAGCTGGCGCGCTGGATCAAGGAGACGCCTCCCGAGGCGCTCGAATATCGCCGTCAGGAGGCCGAGCTCCTGTTCCGCCGGATCGGCATTACCTTCGCCGTCTATGGCGAGGCCGAGTCGACCGAGCGCCTGATCCCGTTCGACGTGATTCCGCGGATCATGTCCGGCAAGGAATGGGCGCTGCTGGAGAAGGGCCTGAAACAGCGCGTGCGCGCGCTCAACATGTTCCTGCGCGACATCTATCACGGCCGCGACATCCTGCGCGCCGAGGTCGTGCCCGACGATCTGATCTTCCAGAATCCGGTGTTCCGTCCCGAGATGAACGGCCAGCAGGTGCCGCACGACGTCTACGTGCACATCGCCGGCATCGACATCGTCCGGGTCGACGCCGAGGACTTCATCGTTCTCGAGGACAACGCACGCACGCCGTCCGGCGTGTCCTACATGCTGGAAAACCGCGAGATCATGATGCGGCTGTTTCCGGATCTGTTCGCCCGCCACAGGGTGGCGCCGGTGGAGCGCTATCCGGACGAGTTGCTCTCCGCCCTGCGCTCGGTGGCGCCGCAAGGCGCCTCGGGCGAGCCGACGGTCGCCCTGCTCACGCCCGGCGTCTACAACTCCGCCTATTACGAGCACTCTTTCCTCGCCGATAAGCTCGGTATCGAGCTTGTCGAGGGACGTGACCTCATCATCAAGAACAACGAAGTGTTCATGCGGACGACCGAGGGGCTGAAACGGGTCGACGTGATCTACCGCCGCGTCGACGACGATTTCATCGACCCCCTCACCTTCCGCCCCGACTCCGTGCTTGGCGTACCCGGGCTGATGTCCGCCTATGCGGCCGGCAACATCACGCTCGCAAACGCCGTCGGCACCGGCATCGCCGACGACAAGGCGATCTACTCCTACATGCCCGACATCGTGAAATTCTACCTCGGCGAGGAGCCGATCCTGAAGAACGTGCCGACCTGGCGCTGCCGCGAGCCGAAGGATCTGGCTTATGTGCTGGACAATCTCGGCGAACTCGTCGTGAAGGAAGTGCACGGCTCCGGCGGCTACGGCATGCTGATCGGACCCGCCGCCACCAAGGCGACCATCGAAGCCTTCCGCGAAAAGCTCAAGCGCGAGCCGGAAGGCTTTATCGCCCAACCGACGCTGGCGCTCTCGACCTGCCCGACCTGCACGGCAAGCGGCCTCGCGCCGCGCCATGTCGACCTGCGGCCCTTCGTGCTCACCGGCAGCAAGACCACCACCATCGTGCCGGGCGGGCTCACCCGCGTGGCGCTGAAGGAAGGCTCCCTGGTGGTGAATTCGAGCCAGGGCGGCGGCACCAAAGACACCTGGATCCTGGACGAGTAGAGAGATGCTGTCGCGCACCGCCGAAAACCTCTACTGGCTCGCCCGCTACGTCGAACGGGCCGAGTACCTCGCGCGCACCATCGATGCGACGCTGCGCGTCACCGCGCTTCCGGCTACCTATATCGGCAAGACCAATGAATGGGACTCGGCGCTGCTGACCGCCGGCGTCGCCGCGAGCTTCTATCAGCAGTATCAGGAAGCCAACGAAGCCAACGTCGTCGACTATCTCTCGTTCTCGGCGAGCAATCCCTCCTCGATCCGGAACTGCATCGAGGCGGCACGCCTGAACTCGCGCTCGGTGCGCACGGCGCTGACCAGCGAGATGTGGGACACCATCAATTCGGCCTGGATCGAATTGCAGGAAGTCTGGAGCAAGGGCACCTCGACACGCGAGGAGCTGGCAAAATTCCTGCGCTTCGTTCAGGAGACTTCGCTGCGCTTCGACGGCTCGGCCTACCGGACCATGCTGCGCAACGACGCCTACTGGTTCTCGCGCCTCGGTCTCCATCTCGAACGCGCCGACAACACCGCGCGCATTCTCGACGTGAAGTATCACGTGCTGCTGCCCGAGGAGGAGCACGTCGGTGGCCCGCTCGACTTCTATCAGTGGAGCTCGATCCTGCGCTCGGTCTCGGCGCTGACTGCCTATCACTGGGTCTATCGCGAGACGCTGAAACCCTGGCTCATCGCGGATCTCCTGATCCTCAACGACACGCTGCCGCGGTCGCTGGCAAGCTGCTACGGCAATCTGGTGCGCAATCTCGACCAGATCGGCGTCGCCTATGGGCGGCAGGGCCCGGCCCAGCGCCATGCCCGCGGCATCCGCAACCGGCTCGAGCACAGCAATATGAACGACATTTTCCAGCATGGCGTGCATGAATTCATTCAGGAATTCATCGCCGACAATTCCAGGCTGGGCGAAATCGTCACGAAGCAGTATTTGATCTGATGTCCCTCGGCTGACGAAATGGGATATCGTCATGGCCGGGCTTGTCCCGGCCATCCACGTTCTTGCTTCCACGCGTCGAGGAAGAGCGTGGATGCCCGGGACACGCCCGGGCATGACGAGCTCCTTCGCGGTAGGCAGTCGGGCCTAACCACTAGCTGCACGGTCCACCATGCGCCTGCGAATCCTGTACACGACGACCTATCGCTACGAACCGCCGGTCACCGGCGTGATCCAGATCCTGCGCATGACGCCGGGCAGCCACGACGGGCAGTACGTGGCGGAATGGCAGATCGACGTCTCGACCGATACCAAGCTCGACACCCATGAGGACGCGTTCGGCAACGTCACCCATGTCTTGTCCTGCGGACCCGTCGGCGACATCAAGATCACCGCCGAGGGCCTGATCGAGACCCACGACACCGGCGGGGTGCTGCGCGGCGCCGACGAGCGCTTTCCGGCCGGCATGTTCCTGCGCACGACCGAACTTACCGAGGTCAATCCGGCGATGGCGGCGGTGGCGCGGCAGTTGCGCAGCGAGGCCGAGAGCGACACGCTCGGCTTCCTGCACACGCTGATGACCCAGATCAGCGAGCACATGACCTTCGACGAGGACCCGACCAACAGCGGCACGTCGGCAGCCGAAGCGTTCACGCTCAAGCGCGGCGTCTGCCAGGACTACGCGCACATCTTCATCGCCTGCGCCCGCACCGCCGGTGTGCCGGCGCGCTTCGTCTCCGGCCACTTCCTGCGGTCCGACGGCACGGTCAACCAGGAGGCGGGGCACGCCTGGGCCGAAGCCTTCGTGCCCGATTTGGGTTGGGTCGGCTTCGATCCCGCCAACAGCATCTGCACCACCGACGCCCATGTGCGCGTCGCGATCGGGCTCGACTATCTCGGCGCAGCGCCGGTGCGCGGCACCCGCTATGGCGGCGGCACGGAGACGCTGACGGTCGCGGTCAAGGTCGAGCAGGCCGGCCGCGGCGGCCAATCGCAGTCTCAATCGCTGCGGCAGAGCTAGTGTCATTTCGGGACGCGCACAGCGCGAGCCTGGAATCCATCAGGCCACAGAGTTAGCGGACGAATGGATTCCGGGCTCGCGACTTCGTCGCGCCCCGGAATGACGACCTCACCCTCGGGAATTGGGGTTGGACCAGCCCCTTGAAATTGGCTAGTAATTCCGCGCAAACGCTCGCGTTCGGGGACTGGAAATGACCTATTGTTGCGGAATCCTGGTTCGGGACGGGCTCGTCATGATCGCCGACACCCGCACCAATGCCGGCCTCGACAACGTCTCGACCTTTCGCAAGCTCCACGTCTTCTCCAAGCCCGGCGACCGCATCATGGCGATCGCCAGCGCCGGCAACCTTGCCATCAGCCAGTCGGTGCTCTCCACGCTCACCGAAGGCCTCGAAGATCCCGACACGGGCGACATCGAGACGCTGATGAACGCGCCGACCATGTTCCAGGCGGCCCAGCGCATCGGGCGGGCGATCCGGGCGGTGCATGCCACCGAAGGCCCGGCGCTGAAATCCGAGGACGTCTCGTTCGACGTCTCCTTCCTGTTCGGCGGCCAGATCAAGGGCGCGCGGATGCGCTTGTTCATGGTCTACACCGCCGGCAATTTCATCGAGTGCACCACCGACACGCCCTATTTGCAGATCGGCGAGCACAAATACGGCAAGCCGGTGCTCGACCGCGCCATGCATTACGACGTCGAGCTCTACGAGGCGCTGAAGACCGGCCTGATCTCGATGGACTCGACCATGCGCTCGAACCTCGGCGTCGGCCTGCCGATCGACGTGCTGGTGGTGCGCAGCGATGCCTGCGAAGCCGATCTCAACCACCGCATCGAGGCGGGCGAGCCCTATTTCCACGATCTGCGCTCGCGCTGGTCGGCGGCGCTGCGCGCGGCGCACCAGAACATCCCGCGGCCGCCCTACAAGAACGAAAAAGAACCCAAAACCTGACAGCATAAGAGAAAAGGCAGGAAACAATGAGCGAAGCAAAAAAGATCGCAGTGGTGACGGGCGCCGGCACCGGAGTCGGGCGGGCGGCAGCACTGGCGCTGATGAACACCGGTTTCACCGTGGTGCTCGCGGGGCGCCGGCTGGACAAGCTCGAGGAGACCGCAAAGCTCGGCCCGGAGGGAAAGAGCCTCTGCGTCCCCGCCGACATGACCGATCCCGGCTCGATCGCTGCGCTGTTCGCCAAGGTGGCGCAGACCTATGGCCGGCTCGACGTGCTCTTCAACAATGCCGGCATGGGCGCACCGCCGGTGAATTTCGAGGATCTGAGCCTCGAGCATTGGCAGGCGGTGGTGAACACCAACCTCACCGGCCCCTTCCTGTGCACCCAGCACGCCTTCCGCATCATGAAGGACCAGACCCCGCGGGGCGGGCGCATCATCAACAACGGCTCGATCTCGGCGCACGCGCCGCGGCCGTTCTCGGCAGCCTACACCTCGACCAAGCACGCCATCACGGGCCTCACCAGGGCCTCCAACCTTGACGGGCGCATGTACGACATCGCGGTCGGCCAGGTCGACATCGGCAATGCGGCCACGCCGATGACCGACCGCATGGTGGCCGGCCCCGGCGTGATGCAGGCCGACGGCACCATGAAGCACGAGCCGCGGATGGACGCCAAGGCGGTCGGCGACGCCGTCGCCTACATGGCCGGTCTGCCGCTGGACGCCAACGTGCTGTTCATGACGGTGATGGCGACCAAGATGCCGTTCGTGGGACGGGGCTAGATAAAAACGCGGCGCCTCCACAATCGTCACTGCGAGCGCAGCGAAGCAATCCAGAATCTTGCCGCGGAGACAGTCTGGATTGCTTCGTCGCAAGAGCTCCTCGCAATGACGGCGGAGAGGGCGTAGCCCTATTCCAAACTCTCCACCTTCCGCAGGCTCGGAAACAGCTTCATCCACAGCAGCGCCACCGCGACGGTGGCGACGCCGCCGAGGACGGCGGCGGGCATGGCGCCGAGCAGCGCGGCCGCCACCCCGCTTTCGAACTGGCCGAGCTGGTTCGAGGCGTTGATGAAGAGGAAGTTGACCGCGCCGACGCGGCCGCGCATCTCGTCGGGTGTCGCGAGCTGCACCAGCGAGAAACGGATCACAACGCTGATCGTATCGGCGGCACCGAGGATGGCGAGCGAGAGCACCGACAGCCACATCCAGGACGACAGCGCGAACACGATTGTGGCAACCCCGAAGACGATCACGGCCTGGAACATGCGCAGGCCGACGTGACGCGAAATGGCGTGACGCGCCAGCACCATGGTCATCGCCAGCGCGCCGACGGCCGGCGCGGCGCGCAGGATGCCGAGCCCGGTCGGGCCGGTCTGGAGGATGTCGCGGGCATAGATCGGCAACAGCGCGGTGACGCCGCCGAATAGCACCGCAAACAGATCGAGCGAGATGGTGCCGAGGATCGCCGGATTGCTGCGGATGAAGCGAACGCCGGCAAAGATATTGTCGGCGTCCACCGTACCCTTGGCGACGGCCTGCGGGCGCGGCCGGATGAAACCGGTCAGGATCATCCCAACAATCCAGAACAGCACCATCACGGCGTAGGCCAGATGCGGCGCGACGGCATAGGCGATGCCGCCGAGTGCCGGCCCGGTGATGGTCGCGACCTGCGCCGCGCCGCTCGCGACGGCGGTTGCACGCTGGAGCGAGCCTTGCGGTGCGATCAGCGGCAGCAGCGCCGCGGTGGTCGGGCTTTCGAAAGCGCCGGCAACGCCGAGCACGAAGCTCGCCACGAAGATCTGCACCTCGCCGACTGCGCCCAGATAGGTGCTGACGGCGAGATAGAACGCGGTTGCGGCATTCGCGAGCTGGCAGAGCTGGACGACGCGCTTGCGCTCATAGTGGTCGGCGGCGTGGCCGGCGACGAACACCAGCAGCGCGGTGGGCAGGAACTGCACGAGGCCGACCATGCCGAGGTCGAAGGCCGAGCCGGTGAGCTCGTAAATCTGCCAGCCGATCGCGACCGCCGCGATCTGGCTGGAAAAGCGCGACAGGTTGCGCGAAAGCAGGAAGAACAGGAAGGCGCGGTGGGCGAGGAGCATGCGGGCGCTGACCGGCGGATTCGCTGAAACTGGCTGCTGTGGCATTGCCTCGCTGGTCACGCGCGGACCATCCGCCTCCTGATATCGACGTGCCCCGCGTGGCCGAGACGGGGCTGCTTGTCAACAGCGGGACGTTTCCCTGCTTTCCCGGCATTGCGTTTGCAACGCACGCGCGGCCATAATCATTGAGGGTTTGGGGACATCATGCTGCGCCTGCAATCGGCACTCGGCGTTTTCGCATTGCTACTGATCGCCTGGGCGCTGGCGGAGAATCGCCGCAAGGTCTCGGCGCGCCAGGCCGCGATCGGCCTTGTCGTCACCTTCGTCACCGCGCTCGTCCTGTTGAAGCTGCCCGTCGTCGCGCATGCCTTCGGGGCCATCAACGATGCGGTCGGCGCGATCTCGGCGGCTTCGCGCGCCGGCTCCTCCTTCGTGTTCGGCTATATCGGCGGCGGCCCCCTGCCGTTCGATCTGAAGGCGCCGGGCGCCGATTTCATCCTGGCGTTCCAGGCGCTGCCGATCGTGCTAGTGATGAGCGTGCTGACGACGCTGCTGTTCTACTGGCGGGTGCTGCCGCCGGTCGTGCGCGGAATGGCCTGGCTGCTCGAACGCACGCTCGGGGTCGGCGGCGCCGTGGGTCTATCGACCGCCGCCAACATCTTTCTCGGCATGGTCGAGGCCCCGCTGTTCATTCGGCCATATCTGGCGCAGATGACGCGCAGCGAGCTGTTCCTGGTGATGACCGGCGGCATGGCCGGCATCGCCGGCACGGTGCTGGTGCTCTATGCGACGCTGCTGGCGCCGCTGATTCCAGATGCCGCCGCGCATTTCGTCATCGCCTCGGTGCTGGGCGCGCCGGCTGCAATCCTCGTCAGTCTGATCATGGTGCCGGAAACCTCGGACAAGCGTACCGGCGGCGCGTTGGAGGATCCGGAAATGCACGTCTCCGGCACGATGGATGCGATCGTGAAAGGGACCAGCGCAGGAATCGAGCTGCTGATCAACATCGTCGCCATGCTGCTGGTGCTGGTGGCGCTGGTCTATCTCGTCAATGCCATTCTGGGCCTGCTGCCGAACATCGGCGGCGCCGCGATCTCGTTGCAGCGGCTGCTTGGCCTGGTGATGGCGCCGGTGTGCTGGCTGATGGGGCTGCCCTGGGATCAGGCGGTGACGGCCGGCAGCCTGATGGGCACCAAGACCGTGCTCAACGAACTGATCGCCTATGTCGACCTGTCAAAACTCGGACCGGACGCACTCGATGCGCGTTCGCGGCTGATCATGCTCTATGCGATGTGCGGCTTCGCCAATTTCGCCAGCCTCGGCATCATGATCGGCGGCTTAGGGGTGATGGCGCCGGAACGGCGCGAGGAGATCAACGCGCTCGGGCTGAAGTCGATCGTGTCGGGCACGCTGACGACGTGTTTGATGGGAGCGATCGTGGGGGTGGTGACGTAAGGCACCCGTAGCCCGGATGGAGCGTAGAGACTGGGCAAGAATTTCATCTTCATTTGAGCAAACGAGGGTACGATTCGGCATGGCGAATCGCACTTTCAAGACCGGCATCAGCCGGGATCAGCCAAGCTTCCTTCCGCCACGTGTGGACGATTA
>NZ_JAACFT010000048.1 GCF_029051685.1 Bradyrhizobium sp. CSA207 | reverse complement strand
CCGACTTGCCCTCAATATTGCTCGCGCTCATCCCGACACAAAAACCTCTTTGCGGGGCAAGCTCAAACGGGCCGCTTGGGACGACAGCTTCCTCGTCGACATGCTTCTGAACATGCGATAGCCCTGCTGTGCAGGCGGGGCAAGGCTGAAGAAGCCTTGCGACAATTGCGCGTGATCATGGGAAAGCTGAAGCTGACGGTCAATGAGGAGAAGACACGAATCTGTAAGGTGCCGGAAGGAGAGTTTGACTTCCTGGGATACTCGTTCGGGCGGATGTACTCAGCGAGAACCGGCCAGGCGCGCCTGGGGTACCGGCCATCGAAGAAAAGCATCAAGCGCATGGTGGAAACCATTCATGTGCTGACGGCCCGAACCGGATCAGGGCAAGACACCACAGAGCTGGTGGCGAAGTTGAACCGCACGCTGCGCGGATGGGCGAACTACTTCAATGTGGGCACCGTCATCAAAGCGTATCGGGCGATCGACAACTACACCGCTGTGCGGTTGCGCCGGTGGTTGCGCATCAAGCACAAGGTCAGGCGACGCAGGGGCGGGACCTATCCACTCTCGCACCTCTACGGGCATTTCGGGCTTGTACGCCTAACCGCGCTTGGGCGCGACCTGCCGTGGGTGAAGGCGTGAGGTCTTGTCCGAGAGCCGGATGCGGGAGATCTGCCTGTCCGGTTCGACGAGCGGGATGTGGAAACGGAGTCATGGCTACACCACTAAGGCACCGCCAGACGAAAGAGGCGGAAACAGATATGTGCAGCCTAAAGCCGCCGCGCCACATCTCGACTCCACCACAAACGGTCTTGAACAAGCGATAGTTTAATGTCTGCTGTTCCTTCTCAAGTCGACATACCAAGTTCACAATGGGTCGGCGAGTGGAGGCCTGATGGTACAAGGACAATTCTATCACCAGTTCCGGCAAAGCCCTGAACCGGCGCTATTTCCAAAGGGCAATGTACGTCCTCTCCTGACTGGTTACATTCCAGCATCCTCACTTAAGCTCCGTTGGGTGCTTCAGCGCAAGGCGACTGATGGAGTTGCCTCTGACGTTCAACCTCGTTGACATCACGGTGGGCCCACATCTTGAGCTCACAAAAACTGGACGACCGCGCCTAAACCGGCTGAGAATGCTTGGCAGGCCCGTGATGGCACTGGCCCGTGCAGCGACGCTACTTGTGGCGTTTTCCGCAACTCGCGCATACGCCGCTGACATTGGTTATCTGGCTCCTCCCGGAGTCGCTGCAAACGAGTTTCCCTCACCTCAGCGCCCTGTTGCGCAGATTGTCAGCCCACGCCGCTCCGCCGAAGAGCAGCGCGACGCCCGGAATGAGGCCGGTCAAATTGCCCGTCTTCTTGAACTGAAGCAAGGTATGACGGTCGGCGACATTGGTGCAGGCAGTGGCTACCACACGGTGAGGCTCTCGCACCTCGTCGGGCCCGCCGGCTCTGTCGTTGCCCAGGACGTCACGCGGGATTACCTCATCGAGCTCGCCAGGCGAACAGAACTCCTGAAGTTGACGAACGTCAAATTCGCGCTCGGCGAACCACACGACCCGCGCCTGCCCGCTTCCTCGCTGGATGCCGCAATCCTTGTGCACATGTATCACGAGATAGCCCAACCCTATGCCTTCCTCTACAATCTCGCGCCCGCCTTGAAGCGGGGTGCGCGGGTCGGAATTGTCGACCTTGAGCTTCCGACGTCGAAACATGGCACGCCAATTGAGCTCTTGCGTTGCGAATTGACCGCGGTCGGCTATCGCGCGGTCGCCACATATAAGCTCGCAGGGGATGGCGGATACCTGGCGGTGTTCTCTCCCCCGGAGGGAGCGGGTCGAAAATCTCCCCGCGATATCGTTGCTTGTGGGGATCGTGCCGGCAGGCGCTGACCACCTGATGGGCGCCGGCAGTCCCCCCAAGAAGCCACGATTTGGGACATGAGCGTGGAGGACATGGCTTCAACCTCGGCATTTACAAAGCACGCGTACGAGGCGCAACTCGCCCATATTTATCGTATCCAGAACAAGCAGTTTCGTGACATCGTCCAGGAATTCGTCCGCAACCCCAAAATCGGCCGCGTTCGGGTAACTAGCCACGCAATCATGGTTGGCCTCTCCCGGCAGCGCGTCGAAGAGCCATCATGCCTATCCCGGCGGCCTGTCGGTCCATAGGCCTATTTGGTACGGCGGCCGAACGATTCCGCATAGGCCTCGGCGCGCGTGTTGATGATCGGGTCATCCGAGGCCTCAATGCCGCTGGTCAGATTGGTCGGCAAGAACAGCAACTCGTTCTCGACCTTCTTCGTGTCCAACGCTGTGATGACCGCGATTTCGCCGAGCTCCACCGTCGGCCGGCTGTCCGGCCAGACCTTCGTGGCATCCGTGATTGAATCATCGGCGGCGGCAACCTGCACCAGGAGGCGGAACTTGACTGGCTCTTTTTCGAGCGAGGCCCGCAGGTTGTCGGCTAGTGCATTGGGAGGACGCTTCGCAGCCTCCTCGTCGCTCACGTAGGCGGGCCCGCTCTCGGGCACGATGCGGTAGCGGCCGAACTTGCTTGTTCCTTGCGCATTGGTGAACTTGAACGCGTTGACGCCGAAGAACGGCTGCGCGCCGTAGCTGACCGCCACAGGCCGCGGCGCCGTAACAAAAGCGAGTGCGGCCGGGTGGGTGGACAAGAATTTATCAACCGGCGTCGGCTTGGGCACGTCGGCACCGCTTGCGCCGACCGCCTGGAGCAGAGCCAGAAAGTCTTCGCCGGTCGCCACCGGAAACCCGTTTGCCGATATGCAAACTAGGTCGGCCTCGCTCCCATCCGAGAGACGGAACTTGATTGCCATGCCGCGGATACGGTCGGTCGAAGGGTGGGTGTCGGGTGCGTCCGGTATGCCGCCCGCATTGGAAAAGCGAATGACCAGCGGCGTGGGAGCACCTTTAAGAAAGACAGCCGAGCTGAGCGCATCGGCGCCTTGTGCCGGCGTGAACATGCCTTCGAACACGGCGCCCTTGGCGTGGTTCGCTCGAACGCCAGGATGCGCGCCGTAAAGCGCGTTCATTTGATCGACCAGCCGCACGCCGAGCGGCGCGTCTTCGGCACGGGCGTAGGTCGCGCTTGCCGCCATCAGCGCCGAGAGTGCGATACTCACAGCAATGCTTTGAAACGATCGCATGACCATCCTCCTGCTTTACGAGGGGCGGGCGCATACGGAGCTATTTCAGGCTGTCGAAGAAATCGCGCCCACTGTCATCAATCTAAACTAAAACTCGCCCCCGACGTCCCTTTTGCGCGCCGACACAGGGTCCCACCGCCGATTGACACTCAAACGGGTCTGCATGGTGGCCGCGATCGCGCTGCACACGCAGATCGGTTACACGAACGAGCACACCTCGTTGATATCCGGACGCGGCAGACGCTCAAACAAGCCCGCCGGATCGCCATAGCCGATGGCACAGATAAAGTTCGATTTGATCTGGCCACCGGGGAAGAATTCTCGATCGACGGCCTCATTGTCGAACCCGGACATCGGTCCGCAGTCGAGCCCGATGGCCCGCGCCGCCATGATAAAATAGGCGCCTTGCAGGCTGCTGTTGCGGAAGGCTGTTGTTTCGGCAAAACCGGGCTTGTCGATAAACCAGGATCTGGCATCAACGTGCGGAAACAGGCGCGGCAGCCAGTCGTAGAACCTGGTATCGTAACCGATGATCGCCGTCACCGGCGCGTCTGTCACTTTTTGCCGATTACCCTCAAGGACGAGGGGCTTTAGACGCTCCTTCGCCGCCGGCGTCGTCACGAATACGATGCGCACGGGGAAGCAGTTCGCACTCGTCGGGCCCCAGCGCATCAGATCGTACAGGGCAGCGAGTTGCTCACGCAAAACCGGCTTATCGAACCATTTGTTTTGACTACGCGCTTTGCGAAAGATCGTATCAAGCGCAGAATCATCGAGCGGCGTCACCATAAGATGCCTCCTCGCTCTTAAAGCTATCCTTTTGATTCAAGTTGCAGCTCACTACTCGTCGAGGCGTCACGCGCTGCGATACACGCCAAAGTACGGAACTTCGCTAGGCGGCGGCGTGTATCCTGCGTCCTTGGCCTTCTTGAGAGCATCAAGCCCTTCGTCGAAGGTCACGAGTGGCGTGGTCTTCACGCTCTTGACCGCCCCACCGGCTGAGATCGCCATGGACAGCGCCGTGGCGCTCACATTGTCCGGCAGCTGGCAGATCACCAGCACGTCGTAATCGCCAAATGTCAGCCAGCCGTCGACGACATTGCCGCCGAGCCGTTGAACAACGGGTTTGACGGCCTCCATGCGGTTCTGAGGATCTTTGAGCAGGGCTGCCCACCCGACAGGGGCGTAAGCCGTCTGCAAGGCATAAAGAGCCATGGAGGGTCTCCTTTCAGAGTTTGCCGCCCCCTCGCTCACGCGCAAAACGCATTGCCGCGCTGGGATATCTTAGTCTATCCCCTCACAACGGCACGCTCACGGCACCAGTGTTGATATTGAAAATAGTGTAGCACTTCGCGCGACTCCCGTGAAGCACGCTCGCGCTGGTTACTTGGCTAAACGGCCTCGACGCCATCCAGCGGCGCTGGGGCAGATACGCGTCGAATTTAACCTGCATCCGCTCTTCGGCCCGGTGAAACAGCGTGTCGATTACACCTTCATGGCCACTCCGCGCGCGCTGGCGGATCATCCACGAATTTCACCTTCGTGGACGGCATCGTAACCGAGTTCACCGACATTCGGCCATTTGCTTGACGAACTCTTCCGGGGCGGACCGATGTCTGAAATGGGGTCGGACAGCAAGCAGGTCCCGCCGATGATCCACGAGCATCAGATTGACGAGCAAGATCGGATGACGGTCCTGACCTGATCAAGCTCGGTGATGTTTTGCGCATCCCACCGCGCCGCACTGCAGCATTCTGTTCTCGCAAACCGGCCGGCCCGGTCTCGCGCCTTTTGACGATCAGGGCTATCTTTCTCCCCGATTGTGCTTTCGGCGAACTGCATGAAGCTCGGCCCCGGTGGTGGCTCCTGGGGGCAAGAAATGAGCCGCACGCGTTCGTTGGTGATCAAATGACGCATGGTGGCCAAAAGGGTTTCGGCATGACCAAGCACGGCCGATCAGGACACGCGACTCGATCGCCGCGCTTCCGGTTCCTGCAGAACCTCGAGGCACACAAGAACGATCGCAAGGACCGCTCTCGGATCAAGGATCCGAAACAGTCCGTCGAAGAGCTATTCCATCCCCGCAAGCCAACACGAACCTGACGAACGATCCTTGGATGACTTCCGGGGTAGGCACATTCGGAAATTCGGGTGCTTGTGCTCGGTACGCGAACGGAGCAGAAGGACCGATGCCATTGCAGGGAGACCGGAAAAACCCGCCAGAACCAACCGGCTTCTTCGAGAAGCCAAGTCGAGGTGGATACAGTGAACGAGTCGGTAGCCCGGATCGAGGCGATCATCGGGCGCAAAGTCAAACGCGATATCGACCAGATGACCGAGTGGGCAAAAGGCAATCTTGCCCGCGCCGCAGAGGCCATCATGAACACGCCCAACGCGCATGTCGGCATCGTTACCGGCTTCTACATCCAGCACGCGGAGCCGCCTTCTCCAGAAACGGACGGGCTCGGCGGGATGGCCCACTTAGCCGCTGGCCTCGCAAATGCAGGCATCCCGGTCACGGTCATTACCGATACACCATGTGCAAAGGCGGTATGGGCCGTGGTCGATGCGCTGCCGATGCCCGTCAATCTTGAGGTCGTGTCGACGACGGAGAGTTCGGTTCTCCGCCTGCGGCAGTACCTGGAGACAGGCGATCGGCCGATCACTCATCTGATCGCAATAGAGCGGGTTTCTCCGGCTTCGGATGGAAAGCCCCACAGGGAGCACGGATGGGACATGTCGCACGAAACAGCGCCGCTCCATCTTCTCTTTGACGACCCCGCCGCGAAGCGTCGCTGGTACACGATCGGCATCGGGGACGGGGGCAATGAGATTGGGATGGGATCCCTGCCCAAGGAAATCATCGAAAGCGGAATTCCCAATGGCAGGGCGATCGCCGCGACGACTCCGGTCGATTCGCTCATCGTCGCTGGTGTGTCGAACTGGGGAGGGTATGGGCTCCTTGCTGCAATGGCCTGCACGAAGCCAGCGTTACGGGAAGTTCTCCTGCGTTATTTCAATCGCGACATGGATCACCGGATCCTTTCGGCGGCGGTGGAAACCGGGCAGGCGGTCGATGACAGCCGGGTCGATCATCCCGGGCGACCGCGGATGAGTGTCGACAGCATACCCTGGGAGCAGCACGCGGCTCTTGAGGAGATCTCCGCCGTGGTGACCTCGCAGGGGCGCTGATCGCCTTGAACTGATAGGCCATTCTAGCGATCAAGGGCGAAGCCGTTCCCCTCGAGAGCCTCCGATCGCCGACTCCCCGCCCACGGTCACGCATTCACGTAGAGTGGATCTTTGTCCCAACGAACCATCTTGTAACCCGCCGGTTCTGAAGGAGGCCAAGGCGCTATTGGAGCAGTTCAGGGGTGACGCCTACTGTATGCACTAAGTGGTGCGGAACATCCGCACAGGCCAGCATTGCCGCATCGCCAGCGCTGCTCAACCGGCGAAATGGGCCGCTTCTGGCGACTTGCAATCGCCTTCCGGTGGCCTACCATGTTTTGCGTGTCTACCTTGAAGGAGCGCTGCCATGGAACTCACCGTGGTGCCCATCGTCAAGCCGGACGCCGCCAACTTCATCTTCGGCCAGTCGCATTTCATCAAGACCGTGGAAGACCTCCACGAGGCCCTGGTGGGCGCGGTTCCCGGCATCCGCTTCGGGCTGGCCTTCTGCGAGGCCTCCGGCAAGCGGCTGGTGCGCTGGTCGGGCAATGACGACGCCGCTCTCGCGCTCGCACGCGACAACGCATTGGCCATCAGCGCCGGCCACACTTTCCTGATCTTCCTGGGCGATGGATTCTTTCCCGTCAACGTGCTGGCTGCGGTGCGCGCGGTGCCGGAGGTCTGCCGCATCTACTGCGCGACGGCCAACCCCACACAGGTGATCGTTGCGCAAACGGAGCTCGGCCGCGGCGTGCTCGGCGTGGTGGATGGCGCCTCACCGCTGGGTGTCGAGATCGACGCGGACATCGCGTGGCGGAAAGAGCTGCTAAGAAAGATTGGCTACAAGCTGTAGTGGCTGGATGAAGCGACGAAGCACGCGCCAGGATCGCGGCGAAGATCGCAGAGCGTCAGGTCTGCTTTCAATGATCCTCGAGCAGGCCCTTGAATGAGCTATGCCGGAGGTAGCCTTCCGCAGTGACGTCGCGGTATTCCACGTCCGCTACATATTTCGGCTCGACCACGTTGCCTTCAGCGTTCTCACCGGCTTTGTCAGCGGCGACTTTGCGGTCGTGATCGCGTCGAGCTTCCGACGAATCTCAATCGAGCTCTTGCGTGTGAATCCGGTCCCGGCCTTGCCGGTATAACGCAGCTCGTCGGCCTCGCGCTGGCCCAGGTGCAGGGCCGCGACGCCGGCTGGATCCTTCACGAAGCCGACGATCCGAAACTTCCCTCGTTGCACGCATTTGATCTTCAGCCAGGATTCGTTGTGGCCCGACCGGTTTGGCGCCGCGACGTTCTTGGAGACGATGCCTTCCATCTGCATCACGCAGAGTTTCGGCGGTCGATCGTAGGAACGAATAGTTCGTCTCATGCCCTTCTCCTTCAAGATAAGCGTGCACTAGACTATTATCTATCTCCCCTTGTGGGGTGGTGGGTGAGGGAGGGGATAGTCTTGAGGCCGGCGCTTGTGGTACCTCCCAACCCACCCTCACCCGCAACGGGGAGTGAGCCCAACGCGGCGTGTCCCATACAGGAGTCCTCCGATGTCATCCCTCAAAGGTAAGACGCTGTTTATCTCCGGCGCGAGCCGCGGCATTGGGCTTGCGATCGCGCTGCGCGCCGCACGCGACGGCGCCAACGTCGCGATCGCCGCGAAGACCGCGGAGCCGCATCCGAAGCTGAGGGGCACCATCTTTACCGCCGCCGACGAGGTGCGCGCGGCCGGCGGCAACGCGCTGCCAGTCATCTGCGATATTCGCGATGAGGCCCAGGTGATCGCAGCTGTTGATAAGACCGTCGCCGAATTCGGTGGCATCGATATCTGCGTCAACAACGCCAGCGCCATTAGCTTGACCAACTCCCAAGCAACACCCGCGGCACTTTTATGGTGTCGAAGTATTGTATCCCGCACCTCACGAAGGCCGAAAACCCGCACATCCTGATGCTGTCGCCGCCGCTCGACATGGAGGCGAAATGGTTCGAGCACTCCACCGCCTATACCATGGCGAAGTTCGGCATGAGCATGTGCGTCCTGGGACTATCGGCCGAGCTTAAGAGTGCGGGCGTCGCGGTCAACGCGCTGTGGCCGCGCACTACGATCGCTACCGCCGCGGTCGGCAATCTCCTGGGGGGCGATGCCATGATGCGCGCGAGCCGCACGCCCGAGATCATGGGAGATGCGGCTTATGTGATCTTCACGAAGCCGTCGCGCGAGTTCACCGGGCAGTTCTGTATCGATGACAAGCTGCTCTATGCCAGCGGAGTGCGTGATTTCGACCGCTATCGCGTCGATGCCGCGGTCCCACTGGCGTCGGACTTCTTCGTGCCCGACGATGACGTGCCGCCGCCCGGCGTCACGGTAATGCCCCTCCGCTAGGCCGGCGCGTTTGCCAAGCATCAACGTCGGCTCGGGGTCAAAACCCGACCTCTAGGAGGCAGCCGCTCTCAGCGTCTAGGGGGGACCAGCCGGGATTACGTGCTCCCTTCATGCACCGGTCCCGGCCTTTCGCCGGCCCTATCTCTCATACCAACCGACGAGGATCGCTTCCGCGATGACGTGCTTGCGTGCCTCTCGCTCAATGTCACGGCAGGACGCATTGGCCTTCGCCGGAAGATCCTCCATCGAGAGGGCAAGCACCCGGAAGTGATAGTGATGAGGCCCATGGCCATGCGGTGGACATGGACCGCCATATCCTACTTTCCGAAAATCGTTGACCGCCTGCTTCATTCTGGTGTTCTGCGCGGCGTTGTCCGGGAATTCCGTTACGGCTGGCGGAATATCGTAAACCGCCCAATGATGCCATGTGCCGCCGGGAGCATCGGGATCGTCGCAGAGCAGGGCAAAACTCCGCGATCCCTCCGGCGCGCCGGACCATTGCAGAGGCGGCGAACGATTTTCTCCATCACAGGTAAACCGTCGCGGAATTGCGGCACCATCGGCGAAGGCGCTTGAAACGAGTTTCATGGCTCTCTCCTCAGGCTGCAGGAAACATCGGCTCGGGCTTGACGAGCTCTCCCAAATTCGGCTTGCGGCAGAGAGCATCGATTGCCGCACCTGGTCACGCAGCCAAACGGCGGATCGAATGTCGCTGCCCTTGCGCGCGAGCGGATCGCCGATCTCAATACCAATCGCGCTCTGGCTCTGGCGAGGAACCAATGGTGCTGCGCAATACCGTCCGTGTGCCCTTGATACTGCCTGGCACGAGCCGATCCGATTAGGGTATTCTAGCTCGATCTTGCCCGGTGCGGAATCCATCGACTTTGCCTAGATACGGGAAATCCATCAGGCATTGACCAAAATCAACCTGGTGTACAAAGGGGGGTGGTGCCTCGCGCAGTGAAGGGAGAGTCTTGCCCCAAGATGCGCGAAAGCCTCGTTGCAGCAGAATAGTTTGCCATGCGACCGCTTTTCCATCCGAGCCTAGTCAACGGTCGCTACGGCGACCCGACGGTCTATGTAGAAACGCTCTTCGAAAGGCGAAGTCTGCTGTTCGATGTCGGAGAGATTGCTTCACTGTCGCCGCGGAGGATACGACGCATTGACCAAATCTTTGTCTCGCATGCGCATATCGATCATTTCGTTGGCTTCGACCATCTGCTTCGTTTGCTCGTCGGGCACGAGAAATCGGTGCAGCTCTTCGGTCCGTCCGGCTTTGCCGAGCGCGTCTTTCACAAGCTTCAGGCCTATCGTTGGAACTTGGTCGAAAGCCATCCCTGCGATCTTGTTTTCGTTGTGAGCGAACTCGGAACGACAGATTCCATCTCTACCACGCGGTTCCGACTAAGGACGGCTTTCGCAGCAGAGCCACCAGTCTCTCATAAAACCTTTGCCGGCGTACTCTGCGATGAACCGACCCATCGCGTGTCAGCCGCGATCCTTGAACACGGCACGCCCTGCCTTGCCTTTGCGCTGCAGGAGGCGGCACATGTCAACGTATGGAAGAACCGGCTGTTACAGCGCGGGCTGCCCGTCGGTCCCTGGTTGCACTCGCTCAAGAAGGCGGTCGTCGAGCGTCGCGCGGACGATCATTTAATCCATATCGATGAAGCGGCAACTTCGGATCGCCTCGTTCCACTCGCCAGCCTGCGCGATCTCCTGACGGTCACTGCCGGCCAGAAAATTGCCTATGTGACCGACGTTGCCGACACGCTGGCCAATCGTGCCGCCATCGTGGCGCTGATTCGGAATGCAGACATCCTCTTCATCGAGGCGGCGTTTGCGGGGGCAGACGCCGCATTGGCGAGGGAGCGGGCCCATCTTACAACCACGGTGGCCGGAGAAATCGCGCGGGAAGCCAATGTACGCCGCGTCGAGCCTTTTCACTTCTCTCCGCGCTATGCGGGAGAGCATGAGCGGATTCTGGCCGAGGTGATGGCGGCGTTCAGGGCATCTCACGCCTGACGCAAAGACCTGAGCGGTAAGTCATGGCCGAGGAAAGACATTTGCCGGCTGGGCATCGGAAATCGGTGCGGCTCTTCCTATGCGGAGATGTCATGTGCGGGGCGGCATCGATCAGGTGTTGGTGCACCCTTGCAGCCCCGCGATTTACGAGGATTGCATGCGATCGGCGGGGAGCTACGTGCTGCTCGCTGAGCAGGCGAACGGGCCTATTCCGCGGCGCAACGGGTCGTCCTACGTTTGGGGCGCTGCACTGGACCAATTGGAGCACATGCAGCCGGAGGCGCGCATCATCAATCTCGAAACGGCTGTGACACGCAGCAACGACCGCGCGAACAAGGGCATCAACTACCGCATGAGCCCCGAGAATGCAGAATGTCTCACGGCAGCCAGGATCGACTGCTGTCTATTGGCCAACAACCACGTGCTCGATTGGGGTCGCGCCGGCCTGCTTGAGACGCTGACGACTTTGCAGAAACTCAACGTCAAAGTGGCGGGCGCAGGCCGCAACGATCGCGAAGCGCGCGCACCCGCAGTGCTGAACGTTGCCAACGCCCGGCTCCTGATCTTTTCGTTCGGATCGACATCGAGCGGCATCCCGTTCGAGTGGGCTGCGACATCCGACGCTCCGGGCGTCAACTTGCTGCCTGACCTGTGCGAGGCGAGCGCGTTCGAGGTCGCTGACCAGATCATGGCGGTCAGGAGGCCGAGCGATCTCACTGTCGTTTCAATCCATTGGGGATCCAATTGGGGATATCACATTCCCAATGAGCAGAGGAGTTTTGCCCGGGCCCTGGTCGACAAGGCAGGCGTGTCGATCGTTCACGGGCATTCTTCGCATCATCCGAGAGCGTTCGAAATCTATAGAGACCGACTCATACTCTACGGCTGCGGTGATCTTGTGAACGACTATGAAGGGATCCGTGGTTACGAGCGCTACCACGATGACTTGACGTTGATGTATTTTGCTGACCTGGATCCAACCAGCGGAAGCCTCCGAGCTCTCAAACTGGTTCCCCTGCAGATCAAGAACTTTCGTCTCTCCATTCCATCGCGGCAGGACATTGAATGGATCCGGCGGACACTGGATGGGGAATGTCGGCAGTTCGGAACAAGGGTCATTTTTGATTCCGAACGGCAGCTTGTTGTTATCCTGCCAGGGGCGAGGAGCTAACTCTGCTCACCTCCTCTGGCTCGTTTTTCACACTGGGCGGATATGCGCAACAACAGTGGTTTCAGCTACGGGTCAAGAGCCACATTTGAGGAAAGGTCCGGCAGCGCAAAACGGACATTCAACAGACGACCGACGTCAGCTAAGTGCAAGAAACGAAGCGGCCAGAAAACAGACACTCAGCTTCCCAGCGTGTTAATTGGCGCGGGGTCCCGACGCCGATCGGCGAGCTAAGCTATTGATCTACCGAGCGGTGGAGGGGTTAATCTCGGACGCCTGTTCACAGGTAAGCCGCACAAGCGACGAGAAGTGCCAATTGCCGTCGTTCCAAACGTGCATTCCCGCAAAGCTCCAGCCACCCAGGCGAGCCCCCAGTCCTGCTCTCCAAGAACTGGACCGTTACCGGCTTTTAATCTCGTGAACGCGTAAAGGGCACAAAACGCACGAGGGCGACGGCGCGCGTTGTCGTCTTGTCATGGGCGAGTTTTTCGACGACCGTCAGCTGCTGAGTGGTGTAAGCCGGGCCCACCGGCATGACGAGCCGGCCACCCACTTTAAGCTGCTCAATCAGCGGCGGCGGTAGCTGCCCGAGCGCGGCGGTCACGACGATGGCGTCAAAAGGACCGCATTCGGGCCAGCCATCATAGCCGTCACCACGCCTGACGCTCACGTTGTCATACGCGAGGTCTTTGAGTGTTTTCGCTGCGGCCTCGGCCAATGGCGGGATAATCTCGATGGTGCAGACCTTTCGCGCGAGGCGCGCAAGAATGGCGGCCTGATAGCCCGAACCCGTACCGACTTCGAGCACAACATGATCGGGCGCGACCTCGGCCAGCTGGGTCATCAAGGCCACGATGAACGGCTGCGATATGGTCTGGCCGTGGCCGATCGGAATCGGCCCGTCCGCGTATGCAATGGAGCAAGATCGCTCAGGCTCAGGGATGAACAGATGACGTTTCGTTTGCCCCATGGCCTCAAGGACCCTCTCCGACAGGCCCTGCTGCCCCAAAACACTGGCGTCGGACCGGGCGTAGGCCCGCATGGTTTCGACCATGGCGGCGCGTTCGCGAGCGCATTGTGCGTCCTCCTGTGCAGTCGCTTCCCGCGCGGCGGCAACCATGGAAAGTACGAGCAGCAGCAAGGTCTTCATGATCGTGCGGTCTCGGTTCACGATTTTGCGTCGACCGCTTGAGCGAGGATTCGACCGATCAGCCGTTAAGCGAAACACGGCGTCCAGCGAATGACCGCAATGCGTCAGGCGGTTCTCCAGCAAGTCTTGATACCATGACTGCACCTGCCCGGTAAGCCGATCTCTCCGCGCACATTGCCGCAAGTTCGCTCGGCGTTTGCTCCCGGTTTCCGTCCGTTGGCAACTCGAAGCGACCTGTCATTCCAAGAGGCTTTGGGAGAGCGTATGGTGCTCCGATTATCCGCTGAACCTGGGAGGCAATCATGCAATTCAGGACAACCGGACTACTCTTGCTCGGCGCGATGGCGCTTCCCGCCTCCGGGACCGCACAAACCACCCCCGCTCCACCGGCAATTACGCGAACAGTGATCGCCGCAACCAAACTGCCGACCGTCGCAGACGTGCCGCTCCATTTCAAAGCGGTGAGCATCACTCTTCAGCCGGACGAGAAGAGCAGCGTCTCGGCGGCCAACGGCATCCTCTACCAGATGTCAGGATCGACCGAGGTCTCGCTCGGTGGCGAGGCCAAAATGCTCAATGCCGGAGACGGGCTGTTCATCGCCAGCGGAGAGACGGCGGTGCTAACGGCGGGTAGCGGAGGGCCGTCAACGTTTCTCCACTTCTTCCTGGCCCCCGCTGTGGACTTGGGTCGGCCTGTCGAGACGGCACCTGCCGCCGTGGGAGAGCTCTATCGCACTGCAACTCCAATCCCCGACCTGAAGCCAGGCGGTTATGATCTCAATCTCACGCGGGTCACATTTCCGGCGCAGATGCCCTCCAACCCGCCGCACCATCGGTCAGGCGCGGCTCTGTACTATATTATTTCTGGCACCGGAGCGAACACGGTCGACGGTAAGACGGAAGCGAGGGGACCAGGTTCCCTGATCTATGAACCGTACGCTCTCTTGCACCAATGGGGAAACCCGGGCAACGAGCCGTTGGTATTCCTGGCCTTCAACATCAATCCGGAAGGAGTGGCAGCCGTGCTTCCGGGCGCGCCAGCAAAAAATCAATAGCTGACGCGGGGCGGCCCACCGCCCCGCCGGACGTTCGATTCCAGCATGTGCTAACGGCCCATCCATCCTTCAGTGCAGAAGTTTTCGCAATCCTTCGCGGCTTAATATCGCTCGGCTTTGTCTTGTATGCCGGCCAGGACGGCTTATTTCCGGAGTGATTAGCACTCGCTGGCTTCGACTGCTATTACATCTAACACAACAGCAACTAGAAAATAGGAGGAGAGCATGAAGTTCCGTCCGCTTCACGACCGCGTCGTGGTCAAGCGCATCGACGCAGATGAGAAGACCGCTGGCGGCATCATCATTCCCGACACGGCCAAGGAGAAGCCCTCCCAGGGCGAAGTCATCGCAGTTGGCCCCGGCGGCCGCGATGAGAGCGGCAAGCTGATCCCGATCGACGTTCAGGTCGGCGACCGCGTGCTGTTCGGCAAGTGGTCGGGCACCGAGGTCAAGATCGACGGCCAGGAGCTGTTGATCATGAAGGAGAGCGACATCATGGGCGTTCTCACCGACGCGGCGTCCAAGAAGAAGGCCGCCTAATCCACTGCCCGCACCGCTCACCCCTGAGGAGCGCCTGCCGGGCGCCTCGCCAAGGGTGAGATGAGACCAAGTCAACTCAGGGGAAACCAATATGTCAGCCAAAGAAGTCAAATTCGGCGTAGACGCCCGCGACCGCATGTTGCGCGGTGTCGACATCCTCCACAATGCGGTAAAAGTGACGCTCGGTCCGAAGGGCCGCAACGTCGTCCTCGACAAGTCGTTCGGCGCTCCCCGCATCACCAAGGACGGCGTCACCGTCGCCAAGGAAATCGAGCTCGAGGACAAGTTCGAGAACATGGGCGCGCAGATGGTGCGCGAAGTCGCCTCCAAGTCCGCTGACGCGGCCGGCGACGGCACCACCACCGCAACCGTGCTCGCGGCTGCGATCGTCCGCGAGGGCGCCAAGTCGGTTGCGGCCGGCATGAACCCGATGGATCTGAAGCGCGGTATCGACATGGCTGTGGAAGCCGTGGTCGCCGACCTCGTCAAGAATTCCAAGAAGGTCACCTCGAACGAGGAAATCGCCCAGGTCGGCACGATTTCGGCCAATGGCGATGCTGAGATCGGCAAGTTCATCTCCGACGCCATGAAGAAGGTCGGCAACGAGGGTGTCATCACCGTTGAGGAAGCCAAGTCGCTCGAGACCGAACTCGAGGTCGTCGAAGGCATGCAATTCGACCGCGGCTATATCTCGCCCTACTTCGTCACCAACGCCGACAAGATGCGCGTTGAAATGGAAGATGCCTACGTCCTCATCAATGAGAAAAAGCTATCTCAGTTGAATGAATTGCTTCCATTATTGGAAGCCGTGGTGCAGAGCAGCAAGCCACTTGTGATTATCGCCGAAGACGTCGAAGGCGAAGCGCTCGCTACCCTCGTCGTCAACCGCCTCCGCGGTGGTCTGAAGGTCGCGGCCGTCAAGGCTCCGGGTTTCGGCGACCGCCGCAAGGCCATGCTGCAGGACATCGCGATCCTGACCGGCGGCCAGGCGATCTCGGAAGACCTCGGCATCAAGCTCGAGAACGTCACGCTCAACATGCTCGGTCGCGCCAAGAAGGTGATGATCGACAAGGAGAACACCACGATCGTCAGCGGCGCCGGCAAGAAGGCCGACATCGAGGGGCGCGTGGCCCAAATCAAGGCGCAGATCGAGGAGACCACCTCGGACTACGACCGTGAGAAGCTCCAGGAGCGTCTCGCCAAGCTCGCGGGCGGCGTCGCGGTGATCCGCGTCGGCGGCGCGACCGAGGTTGAGGTCAAGGAGCGCAAGGATCGCGTAGACGACGCGATGCATGCGACCCGTGCGGCGGTTGAAGAAGGCATTCTGCCGGGCGGCGGCGTCGCCCTTCTCCGTGCCTCCGAGCACCTCAAGGGCATTCGCACCAAGAACGACGACCAGAAGACCGGCGTCGAGATCGTGCGCAAGGCGTTGTCCTACCCGGCCCGCCAGATCGCAATCAACGCGGGCGAGGACGGGTCGGTGATCGTCGGCAAGATCCTCGAGAAGGATCAATACGCCTACGGCTTCGACTCGCAGACCGGCGAATACGGCAACCTGGTCTCCAAGGGCATCATCGATCCGACCAAGGTGGTTCGTGTGGCGATCCAGAACGCAGCGTCGGTCGCGGCGCTCCTGATCACCACCGAAGCAATGGTGGCCGAAGTGCCGAAGAAGAACACCGGCGCGAGCGGCATGCCTCCGGGTGGAGGCGGCATGGGTGGCATGGGTGGTATGGACTTTTAAATCCAACATTCAGAGCTCAACAGTAAGAAGGCTCGGCAGCGATGCCGGGCTTTTGCTGATTTCCTGGCGATCAGGGGGCTCCGGGGTCCAACACTGGCGCACCTGGGACGATTTCCCGTCAGCGTGGCTACCCTACAAAAAACGGGGAAGGGGGGCCGACAATCGCGAAGGACGGTCGGTATCCGCATCCCACAAACACTTCTCACCGCAGCCGACGAAGTCGTCGACCGGATTTGTTTTGTTAATCGGCGTGGGGTCCCGACGTCGATCGGCGTTCTAAGCTATTGATTTAGCGAACAGCGGACGGGTCAATCTTGGACGCTTATTCACACTTTTAAGCAATATTGGCTAAGCTGGGCCGCCACGTGTGCGTCCGCCCTGCGTAGACCAGCGGCCTTTGTGATCGCGAGGCAGTAGGTGAGCCGGTTATAGAACGCGCATACGCGCGGCCCACTATCCGGGCAGTCTGTCCGCCTATCCTGGATCGCCGTTGCCTGAGAGGATTTGGGCGGCGCCGCCGATGCCGCGTCGGAAGGCCTCATCAAACGTAACGCCGCGAAGCTGCCATCGGTGCGTGCGGCCATGATGGTCCATCCGCCACTCCGTGGCCCATCCGAGCTCAGAGTCGTCCCACTTTAGCCGCCCGACCAGGACGACTTCGCCACCCTGCTCGGCCGCCAAGGACGCCAATCTCCGGGGTGGCGTCGTCAAGAGCTCCGCAGCATTGATGTTCGCTTTCGCCAATGCTGCGACATCAGGCAGCACGATCGTCGTACCCCACTTTAAGGCTGCGGCGAGCAGTGAGTCACGCTGCAGGTCGGATTGCTTTGCATCTGACGTTGCGATGTATTGCCTTGAGCCCTGCTCCATCCTGACAAAAACGGCAAGGACCGGGCGGCGCGAAAGCCAGGGCTTGAGGCCGAATGACTTAAGAATGTCGTCGATCTTCTTGTCATCGAAGTCGACAACCAAATCGTACGGTCGATCGCGGGTGCCCTGCTCATCGCGCTTCGGTGTGCCGGACATCTGGTCGTGGTAGCTATAGCCACTTACGAAATCAGCCGAGCGCGATTTGTACACATCCAATCGAGGATCGCCTGTGAGCTTCAGCGCACCGGACGCCTTGATGAGAACGTCCTCGAGACAAGCGGCGAAGCCGATGATGCGGTTGGCCTCACCCTGGCCCGTCACGATTGCCTGCGCGCGATAGAGACTGTCCGCCGCGGCGGTAAGCGTGCCGGCCCAGCACGCCAGCGCGGCAATCAGCGATATCCTGATGACGGGGGTGGCCATACCTGGACCTATCAAGTGCCGCAGGCGTTTTGTCATATGCCGAGTAAGCACAATCATGTCCCGATTCCCCGATCTCAACGAAACGCAGTTCCGGTAGCAGGATCAAGCCCAGACAGTGTACGCTGCGCCGGGGTAGTGGCGGCGGCATGTACACAAGGAAAGCGTACGCGACACGGGAAGCCCGATGGCGCGGTCAGCGATGACCAAGCGAACGCCCGCGAGGGACAGGTCGGGCGCCATGGGGTGGCGGCGAGGTTCGTATTACCGCTGAAGCCGGGTAACGCCAGGGGAGGGAAGGAACCTCAGTTCAAGACAGACGCAACAAGTGGTGAGGGATTTGGAGATTGGGCAACCTATCAACTCCGAAACTGTTCAGAAACTGCAGAAGGCGTTGCACGCGAAAGCGAAGGCAGAAGCCGGCTATCGCTTTTGCGCGCTGTACGATTCGGACAGCGTGACTGTCGGATTGCATCGCTTGCGCCAATGGAAGTTTGAGCATTGAATTCGGCGAAGAGACGCCACTACCGCAAGTGGTTTTTCTAGTGTGCCTGCGTCTCGCGGGATAAAGCGATGAAGAGAGTCGCTTGGGCGTGAGGCGAGTGTGATGGCTTCATCCGTAGCTAAACAGGAAGGTACGTCTCGTTGTCCGCCTAACTGATCGGGAGTGGCCAATCTCGCACCCTCATGCGCGCACCGACCAGCACCGTCGACGCCAAAAAGGAGGAGAACAATGAGCACTTGGCTTAGTGAGCGAGAACAGCGTCTCGTCGCGGGCGCGGAGGCGGCATCGGCGGCAATGCCGATTCCCACTCAGATCGTTTCCAACGGCGAGTATCTCCCGCCCCCGCAGAGCGCTACGCAGAAGAAGGTCGAGGCACGGATCAACGAGCTCGCCGACGTGAACGGCAAGCGCCTCGGCTTGAGCCGCAGGCAGTTCCTGCACACGAGCTGCGGCATGGCGGCGGCATTTCTCGCAATGAACGACATCTACGGCCATGTTTTCCAGGTCGCGCCCGCGGAGGCCCGGGAGCCCGAATTGATGCTGGCGCGCGCGCAAGGTCTCGCGGACCAGTTCATCTTCGACGTCCAGACCCATTTCGTGCGCGACGACTTCGATCACAAGGAGCTCTTGGGGCTGGCGGACTTTGCGAGCCAGCACTGGAATCCCAAGATGAAGGAGGAAGGCGTCTCCTCCCTCGCGCGCTACAAGTTCCAGAACTATGTGAAAGAGGTCTACTACGACAGCGACACCAACATGGCGTTACTGAGCGGCGCGCCGTTCGACGACCCGAGCTGGTGGCTCCTGTCCAACGAACAGATCGTCAAGGCGCGCCAGATGATCAACGACTTCGCGGGCTCGCGCCGCCTGCTGGCGCACAGCGTCATCACCCCCAAACAGCCTGGCTGGATGGAGGAAGTCGACAAGGCAATCGCGGTCTACAAGCCGGATTCCTGGAAGTCCTACACGATTGGCGATCCCCTGGCGCCCTCCAAGTTCCCATGGCGGCTCGACGACGAGCAGGTGATGTATCCGTTCTACGAAAAGGCGGCGAAGGCCGGCATCAACACGCTGTGTATCCACAAGGGGCTGCTGCCGCCTGATTACGAGAAGTCGTTCGCCGGCGTGTGGGAATACGCAACTGCGTGGGACATCGGAAAGGCTGCCAAGGATTGGCCGCAAATGAACTTCGTGATCTATCACTCGGCGCTACGACCGTTCCTCGAACTGCCGGACAAGGCGTGGGCGGAGTTCGAGCAGACCGGCCGCATTCAGTGGGCCTCGGATCTCGCGGAAATCCCGCAGAAGTTCGGCGTCACGAATGTCTATGCTGAGCTCGGCACGTCCTTTGCCAACTCGGCGGTGGCGCATCCGAAATTTTGCGCCGCTCTCGTCGGCACGTTGATCAAGGGCATGGGGGTCGACCACTTGATGTGGGGTACTGACTCGGTCTGGTACGGCTCACCGCAGTGGCAGATCGAGGCGCTGCGCCGGCTCGAAATCCCGGAGGACATGCAGAAGAAATACGGCTTTGCTCCGCTTGGCGACGCCAACAGCGCTACCAAGCAGTTGATCTTCGCGGGCAACGCAACCAGGTTTTACAAGATTAAGCTGAAGGCGGCCGAGAACACCAGGATGCCGACCTTTTCCGAGGACCGCCTCGCCGCGCTCAAGAACCAGTACACACAAGCTGCGAAGCAACCCTCGAACCTCCGGTATGGTTACGTTCGCGCCGCCTAAGTGCCGACCGCTGCGCGGCGCACCGGCCAAGTTTCGCCGGCGCAGCGAACGCCGCGAAATCTGCGGCACATCTTGATAGGAAAGCCCGCCGAGCAGCGCCGGCGGGCCAGTTCAATGCGATTGTCCTCCTAACCGTCATCATTCACTGACGCGTTGCCGCCTACTTTTCTTGCGGCTTTCCGAGCGGACCAACGCGCTCGCAACCGCTTCAAAGCGCGAAGTGTTATGGGGGTGACCGCTTGAAGCGCTAGGGAAGCACCTACGCACGGCCGGACCATACATGTGGGTCAATATCGTCGTTCTGATGATCGTGAGCCGATCACTTCCGGTCTTCTTCGATAAGCGGTCATGTTCCGAGCCGGTCGACACGTCGGTTTCGTGCCACAAGCCGAAGTTCGCCGCCTTATACGAAGTTCGACGAAAGCCGATGTGGCTGCGGATCCACAATAGACTCAATTGCGTACCACTTCTGTCAGGCCGCAAAGCGAGGACAGAAAATCCTGTGTCGGCATGGAACCGTTCCGTTCGTCCTGACTGCACCGCCCTTCGTCATGCCTCGCCCGGCCCCGAGAAGATCGATGCCGGCGGCGCGGTGCGCACCGGCAGCTCCGCGATCCTCGGGGAGCGCGACGGACCGCCCGCCTTTGCGTCGTATCGGCCGACCAGCGCCAGCAGGCGGCGCCTGGTGAAGGGATCGGCCCGCTCGGCCAGACCACGAATGCGCTGCGCCTGTTCTCTGCAGAAGTCCTCGTCCATCACGCTCACCTCACTCACGCAAGTTTTCGTCGAATGATGTCATCGCGGCGGCTTCAGTTCGCCGGCGAGCCAGCCGACCGCGTCCGTCTTCATCGGATCCACCACAAAGGAGACCGTTTCGGTGCGCTCGCAGGTCGAGCATTCGAAAGTGCGCTCTTCGAATCCCGGTTGGCCGGGAGAGATGCGCGCCAACGCCATCCGGTGCTTGCATACCGGACACATGGGCCGCTCGTTGATCGAGGCAGTCATCCCTGAAATCCCCGCAGCGGATAATACGCCGCCGGCAGCCGGAGTCTTCAATTTTCATGATCGGAATCCTCCCGTCCCCCAACGTGAGGAACGAGCGCGCTCGATCCGGATTGATTCCTCGGGTCCGCGCGCAAATGCGTGGCCTGCGTGGCTCCGCCCCAAGCCCCCCAAAAGCCCCCAAAAGGCGGGGCTGCGCCCGTCCGCACATAAGCGTTTCCGTCGATATCGCTGCCCGGCCAGCTCAGCCGAGCGCCACCCGACCGGCGTCAGTGAGCCGGTATTCGATCTCTCCCGATTGGTGCGGCTCGCTCTCGACCAGACCGAGTTCGATGATCCGCGCGACGATCTCATGGTCGAACGTTGGCGGGCTGATCCAGGGGCCGCCCAGAAGGCTCCTCAGGAAATCGCGCTCCAGCTCGGTGAGCTCCATGCTCGAACTCCGCTTGCGGCCTCTGGAAGCCTGACCAAGCAAACGGAAATCGGCCCCGGCCTCCGATGGGAGGGCCGAGGCCGATTGTTCACTACGTCCGTTTCCCGGGGCTGTGAGATCGCAGCAGCTGGAGGGCTACGTGAAGGCGGTCAGTTCCGGCGCCCTGGGCCGCCTGGGCGCGAAAGCCAATCCGATGAAAGAGCTCAGTTCCGAGCTCGTCGTCGAGGGCATTACGACCAAGTTCTTTGCTACCGGCCAGGCGGCCTTCTGTGGGCAGAAGTGGTGCAGCCGGCTGCCAGTCCGTTGGACCTCGAACGGCGGGAACTGGTTTACAATGAAAACCAATAGTCCTTACGAATCAATGGGGTCAAAATCACCCAGTTTCCAAAATAGCTGAATGATTTCAACGCGCCGCCCGTGCCTGGGAGACTAGGGGTCGGAGGTTCAAATCCTCTCGCTCCGACCAATTTCATCTGAGATGGACCAAATTCCTGCGCGATCGCGGATCGGCAGGCGAATTCCTGTTTTGGAACGGGCCGATGCCAGCGGCGGGCAGTCAGCAGGGGTTGCTTGGACACTGCTGCTCCGCAAGAGTTTTGCCGCGGGCCCGCGTCCGAACGGCGTCGGCGCGTTGATGCAGTCCCATCGCGTCCGCAATAGACGCCTGCGCGCTCTCGAGGCGTTTGGCGAACCCACTGGCGTTCAGGTCCAGGACCGCGTCGGCCGCCAAAAGGGATACTGAGACGAACGCAACCGCTGCGGCGACGGTCATTCCTTTCCATTCTGATGACTGCATCAGTTAACTTTCTCAGGGATTCACCCACTTGCCCGGATAGATGGGGCTTTTGCGTGTGGTTCAACCCCCGAACAGGCTCACGCACGTAATCTTGATGTGCGACAGAGCCGTAACTTGGCTGCGCATGCCGTCCTTACGGCTGCAGTCCGACCCGCCGCTTGTCGAATTCCGTCTTGAAGTTATTTCGTGGCCCGGGCGGCTACTTTCGATTGGCGCAGGTCTTCGATGATGCCCAACATCGAGCCCCTGCTAACCAAAGAATGCTAGGCAACCGGTCGCAAGAGTCCCACCACCATCCGCGTCGTCTCGTCCACCAGCGTCCTCACCATCTTCTCCGACAGCATTTCGGCCTGGTTCAGCACCGTGTTGTGAGCAACCGCCTCGATCGCGCTGACGCAGATGAAGGTGGCGAGCCCCGGATCGATCTTGCGCATCTCTTTGCGCCGGCTCTCGAGATAGGCGCGCACGAGGGTGTGGACTTCGCGGTTGAAGGCTTCGACGTCCTTGAGCTGTCCGGTGCGCGGGATTTGCTCAGCGAGTACGCGGTGCAGTTTTGGGTCGATGCGATGGGCTTCGATCGCAACCGTGACGAGCTTGCGCACGGCCGTCTCGATCGGCATGTCCGTGACTTCGGTGAGCGCGGCGCGGACGAGCCCCATGATCTCCTGATTGTGGCGCTCAATCACGGCGGCGACGAGCGCCTCTTTGCCGGGGAAATACTGGTACAGCGAGCCGACGCTGACGCCGGCGACCTCGGCGATCCGGTTGGTGCTGGCCTTCTCAAAACCTTCCCGGACCAGAATGCGAGCGGTTGCCTCGACCAGCGCGTCGGCCAGTTTACTACACGGCGCCGTCTTCCGGCCACGAAGGCTGCAACTACGTCATGTTCCTGCATGGCGGCGGCTACATCAACGAGATCGTGGCTGCGCATTGGCGCTTCATTGGCCGGATGACGCGCGAGGCGCGCGTCGTTTGCGTCGTGCCGATCTATCCGCTTGCGCCACGCGCCACCGCCAAGGACGTCGTACCTGCGACGGCCGAGCTGCTGCGGATGCTGCTGGAAGATGCAGGGCCCGCGAAGGTCACGGTGGTCGGCAATTCAGCCGGCGCTGGCCTCGCGCTCGCGGCATGTCAGTGGCTGCGCGATCGCGGGCATCGGCAGCCGAATCGGCTGGTACTGATCTCGCCCGCGGCCGATGCATCGGTCAGCCGTCCCGAGCAGGTGGGAATCGCGGCCAGCGATCCCATCCAGGACATTCCGGGGATCCTCGAGGCGGGGCGGCTCTATGCCGGCGAGCTTGATGTTGGCCATCCCTTCGTCAGCCCGCTGAACGGCGCCTTCCGCTCGCTCGCGCCGATGCTGATCTTCTCCGGGACGCGCGATCTGCTCTATCCCGACAGCGTCGATCTCGCCGCAAGGGCGAGGGCGGCGGGCGTGCCGGTCGAGCTGCATCTCCTGCGTGACCAGCCGCACAATTACGCGTTGATGCCGACGCCGGAAGGGAGGGAGGCACGGGCGATGATTGTTGATGCTGTGGCTTGAGGGAGCGGTGTGATCGTTGTCACACAGCGCGACGCTGCAATGATTCTGGCGCTGTGCAGCCCGCGCGGACGAAATAGGCAGTCCCCGGGGCGTTTCCTCGATAACGTAGTTTTGCGGGGCCTTAGGCGTGGCCCTTGATCTCGTAGTGACCCGGCACGCATTTGTAGCGCTCGAGGCGCCAGTTGGCGTGATAGATCGGATGCTCGCCCATCCATTTCGCAAGAGGGGCCTGTGCGCCGACCGCGCACTGCATCATCGACATCTCGGGCGTCATGTTGCTGTCGGTCACGATTTCCTCGACGCAACTGCCTGAGCTGGCTGCGCTAAGCCGGCAGAGCACGGCAACGACGGTCACGAACATTCCTGTCACCTCATCGGTAGTTTCTGACCACGAAGAGGATGCAAGCGGAGTGCCAGAGCCTGTGACGCAAACAACACGCTGGCCTGGCCGACTCGACCCAGCGTCCGGATTCCATTTGACGATTCGGATTGTAAAAAAATTACCCTTAACCCGAAGCCGGACAAATACGGGGAACCGGCAGGGATGAGCGCAGGGATGTGTGATCGTTAGGGCAGCGCCGCGCCGACGGACCTTCACAAGCCCCGCGCAGCCGATAGGCTCGCAAGCCGTGGACACCCGCCAAAAGAGCGGAGCCGCCACAAGGGGTATGGAAACGCGAGGGCAGAACATGAAGGTACGACCGACCGGCGTAATCCCGCCGATGACGACGCCGTTCCGGAAAGACGGCGAGATCGACTTCAAGCTCGTGGTGCCCCAGGTCGACTGGATGATCGGTGCCGGCGCTCACGGCGTTGCGGCCGGCGGCTCGACCGGCGAGGGGCATACGCTCGACCACGAGGAATATGGCGACCTGATCGCGGCGACCGTGGACGCCTTGAACGGACGCATCCCCGTGATCGCCGGCATCATCGTGGACTCCACCCGCGATGCGATCCGCCGCGGCCGCCTGGTGCGCGACATGAATGTCGCAGCTCTCCAGGTCACACCGGTGCACTATCTGTTCAAGCCGGACGACGAGGCGATGGTGGCGCACTTCCGCGCCATGGCCGACGAGACCGGCATGCCCATCATCATCTACAACGTCGTGCCGTGGTCCTATCTGTCGCCGGCGCTGCTGACGCGGATCATGACCGAGGTGCCGCTGGTCGTCGGCGTCAAGCAGAGCGCGGGCGATCTCAAGCTGTTCGCGGACCTCATGATGATGGCGCCGGACAAGCTGATCTACAGCGCGGTCGATGCCCTGATGTATCCGTCCTACACGCTCGGTGCCCATGGTTCGATCGCCGCGATCCTGACCGCCGCACCGCATGCCTCCGTCGCGCTGTGGGACGCGGTGAAGGCGGGCGACCATCCGCGCGCGCTCGATCTGCACAAGAAGCTACTGACGCTTTGGAACGCGATCATCGCGGACAATCTGCCGGCCTGCACGCGCTACGCGCAGACGCTCCAGGGGCTGCCCAAGACATATCCGCGCGCGCCGATGCCGGAGGCCTCGCCTGCCCAGCAGGCCGCCACCCGCAAGGCGCTGGAGGCCCTCGGCGCATTGAGCGGACAGCGCGTCGAAGCCGCGGAATAGCCCGTCAGCCGAAATAACTGACGTTGAGCATGGCAGGGCCGAGCCGCTTTTACCTGCGGATGCGGCGCTGCTACATTTTGCGCGCGACCGGCACGCCGGCGCACCGACGAAGAAACATACCGGCAAGGGGAGGGGCTGAAGTCCCATGAAGGATTTTGCAGGAAAGATCGCCGTCATCACCGGCGGCGGCACAGGGATGGGGCGCGAGCTCGCGCGGCAGCTGGTTGCCGAGGGGTGCAATGTGGCGATGTGCGACGTCTCGGAGGCCGCGATGGCGGAGACCAAGCGGCTGTGCGAGGCCGAGAAGCTGCCGCAGGGCCTGCGCGTCACCACCCATGTCGCGGACGTCTCGATCGAGGATCATCTCAAGCGCTTCCGCGACGAGCTCGCCGAGCAGCAGAAGACGGACAGGATCCATCTTCTGTTCAACAATGCCGGCATCGGCGGCGGCGGCAGCCTGTTTAGCAACACCCGCGAGCAGTGGGAGCGCACCTTCAACATCTGCTGGGGCGGCGTCTATCTCGGCGTGCGCACCTTCCTGCCGATGCTGGTCGCGGCGGACGAGGCCCACATCGTCAACACCGCGAGCGTCAACGGCTTCTGGGCCTCGATCGGCATGAACCAGCCCCACACCGCCTACAGCTCAGCCAAGTTCGCGGTGAAGGGATTTACCGAAGCGCTGATCAACGATCTCCGTCTGCACGCCCCGCACGTCAAGTGCTCGGTGGTGATGCCCGGTCACATCGGCACCTCGATCATCTCCAATTCGCGTAAGGTGCAGAGCAGTGACGGGTCGGACCGCCTCAATGCCGACGAGGTTACGCTGACCCGCAAGCGCATGGTGGCGGCCGGCGTGCCAGATGCTGACAAAATGTCGGACGACGACATCCAGGCGGCCTTCGCCGAGCGCGCCCGCAGCTTTCTCGAGGATGCGCCGACTTCGGCTGCGCAGGCCGCGAAGATCATTCTCGACGGCGTGAAAGCCGAGCGATGGCGCATCCTGGTCGGCGAGGACGCGGTGCGACTCGATGAGCGCGTCCGCGCTACGCCCGAACAGGCCTATGACCGCGCCTTCTACGAAAGTTTTACCCAGGAGGTCGGCTGGCGGCTTGGCTGAGACTGTCAGCGAACGCGCGCGGATATAGGTATGACGTCCATCATGGCAAGAGGCGCGCTGGTAATTTTTGCGTGCCGTCTCTCGCGTGTTCGTGCCCGTATGACAAAATCGAATGTCACGCATGCGACATGATGGGTGCGTTCAAGCGATGGTGATCTCGAACGGGTCTCATTCGGCGCACGCCAGCTTGGTTGGCGAACTAAAATAGTTTAGTCAATCACGGGTAATGCCAGCGATGAAGCGTAGCTCCCGATGATACCCGCATGCCTCTCCGACGACTGGATCCTCTGCCCGGAGAGAGAGGACGTCTCCGCTGAGTTCACGCGGCTGCTGACCGCGGCCCAGGATGGCGGCGCCACCATTGCCGAATGCCTCATGATCGCACGGCAACTGAAGCGCGGCGACGAGCTGTCTTGGCATCGCGAGTGGAAGAAGCTTGCACAGGCCAACCGCCAGCGCGCCGAGGCTGCGTTCGCGGAAGGGCACAAGGCGACCGCACAACGCAACTGGCTGCGTGCGATGAGCTACTACGGCGCGGCCGCAATGCCGCTCGATCAGGCCGATGAGCGCCGCTGGGTCGCGGTGCTCGCGATGCAGGATTGCGCCCGGCGCTTCCTCGGCGCGCGCGGTCCGGCCGGCGAGGTCGTGACGGTGCCCTGGATCGACGGCCATTCCTTGCAGGCCTATTTCCTGCCTGCGCCCTCGGCGAACGGGCGGGCGCCCACCGTGATCTGCATCGGCGAGCCCGGGCACCGCAAAGAGGAATTCCTGTTCAAGCTCGCGCCGCATGCGCGCGAGCGCGGATTCTCGATGTTGGCGCTGGACCTTTTTGGCGACCAGCGCGACGATTATCTGGACGTACTGCTTCAGCGCCGCGATCTCGAGAGCTCGATCGCCAGCGTCATGGATTATCTGGAAACGCGCAGCGACGTCGATTTCGAGCGCGTCGGGGTCCTCGCCGATGGCTGGGGCTCCTCGTTCGTGGCGCGTGCGGTGTTGCAGGAGCCGCGGCTCGCCGCGGCCGTCTGCGACGGCGGCCTGTGGGACCTGCACGAGCGCGCCTTCTTTGCCAGCCGTTTCGCAATGAGTGACGTCAGCATCGTTCCTGTGCCGCATTCGCCGCTGATGGCAAGCAGCATCGACTGCCCTGTGCTCATTACGCTGGGTGAGGACGGCTGGCTCAAGGCCGATCGCGCCCGTCAGATCGTGCAGAACTCCCGGTTTGGCAGCTCCGAGATCATGCTGAAGGTGTTCACCGCGGCGGAAACCGGCGCGGCGCAGTCGCACGCGGACAATCCGAGCCTTGCCAACGAATACATCTTCGACTGGCTCGAATCGCGGCTCGGCGCTGGCGGGCGGGCCTAGAGGGGCCGGGTCAGAAGTCGAGGGTCAGGCGGACGCAGGCCTTTTCGAGACGGGTTTTCAACGTCGCGAGTTTGGTGGTGAACTCCGTCAGCTCGCGCTCGTCGAACTCCTGGAAGACGAATTCCTTGATCGTCTTGTACTGTTCGTTGAGGCTTGTCAGGTGCTTTTGCGTCTTCTCGGTCAGGGACAGCCGGACCACCCTGGCGTCGGTCGGCGAGGGCCGTCGGCGCAACAAGCCCTTCTTCTCCAGCAGCTTCGACTGGGTTGTGACGAACGAGGGATCGACGTGGAGCAGCTTGGAGACGACGTTGACCGGGATGCCGTCGTCCTTGTCGAGGTCGGAGATTGCCATCAAGATCAGCCATTGCGGGCCGCTGATGCCGAGCGTCCTGGCCCAGAACTGGCGCAGCTCCTCGAGATACATGTTGATCGACGATATCTCCCAGGTGAAGCGCTTGATGATATCCAGATTGCCGATGGAGCGCAGGCGCGCTCCCTCTTTCCTCGTCGCGGACACAGCGTCACTCCCGTGAACAGATTCTTCAGGCAGGCGTTCTGGCAGCTCATAGTCCACGCAAGCCTGCCTTGACGCAAGTGCCGAGCAGGGTAATTTTGTCAGTAATATTACAAAGGTAATGACGTCAGCCATATTGGCCCAGCCCTGGGGTGTTGCGCCCAAGGCACAGGTTTAGTGAAACCACAATGCTTATCCAATAAACTATTTTGATTAACAGAACGGCGCAGGCATATTGATCCGTGACGGTGGGGGGGTTCTCGATCGTCCCGTTGCAGGTGGTTCGCTCACGTTCCTCGCGTTCAAGCAGGTGCGTCCGAAAGCGCGAAGCGGCCGAGCGGATTTGAAGAGACGGAGATTGGGGGGCCTCACGGTCCGGTCTCCGCAAAATGAGCAACTTGGAGATTTTAAATGAAAATGGTGAAGAGCCTATTGCTCGGCACTGCGGCGGGTCTGATCGCCGTGAGTGGAGCCCAGGCGGCCGATCTTCCGGTCAAGGCCAAGGCGGTCGAGTACGTCAAGATCTGCTCCCTGTATGGTGCCGGATTCTACTATATGCCGGGCACCGACACCTGCATCAAGCTGGGCGGTTATCTGCGCGCTGACGCGATTCTTGGCGGCGCTGGCGACTACGGTTTCCAGCAAGGCGCGAACGCGGGGACGAACAACCGTTTGACCAACTACTATACCGGCCGCGCTCGTTTCGACTTCAACGTCGACACGCGCACGGCGACCGAGTACGGCGTGGTGCGAACCTACGCCGATATGGTCTTCACCTGGGATTCTCAGACGGTCACCGGCAGCAATCCCTCGACGTTCTCGACCGGATCCGCCTCGCTCGGCCTCTACCACGCGTTCATCCAGTTCGCTGGCTTCACCTTCGGCCGCACGGTCTCGATCTTCGACGCCCCCTGGCAGAGCTATCCGGCTGGCGGTCCCGACACCATTCCGGGCGGCAGCAATCATACCAACGGCGTGAACCAGGTTGCCTACACGGCTGACTTCGGCCAGGGCATCACCGCTTCACTCGCATTGCAGGACGAGACGTCGGCGAACAACGGCCAGTCAAACCTCTGGAACGTGTCGTCGGGTACGGCCGCTCAGTTCGTGACGGGCGTCTACGGTGCCAACGATTGGGGTGGCACGCGTTCTCCTGACATCATCGGTCAGGTCCGCGTCGACCAAGCCTGGGGTCTGGCCCAGATCTCGGTTGCCGCGCATGACCTCCATCCTGCCTACTACGGCGCGACGGAAGTCACCGGTCATCCCTCCGACAAATGGGGTTGGGCTGTGCAGGGCGCTTTGTCGATCAAGAATATCCCGACCGGTGCGGGCGACAACATCAACCTGCAGGCCGTCTACACGGATGGCGCGACTCGCTACAACTTCCAGAGCTTGTTCCCGCAGAGCTTCTTCATGTTCAGCGGTAGCGGCGCCGGCGCGTATCAGAGCACCGGTTTCGCCGGTCTTTCTGACGGCGTCTTCGGTGTCGGTACCGGCATCGATACCGTCAAGACCTGGGGCCTCCGTGGTGGCTATACCCACAACTGGAGCCCGAACTGGGCGAGCGCCGTCTACGGTGGCTATGCCCAGTTGAAGTACGGCACTGCCGGCAAGGCCCTGATCTGCGGCAACTTCGCTGCTATCGCGCTCGCGGGTGCTACTTGTAATCCGGACTTCAACTTCGCGGTCATCGGTGTCAACACGGTGTGGACTCCGGTCAAGGGCCTGGCGTTCACTGCTGACGTGAGCTGGTCGCATCTGGACCAGAAGTACTCTGGCACCATCGCGAGCCCGGGCATTGCCACCGCTGCGAAGCCAGCGGCCGTGTACGAGCTGAAGGACCAGAACTCGGTCAGCATGCTCCTCCGCGCTCAGCGCAACTTCTAAGATCGATCTCGCAGATCGATCAGAGAACCCCGGCGGGACACCGCCGGGGCTTCTTGCGGGATGGGCTCTCGGAAAATCCGGGCAGCCCGTGCAGGCGACGAAGACGAGCCATGCGGTTGGATCGGCCTCAATCTTATTTACTTACCTGAGTTACTAAGCTATATAGCTGTCAGCCGATTTCGAAAGTTACGGCTCTTAGTTTGATGCTAAGCCTCCAGAGACCTCCGGCAATGCCCTGCCGGAGGTTTTTCATTTTAGCAGAAGCCGAAGCGGCCTCAGCCGCGCATGACACGCGCGCGGGAATTCGGCCGGTAAGCGAGGCGGCTGTGGCCGGCGCAATAGGACTGGCCGTCGGGCGCGGTGTTGCCGCAAAAGCAGAAATCCTCGGCACCCGGCGTCGAGATTGGCCAGCGACAGCGATTCTCGGCGAGGTCCAGCAATGAGCAGCGATTGGCGTCGTCGATCGGCCCCATGACCGGGGCGCCGGTCTCGCCATAGAGCGTCGCAAGCATTTCATATTGCAGCCGCGGCACCGCCTTGGGCGCGCGGGCGAAGCTTCTGTCGTGCTTGCGCTCGTCGGTGGACCTGCCGCGCGTCAGATTGAGCCGCGATAGCTTGCCGATTACGGCGTTGCGGCTGACGCCAATGTCGGCGGCGATCTCGCGGCAGGACAGGCCGGCCTCGAAGTGCTGCTTCAGAAGTTCGATTCGCTCGTCGGTCCAGGTTGGTGAGAGAACAGGCATTTGTAACGGTCCCAGGTTGCAGATGTCGGCCATCCGCCTTTCGAGATCCGTCCGCCTCACGTTGCGCGCGTTCACGTCCTGCCATTGTCGCGAATCGACAGAAGCCCGTCCTTGATGGCGAGACGGATGCCTTCCTCGATCAATGTCCGCGCAACGCCGGGAACGCTGGTGCCGTGGGTGCCCTGTCTCACCAGCTTTTCGAGAAAGGTGATGGTCGAGAGCGCCAAGGTTACGGGAATGCGGTCAGTCTCGGCTTTTTCGGTGGCCATGGCCCGAACGCTAGCCTCTTACTCAGGTACATAAAAGTAACGATTAAGACTCTATTTAGGTTCAGTGACGGATGTCAAATCCAGATTGCGGCTGTTCTTGAGGTTGTTGGAATCGCTGGAGAAAATATCCATGATGCCGTGCGCCGCGCCGGTATCCCGTGCGGCGGCGGAGTTGGACCGGAGAATGGCGGTGGAGCTGGACCGGAGAAGAGAGACAGGCCGATCTAGCCGTGCACGATCGCCTTTTCGATCATGCAGTGAATGCCCTTGGAGCCGTTGACGGTCTGCGTCACCCGCAAATCGGCGGCCAGGCTGCACAGCGTGTAGGCGTCCTCGCGCGACAGGTTTCGCTTTTCGCCGAGCAGCACGATCATGTCGCGCAACGCCCGCACCACGCACTGGTCGAGGTCGGGGTCCATCGCCATCGTCATGTAGTGCGACGGCGTCTCGGCGCGGGGATAATCGAGCCGCAGGTCCTTGCGCAGCGTCAGGCGGAAGCGGCCTTGCAGCGCCGTTTCGATCGCGGTGACGCAGACCTCGCCGTCGCCCTGCACGCCATGGCCGTCGCCGCAGGAGAACTGCGCGCCCGGCACGAACACCGGCAGATGGAGTGTCGCACCCGCACCGAGCTCCTTGTTGTCGAGATTGCCGCCCATGGCTCGCGGAATCAGCGAGGAGATGCGGCCCCAGGCCGACGGCGGTGAAACGCCCATCACGCCGAAGAATGGTTTGAGGGGGAGGTCGAGGCCCCACGGCATGCGGCCGACCATCCGCGCCCGATCCAGGGGGATGTTGAGGATGCGCGTCTCGTGGAAATCGTCGGGCAGGGTGCCGGACAACGGCTTGATCAGATTCCAGCCCCAATCCTGCCGCAGCTCGACGTCGAGGATCGCGACCTCCAGCACATCGCCGGGCTCAGCGCCGTTAACGGCGACCGGACCGGTGAGGATATGGCCGGGCAGCATCCGCTCGGATTTCGCATGCACCTCGAACAGCTCGGGCGGAACGTGAAACTGGTTGCGGTCCGGCACCACGTCCGGCCCGCCGCTAATAGTGTCGATCGTAACCTCGTCGCCGCTTTCGATTGTCAGCACAGGCTTGAGCCTGGCTTCGAAGAAGCCCCAGTGGCAGGTTTCCGGGCTCGAATGCAGGTGGTGATGGGTCATTGGCCACGTCCGGTCGGCTGCATCTGAACTTGCCATGAGAACCTGCAATGGCCGGGCTTGACCAGGCAATCGATCCTCTTCCAAGAAGACTTCCGAAGATGGACCGGCGGGTCAAGCCCACGCGCAAGCAAGCACGATCATTCCAGCGAGGCTCCCCTGCTTTTTGTCCTCTCCAAGACCCTCGGCGCCGCGTTGCTGCCGATCAACCTCCTGGTCGAGCTCGGGATCCTGTCGCTCGTGCTGATGGTGACGCGCTTTGCTGCGGTCGGCCGCAAGCTCGCAGCGGCCACGCTGATCCTGCTGGCATTGGCTGCGTTTTCTCCACTTGGCAATCTCTTGCTCTATCCCCTGGAGTCGCGTTTTCCGCCATGGGATCCGTCGCACGGTCCGCCGGACGGCATCATCGTGCTCGGCGGCTCCGTCGACACCGACCTGTCGGCGGCGCGCCACACGCCCGTCGTTTCGCATGCGGCGGATCGTTTGTTTGCGCCGGCCGAGCTCGCGCGCCGTTATCCCAATGCGCGCATCATCTTCACCGGAGGAACCGCGAACCTGGTCTCGACCGATGCCAGGGAAGCCGACTACTCTGCGCCGATCCTGGAAAATCTGGGGGTACCGAAGGAGCGCCTGATCCTGGAGCGGAATTCGCGCAACACCTACGAGAATGCAATCTTCACGAAACAGCTGGTGACGCCGAGGCCGGGGGAGCGCTGGATTCTGGTCACGTCGGCCTTTCACATGCCGCGCTCGATGGGGATTTTTCGCAAGGCCGGATTCAATGTCGAAGCTTATCCCGTCGACTGGCGGATGGGCGGGCGTGACGACCTTTTCTCCTTCACCAACATCGGTGCCGATGGGCTCGGCAGAACCGACGTGGCCGTGCGCGAATGGATCGGTCTCGTCGCCTACCGCCTCATGGGCAGGACCGACGAGTTGCTTCCGGGACCTTCCAAGGACTAGAACGAGGCTAAGAAACAGCAACGCCCGCGCGTGATCGCCGGCCGGGAGGACGCCATGCCGCAGCAAAGCGCAGACACGATCGATCTTGCCGGCCTCGTTGCCGATCTCAACAGCCTGTTGCGGCTGAAGACGACGGTGATCGGCATGAAGCTGTTCGCGCACATCGCGGAGATGGAAGCGATCCCGAAGATCAGACGGCCGAACGCGATCCATACCACCGATCAGATCGTCAGCATGGCCGCGCGTTTGGGCTGGACCGTCGGTATCACCGCCGACGATCTCGTCGGCGCGCAGTGCCGCGCGGTGATTGGCCTTGCCCCGCAGGACGACAAATGGCTGGCCGGCGAAAACTATGTCGGCGTCTGGCACGGCACGGCCGAGGATGCGCGCAAGCGCCAGGAGGCACTGGATGTGGTTCCGTTCGGCCAGTACCAGGCGCTCGCGGTGAGCCCGCTTGCGAGCGGCCGGCTCGATCCGCCCGACATCTGCCTCGTTTATGCAACGCCGGGGCAGATGATCATCCTGATCAACGGCCTGCAATATACCGGCTACAAGAAGTTCGAATGGGGCGTGGTCGGCGAGACGGCTTGCGCGGATTCGTGGGGGCGGGCGCTCAAGACCGGCGAGCCCAGCCTGTCCTTGCCATGCTATGCCGAACGGCGCTATGGCGGCGTGCCGGACGAGGAGATGCTGATGGCCCTGAAGCCTCGGCACTTGGCCAAGGCGATCGAGGGCATGAAGGCGCTGGCCAAAAACGGCCTGCGTTACCCGATCCCGCCCTATGGAATTCAAAGTGACGTCCGTGCCGGCATGGGCGTGAGCTACGCGAAGAAGTAAAGGTCGACCATGAGCTCAACGAAATTCGATATCGTCGTCTATGGCGCGACCGGCTTCACCGGCCAGCTCGTCGCCGAATACCTGACGACGCACTACAAGAACGATAACGCGCTCAAATGGGCGATGGCCGGCCGTAGCCTCGGCAAGCTGAAATCGGTCCGCGATGCGATCGGTGCGCCAGGGAACACGCCGCTGCTCGTGGCGGATGCGTCGGATGCGGCCTCGCTGAGGGCGATGGCGGAACAGACAATGTCGGTGATCAGCACCGTTGGGCCGTATCAACTCTATGGTGAAGAACTGCTCGCGGCCTGCGTGGCCACCGGCACGGATTACTTCGATCTCTGCGGCGAGCCGGTGTGGATGCGGCAGATGATCGACAAGTACGAGGCGGAAGCCAAGGCGAGCGGTGCGCGCATCGTGTTCTCCTGCGGCTTCGATTCCGTCCCGTTCGAGCTCGGCGCGTTCTTCGTGCAGGAAGAGGCCAAGCGCGCGTTCGGTGCGCCGGCCCCGCGCGTGAAGGGCCGCGTGCGCGACATGCGCGGCACGCTGTCAGGCGGCACCGCGGCGAGCGCAAAGGCGACCTTCGATGCGGTCGCCAAGGATCTCAGCCTTGTCGCTATTCTCAACGACCACTTTGCGCTGACGCCCGGGTTCACCGGTCCGAAGCAGCCGAAGGGCAACAGGGCGGCCTTCGAGGAGGACCTGCAGTCCTGGGCCGCGCCGTTCATGATGGCGCTGATCAACACGCGCAACGTTCACCGTTCCAACATGCTGATGGGATTCCCTTACGGCCAGGACTTCATCTACGACGAAATGGTCCTGACCGGTCCCGGCGAGAAGGGCGAGGCCAACGCAAAGCGCGTGATGGCGGCGAATGCCGAGAAGACCGGCCCTAACGCGCCCAAGCCGGGCGAGGGCCCTTCGAAGGAAGAGCGCGAGAACGGCCGCTTCGATCTGCTCTATGTCGCGATCGCGCCCGACGGCCGCCAGGTCCGCGCCGGCGTCACCGGCGATCGCGATCCAGGCTACGGCTCGACCTCGAAAATGATCTCCGAATGCGCGATGTGCATGCTGCGCGATGCAACGGATGTCCCGGCCGGCTTCTGGACCCCGGGCGCAGCGATGCAGCACAAGCTCATCAAGCGACTGCAGGAGCATGCGGGACTGACGTTCGGGGTGGAGGAGTAGGCGGCCGCATCAAAGACGCTGTCATGCTCCGCGAAGGCGGGGCATCCAGTACTCCGAGCCAGCACGGCTAGAAGCGAGCCGCCGCGGCATACTGGATCGCCCGCCTTCGCGGGCGATGACACTGAGATCGCAGTTACACCGCCCGCGCATCATACGCGTACATGAAGTCCATACCCTTGGCGCCGAGCGGCAACAGCCATTTCATCATCTGATTTCTGACCCAGGCGCCGGTGGCGCTGAATTCGCGCTTGCTGTTGCCGTTGCGGCGCGCCATTGCCACGATCTTCTCGGCGCGCGGGCGCCGTTCGGCCTCGAATGCCTGGAAGGTGGCACTGAGTTCCTCGCCATCCTGCATCAGCCGAGCGAGCCGCATCGCATCCTCCAGCGCCAGCGAGGCGCCTTGCCCGGCATGCGGGCTGGTCGCATGCGCGGCGTCGCCGATCAACAGCGAGCGCTTGCGCGACCAGGTGGGCAATGTCGCCACGTCGAGCGTGTCGGTCACGACGATGTTCTCGGCGGCCTCGATAATATCAGGGATCGGATCGTGCCAGCCGCGATGGAAGCCGCGCAGATGCTGTTTCAGCGTCCTCTCATCGAGCGCGCGGAACGTCGCGGCATCCATGCCGTGCGCCGGCTGCGTACTCCACCACATCACGCCCTCGCTCGGATCCGGGCTGCAATAGCCGTAACCGAAGAAGCCACTCTGGCCGAAGGTAGTCTCGACGTGCCCGCCGATCGGTCTGCCGTCGAGGACTGCGTGCGGCACGAACCCGCCAAAGCCGATCAGCCCGGTGTTGAACGGCACGGGCCCATCCGGGATCACCTGGCGTCGGACCACCGAATGCACCCCGTCCGCGCCGATCAGGAAGTCGCCCTCGGCGGTGGTGCCGTCGGCGAAATAGGCGATGATCGGCTGGTCGCCGCGGTCCTCGATCTTGATCAGGCGCTTGTCGAAATAAAGTGAGACGCAGGCGCACCAGGCCTTGTCGATCAGGATCTCGTTGAGCGTCGCACGGCAGACGTTGACCGCGGGCTGCCCGAAGCGCCGCTCCAGGTCGCGATTGATCGAGCCGAGCCTCTCGCCGCCTTGCGAATAGAAGTCGAAGGACTCCGCGATCGAGCCGCGGCTGATCAACTCGCCGGCGAGCCCGATCTCGTCCATGACATGCATGCCGTTGGGCGCGATCTGGAGACCGCCGCCGATGCCCTTGGAATAGGGCCAGGCCTCGTAGATCGCGGACTCGATGCCGGCGCGGCGCAGCAGGATCGCAGCGACGGGCCCGGCGATGCCCGCGCCGATGATCAGCGCCTTGCGGGGACGGTAAGGCATGGCTTGCTCCCGACGTTTCCGTGGTGCTAGGAGAAATTAAGGTCGCTAATTCTCTTAGTGGCTAAGATATATATTGGCTAAGATATGAGGTCGGCCTTGTCAAGGGCAAAGGCGCGCACGGCGTTGTTGCAGCAACTCGAGGAAGCGATGCGGCGGTCCTCCGCGCAGGGCGTGCTCTATGGGCAGACCGTTGCGAATGTGGCGGGAATTGCCAATTCCGACCTCGAATGCATGGACATCCTCTATCTCGAAGGGCGCGTCACCGCAGGCCGGCTCGCCGAGGTGACAGGCCTCACGACGGGCGCCATCACGGGCGTGGTCGACCGGCTCGAGAAGGCGGGGCTGGTGCGCCGCGAGCGGGATGAAAACGACCGGCGCAAAGTCTTCATTGCTGTCGTGCCGGAAGCAGCCATGAAGATCGGCCAGTTCTACGTGCCGATGCAGCAGGCGATGGAGAAGGTGTTCAATACCTATTCCGACGAGGAGCTGCGGCTGCTGCTGCGCTTCGCGATAGAGGGCTACAAGGGCGTGCTCGCGGCGACCGAGGCGCTGAAGGGACTGCTCGACACGCCGCCGGAGAAGCGTCCCGATCTCAAGCTGAAGAAGCTTCGTCGTTAATCTTCTTGTAGACCTGCGCGGCCGCGATCATGCCCCACATGGTCCCGAGCATCATCCAGAAGTGCCGCCAATGGTCGGTGTCGATCACAAAGCTCTCGCCGACTGTGCCGACGAACGCAGAGAAGACGGCGAGATAGGCGCGCTGCCAGGGCACGCGCACGAAGATGTGCCGAAAACCCATGATCACGGTGGTGAAGACCAGCGCGGGATAGCAGACGCCGGAGAGCCAGCCGCCGGACATGAAGGCGTTGAGATAGGAGTTGTGGGTGTCCTCGGGAAAGAACCGGTGGAATTGCAGCGGCCCAATGCCGAACGGCAGGTCGAGCGCCATCTCCGCGCCGAGAATGTGCCGGCCGAACCGGCCGAAGCGGCCTTCGTCATAGCTCTGGTCGAAGCTCGCGCGCTGCTTGAACATCTCCGCGATGGGGTCGAACGACAGCAGCACCGCGATCAGCGCCAGCCCCAGCACCGCGGCGACGATCGTCATGATGATGATGCGCGAGCGCTGCGCGTTGGTTCGGCTGGTCAGGACCATCAGCGCCAGCATGAAGGCGGAGGTCAGGACCAGGCCGCCCCAGGCCGCGCGGGAGAAGGCGAGCAGGATCGCCAGCGCCATGATGCCGAACGCAATGACATTGCGAAACGCCTTGCCCAGCCGGTCGGAGACCGCGCTCTGCAGGCAAAACAGCGCCGGCAGGATCAGGAAGGCGCCGAGCACGTTGGGATCCTTGAAGGTGCCGCGCGCACGCTCGTACAGCGTCAGCAGGTCGCGTCCGCCGGGAACGAGGTTGAAATAGCCCGCGATCGCCGAGATAGCAGCGATCATCGCGCCGACCACGAGGCCACGGCGCAACATGTCGAGCCGCGCCGTCGTGTCCTCCGAAATCACCATGGCGAAGAACACAACGGTCACTGCCATGTACCAGGAGGTTGCGATCCAGCTTGCGACCTCGGACTGCTCGAGCAGCGGGATCGCGGAAATGGTGTAGCCCACGTTGAGCAGGACCAGCAGCAGCAGCAGCGGTATCAGCACCAGCCTCAGGCGCAGGCCGGTGGCGAAGAAGGTGACGGTGGCAAGCAGCGTCACGATCTCGTAGGGGCTCGGCTCGATGAAGACGATCGCGCCGGCGGCGCCGACCAGCCACACCAGCGCGCGCTGCAATGCCAGCACGCCGGGTGCAGCGCGAGCCGCTGCACTTAAATCATCAGCTGTTGCCGCATACGCCATCAAACGCTCACGCTACTCGTACACACAACTTCCGCCGTCATGCCCCGCGAAGGCGGGGCATCCAGTACTCCGAGCTGTCCGTGGCAGTTTCCGCTGCCGGCGATTACTGGATCGCCCGGTCAAGCCGGGCGATGACAGTAGGGCTCGGGCACAACAAATCTCAATACGCGTTCTCGTTCTTGGTCAGCAGCGAGATCGGCGTCTTCAGGAGGATATAGAGGTCGAACAGCACGGACCAGTTCTCGATGTAATAGAGATCGAACTCGACGCGCTTCTGGATCTTCTCCTCGTTGTCGATCTCGCCGCGCCAGCCGTTGACCTGGGCCCAGCCGGTGATGCCGGGCTTTACGCGGTGGCGGGCGAAATAGCCGTCGACGGCTTCGTCGAACAGGCGGCTTTGAAGCTTGCCCTGCACCGCATGCGGTCGCGGGCCGACCAGGGAGAGATTGCCGGAGAAGATCACGTTGAAGAGCTGCGGCAACTCGTCGAGGCTGGCCTTACGGATGAAGCGGCCGACGCGGGTAACACGCGGATCGTTCTTGGTCACGACCTTTGAAGCCAGCGGGTCGGCCTGATCGTGATACATCGAGCGAAACTTGTAGACATCGATGCGCTCGTTGTTGAAGCCAAAACGCTTCTGGCGGAACAGCACCGGGCCGCAGCTGTCGAGCTTGATCGCGACCGCTACCAGTGCCATCACCGGAAGTGCGGCGATCAGGGCGAGACTGCCGACCACGCGGTCGAACAGCCATTTCATCACCAGGTCCCAGTCGGTGATCGGCGCCTCGAACACGTCGAGCGTCGGCACCTCGCCGAGATAGGAGTAGGAGCGGGGACGAAAGCGCAGCTTGTTGGTGTGGGCGGACAGGCGGATATCGACCGGCAGCACCCATAGCTTCTTCAGCATCTCCAGGATGCGCGTCTCGGCCGAGATCGGCAGCGCGAACAGCACGAGGTCGACGCGGGTGCGGCGGGCGAACTCGACGATGTCGTCGACCTTGCCGAGCTTGCGCGCGCCGGCGCAGGTGTCGAGCGCGCGGCTGTCGTTGCGGTCGTCGAACACGCCGAGCACGTGGATGTCGGTATCCTCCTGCGCCTTCAGCGCCTCGACGAGTTGCTCGCCGCTGCGGTCGGAGCCGACGATGATGGTGCGGCGGTCGAGCCGGCCCTGACGGGCCCAGGCGCGCACCAGAGAACGCAGCACAAGACGCTCGGTAAGCAGTGCGGCGAGCCCGAGGAAGTAGAACGCGGCAAGCCACAGCCGCGACACCTCGCCCCCGAGCTTGGCGAAGAAAGACGCGCCGATGAACAGCAGGAAAACGAACGACCAAGACGAGATCATTCGCGTCATCTGCCGAAGCTGCCCGCGGAACAGCTGCACCTGATAAATGTCGGCGGCCTGGAAGCAAATCACGGCGGCGATGGCCACCGCGAAGATGGACGCGAGATAGTCCCAGCGAAAATCGGTGAGCGGCATGACATAGCCGACATAGATCGCGGTGCCGACGAGGCTCAGCACGACAAAATCAACCGCACGCACGGCGCCGGCGATCACGATCGGCGAATAGGCGCGAGCGACCTTCTGGTTGACGACGTCGAGCGCAGCCGGCGTCAGGCGGCGGCGGCGTTCGACAAAGGGCTGGTCAGCCGGCTTGGCCGCGGCGCTGGTCGCGGCATCGAGCATCGAGCGTGCGTTGAGCGGTTCCACGGGCGTCCCTGTCCATTCCAAGAACCGGCGGCGCAGCCTCTGCGCCCCGGGCGAGAATCCCCTGGCTCACCGGATAACGGACAAATCGGAAGATTCTCTAAAGCGTCTTAAGGATGGTTAATGATTGGCAAATGCGTCGCGGTAGCCCGCGAGCACGCCGTCGACCATCGCCTGCTGGGAGAAATGCGCCGAGATGCGCTGGCGCAGCGACACCGCACGCTGGATGGTCGCTTGCGGGTTTTCGAGCGCAGCCGCAATCGCCTCGGCCATCGCTTCCGCGTTGCTGGCGGCGAACAGGGCAGGGCTTTCGGCGCCGAAAATCTCGGGGATACCGCCGACGCGGGCCGCAATCATGGGAATGCCGGCAGCTCCGGCCTCGATGACCACATAAGGCATGGAATCGCCGCGGGAGGGGACGACCAGAAGCCGGCCCTTGGAAAAGCCGTAGCGGGCCTTGACGTGGCCGATGAAACGGATGGCGCCGCCAAGGCCGAGCCTCTCGACCTGCGCCTTCAACGCCGCCGTCTCTTCGCCGTCGCCGCCAAGCGTCAGTGTGACCTTCCTGCCGTTCGCGTGCAGACGCGCGACTGCATCGACCAGGAGGTCGGCGCCCTTGATGTGCCGGAACTCGCCGACATAGGCGAGGTCGGTGACATCCTCGGTGGTGACGACCGGCTCGAATTCCTCGGGCGCGACGCCGTTGAAGACGCAATGCACCACGCCCTTCGGCGTGCCGACGATGCGCTGATAGGTGTCGCGCGCAAACGCGCTCTCGAACAGGAACAGGTCCGTCGAGCCCATCAGCGCCCGCTCGAGCCGCGCGTAAAACTCGCCCTTGACGGTATTGAGAGGATAGTGCAGCGAGCCGCCATGCGGGGTGTAGATGCGGATGGTGTCGTCGGAGCGCCGCCGCATGCGGACAAAGGCGCCGGCCTTGGCGCCGTGGCCATGGAGGACGTCGGGCTTAAGCCTGGCGATCAGCTGCCGCATCCGGAGCCACACCAGAAAATCATCCGGCGATGGATCGCGGCGGATCGCCATCCTGTGTACGCCGAGCGTCAGCCGCGGTGCGAGCTCGGCCAGCGCCTTGTCCGCGCGCTCGCCACCGGTGAGGCTGTCGGCGAGAATGCCGACATGATGGCCGCGGTCGACCTGCCCGTCGGCGACGTCGAGGATGTGCCGGAAGATGCCGCCTACGGGTGCGCGCACGGCGTGCAGGATGCGAAGCGGCTGGTCGGGAGAGGGGGGCATGATCAAAACCAGCGCTCGACGGCGAATGCCGAACAAAGTTCTCGAAATATTGAGATGGATTAAGGGGCCTCGTGGTTAACAAACAGTGTGTCGGCGCTAGCGCGACACGCGACAGGGTGCGATTAACCCAGCAGCAACCTTAATGGAGTGTAATCGGCCCGGTCGAGGTAGAGTTGCGGCATTGCCCTGCGGGAGTGTTCCGATGCGTTTAGCGTTCTGGCGTGCCGGCAAGGACAAGGCGGTGATCGAGCGGGCTGTTTCCAAGGCCAAAGCCGAATCCAAGCCGAAGATCGAGGCACAGCCCGCGCCCGTCGCGGTGAAGCCGGCGCCACTCGAATCCGGTGACATCGATCTGCATGCGCTCGGGGGCGCGCTCGCCCGCAAGCGCGGCTGGATCATCGTGCCGACGGTACTGGCGCTCGTCGCCTCGGTCTCCGTCGTCAACCTGGTGACGCCGCGCTACAAGTCCGAATCGCGGATTCTGATCGACGGCCGCGAGAACGTGTTCCTGCGGCCGAGCAGCGACCGCAGCATTGAGGAGCGGCAGGCGCTCGACCCCGAGGCCGTGACGAGCCAGGTGCAACTGGTGCTGTCGCGCGATCTCGCGCGCGACATCATCAAGAAGAACAAGCTTGCCGAGCGGCCCGAATTCGATCCGGTGCTCCAGGGAATTTCACCGCTGAAGTCGCTTGCGGCCCTCGTCGGCATCGGCCGCGACCCGTTCTCGATGACGCCGGAAGAGCGCGTGCTGGACGCCTATTACGACCGCCTCCAGGCCTACGCCGTCGACAAGTCGCGCGTGATCGTCGTCGAATTCCAGTCGGCCGATCCCGAGCTTGCCGTGCGCGTCGCCAATTCGATCGCCGACGGCTATCTCGTGCTCCAGCAGAATGCGCGCCAGGACCAGGCGCGCAACGCGAGCCAGTGGCTTGCGGGCGAGATCGAAAACCTGCGCAAGAAGGTCTCCGACGCCGAGACGAAGGCGGAGGATTTCCGCTCCAAGTCGAGCCTGTTCGTCGGCACCAACAACACCACGCTGTCGAACCAGCAGATGGGCGAGGTCAATACCCAGCTCAACAATGCGCGCGCGATGAAGGCGGACGCCGAATCCAAGGCGCGGCTGATCCGCGAGATGCTCCAGAGCGGCAAGCCGATCGAAGCCTCCGAGGTGGTGAACTCCGAACTGATGCGGCGGCTATTGGAGCAGCGGGTGACGCTGCGTGCGCAGCTCGCCGAACAATCATCCACGCTGCTCGGCAATCACCCGCGCATCAAGGAGCTGAAGGCGCAGCTCGGCGATCTCGACAATCAGATTCGCGACGAAGCGGCCAAGATCTCGCGGTCGCTTGAAAACGACGCCCGCATCGCCAGCGGCCGGGTCGACGGCCTGACCGCGAGCCTCGAGCAACTGAAGAAGCAGGCGACTTCGACCAACGGCCAGGACGTCCAGCTCCGTGCGCTGGATCGCGAGGCCAAGGCGCAGCGCGACCTGCTCGAGACTTATCTCGCCAAGTATCGCGAGGCCAGCACCCGCGAGAGCATCGATACAGCGCCAGCGGAGGGTCGCATCATCTCGCGCGCCGTCGTCTCGAACACGCCGGCCTATCCGAAGAAGCTGCCGATCGTGCTGATCGCGACACTGGCGACGCTGCTGCTCTCATCCGGTGTCGTCGTCACCGGCGAGCTCCTGCGCCAGACAGCGCCACGAGCCGTCCCTGCGAACATGCCGGTCCAGGCGCCGGTTCGACGTGAGCCGGCCGCCCACGAGGTGGTCATGGAGTCGGCGCCGATCCAACCGGGGATGACAGCCGATGTCGATGTCGAGGTCGATGCTGGAGTCAGTGAATTCGCCGAGATCGGGCAACTGGCCGATAGCTTACGCGCCGCGGGTGCGGCGGCGAAGAAGGTCACGGTGCTCGGCACCGCGTCGGGCGATGCCATCACGCTGTCGGCGCTGACGCTCGCCCGCCATTTGGCGCGCGACGCCCGTGTCGTCGTGGTCGATCTCGCCGCATCCTCGCCGACGATCGCCGCGGTGTCCGTCGATGCCTCGGCGCCCGGTCTTGCCGAGCTGATGCAGGGCGAGGCGTCGTTCGCGCAAGTCATCACAAGGGACAAGCTCTCGCGGCTGCATCTGGTCATGGCCGGCCGTTCCGGCTTCGATCGCAGCCTGCTTCAATCGCCGCGGGTGACGCTCGCGATCGATGCCCTGCTGCGCGCCTATGATTACGTGCTGATCGACGCCGGCGGCGCCTCGGACCTTCCGGCGGAGCTACTGACGGCGAATGCCCGCGCCGTCGTGGTGCCCGATGCGTCCATGACCGCCGAAGCGCGGGCGCTGACGTGCGAGCAGCTCAGGGCGGTCGGCTTCAGCGAAGTGACGATGCTGAGCAGGCCCGTGCAGCCGTCGGATGCGGTGGAAGCGCCGCGCGTCGTAGCGGCGTAGCTTTTCCCTCTCCCCTTGTGGGAGAGGGTGGCTCGCTGCGATAGCGGCGGGACGGGTGAGGGGTCTCCCTCCGCGAGTCCATCTCTCTAATAGCGCTCGCGGATAAATACCCCTCATCCGGCGCTTCGCGCCACCTTCTCCCACAAGGGGAGAAGGGAAGGCAGCTTGCTAGTGGATAGGCGGGAACTTCTACCCGAACGTTCGCCGCAGCCTCTGCGCGAGCTCGAACAGCATCTGGTTCTGCTTCACCAGGCGCTTGCCATGGCTCAACGATGACATCGCCATCGCAGCCAGTTTTCCGCGTGCGGTCAACGGGACGAAACTGTCGAAGATGTCTTCATCGTCCTTGCAGAACATCCGCTTGTATTCATCCGAGCCGATGCCGAGGTCGAGCGAGTCGTAGCCGCGCTCGGCGTAGCGGTCGATGATGTAGCGCATCAGGATCAGGCCGGGGCTGTAGCGCGCGTGCTCCGACATCGTGTAGGTGTTGAACATCATCGAGAAGCGCTGGCCGTCGGCAACGCCGGCGAAGATCGCGATCACCTCGTCGTCGCATTCGAGCGCATGGATGTCGATGATGCGGCCGTCGCCGCGCGGCGATAGGCAGGCGCCGCGGACGAACTGCTCGACACCCGGCTCTGCGAACACGTTCGGCAGTTTCTGTTCCGCCATCCGCGCCGGCTTGACGCGGAAAAACCAGTCGAGCAGGCGGGTGACGTCCGCGTCGGTGGCGGCGAGGTGATAGCGATAACCGGCGAGCGACTGGAGCTTCTTTTCCTTGCTCTTCAGCCGGCGCCGGAACGAATGGCTGATCCGCGAAGCGGGCGGACCGCCGGGCTCCATCACCAGCAGCGGGCAGCCATTGATCGAGCTCTGCTGCGGCAGAAGCGCAAAGGGGTTCTGCTGGTCGTGCCAGCGCAGCGGCTGCTGCGTCAGCGCCAGCACGTCGGCGTGCTCGCGCAACGGCGCGAAGAGCGCGTCGAGATCCGACGCAGCGGCGTGCGCGGCAAACTCGGCATTCCACAGTCCCATGTTGAAGGTCGTATGCTTGCCGCCCATGAAGCAAGCCGTGCGCACGCCGTGGCTCTGGCGCAGCACGAGCGGCAGCAGCGCGAGCGGCCTGTGCTCGGCATCGCGGGCAATGACGATGAAGGGGCGGGCGCCTTCGTGGTGACCGACCAGCCGCAGCCATGGACTCAACAGGTCGAAGCGCTGATAGGGCGTGGAGAGGTGGCCGGGCTCTTCGAGCGCCCGCCAGACCGCCTCGGCCTCGCCGGGATCGCTGACGATGTCGACCTGCGCGATGCAGCTCGCTTTCGACCGCGCTGGCGCTTCTGCCGTCCGGCTTTGCATCGCCGCAGCCATGGTCATTCGCGAAACCTGTCGAGAAAGCAAAAATTTAGCTATTTCGGCCTGTGGCCGACCTTTGCAAACAAGTGTCAACAAAGGGTAAGGACAAGAAGACAGGGACGGACCGCCGGGCTAACGCAAAGGTGGGGATATTGGCATCGGACGACAGATGGCTGGAGCGGCTGCGGCTCGAACTGGCCTGGTTCACCGGCCAGCCATTGTTGCGCAGTCGCGGCGCCGGCGCGATCCTGCGCTTCGGGGCCGTGCGGCCGCGGCGGAGCGGCTCGTTCCAGCCGCTGCGCGAGAACGAGATCACGCCCCAATTCCTCGGCCGCGCCCTTCGCGCGTTGAGGCGGTGGAAGTACGATTTCCTCGGCATGGACGAGGTCTGCCGGCGCGCGGTGACGCTGCCGGAGAAGCGGCGCTTCGTGGCGCTCACCTTCGACGGCGCTGGCAAGGACCTGATCAGCTTTGCGTACCCGGTGCTGGCGCACCACGGGGTGCCCTTCACGCTCTACGTTCCCACCGCCTTTCCCGACGGCGTGGGCGAAGCCTGGTGGCTCGGGCTCGAACAGGTGATTGCGCGCGCGAGCCGCATCAGCCTGATGATGGGTGACAGGGAGCAGCGCTTCACCGTCGCCGGCAATGCCGAGAAGCAGGCGCTGTTTTCGTTCCTGGAGAGCTGGTTGCGCTCGCTGCCGCCGGCGGATCTATCTGCGGCGATCAACGATCTCTGCACGCGCTACCGGATCGATCTTGCTTCCATCTCGCGCGAGGCGTCGATGAACTGGGAGGATCTGGCGAAGTTAGCTGCCGATCCGCTCGTCACGATCGGCAGCGCGACCGTGAACTATCCCGTTCTCGCCAACATGAAAGATGCCGCCGCGCTGCGCGAAATGACAATGGGCAAGGCGGTGGCGGAAGCGGCCTTTCACCGCGAAATCCGGCACCTGGCGTTTCCGTTCGGCGATCGCTCCTCGTTTCGGCGCGCTCACGTCCTGATGGCAGAGGAGGCGGGCTTTGTCAGCGCGGTGTCGACGATACCAGGCATCGTCGATGCGGAGGGGCGGACCAATTTGCGGGCGCTGCCGCGGATATCGTGGGACGGCCGGGGGCGTTCGCTGCGCATGATGCGCGTGTTGGTCTCGGGCATCGCCTTTGCGCCAGTGAAGCCGACGGGCGGAGTTATGAACTAGATTTCGCGCGGTCGGGCCGCTGCATCCAGCTCACGATCGGCATCGCCGGCAGCACCCACCCCATGCCGACGACCACGTAATAGATCGCCTGCCGCCAGCCGGACTCGGCGATCCACGGCATCTGCGCGAGCGCCATGCCCAGCAGGGCCCAGACAGTGGCGAGCACCAGGAGCAGGATGGCGCCGAGGAACTTGCGGGTGCGGATCGTCATGGCGGTGCTTGCGGCTTTCGCGTAACTTGCGCTGCGGGAGCGGGGGACTATAAGGGGCACGCAGTCCGGTTCAAGCCTCATTGGTTTAAGTTTCTCAGATAGAAGTTCTGGCTTCGCCTCCGAAATGACGACGATTTCCGCCCCGTCCGAGCCGCATCGCGCCATGCGCTGGTGGTTGATTTCCGTGGCCGCACTGATCGCGCTGATGGTGCTGGTCGGCGGCGCGACCCGGCTGACGGAATCCGGACTCTCGATCGTCGAATGGAAACCCATGACGGGCAGCGTTCCACCGCTCTCGGAGACACAGTGGACCGAGGCGTTCGAGGCCTACAAGAAGATCCCGCAATATCGCGAGCTCAATGCCGGCATGAGCCTGTCCGAGTTCAAGGAGATTTTCTGGTGGGAATGGAGCCACCGACTGCTCGGCCGCTTCATCGGCGTCGCATATCTGCTGCCGTTTCTTTTCTTCCTGTGGCGGGGCGGACTGCCCCGTGAATTGAAGCGCAGGTTGTGGCTGTTGTTCGCGCTTGGCGCTCTGCAGGGCGCGGTCGGCTGGTGGATGGTGGCCTCGGGCCTCACGGAGCGTGTCGAGGTATCGCAGTATCGGCTGGCGACGCATCTCGTGCTCGCGCTTCTGATCTTCGCCGGCATCGTCTGGACGGTACGGCGGCTGTCCGAGCGGCCTCCGATCGCCGCGCCTGCGCGGCTGCGGCTGACGAGTGGGCTGCTGCTCGGGCTGACCCTCCTGCAGATCTATTTCGGCGCGCTGGTCGCCGGCTTGCGAGCCGGGCGTGCCTACAACACCTGGCCGACGATCGATGGTGCGTTCATTCCGTCGGCGGATCGGCTGTGGTTCGAGACGCCATGGTGGCGCAACATGTTCGACAATGTGCTGACTGTGCAGTTCGAGCACCGCATGACAGCCTATGCGCTGTTCGTGCTGGCGGCGCTTCACGCGTTCGATGCGGTGCGGTCGCGCGCGGGGGCGGCGGCAAGCGGCGCGCTCTGGCTGTTCGCGGCGGTGAGCCTGCAAGCGGTGCTCGGCATCCTCACCTTGCTCAACCAAGTGCCGCTTGATTTCGCGCTCGCGCACCAGGCGGTCGCGATCGTGGTGCTGACGCTGGCGGTAATGCAGGCGGAACGGCTGGCCTCGCGGCAGTCTGCCCAGGCGCGGCCGCGGGCGGTTCCGGTCGGTCAGGCCGGCTGATCGCCGAAGCATTCGTGAAGGTGTTTAGGCCACTTGTACCCGCCAGACCGGCAAAAACCGACACTTAGGCTCGTAGCGTCGTAGGTGACCGAAGAATAATCCTCCGGACGCCGGCCCTGTCCAATCCTCTTTTATTAGATCGGTACCAAGAACTGCGCGAACGAACTCATCACCATGCTTCTGTTCTGAGAAATATCTCCTAAAAGCGAACGCGCAGGCATCGGCAAGTTGGAGCAATGGGCCATCTTGCTTCGATACAAAATGGACCGTATCCCTGATGCGTTCTACTTTGTTGACGTGCTCTTGCAAGTAAACGCCGCGCCATCTTTCCTCGGCGGTGAGATGAACTTGGTCCTGAGACAGGGTCATTGACGCTGAGAATTCGGGGTCTTTCAGCAATTTGACCATCGCTCTGAGGTGCTCTTTCACGCCGTCAACATCTTCAGCGACAACCGTGGCGACCTCGGATCGGTGTGCATGATCGCGGATGTACTTGTCCGCTCGACCGATGCAGTAAAAGAATGCCATAACATGCTGGAATTTCTCTTTCGATTGCACCCCCGCAGGCACTGAGGAATCTCGCCGAACGATCCCGAGCGCGATCGGGATTCCAATTTTGCGGGGAATTGCCATCACTTCCTTGAGGAAGTTAAGCCGATCCTCAAAGGACCAGACGTTCCTATAAGCCCGATCGCTCCAGATTGACTTCGCGTGGAATATGAATCCTTCCCGGAACTGCTCCGGAACCGATTGGAAGACTTCCCGCAAACGGTCTTCCGCTACGACGTATTGATGGTCAGCGTGGATGATCACGCCGACGACAACAGAAACAGGTTCTTTGGCAGACGTTCCCGCCTCATCCAGGTAGATGTAGCGCACCGGTCTCCAGCCCTTTAACGGCCCCAAAGATCGCTTTCTGGCCCGACTCACAAGAGAGCATAGTTCCGCTCCGCTGGGTACCCGCGAGCACAGTATTCGCCTTAGCAATAGCCGTAGATGCCGCAGGAGTAGGGCAGCCGCCAGAAATAATCGACCTGCTTCCCGCCGTAATACGAGCCCTGATAGTCGTAGTCCCAGGGACGGCCGTAGTAGCCCGGCAGCGTGTGCGAGCCGGGCAGAAGTGGCGTGCCCGGCAGATTGCGGATGTAGCTGCCGATGCCGTAGGCCGGCGAGATCAGCGCATCCGGGTCCGTTTCGACATAGACCTTCGGAGGTTCCGGCGGCGCCGTTGCCCGCCGCTTTGGCGTGGCAGGAAGATCGGCGGCGACGGCGGCCGAGATGGTCAGCGTCGCGGCAAGGGCAGGCATCATCCAGCGCAGCATCGTCGGCTCCGAATCAACAGGGCGATCCAAAGACGATGTATGCGGCATGTATGGTTAATGACTGTTAACCGGGGCTGTCATTCCGGGGCGCACCGCCCCGGAATAAGAGAGCTAAGCGCCCAGCGCCTGTTCCAGATCCGCAATCAGGTCTTCCTTGTCCTCGATGCCGATCGAGAGCCGCACCACGTCGGGACCGGCGCCGGACCTGACCTTGGCGGCGTCGTCGAGCTGGCTGTGCGTGGTCGAGGCCGGATGGATGACGAGCGAGCGGGTGTCGCCGACATTCGCAAGGTGCGAAAACAGCTGCAATTTCTCGACCAGGCTGACGCCGGCGTCGTAGCCGCCCTTCAGGCTGAAGGTGAACACGGCGCCCGCGCCCTTCGGCGCGTATTTGCGCGCCAGCTGGTTGTACTTGTCGCTGGCAAGGCCGGCATAGCTGACCGAGGCCACGGCCGGATGGCCGGCGAGGAATTCGGCGACCGCCTTTGCGTTGTCGCAGTGCTTCTGCATGCGCAGCGGCAGCGTCTCGATGCCGGTCAGAATCATGAAGGCGTTGAACGGCGACAAGGCGGGCCCAAGGTCGCGCAGGCCGAGCACGCGGCAGGCGATCGCGAAGGCGAAATTGCCGAAGGTCTCTTGCAGTCTGATGCCGTGATATTCCGGCCGCGGCTCCGAGAGCATCGGATATTTGCCGCCCGTGGACCAGTCGAACGTGCCGGCATCGACGATGATGCCGCCGATCGAATTGCCATGGCCGCCCAAGAACTTCGTCAGCGAGTGCACGACGATGTCGGCGCCGTGGTCGATCGGGCGGATCAGATAGGGCGAGGCCAGCGTGTTGTCGACGATCAGCGGAACGCCCGCCTTGCGCGCCACGGTCGAGATCGCCTCGATATCGGTGATGCTGCCGCCGGGATTGGCGATGGATTCAATGAAGATCGTTTTGGTGCGCGGGGTTACCGCGCGCTCGAAGCTCGCGATGTCGTCGGTATCGGCCCACACCACGTTCCAGCCAAAGCTCTTGAAGGCGTGCGTGAACTGGTTGATCGAGCCGCCATAGAGTTTTCGCGCGGCGATGAACTCGTCGCCGGGCTGGAGCAATTGCTGCAACACCACGACCTGCGCAGCATGGCCCGAGGCGACTGCGAGCGCGGCGGTGCCGCCTTCAAGCGCGGCGACGCGCTCTTCCAGCACGGCGTTGGTGGGATTGCCGATGCGCGTATAGATATTGCCGAACGCCTGCAAGCCGAACAGCGAGGCGGCGTGGTCGGCGTCGTTGAAGACGAAAGACGTCGTTTGATAAATCGGCGTCGCGCGCGCACCGGTGGTGGGATCGGGCTGTGCGCCGGCATGCACGGCGAGGGTCGAAAATCCCGGAAGGCGATCGCTCATTGAGGGCGTCCTGTACTTGTGGTCTGAAATGGCGCGGCATGCTGGTCGTCACAGCGCCTGCCGTCAAGGCGCCGGTTCACATCAGAGCGATCGTGCTAGGCCTGGCCGCGTTCGAGAAATGAATCGCTCGCAATTGCGTCAGCTTTGCTCGCTCTTGTTTTTGGCGGCGCGATCCGATGCCGCGGTGTCGCCGCCGCCGACACTCATCCGATTGAGGGATAAGCGCATGCCTTGCGTCGGCGCGGGCGCACGCTTGGAGCTCAGCGTGCGCGAATTGACGCCCATCCAGGAGATTTCCGACGACAACCGGCCGTACTCGATCTTGGGGCAGCGGTTCATCACGACCTTGATGCCAACAGCCTCGGCCTTTTCCGCCGCCGCATCGTCGCGCGCCCCTAACTGCATCCAGATCACCTTCGGCAGCGGGTCGAGCGTCAGCGCCTCCTCGACCACGGGCATGATGTGGCTGGAGTTGCGGAAGATGTCGATCATGTCGATGGGACGGCCGATGTCGGCAAGCGAGGCGACGAAGGGTTGGCCGAGCAGATCCTTGCCGACATGTCCGGGATTGACCGGGATCATATCGTAGCCGCGCTGCGCCAGATATTTGAACGCAAAATAGCTCGGCCGCACATTCACCGGCGAGGCGCCGACCATCGCGATCGACTTCACGCTGTTGAGGATGCCGCGGATGTAATTGTCGGGATAAGCGTCGTGGTTCATTGGTTCATCTTCTTGCTGTCATTGCGAGGAGCGAAGCGACGAAACAATCCCGTCTGTTTTCGCGGAGGGATTTCTGGATTGCTTCGCTTCGCTCGCAATGACGAAATTACTCGTCTCGCCAGGTCGGCGTGCGCTTCTCGATGAAGGCCTTGATGCCTTCCTCGGCGTCGCGCGCCATCATGTTCTCGGTCATCACCTCTGCCGCATAGCGATAGGCCTCGGCAAGGCTCATTTCGGCCTGGCGGTAGAACGCCTCCTTGCCGAGCTTGACGGTATAGGCCGATTTCAGCGCGACCTTGTCCGCAAGCGCAATCGCGGCATCGCGTTCGGTGCCCGCGGCGACCACCCGGTTGACGAGGCCGATCTCGCGGGCGCGCTCGGCCGGGATCGGCTCGCCGGTCAGCAGCATCTCCATGGCCTGCTTGCGCGGCACGTTGCGTGACAGCGCCACCATCGGCGTCGAGCAGAACAGGCCGATGTTGACGCCGGGTGTGGCGAAGCTGGCAGCTTCGGAGGCGATCGCAAGATCGCAGCTTGCCACGAGCTGGCAGCCGGCTGCGGTCGCGATGCCCTGGACGGCAGCGACCACCGGCTTCGGCAGATGCACGATCGCCTGCATCATCGCGCTGCAGGCATTCATGAGTTTGGCGAAATAGGCGCGGCCGCCATCGGGATCGCTGCGGCGCGCGGTCAATTCCTTCATGTCGTGGCCGGCGGAAAAGGCCGGGCCGTTGGCGGCGATGACGGCGGCGCGGATGCGCTTGTCCTCGGCAATCGCGTTGAAGCTCGCATGCAGCTGGCCGATCATAGTCTCCGACAGGCTGTTGCGCGCGGCGGGGCGGTTCAGCGTCAACACGGCGACACTGCCGACGATCTCCCGCAGCAGGATCGGCGGTTCCGGGGAGGGGATGCGGG
>NZ_JAACFT010000047.1 GCF_029051685.1 Bradyrhizobium sp. CSA207 | reverse complement strand
CCCCTAGCCGGCCGCCCCTTAACTACGGCGAGCTCGGTGCCAGGACCGGGCATCTGGTCCGCTCGCTGCGCAGGCTCGGGATCGGACCTGCGGATCGTATTGCCGTTGCGCTGCCGCGCGGGGCCGACAGTGCGCTGGCGCTGATCGCCGTTGCGTCGGCCTGTGCCTGCGTTCCCGTCAATCCCGATCTGACCGCGGACGAGCAGCAACGCTATTTCAGCGAATTGAAGCTGAGCGCGTTGGTCACCCGGGCCGATATGAATTCAGCGAGTCGCGACGTCGCCAAGATGCTTGATCTCGCGGTGATCGATTTCGTGCCGGGTCCGGACAACGATCTCGGCGGCTGCGAATTCCTTGGCCCAACGATCGGACCCGCGAATGCCAGCGGCGTCTCGGGCGGCAACGACGACGCGTTCATCCTCCTGACGTCGGGCACGGCCGCGCGGCCGAAAATGGTGCCACTGACGCATCGCAACGTTTGCCTGTCCGCCACCAATGCCGGCCGCGTGCTGTCGCTCACGTCCCGCGATCGCCTGCTCAACGTGTTGCCGCTGTTCCACGCCCATGGTCTGATCTCCGGCCTTCTGACCGCGCTCGCCGCGGGCTCGAGCGTGATCTGCACCAATGGTTTTGACGCGTCGTCCTTCTTCGGCTGGATGCGGGAGTTGCAGCCGACCTGGTACACGGCGGTGCCGACCATTCATCGCGTGCTGCTGACGGCGGCGCAAGCCGACCCGGACCGCGTCCGGTCATCGTCGCTGCGCGTGATCCGCTCGGCCTCGTCCTCACTGGCGCCCACGATCCTCGAAGGGCTGGAGGCGATGTTCGGCGTCCCCGTGCTCGAGACCTACGGCATGACGGAAGCGGCCTCGCAGATCGCAGCCAATCCGTTCGAACTGCGCAAGGTCGGATCGGTCGGCCGCGCCGCAGGCCCCGAGATCGCGATCATGGACGAAGCAGGCCGTGCGCTTGCGAGCGGCCAGCATGGCGAGATCGTGCTGCGCGGGCCGAACATGAGCCGCGGCTACTATAATGACGATGCGGCAACAGAGGCCGCCTTCCGCAACGGCTGGTTCCGGACCGGCGATCTCGGCTACCTCGATAGCGACGGCTATCTCTTCATCGTCGGCCGCATCAAGGACGTCATCAACCGAGGCGGACAGAAGATCTCGCCCCTGGAGGTGGAAGAGGTCCTGTTGAGTCATCCAGCGGTGCTGGAGGCCGGCGTGTTCGCCATCCCGCACCACAAGCTCGGCGAGAACGTCGCCGCCGTCGTGGTCATGCGGCCGAATTCGGAGGCGAGCTCGGACCAGTTGCGGCAATTCGTGCGAAAGCGGCTCGCGGCCTACAAGGTGCCGAGCCTGATCCGCAGCGTCGCCGCGCTGCCCAAGGGCGCGAGCGGCAAGGTCAAGCGCAACGCGCTGGCCGAGCTGATCGCGACGCCCAGGGACGGCGACGAGGCACACTTGCCGCGCAACGCGCTGGAGACCCAGCTCGCGGACATCTGGGCCAATCTGCTGGAGCTGCCGCAGATTAGCGTCGAGCAGGACGTCTTTGCGCTCGGCGCAGACTCGCTCGCGGTGACGCAAATGCGCTCGCGCCTGCGCGAACGCTTCAACGTCGACTTCTCGTTCGAGGACATTTTCGATTGCGCCACGGTGACTGCGCTCGCAGCCCGGATCGAGACCGCCGCGGCCCTTCGCGAAACGATGTTGCCGGCCTGGCACCAGGCTGCAGCCGCGGAAGCAGACTCGCCGCTGTCGTTCCAGCAGCAGCGGATGTACGTGCTCTCGCGGCTCGATCCGACGCGCTACAATTATAATGTCGTCGAAGTCGCCGTGTTGAGGGGCCAGGTCGACGCCGCCGCGCTTGAAGCGAGCCTCGCAGCAATCTGCGAACGCCACGACGTCCTGCGCTCGGTCTTCGTCGAACGCCACGGCGAGCCGGTGCAGCGGGTGCTTCGAACCGCAGCGCGATTCGAGCGGATCAAGCTCAAGCCTTGCCCGGCGGACAAGCGGGCCGCGGTGATCCGGCGCAAAGCGCTCGAGCTCGCGCAATACCAGTTCGATCTGGCGTGCGAGCCGCCGCTGAAGGTCTCGCTGCTCTCGTTCGACAGGAACAGCCATGCGCTGGTGGTCAACGTTCATCACCTCGTGACCGACGGCTGGTCGCAACGGCTGTTCTGGGAAGAGCTTGCCGTCCATTATGCCAGCGCACGCAGGCAAAGGGCGGCGGCACTGCCAGCGCCCTCCTTCCAGTACCGCGACTTTGCCTTGTGGCAGCAGAGCTGGGCGCAGACGCCGGCGGTCAAAGAGCAGCTCGATTACTGGCGGACACAGCTCAACGGAATGACGACGCTGCCGCTGCGGGCCGACCGCGCAAGGCCGGAGGTCTGGAGCGGCCGCGGCGCCCGTCATTATCTCGAATTCACGAAGGCCCTATCAACCGATCTGAGAGCGCTGAGCCAGGATCAGGGCGTCACGCCGTTCATGACGCTGCTCGCGGTGTTCCAGTGCCTCCTGTTCCGGCACACCGGACATGAGGACGTGGCGACGGGCTCGCTGATCGCGAACCGCAACCAGATCGAGAGCGAGCGCCTGATCGGGCTGTTCGCCAACACGCTGATCCTGCGCAACGATTTTGGTGGCGACCCGACCTTCGGCGAGTTGTTGCGGCGGGTGCGTCAGGTCACGCTCGATGCCTACCGCAATCAAGATCTTCCAATCGAGGAAGTGCTGCGCGCGTTGCAGGTCGCGCGCCGGAGCGACGGCAATCCGCTGTTCCGGATCATGTTCATCCTCCAGAACGCGTCGATCGAGGCCGCACGTTTCCCCGGCCTGTCGTCGCGCCGGCTGGAAATCGACCCAAAGGTCGCACGCTTCGACATCACGCTCGAGCTGGTCGAGGCCGACGGCCGTTTCACCGGCTTCTTCGAATACGCCGCCGATTTGTTCGACGCAGCGACGATCGAGGACATGGCCGCTCAGTTCAAGACGCTGCTGAAGGCCGTCATCGCCGATCCGGAGCAGCGCATCTCGCGCCTTCCGCTCCTGACGGCGGCCGAACGCCGGCAGCTGCTGACTGTGGGCCACGGCGTTCGCGCCAATTTCACCATGCGCGGCAATCTATGCGAACGCTTCGACCGCCAGGCGAGGCGGACACCGAACGCGGTGGCGGTGTCGGACGGGCGCGCCTGCTTGAGCTATCGCGAACTGGCCCATCGCAGTCAAGCGATCGCGCGCTGGCTTGCGCGCGAGGGCGTCGGCGCCGAGACGGTGGTCGCCTTGCTTGCGAATCGCGGAGCCGACCTGCTCGCCGCAATGATCGCGATCCAGCGGGTGGGCGCGGCCTTCCTGAATCTCGATCCCGACCAGCCGTCGGCGCGACTTGCGACCATCCTCGGTTCGAGCTGCGCCCGCATGCTGCTGACCGGACGCGCGCAGTCCGCCATGGTCGAAGCGCTGCTCGAGCCTCTGGTCACACGTATCCAGGTGGCGGAGCTAGAAGACGCCATCGCGCTCGGATCGACCAAACCGGCGCGTGCTGCACGGCGCATAGCCTCGAGCCTTGCCTATCTGATCTATACCTCCGGCTCGTCCGGCGCGCCGAAGGGCGTCATGATCGAGCAGCGCGGCCTGTCGAACCATCTGGCCTCGCTCATTTCCGAGCTCCGCCTCTCGGCCAGGGACGTGATCGCGCAGACCGCGCCGCAGAGTTTCGTGATCTCGGTCTGGCAGTTCCTCGCCGGCCCGATGGTCGGCGCGCGCGTCCATGTCTGTGGCAACGCAATCGTCCAAGACCCCGCGCTGCTCGCGGGGGAAATCGAACGCGAGGGCATCACGGTGCTCGAGATCGTTCCCTCGCTATTGCGTGTGATCCTCGAACGCATCGACGAGTCGGCCATCCAGCGCGCCTTTGCGCGGCTGCGCCTCCTGATCTCGACCGGCGAGCCGCTGCCCGTCGACCTCTGCCGCGCCTGGTTCGTCCGCTTTCCAAAAGTCCCGCTGATCAACGCCTATGGCGCATCGGAATGTTCCGACGACGTCTCCCTGCATCGGCTGACCAAGGCGCCAACGGCGGCGACCGCCAATGTCCCGGTCGGCGCGGCGCTCCCTAACACCCAGCTCTACGTGCTCGATTCGAACCTGGAGCCGCTGCCGGTCGGTGTGGTCGGCGAGCTCTGCATCGCCGGCGCTGGCGTCGGCCGCGGCTATATCAACGATCCCGCGCAAAGCCGGCAGCGCTTCCTGCCCGATCCGTTCGCGCGCCAGGCAGGTAGCCGGCTGTACCGGACCGGCGATCTCGCCCGCCGCCGCGCCGACGGGACGATCGAATGCCTCGGCCGCGCCGACCACCAGGTCAAGGTCCGCGGCTACCGCATCGAGCTCAAGGAGATCGAGAACGCGCTTGCCGGCCATCGTGCCGTGCGCGCCGGCATTGTCGAGCCGCGCCGCGAGACGAGCGGCGATGTCAGGCTGATCGCCCATATCGTCCCTAAGGTCGGCGGCCGAATCAACGCCAGCGAGCTGCGCGATTTCCTCAAAAGCCGCCTGCCGGGCCATGCGATCCCGTCCGCATTCCTGTTCCTGGAGCGGATGCCGCTCAATGCTCATGGCAAGATCGACCGGTCGGCGCTGCTGGCGCCCGCGCAACAGGACATCGCCGCGGCGGATGCTAGCGTGCCAGCACGCCGCTTCACTGAAAAGGTCCTGTCCGACATCTGGATCGACCTGCTGAAGGTCGAAAGCCTCGGCGTCACTGACAATTTCTTCGATCTCGGCGGCCATTCTCTACTGGCGGGCCAAGTGATGGCGCGTGTCGCTCGCGCACTCGGCGTATCGCTGCCGATCAAGACCATCTTCGAGGCACCGACGATCGAACAGCTTGCCCGGCGGGTCGATGAGGCCGTGGCGGCGAAGCCGCACACGCCACAGGCAAGTGCCGCCCGGCTGGCCGATGGCGGTCCGCCCACGCTCTCGATCGCGCAGGACCAGATGCTGCGGATCGAGCAGAACCTGCCGGGCCTCCCGCTGTTCAACCTGCCTTTCGCTTTCCATCTTGAGGGGCCGCTCGACGCGGCTGCCCTGGCGCACGCGATCGATGATGTCGTGCGCCGCCACGAATCGCTGCGGACCAGTTTCGGCTGGGACGGCGAGGAGCCTGCCACCCGCATCGCCGCACCGGGCACACCCCGCCGGGTGCTGACCGTCGAGACCATCGGCGATGGTCACCAGCACAACAATAAGCGGCGCAAGGCGCTCGAACTCAGGAAGATCAAGCTCCTGACCGAACAGGAGACCTATACCCCGATCGACATCACGCGCGCGCCGCTGTTGCGCGCCCGGCTGTTGCGGCTCCACGACGACGACCACGTGCTGCTGCTGACGCTGCACCACGCAATAGCCGACGGCTGGTCGATCGGCGTGCTGCTCGAGGAATTGTCCAACCGCTATGCGGCGCTGGCCGGATATCCATCGGTGCCGCTGCCGAAGCTGCCGCTGGCCTTTTCAGACGTCGCGCGCTGGCAGCGCTGGTGGTGCGGCACGGAGGCGGCTCGCCGGCAGGCGACCGAATGGACGGAGACCCTGCGCGGCGCCACCCCCGTCTTCGACGGCGAATCAAGCGCAAGCGCGTCCACCGGGCATCATCCGGTCAGTCTTGAGCGCGAGCTGATCGCGCGGCTGACGGCATTCGCGGGCCAACACAATGGCACGCTATTCATGTGCCTTCTCACGGGTCTGAAGACCCTGCTGCTGGCGCGAACCGGTCGCACCGACATTTCAGTCGCCACCGCCATGGCGAATCGCAGCCAGCCGGACACCGACCGGATCGTCGGCCCGTTCGAGAACACGGTGATCGTGCGCACCCAAATCACGCAGGACCTATCGTTCGCGCAAGCCTTGGCCAGAGTGCGCCAGAGCGTGCTCGAGGCACATGCGCGGCAAGAGCTGCCGTTCAACGTCATGGCCGACCATCTGGAGCAAGAGGGGATCGATCCGGCTTCGCTGCTCCAGGTCTATTTCACGCTGCAAAATCCGCTGCGCCGGCCGCTCGACCTGCCTGACATCACGGTACGGTCCATTGGAAATGTCGCGCGCGAGGGCCAGCCGGTGCTGCCGATCGACCAGACCTGGCTGTCGCTGATGCTCAAGGAGCGCCCGGCCGGAATCACCGGTTCGTGCAACTACAAGCGCGAGCTGCTCGACGGCCGCCTGGTCGGCGAATGGATGGAGGACCTCGTCACGCTGCTGGCGGCAGCGGTCGCCCAGCCCAATACGCCGCTCGGGCGGTTGCTCGATCGCAGGGCGGCTTGAGCAGCCTGAATTCGCACCGGGCGAATACTGGTTCACTCGCCAGAGCTGTGAATGATCAAGTTGCATCTTGATTATTTGGCGTTCGCCGCGCAAGATTATTCTCGCGTTTTGATTTGGACGATTATTTTCAACCGGGGGAGTTTGTTATGGGTTTCATCAAATTTACCAAGGGCACCTCGTTGAGCGACAAGGACCGCAAGGCCCTCCAGAAGCTGCTCGCCGCCGAGAAGAAGAAGCTTCAGGCTGCGCTGAAGGACGTCGATGCCAGCATGGCGGTGCTCGGCGGGAAGAAGGCCAAGAAGAAAAAGTAAGACTCGTCGGCCGGGACGCCGCACGAATCTTCGGAGAACGGTCGCACGCCTGTCGGGCTGGGGGGCTCGCACAAGCTTGCGTCCGTAAACCGTCCAGCAATTGACACGAATCTGCCCCGGGTGGACCGCTAGAACTGGGTCCGCGCAGTTGGTTCTTGTTCAGTTGACTTCTTTCGTCAGAGCCGGGGGGTGGGGCCTCGGCCTGACGTCATGGGCCTTATTGATGGCAGACGACGGAATTGAACTGTTTGTCGGACTGATCGAGAGCATCGACACGCCCGGCGTGGTCGATGCGTGCCGACGCTTGCTCTCGATCGAGGAACGGGTGCGGGCAGAACTTTTCATGTTCGAGCGGCATCGGCGGCAATATATCTTCGCACACGCCTTGCTGCGCCTCGCGCTCTCGCAGGCCGCGCCAAATGTCGCACCCGCCGACTGGTCGTTCGCGACTGGCCGCTACGGGCGGCCCTTTGTCGCAGCGCCTGCGACCTCGACCGCGCTGCATTTCAGCCTGTCCCACGCCGACGGCTGCGTCGCCTGTGTCGTATCCAGGCACGAGGCGGTCGGCGTCGACGTCGAAACCGTGTCGCGGCGGGTGGCCCCGCTGTCCACCGCGCTTCGGTTCTTTGCGCCGGAAGAGATCGAAACCCTGCGCGGACTGCCGGAGCCGGCCGCGATCGAGCGATTCTTCGATTACTGGACGCTCAAGGAGGCCTATTTGAAAGCCAGGGGCTTCGGGCTCAACCTTCCGCTCGACGCGTTCGCGATGCAGGTGTCGCAAGAGGCGATCGGGATCAGTTTCAAACCCGATATCGCCGACGATCCCCGGGGCTGGCGCTTCCAGTTATGCTCGCCGTCGCCTTCGCATCGCCTCGCAATCGCGGACGGCTCGCGTGCGGCCGGCGGTCTTCCCATCAGCCGTCATGCCTGGCCGCTCCAGCAAGCGGCTGAATGATGCCCCCGCGGCTTCGCGTCTTTCCTGCGATTTCGCGGAACCGCGACCCCAAAAGATACGTCGGCGAATTGATGCGGGTCGCGCAATTTGCCGACCGCAATGGTTTTGAAGGCATCCTGCTGTTCGAAGGCAACGACGTGTTCGTCGAGCCCTGGGCTATGGCCCAGCACATCATGGCAGGCACGACGCGGAGCTCGGCGCTGATCGCCGTCAACCCCGTCTACATGCATCCGTTCACGGCGGCGAAGTTCGTCTCGTCTTTCGCGCAGCTCTACGGCCGCAAGATCTATCTCAACATGATCACGGGGACCGCGGTCAGCGACTTGCAGGGACTCGGCGACGACCAGTCGCATGCCGACCGCTACGTCCGGCTCGGCGAATTCGTCGCGCTGGTGCGTCAGTTGCTGTCGAGCCTACGGCCGGTCGATTTCGAGGGCCGGTTCTATCGCGCAAGCAGCTTGCAGCTCCGGCCGCGCCTGCCGGCCGAGCTGATGCCGGAATTCTTGATCGCGGGCCAGTCGGAGGCGGCGCAGCGCGTGGCGAAGGAAACCGGCTGCATCAAGATGCAGATGCTGCCGCCCGATCTCGATCGCGGCCTCGCTACGCCCGGGATGAATTTTGGAATTTTTGCGCGAGAGAGCGCCGACGAGGCGCGACAGGCGGCGAAAAAGCGCTTTCGCGACAATCCCGACGATCGCGAGCTGCTGTCGCTCACGATGGAAAACACCGACTCCGTGTGGAAGCGGCACCTCTATGACGGCCAGAGCGCCGAGTTCCAGGACAACGGCTACTGGCTGTTGCCGTTCCTGACCTTCCAGGCCGACTGCCCCTACCTCGTCGGCAGCTACGCCGAGATCGGCGCGAGGCTGAAGGATTTCGCGGCGAACGGCCTGAGCACGATCATGCTCGACATGGTCGCCGACGAAGCCGAGATGCAGCACGTCTGCAAGGCGCTGGCGGCGAGCGGGGTGTTTTGAGAGTCCTATTCCTCTGCAAGCAAGCGGCAGGGCTATCGCACTTGAGGGCGGTCTTCCTGCGGCCCATCCTTCGAGACGCCCGCTTGAGGCGGGCTCCTCAGGATGAGGATGGAGTGCGCGGCAGCAGTGTCAACGAGCACCGATGCCGACGAGCCTCGTCCTGAGGAGACCGCGGAGCGGTCGTCTCGAAGGACGAGGCGCGCGCTCAGGCAGCCCCCAAAACGTCATATGCGAGAGCCCTGCCGCAAGCGTCGAGAGGCGCTCACCTCAGCGCGCTTCCTCGAATCCCGCCAGCACCGACGTGAGATTCGCGCCGAGAATATCCGAGAGATAGCCGCCCTCCTGCACGAACACGGTCGGCAGGCCCATCTTCGCGATCGCCTGGCCGATGCGGCGGAAGCCCGGCGTGGTCACGGCGAGGCCCTTCAGCGGATCGTGTTCGGAGGCATCGAGGCCGAGCGCAATGACGAGCGCGCCGGGCGCAAAGGACTCGATCGCCTTGCGCGCGACATCCATCGCCTGGATGTAGCCGTCGTCGCCGGTGCCGATGGCCAGGGGAATGTTGAGATTGGTGCCGAGGCCCGGCCCCTCGCCGCGCTCATGGGCATAGCCCCACACGTAAGGATAATACGCGACGGGATCGGCATGGATTGATACCGTGTAGACGTCAGATCGCGCGTAGAAAATTCCTTGCGTGCCGTTGCCGTGATGGACGTCGACGTCGAGGATCACGACGCGCTCATGCTTGGTCCGCAGATGAGCAGCGGCGATCGCGCTGTTGTTGAGGAAGCAGAAGCCACCGGCCATGTCGCGATAGGCGTGATGGCCGGGCGGACGGCAGAGCGCGTAGGCCGCATCCTCGCCGTCCATCACCATCTGCGCCGTCGTGACGGCAACGTCGGTTGCCGCGCAAGCCGCGGCCCAGGTGCCGGGGCCGATCGGCGCCGCGGTGTCGGCGGTGTGCCAGCCGAGCTTGCCAATGATATGCGTCGGATAGGTCGCGGCATGGCGCACGGGATGGATGTTGCCGATCATCTCCGGGCCGGAATCGCCGAGCGCGGTCCAGGCGTCCCAGGCTTCGCTCAGGAACGACAGATATTCCGGGCTGTGAATGCGCGCGCGGGGGCCCTGGCCGAATTTGGTCGGCTCGACCAGTTGATGCTTGCCGTCCTTCAACCCCTTGAGCAGCCGGTCGGCGCGCTCGGGCTGTTCGGTGGTGCGCTTGACGACACCGCGCACCAGGAAGAATTGCGGATCGTGGCTGCGGTGCAGTTCGGTATGGACGGCTTTCACTCAACACTCCGTGGTCGCAATGCTCTTTGACGTGCCACGGATGTCTTGATCCTCGCGGCGGCCAGATGCAAGCAAGAAGAATGCCGCTGCTGCCTCGCCGCTCTGCGCTGGAAGCAGACCGGGTTCGAGTCCCTTGCGTTCAGCAGCGTCCGCGCTGAAGGCAGTGCTCGCGGCCAGGCTGATCGGTCCGGAACGACTCGATGAAGCCGCCCTGGCGCTGCGTGACGAAGACAGTCTTGCCGTCGCTGCCGCCAAAGGCGAGGTTGGTCGGCTCCTTGCCCTTCAGCACGATCTCGCGCTCGACCGCACCGTTGGCCTTCATCAGCGCGATCGTGCCCTTGAGAATGCGCGCGACGTAGAGGCGGCCGGCGACGTCGGTGCGGATACCATCGACGGTATCGGGTTGAAATGCCTTGACCAGCTTTGCATCAATGAGCGCATTGCCGCTGATCGCGTAGGACCAGATCTGGCCGCTGCTGGATTCGCCGACATAGAGCGTCTTGCCGTCCGGGCTGAGATCGATGCCGTTGGTGGTCCCCATCGCGCGCGGCGCCGCCATGACCTGCCCCTGCACCGATCCGTCAGCGGCCTTGGCAATGCGCCAGATGTGGCCTTCCCGACCCTTCCAGTTCGGATCGCTCGCATAGATCGTGCCGTCGCGGGCGAGCGTGATGTCGTTGGGCTGGCTCATCTCGTCGGAGTGAAACCAGACGACCGGCTCGGCGGCGCCCTTCGGGATCGCGAAGATGTTGTGCTTCTTGTAGTCGGCGATGAACATGGTGCCGTTGCGATCGAAGCGGATCGCGTTGCCGACGCTGCCTTCGGGAAGTGCCGAAAATTGCTGCGAAGCCGCGCCGCCCGCAGGCAGCCTGCCGATGGTGCCGGGCTTGGCAAAATTGACCACGAAGAGGTTGCCCTCAACATCGACGGCCGGCCCCTCGATGCCGAAAGTGTATTCGCCAGGAGGCGTCACCTGCACGCTTTCGAACAGCCTGGTTTCGGCCCGGACCGGTGCCGCCGCGAGAACGAGAAGGATGCTACTGCACAGGCACCAGAAATTCCTGCCGGATGTAATAGCCATCGTCGTCAGTGCACTCGCCATCGAGATATGGATCGGCCGGCCGGAAGAATCGGCTGAAGCCGGGTTTGTCTACAGCGCTCCTTTGTGTCACGACGACGACCTTGCCGGCCGGCATTTCGCCGCATTCCTTGTTCGCCTTGCCAAAGAATTTTCGCTGCGGCGGACCGGACTTGATGCGCATCCGCGCGCCCGGAACCATTTTCGCAACGAGCAGGTCTGCCGTCTCGAGCAGGCCCGCATAGCCGGGCTCGGTCTTCGGCAATTTTTCGCCGCCGGGCGGCATCAGTTTCTCAGCGCCGAGACCGCGCAGCCGCGTGCGCAGCTTGCCGGAGGCGGGATCGCCTGGATAGATCCAGCCATCTTGCGACAGCATGAAGCGCAGCACGGTGGTGTCCTTCTCGGCGTCCGATTGTCCGGCCTTCAAGCCGAAATCGGAATGGCAGCCGAGGCAGTGCTTTTCGACCAGCCCCTTGCGCAGCGTGGTGAGCCGGATCCTGTTCTGCGCATCCTTGGCGACGAATGCCGAGAGCTGGTCGATCAGCGCCTGACTGCGCATGTCGCAGGGCAGCGGCTCCGGGACATCGCCAACAGCGCGATCGATGCGGATCACCGTCTGGTTCTTGTCCTCGACCAGCCAGATCGCGCCATCCTCCGCGACTGTCATGCCGACCGGCGCGCCCTGCGGCCGGGCACCGTTGACGCGGTGCCAGCCGGCGATCAGCTCCTCGAACGGCGCGGCGGCGACTTCGCCGGCATCGATCTGAAAGCTGTGGGTCGGATCGGCCGCGCAGCTGACGTGGTAACGCACCGGCGGCGGGCTTGGCTTCGGAAAGCCGTGATCGTCGACATCGTAGACGAGGACGCGGCTGCCGGTCGGACGATAGCCGTGGAGGCCGACGAGGAGCTTGCCTTCCAGCTCCGGGAATTTGGCGCCGTGGTAGTACAGCATCGCGAGCGGCGCGCCGTGCGGCGGCATCAGCGAGAATGGCTGCTTGTAGAGCGCATTGGCGGTGCAGAGCGATTTGTAGACTCCGGATTGCAGCACGAGTTTGAATTCGGCGCTCGGCGTCGACAAATCGTAGCAATAGGGCCAGCCGTAGTGCCTGCCCTGCTCGATCGCGTTGAGCTCCTCGTTCGGCTTGAAGATATCAGGCAGGTCGCGGCCATTCTCGCCTTGCAGGAAGGCGTAGCCCGCATCGGGGAAATTCGGGTGCAGCGCCAGCGCCAGTGAATTGCGCAGGCCCCGGGCGTAAACCGCGTGCGGCGGATCGGGATCGTTCGGCTTCAACTCCGGAAAGACGCCGCCCGCGGGCGGCGTGAACAGCCAGATCGCAGCCATCGCGGAGGCGCCTTCGGCCGCAGCGCAGGGCCGGTTTATCGGCGCCAGCGTGATGCAATCGTCGCTGTGCGATCCGACATTGACGAACAGCCGCCCGTTCCTATCGAACACGAACTGCTTGAGCGGATGCGCACTCTCGTCGAGCCTGGTGCCACCGGGCAGCGTGATCCGCCGGCCGGGCAGATGGCGGATGATGGTCTCGACGGTGCCGCGCGGATTGTCCGCAAGCGGATCGAACCGGAAGATTGTCTCCGCGGTCGAGGCATAGAGCTTCCTGTCGGGGCCGATCACGAGGCCGAACGGATATTCGATCGCAGTCAGCAGCTCCTTGAACCGCTTGCCTTGCGCGGCATGCGGATCGAGCAGCAGCAGCCGGCCGTCGGCGTGGCCCCAGCCGCCCATGTCGGCGACCACGAACAGATCGTGGCCGGGCACCTGGATGATCGAACGGGGAAACTTGAGATGATCCTCTTCGCTGGCGACGAGACCGGCGCAAAACCCCGCCTTCATGTCGATCGGGATCCTGGAAAAGCCGAGATCGCCGCTGCCGCAGCTTTCCGTGCCGATCGCATAGCCGCTTTTGCGAAGCGGCTGCGAAGACGCCACCGAGGCGAGACAGACCAGGACTCCAAAGACCAGGACTCCAAAGACCAAGGCTCCAAAGACCAAGGCTCCAACGAAGGCGGCGACACATGCGCGCAGGCTTGGGCGCTCGCACCAGAATATGAGGCGATTCACGGCGATCTCCCGGACTTTCCCGTCGAAAGTCCAGACTTCCATGGTGGAAGGACGCCGTCCAGTTGATCATCACCCCGCTGTGATCAAACCCCCAGGGGTCTTCGTTCCGACCAATCTCCGTAGATTCCCTTACCGGGCTTGGCCCGAATGTCTTTCGGTCGTTTCGGATGGTATCGGTTTGCCGTCCAAGCCGCTCTCTACAGGAGGCGTATATGGTTCAGATGTATTTCCACTGCTCCAATACCGAAGGCACGCTGGTCGATCGCTACGGCACCGCTGTCGCCAATCTGACCGAGGCGCGCGATCGCGCCGACCAGATTATGCGCTCGATGATCCTGACGCCGAGCAACGAGGATTGGCGCGACTGGGTGATCCATGTCAGCGGCGATGACGGCGAAGAGATCTTCGACCTCCCCTTCACCGCCATGCTCGGCAAGCCGCATTGAGGTGATGCCGTGCTGCTCGCTTCATTGAGCCTGCTCCGCCAGCCCCTCAGCTTCGTCGCCGCCAAATGGCAGACGCTGGTGAGGACTGCAGGCAACCCCTACCGTCCCGAACTTCACTACATGCGCGGCCCCGGCCCGAAATGGCGCGCCAAGTATCAGGCCAGCCGGCTGGACCGCCCGCTCTGATCGCTGCGGCTTCGTCTCTTTTTTAGCACTGCTCCCGCAAACTTGTCATGCCCGGGCAAAAGCGCGAAGCGCGTCTTCGCGCCAGATGTCCCGGGCATCCACGTCTCGCGGCAATCGCGAAAGCGCGTGGATGGCCGGGACAAGCCCGGCCATGACGACGCGGAGACAATGTGCCCGTCTCGACGGCTCTGTAGCCGCGCCATCCCGCGCTTGTTTCACACCAGCCATGTCGCTTCTCCCTCTGGATGTTCTCGTTGGCCGCAATGTGCCATTGTCTGCGCGCTTCGCCGATCGCGGAGCCTCGACATCAACGCAACGAAGCCCCGACCGACATCATGCCTCATCAATTCAGCCGCGCCCAACACATCCGCAAACCCGCAGTCAAGGCCACAAGCGGCATCGTCGCCGCGCAATCGCGGCGGGCGGCCGAGGTCGGCGCGCAGGTGCTGACGGCCGGCGGCGATTGCGTCGACGCGATCGTCGCGACCACCTTCGCGCTGAACGTGCTCGAGCCCTGGATGAGTGGCATGGGCGGCGGCGGCGCGATGGTGCTCTACCGTGCCACGGAAAATCGCTACGAGGTGATCGACTACGGCATGTGCGCGCCGCAAAGCCTGCGCGTCGCCGACTATCCGCTCACCGGCGAGGGTGCGGCCTCCGACCTGTTTCCCTGGCCGCGGGTGAAGGACGACCGCAATATTCACGGCCCCGGCTCGATCGCCGTGCCCGGCGTCGTCGCCGGCATGGAGGAGGCGCATCGCCGCCACGCCAAATTACCATGGAAGGATCTGCTGACACCGGCCGCGACAATCGCCGGCGAAGGCCTGCTGGTGGACTGGTGGACGACGCTGATGATCGCCAGTACCGCGGCCGACCTCAGGCGCTATCCCGCCAGTGCGGAAACCTTCCTCAAGGACGGCCTGCCGCCGAACGCGCCCTGGGGCATCAAGGCCGAGACGCGGCTGCCGCAGGAGAAATTGAAAGCAACGCTGGCGCATCTCGCCTCGGCCGGTCCGCGCGATTTCTACCAGGGCGATCTCGCCAAAAGCATCGCATCCGACATCAGGGCCGACGGCGGCTCGCTGTCGGTGGAGGATCTCGCCGCGTTCCGCGCCCATCTGCGCGAGCCGCTGGCGATCCCCTATCGCGGCGGCAAGGTGTTTGCGACGCCGGAGCTCACGGCCGGCCCGACGCTGGCGCATGCGCTACGCCTGTTGCAGCAGAACCTGAAGCCCGCAGGCGCGCCGGACGCGGCGACCTATGCCGAATACGCGCTTGCCTTGCAATCGGCTTATCGCCAGCGGCTGGGCGACATGGGCGATGCCGACGGCAAGCGCTCGCTCGGCGCGGAATATCTGGCACCGGCCTGCACCACGCATTTCTCAGTGGTCGACCGCCACGGCAACATGGCGGCGGTGACCCAGACGCTGCTCTCGACCTTTGGCTCAAAATATGTGACGCCGCACACCGGCATCCCCATGAACAACGGCATCATGTGGTTCGATCCGACGCCGGGCACGACCAACTCGCTCGCCCCCGGCAAGCGCTGCCTCACCAACTACACGCCCGTCATTGCCGAAACCAGGCATGGCGGGCGCCTTGCGATCGGCGCCTCCGGCGGCCGCCGCATCCTGCCGGCGGTGATGCAGCTCGCGTCATTTGCGATGGATTTCGGCATGGACCTCGACACCGCGATCCACCAGCCGCGCATCGACGCCAGCGAAGGCGCCGTCGTGATCGGCGATAGCCGCTTGCCCGCGGACGCACGCAAGGCGCTCGCGGCGCGCTTCGACTACGAGGAGACGCAGGTGCAGGCGCTGCCGATGAAATTCGCCTGCCCAAGCGTGGTGATGCGCGAGGGCGACGTCAACTCCGGCGCGGTCGAGATTTTTCAGCCGTGGGCGGAGGCGGTCGCGGAAGGCTGAGCGTCATGCTCCCTCCACATTTACAGGGAACTCACCTGTCCACAGTTCGTTCATTCGACGGACAAGTGCGCTCGCCTTGGTGGAGGACATGATGAAGAAACTTGCGCTAGCTGCGTCGCTGATCATAGCGGCCGGATTCACGCTAACCAGCCCAGCTTTTGCCAAAGGTGGCCACGGCGGCGGCCATGGACACGGTCATGGCCACGCGATGGGCCATCATGGCCATGGCACGCCGCCAGGATGGTACCACGGGCGCAAGGTCGGCTGGCGCGGCATGGGCTGCCCGCCCGGTCTGTGGAAGCAAGGCCGCTGCTGAAATCCCGGATCTGAACGACACGGCGCCGCCCTCACAGGGGCGGCGCAATGCTTTTAGATTCCCAGCCGGTCCCGGACACGGCCCGCGATCACCGCGCTTGTCACGCCCACTGGCCAGAACGCGTGCATCGGAATCGGCTTGATGCCGGTGATCGGCATGTCGATCTCGGCATTGGCGCCGCCGATCAGGCGGCGCGCGAGCTGGGCGCCCATCGCGGTCGACAGCGCAACGCCGCGGCCGTTGCAGCCGAGCGAGATCAAAATGTTTTCGGCGGGCTCGTGCACGTGCGGATAATGATCCTTCGTGATGGCCAGGCGGCTGTTCCAGCCGTGGGTCCAGGAAACGCCTTTGAGCTGCGGCCATAGCCGCTCGGCGTAGCGGATCAGATAGGCGACGTCGGAGGGCGAGCTGATCCAGCGCATCGGGCCGCGGCCGCCCATCAGCAGACGGCCCTGCTGATCGATGCGATAGTAGACCGTGATGTGGCCGCTCTCATAGAGAACGGGACGCGTCGGCATGATCGAACGGGCGACCTCGTCGGAGAGCGGCGCGGTGGCGGCGATCGAGGAAAACACCGGAACGATGGTGCGGCGGAGTGCCGGCCAGAGATCGTCAGTAAAGCCGTTGGTGGCGAGCAGCACCTTCTCGGCATGCACGACCGCACGCGGCGTCTCGATGCGCCACCGGCTGCCGTCGCGGCGCAGCGACAGCGCCGGCGTCTCGCCATGGACGCCCGCGCCTGCCGAGATCGCGGCACGCGCAAGGCCGCGGGCATAGCTGAGGGGATGCAAATCGCCGCCGCGCGTGTCCAGCATGGCGCACAGATAGCGATCGGTGCCGGTCATCTCGCGCAACTCGTCGCGGTTCAGGAGCTTCACCGGCATGCCGCGGCGGATGCATTGCTGCGCGGTCTTGTCGATTGCCGCCGCGCTCGCTTCATTGTAGGCCGCGCGCAGCGTGCCGTTCTGCCGCGCCTCGCAGGGGATCTGATAGCGGCGGATCAGCCCGTGGGTGAAGTTCGTGGTGCCGTAGCAGAAGTCGATCATGCGGCGGCCGAGGTCGGGGCCGAAGTCGGCCTCGATCTGATCGGGATCGTGCTTGAGGCCGGGATTGGTCTGACCGCCATTGTTGCCGGATGCACCCCAGCCCGGCTCCTGCGCCTCCAGCACCAGGGCCCCGACGCCCTGCTCGGCCAGATGCAGCGCGGTGGACAGGCCCGTAAAGCCACCACCGATGATCGCGACGGAGACGTTCTTGTCGGCATCGAGCGGCGGCGTTGCGGCCGCCGCGACGGCGGTGTCGGCATAGAGTGACGGCGGCAACGGCAGGCGGGCGGGCGCGTTCATGGCAAGGACCGATCAGAGCAGATGCAGCACGCGGCGCAAAAAATCCTGCGTCCGCGGATGCTGAGGTTGATTGAGGACGGCCTTGGCCTGTCCCTGCTCGACGATGACGCCGTCGTCGATGAACAGCACGCGGTCGGCGACATCGCGGGCAAAACCCATCTCGTGGGTGACGACGACCATAGTCATGCCGTCGTCGGCGAGCTTGCGCATCACGCCGAGGACGTCGCCGACCAGTTCCGGATCGAGCGCCGAGGTCGGCTCGTCGAACAGGATCGCCTTGGGCTGCATCGCCAGCGCGCGCGCGATCGCGACGCGCTGCTGCTGGCCGCCGGAGAGCTGCGGCGGGTGCGCGTCGGCCTTCTCGGCAAGCCCCACCTCGGCGAGCAGCGCCCGGCCACGCTCGAGCGCAACGGCGCGCGGCTCCTTCTTGACATAAAGCGGACCCTCGACGACGTTTTCGAGGACGGTGCGATGCGGGAACAGGTTGAAGCGCTGGAATACCATCGAGACCTGGGTGCGGATGGCGACGATCGACGGCGCATCGCGGTCGACCTTCAAGCCCTCGACGCTGATCTCACCGCGGTCATAGCTCTCGAGCCCGTTGATACAGCGCAGGATCGTCGATTTGCCGGAGCCGGAGGGGCCGACGATGCAGACCACCTCGCCTTTGTGCACGGAGGCCGAGATGCCCTTGAGCACCTCGTTCTCGCCGAAGCTCTTGTGGACGTCGGTGAGCGCGATCATTTCTTGCCCACCCGCTTTTCGAAGTGGCGGACCAGCAGGATCAGCGGGATGCTCATGGTGAGATACATCAGCGCCACCAGCGTGAACACATTGGTGTTCTTGAAGGTCGAGGAGGCGATCAGTTTGCCTTGCAGAGCGAGCTCGGCCACCGTGATGGTCGAGGCCTGCGAGGAATCCTTCAGCATCATGATCATGACGTTGCCGTACGGCGGCAGCACGATGCGCACCGCCTGCGGCAGCACCACGCGGCGCATGGTGAGCCACCAGCCCATGCCGATCGACTGCGCCGCCTCGACCTGGCCCTTGTCGATCGCCTCGATGCCGGCGCGGAAGTTTTCGGCTTGGTAGGCCGAATAGGCGATGCCGAGCCCGAGGATCGCGGCCTGCAGCGCCGACAGCGTGACGCCAAGATCTGGCATCACGAAATAGAGGTAGAACAAGAGCACGATAATCGGAATGCCGCGGATCACGTTGATGACGCTGGCGCTGATCGTCGACAGGACCTTGATGCCGGACACCCGCATCATCGCCCAGACCAGGCCCAGCACCGTCGACAGCAGCAGCGAGCCGATGGTGACGACGATCGTCAGCGCGACGCCGTTCATCAGGATCGGGAAAAACTCGACGGTGTCGTGCCAGAAGCCTCTCATCGGCCAGCCTTCACCGATCAGCCTTTCTCATCATCTAGCCTTGCGCCTTCTGGCCCCATTTATCGAGGATCTTGTCGATGGTGCCGTTGGCCTTCAGCTTGGCGAGCGAGGCGTTGATCTTGCCGAGCAGTGCGGTCTCGCCCTTGCGCACACCGATGCCGACCGAGCCGACGGTGACGGGCTTGTAGCCGTCGACCAGACGCACCTCGGGGAAGCCGCCTTGCTTCAAATTGTAGGCGAGGATCGGGTAGTCGGCGTAGCCGGCCTTGAGGCGGCCGGTGTTCACGTCGCGCAGGATGTCGGGGATGGTGTCGTAAGCCTTGACCTCGGCAAACAGGCCGGACTTCTTCAGCGCGTCAACGAAGGCGGTGCCGACCTGGGCGCCGACGGTCTCCCCTTTCAGGTCTTCTTGCGTGGTGTACGCCTTGGTGTTGCCCTTCGGCACGACCAGCCCCTCACCGTAGGTGTAGATCGGATCGGAGAAGTCGACGACCTCTTTGCGCGGCGGCGTGATGAACATCGCGGCGGCGATGATGTCGATCTTGCTGGACGTCAGCGACGGGATCAGCGCCGAGAACTGCATCGGCTCGATCTGCACGGTGAGACCGGCATCCTTGCCGATCTCGGTGATGAGATCGACCATGATGCCCTGGATGGTATTGGTCTTGGTATCGAGGAAGGTGAAGGGAATGCCGGTCGGCGTCGAGCCGACCTTCAGCACCTGCTGCGCCGAAACCGGCATCACGGCGAACAGCGCAAGCGCCGCGATCGCGGACTGAACAAAACGCTTCGACGGCATCGCATCCCCCTTTAGGTCCGGCCGGTGGCGGCACTCGCGCGTGTCGTGATCTCAGACGTTGCGGGCCACGCCGTTTCGGCCTATTTTCACCAATATGAAAATTTGGTCACACTTTGGCGGCCGGCGCAAGCGGTTTTCATGCACATGAAGGAAGCGGTTTGACGTGAGCGGTGGCAAAAGATTGCGCAAACCGGCCGCCGCAAAGCCGGCGCGGAAGCCGGAGGCCAAGACTATCGCAAAGCCGGCCGAGCCGGCGATGGACGTCGCGGTCGGCCGGCGCATCCGCGATCTCAGACGTGTCAGGCGGTTCTCGCTCGAAACGGTCGCAGCGCGCACCTCGCTTTCGATCGGCTTCCTCAGCCAGATCGAGCGCGGGCTGTCGTCACCGTCGCTGCGCGTGCTGGCGACGCTCGCCGACGTACTCGGCGTCGGCATCGCCGCGCTGTTCGGCGCGAGCCCGAACAGCGACGGCGCATCCGATCAGGTGGTGACGCGCGGATTGCAGCGGCCCGAGCTGAAACTCTGGCGCACGGGCGTTTCCAAGCAATTGCTGAGTCCGGCCGGCGCCGACAACCGGCTCAATTTGTTCCTGGTGCACCTGGAGCCGGGCGGCTCCACCGGCGACGAGCTCTATACCCATGACGGCGAGGAAGCCGGCCTCGTGCTCGAAGGCGAGATGATGCTGACGGTCGATACCGAGACCTGGTCGCTGAAGTCGGGGGACAGCTTTCGCTTCGCCAGCCGGAGGCCGCACCGGTTTTCCAATCCGGCGGATGATACGAAAGCCGTCGTGCTGTGGGTGAACTGCGTGACGGGAGCGGGATAGTTCTCTTCTCCCTCTTCCCGTTCTTACGGGGCCGCGACGAGCTTCGCTCGCGCTGAGAGGGTTGGGGTGAGGGGCTCTATCCACGCAGACGGTGACAGACAGAATCGCGGAGAACCCCCTCACCCGGAATTTGCTACGCAAATTCCGGCCTCTCCCCGCAAGCGGGGAGAGGCGAAGAGGGCTCAATGCTCCCACACCGTCATTGCGAGCGAGGCGAAGCAATCCAGAATCTCGCCGCGGAGACACTCTGGATTGCTTCGTCGCAAGGGCTCCTCGCAATGACGAGCGGATAGAGTCTTAGCCAAACCGGTGATCGTACCGATCCACCGTCAGCGCACTGACATCGATGTCCGGCTTCTTGCCCGACAGCAGGTCCGCGAGCACGCGGCCGGAACCACAGGACATGGTCCAGCCGAGCGTGCCGTGGCCGGTGTTGAGGTGGAGATTGGCGTACTTCGTGGCGCCGATCACGGGCGGACCGTCCGGCGTCATCGGGCGCAGGCCGCTCCAGAACGTGGCCTTGGAGAGATCGCCGCCGCGTGGGAACAGGTCGGTCAGGGAGTGATCGAGCGTGGCGCGGCGCGCGTCATAGAGCTTGTCGGAATAGCCGGAGATCTCCGCTGTGCCGCCGACGCGGATGCGATTCCCGAGCCGCGTGATCGCGACCTTGTAGCTCTCGTCCATCACGGTGGATTCCGGCGCGCCTGAGGCGTCCTTGATCGGCACCGTGATCGAATAGCCCTTCACCGGATAGACCGGCAGCGAAATGCCGAGTGGCGCAACGAGGCGCGACGACCAGCTTCCGAGCGCAAGGACGTAGGCGTCGGCCTGCAACATGCCGGCGCTGGTCGCAACACCGCTGACGCGTGCGCCGTCCGTAATGATATTGTCGATGCCGGTGTTGAACACGAAGCGGACGCCGAGCGCTTCGGCGTGCTTGGCGAGCGCCTGCGTGAACATGTGGCAATCGCCGGTCTCGTCCTGCGGCAAGCGAAGTCCGCCGGCGAACTTTTCCTTCACGCCGGCGAGCGCCGGCTCGGCCGCGATGCAGCCCTCGCGGCTCAGCACCTCGTACGGCACGCCATACTGCTTGAGCACGGCGATGTCCTCAGCGGTGCCGTCGAGCTGCGCCTGGTAGCGGAACAGCTGGAGCGTACCCTGCGAACGCTCGTCATACTGGATGCCGATGTCGCGGCGCAGATCGCGCAGGCAATCGCGGCTGTACTCCGCAATCGGGATCATCCGGCTCTTGTTGACGGCGTAGCGCTCGCTCGTGCAGTTGCGCAGCATCTTAAGCAGCCAGACCCACATCACGGGATCGAGCTTCGGCCGGATCACCAGCGGACCGTGCTTCATCAGAAGCCATTTGATCGCCTTGACCGGCACGCCGGGGCCGGCCCAGGGCGAGGAATAGCCGGGCGAGACCTCGCCGGCATTGGCGAAAGAGGTCTCCAGCGCCGGCTCCGGCTGACGGTCGACGACCGTCACCTCATGGCCGGCGCGCGCGAGGTAGTAGGCAGAGGTGACACCGATGACACCGCTGCCGAGGATCAGAACTTTCACGCTTGGTCAAACTCCCGCGGCATCACGCTCGCCGCTGCCAGGAAACAACTCGCAACGGCGAGAGCAATTATCAGGCCACCCGCTTGATGGCGTCGCCGAGAATCGACATCATGTCGTCGATGTGGCTCTTCTCGACGATCAGCGGCGGCGACAGCGCGAAGGAGTCGCCGCTCATGCGGAAGTACAGCCCGCGATTGAAGCAGTCGACCATGACGTCATAGCCGCGCGCACCGACCGCGCCGTCGCGCGGCGACAGCTCGACCGCGCCCATCAGGCCGCAATTGCGGATATCGACGACGTTGGGCAGGCCCTTCAGCGAATGCAGCGCATCGCGCCAATAGTCGGCGATCGACGCACCGCGCGTGAGCAGGCCTTCGTCCTTGTAGATGTCGAGCGTCGCGATGCCGGCCGCGCAAGCCACCGGATGCGCCGAATAGGTGTAGCCGTGGAACAGCTCCATCTGGTTCTCCGGACCGACCATCAGGCCGTCATGCACCTTGCGGCTCGCGAACACCGCGCCGCAGGGCACGGTGCCGTTGGTGATGCCCTTTGCGGTCGTCATCAGGTCCGGCGTGACGCCGAAGAAGTTGGCGGCAAACGGCGTGCCGAGGCGGCCGAAGCCGGTAATGACCTCATCGAAGATCAGGAGGATGCCGTGCTTGTCGCAGATCTCGCGCAGGCGCTGCAGATAGCCTTTCGGCGGCGGCAGCACCGCGGTCGAGCCCGGCACCGGCTCGACGATGACGGCGGCGATGGTCTCGGCGCCGTGCAGAGCGACGAGGCGCTCGAGATCGTCGGCGAGCTCGGCGCCATGCTCCGGCTGGTCCTTGGCAAAGGCGTTGCGGGTGAGATCATGGGTGTGGCGGATATGGTCGACGCCCGGCAGGAGGGTTGCGAAGGCGCGGCGGTTGGCAACCATGCCGCCGACCGACGTGCCGCCGAAGCCGACACCGTGATAGCCGCGCTCGCGGCCGATCAGGCGGGTGCGGCTCGACTGGCCGTTGGCGCGGTGATAGGCGAGCGCGATCTTCAGCGCGGTATCGACCGACTCGGAGCCGGAGTTGGTGAAGAAGATGCGATCGAGGCCCTTCGGCGCGATCTCGGCGAGCCGCTCGGCGAAGTCGAAGGCCAGCGGATGGCCCATCTGGAACGACGGCGCGAAGTCCAGCGTCATCAGCTGCCGCTCGACCGCGGCGGCGATCTGCTTGCGGCCGTGGCCGGCATTGACGCACCAGAGGCCGGCGGAGCCGTCGATCACCTTACGGCCATCGACGGTGGTGTAGTACATGCCTTCGGCCGAGGAGAACAGCCGCGGCGCCTTCTTGAACTGCCGATTGGCCGTGAACGGCATCCAGAACGAATCGGTCTTGATGGTGTTCGGAATCTGATGAAGGGTCACGGGCCACGCTCCTTTGCTGACCCATTAGCCGAACCACGCCTTCAAAAGCACAACAAGTCCTTTTCTGTCTGCCAGCAACCCATTGATTTAACAGGGGCTCCCGGTCCATATTTGCGCGATCCGCAACACCTGCAACAGGGGACCGTGCATGAGCGTCGACATCGGTGGGCGGCTGCGATTCATCCGGACGCGCCAGAAGCTGTCGCAGCGCGAGCTCGCCAAGCGCGCCGGCGTCACCAATTCGACGATCTCGCTGATCGAATCCAACCAGATGAACCCCTCGGTCGGCGCACTCAAGCGCATCCTCGACGGCATCCCGATGGGGCTTGCCGAGTTCTTCGCGCTGGAGCCGGAGACGCGGCGCAAGATCTTCTACCGCGCCGAGGAGCTGACCGAGGTCGGCAAGAAGCCGATCTCCTACCGCCAGATCGGCGACAATCTGTTCGGCCGCAGTCTTCAGATTCTGAAGGAGCGCTACGAGCCCGGCAGCGATACCGGGCGCGTTCACCTGGTGCATGAGGGCGAGGAAGGCGGCATCGTGATCTCCGGCAAGCTCGAGGTCACCGTCGAGGACGAACGACGCATCCTCAACCCCGGCGATGCCTATTACTTCGAGAGCCGCCGCCCGCATCGCTTCCGCTGCGTCGGCGGCAAAGCGTGCGAGGTGATCTCGGCCTGCACGCCGCCAACGTTTTGAGGCGCGATCAACGCCATCCGGAATCTTACGGAGCCACTGTTATCTCGCGGAGCTTGAGCCATCTCAATTTCCGCCGCCCAAACAGCTATACATTGCAAGCCGTAGCCGAGCAGCCTCGCGCAAAGGTGTTGAGGTTATGGCCCCGGACTCCTAGGCACCCCGGGGCCGCTTCGTAACAAGGCCCGCAGATGAAGACCACGCTCGCCAATGCAGAAGCCGCGCTCAACGAAGTTCAGCGCGATACTGACAAGCTCAGCTCGCGGGAGCTGCGCGAGGCCATCGCCAAATACATCGAGATGCAGAAAGAGCAGATCAACGCTCTCCGCAGGCTGATGAATTAAGGAACTGCGGGGGACGACAGAGCCTCGCCCGCCCGCAGCCTCAACGCTGCGTCAACAACTCCTCGATCCGGATCGGAAAGCGGCGAACGCGCACGCCGGTCGCATGCCAGACGGCATTGGCGACCGCGCCGGCGCTGCCGGTAATGCCGATCTCGCCGACGCCCTTGATGCCGAGCGCATTGACATGCGGATCGTGCTCCTCGATCGTGATCACGTCGAGCGGCGGCACGTCGGCATTCACCGGGATGTGGTACTCGCCGAGATTGGCGTTCATGATCCGGCCGCTGCGCCGGTCGGTGATGGCCTCCTCGTGCAGCGCAAACGACATGCCCCAGATCATGCCGCCGAACAGCTGGCTCTTCACCAGATGCGGATTGACGATACGCCCGGCCGCGAAAGCGCCGACCATCCGCGTGACGCGAATCTGGCCGAGCTCGGGATCGACCTTCACTTCCGCAAACACCGCGCCATGGGCATGCATGGCATATTCTTCCATCGCCGCAGGGTTCGGCGCGCCCATGCCGCGGGCTTCAATCTCGGCGAGACCCGCGCGCGCAAGGATCTCGGTGTAGCTCTCGCCGCGGCTCTCATCGTCGCGCCGGAACAGCTTGCCGTCGCGCGCGATCACACCGGTATTGCCGGCGCCGAATAGCGGCGAGCGCTCGTCAGCGGTAGCCAGATCGGCGAGCTTGGCGATGACGGCGGCGCCGGCGCTGTGGATCGCCGCACCGGCGGTCGCGGTATGTGCAGAGCCGCCGGCGATGCCGGCATCGGGCAAGTCCGATGTGCCCGCCTTGAACGCGACCCGATCGATGTCGAGCCCGAGCCCGTCGGCCGCGATCTGGGCCAGCGCGGTCCAGGCGCCCTGCCCCATGTCATGCGCGCCGATCTCCATGGCGCCCGTGCCGTCACGGCGGATCGCCGCGCGGGCTTCGGCCTGGAACATCAAGGCCGGGAAAGTCGCGGTGCCCATGCCCCAGCCGACCAGAAGCCCGGCATCGTCACGCATCTGCCGCGGCTGCAACGGCCGCTTCGCCCAGCCGAAGCGCGCCGCCCCCTGCTCGTAGCAGGCGCGCAGCGCCTTGGAGGAAAACGGCTTGCCCGTGATCGGCTCGACTTCCGCATAATTCTTCAGGCGGAAGGCCAGCGGATCGATTCCGCAGGCCCAGGCCATCTCGTCGATCGCGCTCTCCAGCGCGATCGAGCCCGTCGCTTCGCCCGGCGCCCGCATGAACAGCGGCGTGCCGGTGTTGACGCGCACTGCGTCATGCGAGGTGCGGATTGCCGGGCTGGCATAGAGCGAATGCGAGGCGTCGGCCGCGGGCTCGTAGAAGTCGTCAAATGTGCTCGATACGGTCCTGGCGTGGTGATCGAGCGCGGTCAGGCGTCCCTCGCCGTCCGTGCCCATGCGCAGCCGCTGACGCGTTGGCGCACGATGGCCGACCGGGCCATACATCTGCTCACGGCGCAGCACGAGCTTGACGGGCTTGCCGACAAGCCTTGCGGCCATGACGCCAAGCACCTGCGGGCCGGCCATCAGGCCCTTGGAGCCGAAGCCGCCGCCGAGGAACGGACTGCGGATATGGATCTTGTCCGGCGCTATGCCGAACAGTTCGGCGATGCGGGCGCGCGACAGGAATAGACCCTGGGTCGGCATGTCGACCGACAGATTGTCGCCGTCCCACGCGGCGACGATCGCATGCGGCTCCATCGCGTTGTGATATTGCGGCGGCGTCTCGTAAACGGCTTCGATCCGCTTCTCGGCTGAAGCAAGGCCCGCCTCGACGTCGCCCCGGTGATTCTCGGTCGGGTTGCCGACACCGACGACCGGCGGCACGAAGCTGTCGCCGGCGTCGAGCCCGATCAGCGCAGGCAGCGTCTCATAGCGCGGTGCCAGCAACGCCGCGCCTTCCGTCGCCGCCTCCAGCGTTTCCGCGATCACCACGGCGATCGGCTGGTTAGCGTAGCGAACCTCGTCGCTCTGCAACACTTCCATCCGGAACACGAACGGATTGGTCTTGATCTCAGGATCGATCGCGAGCGGCGGCTTGTGGTCTGATGTCATGACGTCGACCACACCGGGATGGCGCCTGGCGGCGGCGACATCGAGCGAGGTCACGCGGCCGCGCGCGATGCTGGACACGGCCATCACCGCAAACAGCATCCCGGATGGATGGTTATCGGCGGCGTAGGTCGCCTGCCCCTTGACCTTGAGAACGCCGTCGCGGCGGGTCAGCGGCTGGCCGATGTTCGAGCCGTGCCGCAGATGGGCGGGCGCGCTGGTGAGATTGAGCTCAGGCATGGAGGGCTCCGGAGGTCGAGGCAAAGGGAGATGCCGGCAGCGCCGGCATACGCGCCGGCGTACCGGCGGCGGCAAGTGTCAGCGCGCGCACGACGATGCGGCGCGCGAGCTCGATCTTGAAGGCATTGTCGCCGGACGGTTTTGCGTCACTGAGCGCGCGCCAGGCGGCTTCCTGGAAAGCGTCTGCGGTCGGCGCGACGTCCTTGAGAACGTCTTCCGCAGCACGAGCCCGCCACGGCTTTGCGGCGACGCCGCCGAGCCCGAGCCGCGCCTGTTTGATCTTGCCATTCTCGATCAGCAACGCAGCGGCGGCCGAGACGACGGCAAAGGCATAGGACGTGCGCTCGCGAACCTTGAGGTAGCGCGCATGCGCGGCGAAGCCGCGGGCCGCAGGCGGCAGACGCACCGCGACGATAAGGTCACCGGGCTCAAGTGTGGTGTCGCGCTCCGGTGTATCGCCGGGCAAGCGATGCAATTCGTCAAGGGCGATTTCGCGCCGGCCGTTCCCGCCCTCGATCTCGACGACCGCATCGAGTGCGACCAGCGGAACGCAGAAGTCGGAAGGATGCGTGGCGATGCAACTGTCGCTCCAGCCGAGCACGGCGTGGGAGCGGTTCTCGCCGTCGCGGGCGTCGCAACCGCTGCCGGCCTCGCGCTTGTTGCAGCGGCTGGCGGTGTCGTAGAAATAGGCGCAGCGTGTCCGTTGCAGGAGATTGCCGCCGACCGTCGCGGTGTTGCGCAGTTGCGCTGAGGCGCCAGAGAGAAGCGCTTCAGCGATGGCGGGATAGGCGCTTGCGAATTCGGGATCATGCGCCAGATCGGCATTGCGCACGAGCGCGCCGATGCGCAGCGCCCCGTCGGCGAGATGCTCGATGCGGTCGAGCCCTCCGAGATGGGTGACATCAACCAGGCGATCCGGGCGGCTGACATTGCCCTTCATCAGATCGAGCAGATTGGTGCCGGCGGCAAGATAGACGGCGCCCGGTTGGGCGGCGGCGGCAACGGCCTCGGCGACCGTGGCCGGCCTGACATAATCGAACGGTTTCATGCGGAGCGCCTCTGATTGGATTCGTCCATGCCGGCCTGCGCCTCCAGCACGGCATCGACGATGCCGGCATAGGCGCCGCAGCGGCAGAGATTGCCGCTCATGCATTCGCGGACCCGCTCGGGATCGTTGCCAGCCTGGCCTTCGCGCATCATGCCGATCGCGCTCATGATATGGCCCGGCGTGCAGAAGCCGCACTGGAAGCCGTCATGGGCGATCAAGGCGGCTTGTACGGGGTGAAGCTGGTCGCCGTGCGCGACACCTTCGATGGTGAGGATATCGGCGCCGTCATGGCTGATGGCGAGCGCCAGGCAGGAGTTGATGCGCTTGCCGTCGACGAGAATGGTGCACGCGCCGCACTGGCCGCGGTCGCATCCCTTCTTGGTTCCGGTGAGATGGAGGCGCTCACGCAGGAGATCGAGCAGCGTGACGCGCGGATCGTCGAGGACGAAGTCGCGCCGCGCACCGTTCACGGTGAGGCTGATGGAGTGGTTCATACAAGGCTCCGATCAGATATGGACATGAGTGATCGCGCGTCGCGCCACCGCCGTGGCCGCCGTCGATTTTTGCGCCGACCGGACGCGATCCGAGCCGACGTTTGAACGAAGATACGGAGGCTCCCTCCGTTTAACAAGAGCTGCCCGAAAATATTTGGAATTCGTCAAAAGCCCGTGCGCAGACAACGCGATGCAGCCCTGCAAGGGTTCAATCTAACCAATTCGTGATCTACATTGCCGGCATGGACGACCACGCCGACCAGATCCGCAAACCCCGCGCCGATGCCGTGCGCAATCGCGAGCGCGTGCTTGAGGCGGCGAAAACCGTGTTCAATGCGGGCGGGCCCGAGGCGAGCCTCGAGGCCGTCGCGAAGCGCGCCGGCGTCGGCATCGGCACGCTCTATCGGCACTTCCCGACCCGAGAGGATTTATACGAGGCGGTGTACCGTCGCGAGGTCGAGCAGCTCAGCGAACTCGCCGAGCATCTGCGAAGCGCCAAGGACCCCGTCGACGCGCTGCGCCGCTGGCTGTGTTCCGCCGTCGAATTCGTTGCCACGAAAAAGGGCATGTCGGCCGCGCTGGCGTTGACCTTTCAGAGTTCGTCGGAGCTCGCCGCCTTCTCAATGGACCGGCTGACCAAGGCGATCGGCTCACTGCTCGACCGCGCGGTTGCGGCCGGGCAGATGCGTGCCGACATCAGCCCGGAAGACCTGCTCCGGGCGCTGATCGGGATGTGCTACATGCACGACCAGCCCGGCTGGCAATCCTCGGTGCTGCGAATGCTTGGCGTGCTCGTCGATGGGCTGTGCATTCAGACCGCCGTCAAGGCAAAACCGCGCGCCACCAAACCGGCGAAGCCAGCCGCGAAGCGGAGTCGATAGCATCACCCTGTCAGGATCGGCTTCAGCGCCTCGCGCTGGTGCACGATAAAGTCGAAGAAGGCGGCGATCCGCGGCACGCGCCGGAGATCGGGGTGCGTCAGGATGCGCCAGCTCCGCGTCAATTCCGGAATCGGGCCAAGTACGCGCACGAGATCGGCTTCGGCATCGCCGAGCGCGACGGGAAGCGGACCGATGCCGACGCCGGATTTGATCGCGGAAACGAGGCCAAGCACGCTGTTAACGCGCGCAGCCATCTTGGCATTGGGCGCGACCTCCTTCAGCCATTTGACGGCGCGGTGATTGGCAAGGGATTCGTCCAGCCCGACCAGCAAATGACGCGTGAGATCCTCGACACGCTCCGGGGGGCCGTGCCGGTTGAGATAGTCGCGGCTGGCGTAAACCGCCCAGATCGACTCGGCGATCTTGCGCCCGACCAGCTCGTCGTCGGTATCGCCCGAGCGAAAAGCGATATCGACCTCGCCCTTCGACAGGTCGAGATAGCCGTCGCTCATCACGAATTCGACGCGCAGCGAGGGATGCAGCCCGTGAAAATTGCCGACGAGACCGGATTGGATGAGCCGGGCGACGATCGGCTCGGGACAGGTGACGCGGATCACGCCCTTCATATCCTGCTCGGCGTCGATCGTCCGACGCTGGAAGTCGTCGATGGTGGCTTCGATCCGCTCGGCATAAGGCAGCATGATGTGACCGAATTCGGTGAGGCGGTAGCCGCTCGGCTGACGCGTCACCAGAGTGCGGCCGAGCCGCCGCTCCAGCTCCTCGAGCCGCCGGTGCACGGTCGACTGGCTGAGGTCGAGCGCCTTGCCGGCGGCAATGGTGCTGCCGTGCCGCGCGACCGCCAGGAAATATTTGAGGTCATTCCAGTCGAACATAAAGGGATTATGCACTTCTGCGGCCGCCGACCGCAATGTTGCGGCTCCCGCGCCTGAGCGACGGCACCTAGGCTGATGTCTTCAGCGACCTTACAAATGGAGACTTCGGATGCGCCCCCGTTTCGTTCTCAGCGCCGCAATCGTTCTGGGATGGTCAGCCGCAGCCGCCGCGCAGGACCACGGGGCACAGGGTCTCGCCAAACCGAATCTGGTGCTTGGCCAAGTGGTTGAAGGCTTACCGAAGGACGAGAAGCAGTCCGTGCGGGTAATGACCGCGTCGTTCAAGCCGGGCGACAAGACGCCCTATCATAGCCACCGCTTCCCGGTGACTGTCTATGTGCTCGAAGGCGCCTTCACACTCGAGCTCGAGGGCAAGCCGCCGCTAACGGTGAAGGCCGGCGAGGCACTGGTGGAACCGCCGAACGTGGCGATGACCGGCTACAATCGGACGAGCGGCGAGACCAGGGTCGTGATCTTTTATGTCAGCGCGGTCGACACCCCCTTCCTCGATCCGCTGTCACATTAGGCCGTTTGCCTGGGCATCCGCCTGGCGATATGCTTGCTGAACCGGGATGGCCAAGCGAGGTTTTGCCGTGCGTGCGGTCCTTGTCGTGATATTTGTGCTGCTGGGCGGCGCATCCGCACGCACGGCCGACGATGTCGCAGCGGCACAAGGCGTGATTCGCGCCCAGGAGCAGGCATTCGTCCGCGACGATTCGGCTGCTGCCTATTCCCACGCCGCACCGGCGATCAGGGAAATCTTTCCCGCGCCGGACATCTTTATGTCCATGGTGCAAAACGGCTACGCGCCGGTCTACCGGCACAAGAGTTTTGAGTTCGGCGAGAGCAGGATCGAAGGCAACCGGATCGCGCAGCGCGTCCACATCGTCGATGCCAATGGCGAAGCCTGGGAGGCGCTCTACACGCTCGAGCAGCAGGGCGACGGCAGCTACACCGGCTGCTCGCTCTTGAAGGCGGGACAGGCGGTTTAGGTCGCAAAGCCCGGTCCGGCTCTCACCGAATTCATGCGCGAGCGGATCAGCAGCAGCACGACGATCCCGACATTGAGCGCGTTCCAGGCGACGCCGTTGGCGAAGGCCGCGGCGTAGGAGCCGGTGCCGTCGAAGATGACGCCGGACACCCAGCCGCCGAAGGACATGCCGAACACCGAGGCGAAGATCACGATGCCGACGCGCGTTGCCGCCTCGCTGGCCGGCATCGCCTCGCGCACGATGATGGCGTAACTCGGCACGATGCCGCCCTGGAACAGGCCGAACATCGCGGAGATCAGATAGAGCGAGGCGAGGCTGTCGAAGAACAGGTAAAACACCAGTGCGAAGCCTTGGGCCACCGATCCGATCAGCAGCGTGGGAATGCCGCCGATCTTGTCGGCGAGATATCCTGAGCCGATCCGGCTGACGATGCCGCAGGCCATCATCAGCGACAGCATCTCCGCCCCTCGCGCCACGCCGAAGCCGAGATCGCCGCAATAGGCAACGATGTGCACTTGCGGCATTGCCATCGCCACGCAGCAGGCGATGGAGGCGATCGAGAGCAGCACCGTCAGCGTGTTGGTCGAAAGCTTGAGGTCGACCCGCGGCGGCGTCGCGTTGGCGTGATTGCGGACCTTGTCGTCACCCATCTGCGAACGCAGGACCAGCACGAGCATCGTCATCAGGCTGGCGCAGACGAGGCCGATGCCGATATGGGTGTAGCGCCAGCCGTAGTTCTGCATGCCAAAGCTCACGATCGGCGGCCAAATGGTGCCGGCGACGTAGTTGCCGCTGGCGACGATGGTCACGGCCAGCCCGCGATAGCGCTCGAACCAATGCGAAGCCTCCGCCATCAGCGGCGCGAACGTCGCCGACGTGCCGAGGCCGATCAGGAAGTAGGCGGCGACGAACTGCCAGAGCATGGTCGAGAGCCCCGCCAGGATATTGGCGACGCCGAGGAAGGCGATGCTGATCGCCATCGCCGGCACGATGCCGAACCGGTCGGTGATCTTGCCGGCGATCACGCCGCCTATCCCGAAGCCGAACATCATGAGGGTGAAGGCGAGCGACACCGCGCCGCGCGTGGCGGCGAACTCGGCCTGCACCACGGGAATCACGACAACGACCGCCCACATGCCGACGGCGCCGATCGAGCCGATCAGAAGCGCAATAATGAGCCGCACCCAGGCCTGACGCGAGTCAGGGCTGAAAGCAGCCGGTCTTTGTCCTGGATTTGGTGCGTGCACGCGCGGAACATGTTCGGTGATCGCCGCACGGTCAAGCATCGTGCCGCGATATTGGGCATGCGCGGTGCACTGCGGTAAGAAGTGCTTGGCGAAATCGCGATTTGCCATTAGTCTGCAATCTGCGTGTGCATCATGGCGCGCGACAGGTGTTTCGGACGCATGTTCCTTCGGTTGACGCGATCAGTACGGATAAGGGCGGGATGGCTCGTTGCCCTCGCCTATCTGTTCTGCGTCGTCGCGCCGGCCGCGGCACTTGCCTTGGGCACGGCGGCGCCATGCCTGACCGATGACGCCGTGCTGGCCGATCTTGTGCCGGCACATCATCAGACCAGCCATATTCACGCGGGCAACACAGCGCATGATCATGCCAAGAGCCATGGTCATGACCACGCCGCTGCGCAGGACGCGCCCGCACAGCATCATCACGACGGCAAGGGCAAGCTGAGCCCGTGCTGCGGGACGATGTGCGTGACGGCGCTGCCGGCCGATCTGCCTGGTATCGCAAAGCCGATCCTGCCGATCTCCACTTGCGCCCCGGAGATCGCCGTTCGCGTGCACAGCGAGGCGCCGCCCCTACTCTACCGCCCTCCCATCGTCTGATCTGAGCAACGTCACGACTTGAGGCGTCGCGCGTCTGCGCGCGCACGCCCGTGGTCCTCGGACAGATCAGGGATGATTCATGCTTACGCTTTTCGGAGCGAGATCCGCTGCCGTATTCTCGGCGCGCGGACGATACTTTCGATTCAGATGGCTGTTGCTGGCGGCGGTTGGACTGGCGCTGTCAGGCTGCATGCCGGCCGCCGTGCCGCTCGCCAGCGCCGACCCGGCCGATCCAGCGGCCAAGGTCGCGCCTGTCGGCTATCGCTCGACGATCGCGCCCTACACCAGTCTGCGGCCCGCGACACCGGCACCATGGCTCGAGCGCAACGACAACGTTGCGCCGCAGCCCAAGCAACCCCGGTAGGAGCGCGCCATGGCACACCATTTTGCGCGCGGCCTGCTGCTGGCTGCGCTCGGCCTCTCCGTACCCGGTCTTGCCGGCTGCGCCGCCTTCTCGCCTGACAGCGGCATGTCCGCGGTCTCGGACCTGACCAGCCAGACCATCCACAAGGACGTGGCCTTCGTCCGGTCGCCTGAGGGTGCGGAGGCAGCCAATGAAACCGTCCGCCGGCTGTTGTCGCGCACGCTGAGCACGGACGCGGCCGTGCAGATCGCGCTGCTCAACAACAAGGGACTTCAAGCCACCTATAACGAGCTGGCACTGGCCGAGACTGATCTGGTGGAACAGAGCCTGCCGCCCAATCCGGTGTTCTCAGTCTCGCGCATCAGCGGCAACGGCGCGAACGAAATCGAACGCCAAGTGGTCGGCGACATCCTGGCGCTGGCAACACTGCCGTTCCGCTCCGACATCGCGCGCGAGCGTTTCCGACAGGCGCAGTTGCGCGCAGCGCTGGCGACCCTCCGGCTCGCCGCCGATGTTCGGCGCGCCCATGTCAGGGCGGTCGCGGCCAACGAGATGGTGGTGCTGCTGACGGACGCCAAGTCGATGGCGGAATCGACCGCGCAGCTCGCCGCCAAGCTCGGCGAGACCGGCTCGATCAACAAGCTCGACCAGGCCCGCGAGCAGGTATTTTACGCCGAGACCACCGCCGATCTCGCCGCCGCGCGTCAGGCCGCGACGAGCGGGCGGGAAAGGCTCGCGCGCCTGATGGGGCTGTGGGACGACGGCCTTGACTTCCGTCTGCCCAGTCAGCTCCCGCCACTACCGCGCCGGCCGCTGGCGCTGCCTTCGATCGAGGCCGACGCCGTTGGTCATCGCATCGACTTGCAGATCGCGCGGCTCGAGCTGACCGCGCTGGCCAAAGCGCTCAACCTTACCGAGGCGACGCGCTTCGTGACGCTGCTCGATCTGGCCGGCATTTCCCGCCGCACCCAGGATCCGGACAGCGCACCGTTCCGCGAGCGCGGCTTCGACGTGCAGTTCCAGATCCCGATCTTCGACGGCGGCGAGGTGCGGGTGCGGCAGGCGGCGGAGACCTACAATCTCGCCTTCAATCGTCTGACCGAGCGCGCCGTCAACGTCCGCTCCGAAGCGCGCGATGCTTACCGCACCTACCGATCGACCTATGACATCGCCAGCCACTATCAGCGCGAGATCGTGCCGTTGCGCAAGATCATCACCGAGGAGATGCAGCTCCGTTTCTCCAGCATGCAGGTCGATATCTTCGCGCTACTGACCGAAGCGCGGCAGCGCCTGGCATCGCTGCGCGGGGCGATCGATGCGAAGCAAAGCTACTTCCTCGCCCAGTCCGAGTTGCAGACTGTCGTCAATGGCGGCGGCTCGCCGGCTTCCAGCGGCGACAATCCGACCACCATCGCCGCGGCAGCACCTGCCGAGGGCGGCCACTGAGATGGAGGCCAACATGTTTTCCCGCCGAGGATTTTTGGGCACCGCCGCGCTCGTGAGCGCGAGCGCGATTCAAGGCCGCGTCCAGGCCGCGAGCATTCCGGAAGCCCCGCATATGGACAAGGCGGTGATGCAGCCGCCATTGCATCCGGCCAGCGGCCCGGACTACCGCCCCGTCGTCACGCTGAACGGCTGGACCCTGCCGTTCCGCATGAACGGCGACTGGAAGGAATTTCATCTCGTCGCCGAGCCGGTGGTGCGCGAGTTCGCCGAAGGTATGAAGGTGAACCTGTGGGGCTATAACGGCCAGTCGCCGGGCCCGACCATCGAGGCGGTCGAGGGCGACAAGGTCCGCATCTTCGTCACCAACAGACTGCCCGAATACACCACCGTGCACTGGCACGGCATGATCGTGCCGAGCGGCATGGACGGTGTCGGCGGGCTGAACCAGCCGCACATCGAGCCCGGCAAGACCTTCGTCTACGAGTTCGAGATGAAGAAGAGCGGAACCTTCATGTACCACCCGCATTCCGACGAGATGGTGCAGATGGCGATGGGCATGATGGGCATGTTCGTCGTGCATCCGCGCGACCCGAATTTCCGTCACGTCGACCGCGATTTCGTCTTCGTGATGAGCACCTACCTCGTCGAGCCCGGCACGTATCTGCCGAAAGTCAACGAGATGACCGACTTCAACATGTGGACCTGGAATTCGCGGGTGTTTCCCGGCATCGATCCGCTCCCGGTCAGGCTCGGCGACAAGGTGCGCGTGCGCATCGGCAATCTCAGCATGACCAACCATCCGATCCATCTGCACGGCCACAGTTTTGCGGTGACCAGCACCGACGGCGGCTGGATTCCGGAGAGCGCGCAATATCCGGAGACGACCACCGACGTTCCGGTAGGCGCGGTGCGCGTGTTCGATGTCCTCGCCGACAATCCCGGCGACTGGGCGTTCCACTGCCACAAGTCGCATCACACCATGAACTCAATGGGCCACGACATGCGCAACATGATCGGCGTGTCGCGCAAGGATCTCGCGAAGGCCGTCGGCAAGCTCGCGCCGGACGGCATGGCAATGGGTTCGACAGGCATGGCGATGGGCAACATGGAGATGCCCGCGCCCGACAACACGCTGCCGATGATGACCGGCACCGGGCAGTTCGGCCCGATCGAGATGGGCGGCATGTTCACGGTGATGAAGATCCGCGAGGGAATGGCGCGCGACGATTACCGCGATCCCGGGCCTTACCAGTTCCCGCAAGGCACCGTCGCCTACGAGGTCGCCTCACCGGCGGCAGAACCTGCACGGCAGCCGGGGACGCCGATGCAGAAGATGAAGATGTGAACGTTTCGATGAACCACCAACTGGAGACGACAATGAAGAAGACGATCAAACTGGTCCTGGCGCTGGCTGCGCTCTCGATTGCGCCCACCAGCGCGCATGAAAATCACGGCCACGAGTCTTTCTCGGCCGGCGAGCCAGGCGATCCCAAAAAGCCCGCGCGCGTCATCGAGATCGCGATGAGCGAGATGAACTACGAGCCGTCAAGGATCGAGGTCAAACGCGGCGAGCAGATCCGCTTCGTGCTGCGCAACGTCGGCAAGGAGGACCATGAATTCCTGCTCGCCACCACCAAAGAGAATCTCGCACACGCCGAGGTGATGAAGAAGCATCCGCACATGGAGCACGACGAGCCAAACGGAGTGCGACTCGCGCCGAACAAGACGACCGAGGTCCTCTGGAAGTTCAGCAAGGCCGGCACGTTCGAATTTTCCTGCCTGATCCCCGACCACCGCGACTACGGCATGGTCGGCCGCGTCACGGTGAAATAACCAATGGAGAGAACCATGAAACCGATCATCCGCATGACCGCAGCCCTCACACTGGCGCTCGGCCTGACCGCAGGCGCACCCGCGCAAGCCGCGTCCGTCAATGGCGAGGTGAAGAAGATCGACGAGGGCGCGGGAAAGATCACGCTCAAGCACGGCCCCGCCAAGAACCTCGGCATGGATGAACCCATGACCATGGTCTACCGGGTCAAGGACCCGGCGGTGCTCAAGCAGGTCAAGGTCGGCGACAAGGTGACCTTCGAGGCCGAGGAGGCCGCGGCGGGGTACACAGTGACGAAGATCGAGAAGGCGAAATAGGGGCCCCTCCCCCAGGGGTTATTCCGGGGCGCGCCTCTTGGCGCGAGCCCGGAATCCATGTCTCTACATCGCTTGCCGCACGATGGATTCCGGGTTCGCGCTACGCGCGCCCCGGAATGACGGGCTAAAGCACCCAGCCCGCACTCTTGCCGCACCCCGCGTTAACCCTTTGCTAACCATACACCGGGCAAAAATTGCCCAGTGGAGTCGAGTGTCGTCAGCCGCGTAGAACGGGAGCTCCCGTGGACGCCAGTGCGGTGCCTCACTTTCGAAACGGCGGCCCATCGGCCGCCGCGCAGACGTTTGGGGCGCGCGGGCGACGATCGCGCGGGGAGGCAGCTACCATGGTCGATGTCACCGCGGGACAGGGCGTAGGCGGGGCGAGGCCCGGCCTCCCCTCCCTCACCGAGATCGTCAACGTCCTCAAGCGCGGCGATATCGCGCTCGCGCTCGGCATCCTCACCATCCTGGTGGTGCTGATCCTGCCTCTGCCCGCGATCGTGCTGGACCTGTTCCTGGCGATCTCGATCACGCTCTCGATCCTGATCCTGATGACGTCGCTGTTCATTCAGGCGCCGCTGGAATTCTCCGCCTTCCCGACCATCCTCTTGATCTCGACCATGCTGCGCCTGTCGCTCAACATGGCTTCGACCCGCCTGATCCTGTCGCACGGGCACGAGGGCACGGATGCCGCCGGTCATGTTATCGAAGCCTTCGGCAGCTTCGTGATGGGCGGCAATTTCGTCATCGGCATCATCGTTTTCGCTATCCTGGTCATCGTCAATTTCGTCGTCATCACCAAGGGCTCGGGCCGTATCGCCGAAGTCGCCGCGCGCTTCCACCTCGACGCCATGCCCGGCAAGCAGATGGCGATCGACGCCGACCTTTCCGCCGGCCTGATCGACGAGAAGGTCGCCAAGGAACGGCGCAAGGCGCTGGAGGACGAGAGCGGCTTCTTCGGCGCCATGGACGGTGCCTCCAAGTTCGTCCGCGGCGACGCCATCGCCGGCCTGCTGATTGTCTTCATCAACGTCGTCGGCGGCATGATCATCGGCGTGGCGCAGCAGGGCCTGTCTTTTGCCGATGCCGGCCGCAGCTACACGCTGCTGACCGTCGGCGACGGCCTCGTCACCCAGGTGCCGGCGCTGATCGTCTCGACCGCGGCCGGCCTGCTCGTCTCCAAGGCGGGCGTTTCGGGTGCGGCCGACAAGGCGCTGATGAAGCAGTTCTCCGGCTATCCGCAGGCGCTGGCGATGTCCTCCGCGGTCATGCTGGTATTGGCGGCGCTGCCGGGTATTCCGACCCTCCCCTTCCTCGCGCTCGGCGCGGGCGCCGGCGCGCTGGCCTGGTCGGCGCGCAAACGCAACCGTGCCACCGCAAAAGCCGACGAAGCCGCCAAGGCCGCGCCCGCCGCCGGCACGCCCGGTGCGCCGGGCGCCGCCGCTCAGGAAGAGCCGATCTCGGCAGCGCTCAAGATCGACGACCTCAAGATCGAGCTTGGCTATGCGCTCTTGCCGCTCGTCAATGGTCCCGATGGCACCGACCGCCTCACCGAGCAGATCAAGGCCTTGCGCCGCTCGCTCGCGATCGAGATGGGCTTTGTAATGCCGTCGGTGCGCATCCTCGACAACGTCCAGCTCGAGGCCAACACCTACATCATCAAGATCAAGGAGGTCGACGCCGGCACCGGCAAGATCTGGCCGAACCAGTTCATGGTCATGGACCCCGGCGGCAACCAGGTGCAGCTGCCCGGCATCCACACCACCGAGCCGACTTTCGGCCTGCCCGCGACCTGGGTGGACGCCAGCCTGAAGGAAGAGGCCTCGCTTAAGGGCTACACGGTGGTCGACGCGGCGACCGTGCTCTCGACCCACCTCACCGAGCTGCTCAAAGGCAACATGTCGGACCTGTTGTCCTATGGCGAGGTGCAGAAGCTGCTCAAGGAGCTGCCGAAGGAGCAGGGAGAGCTGGTCAAGGATATCGTGCCCGGGCAGGTCACGGTCTCCGGCATCCAGCGCGTGCTGCAGCTTCTGCTCGCCGAGCGCATCTCGATCCGCGACCTCTCGACCATTCTCGAAGGCATCGCGGACTCTCTGGCCTTCTCGCGCAATCCGGCGACCATGGTCGAACACGTCCGTGCCCGGCTGGCGCGGCAGATCTGTGCGCAGAACACCTCCTATAACGGTTATCTGCCGCTGATCGCGCTGTCGGCGCGGTGGGAGCAGGCCTTTGCCGAATCCATCATCGGCCAGGGCGAGGAGCGCAGCCTCGCGATGCAGCCGTCGAAACTGTCGGAGTTCATGACCGCCGTGCGCGAGGCGTTCGAGCGCGCGGCCCGCGAAGGCGAGGCGCCGGTACTGGTTACATCTGCGGCAATTCGTCCGTTCGTGCGTTCGCTGGTCGAGCGGTTCCGTGCCCAGACCACGGTGCTGTCGCAGGCAGAAATCCACCCTAGGGCGAGGTTGAAAACGGTCGGAAGCGTCTGATTTGCCTCAAGAAGCCGTATGTTTTTTGGCCACAGGCAAATGGTTTTTGAGTTCCTGGCGCCTTGTGGACCAAAGGCCGACAAGGCGCCTTGCATGCACATTACAGCATTGAAATAATTGTAAAATCGCATGATCAGGTGCCGCTTTTGATCGCGGCAGTTCACGTCCTGTCACGCTCTTGTGACCGCCCCTTGGGAACGAATCCGCCCAATACTAGGTTGTTGGCGACCGGAAGCATGAACCCGCCTGGACTGGCGGGTGACTACTTCGGGTAGATGGCGGCAGGAGGCTTCCATGAACCACTCGATTTACAGCGCGGATCGCTCGACCCATCTCAAGATCGTGGTCGTCGCGCTCGTCGCCGGCATCACGGTGGCGGGTCTCGGCATCACCGCGCGTACGAGTTCAGATGAAGGCCTGACCCAGACCGCTCGCGTTATGAAGGCCGGCAAGCCGGTCGCTATCACCAGCTCGAACGTTTCGCTCGTTCGCTAAGGAGAATTGAGTTTCAGGAATTCACGCGGCTCTTTACCAGCCCCCCAAAGTCGCCACGTGGATATGTAGACGACCCCAACCCCAAGTCGACTACAGAAAGCGCCCGCCCCCCACGGGCGCTTTCTCATGTCTGGACCAATGTTTCGGTTGGGAGCGCACGCCTTAAACTCGCAGGATGCACGGCGATCATCCTCCAACTACCGTGCCCCATAGGTCGGCGGCGGCGCCTGCACGGTCGGTGCTGCCGCGGCGAAGAGATCGGCCTTGTTGCCGGTGAGCGGCGGATAGATGCGCTTGCGGTTGATGATCTGTTTGGTTGCCTTCGCGGCCTGGCCGGTCGTCCGCACCTCCCGGTCCCACCCTTCCGTGTAGAGCGCACCCCACTTCCCGAGATCGAGCACGGTCACGTACCAGTCGATCCGCAGCGGCAAGAGCGGCAGGCCGGCGAGATCGGCCACCGCGTTGTGGCCGGCGAAGCGGCCCATGGGACGGGCGAACTGGCAGGACATCACGGTCGGATGCAGACCGTCGACCACGCTAGAGGCGACATCGCCAGCCGCAAAGACGCCGGGCTGATCCGCAACCCGCATGAAGGGATCAACCAGGAGGCGCCCGAGCCGATCGCGCGCGCCCGGAAAACTCGCCGCGAGCGGACTCGCGCGCATACCGGCACACCAGATCACGGTCTGCGCGGCGATGAACTCGCCGGAGTTCAGCCGAATGCCGGCGGCCTCAACCGACACGGCGCGGGCGCCAAGACGCATCTCCACCTCGAGCGACGATAACGCCGTTTCGATCACGGGGCGCGCATGCGCGCCGATGGTGGCGCCCACGGCGGGATTGGAATCGACCAGGATAATACGGCGGCTGCCGGTGATGCCCGCACGCGCCAGCCTGCCCGGCATCTCGGTTGCAACCTCGATGCCGGTAAACCCGGCACCGACCACAACGACCGTCGAACGCCCAGGCGACGGCGCGCTGCGTCCGAGCGAGGCGAGATGCTCCTCGAGGCGGAGCGCCGCAGCATAGGTGTCGACGTCGAAGGCGTGGTCGGCAAGGCCGGGAATGCCGGGACGCATCACTTCGCTGCCGAGCGCGAACACGAGCCGGTCATAGGCCAGCGTCTCTTCGCCGCTGCTCGTGACCAGCGCGATCTCGCGCCGTGCGGGATCGATGGCCTCGACTTCGCCGATGCTATGACTGACGCCGACGGGATCGAGCAGTTGCGGAAGCGGAATGACGACCTCGCTGAGATCGACCTCGTAATTGCGCACGCGAATATTGTGATAGGGGTTGCGATCAATGACCTGAATATCGATGTCGCTGCCCGCGCCGATTTCGTCACGCATGCGCGCGGCGCCGATGGCCGCCCACAGGCCTGCAAATCCGGCACCGAGCACGACGATACGCGCCATGTCCGTCTACTGCGCTTTCCCTAGAGATCGATATGCGATCGAGCGGTCTGCCCGCACAGATAGATATAGCCTACCCGCTGCGATGGACCAACAGCGCCAACATCGGTCTCAAGACGCATTCACGAACGCAGCTCAGGCTTGCCGCACCTCCGACGGCGTCGCGCCGAAGCGCTTGCGGAAGGCGCGGTTGAAATAGGACAGATCGGAGAAGCCCGACGAATGCGCGATATCGCTGATCTTGCGCGCCTTGGCGCGGGGATCGCCGAGCAGCTTTCGCGCCAGCAGCAAGCGCTGCTCCAGCACGAATTCGGTGAACGTCGTGCCGGCCTGCTCGAACAGGCGCTGCGCCTGCCGCGGGCTCAGGCTTGAGCGCGTCGCTATCTCGGACAGGCAGAGATCGCTGCGGCCAAGCCCAGCCATCACATCGGCCCGCATGAGATCGAGGCGCGCTGCCGCATGTCCCCGGCCACGCGCCAGACTTGCATGCTCGGCATCGGTGCCGAGCAGGAGGCCGACGAGATCGACCATGTGCTGCGCGGTCAGACGCTGGCCGACGGCGTCGAGATGCGGCGCGTGATTGGCGGCGAGCGCGTGATAGCGAAAGACGGTCTCGGCAACCGCACCGTCGCAGAGCACCTGGGACAGTTTGTCCTCGGCGCGCGGATTGATGTCGAGCAGCGCGCGGCGCGGCATGCGGATGGTGGTGAAGCGATCTTCGTCGGTGTGGCCGATGGTGCCCGTGACGCTCATGTCGACCAGCATCATCTGTGCGGGCGCGAGCTCGACGGCATGGCCGTTCTGCCGAACGCGGACGAGGCCCGCATGTGCCGATATCAGCACGAGATCGTCGTTGCCGTCGGCAAGGCCGCTCTGCGTGCGTGAGTATTGCGCGGAGGCGCCTTCGGGAACGGCGAGCGCGATATTGTCGACCACGCTGATCTGGAGCCGGCAATCGATGCTGTCGCCATGGCTCGGTCCGATATCGAGACCGCAGGGACCACAGGCCCTGTCGCGCCAATGCTCGAACGCCGGGCCGTGCGGCAGCCCTGCATATTGGTGAATGAAGATGCCTGGCGTCTTCGCTGCATCCATCTGACTTCTCGCCCCTCTCGGGCGCCGTAAACATCGACGCCGACACTCGATTGCGCGGATTTGACGCTGCGAACCGGGGGGAGGTTCAAATCGGGGGTGGATTCGGTTGGACTTGTCGAAATGCGACGATGGGATGGACCGTGGCGACATCATGGAATTTCGAGCCCAACGGTCGCGGTCATACCCCGCGCAGGCGGGGTATCCAGTACGCCGCGGCTTATCAGTTCATCACGGCCGTCACGGAATACTGGATCGCCCGCCCCAGTGCGCAAGTGCGCACAAGGCGGGCGATGACGGCACTTAGATGCAGACTACTTCTTCGCGGGCGCCTGCGGCTGCGTGGATGGCACCGTCTCGATCAGCTTGCCGGAAAACACCGGCGCCGAGGTCGGCTGGCCGTTGGGTGAGCCGCCGGCCTGCTCGATGGTGACGGCATAGGTCGCGCCGTTGACGACGTCGGCGTCGTAGGAGCCGAGCACCGGCCGCGCTGTGAAATCGCCGGCGCTTATCACGCCGAGCGAACGCGGGCGCGGCAGCTTGTCGGAGATCAGCCAGAGCTCGAAGCTCTTGCCGGGCTCCGGAGTCGCGCCGACCTTGCGCACCGTGAAATTGCGCGTCGCGCCGTCGATGGTGAGGATGAAGGCGGGTCCGCCGCCCTGGCCCTGCAACAGCGCGACATATTGCGCGGACGCAGTGAGCGGCGACGACGGCGTCTTCACTTCGACCGTCTGGATGCGCGGCGCAGGTCGCAACGGCCCCGGCAGCGCATCGGGCTGGAAGATCTGCAGCGACATCGTCACCAACAGCGCGGCAGCGAGCGCGCCGACGCCGGAGGCAATGCTGCGCCAGCGCTTCACGCGGCTCTCGAGACGGATCACATTGCTATTGTCAGCAACGCGCGCCGGCGGCGCGCGCGCGACCTCAAGGTCCGGCGCATGGACCTGCGGAATGAATACCGGGACGAGGTCGGGAATAGCATCCGGTTGGGGCGGCTGCGGCTGCGATACCTCTTCAGATGAAAATTCCTGCGACGGGGTGTCCGCCGAGGACGATTCCGGCACAGGCTGGGGCGGCGCGGCTTCCGGCAGCGCCGGCGGCTCCTGGACATGGGGCTCCTGGGCATGGGCCGTCCGCGCGATCTCGGACCTGATATTCTCCCACACGACCGGCCGCGGCTCGATCGTGCCGACCATCTGGTTGAGGACGCCGAACCGGTATTCCCAGGCTCGCACGATCGCAGCGAACTCCTCGTCCACCGCCATCATGGTCGCGACCTGCGCGCGCTCGTCGGCATCAAGTGTGCCGAGCGCGTATTCCGCGGCGAGCGCGATATGGTCCTCCGTGTAGGCCATCAGTTGCAGTCCAAAGCCACCGTCATAGTCCGAGGCACTCCCGGATATCCAACATGCTGCGCCGGAGCCACGTCTTCACCGTGTTGACGGGCGCGGAAAATTTTTCCGCCAATTGCTCGCGGCTCCAGCCGTTGTAATAGGCGAGAAGCACGAGTCTCTGACGGTCCGGCTCGAGCCGGCCGATGCATTCCAGGAGCCGCTTCAACTCCTCGGACATTTCCCGCCGCGCCAGCGGATCGGGACTGTCGGCGGCGACCTCCATGGCCTGGGGCTCTTCCTCGATCGAGACTTCCGTCTTCTTGCGCACGACGTCGATGGCGCGGTTGCGCGCGATGGACGCCATCCACGTGATCGGCGATGACAGCGCCGGATTGAACTGGCCCGCGCTGTTCCAGATCTTGACGTAGGTCTCCTGAATGACCTCCTCTGCGAGATCCTGTCGGCGCAAGATACGGAGCACGACGCCATAGAGTTTCGCGCGCGTGGCGACGTAGAGCCGCTCGAACGCGACCTGATCGCCCTTCGCCACCGTCCCAATCAGCCCGACCAGCTCTGCTGGCGTCAGCATTCAGCCCCCCAACGCGCGGCCCCGTCGCTTCTTCCTTCACCTCTCCCCGACGGGGAGAGGTCGATTTGCGCAGCAAATCGGGTGAGGGGGCTCGGGGCTAACGGCAGACCGTAACCCCTCGCCCGGCGCTCCGCGCCGACCTCTCCCAAATGGAGAGGTGGACACACCTCGGCCGCTGGCTCGCTTTCATCCTTGCTACCATAGCGCGCAGCAAAGCCCGCCACCAAGGGGCGGGAGCGCCACACTGTGGACAGCAAAGACGAAAACCCGGACCTTGCGGGTCCGGGCTTTCAAATTCTCGGCGGTTGGCCCGCTGGCTGCGCTTTAGGCGATGGCGCCCATGCGCGCACGCATCAGGCCGATGCTGTCGAGATCGGCCTGCTCGCGGGCGCTTTCCTCGGCCCGTTCGCGGGCCTGGTCGCGCTCGTCCAGGAGCTCGACCTTCTTCAATTCCTCGAAGGCCTCGCCAAGCGCAGCCTTGGCTTCCTCGAGCTGGCCCTTCAGTTCGTCGGCCGAGCGGGTCAGGTTCTCGCGGCGCTGGATCGCGGCCTTGGCATAGGTGGGATAGGCAAAATGCGAGGGATCGTTGATCCCGGCGCGGTCCTGCTCGGTCTGGATCTCCCGTTCGAGATCGACCGACATCCGCTGGAAGTCGGCAATCATGGACTCGATCTGGGCGACCCTGCGGCGCTTCTCGTCGACCTGAAACTTCTTCAGGCGAATAAGGGTATCACGTGACTTCATCGACTCGTACTCCCCAGAAGTCCCCTGGCTGCGCGTGGGACAACACCGGTCTCCCCACAGGGCCGATTTGGGCCCAGACCGGCTTGGCTACTCTGTGGAACGGATGATGACGGGACAAAGTTAGCGTTCCGTTTCCAAATTACCGATGATTTGCGCCAACTGCCGGTAGCCGTCGGCAAGCGAGGCGCTTTCGTCCTTGCGCTGACGCAGGAAGGCCTCCAGCGGCTCGTGCAGGCGGATCGCCTCGTCGACCTCGGGGCTGGAGCCGGCCCGGTAAGCGCCCAGCCGGATCAGCTCCTCCATGTCGGCATAGGTTGCCATCACCTGGCGCGCCCGCTGGATGGTCGGCCAGAACTGCGGATCGGCCGATTTCGGCATGGTGCGGGAGACGGATTTGAGAATGTTGATGGCCGGGTAGCGGCCGCGCTCGGCGATCGAGCGCTGCATCACGATATGGCCGTCGAGAATGCCGCGGACGGCGTCGGCGATCGGCTCGTTATGATCGTCGCCGTCCACCAGCACCGTGAAGATCGCGGTGATGGCGCCGACGCCGAGGCCGGGGCCGGCGCGCTCCAGGAGCTTCGGCAGCTCGGTGAAGACGGTCGGCGTGTAGCCCTTGGCGGTCGGCGGCTCGCCGGCGGACAGCCCGATCTCGCGCTGGGCCATGGCAAAGCGCGTCACCGAGTCCATCAGGCAGAGGACGTCCTGATCCTCGTCGCGGAAATATTCGGCGACCGCCAGTGTCAGATATGCGGCCTGCCGTCGCATCAAGGCGGGCTCGTCCGAGGTTGCGACCACAACGACGGAGCGTGCCAGGCCTTCCTCGCCGAGGTCGTCCTGCAAGAATTCCTGCACCTCGCGGCCGCGTTCGCCGATCAGCCCGATGACGCTGATATCGGCATCGACGTTGCGCGCGAGCATCGAGAGCAGCACCGACTTGCCGACGCCGGAGCCCGCGAAAATGCCCATGCGCTGGCCGCGGCAGCAGGTGAGGAAGGTGTTCATCGCGCGCACGCCGAGATCGAGCGGGGCGCCGACGCGCTTGCGCGAATGCGCCGGCGGCGGCGCGTTGCGGAACGGCATCGGCGAGGTGCCTTGCGGCAATGGGCCCTTGCCGTCGATCGGCTCGCCCAGTGCATTGACGACGCGGCCGAGCCAGGCCGCACAGGGCCGCACCTGGTTGGCGGCATTGGCGATGACCGCCTTGCAGCCGCGGCGCACGCCGTCGAGCCCGGCAAACGGCATCACCACGGCATTGTTGCCCGAGAAGCCGATCACTTCGCAGGGGATGAAACGGTTGGCGCCGGTCTCGATCACGAGCCGGGCACCGACCGACATCGCGTGAATCGGGCCCGCCACCTCGACCATCAGGCCGCGAACGCCGACCACGCGGCCATAGATGTTGACACCGTCGATGTCGCCGATCTGCTCGGCCAGAGCCTTCATAAGGGCTGAGCCTTCATTAAGGCCTTCATCCATTGGAGCTTCATGGCCCAAACCTTAAGTTTCGCCATATTTCTGAACGGCGCTTAACTTCGTGTTTACCCGCATCGTTAATCATTGCGTCACTGTCTTTGTGACTGAGCGTGACTCCCCTTCAGAAGAAGGCTGAGTCGCGAGAGTCGGTTAGGCCCGTCTCTTAAAGTGGAACTTGAACGGTATCGGGTGACGAAAGCTGCTTCACGCGCAAGACCTTAGGGCGATTCGACAAAAATTGCACCAAGGGGACTTGCGTTCCAGAATCAGAGTTTGTTAACCATCTGTCGTCAGGATCCGAATCAGTTGTTCAAAGGCGTTTTGTTGAGTGCCGCGAATGCGGCCGACCTGACGCCCAGGAGCGGCGACTATGGGGAACTGGCATGCGCGTTTTGCTGATTGAAGATGACAGCGCCGTCGCGCAGTCGATCGAGCTGATGCTGAAGTCTGAGAGCTTCAACGTTTACACGACCGATTTGGGGGAAGAAGGCGTCGATCTCGGTAAATTATACGATTACGACATTATTCTTCTCGACCTCAACCTGCCCGACATGTCCGGCTACGACGTGCTCAAGCAGCTCCGGGTCTCCAAGATCAAGACACCGATCCTGATCCTCTCCGGCCTCGCCGGCATCGAGGACAAGGTCAAGGGTCTCGGCGTCGGCGCCGACGACTACATGACCAAACCCTTCCACAAGGACGAGCTGGTTGCCCGCATCCACGCGATCGTGCGCCGCTCCAAGGGCCATGCCCAGTCGGTCATCCAGACCGGCGACCTCGTCGTCAACCTCGACACCAAGACGGTCGAAGTCGGCGGACAGCGCGTGCATCTGACCGGCAAGGAATACCAGATGCTGGAGCTGCTCAGCTTGCGCAAGGGCACGACCCTCACCAAGGAAATGTTCCTCAACCATCTCTATGGCGGCATGGATGAGCCCGAGCTGAAGATCATCGACGTCTTCATCTGCAAGCTCCGCAAGAAGCTCGCCAACGCCTCCGAAGGCCGCAACTTCATCGAGACCGTGTGGGGCCGCGGCTACGTGCTGCGCGAGCCGCACGAGCAGGAAGAGCGCATTCCGGCCTGATCAGTTTACGTCGCGAGCCCTTCGGGCTCGCTCCTCCCAGCCTGGACCCCGCCGCAAATGGCGGGGTTTTGTTTTTGGGGACGCGATCAGGACTTCATCGCCCTGGCGTCGTTGAACCGCTATCCTCCTCCCGCCGACGAATGGTCGCTGCACGATGGGGGAACGATGATCCTGCAATCACTCGCCGGCCTGCCCGCCTTCCTGGTCTATTTCTGCACCGGGCTGATCGCGATCGTGGCGTATCTGTTCGTCTATACCCGCATCACCCCGCATAACGAATTCCAGCTGATCCGCGACAACGAACCGGCCGCGGCGATTGCGCTCGGCCTCAGCCTGCTCGGCTTCGTGGCCCCGCTGGTCAGCGCGATTGCCCATTCGGCCAATGTGCTGGACTGCCTGATCTGGGCCACGATCGCGCTGATCGTCCAGATCGTCGTGTTCTTTCTCGTCAAGGTCCCGGTGCCGAACCTGTCAGCCCGGATCGGCGCCGGCGAGCTTGCACCGGCGATCTGGCTCGGGCTGTCCTCGCTGGCCGCGGGCCTCCTGAACGCAGCCTGCATGATCTACTGACATGGCAGAGAAACCTCCCAGCAAGCAGTTCGGCAAGCGCCGGCAGGCGCTCCCGCCGCCGACACCGCGACAACCTGTAAAACGCTCCGGCCATGTTGCGCTGCTGGTGATGGGCACGATCGCGATCGGCACCACCGCCTACACGCTGATGCCGCGGCAGAGCTGCGAGCCCCCTCCTCCCGGAACGCCGGCGCAGACCAGCACCACTTGCAGCAGCAGCTCGTCGGGCGGCAGCAGCGGCTCGCGATGGTCGTCACGATCGAGTTTCTTCAGCAGCGATTCCTCCGGCCATTCGTCGTCGGGGACGTCGTCCGATTCGGGTTCGGGCGGCGTCACGCGCGGAGGCTTTGGCTCCTTTGCCCATGGCTTCTCGGGCGGTGGCTGAGGCATGCAACGCATCGTCTGCCCCGAACGCGACGACTGGCGCCAGACCGCCGAACAATGCGGCTTCGTATTCCACACCATCGACGGTGAGCGCTATTGGGACGAGCGGGCCTACTACGCCTTCACGCTCGACGAGATCGAGCGCGGAATCGAGACACCGACCGGCGAGATCGACGCGATGTGCCTGGAGCTCGCCGGCCGCGTCATCGGCGACGAGCGCCACTTGCGGCGATTGAAGATCCCGGAGGCGTTCTGGAACCTGATCGCGGCGAGCTGGGCGCGTGACGACCGCAGCCTCTACGGCCGGCTCGACCTGAAGTTCGATGGCAAAGGCCCGGCGAAGCTGCTCGAATACAACGCAGATACGCCCACCTCGATCTTCGAGGCCGCGGTGTTTCAGTGGACCTGGCTGGAGCAGGCCATCGAACGGCGCATCATCCCCGCGCGCGCCGATCAGTTCAACTCCATCCACGAGCGGCTGATCGAAGCATGGAAGGCGATCGGCGCGGGCCGCCATCTGCATCTCACCGGCACCACCGGCAATGACGAGGACGCCGGTACGCTGGCCTATCTCGAGGACACCGCGCGCCAGGCGGGGCTATCGACCACGCTGCTCGATATCGCGCAGATCGGCTGGCGCGACGAGGCCGGCGGCTTCGTAGATCTCGACGACCGCGACATCGCGCTCGCCTTCAAGCTCTATCCCTGGGAATGGATGTTCCACGACGACTTCGGCGCAAGGCTCGACGAGGCGCGGACATGCTGGATCGAGCCGCCGTGGAAGGCGGTGCTCTCCAACAAGGGCATCCTGCCGCTGTTATGGGAGATGTTTCCGAACCATCCCAATCTGCTGCCGGCCTTCTTCGAAGACGACCCGCGCGCCGCCGAGCTCGGCAGCTCCTATGTGCGCAAGCCGCTGCTGTCGCGCGAGGGCGCCAATGTCACGCTGGTCTGCGGCGGCGTGCCGCTTGACGCGCACGCAGGCCCTTACGGCACTGAGGGCTTCGTGCACCAGGCGCTCGCGCCGCTGCCGAACTTTTCAAACTTCTATCCGGTGGTCGGAAGCTGGCTGGTGAACCATGAGCCATGCGGTCTGTCGATCCGCGAGGACGAGAGCCCCATCACCGGCAACGGCTCGCGCTTCCTGCCGCACGCGATTTTGTGAGGCTTGCTCTTCTTCCTTCTCCCCTTGCGGGAGAAGGTGGCGCGAAGCGCCGGATGAGGGGTTGCATCGGCAAACTCAAATCGTAAGAGACGGATTCGCGGAGATAACCCCTCACCCGTCTCGCCGCTACGCCATAGCCGATGCGAAGCATCGGCGTTCTAAGGACGGCGGCCGAAGGCCGCCTATGCCACCCTCTCCCACAAGAGGCCCACAAGGGGAGAGAGAAATAAGAGATCATCTCGCCGCTGCGATCTTCAGCGGCTGCGGCATCAATCCGCCCATCGGGCGTCCGGAGCGAACGGGATTGAGCTGGTAGAGGCCACGGCGGTCGGCGACGGGCCGGAAGGCATCGGTGATTCCGACCACGGATTCCGCGGCTCCTAACAGCAGCGTGCCGTCGGCCTCCAAACACTTCGCCATGCGCTCGAAGATCACCGCCTTGGTGTCCTGGTCGAAATAGATCAGCACGTTGCGGCAGAAGATCACGTCGAACGTGCCGAGATGGGAGAAGTCCTGCAACAGATTGAGCTGGCGGAACTGCACCATCGAGCGAATGTCGGCGTTGAGCTGCCAGATGTCGCCCGACTGCGTGAAGTATTTGACCAGGAACCCGATCGGCAGGCCGCGCTGCACCTCGAACTGACTGTAGACGCCGGCCTTGGATTTCTCCAGCACCTCCTGCGACAGATCGGTGGCGATGATCTCAATGCGCCAGCCGGCGAGAGAGGCGCTCATCTCCTTCAGGCACATCGCGATCGAGTAGGGCTCCTGTCCCGTCGAGGAAGCCGCCGACCAGATGCGCAGCGACCTGCGCGCCGCGCGCGCCTGGATCAGTCCGGGCAGGATGGTCTCGCGTAGATGATCGAACGGGATCTTGTCGCGAAAGAAGAAGGTCTCGTTGGTGGTCATCGCCTCGACCACGCTGCTCGCAAGCCGGCCGTCGCCGTTCCTGATCTTGAGGACGAGATCCGGAATGCCTGAAAGGCTCGCCTTTCGGGCCAGCGGCAAGAGCCGGCTTTCGACCAGATACTGCTTGTCGGCGGAGAGATCGAGACCGGAACGCTCTTTCAGAAACTTGCGCAGATACTCATAGTCCGTGGGCGTCACGAGCGGTCTCCCGCGAACAGGCGGTTGACCTTGGATCCGATCTGGTTGAGCGGCAGGATCGCCGAACAGATGCCGGCATTGGCGGCGGCGCCCGGCATGCCCCAAACCACGCTGGAGGCTTCGTCCTGGGCGATGACGCTGCCTCCGGCGGCGACGATGTCCTTGGCGCCGCGCATGCCGTCCGAGCCCATGCCTGTCAGGATCACGGAGAGGATAGCGCCATGCCAGATGTCGATGGCCGAGGTGAAGAGCGGATCGACCGCGGGCTTGCAGAAATTGACGGCGGCGCCGTCGTCGAGCGAGATCGCGACGTCGGCACCGCTGCGCACGACGCGCATGTGCCTGCCGCCCGGCGCGAGATAGATGCGGCCCGGTTTCACCGGTTCGCCGTCGACCGCCTCACTCGCCGGCTTGCGGCTCGATCGCGCCAGATGCTCGGCAAGAATGGTGGTGAAAGTCGGCGGCATGTGCTGGGTGATCAGCACCGGAACGCGGTCGATTACCGGACCGAGCTCGGTCACGAGCGACATCAGCGCCTGCGGACCGCCGGTCGAAGAGCCGATCAGCAGGACCTTCGGTGCCTGGGTCGAGAACGGGCGCGTGACCAATGATACCGACGACGCAGCATGCGCGGCGGGTGCCGGCGCGGCAGGGCGCGCAACCGGTCCGCGCGCGGCGGGAGTTGGGCTGGCGGGCGCCAGCGGCGGGCTCGCGACCGCGGCCTTCCTGCGCAGCCGCGCACCGAGATGGCGGATCTTCTGGATCAAATCGTGGTGGAAGATGTCCGCAGCGGACGCTTCGCGCGTCGATTCCGGCTTCGGAATGTAGTCGGCAGCGCCGAGCGACAGCGCCTTGAAGCTGATCTCCGCGTTGCGGCGGGTCAGCGTCGAAGCCATGATGATGACGAGATCGCGCTTCTTCGCCAGCAGTTGCGGCAGCGCCGAGATGCCGTCGAGCTCGGGCATTTCGATGTCGAGCACGGCGACGTCGGGGTTGATGCGTTCGATCTGGTTGACGGCCTCGAGCCCGGTGCGCAGCGAAGCTGCGACCTCCATGTCGTGCTCGGCGCCGACCCAGCGCGAGATCAGACCGCGAATGACGACGGAGTCGTCGACGATCATCACGCGTAGCGGCCCGGCTTCGCGCGACGGGCTCGTGGTCGAACTACCTGCGAACGCAACACTCATTACTCACCAACTCAGACTGAAACGGTACAGTTGAAAAACAAGCGCCGGAGGCTCCGTTCGACGTTCGGACGGTCGCTCAGATCAGGCCGACTTCCTGGAACTTCGCCGTCACGATGTCCTTGTCGAAGGGCTTCATGATGTATTCGTTGGCGCCGGCGTGCAGGGCACGCGCGATGTGCGCGACGTCGTTCTCGGTGGTGCAGAACACGACCTTGGGCTGGTCGCCGCCCGGCATGCGCCGGAGATGGCCGAGAAACTCGTAGCCGTCCATGACCGGCATGTTCCAGTCGAGCAGCACCGCGTCGGGCAGGCCGCGCTTGCAGGCCTCCAGCGCCTTCTCACCGTCCTCGGCTTCGAGAATCTGGAAGTCGAGGCCCTCCAGGATCCGGCGCGCAACCTTGCGGATGACGCTGGAATCATCAACGACGAGACAAGTGCGCATGTGAACCTCTGCTTCCTTCCCCCTTTTTGCGGGGGCACTTCCAATTGCAAGTCCGGCGGCGATGCCGCCGTATCACGCCGCCATCATCTCGGGCGCGAGCTCGAGGACGCGATCGACGTCGAGGACGACCATGAGCTGTCCGTCGAGGCGGTGGACGCCGCCGGCGAGCTTGGCCATGCGGGGATCGAGGTTGACGGGGTTGTCTTCCTTGCCGTCCTCGGAC
>NZ_JAACFT010000046.1 GCF_029051685.1 Bradyrhizobium sp. CSA207 | reverse complement strand
CTTTTCGAGACCGTACGCAGACAGCGGTGTTGTCCTCGTCATTTCATCTCGAACTTCGGTTCGTCGGCTTGAGGATTTGCACGGTCAGAAGATTGGCGTCATGGTTGGATCCGTCGAGCACGAGTGGCTGGCCAAGCACGGCTTCCGCGTTTCGGTCTTCGCCTCTCAAGAGGACATAATTGCCGCGATCGAGGCAGGCGAAATCGAAGTTGGCGCGACAAACCCCGTGATTATCGGTTGGTATCGGCACGAAAACCCCAGCACGGCAGTAAGGATAACCGACGGATACGTGCCAGACCCGGCACTCCACTGGAGTGTTTCAGTCGGGCTTCGCCGAGCCGACGATGCGCTGCTTGCAGCCGTGGATGCTGCGCTGGCCCGAGTGGTCGAGCAGCGGATACCAGCACAAATCTACGCGAAGTATGGCATTAGCTATCTACCCCCTTCCGACGCGGGTCTCCGGTGAGGACGCGAACCCTGGCGCGACTGACACTACAGCCTGCGCCAGCAACTCTGAATGCTGGAAGGGCTGTACTCGCGCCTTGCCATGATCTTTGAAGCCCAGGGCACTGCTTATCCTTACGGTGCAAGCAAGAGTTCTTCCGCTGATGGCCCTTCGCGTCCGTTGACGCGGTGCAGCTACATGTCGGTTAATAGGGGAGGACCGGAAGTGCGCGGCTGATCGCCAAACCGATGCGATTGACCCAACTCGGACGTTGCCCTAGCCCAAGAGCAGGCCCTGTGCTTCGATGCTCGGGTGGCGTTGTTGGCTGAACGGGAAGGAGACTCGCATGTGAACCCTGTTGATCAGTATCTTTTCGAACTTCTCAACGGCTTCGCGCATCGCTCCCTGATCTTTGATGCGGCGGTAAGCTTCTTGGCCGACCAAGCCGTGTTCAAGGGCGCTCTTGTGACATCGCTTTTGTGGCTGGCTTGGTTCCAGCATGACCCGGACCAAAAGCTGCGCCGGGAGCTGGTTATTTCAACACTTGCGGCGACAGTCGCGGCACTTTTGCTGACAAAGATCATCAGGTCTCTCGTGCCCTATCAATTACGGCCGATCCATGATCCCGCAGTCACCTTCACGTTGCCCTATCGCGTCACGAGTGAGTCTTTGTGGAATTGGAGCTCCTTTCCGAGCGATACCGCCGCATTTGCTATTGCGTTGTCCGTTGGCGTGCTCTTGATATGGGGCCGATGGGGCTGGCTCGTGATCTTGTACAGCCTTGTCGTAATTTGCGTGCCGCGCATCTATCTCGGCTATCATTATCCGTCGGACGTTGTGGTCGGTGCCCTTATAGGCACTCTCGTCACTCTCACGGTGTGTCGGAAAGAAATCAGGATCCCGCTGAGCCGCAGGCTTTTGCTTTGGAGCGACGACCATCCGGGTACGTTTTATTGCGCGTTCTTCCTTTTGACATACGAAATCGCAGCAGTGTTCGAGAACACACGGCAAATTCTAACCGCCGTCTGGAAGTTGTCTCGCTACGCGCTCTAAATCTCCGTACGTGCTCGGTGGCCCCGCCCCGCGCGTATATTCTCGCCTACTGACAGGGGGCTTCACCCGCGGGCGAGCCCGGACTTCCGCTGTTGGCCCATTGCTCCAGTTTGCGCGCTACAGCGAAGTGTCCGGAGTGGAGAGTAGACCGGAAGTCGTCGAGCTGCCGGCGAACCGACGCGAATGAAGTTGCAAGGCAAAGCCGACTTACGCACGCCTTCGCAAGGGAGCCTCCAGCGACTCTCGATCGAGAATGAATGTGGGCGCACAAGGGATGCTTGGACCTCTCCCGTCTGGACCGCAATCCGTAGCCAACCCGAGGCTCACTGGCGTGGCGAATTGGCTTGGACACATCTCGTCTGCTTCTGCGCGCCGCGGGCATATGACGGCGATGTCGTGCTGCAGCTCGTGCGAGGAGTGCATCGCGTGGTGGCGCGCCGCCGCACAGCGCAAACGCGTTTACGGCAACCGGACCTTCCCCAAGCCCATCGCCTTCGCCGATCTGATGAATCGCTGATCGAACGTCAGGAGGCATCGCAGGATGCAGCCCGCCCAAGGTGGAGCGAATCGGCAAAATCCATGCCCTCGTCCATCCGATCCAGGGCAAACGCGACCAGCCCGGGATCCTCGAGCACCACGTTGGAAAGTCCACCGAAACCCCGGAGCGCCTTGCATACGCGTTTGGCGTCAAAACCATACGCACTCCGCAGGACCCATTCGGTTTCCAGCATCACCGTCGTGCAGACGAAGACCTCTTCTGCCTCGATGATGGCTTTGGCTTTCGCCGATTGCTGGGAATGATCGCCCGTCAGGTACCGAACGACCAGGTTGGCATCAATCGCGAGCATGACGTCGCCGCGCCTCCGCGGCGATGCCCGCCTCCATCTCTTCCACGGTTTTTGGCTTGCCCCGATAGTGCAGCGACGCGAAGACGTCAGCCGGCTTGGCCGCCGGGAATGGCGAGGATGGCTTCAGAAGCACCCCGTCCGGCGTGCTCTCGATAGTAAGCCGAGTGCCCGCCCGCCAACGGCGTTCCTCACGGATCGCCTTGGGCAGGATGACTTGACCCTTGGTCGAAACAGTCGTCGTCAGCTTGCCGGTAGCCATGGGATCATCCTTGGTAAGACGAAAGTAAGTTAGGCGCAGTCGCCTCGCCGGGCAAGGAGCGCAGCCGGGCAAGTTTGATCCGGTTATCCTGCGATGGGCCTGCCCCCACCAGTTCGACAGGATTTTTGTATTGAGCGTCGCCTTTACCAAGGAAGAAAGCGCCGAGACCGCGTCCGAAACGCTGTTGCCGGATCGCCCGATCTCGCCCCATCCCAACCTCGTGACGGAGGCAGGCCTGCAGGCGTTGCAGAGACAGCTTGCCGAAGCGCGCCAAGCCTATGAAGTCGCGCAAGCTATCGAGGACGTCAACGAGAAGCGCCGGCAGTCGGCGGCGCCGTTGCGCGACGCCCGCTATCTGACCGAAAGGCTGCGCACCGCGCAGGTCATCCCCGATCCGGCCGCGACCGACATCGTCGCCTTCGGCAGCACGGTGACCTTCAGCCGCACCGACGGCCGCGTGCAAACCTATCGCATCGTCGGCGAGGACGAAGCCGATCCGAAAGCCGGCTCGATCTCGTTCGTGTCGCCGGTGGCGAGGTCGCTGATGGGAAAGGCGGTCGGGGATGTCGTAGGGGCGGGGACGCAGGAGATCGAGATTCTGTCGATCGGGTAGAGGTGCGTTTGAGGCGACTGCCTCGGGTCGCGGGGCCACACCAGCGTCACATCGCTCTAGAGCCACTCAGACGTATAGCAGTCCAGCGGCGAGCTTTTCACTGTCCCCGCGTGACAACTGATCGCTTGGATGCATTGGAGCGCTCTGACGCGTCGCTTAGGAATCAGCCTCCTTTTTGGGGAGCTCTCCTAGATTGCCTTCTAGGTGGAGACGAATTACGCTTTTGCATTTGTGTGCTCAGGTCATTGACGCGGGCATTGAGTTTTTCGTTTGCGTCCTTGAGTTCGACCGATTTGTCCATCAACGCCTTATTGTCGGCTGACAGCGTCGTAATCTTCTCAGCCATTCCCTTTGCATCCGTTGAGACCGTCGCAATCAAGGATTGGGAGTTCTGCACCATCGAAGCGAACTGTTGGCCGATCTGATAGAGAGTAAAAGCGATGCCTGCACCGGCGACAAGCGCAGCGACAGCGCTAATGTTTCTAATACTCTTTGCGCTTTTTTCGGCTTTTCGTGCAGAATCGGCCGACTTTGCGATCGCATTCGGGATGGAGCTTTGGATCGGATTTCCAGCGTTCGCCTTTCGCAAATATTTGTCTGGTTCTAGGTCTCGCTTGTCCCTCGGAAATCCTTTGAAGAGTTCCGGCTTACGGATAGCCGCCAAGGTGTCTTCCGGCGGCGGTACGTACCCAAATGTGGTCTTTGTAAACTCGACCCATATCAAGGCTTCGTTGGTATCTATCGGATAATCTGTAGATGTAAGGTTGTGAAGCGGGATCAAAAGCTTCCCGTGAAATCCCGGATCGACAAGAGGGCCAGTACCGAGCAGCAAGCCTCGGTGGACATGCGTGATCCTCAAATTGAAGCGGATGGCAACGTAGTTCGGCAATCTGAAGGTGGGTTCGACTTGCGCGAAAACGATTGAGTTTGCTTCGAGAACTAGCGGGGTTCCTCTTTTAACCGTCTTTCTTTGACGCCGCCCGTTACCGTCCCACCAGATTACTTCTCCACCTATGAACACCTCGTAGGATGCCGATTTGAGCTGCTTCTCTGTGAACGGCCACAACATCCCCGTGATGCGCGCATAGTCAGCGATCTCGACAGAGGACAGCAAAGCCCGGGGGACATGGGGGAATGGATCTTCATTCTCAAACCTGACGGCACGAGCTTTGGCATCGTCGTCGTCCTCTGGTAGTTTGGTCAGATCCATTGATGGTTGTTTTTCAGACAAGAGGTTTCGAAGCCAGATGCAAAACCGATACGTCGGCGACGTCGGAGATTTCGCGAAATTCGCCCTGCTCAGAGCCATCGCGCGAGAAACGAATCTTCGAATCGCAGTCATATGGTACTTGTATTCGGATGAGGACCACAACGCAGACGGGAGGCATGTAAGCTATCTCCGCGATGCGGCCTTTGCACAGCTTGATCCGAGCCTTCACGCTGCGCTTGCTCGACTTATTCACAAGGGGAAGAGAAGCGTCCGATCGGTCGCGGCGGCAGGGATTTTGCCTCCGGGTACTAGTTTCTTCGGCAGCCTCATCTCCGATCGGAGAAGCGACACCCGGCTGACCAGAATGCAACGAGCGCTCTTCCGGGGTGCCTGGGTCAAAAAAGCACTTGCGAGTGCCAGCGGACATGAGCTGGTGTTTGTCGACCCGGACAATGGCTTGCAGACTGCCTCGGTGCAGCGCCATTCTCCGAAAAGCGGAAAGTATGTCTTTTGGAACGAGCTTGCCGAATTCTGGGCCAAGGGCCACTCGCTAGTCGTCTACCATCATCTCAACAGAACCGCGACGGTGGACCGCCAAGCGGAAGTTCTTGGCGCTAAATTTCGCGATCATTTCCCCGACGCGCCTCTTATACGGCACTTCCTAGCGCGAAGGGGATCATGCCGGCACTTCTGGATACTTGGACAGGAAGGGCACGCCCCAGCTCTATCCGACGCGATCGAGAGGATCTCTCAAAGTGCCCTGAGTGAGTGCCTCGAGCTTGGTTGACTGCGGCCATTCCGATCAAATTCGGATCGCGGCACCAATGAAGCCGGTCCCAGTCCGACCTTGGCTATCTTTTCTCCGATGTGCTTTTCGATATCGGAGATGAAGCCACATGTCTGGGACGGCCGTCCGCCACTCGCGAGTGAGGGATCGAGGTAGTCGACATGGTTCAATACGATCGACGTCGGACGGTTGACGGTAATCGCGCGCCGCACGACGTCGACTTCAAAACGTCCGACTCGCCGTTCCTTCCTGGTCGCCGTAGTCAACTCCTTGTAGTCCTCGGGAAGTCCTGCCTCGGCAGCAATATCTCGCCAGGTGGTCTCGTCCTCTAGAGGGCCGGAGGGACCGGCAACCCTTATCGGATGTGCACGCAGCACAAGTACAATTTCGTCGACGTCCAGAGGGCTCAAGCCAGCTTCAGCGATAAAGGCTGCGGCCGTCGTGTCTCGGCTGGTGGCCTTAGGATAGAATCCGCCATGAAGCAGCGAGAGCCCAAAACCCTGCGAACCTTCGATAACAATGCGCTGCTTCTTCGCTAGAACGGCACGCATCAAGTCGGTCGTGTCTTCTAAGTAGGGATGAAGTCTCTCTTCGTTCTTAGCCAGGCGGACAGTCTCTGCACGAGTTATGCGCCGTATAAGGGCGGCGCCGGTACCCGATCCGGTCGACCCAATTCGCTCCACTAACCCGTTCGAACGCTCCGTATCCCGATCTTCGGACGTGATGAGGCTTGCAAATGGACTCACTTTGACGCGATCCGGCCCCAAGCCAAGCTCGACAACTTCTTTCTCGAAGATGTCAATGTCGATCAAGGCGCCCGGTGGAAGAACCGCGATAGAATCGGTCGCGAAAACTGAAGCCGGCAGCTGCCGGAACGCTCTCGGTTGTCCGTGTTGATCAATGATGGTGTGGCCCGAGTTTGTTCCCCCAACCCGGACAACACAACGAGCATCCCTCTCGCGAGCGATTGCGAGCGCTACTTTTCCCTTGCCCTCTGAACCGTACTGGCCACCTACGACTACGGAGACAGGCATTTGCCGCTCTTCGAATTCTCTGAGACAATCTGCGTCAGTGACTGTTCCAAATCGGACAAACTTCCCTCATTCGTAATGTGAATGTGGGCTAACTTCGACAGCGGTTCAATACCCGCTTCCACCGCCTGGCGATCGGCCTCGTCGAACGAAACAGCCGCGGATTCTGCGTACCGACTTCTACGGATTTCGTCAGATGCAGAGATATGCACATGAACGAAGCGCGTTCCAAACGCTTCCACGAAATATGCCCGGTCTTCCGGGAAGCGGAGACCATCAATGACCGCGTGGCTCTGGCCGGCTACGCGCTGCAGGACGCGCTCGCAAAGCCACCGCTGGCCCTTCTCCCGATGAATTTGCTCACCCACTTTTTGACGCGTAGCACGGTCCGGCGAACCACCTGCGTTCCGAATCTCGTCGTCGATCACGAGGCTGAACCGGGTATATGCGAAACCCTCCTGCTCAAGCATGTGAGCGGCGGTCGTCTTGCCGGAACAGATGCGTCCGCTGATGCCCACCACTAGGGGGGTATCCTCGCTGTCGGTCAGCTTGGGCACGATCAAAGCTCCCTCGGTGGGACCGGTCAGTGGCTCGTACTTGTTTGCGAGGAAAAATGAGCCGACCAAGGCTGCCGTTATAGCATCCAACTCGTCGTGAGTGACTTCCTCGGAGGCGTACCGTCCTTCGATTCCGAAGTCGGACAAGCCGCGTTTGAGGTACTCGATTCCAGCGCCCTTGCGTGGGATTGCCATAATGTCTTGCGCCGCGCCGGGATAGCTTTCGATCACAGCGATCCCTTCTGCCCGAATCCTGTTAGCCAGCAACATGCCCCGCCGGGTCAGCGCTTGCATGCTTGGGAGCAGCGCGGGGTACACGTTCACGCCGCGACGCTTCAACTCTCTTTCGCATTTGCGCATGATTCCGAACTCTTGACGTCCGGGATCGTCATCCGTGACGACCGTACGCCCGAACGGAAGCGAGAGCGGAGAATCGATGGAGACCAAATCTGGCTTGAGATCGAATATCCGATCGATCATTTCCTGATCGGTATGGACGGTAAGTGTCTCGGCGGTTCGGCCATCTAGGACGCACCATCCGGAGCCGCGCTTTTCGGAGCCGGTCAAATCGATTCCGACGATCCGGGCGCTTTCAGCAGGCGTTTTCGAGAATATCGACGAGAAGGTTCGGAAGGTAACGTTCGGCTGGAGCGCGCGGCTTGACATCGTCGGTGCCGGCTGACCGAAAATGTTTCGGGCGATCTCGTTGAATGCTTGTGGCTTGAGCCAGAAATCGCGCTGCAGATTGAGCCGCGCCATGACAATGTCGAGGATCGCGGCCATGCCGAGGACGTCGCTGCGGTTATAGAGTACGAGCCGCTGCAGCGCCGCTACATTCCCACGCAGGTAGTCGTGCCAAAGGAGCACCGCCACGGCTCCATCGACATCTTCGAGATCGCTGCGGAAATCAATCTGGAGCTCTCTCTCGATACTCTTTTGGCCGCCCGCCAATCCGACGCGCTTCGAAAGATAGCGAAGATCGACGTGGATGCCGGGCAGCGCCAGTTTGCCAAAGGTCTTCTGAAGGAATCGAAGGTCGAAAAGGGTGCCATTGAAGGTCACCAGAACAGTGGCAGAGGCGAGATCCTTGAGCAGCGAAGACGGATCCTCGCCTTTAACCAGAACTTTATACTCACCATCGACAGCCCAACCTATGATGGTGATCTCATCATAGTACCAGCTGAGGCCGGTGGTCTCAACATCTAGGAACAGTACGCGGGCGTGATGCGACAGGATTGGCGACAAGTGCTCGTCGGGCACGGTACCCTTGCGGGCAGGGTCTTTCGCCCGCGACCGCGAGATCGGCTGGGTGGTGCCCTCCGCATCGAAAAGTGAAAACAATTGTCGCTCCGCCCTGACGCGCGCCGCAGCGCGACTCTGTCAAAGTTATCTCCAAACGAGTCCCATCGAAAGTCGCTTTCCTATCCAAGGCGTCGGTCGGCCTTAGGCTCCACAGGAGATTGGGCCTCCTCGGGTGCGGTTCCCCCCCTGCCTACCCACAATTTGCCTGCACTGCGAGGGCGCTGACCGAATTTTTCGCAGCTTTCTAGTCTGGTTGATTTCGGACCAAACCTGACTGATGGCCGCGCTTGGGTGCGGCCCGCGCGTCCCGTGCGGTACGCCTCTCCCCGGATGATGCCATTCTGCCCCTGTGTTGCCCGACGAGTCAAATTTGATTTCGGAAAATACGTAACCAATTGTTTCCGCTCGCGTCGGCTACTGTGCATGGGGTTGTTTTCGACATATTTGATTGAGACGGTCCGAACTCCGCCAAGCGTCGATCATTGTCCCGCGACGGGATGGTTCAGGAAAACTGGAGGATTCAGGGGATGGATGGTGGGCGCACAAGGGATCGAACCTTGGACCTCTCCCGTGTGAACCACAATCCATAGTCCCTAGCCAACCGGGGCTAGCCATAGTAAAAACTGGATAAGCCTCTGGAGTGTAGGGGCGTTCATCATATGCGGCCATAATAGACCACAGCTGACCGAACTACATTTTGTATGCCCCCGCTGTGCCCCCGCGCCATCTTCCCTTGGGGCACACAAATCGGGAAGGGTCTGTGTCCCCTCTGTTCTTCAAGGGTCGTCCTTCCAGGTTGGTGTGCCCCGAGGCGGAAAAAGCGAAGGAGAGTCAACCATCACTTTCCCTTCGCTTCGATGGTCCGGGCGGCTGCGGGGCACACCGCGACAGGAAGAGTAGGGACCATGCCGGAGCCGACCAACCAGCTGACACTCACCGATGCCGTGATCCGCAACGCCACCTTGCCACCAGGCAAGGGGCAGCATTATCTCCATGACGACAAGTTGCCCGGCCTCGCCCTGCGCATGCGCGCTACCGGCGGCCGGACCTGGGTCTACCTGTTCACCAAGCCGGGGGTGAGGGGAACCCAGCGCAAGACGCTCGGCGCGTGGCCGAAATATAACGAGAAGGCAGCGCGCAAGGCTGCCACCATCGCCGCAGGCGAGGTCTTCAGGGGCGTGGATCCGAACGACGCCAAGCGCGAGGCGAGGCGGCAACAGGCAGCCGAGAAGGAGCGCACCACGCTGGCCACCCTCATCGTTGAAGATGGTCCCTACCAGACGTCCTTGACCGGACGCCAAGTCGTCAACTGGAAGCCAGCAATGTCGGCGCTGCGGCGCGGGCTCAAGGATCACGCCGAGAGCGGCGTGGGGGACCTGACGCGACGGCAGATCATGGCTGCGGTCGACAAGATTGCCAAGACCGGCAAGCGCGGTGCAGCCAAGGACTTGCGCAAGCACGTGCATACCTTGCTCGAATGGTGCGTCGGCGAGGGCTATGTCGAGCACAACGTGCTCGCCGGCTATCGCGCGCCGAAGGAAACCCGCGCGCAAAGGGTCGGACGCCGAACAAAGGGTCGCGCGCTGACCGATGAGGAAATCATCAAGGTCTGGGATGCAACCGGCAAGCTCGGGGCTTTCGGTCTCCTGGCACGCATGTGCCTGCTCGGTGGCCCGCGGCGCAGCGAGCCTACCATGATCGAATGGCGAAAGCACATCATGGACGACCGCATCACCTTCGATGCGGCGTGGACCAAGATGGGGCTGCACCACGATGTGCCGCGCACTCACCTGGTTGACGAGGTGCTCACGGCCGCGAAACATTTCCAGCGGGCAACCTCCGACTATGTCTTCCCGTCGCCAAAGACCGGCGGCCAGATGTCCGGCTTCACGAAGATGGTCAACCGCCTGGTCAAGGAGGCGAGCGTCGCCAAGTTCACCATGCATGACCTAAGGCGCAGCTTGCGTACTATCATGTCACGCTGTGGCTACGACAACGAAATCCAGCGGCTGTGTGTTGGGCAAAAGCCAAGCGGAATCGACCAGGTCTACAATCACGACGAACAGTGGATCATCCGCAAGATGGCGTTCGAAGCGGCTCACGACTACATTGCGGAATTGGTCGGCGCGAAACGGGTCGGCAAAATCGTGCGCCTGCAGCGGACGAATCCGCTTGACCCGATCAAGGCCGAGCTCCTCGGCCGTCTGCGTGAGCATTATGCTGCTGAGGCGTCCTAGTGGTCTTATCGCACTTGGCCAGATACTCGCGCACCGCATCGACACGATAGAGGGGCCGGCCATCGACGTAGCGCCATTTCAGCGGGTGATTCGGATCGCGCCGCCACTGCTCCAGCGCTCCGGGCGTGCGCCGGATGACCGCGGCCGCCTCTAGTGCCGTCAAATTAGAGCTGCCCGGCAGCGTCTCGATATCGAACGTCGCGGGCGGCGGCATGCCACGGTTCTTGCGATGACGCTTCGTCGCGAGCGGCATTTTCAGACTATCTGGTGTCCGTAATCCCTTGATCCGAGTCGCGTCGTCCTTGCCGCTCATGCCTTTGCCTTGAACCGTGATCGGTCTGGCGCATTAGGGTCGAGGCTTCTCGAGCAAGAAAGGGATCGAGAGCGCAGATATTGCGGCTGGGTAGCTGTGGCGTGCAAATAGGACGAATCGTTGCCTTTGCCACGAGCTTGACAAGCAATCGTAGCGCCCGGTGGCTGCGACAACGTGATGCGAACTTATGGTCGTTTGGAAATCGGAATCAGACACTCAGATTACCGCCCTGCCCGCTGACTCTTAATCAGCGGGTCCCAGGTTCGAGCCCTGGTGCGCCCACCACCCGCAAGGGGTTGCCGCGCAGCGAGTTTTTTAATTTCCGCGGCACAGTTTTCTCGGCAAATGGAAATCGCGTGGCACCGATTTGGCACCGCCAAACAGATGCTGTGACGGGCCAAAAATATTTTTGAGTCTTGCGCCGTTGTTCTCATTTTGTTCTTATCGAACGAAGAGGACAAGACCATGGATATTGAGTTCGAGTGGACATCGAGCAGCGTCGCCGGCAGAGACTTTCAGCGGGCGGTATCTCGACGACGTCGGCCGGAGGAACTTGAGGATCTCTGTGCCGAGCGCGACCGGTTGGTAGGTGGATTTCTTACTTTTTGATGAGGTTGAAATTTATTGATCCGCACGTACAGCGCAAAGCTTGTCGGTCGCCCTTGTGGGGTGAGACGTACGAGTACCCACCGCAATCGACGTTGGTGCATCGTAAGGAGTCCAGGAGGTCTTTGAAGGCCGCGACCAGCGATGCAAGTTCTTTGGGCTGCAGATTGGCCCACTCATTGTAATGGACGGCCTTGTTAATCATCCACTGCTCAGTCTGAGTCTTGGCTATCTTGGCCTTTGCATCAGCTTCCAGTGCCACGATTGTCGCCTGAGCTGAACTGTTTCCCCACGACTGAGCGCTTTCCCGTGCCAATGCCAGCGTGGCTCTCCATGCTTTAAGTACGGGCGACATCAGGTCGCCAAGGTCGTAACTACCGTTGCTCTGAAACGGCACGTCGGCCCGCAGATTATCTGCGAGAATAGTGGTTATGAATTCAAGATACCGTCTCAACGCTGCCGCAGCACCAGCAACGTCATTTTTTGCAAGTCGATCACTGATGTCTTTCCAAATATCAACATGGTCCCAAACCTGTGGACCGGTATCGACGGACCAACTTCCGAAGTTGACGCTAGTACCGACTAGATTCTCGGTTCGCATGAATTGAAGCCAAACCGGATCGTGAGTCGTAAGAATGAACTGGACCTTGGGGAATTGGCTTTTGAGAAGTTTGCAGACCTCGCGTCGGTGGGATGAATCGACGGACATGAGCACGTCATCAAGAACAGCAAATGTGAAGTTGCTGCCAAGGGTGTGCTTCATTAGTGCCAGGTAAAGGCAAAGTCCCATGCCATCCTGATGGCCTTCACTGTGATAGGCGCCCGGCGGAAATTGGCCGCGTCCGTAAAAATCGACATCGAACGCGAGCTTGCCAACGGATGGTTTCAGTGCGCCTTCAAATTTTCCTTCGTCTTCACTGTTTATTAGTCGATAAAAATCAGTGAAGTCCTTTTCGACGGTCTTGTAGATGCCCTCCAACACCGCCGTGCTACGGGCGCTATAGAGGTCTGAGACCTTCTTTGCTGTTTCTTGTCGGGCGTTGGCAGTATCGTTTGCCGATCGAGCTTCGCGGTATTGGCGCAATCGTTCTTGCGCGAGGATCAGAAATGCTGTCGCATCTTGTTCTTTGGATACTTCCGGCAACGCCGCGACACACGCTGCTATGGCAGATATCACCTGCTGAGCTGCCGTAGGGAGTGGCTTAGTAATGGAGCCGAATGCCTCCAGGGCTTGTTGCAGATCGTTGGGGTCGTTGCAGATGCCCTCGATCAGTTGTCGCCACTCGGTCCATTTTTCCAGGGCGTCTGACATGAGCGCTGTCTCGATTTTTGGATCAAGTCGCGCACCAATCGATAGTAGCTTTCTAGCACCCTGCTCGAAAGCAACAAGTTCGGCTTTGAGCGGTGTGATTGCTGCTTGGATCGCATCGAGTGCTTTCGTGGCCTCTCCAACGAGTGAGAGCTTCTCTTGCAAGTGAACGAGAAGTTCAGCCGTGTTCCACGGCAAATCGCACAGAGGGCAGGCGTCTTCTTCCAGCAACTCAACGCCTTGTTTGATCAACACTTCACGGCGAAAGCTTTTGAGCAGGGGGGTGTTTTCAGCGAGAGCTTTAACCAGCCCGGCAGCGTCGGCAACAGATTTACCAAAGGAGGGCGAGCCGAGTACCAGTCGGGTCTGGTTGAACGCTTCAATTTCTGCCGTTGCGACTGCCTTGCGAATCGGCGTCGCGGTGGTGACCGTGCCCGCTGCAAGGCCGGTCTTGAGATCTGTTTCCGCCGATAGGTCTGCCAGTGGCGTAAGCTGAAGGATCGCCCGCTGGTCGTTTACAGCTTTAAGAAGCGCGGATTTCGATAGCGCGGGAATACCGAGCGCCTGCAGAAGTCCGCGTATGGCGCCATCAAGCTGATTTTTGGCCATACTGGCTTTGGAGCGCGCATCGTTAGCGATCTTTTGAAATGCCTGCCGCACTTTCTCGACATGATCGAGACGCATGAGTTCCTGAACATCCTTCGATCTCTGGCCGGCGGGAGTAAGGATGTACTTGATTATCTCTCTGCGGGAGAGCGCAAATTCAGGATGCGCGGCGAGTTCCGCAATAACCGCCTCAATGCTCTTATCTGTCGGAGTTATCTTGGGAGAGTTCGGTGAGCCCACGGATCTTTCGATTGTGACCATCTTGCCGAGTGATGGAATGCGGGCAGTGAGGGTAACTTTTGCCTGGTTAGGATTCTTCGCTGCATCAACATGCGGCCCGTGTGCTCTGACGCTAAGATCGGATGTGCCGCTGCCGCGCAATCTTGTGATATCGCCCGTGATTGCGAATTCGATTGCATCAACTATTCCGCTCTTGCCCGTACCGTTCGGCCCGCATATGCCGAAATTCTTGTACTTGAGATTCAACGCCAGCTTTTTTACGCCTCGAAAATCTTCAATTTCAATCTTCTCAATGCTGAGCATGTTTATTTTTCGTCCACGCCGAAGAGTGCAACGGACAGCGATGCGGCGTCCACGCTTTGATTGTCCAAAAGCGCCTTCTTAAGGCGATCATGCGTGTCGCCATCGACAATGTTCTCTTCAGCAAGTTTGCTTACGAAATCGGAAATCACCGCGGATACGGTCGGCGAAAGAGGCGGTTTTGAGATAGGAGATACTTTTGTGAGTTTGGCCATGTTGACACAACCATACCTTGCGCCAGACTTTGCTGCAAACATCAAGGTTAATGCGGCTGATTCAGCAGGGGATATCGTCGTCGTTGCGTTGCGATGCAGCGATCTGAAGTGTCGCGGATGAACTCGTGGTGACAGGATTGATCCTCTCATCCTCGCCGGTGCTCGCCATTAACGCGGGGATGGCCTGCAGCGATGTACCGATCAAGCCTTGAAGGTCACCATACATGCCGGACGTATTCGCTATGACGCGCTGTATCTGCTTTTCCCGCTTTGCCCAGCGCCGCTCTGCAATTCTCCGTTCTTCTTGGAGTTCGGACTGCATTTCTATGAAAGTCTCAACGATCGCTTCCACGCGCTGGCGAAACTCGCTCCCCGAGAGATAGCGATACAATATTTCCATCTTCTCGTTTTTGCCCACCGCCGCAAGTTTTGTCATCTCAACTTCAATGAGCTGCAGTCGAAGTGCGAAGGCAAGGCTGAGGGCACATTGCGAATTGGTGATCCAAATCCCGCTGACGTGTTTGAAATTCTCGCAGTCGCGCGGCAGAGCGTCGGATACGAGAATTGCCATCTCGGCTTTCAATACTCGCTGGTCATCCTTCAGTTTCTGGAGCCATGAGTCGCTCCACGATTTTGTACGTTTTGATTCCCACAAGATGATGCCGCACGGGTTTCCTGTGCGCGATGAAATGCGTTGAATGAGGTCGGCTCCCGACACTCCTTTCGGAACGGGTTCGATCTGATCTTCCGGGAATGCGTTGCTGAGCAGCTGCTGGAGCTGCAATTCCAGAACCTCTCCCTGCGTTTGTTGCGACCCTTGCTCCAGCTTTCTCCTGAGTTCGTCGTTCACCCTGATAGCGTCTTGAAGCTTTTTGTCCTTTTCGGCATCTCGGAGGCGATGCTGGTCATCCAATCGGCGTGTTATGGCTACCTCGATCTTGGCTCGTTCTTCGTCGAGCTTTCTTATCAACTCCAGCTCAAGCGTCTTTTCCCGCTCTTCGATCGAGCGCTTCTGCTTGCGCAGTTCAAGCTCTTGCTGCTGAGAGGCTTGGAGCAACAATTGCTTTTCCGCGGCTTGGCGCCGCAAGTCATCGATCTCAACTGAGACCGCCTGGTGCGCCTTGGCCGTTGCTTCTGATTGAAGCCGGTCCTGGGCCGCGCGGATGCGGTCTTGAATTGTTTTGTCGAGATCTGACTCTCGCTCTTTCAGTTTTTGCTCACGCTCGCCGATAAGACTCTGTTGTTGAGCAAATTCGGAATTCACGTTTTGGCGGGCTTCCTCTTCGATCTGATGGTAGATCGTTTCGCTGACGGGAATGAGTTCACCGCACTTCGGGCATTTAAGTTGGTTGATTCCAGCGCGGTCGATCATTCTTTACCTCTTGCAGCATTGCATCGATCACAACGCCCAGTGCAGGTGCATATCGCTCTGACACCTTTCGTATCGTGATTCAACTGCGCTGCAGGGAAGGTGAAGGACTAATCAACCAGGAGTTCAATTCGATTGCTCCTTTGGCTTATTAGTTCCTCTTTACTCGTCCGCGTGCGAAGCCTTTTGAACTCGCTGCAGACAGCTCCCTTATTCTGACTCCGGTAGTCCATTTGCGATAATGGGTGCCCGCACGGTGGCCCGAACGTTCGCCGTCACATGACGAAATCGCTTGATCGGTTGCGGACTCTAGTGGATCGAGGCACGACTGTGCATCGGGTGGAGGACTTTTCGCAATCCAATGATGTCAGTAGCGTCCCTTGCTGAGTATCGCCTACGCTTTTGGCGACGTGACAATACCTTTTGTATCAGCCGGTCTTCCGATTTCACTCGGCACTTGATCGCGTAGGCACTGCGCTGCAGTGAGCGGGGCCCCATAGATAACGCGTTGAGAAGCTGCTCTCGCACGTAGTCTGCGCCAGCAAGCGCTCTAATTGCGTCACCTCGAAGATTTTGCGAAACCACTTTTGATCGACCCTAGCTAACAAATTTGCTGGAAATAGCAGTAATTCGATCAGATGCTTGGTCGAAATGTCAACAACAAAACAATCTATGATTGCAATTGCCAAGGGGCTGTTCTTCTTTTGTCCTGGTCGCCAGCACCATGACGCCGTCAGGCAGCGTTGGACCGAGTTATCCGAGCGGGGAAGCGGTCGCAGGCAGAATGTGCGATTGCACAACTCAAAGCCGAGAAAAGTCGTGCTCGCGGTGGGCGTCGTGCCGATATTTCACTCATCGAAATCGCTTACGTTCAGCCACGCCGCTGACCGCTGCATTGCCGGCAGCGCTGCGACGCTCGCCGACATCATCATTCTGCTCCCGGTAAAGGTCTTACGGAAATTGTCGTTTAGCTCGCGGATGCGATCCGTCTTCCGGGGCCTTTTGTCTTCGTCAGAGTGATGCCGGTGGCATTCCCGCTTTCCTTCTCTGGACAAGTGCGTGCCGTGTGGCCTTCTTTGTTGCGGCGATAGCATTTGCGTCCGTCGTCGCGTCGCTCACAACTTGGCCTTTTTCGTAGGATGGAAATGTCGGCGCTTAGCCTGGACGCTTCACTGCGTCGACACAACTTGTGCTCAAGCCGTTCGGAAAGATGGTTATGGTAAAACACGCTCCAATCACCGTCACGCCGTTCTTCCGCCCTCGCGATGAAGACGCTGATGAGCCAGAGATGTACGTTGCGGGGTTCGCCGACGAGGCGGACGAGGTCTGGGGGACGCTGATTCCGTTGGATGCGGAGATGGTTGAGCAAGTCGTTCTGGGACATCAGACATTCACGGTTTGGTGCAACTCCGACGGTCGCATCCAACCGCAGCCGAGAAGCGATGGTCTGTTTGAAGAGCTTCTCAAGAAAGGTCACCTAAAGGAAACGCCCCTCGATGAACTCGTTGCCCAAGCCATCGAGCAGGGCAGGAATGAACCGGATGATGACATCCTCGACATATTCGAGACCCCTGCACGAACGGCTGATACGTGCAGTCGGTGTAGTCGCTGATGAGATCGCGCGGCGTAGACGATGAATGCTTCGCGGAAAGTCCGCCAGCCGACCTCGTTCAAGATCAGCATGCTAGACTGCAATCTTCTTGTACTTCGTCGCTGGAATATCGGCAGCCTGACGTCACTTCTCGTCTCGCTCGACGCGCAGGCGCTGAGCGAGACCGTCACAATTAAGAGGAAGCAAAAACGCAAGAGCATGACGTCAGGGGCCGCCCGACGCGAAAGTACTAAAATATTAGCGCATTCAAGCCCAAGCAACTGAAGGGCGCAAGGAAAAATGGGACACTCTTGCGTGCTTCTAGAGCCAGAAAGGCCGAAGGAGTATTCTGACATGCCAACCTAAGCCGCTTGAATCCTGCCCAGGAAGCTGTTTAGTTCGTGCTTCAGTCGAGAGCTTTCCTCAGACAGCTGTTCGGCAGATGTCAGCACTTGCATCGATGCCCCTCCGGTTTCCATCGCGCGGTTGGTGACTTCACCGGCGCTGGCCGCCACCTGGGTGGTCCTGACCGCGGCTTCCTGCACATTGAATGCGATGCTTTTGCTCGTTGCCTCCTGCTCTCCTATGGCGTCGACCACCGTCCTGGCAATCTCCGAGATGCGGTCGATGATGACACTAATTTCGGTAATCGCGCCGACCGACTCAGTTGTCGCCGCCTGAATGCCGCCAATCTGCTCACTGATCTCAACGGTCGCATGCGCCGTTTGCGCCGCGAGAGATTTCACTTCCTGGGCGACAACTGCGAAGCCTCTACCGAGATGACCGGCGCGCGCGGCTTCAATCGTCGCGTTGAGCGCAAGCAAATTGGTTTGCCGCGCAATTGCAGCGATCAGCTGAATCACGCTGCCGATCCGCTCCGCGGCGGCCGCCAAACTGGCCATGCGCTGGTCGCTGAGTTCGGCCTTGCGAACCGCTTCGCCCGCTATATTGGCAGCTTCTTGAACCTTTCGGCCGATGTTGGCGATGGTTATCGCCATTTCGCTCGTCGCGGTCGCGACACGCTGAACGTTGCCGGACGCTTCCTCCGATGAGCATGCGACTTCGATCGAAAGTTGCCGGCTATGATCAGCCGTCCGGGTAAGGCTGCGTGCGGAGGCTTCAAGCTGTGAGGAGGCGGATGAGACGGTCTCGATTACCTTGCCCACGGCCGTTTTGAATTCGCCGGCGAGCTGAGCGATATCGGCCTGACGCTGCTCGGCGGCAGTACGATCTTGTTCGACCTTCGCATCGAGCTCGGCCTGTGCCTTCTCGCGAGCTTTCAGCTTGAACATTTCGACCGCTTCGGCCATCTCGCCGAGCTCATCTTTTCGGCCGAGTCCCGGCAGAACCACGTCGAACTGACCGTCGCCGAGTTGGCGCATGGCCACCGTCATCGAAGCGACTGTTTCGGCTATGCGTTGGCCGAACAGTAATGCGATCAGACCCACGAGGATCGTTGAAAGTCCAATCACCCAGATGAGCGTCCGCCGAATTTCATCAGCATGAATTTCAGCAGCCCGCGAACGCGCCTCAGCGGCAGCCATGATCTTCACTAGCGCCGGGTGGACGCGGTCGTAGATCTGTCCGAGATCGTCCACCTGATCGCCCAGCGCTTGCTGCGTGACCATAAACGAAACAAAATTCGACTTGTATGCGCGGATCAGTTCGAGGATCTGGGAATGCACGTCGGCTGGCAGGCTGGCCTGAGCGAGCGTCGTTTCGAATTCCGCCTCCCGGTCCACCAGTTGATCGCCATATTTGTCTTCGCCGCGCAGGATGAAATCCTTCTCGTGCCGGCGCATCATCAACATCAAGGTCGTGAGGCGTGGTTGGTTCAGCTCAGCGAGCCGCTGCTCGACGATGTGAACGGCCTTGCGCAGCTTGCCTTGGAATCCGTCATCCTCATTGAAGCCGAGGTTGCGTTGGGCCGAGACCACGTTATGAAAGCGCGTTGCATAGAGATTAATCACCGGACGTAGGGCGGTCGCCTGCTTCAGCGGGTCCCCATCTGGCAAAGCCGTCGCAAATGTTTCGACGTGACTCAGGTCCGCGAGCTGCCGCTCATGATTCTCGGCATGGCTCTTGATCGATACTTCATTGGGTTTGCGCAGGAAGTCGCTCGCGATTTGTCGTGACTGCAGGAAGCTTTGTGACAACGATGCGACGCGGGCTCTGAACTGGTTGCTGTCGTTCGACTCGCTCTGAACAAGGCTCGCATAAGTCAGGGCGGCCGCGCAGATTGTGCCTGTGACAAGCACTCCGGAAATCCCAAGGAGTGCCATTTGGCCGCGTAATCCAATGCGGAGGCCCCTCGATGGCCTGCCGCCCCTCGTCGCAACTTCGCTCATGGTTATCCCTTGAATGAGTTCATGCCCCGGCACGGTGTTGGTGAGCGCGGTTATCGATATTGAGCTAAACGGGAGTTGACCTGCTTCATTCGGTCGATGACGACTGGCTAACTAATTTAGATTGATTTCGAAATCCTGAACTCACACCGTACGTCACGCTCCGACGCTTCCTCGTCGGAAGACATTCCAGATCTATCAACGAGACAGCGTAGAGCGCTGAAGTCTGTCCAAAAAGGGCGATCAAACGCAGGATTTAAGCGTGAACACGCAGCTCATTGCATTAATCAAGATTGCTATATCGCTACGGTTAGTCGCGATGATCGCGATCACATGTGAGGATCGCACAGCGCATATTCGGCGCACAGCACCACTTCGGCGAATCTCGGAGCGTCGATCCCCGATGAGCGTCCGTCCCAGTACCGTTGCAATAGAGCGTGAATTGCAGGGTCGTTTGTACGAAACGCTCCAATATGAAGCCGAGACGACACACTCAGGTAAGAAACGAGATTGTTCGTTCGTTACGTACTGTGTTTGTCGGAGCAAAGGCGCCCAAAATGCCATCGTCTCTGCGTGAGGAGGGTGCACTGAATTCTTCCTTCGCGACCCTCGGCCGGGAGTGAGCTGGCAAAGCCGCCTATTGGCCCAGTGTGAGACAGGGGAAGAGTTCATTTAGCAAAGTGGGATGCGAATTGTCTTATCATCGACCAAGGCCGGGACTGGTGCTCTCTCTTCGACTGCGCAATCGAGGCTGTTTCATGCGCAATCATGATCTTGTCTCCGAGAGTTTCCTGGCACTGACCGCGGCCGGTCTCGTGCTGCTGTGCTCAAGCCTGCTCGCCTTTGCCTTTACTTAAAGCGAACGCGTTGGTGCGCTTCGCGCTTTTGTCAATCGAGGTTCCATTTGAGGATGAGCATTTCGGCAAAGCGGCACACGGATCATGCTCCAACTGTTGCGCGAGCGGTGAGATGAGCAATTTCAACCAGGAACGCGTGCTGAGCGTTCATCACTGGACCGACACTCTCTTCAGCTTCACCACCACGCGGAATCCGTCGTTCCACTTCCGTAGCGGCGAATTTGCCATGATCGGGCTCAAGGTGGACGAGAAGCCGCTGCTGCGTGCCCACAGCCTCGCCAGCGCCCACTACGAGGACCGGCTGGAATTCTTCTCGACCAAGGTGCCCGATGGTCCCTTAACCTCGCGTCTGCAGCATCTGAAGGCAGGTGACGAGATCATCGTCAGCCGCGAGGCGACGGGGACGCTGGTCATCGATAATCTCGAGGACGGGCGCAATCTCTATCTGATCGGCACCGGCACCGGGCTTGCGCCCTTCCTGAGCGTGATCAAGGATCCCGAAACCTATTTACGATTCCAGAATGTTGTACTACTGCATGGCTGCCGCCGCGTCGCTGAGCTCGCCTATGGCGAGATGATCATGGAAAAACTGCCGGGGGACGAGCTGGTCGGCGACTTCGTGCGCTATCAGCTGATCTACTATCCGATGGTGACGCGCGATCGCTTCCGGAACCGCGGCCGGATCACCGACCTGATCGCGTCAGGCAAGCTGTTTACAGATGTCGAACTGCCGGAACTCGATCCGCAGCATGACCGCGTCATGGTTTGCGGCAGCCCTGCGTTGGTGCGCGACGCCCGCGAGCTATTGGTGGCGAAGGGCTTTGTCGAAGGCGATCACGGCGAGCCGGCGCAATTCGTGTTCGAAAAGGAGTTTGCAGAACGCAACGGTTCGAGTTCTTGTCGGACAACGGTTCGGCATAAATCATGACGGCTAGTGGGAATCGCCACGAAGCATCGGCAATGACAAACGAACAGCGCGAGCTGACGCGCTGCAACCAAGGGTCAGGAGATGAAGACAGAGTATATTGAACTGCTAAAGGTGAGAATCGAAGTTTTGCGCCTGATGCTGACGCGCTTGCAGGGTGCACAACTCGTCATGCAAGAAATTCGGAAGACCAGACAATAGGTGTGCTTGTGCGGTTTTCTGAAATTGCCTTACGGGTGCTGAGCGCCGAAAATCGGAACGCCGTGAGTCTCTAAGCGACCGGCCGTATCACAAGCCGGCGGAAAATGAACGTTGCATAATAGTGCGCTGTACCAGATTGCTAGTGATGCGCAGACGTTTTTCCCGGAGGTGCGGTCGAGGGTCCACAATTACTTGCGCCGCCACATCCGTCGAGCAAATTGGCGTTCCTCGTCACCCAACACGTCGCCATAGATACTAGGTCAGCGTTTCCTTGGTTCGAATCATACCAGGTGGCCTCGGCGAGTTTGTAGGACCAGGTATGGACGACGGGATGGCGATTGACGTCGTCAATTCCGGCCATGACGCGCTCTTTGAGTTCGTGCTTTGATGTAACCCGGATGTGACGCAGGACGGATCGGGCGAACTTGGAGAAGAAGCCCTCGATAAGGTTGAGCCAGGAGCCGTGCTTGGGCGTGAAGGTAAACTGGAAGCGGCCTGCCGGTCGTGTGTCAAGCCAGGCTCTGGTTTCTCTCGAGATGTGCGCGGAATGATTATCGAGGATCAACTTGATCGCGGTCCTGGCCGGATAGGCGGCATCGAGGAGCTTGAGGAATTCTATGAACTCTCGGCTGCGGTGGCGGTCTTTGACGAGCGCGTGGACCTTCCCGGTGAGCAGGTCAATCCCCGCCAACAGGCTGAGTGTCATTCGGCCTGCAATATTGGCTCTGACTCACTTTTGATGCAGTTTGGGGGATGCGTGGCGCTTTGATTGGAGGAGAATCAAAGCCATGCAGCAAGCACTCCACCGCTCCAGTCTGGTGCCGCGTGGGTTTGTTGTAGAGAGTGCGTACTACGAAGGTGATAAGGCCGTTATTGAGATCCGGGCGTCCGGAAGCGTCGGCCTGTGTCCCTTGTGCGGAACAGTTTCCCGACGTGTCCATAGCCGGTATCGGCGACGCGTAACTGACCTCCCGCTTTCGGGGCGGATCGTACAGCTCCTGGTGGTCGCCCGCCGCTTCCGCTGCGACGCCGTCCTGTGCAGGCGCCAAATCTTTACTGAGCGCTTCGCCGAAGGAGTGCTGGCGCCATCAGCGCGACGCACGGCGAGGCTGGACTCCATTGTCCATCACCTCGGTCTGGCGCTTGGCGGACGGCCGGCGGCAGGCTTCGCAAAGCGGCTGATGCTGCCGGTGAGCAAGGATACGCTCCTCCGGGTGGTTCGACGCCGTAGCCGTGCACCAGCTGACCCGCTCAGGGTTATCGGCATTGATGATTGGGCCTGGCGGCGCAATCACCGATACGCCAGCATCATCTGCAACCTGGAAAGGCGCCGGGTGGTCACCCTGCTGCCGGACCGTGAGCCCGCGACCGCCCAGGCCTGGCTCGCTGCTCATCCCACGATCGCGATCGTCGCTCGTGACCGCGGTGGAGGATATGGCGAAGCCGCAGCGAAGGCCCTGCCGCACGCGGTACAGGTCGCAGATCGTTGGCATCTGATGGAGAACGCCAGTCGGGCCTTCCTCGATGCCGTCCGAAAATCGATGCGCCAGATCCGCAGCGCAATCGGAGCAACGACGATCGATCCCGAGCTGCTAACAGCTGCGGAGCGTCTCCAATATGAGGGCTATCTCCGGCGCGACGAGGCCAACGCGACCATCTTGAGCCTGTCGAAAGGTGGAATGCCGATCAAGCAGATCGTGCGCCAGACGGGCCACAGCAGGGGGCTGGTACGACAGGTGATCCGCGGCGAACGCCATGATGTCTTCCGGACCCGGGAGAGTTCTCTCGATCAGCACCTGCCATGGCTCGACGATCAATGGGCAGCCGGTTGCCGAAACGGCGCTGAACTTTGGCGCCGCTTACGGGCGCGCGGTTTCCGAGGCTCCCTTCGTGTTGTCGGCGAATGGACGACTCGTAGACGGCGGGCCGAAAAGACTGATGTCGAAACTCTTCATCGGATTCCATCGGCCAGAACGATCGCTCGTCTCATGACCGTCGGACGGGATACGCTATCGAAGGCAGAGACGGTGACGGTCGCGGCGGTAGAAGCTGGCGTGCCAGCCTTGGTCGAGGCACGCGAGATCATCGCCGAATTCCACTTGATGATTCGGCGCCGAGCCGCCGCCGAGTTGTCACCCTGGATCGAGCGCGCTCGCGCCAGTCTTGTCGCATCGTTCGCCCGCGGCGTAACGAGCGATGAAGCGGCGGTTCGAGCGGCGATCACCTCGCCATGGTCCAACGGACAGACTGAGGGTCAGATCACGCGCCTCAAGCTCGTCAGACGCCAAATGTACGGCCGTGGCAAAATCGATTTGCTTCAAGCCAGGCTAATCGGCGCAGAATAATCGGAGCTGCACCAAAACTGCGTCAGCGCAGAGCCAATTTTGGACGCCGATCCCCTGGCTTAGGGGGTCAGAATTTGCAAGCCGATTGACAGGCTGAGCGTGCCGTGACGTTTGTACTCATGATCGCGGGCGAAGGTCGCATGCACGCCCGGCACTGGCGGCAGATCCGGCGCTGTCGTTGCGATGGCCTGGATCCCCGGCTTCTCGTCGTAGGAGACGATCGCGACCGGTTTGTCCGACTTCTTCGACCGGGCGGCGGCTTTTTTCAGGACCTGGACCTCGCGATAGACATACAGAACCTCCGCCATCTTCTGCTCGAACTCGGCGTCGCGGTTTTCAAGATAGTAGCGCACCTTGTGCGGCTTGATTTCCTCCTGACCGAGAAGCTTGCACACCGTGCCCTGAACCAGACGGGCGAGACATTCATGTCCGGCCTCTGGTCCGTGCTCGCGGGCATGGCGGGCCAGCAGCCGCGTCGTCCACAACTCGTGCGGATAGCCATGCTCCCTGGCCTTGTCGCACGCCAGAGACACCAGCCAGGCCTTGGCCGCCGGCGTGATCACCGGCTCCTTGCCCGGTCGCGGGCGCTCGTCGAGCGCCGCCAGCGCGCCATCGGCCGCCGCCCGCTCGACGCAGCGCTGGACCGTCTGATGATGGGCGCCAAGTCTTCGTCCCACCGCAAAGAACGACGGGATCTCGCGGTAGGCAAGCAGCATCGCGGCCCGCGATACCCGGCGTGCCGGTTCGGTCCTCGACCGCGAAAGAGCCGTCAACGTTTCAATCTCTTCGTCGGTCATCGCCAACTCGACCGCTTGCCGCCATCCTGCCATGATGAAACTCCTCGTTCAGTCAATCCCAAACGAGGAATCCACAAACAAACGTCCCGTTCCATGACTGCCAAGTTCACGGAATCGGTCGTCTAGGAGCCTGTCCAGTTAGCATCGGGAAGCCAGTTTTATCCGAATGATAGCGGCTCATGCGGCCCTCCCCAGCTTGACGAGGTTGTGAGCGGTGCAAATCAGGGCCCATTCGGGCTTCACTTTGTCGATGCCGCGCAGCAGGAATTGCCTGAACCCTCTTGCCTGTTTGATCTGTCCGAACACGGGTTCGACGATCTGCTTACGCAAGCGGTAGCGACTTCGGTAGCCGGCGCGCTTGAGCTTGGTGCTCATCTTGGCGATCAGCGAGCCGGCTCTTGAAGGCTGTTCCGCGGTGGCGGACTTGGTGCCGTGCTTCTGCCTTCCGGTTGGCGATGTAGCCCTCAATGCGCCGCCGTTTGATCGCGCGAAGATTGGCGGCGGAGTAGTAGCCGGCGTCGGCCGACACTTCGTCGGGATTGGTCCCCAGAATAGCCCTGATCCCGTTGAGCAACGGCGCCAGTTGCGCCTGGCGGCGTCGATCCTCGACTTCACCGACGAGATCACGCGCAAGACCCTGCCGTCGCTCGGACCGGCGCTGGAGACAGCCGCGAGCAACGTTTTCAAGCTGGCGAAGCGGTGAGCGCTGCGGCATCCCGCTTGACAGCGAGTTCGCAACGGTCGCCGCAGCGAAGTTGAGGTTCAAGTAAGATACCCAAAACGAACAAACCAGTCCCGATTATCGGAAACGATTGCCTCGGCCGTATCTGCATTCAGATTGCCAATCCACCGACCTATCCGACCGTCGCGCCGATGGTTTGGGTGTAGCTGGTTCTCCGTGTTGTAAGAAGCAACTCCATCAATGAGGCCATCTACTTCGTGGACAATTTGAGCAGCCGTATTCGGGTCAATAGATATCCCACAAGCCCTCGCTATCCTCTGCGCCGAGGTTTGCGGATGATTTATGATTTCGACGTAGGATAGATCGATGTCGGATCGTGCTGACCAATACTCATGACATTCGCGCGTAGTTTTTGCAGCGGCGAGAGCAGCGCCTTTATCGTCCTTGTTCACCCAACCACGATCATGAAGGGACACGATAACGTCACGCAGATCGCGATGGCAAGTTAGTACAGTTTCCGCTCTCTCGCTCCATTGATCGTCAGGGATGTGAATTTTCAATAGCGCCGACGTTTCTGTTCCCGGCACATAATCGTCGATCCATGCTGTCTTTAAGTTCGGGTCCTGAGTTCTCAAGATTAATCGAGCTACATTGAAGACCCATGTGCTTCCAGAACGCTGTGTACCAGCCGCTAGAATAACCCGCATAGCTTTCTCCCACCGGTTCCAATTCCAACCCTATCAGCCGCACCCGTGGCGTCAAATGGGTTTTTAGAGCCTGAAGAGGCCAGCGGCCGACCATGACTTACACGCTATTAGGTCAATATGCCCTCCTGACATATCCGTGGTGAGCGTCGCGACGGGGGCTCTTGTGAGGCATGCACCCATTAACGCCGCGCGGCTGCGCCCGTAAGCTTATCGGCATGTCGGGATCCTCCGCGTCACTTCGGAGGCGTCGGGCGCTTCGCCTCGGCCTCGGCGGCTTCGCATACGGCAACCGCATCGGGTTCGAACGGCGACAACCTGGCATCAAGCAGACGCTTGAGCAGCTCGGCGGCCCAGCGCTCGTCGCGCGGAGGCTGCCGCAAACAGCGCGACACGCACCTCGCGACAGCGAAGCCAGTCCTCGCGCGCGACGTATCCCAGCGGGTGACACGGCTTGGCGCTGCGGTCGTTTACATGGTTTCCAGTCCACCATTCGCTGACGGGGCCAAGCAGACGAGCCAACGCTCGCGAGCGACCCTCGAACTTCTGACCTCGCTGCGGCATGCGCTCGATCCCGGCAAACAGCGCGAGCGCCTCAGCGCTGAACGACGGTCGTTAGCTGCGCGCAGCTTTACGGCATGGCGGCCTCGGTTGGAGAAGCTCGCCGGTAGCCTAACACGCTCCGGCACTTGGGGCTCGGCGTCTAGGTCAGCGTTTCCTTGGTTCGAATCATATCAGGTGGCCTCGGCGAGTTTGTAGGACCAGGTATGGACGACGGGATGGCGATTGACGTCGTCAATTCCGGCCATGACGCGCTCTTTGAGTTCGTGCTTTGATGTAATCCGGATGTGACGCAGGACGGAGCGGGCGAACTTGGAGAAGAAGCCCTCGATAAGGTTGAGCCAGGAGCCGTGCTTGGGCGTGAAGGTAAACTGGAAGCGGCCTGCCGGTCGTGTGTCGAGCCAGGCGCTGGTTTCTCTCGAGATGTGCGCGGAATGATTATCGAGGATCAACTTGATCGCGGTCCTGGCCGGATAGGCGGCATCGAGGAGCTTGAGGAATTCTATGAACTCTCGGCTGCGGTGGCGGTCTTTGACGAGCGCGTGGACCTTCCCGGTGAGCAGGTCAATCCCCGCCAACAGGCTGAGCGTGCCGTGACGTTTGTACTCATGATCGCGGGCGAAGGTCGCATCCACGCCCGGCACTGGCGGCAGATCCGGCGCTGTCGTTGCGATGGCCTGGATCCCCGGCTTCTCGTCGTAGGAGACGATCGCTACCGACTTGTCCGACTTCTTCGACCGGGCGGCGGCTTTTTTCAGGACCTGGACCTCGCGATAGACATACAGAACCTCCGCCATCTTCTGCTCGAACTCGGCGTCGCGGTTTTCAAGATAGTAGCGCACCTTGTGCGGCTTGATTTCCTCCTGACCGAGAAGCTTGCACACCGTGCCCTGAACCAGACGGGCGAGACATTCATGTCCGGCCTCTGGTCCGTGCTCGCGGGCATGGCGGGCCAGCAGCCGCGTCGTCCACAACTCGTGCGGATAGCCATGCTCCCTGGCCTTGTCGCACGCCAGAGACACCAGCCAGGCCTTGGCCGCCGGCGTGATCACCGGCTCCTTGCCCGGTCGCGGGCGCTCGTCGAGCGCCGCCAGCGCGCCATCGGCCGCCGCCCGCTCGACGCAGCGCTGGACCGTCTGATGATGGGCGCCAAGTCTTCGTCCCACCGCAAAGAACGACGGGATCTCGCGGTAGGCAAGCAGCATCGCGGCCCGCGATACCCGGCGTGCCGGTTCGGTCCTCGACCGCGAAAGAGCCGTCAACGTTTCAATCTCTTCGTCGGTCATCGCCAACTCGACCGCTTGCCGCCATCCTGCCATGCCATCCTGCCATGATGAAACTCCTCGTTCAGTCAATCCCAAACGAGGAATCCACAAACAAACGTCCCGTTCCATGACTGTCGTCTAGTTTGCAGGCACACGAAAGAAACTTGCTAGAATAGTATCGCCGCGCAAGTGTTGGCGCAATTCCTCGCATATCGCCCGAAATGGTCAGAAGCTTTGAGGCCATGATCATGGACGCGAGGCTTGGATTGTCGAGGCTGTCTGTGCTCCGCCGAGTCGGTTAATGCGCGAGAACACCCCCGCTGCGCTTCTCCACCACCACCTGAGCGCGAGCAGCACCTTTTACCTAGCACCTCAGAGTTGCGAGGGCCTCTCGCCGAGCTGGTTTATCCGAGTTTTCAAGTCTGAGGTCTGCCGGAGGTGAGCTCGTTGGCGCAGAGTCGAGTGGAACATCGTAATATGCTGTGACAGGGCTCTGCGGAGAGCTGGTCAATTTGCGTCGTGTGTGAGCTCGTCCACAAGTGAGGGCCGCCGCCGCGACGTTGCGACCTTCAGCCTGATCGCCACCGCCCAGGCCAACGATATTGATCGACAAGCTTGGCTCGCGACGTCCTGCACGCGGGCCCGACAAGCGCATTTACGCTCTCCCGCCTAGAACTGCCGTTCTGAGAACGTGGCTCACCCTGCTGAACCCAAGCAGATCAGGTAATAGGATCAAACCAGACGCCTTCACCGGATACATACCAACCAGCGAGTTTCACGCCTCCCAGCATGGGTGTGGACATCATTCAGAACCGTACATTGCGCAGCGGCGACCCCACCCTTAGCGGTTTGCAGCATAGCTGCAACCGCAATCAACGGTTTCAGCGCCTCAGAAGCCCGAGCCTATTTTTGCATCCAAATTGTCACATCGACACCTTTCATTTAGCCGAACAATGAGGCAGAAAAGAAAGAGACAACCGGCCACCGGCTCATCGGAACACAGATATTTAGATGTTTGACACATTGGCAACCGTGACTGGATCGATCGCACACGAGCCGCGTACACCGGGAGCAAACGACCGAGATCTACAGTTAGATTTCGCGAAAGGTGCGCTCATTATTTTGGTGATCGTGGGGCATTTGATCCAGCACATCATCTACCGAGATGATGGGTTTTGGTATTCGCCGTACTACAAGTCGATCTATATGTTTCACATGCCGCTCTTTATGGCGATAAGTGGATACCTTTCTTGTCGATCGCTGCTGCGCAAGTCGTTCACTAGAGCCGCCAGCGATCGTGCGAAGCAGCTCCTGCTGCCGATGCTGTTTTGGTGGGCCTTCATGGAGACCGCCAAATTTGGGGTAACGAGCGGGCCTCTGGAATTTGTACACGACTTCGCTGGCACATACTGGTTCATCTGGGCCACCTTTGTTTCCTACCTTCTCGTCAAGATACTTACCAATCTCAAGCACGGATCGTGGGTCATATCTGGATCAGCCGTACTGGTTGCGCTCGCGCCCGTGACATTTTCCATATCTCCTCTGATCAAATTCACTTACCCGTTCTTCTGCTTGGGATTCTTGTTGGCTCAATCGCGAGAACGATGGATGAGTACAGTGCGATCTGGGAAGATGCTCCTGATTGTATTTCTCTCGATAGTGACTTGCGTAGGCTTTCTAGCTTGGAGCAAGGATACTTATATCTATAATAATCTTGCCATCATTCACGATTTTAGGTCGGCTAAAAACGTGTTTTTGATGTTTGTTGGCTCTGCAGCTGCTTCAGCAATCGCTATTGAACTCTTCTTGCTATGCTGGCGCATTGGCCGTTCAAATCGAGCGGGCCGCTTTATCGCTGTGGAGTTGGGCCAGAGCACGCTTCTGCTCTACCTGGTCCAGGGTACCGTTTTCCGTCTCATGGATTTCATGCAGTTCGGAGAACGTTGGGATCTCACGACCCGTTTTGCCGTCGCCGGTACGCTCGGAGCCTCCATTGTTGTGTTCGCACTGACGGTCCGCTCGATTGTTCGAACGGTTCCATATCTGTCTCAGCTCGTCCTTGGAACGCCAGCACGTTCAGGTCTTTCGCAGGCTAAACCTGCAATGAACTAGGTCAGCGTTTCCTTGGTTCGAATCATATCAGGTGGCCTCGGCGAGTTTGTGGGACCAGGTATGGACGACGGCACGGCGATTGACCTCGTCAATTCCGGCCATGACGCGCTCTTTGAGTTCGTGCTTTGATGTCACCCGGATGTGACGCAGGACGGAGCGGGCGAACTTGGAGAAGAAGCCCTCGATGAGGTTGAGCCAGGAGCCGTGCTTGGGCGTGAAGGTAAACTGGAAGCGGCCTGCCGGTCGTGTGTCGAGCCAGGCTCTGGTTTCTCGCGAGATGTGCGCGGAATGATTGTCGAGGATCAACTTGATCGCGGTCCTGGCCGGATAAGCGGCATCAAGGAGCTTGAGGAATTCGATGAACTCTCGGCTGCGGTGGCGGTCTTTGACGAGCGCGTGGACCTTCCCGGTGAGCAGGTCAATCCCCGCCAACAGGCTGAGCGTGCCGTGACGTTTGTACTCATGATCGCGCACGAAGGTCGCATGCACGCCCGGCACTGGCGGCAGATCCGGCGCTGTCGTCGCGATGGCCTGGATCCCCGGCTTCTCGTCGTAGGAGACGATCGCGACCGGCTTGTCCGATTTCTTCGACCGGGCGGCGGCTTTTTTCAGGACCTGGACCTCGCGATAGACATACAGAACCTCCGCCATCTTCTGCTCGAACTCGGCGTCACGGCTTTCAAGATAGTAGCGCACCTTGTGCGGCTTGATTTCCTCCTGGCCGAGAAGCTTGCACACCGTGCCCTGAACCAGATGGGCGAGACATTCATGTCCGGCCCCCGGTCCGTGCTCGCGCGCATGGCGGGCCAGCAGCCGCGTCGTCCACAATTCGTGCGGATAGCCGTGCTCCTTGGCCTTGTCGCACGCCAGAGACACCAGCCAGGCCTTGGCCGCCGGCGTGATCACCGGCTCCTTGCCCGGTCGCGGGCGCTCGTCGAGCGCTGCCAGCGCGCCATCGGCCGCCGCCCGCTCGACGCAGCGCTGGACCGTCTGATGATGGGCGCCAAGTCTTCGTCCCACCGCAAAGAACGACGGGGTCTCGCGGTAGGCAAGCAGCATCGCGGCCCGCGACACCCGGCGCGCCGGTTCGGTCCTCGACCGCGAAAGAGCCGTCAACGTTTCGATCTCTTCATCGGTCATCGCCAACTCGACCGCTTGCCGCCATCCTGCCATGATGAAACTCCTCGTTCAGTCAATCCCAAACGAGGAATCCACAAACAAACGTCCCGTTCCATGACTGCCAAGTTCACGGAATCGGTCGTCTAGTGGTCCGCAGCGACGCATGCCCGAGCCATCGCTGCACAAGATGAGGCGGTACTTTTGCCTGGAATGCCGTGACGCCGAAGCTGTGGCGCAGACCTTTCGGCGACGCGGCGAGGGTTGCGACTCCTGCATCTCGCATCACGTTCTTGATGAGCCGCGCACGACGATCCCTTACAAGCTGACACTGGAAGATCCAGCTCTACTGCCGCTCAGTCCGGCGAAGATCACCCGCTCTATTTCGACGAAGCTTACGCGAGGAAAACCCCGTATGGCGGGCTCGTTGCGCCGCCGTCGATCCACATCTTACTGATGTTCGCCTGCACCCGACCGACTACTGGATGAGAACGCCGAGGACCATCAATGCCGGCCAGTCCTGGAGTTACAACAAGGGCGCGGCCCGGCGATACCATCACTCTGCAGGCTCGCGCAGCCTGCACCACGCGTTCTCGAGAGATGTGGGGTGAATTTCAACCGGGCAGACCGCCTCCACGATGCCCGTTTACGGGTCGTGGACCCAATGTGCTGCGGGTTCGAATTCAACATTCTCAGCGTCCGGCCTCATTATAAGCCAGGCATTCCTGGTTACGTGTCATCGTTGAGCGTTTTTCACGAGCGCGGTTCACGTATCCTGTGAGTTTCTTCCCTGCGTCAGGTACCAAACACTCAAATCGGGCGCGGATTTGCCTCAGCGCTATTGCCAACACCAATGCGAAGGAAGAGCCGCAAGTTGTCCTGGCCACACCATCGTGCAGCGGATGTGCGGAGCTGGCCCCGAGGCGGTCAGTACCATCTCCAATCTCCGCCCTATCCTGTTGAGCCCTCCTGTTCCTTTAGTCTCCCCCGCGACTGGTCGAAACCGGAATGCGCGAAGACCAACACGGCGACGGGAGTAACTGCGCCAGGCCAGGTAGAGTTGGCTTCCTATGTTCAAGCAGGGCTCGCACCGGTTTTCGCGCCTGCGATTCCGACGGAGCAGCTCGCGCACGAGGTCATCGGCTTCCGCGGTCATCTGGACCGCGCCGAAGGCAGCTTTGTGCTCGGTTCGGAAAGCTGGTGCCGTGTCCGATGCTGACCGCTGTTGTCTCTTGCGACCCCACGTCCGGACGCTTGAAATTTGTCGGTCAGCGGGCACCATCCGGTTTCTCACGCGCCTCCCTACTGGCGCAGCGCGGCTCACGGATGCGCATTCGCATGACGATCTGCGGCACGAAGGACGCGATGCGTGCCCGAAATCCGACGCCGACGCAAACATGTCAGGTTACCTACAGGGGACCTTACTGGGCGTGTGGATGTTTTTCAAAGCTTTGTCATGTGCTTAGTGCGTGCGGACAGCCTGGCACGGTGATTGCTAACTAAGGTGAACCGACAAGGTCGGTAACTTTGGAGAGTATCATGGCGCTATGCATTAAGTCCCCGGCTCCTTCGCTCAAAGTCGAAAACTGGCTGCGTGGCGAGCCCCTCACGAACTTCCAGTCAGGGAAAGTGTACATCGTCGAATTTTGGGCAAGTTGGTGCGGCCCATGTGTGGAGGCGATGCCTCATCTGATAGAGCTGCAAGCAAAATACAAAGACGAAGGGGTTGAGGTCGTCGGAGTCGCAGCTAATGAAAAAGCACCAACGGCGGATGAGGCTCGCACCAAGTTGGACGCATGGTTGACTGAAAAGTTCTCAAATCTGAACTATCGAATCGGGTTCGACAGTACAGGCGAAATGAACAAGCTTTGGATGGATGCCAGCTCTTCTCTTACGATTCCGACATCGTTCGTCGTCGACCGCGACGGCCACATTGCCTTTATTGATAATGCGATCCAAATCGACGACGTCTTGCCGAAAATTATCAACGGCACTTGGCGCAGCAGCGATCAAGCTAAAGCCGCCGAAGCGAAACGGATTGCGGAAAACCAACGCGTGGCGCGCGAAGACTCAATCCGCCGGACAATTCGATCGGCGATAAAAGCAAAGGATTGGCCGGCAGCGCTCTCAGCGGTCGAAGAGAGCATTGCCACGATGCCGGACAATCTCGAGTTCCGCGAGATTCATGCGGATCTGTTGCTTCACAAAATGCGCGACACGGCGACCGGGTTCCAGGTCTTACGCCAACTGGTTCGAGATGCGATTGACAAACACTCAGAGGCTGTGTGGGGGCTGAATATCGTGATGAGGCAACTCTTCGATCCGGATCACGATAGGGCCTACCTTCCGCGTGCGGAGCGCTTTGCGATCGGCAGGGATGTGTCGGAACATATCCTCAATCCTGGGCAAGCCAACGGCCTCGACTTCTATTCTTATGGGGTGGTCGCTCAGTATTACTACGAGAGTGGTGACAAGCAACGCGCGATCGAGCTGATCGAGCGGGCAATGACATGGCTAGACGATCCGAAAGTGCCGGACGGTGCGAAAGAGCATTATATGCCGAAGTTGCTCCAAACCTTGGCCACCTACAGGGGCGAGAAGGTTTGTTGCAGCGGGTCTTGTTCGATTTCGCAGGAAAAGTCTCCTGGAGCTCCCAAAGTGCAGCCGCAGGAAGAGACATGAAGAAAGATGTTAATCGAAGATGCACGATCGGGGCTATGTAAGCGCCTTCGAAGCACTCGCGACCAGCGGAACGTCTAGGATCATTTAGGCGATTGCGACACGCAAGTCACAAGGAAAGCCTAGCCCACAACAAGCGATGCGACGCCCTGCGGCCCTTCTTTGCTGGGTGTCTCGTCACTAGTTGTATTCAGGGGATGCCGCTGCCCGTTTTACATGCGCGGTTTTGTAGCTCGAAATCATCAGTCGGCTACTCACATCGAGCACTACTCACGTGGTTATGTCCGCCTCGCCCGCACAAACGGCGCCTTCGAAGAACTCAAATGCACGGTCCGAGGAACCAGTATCGACGTTACATCTGACCGTCTTCGTCCGGTTGCGCCGCCGCAGACCTTGATCCAGTGCTCTGTTGGGCTACGATAGACCTGAACAGAAACTTGTTGTCCCTTAAAAAGGAGGTGGCCGAGTTCAGGCAATGCTGAAGGCGTACTTGAGAATGTCCGATCTCGAATGCTTCAAACCATTAATCCGTGGCTCTTCAATATCAATTGTTGGGGCAACTGTACTGCATAAGTCGCCGCCATGTTCGCGACCACCAAGCGCACGACCAAAACCACCACGGCCTTCTGGGCCCGGGGAGGCGTGCGCGCGTAGTCGTCGACTGAACGCGTCAGCTCTACCGAAGCCCCGCCCACGATGGTCCGGGGCTTTTTTGTTGTCTGGATCTTGATGCAATGGAGGAGAATGTGAGTAACGATCCCGTCGTCGCGATTGTCGGCGTCACCGGTGCGGTGGGCGCCGAATTCATCGCCACCATGGACAAGTGCGGCTTTCGCGTTAGCAAGCTCAAGGCCTTGGCGAGCGCCCGCTCGGCCGGCAAGACGATATCGTTCCGGGGCAAGGACGTCGTTATCGAGGAATTGACCGAGCGCGCTTTCGACGGCGTCGACATAGCCCTGTTCTCTGCCGGCAGCGGCATTTCGAAGCAGTACGCGCCAATCGCGGTCAAGGCCGGAGCGGTCGTGGTCGACAACTCCTCCGCCTTCCGGATGGATCCGAACGTGCCGCTGGTGATCCCCGAGATCAACGCGAACCGCATCCGCGACCACAAGGGCATCATCGCCAACCCGAACTGCGCCGCGATCACCGCGCTGGTGCCGCTCTGGCCGATCCACCAGAACAACCGCATCAAGCGCTTGATCATCTCGACCTACCAGGCCGCCAGCGGCGCCGGCGCCGCGGCAATGGATGAGCTTGTCGAGTCCACCCGCGCCAATCTCAACGGGCAGGTCTATACGCCCAAGGTGATGCCGCACCCCTATGCCTTCAACCTCTTCAACCACAACACCGCGATCGATCCCGAGACCGGCTATAATGATGAGGAGACCAAGGTCATCAAGGAGACCCACAAGATCTTCGAGGATGACAAGATCGCGATCGGCGTCACCTGCGTGCGCGTGCCGGTGCTGCGCGCCCATTGCGAGGCCATCACCTTCGAATGCGAAAAGCCGATCAGCGAGGACCAGGTCCGCACCATCATGGCGCAGGCACCCGGCGTAAGGGTCGTCGACGACCGCGCGAACAACTACTTCCCGATGCCGATCGATGCCTCCGGTCAGGACAACGTCCTGGTCGGCCGGATCCGCAAGGATTTCAGCGATCCCTCAGGGCATTCGATCTCGATGTTCGTGGCGGCCGATCAGCTGCTCAAGGGCGCGGCTCTGAACGCGGTGCAGATCGCGGAGCTGTTGCTGGGCCTGTAATCAGGCGCACCCCGAGTCGACAGCTCTAAGCTTCGGTGAAAGCAAACGCCTCGGGTCAGCATCGTGAGCCTCAATCCTTAGAAGCGGGCCGCAAACGATAGGATGCGCACAGCGGCAACAGAAGAGTGCCTGTGCGTGTGAGAGGCCCGCCCGTCTAGGCAACCGTTTCCAAGATGCTCGCTCAAATGACATCATTCCTGCCAATCCGAATTGTGGCAAATGTCGCATGAGGTTCTGCTCAAATCCGTCGAAAACTGTCGCCAGAACGCAGAATTCGCCTACTGCACCTATCTCCCACACGAACCGCGCCGACAACCAAGTTACAAGGACAGAACTGTCAGCTTGAGCGCCACTCCCCTGCGTAGCAAGCACGTGCTAGAGACACGATCAAGAAGGGAACGGCTTGCAGGGCACTGCTGGCGCCCGCGTGATGCGACCGGGCTGTCTGGATTCCTGCTCGGCAATCCGATTGAATTCAAGGGTGGCATCGGTCATATTGTGATATCTTTGAGCTGGGGATCACATTTTCTGGGGTGCCGATACCACCGGCTTTTCGGAGATCTGCCAGACCGTTTGTCCGAACGATACCGGCACGCGCGCACATATCGCGTCGAAAACTGATGGAGGCCGCCAGCAGAGGCGAGAGGACGCGCGAACGCCTCAAGGCTGTTGGCTTCGAAGCGCTTCGCCAAACGCCACATTATGTGGCGGTCGGCGTCACGCAGGTTAACTTCCAGGTCATCGTTTTGAGGGTTTTGGTGAGCTACCCTGACGGTTTCGCGCGCCCATGGCAGAGCTGAAGCGGCGCGATAAGGCGGTTTTGGCGACGAGCGGTCGCGATGAGGCCGACCGCACCAAGAGAGTGGCCACTCGTGTGCCGAACCTCGACATCTTTTCTCAGCGCCTTGTTGAGCGCGTAAACGAAGGATGGCCCATCACGAAGAAAGGACGCGCGCTACTCGAAAGCGCTACGCTTTGCCGCCTGACGAGACAAGTTCCTACACGCGCTTGCCGGAACGACCGCTCATGCGGAGATCTGTTCCTCTTCCGATCCAGGCAATGCCTCCTAAGTCGTGCTCGCGCAGCGGATTTAAGCCCCGCGGCGGGCAAGTTTGCAACCACCTGAGTACGATGCCCGGGAAGACGCAGCATTTAACGAGCCAATTATTGCGAAGGTCGCAAGAGCAGTGGCCCGTTGCACGATGCTCGGGGAGGCTAGTGATCCGGGGCACAACCAAGCGAAGCGCTGCTGTGAGGCTCCTTGCGAGTGTCACGACAGCACTGCTTGTTAACAACATTGGAGCGAGTGCAGCCGAATGTTTACGCGAAGATGCGTTCGGTACGGCCCGCGTTCTCAGTGTCAATGCCAAGACTAATCCACGGGTCAGACTAATAGCTTTTCTCTGAGTCTGCCGCTTTCCAAGCACTGGAGTGCGTGCGCGTAGCGTTCTTTTTGTGCTCGGCAAGTCGCGGTTGAAGTCCCCAAGCTCGTGCGTCGCGCCGCCGCGGACGGCCGCACATCGCCGCATCACAGCTAGTCCCATCTAATGTTGTCCAAGATCTCTTCGATCAGGCGAAGGAGGCGGCATGATGACTGGCGTGACATTTGGTCCGGCCACTCTGCTCGAGGAAGACAAACCTGTGCGGACATCGAAAGCCGAGCGAACAAACCAGCCTAAAATCTATTGCGCTGACCTCGATCGTATCGTGCAGATCGCCATCGTGCCACAAGGCCCCAATCAGCGAACCGCGGCGTCCGCGGAACACGAAGACATCTCCGACGAACGGATCGCCACCAAGGCTTCCTGCACCAACAATGACAAGCCCTGCATGCCCTTGCGCATGTCGGTCTAGCCGGCAGCAATCAGATGCGTGCGTTCGAAGATATCGGAATGATCGACTTTCCAGAAGCTGCAGCACCCGCGCCAGGAGCGAACGCATGTGCCAGAGATCCTTGCCCGGGAAGGCGCGGCAGTTCTTACCGAACGGCTAGCTCGCGAACAGCGCCTGCATCTTCGTACCAATTGCGGAGGCGATGAAAATTGACCGCCAATACAGAATCTTACTGATGGCAATTCCAAATGCGCTGGAGCAGGAGCGCGGGCGTCTGGTAGGCGCAATGGCTGACTCTAGCGCGCATGTTCACGGCAAGAAGTTCGCCAAGATCGAATTCGAGCGACTCCTCATCAACTCAGGTGTCACCTCCGAGGAGAAAGACGATATTTTCATGTCGTCTGCCTAGATGGACACGATCGAAATCACACGCCAGACAACCGAACGGCTGCATCTTGCGGCCGCGCAAAACCGAAGAGATAACGTGGGCCGTTGGCATGACGACCGAATCGTCACCTTGTCACAGGTCGGCGATCGCATCTTTCCGATCCACACAAAGGATCTACCGCGGATCAGGCCCCGCGGTTGTCACCGCTGCTGCACTTCTTGCAGGGTGATGCGCTCACGCATCACATGCACAGGTAGAAATTAACTTTGAGTTGTGCTTACCTTGTGACATTCTTTCAGTTGCTTGAAGCAAATCTTTTCATGGGAGAAAACATGAGCAGGCACTCTGGCTTCCATTATTGCGTATTTGCCGCTCTTACGGCGCTTTGCTTGCAAACTTCCACAGCGAGAGCGGTGCCGAAATCCAGTGCCGGCACCGTCATTCTCGGTGTAACCGCCTATCAGGATTCAGAGGACAAGACTCAGTTCTGGTACCTTCCGATTGCGATGGACGTCCTGCTCGGCGAACGTCTTAAGACCTTTAGGGCCACGCACTTCGGTATTGGCCGATCTTACTTTGTCCAAGCGGCCTCGGGAGAAGTCACCAGTCGCGCAGGCGCGATCCTGTCGGGTACGTTCCGGATCGACATGAGCTCGGATCAGAGGAATAGGTTGATCGCGCAAATCACCAATGATTTCCAGATTGCAAATCCGAAGTTGTTGCCGGTCAAACTTACTGACGTTCAAGTGGCTTCCTGCAGCACACAGATCGCCCAACCGCGCAGCGTCCGAATCGCCGGCCTCCGTTCCTTAAACATCAGCATCGAATTCGCTCCTGCCGGGACGAATCCTTACGCCCCTTGCTCGTTCCGCGCGGTTAGCACGGGTCAGGGATTCGAAATTGCCCGGGCAGCAGCTTGTCCATCTGTTCCGTTGGCCTAGTGCACAAGGTTACCCGAAGATGGCGGTGACCAACCAAGCGTTTTTCGATGGGCTGTCGGATGCGGGCTACAAGGACGGTGGCACGATGGCCGTCGTCTTCCGGACAGCCGAAGGCAACATGGGTCGCATGCCCCAACTGATCGCGCAGGTTTTGGCGGAAAAGGTCGATTACCTAGTCGTGTCCAGCTCTCCCGGATGTGCGGCGGCGCAGAAAGCGACGTCGACTTTGCCGGCTGGCGTCGTTTAGAAAGCACCGTGCTCGGCATTCAAAATCGTTGGAAACAGTCGTCTTCCCAGATCGATCAATCAATTCGCTCAGCGTTCGCGCCGATGATGGCCGCTTGATATGATCGACCTCCCCTCGCCGATATTTCGTCCAACACATTCCTGTACGAAAACTGACTAGCGATATGATCCCGCAATTCGGGATGGTCGCGGAGGACTGCGCTATTGAACGATCGCTAGTGGCGCAAAGCGGCCCGTCACGCCATGTCTGCTCCTGGCGGCAATGATCGGCCCGAGTTCCAGCCCGATGATGAGGAAGGCCAGCACATTTAAAACCAGCACGGCCGTGTCCCAAACTGCGTAGGAGGAATGCGGAGCCGAGCTGGGACGTAAGCCCAACGCCTGCGCTGAGGCCGCAGGCGACACCTCAAGGGCGGTGCCGCACGATCCGGACGGTCAGGCAGCTGCCTCAAAGAAGGGCCGGAGCCGGCTACCACGCTGCAACCTTTCCCCGCGTTTGCGCTGGCAGGGCTGCAACGTGCTGTGCCCAGCGCTGAAGTGCCTCGCGCATCTCGGTTGCATACCGAGCGCGGTTATATACCCCGGCAACGCCAGCCCGATGGCCGCTGACGTGGTTTAGGATAGCCTCCACGATGTGTGGCAACACGCCAAGCCGATCGGCCATCAGCGTGGACGCCGATCTCCGAAGATCGTGAACTGTCCAGTGGGGCAGGGGTTCGCCCAGGGCTTCCGCGATCCGTGCATCAATTGCCGTCTTTGACTTGGACCAGCCCGAGAAACCACGATGCGGGTCACCGCTACGTCGGGGCCCGTCACCAAAAAGGAAGTCTCGGCCGTTTCGGCGGTGCGGTAGTACGGCTAAGGCGGCGGGAACCAATGGTAGAGAATGCTCGCGACGGTTCTTGGTTCGGGCGCTTGGCAGCGTCCAGAACCCCGAAAAGGTGTCAAGTTCGGCCCATTGCATGCTGCCCACTTCGTCACGGCGTTGTGCTGTGAGCAGCAACAAACGCACAATGCGTCCGTAATCGTCATCGCCACAGGCGTGCCAGATGGCTGATAGCTCCGTCTCCGTGAGGACCCGTTCGCGGCTTCCCGGCTGCGCGGGTCGGTTAGTGCCGAGAACCGGGTTCGCAGCGATCTCAAGGCCCTCGCGTATTGCCCAGTTGAACATTGAGGACAGGGCTGTACGAGCGCGGGCTGCTGAGACCGCTCCATGAACTGATGCGAAATCAGCGATACGAGCCGAGATATGGCGGCGAGTGATCTGGAAGACCGAGACCGGATGCAGGGGGTTCCAACTGACCAACAAGTAACGTTCTATCTCCGAATAGGTCCGGGGCTTCAGCCTTTGTTTGGCGTTCGCGAGATATTGATCCGCGATTGCTCGGAGGGTGTCGGCCGCCTGCAGGCGCGCCTTGGCTTTCTCGTCCGCCGGGTCTTTGCCATTCGCAACCAAGCCCAAAAGCCGCTTGGCCTCCTTGCGTGCAAGCTCTGGTGTCCAAGGGGCGCCGTGAGGACCGATGGTCACGAAGCGCTGCCGACCGAACACTCGGTACTTGAGAACGTAGGTCGCTTGATCGCGTTGACGCCGAACGCCAAAGCCCCGCACCGCTTCGCGGTGGTCTGCGTCCCAAATAGTCTCGCCCGGCTTCAGTGCTCGCACTGCGCGGATCGTTATATTTGAGACAGCCATCGATCACCTCTGTAGCTACCACATAGCTACCACCATAGCGCCAATTGCAGCGCAGGTAAGGCGGGAGGCGGCGGGCTTGTTCGTTGATAATACTGTGATTTTCGTACGAAAGGCGGGATTGGCGTACTACCGGCGAAGTCGTCGCGGTGTCTGTGGAACAGGAGGTCGGTGGTTCGAGCCCACCCAACTGTACCAGTACAGTTGAATTGTCCTGCAACTCCGGCATCTTACTGATAGATCTGACGTATTTGCGCCGCCTAAAATACAAAAGGCTGCACAAATGGCGTTGCGAATGGTCGCGTTAGATCGAGCTGCTGATGGCCGGTGGTTTGCTCGCAAGGGCAATCCTGAAGATGTCCGCGAGGAGTACCAAAGCCTCTACGGCCACAGGCGCGAAGCTCACCTCAAGCTCGCCGCCGACACGCCTAAGCACGAGGCAAAAGCCCGCCTTGGGGAGTGGGAGGCGGAGATTGAAATGCGTATCGCCGCCCTGCGAGCGCAAAGGAATGGCGAGGGTCAACCACTCACCAAGCTCAACGCAATCGTAACAAGGCCCACACGAGGACACCACGCACACTTCGGAATCCCAGCGATTCAAATTTGCATGGCTGGTGGGGGGCGGGCGCGCCCATTCACCAATGCGGGTGTTCCTTGAGGAGAAACCTTATCTCAACTTGCCAGCCGTGGGCTTGGCCAACTACTCCTCAGCGAGGGCATAGGTTGGGGAATCATCTGAAATGCGCATTGTCGTGTTGGCTGTGGGGCTGGTCTTGCTGTCCGGTTGCGTAAGCAGCGAGGATGCTGGCGTTAGAGCAGCCAAGATGGAGGCTCAGGACGACGCTTCATGCAGACAGTTGGCGACCGGCAAGGGGGCTGACGCCTATACACAGTGTCGCAAAAACCTTCTTTACTATCGCCAGCAAGCGGCCGTCGAGGATCAGCAGAAGGCGGAGCGCTCCCGGCGGGTCTCCGAGGGACTAATGGAAATGAGCCGGTCGCTCCAGAGTATCAATCCGCCGCCGCAGGAAGTGAACGTCAACGTCACATGCACCTTCGGGTGTCGCTAGTCTTCATGGTGCTGGCGAAAGCGGCGCACGGGGGATAGAGCGGTTTGACCCTCCACCTTGCTCCCTTGAGGAAGAACCTCGGTAGTGCCTTGTCTTCAATCGCTGGAGCCGCAACCTATCGCTAGATATTCAAGGGGCGGGGCAGTCACATGATACAGAACATTTCCTTAAACTTGGAGCCCTACGAGTGGCGTCAATCGCTCAGAGCCGAGCACGAGCGCCGCAACAAGGGTCGTGGGTTACAAGTGGCGACCCGCGTTCTTAGGTGCTCGGACTTCGAACTCCTCAACACGGACGCAAAACTCGACGGCCTAACTATCCACCTCAGCGTCACGGAGGGTGAGCCTCCCCTACTGGAGGATGGCATCGGGTCGTTCGTCTTTATCGAAAGGCAACGGGGCGGATACGACTACGGTCCAATGGAGGCCATGGTCAACGGACGATTCTTCTTGGATAGTGACCTGTACAACGAACTCTGGTCGCAGGTGGCCGCTGACTGCTACTCGAACTGCACCATCACAGCCACGGTCGGGCCCGTCCCCTTTCGATCAGGAGGTTGGGAGTGGGACGTTAAGGCAAGCAAAAAGCTGCGCATCGAAGACGTGTCGGTCACGTTCTCACGGGTATCCGGACGTCCTGTTGAGTGTCTTGATAAAGAGCTTTTCCGAGTTTCAGTCTTGGCTCGATACTGCTGCGACAAACCCTTCAACTAAGACAAGCTTTTGGAAGAAGCTATTTGGCTCCGTTCCAAACCGGCCCGGGTTCAACCGGATCGAAACAAAAGCGTTGTCGGCCGAATTCGGCAAGGTGATCAAAGGGCTCGAAATACTGCTGCATGCTGCGGAGGAAATGAAGTTCAAAGCTACAGCAGGAGCTGAAAGCTCAGATGAAGTGAAAGGCAGCGTCTCCGGAAAGCTGCCGTATGTAGGATCGGAACTCTCAACTTCGCAAAGCGACAGGACCCGATCGGAGGTGCAGAGCGAGTATTCCTCCAGAAAGATTGAAGTACTTCACCGGAACATAATGAACTATCAGCAGCTCTTCGTGAGGCTTTCGGCGCTTGCGGGCGGCCCATCCTATCTGCTTCTCGACGATCTGTATCACCTACGCTTGGAAGACCAAGCCAATGTCGTCGACTATTTTCACAGAATTGCCAAGGGGACCAACCTCTGGCTCAAGGTTGGGACGATTAGGCACCGCTCGCGATGGTATGTGCATGGTCAACCACCGCTAGGTATGAAGCTGGGCGACGATGCAGATGAGGTCGATCTCGATGTCACCCTTGAGAGATATGAGGTGACGAAGGCCTTCTTGCTGAAGGTCCTCGGTCAGTTCGCGACTGAGGCGTCCGTCTCGCTATCAGACATGATGGCAGACGGAGCGCGTGATCGGTTGGTATTGGCGAGCGGCGGCGTTGCCCGCGACTTCCTTACGATATTCAGCAAATCGATCCAGGTCGCGCGCGAGAGACTACTCGGGGGCAAAGACGCACGGGGTCCGAAAGTCGGCGTCGAAGATGTCAACCGTGCGGCGGGTCAACAGGGAGCTTTCAAAGAAGAGGATTTCACGAGGGATACGGGCACGACTGAGGACCGCGATCGTTTACAGTCGGTCTTCCGCAAGATTGTCGATTTTTGCATAGAAAAAAATGCAAACTGCATTTTAGTCGAGAAAGACCTGACGACACCTGAGACCGAAACGATCAATGAACTCGTCGATCTAAAATATCTTCATCGCGCCAAGCTCCGCGTAACTGTTCGAGACCGCGGCCGGGTCGGTAGAGCGTTTGACGCTTATATGCTTGATCTGAGTATGTACACGGGCGCTCGGGCGCGAAGAGAGTTCGAAATAATAAAGTTTTGGGGTTCAGGTTCAGACGACGCGCTTCGACGAGCAGGCTTGATATACATTGACAGGCAGGCTGCGTAGCTTCAGGCATACAAGCGACAGCAGACGCAGTTCAGTTTCCAAGGAATTACGGTGACAGTGCACTAAACCAAACGGTGCACGAAGCTTCACGGCCAGCATCCTCAATCTGTCGGACTGTGCTTGAATGGATCTGCAGATATTATCAGCCCTAGGCTGGCTGGCGGAGGACGAATCGCGGATCGACCGGCTGACCGCAAAAATGTTCGGCGATACCGCGAAGTCGCACCGCTGGCCGCGCAAGCCCAAGAGGCTGCTTCGCGGGGAAGCGCCGCTGGCTTACCTCGCGACGGAGGCGCATCCGCGTGTCGCATGCGGCGCGCTATCCCCACGACTCGCGGCTGTTCGAACGAAGGACGGGCAATGATTCGGGAAACGGCGCCAAAGAGCGCATTATACTCATTTCGCGAACTGCGTATACCTCGCGTTTGGTTGGCTTTGAGCTTCGCGACGACAACGCGCGATGAGCTAAATTCGCTCGATCGCGCTAGTCTTTCCCGATGTCAGGGATCACTTGGTCATACGGCCTATCGAAATCTATCATTACGCGGCCTGGTATCTTGTTTATCTCCAAATTTCTGATCAAAAACGCACGAGCTCCGAATTTGTTGCGGTATTCTTGACCTGCAGCATCCCAGTTCGTGTACTCACAGTACTTTGCGGAAGGTAGATCGCAGCGATCCACTCTCGGATTTTGAGAGAATCCAAGAGGATGCCAGTCGTGCGAGATGCTTCCGACGAACGCAAGCGCGGAGTAGGTCGAACTCTTGCAGGCGAGTTCGTACGTTAGTGCGCAGTAATGCGGATACTTGTCCAAGAAGCTCTCTAACTTGTAGGACGGAATGCTGGTAACTGCGAGATCCCGCAATTCCTCACTGTTCAGCGCATTCGTGCCGTCCAAGAGTTTCTTTGAGAGCTGCGTCTGTATCTCCCTGCGATCCTCGATTTCCTTTACAACCTGAAGAAGGCCCCGCGAGTTGGCGGGAAATAGTGATATGTTCAGAGGAAAGATGATGGCGGAAACACGCTTGATGTTCTTCTTGCTTTGCCCGACCTTGGCCAAAGCATCGGCTACCTTGTAACCGACCAATTCGTCGTAGCTTGCAACGAAAGAGTATAGTTGGTCAGAAGGCCCCAACTTGGTAAGGCGGTCGAGCGCCAGCCCAGGCTCCTCTCCTGGATCATAAGAGATCAGGCGGATTACCTTTTTCACTTCTGTGTTTTCTTGAAGATTTTTGAACGCTCCGTCGGTGGACATTTTGGGTATGGATACAGCGTTTAACAGCGCCACACTCGGTCCAGCAGCGGAGAAGATCATGCCGCCTATTAGCGAGAAAAATAGAACGGTCTTCATTGATCGGGAAAATTCGTCCGGTTTAGATCTTGCCGCTTTGTAAGCAAAGCCGACCGCGACCACGAGAAGGGTCAGCCCAACGACTGAAAGAAACGTGCTGGACGATGACCCCGTCACAAGCTTGAAAATGGTGCTTAGGCTATCGATAATCTCTTTGATATCCATGTCGTGACTCCTGAAATAACTGAGCCAACCCGATAAGGCGGTCACTAAAGATGCGGGTGCCTCGCCTCAAAATTGGAGTGCGATACGAAAAGGTAAGGAGGCAATGAGAGCGTGACGCCATGCGCGTCCACCGAGCCGCTAGAAACTCCTTAAGATACCACCCTGTGGTTGCTACGGAAAGCTCAAAAATGCGGGCCTTATGCGCGGTCTCGGAGACGAAAGCGAAACGGCGCCGCCGCATAGCCGGCCGCGATCAGGGCAAAGACCGGCGCGACGATCAACACGGTTGCCCTGCACTCCTCACCTGAGGGGATTTGAGCCGACCACCCACGCGTCCTCGATCATGCCATCATGCCCCTGTTTTGCCCGACAAGTCAAAGCGGCTTCGTAAAATCCGTAAAATCTGTAGGTGGCGCCAGGGCTTGGCTACTGTGCATGGGGTTGTTTTCGCGCTTTTAGTTTGGGCGGTCACGGGGGCGCCGGGAGCGTGGAGACAATCTGCGCCTCACAAGAAAATGCCCGGGTCTGGTCCCGGGCAATCTCGTCCTTCACCGCTCGTGTGGCCCCTATGCCCCCACCATCGGCATGCGCGGGTATTCACCCGGCGTGCCGGCGGGCGTGATCGGGATGCCGCCGTCGGAATATTCGTTGAGCTTGTTGCGCAGGGTGCGGATCGAGATGCCGAGGATGTTGGCGGCATGGGTCCGGTTGCCGAGGCAGTGCTTCAGCGTCTCCAGGATCAGGTCGCGTTCGACATCGGCGACGGTGCGGCCGACCAGGGCTCGCGTGACCTGCTCGGCGGCGAACGTGGCATGCGCGACCGCAGGCGGGGTTTTGGCGAGGTCGAGGCGGTCGCCGTCCGGGGTGAGGATCGCATCGGGCCCGATCTCGTCGCCCTGCGCCATCAGCACCGAGCGGTGCATGGTGTTTTCGAGCTCGCGAACGTTGCCCTGCCAGCGGTTGGCGGCGAGCACCCGGCGCGCCTCGGCCGAAATGGGGCGCAGCGGAACGCCGTTGGCGTCGGCGTACTTCTTCACGAAATGCTGGGCGAGCTCGAGAATATCGGCGGGACGCTCGCGCAGCGGCGGGATCTTCAGGTTGACGACGTTGAGGCGGAACAGCAAATCCTCGCGGAACGTACCCTCGCGCACGGCGTCCACCAAATTGCGGTTCGAGGTCGCGATGATGCGGATGTCGACGGCTACAGGCCTGGTGCCGCCGACGCGGTCGATCACGCGCTCCTGGATGGCGCGCAGCAGCTTCGATTGCAGGCGGACGTCCATCTCCGAGATTTCGTCCAGCAGCAGCGTTCCGCCGGTCGCTTCCTCGAACTTGCCGATGCGGCGGGCGATCGCGCCGGTGAAGGCGCCCTTCTCGTGGCCGAACAGTTCGGACTCCAGGAGGTGCTCGGGGATCGCGGCACAGTTGATCGAGATGAAGGGCCGCTTGGCGCGCGCCGAGCGCATATGGACGTAGCGGGCCAGCACTTCCTTGCCGGTGCCCGACTCGCCGGTGATCATCACCGAGGCGTCGGAGCCGGCGATCTGCTGCGCCAGCTTGATGACCTTCGCCATCGCCTCGTCGCGATAGATCAGCTCGCGGGAATCGTTGGCGACGGCGGCCAGCACCGCGGCGATCAGCTCCGGATCCGGCGGCAGCGGGATGTATTCCTTGGCGCCGGCATGGATCGCGGCGACCGCGGCGCGGGCGTCGTTGGTGATGCCGCAGGCGACTATCGGGGCGTGGATGTGTTCGGCTTCCAGCCGCATCACGAGGTCGCGGATGTCGAGGGCGACGTCGACCAGCAGCAGGTCGGCGCCCTTGCCGCCGCGCAGCACCCGCATCGCCTGATCGTGATCCTCGGCATGGGTCACGGTGGCGCCGTTCTCCATCGCGATCTTGGTGGCGGTGGTGAGCTGGCCCTTCAATGTGCCAACGATGAGAAGCCGCATGTCAGTCTCCTGTCCGTCTGGTCGCGCTGCCCGCGCGCTATTCCCTGTTAACCGCGTTCGGTCCTGATGATTTCGGTCATGGTCACGCCGAGCTTGTCCTCGACCAGGACGACTTCGCCGCGCGCGACCAGCTTGTTGTTGACGTAGATGTCGATGGCCTCGCCGACGCGCCGGTCGAGCTCGAGCACGGTGCCGGGCCCGAGCTTGAGCAGCTCGCCGACATCCATCTTGGAGCGGCCGAGCACGGCCGAGACCTGCACCGGCACGTCGAAGACGGCTTCGAGGTCGGCGGCGACGCGCGAAGCGTATTCGTCCTCGGTGTAGCCGATGTCGGTGCCGGCCGGCGGCATCGGGCCGTTGAGGTCGGGCAGCGGGACCTGTCCGTCGGTGTCGCTCATGGCTTAATTCCCCCTGCGGGACGCGGTGTAGCGTCCGACGAGTTCATCGACCTTGGTCGCGATGGCGCCGCGCTCCAGCACGACGCCTCCATCGGCCCATTCGATCCGGCAATCGCCGGTCGCAATCTCGGGCTCGGCCAGGATCACCAGCCGGCCTTCGAAGCCGCTCTGCTTGGCCAGCCGCTCGATCTTCTCGCGCGCGGCCTCGTACAGCGCGTCGTTGATGCGGACGACGAGGTGCGGCGTCGCGACCAGATGCGAGAAGCAGTCCTTGACCAGCGCTACGATCTCGCCGAGCGGCTCGGCGGCGACCAGGTCGGCGCACAGCTTGCGCGCCACCGCGACCGCGACGTCGACCGCCTCGGTCTCCATCTTGCTCTCGATATTGCCGATGCCCGATGCGATGCCGCGGATCGCGATGTTGATCTCTTCCATGGCGAGCGCAACACGGCGGTCGCTCTCGGCCTTGGCCTCGCGCTGGCCGGCGGCAAAGCCGTCCTGGTAGGCGCGCGCCTCGGCTTCCGCGACCTTCTGCGCGATCTCGACCGCGGTCGCAGCCTTCTCGCGCGTCCGGTCCGGCGCGGCGAAGTCGGTATCGAACAGGAATTTTGCCGGAGCGCCCATCAGTACACCAGCTCGTCGTCGGCGCGGTTCTTGGTCAGCATGATCTCGCCCTTGGCGGCGAGGTCCTTGGCGAGGTTGACCAGCAGCGCCTGGGCCTCGTCGACGTCGCGCAGCCGAACCGGGCCCATTGCCGCCATGTCGTCCTGCAGCATCTTGGCAGCGCGCGAGGACATGTTGCCGAAGAAGAAGTTGCGGACGTCCTCGTTGGCGCTCTTGAGCGCGACGCCGAGCTTGTCCTTGTCGACGTTGCGCATCAAGGTCTGGGCCGAGCCGGAATCCAGCTTCACGAGGTCGTCGAAGGTGAACATCAGCGCCTTGATGCGCTCGGCGGATTCGCGGTTGTCTTCTTCGAGCGAGGTGATGAAGCGGGTTTCGGTCTGGCGGTCGAAATTGTTGAAGATTTCCGCCATCACCTCGTGGGCGTCGCGGCGGCGGGTCTGGGATAGGTTGGACATGAATTCGGTGCGCAGCGTCTTTTCCACGCTCTCGATCACCTCCTTCTGCACCGCCTCCATCTTCAGCATGCGGTTGATGACGTCGAGCGCGAGCTCCTCAGGCAGGATGCCGAGCACGCGCGCGGCGTGCTCCGACTTCAGCTTCGAAAGCACCACGGCGATGGTCTGCGGGTATTCGTTCTTGAGGTAGTTGGCGAGAACCTCTTCCTGCACGTTGGAGAGTTTTTCCCACATGTTGCGGCCGGCGGGACCGCGGATTTCGTCCATGATGCCGTTGACGCGCTCGGGCGGCAGGTACTGCTGGAGCAGCCGCTCGGTGGCGTCGAAATTGCCCATCAGCGCGCCTGAGGCCGACATGCGCGAGACGAATTCGAGCAGCATGTCCTCGACCGTGTCGACTTCGACCGTGCCGAGCGTCGACATCTCCAGTGAGAGCTGGCGCACCTCGTCGTCGTCGAGCAGCCCCCAGATCTTGCCGCCATACTGCTCGCCGAGCGCCAGCATCAGGATCGCGGCGCGGCGCGGACCGGTCAATTGCTCGGCCGCCTTGCCGTCCTTGGCCCGGGTGTTGGCACGCTGACCGAGCGTGGAGATCACGCTGGTGATGTCGTTCGAGTTGGCGTTTTGCAAAGCGGCGGCCATGTCAGATCTCGTCTCGAATCATTTCGCGGGTTCGGTCAGCCATTGGCGGATGATGGCGACGGTTTCGTTGGGGTTGCGCTCGGCGAGCTCGCCGACGCGATGAACGGACTGGGCGTGGACCTGACCCTGGACGGTGGCGACGTCGATTGCGCTCGCGGCGCCGCTCGGCAGCAGCGCCTGGGACGGAGCCTCTTCCGAGGCGGCGGGGCCGGTGAGGACGCCGGAGATCGCGGCGGCGACCTCGTCGGAGGCGAGGATGCGCCTGACCAGCGGCCGGATCACCATGAACAGCACGACCAGGCCGAGCAGCATCATGACGCCGAGCTCGACGAAGTACATGACGTCGTCCTTGGTGAACTGGAGCATGCCGAGGAAGCCACTCGGCTCGGCGATCGGAGCCGTGGAGGGCGCGTCGGCAAAGCGCAGATTGACGACCTCGACCTGATCGCCGCGCTTCTGGTCGAAGCCGATCGCCGAGCGCACCAGCGTGGAGATGCGGTCGAGCTGCTCCTTGGTGCGGTCCTGATAGGCCAGCTCGCCCTTGTCGTTCTTGGAGTAGATGCCGTCGACCAGGACCGCGACCGAGATGCGGTTGACCCGGCCGGCCTCGGTCACCTCGGTCTTGGTGGTGCGGGAGATCTCGTAATTGTTGGTCTCTTCGGACTTCTTGCTCTGGTCCTTGGCCGCGACACCGCTGTTCTGCTGGTTGCCCGGCAGCTCGTTGTTGACGGTGACCTGGCCGTTGTTGTCGGCGGTCATGCTCTGCTCTTCGCGGGTCTGGCTCGAGCGCAGCACGCGGCCCTCGGGATCGAACTTGTCCGAGGTCTGGGTGATCTTGTTGAAGTCGAAATCGGCCGAGAGCTGGACGCGGGCGCGGCCGGAGCCGACCACGGAGGAGACGATGTCCTCGACCTGCTTGCGCATCCGCTTCTCGAAGGCGGTGCGGCGCTCGTCGCCGACCGCCTGCTCGGGATCGGTCTGGGCGCCGTCGGCGAGCAGCTGGCCGGCCTCGTCCACGATCGAGACCCGCTGCGGCTTCAAGCCGTTGACGGCGGAGGCGACGAGGTGGCGGATGGCGCGGATCTGCGTCGCTTCCAGCGCGCCGCGGACCCGGACCACGATCGAGGCCGACGGCTCCGGCGCCTCGCGCGCGAACAGTGGGCGCTCGGGCAGCACGAGGTGGACGCGGGCGGCCTGGATGCGGTCGATGGCGCGGATGGTGCGGGCGAGCTCGCCTTCCAGGGCGCGCAGATGATTGATGTTTTGGACGAAGCTGGTGGTGCCGAGCGCGTCCGACTTGTCGAACACCTCGTAGCCGACCCCGCCGCCCTTGGGCAGGCCACCCTCGGCGAGCTTCATCCTGAGACGGGTGACCTTGTCCTTCGGCACCATGATGATGGTGCCCTCGTTGCGCAGCTCGAACTGGATGCCCTGGCGCTCCAGGTCCTTGATGATGCCCGAGGAGTCCTCGACGCTGAGGTCGGTGAACAGGGTCGTCATCTGCGGCGTCGTGACGCGCATGATCACGAACGCGAAAAAGCCGACGAGCGCGGCGGTGACCGCGATCATCGCCCCGAACCGGGCGGCGCCGATACCCTTCAAAAAGTCCGCAAGACCTTGCAAGCAACCGCCCCAGAAGATTCGGCTGCTTTCCCAGGAAAGGCCGACTGGGCAATTATTGCCTAGGTGATGGTTTCGATATGGTTAACGAAGGTTAAGAGCTCTGACAAAAGTCGTGTCATGAAAAAAATCGGCCTCGCAGGGCGAGGCCGATTTTCGTCAAAAGCCGCAGATTTCCGGATCGCTTACTGGCGATATTGCTGAATGCGGGTGGTGCGAAGCCCCGCAAGACCGTGCTGGTCGATGGAAAACTGCCAGGAGAGGAATTCGTCGACCGTCAGGGTGTAACGACTGCAGGCCTCCTCGAGGGACAGGAGTCCGCCACGAACGGCGGCGACGACCTCGGCCTTGCGGCGGATGACCCAGCGTTTGGTGCCGGGTGCAGGCAGATCCGCGATCGTCAACGGACTACCGTCCGGCCCGATGACGTATTTTACCCTCGGGCGATGGGGTTCTGTCATGGCGTACTCACAAACTCTCAACCACTGAACTCACGCCATAACCCTACGCGCGGCGGCTTAAAAATCCGCTAAGCCTAAGGCTTCAATACAATTCTCGTTGAAACTTGCGGGAACGCAGCCGTCTCGGCCGGCGGAACGGGTGCGTCCGGGCCGTTCGAGGGTGTTCGTAAATACTTTACTAACGAAAATAGCGTGTCAGGCGAGGCGCCGCCTCAGTTGCTGCTGGAGCTGACGATGCTCTTCACCTGGCTGACGGTGTAGGTCTGGCCGTCGATGGTCAGAAGCGGCGGCGACTGGGTCAGGTCGACGGACGACACCGTGCCCTGGACCTGCGCGGCGATGCCGACATTGTTGCCCGAGAGGTCCTTGCCCGTGGCCGTGATCGTGTACTTGCCGTCGGGCCATTGCGTGCCGTCATTGCCCTGGCCGTTCCAGGTGAAGGGAATGTCGCTGCCGGCGGCGGCGGTGTATTTGCCGGTGAACACGGTCTGGCCGGTGCTGTTGGTCACCGAAATGTCGACCGTCGAGCTGCTGGGAACGTTGAGGTGCCAGGTCGCGGACGAGCTCTTCATCGTCGCAGTCGAGCCGTCGACCACGGCGGTCTTGCCGACGAAGCCGAGCGCCTGGGTCGCCTGCGTGGTCTGTTGCAGGGTGACGAGCTGGGACAGCGAATCGTTGGTCTTGAGCTGCTGCTCGACGCCGGCGAACTGCACCAGCTGCTGGGTGAACTGGTTGGTGTCGAGCGGATCGAGCGGATTCTGGTTCTGCAGCTGCGTCGTCAGCAGCGTCAGGAAGGTCTGGAAGTTGCCGGCCAGCGTCGCTCCCGTGTTCGAGCTCAGGGAATTCGACGAGGAAGATTTCGGGAGGTCGGTCGTTCCGGAGACGACCGCGGGTGCGGTGGCGCTATTCGTGGTGGTCATGGCGGATACTCCTCAAACTCTGATGTCGACGCCGCTGCTCGACCCGAGCATGCGGCCGTAGCCGCGGCCCACGGGCGCGGCGGGAGCTGCGTCTTCGTCGCTAATGATCAGCCGGCGAGCATTGCCGTTGTTGTCGTTGCCCTGGCCGGAGTTCTGGCCCGACGAATTATGGTCGCGCAGGCTGAACGAAAGCCCGTTGCTGCCGGTCTTGAGGCCGGCATCGTCGAGCGCGCGCTGCAATTGCGGCGCGTCCTGCTTCAGCATCGACAGCGTTTCCGGCTTCTCGACGGTGAGATGCGAGGTGACCTGGCCGTTGCGGTCGACATTGATGCGCACGTCGATGCGGCCGAGCTCGGCCGGATCGAGGCTGATGTCGAACCGGGTCTTGCCGGCGCGTGCGGCGGCGACGATCTCGATCGGCACGCCGTTGATCGGCACGGCGGTGTTGGTCGCTGCAGTCGCAGTGAGTGTCGCGGTGGAGGCGGTCGCCGCCGAAGTCGTATTGGTCAGCGGCGCCTGCACGGAGGAGGCGGCCTGCGCGCTGGCGTCTGGTGCGGCGATTGCGGCCTGCGCGCCTGCATGAGCGTGCGTCGTCGGCGCAGCCGGGGCCGCATCGGCGCTGTGGTCGGAGGCGGCCTTTGCATCGCTTGCGCCGGCGTCGGCTTGAGGCGTGGCGGCTTGGGGATGCGCGGCGGCGTTCGCCGCGGTCGCCGGATTTTGCGCCGTGGCGGCGTCGGTCTTGCCGGCGTCCTGGCCGATATTGGCGGCGTCGGCCTGCGCAGTGGCGGCGGCCTTGAACGAGGTTTTCGGCGTGCCCGGATCGACGGCGGCAATCAGCCCGCCGTTCGCCTTCGCATCGGCTGCGCCAGCGTCGCTTGTGCCGGTCGCGGCCTCCGCCAGCGTCGTCGTGGTGTCCGCGTCGACTTTGGCGCCGGCCGTCTTGGCGCTCTTGTCGCTCGCCGTCGCGGTATCGGTCTTGGTGCCTGCGATCTGCGCCGCGGTCGAGGCGCTGGCGGCGATGCCGGCAGCCGCAATCGTCAGCGGCGAGGCGGCGGTGTTGGCGGCCTGGTTCGCGTTCGGATCGGCCGGCACCACGGGCGCGGCGATCACGATCGCGTTCGGATCGGGCACGGCCGCCTGCGCCACGTCGGTCTGGGCGGCGGCTGCGGCATCCACGGCGGCGGCAAGGCCATCGGTGCCGCCGGTCTCGTCACCCTTGGTGTCGTCGGATGTGTCGGCCGATTTGGTGCCGGACGCCTCGGACTCGTCCTTGGTCTTGCCGGGCGCCTTGGCCGGATCGATCGCGGTATCGCCATCGGTCGCCACAGGCGTGTCGCTGTCGTCGCCCGCCCTGCTCTGGGAGGAGGAGTCGGTGGAGGGCGCCTCGCGCGGGGCCTTGTCGGAGGCGGACGACGCGGAATCGCTGCGCCGCGGCGCGGCGTCCTGCGGCTGCGCGCTGTTGCTGATCGCCTGGGTGTTGCTGTCGACCAGCGAACCGAAGGAGTCGGTGGAGTCTTTCGGGCTCTGCGACCGGGCAGTCTTCTGCTGCGCGCTGGAGACCTGCACGCTGGCAGCTACATCTGACGTCACACCAACCACAGGCGAACCCCTCGAAAGCATCTTCGGACCCAGAGGTAGCAAGGAGCGGGCCAGCCTCGCGAAGAGGTATTTTATCTTATTATATCAATGGCTTGATGAATCGGCCCCGGCGTCCCAATGCC
>NZ_JAACFT010000045.1 GCF_029051685.1 Bradyrhizobium sp. CSA207 | reverse complement strand
GCGGCTGGTCCGACGTCGGCTCCTGGCACGCGGTGTGGGAATTGTCGGACAAGGACGCGCAAGGCAACGCCGCGCACGGCGCCGCGGTGTTCGAAGACTCCCGCAACTGCAACGTCACCACCGACCAGGCGCTGGTCGCGCTCGAAGGCGTCGATGATCTCGTCGTGGTGGCGACCGCGGACGCGGTGCTGGTCTCGCGCCAGAACGATGCCAACGGCCTGAAGCGGCTGGTGACGAAGCTCAAGGCGGTGGCGCCGAAGGTCACCGAGGAGCATCTCAAGGTGCATCGGCCCTGGGGCAGCTATCAATCCGTCGACAATGGCGAGCGCCACCAGGTCAAGCGCATCGTGGTCAAGCCCGGCGGGCGGCTGTCGCTGCAGAAGCACCATCATCGCGCCGAGCACTGGATCGTGGTCCGCGGTGCCGCGCGCGTCACCGTCAACGAGACCGTGAAGACGGTGCACGAGAACGAGTCGATCTACATCCCGATGGGCGCGGTGCACCGGATGGAGAACCCCGGCAAGATCATGCTGGAGCTGATCGAGGTCCAGACCGGCAGCTATCTCGGGGAAGACGACATCATCCGGATTGAAGACGACTATCAGCGCTCGTGAAGGAGAATACCCGTGTTGGCGACGCCAGCCATTGAAAGCCCGGTGGATCGGCAGCCCCGGTAAGTCTCGACTGCCGCCACGGGGATGGTCATGACCGACGACAAACACACGATCCGCAGCGGTCGCCTCACCGCGACCATCAAGGCCCAAGGCGCCGAACTGTGCTCACTGAAGCACGAGGCCGGCATCGAATTCATCTGGCAAGCGGGGCCGGCCTGGCCGCGCCATGCGCCGCTGTTGTTTCCCATCGTCGGACGTCTCGCCAATGACGAACTGAGCCACCGTGGCAAGACATACCGCATGACCCAGCACGGTTTTGCGCGCGACAGCCGCTTTGCCTGGGCGGAGCGCGGCGAAAGCCGCTGCACGCTGGTGCTAGGTGACAGCGAGGCGACACGCGCGCTCTATCCGTTCGCGTTCCGCCTGACGGCGACCTATACACTTGATGACGCCGGACTCGACCTGGCGCTCACGATCGGCAACACCGGCGAGGAGACGCTGCCGGCGTCGCTCGGCGGCCATCCCGCTTTCAACTGGCCGCTCGTCCCTGGCCTGGCCAAGGAGAGCTATGCGCTGACGTTTGCGAAGGAGGAGTCGTCTCCCGTCCGTCGTCTCGACGGCGGGTTGCTACGTGCGGCAACGGAGCCGCCTCCGGTCACGGGCACAGCGCTTCCGCTGTCCGAATCCCTGTTCAACGACGACGCCATCATCTTCGATCGCATCAACAGCAATTCTGTCCGCTACGCGGCAGGGCAGGGTGTAACCAGCGGCCCGTGGCTGAAAATGTCATGGCAGGGCTTTCGCGAGCTGGGCGTCTGGTCAAAACCGTCAGGCGCGCCGTTTCTCTGCATCGAGCCCTGGCGCGGCTATGCCAGTCCTGCCCACTTCAACGGCGAATTCAGCGACAAGCCGGGGCTGATGCATATCGCGCCTGGAGCGGAACAGCAGTTGTCGTTCCGGATCGAGGTCGGATCGTCCTGAGGCCGGACGGCAGTCACGCGCCGGCGCGGTGGCCATTCAGCACGACACCGGACGGGGCCACAGCGTCTGCGCGCGGCACGGTCTTGGTCGGTGAAGTGGTCAGGCGATGCGCGAGATCCTGCGCGCGTCGTTCGATAAGATGCCACGTCGCGCGCGCGACGACATAGCTGAGCGCGGCGGTGACGACATAGGCGATGAGTAGGGAGGCCAGCCCGTCCGCGAGTGGCCAGACCTGGCGCAGACCGTAAATCACCGCGAAGTGCGACAGATACATCGAATACGAATTGCGGCCGAGCGCCTCGAGCGGCCACCAGCGGATCGCGAAGCGTATGCAGCAGGCGACGCCCGCGCCGAGCACGAGGTTGATCATCAGATAGTTGAATTCGTGCGAGCCGGTGGCGCGGTCGGCCGCAAAGGACAGCGCGATGAAGGCGGCGAAGATCGCCGCGTCCGATTTTGCAAAGCCGTCGCGCAACGAGAAGAACAGCGCACAGCCGACCAGGAAGATCGGGAGCTGGTTCAGAAAGCTGATGTGCAGCGCGTTCCAGACGAAGGCCTCGTTGCCGGGGCCGTAATAAGCCGAGAACAGCGCGAACGCCCACGGCTTGAACAGGCAGACGTTGACGAGATGCAGGACCATCGCGAGCGCGAGATACAGGTTCCGGCGCGCTCCGAAGGCAGTGATCACGAACGGGAAGACGAGATAGAACGTCATCTCTGCCGCGATCGACCAGTCGCCCGGCACGACGCTGTTGACGCTGTCCGGCCAGAAGCCGTGCAGGAACGTCGCAGTCAGGATCACCTGGAGCGGCCCGATGCCGTCAGGCGCGTTGAAGCTCGGTCCCGTGCCGTTGACGACGAGGTAGATCGGGATCGCGAGCCAGAACAGCGGCGCGATGCGCAAGAATCTCCGGACGTAGAATTTGCGGGTCGGGTTCGATTCCGACGTGCGCTGCGTCCACATCAGGCACATCGTCATGGCGCTGACGAAATAGAACACGTTGACGCCGATCCAGCCGCACATGAAGGTGAAATCAATCGCCCGGATGCCGGACGGAAACGACTGGGAGGCGTGGATCGCCATCACGCCGGCGATGCCGAGGCCGCGCAGGAAGTCGAGCGTGTGCGAACGGCCGAAGGGCGTGGTTGCGCCTTTGTCGGTCCAGCCCGCGGCCAATCGGGCCTGCCCCTGCATCAAATTGCTCCGTGCTCTCGCAACCGCCTTGCCTTGCGAGGCAGGACCATAAGGGGGTCAACGCAGATTCCGAAGCTGTAGGCTTTGTTTACGTTAACCAGCAGTAGAATCCGTGCCGGGATGAACGGATCTCGACGCTTTCCTGGCGAATTCGCCCCTGGAGGGACGCGCCGAAGGAGAAAGTGTGGGCCAATTCATGCCCAATACCTCAATACCATGACCAATATTGTTTGGGCATCGCAATACGCCTAGTATTGCGGCAGGCAATTTCGAGGGGGCTCGAACAGGTCGTGAATGTACGTTCACAGGACGGGGCATCGCTCGGCGACCTGAATTTCCAGGTCGGTTCGCGGGCACACAGGACATCCAAGATCGTGGCCGATTCCGCATTTCAGGAAATGCGTCCTGCCGGCCGCGAGCGGCTGATCGTCGTCGAGGACGATCCGGTGACGCGGACGATGCTGGTCGGCTATTTCAGCGAGAACGATTTCGACGTGGTCGGCGCCGGTTCTTGCGCGGAGTGCCGCCAGGCGCTGCGCGCGCGCACCGATCTCGTCTTCCTCGATGTGCAATTGCCCGACGGCGACGGTTTCGAGCTCGCCAAGGAAATCCAGGCGATCAGCAACGCGGGCATCATCTTCGTGACCCGCCGCGACACCGACGTCGATCGCATCCTCGGCCTCGAGATTGCCGGCGACCACTATGTCACCAAGCCGATCAATCTGCGCGACCTGCTCGCGCGTGCGCGCAGCGTGCTGCGGCGGCGCTCGATCGACCGCAAGGCGGCGCGCAACCACAATTCGATCGCCTTCGGCGACTGGATCATCGACCTGACGCGGCGCGAATTGCTCGGCAGCGACGGCAAGCCCGTCGTATTGACGCGCGCCGAGTTCGACCTGCTCGCGGCTCTGGTCGGCGCCGACGGCCGTCCGCTCAACCGCGACTATCTGATCGAGGTCGTCAGCAACCGCCAGGCCGAGGTCGACATCCGCACGGTCGACGCGCTGGTGGCGCGGCTGCGCCGCAAGCTGGTCGGCAGCGGCACGCCGGTCATCGCGACCGTCACCGGTATCGGCTACAAGCTCGCGCTCAGCGAGCGGCTTTAAGCGCGCATGCCTGGGCTGACGTAGCGCCGCGCAAGCGATGCTCAATTGCAATGTTGGTTCAGCCGCTGAAACCGACGACGAACCGAATGGCGAGGAACGCAGACAAGGCCAGGGCGGCGGTCGCGGAGATTGCGAACAAAACTCTCAAACTATTGTGCATGATCCCATTCCGGTTCAGGCTTCAAAAAAGGCTATTCGTGCAATAGATAAGTCCGGTGGCAACGATGCTTCAACGTGATGCAACTCGTTTCCATCTCGCTTCGATGCGAGCCTTGATGAGACCGATCCGGGCTTCATGCGCAGCCCAATAGGCTCGGCTTGCTGCCGTCGTGCCTTGACGGTAGTGCGCATAAACGTCCTTAGGCTTAGTCTCCGCTCTCTGATTGCGCGCTGACTTCGCCGCAGGCGCAACTGCTACCGCTACAGCGGTTGTGGCCGGTGCTGAAGCCGGGATGGCTACGGCCTCGGCTCGCCCGGCTGCCGAGTTCATGGCGAGAAGGCGGTTGCGGGCGCGATTGCAATAGACTTGCGAACGCGGAGTCATGGACTCCTCGCCATGGCCTGCCCGGTATTTCATCAGAGCGCGACAGAGATCCCCGCCTGCCAGGCGCCATGCGCGGCTGAGATAAAGCACGCCGTAATGGATATTGATGGCCGGTTCCGCGAGTTCTGCATCGCTTCCCCGGAATCCCAGCACCGCAGCCGTTTCGGGCCGCATCTGCATGAGGCCGATTTCGCCGGCGCTGCCGATGACGGTCGGGTTGTAGCCGCTTTCGACAAAGACGACCGCCTCTGCAATGTCCGCAGGCAGATCGGTCCTGGCAGTTTCCCTTTCGATGATGTTTCGGATCGCGGCTCGGGATGCCCGCGTCTCTCCGGCTCCGAAGTCTCCATCGTGACGGGCAATTGTCGAGGTCGTGTCGGTTTCGTTTGGAGGGTTGTCTTGTGCATGCACGCACATTGACGCCGACCAAAGCGCGGCGACCGCAACGTGCCGCCATGTCGCGCTGAGGTTAAGGCGTGCCGGATCCCACAACATGAGGCACGTCATATATCTTGCGAGTTAACAACCGATTTGCTGAGAGCCGTGGCTGCCCCCGGCCGGGTTGGAAGGTGCGCCGCCTACCGCCCGCGGGCGCTCTGGTCAATGGAGCTTTGTTGCGCTGCCCCGGCCAGCCGGTCGTCGACCGCATAGAGCGTGCAGGCGGGCGACCATTTCATGCAGGCTGCGAGCGAGTCGCGCTGGGCGTCGTCGGTCGTGGTGCGTCCCGAACGCCAGCCGTAGCCGCCATTGGGCGACACCGCAAAAGCCTTGTGCGGCATCGTGCTGGCGAGATAGCGCGCGAACTCGGCTCTTGCGGCCACATTGAGCTGGCTTGGTGGCGGCAGTGGATCGGGAAGGCTCAGGATGTCGCGGGAGCCGAGGGCATGCTCGCGCAGGAAGGCATCCAGGAGCGGCGTCCATCGCGGTCGCCCCACCACCGAGTAGAGATAGTGGCCATCCTCGCCATAAGCCGGCGCCGCGATGAACTCGGCGTTGCCGCCGCTGCCACGAAACCCGTCATGGAAGCGGCGCGCCAGGTCGGGGCCGAAGAACAGATCGTTGGTCGCATAGACCCACAGCATCGGCACCCGCGAGGTCTTACCGAAGCTGGCGAAGGCCTGCACCAGCCCAGCAGGATTGCAGACATCGTCATCGTCCCGCGAGCCGCGGCCGCCGGCGAAGCTGATGGCTGCGACGAGCCCGGGCGGCGCCTGTGCGGCCAGCGCGACGGTGGCGAGCCCGCCGGCGGAATGGCCGGCTGCGATCATGCCTGATGTCGTGACGTCGGTCCTGCGCGCCATCGCCTCGATCGCGGCGCGCAGGTCTGCCACGGCGACGGACGCTGCCGGCAGGTAGGTGGCATTCGCGCAAGCACCGATGCTGTCGACGCGCCCGCCGGGCGAGGTGCCGTAGCCGCGCCGCATCACGATCAGCGCGGCAAATCCGCGCCGGGCATATTCGAGCGCGACGCCATAATATTTGTGCGCCGACATGGTCGCGCGATCGTCGAAACTACGCGGCGAGCCGTGGCTGAGCAGCGCCAGCGGATAGCGCTTCGTGCCTGCGGGACGGACCAGGAAGGCTTCCAGCCCCTGCGGCCCGGCCTCCGCCATCGGGATGCGGAGATCCTCGGTGTAGAACTCCGCCGCGGCGGCGCGCGGCGACGTGCCGGCCAAGGCAACGGGCAAGGCAACGGGCAAGGCAAGCCAGGCGATCAGCAGAAGCAGCAGCTTGCGCGAAGGAGCCATGGGACGATTCGAAGGGCCTCGATGGCGCCGACCATAGCATGATCTTGCGAAGGGGCTCACCGCCGGTCAGGGGTAAGCCGGTTCGGATTCTCCACTCGTCATTCCGGGGCGCGCGAAGCGCGAACTATGATGCGCAATTGCGCATCTGAGAATCCATCGCGCGGCGCGTGATGCGGATAAATGGATTCCGGGCTCGCGCCAAGCGGCGCGCCCCGGAATGACGGTAAGGAACGCGTCCCCCATCGCGCGTGTTGTGCCCTTGGCGCGGGCAGGGCCGATGCTATGGTATCCCGCAATCTCTGCACGACCGGACGAGGATATTTCAGTGGCTGATGTTGATCCCGCGGCGGGCAAATTGGTCTCGCCGGACGCGCTCACCAACGTTCCGCGGCTGGTGACGGCCTATTTTGCTGGCAAGCCTGATGCGGCGGACCCGGCGCAGCGGGTGGCGTTCGGCACCTCCGGCCATCGCGGCACCTCGTTCAAAAACACCTTCAACGAGGGCCACATCCTGGCGACCACGCAGGCAATTTGTGATCACCGACGGGAAAAGGGGCTGACCGGTCCACTCTTCATCGGCATCGACACCCACGCGCTGGCCGAACCGGCGCTGGTCAGCGCCGTCGAGGTGTTTGCAGCCAACGGCGTCGATGTCATGGTCGACAAGGACGGCGGCTACACGCCGACGCCGGTGATCTCGCACGCCATCCTCACCTACAACAAGGGCCGCACCAGCGGCCTCGCCGACGGCGTCGTCATCACGCCGTCGCACAATCCGCCGGAGGATGGCGGTTACAAATACAATCCGCCGCATGGCGGCCCGGCCGACACCGATGCGACCTCCGTGGTCGAGAAACGCGCCAACGCCTATCTCGCTGATGGCCTCAAGGGCGTCGCGCGCATGGATTATGCCAAGGCGAAGAAATCCGCGACCGTCCACGCCTACGACTTCATCACGCCCTACGTCGCCGATCTCGGCAACGTCGTTGACCTCGACATGGTCAAATCCGCCGGCATCAATATCGGCATCGATCCGCTCGGCGGCGCCGCCGTGCATTACTGGCACCCGATCATCGAACGCTACGGCCTGAAGGCGACCGTCGTGAACGAGGCGATCGATCCGACCTTCCGCTTCATGACCGTCGACTGGGACGGCAAGATCCGCATGGACTGCTCCTCGCCCTACGCGATGGCGAGCCTGATCGGCATGCGCGACCGTTTCGATGTCGCGTTCGCCAACGACACCGATGCCGACCGCCACGGCATCGTGACGCGCACCGGCGGCCTGATGAATCCGAACCATTATCTTGCGACCGCAATCTCCTATCTGTTCGCGCACCGTCCGAACTGGGGCAAGGATGCCGCGATCGGCAAGACCGTGGTGTCGAGCTCCGTCATCGATCGCGTCGCCAAGAAGCTCGGCCGCAAGCTGGTCGAGACGCCCGTGGGCTTCAAATGGTTCGTCGACGGCCTCCTCAGTGGCGGCTTCGGCTTCGGCGGCGAAGAGAGTGCGGGGGCCTCGTTCCTGCGCCGCGATGGCACGGTGTGGACCACCGACAAGGACGGCATCATCCTCGGCCTGCTCGCAGCCGAGATCATGGCCAAGACCGGCCGCGACCCCAGCCAGCTCTTCAATGATCTCACCGCCGAGCTTGGTGTGCCCCATTACGCGCGCATCGACGTCGCCGCCACTGCGCCCCAGAAGAACAGCCTCAAGTCGCTGACGCCGGAGCAACTCGGCCTCAAGGATCTTGCCGGCGATGCGGTCCGGGCGACGCTGAGCAAGGCGCCGGGCAACGGCCAGCCCTTCGGCGGCATCAAGGTCGAGACCGATTTCGGCTGGTTCGCCGCGCGACCGTCCGGCACCGAGGACGTCTACAAGATCTACGCGGAAAGCTTCCGCAGCACGGAGCACCTGAAGCGGATTCAGGAGGAAGCCCAGGCCGGGCTGGCGAAGGTGTTCGGGGCGTAAGCGCTGACGCGGGCGCCTCTTACCCTCCCCTGGAGGGGGAGGGTCGATGCGCATGAAGCGAAGCGAAATGCGCAGCGGGGTGGGGTGACGGTCTCTCCACGTCGAATAGTGCCCGTGTGGAGAGATCACCCCACCCCGGCGCTTCGCGCCGACCCTCCCCCTCCAGGGGAGGGTGATTCCCCTCATTCTGTATACATCATGCCGATATAAGGTAACATATTACGGCATATTTTCGCCTTGAACCATTCCACTCCCCTGCTATTGTATACATAACGTATTCACCCTGGGAGTGAGACCGATGCCAAAGCCCTTCCCGACGAATGCCTGGTACGCCGCCGCGTGGGATGCCGACGTCAAGCCGGCGCTGCTGCCGCGGACGATCTGCGGCAAGCATGTGGTGATGTACCGCAAAGCCGACGGCTCGGTGGCCGCGCTTGAGGATGCCTGCTGGCACCGCTTGGTGCCGCTGTCCAAGGGGCGGCTCGAAGGCGACACCGTCGTCTGCGGCTATCACGGCCTGAAGTACAACGCACAAGGCCGCTGCACCTTCATGCCTTCGCAGGAGACCATCAATCCGTCGGCCTGCGTCCGCGCCTATCCCGTGGTCGAGCGTCACCGCTACGTCTGGCTCTGGATGGGCGATCCCGCGCTGGCCGATCCCGCGCTGGTGCCCGACATGCACTGGAATCACGATCCGGCCTGGGCCGGCGACGGCAAGACCATTCACGTCAATTGCGACTATCGCCTCGTGCTCGACAACCTGATGGACCTCACCCACGAGACCTTCGTGCACGGCTCCTCCATCGGCAACGACGCGGTCGCCGAAGCCCCGTTCGACGTCACCCATGGCGAGAAGACGGTGACCGTGACGCGCTGGATGCGCGGCATCGAGGCGCCGCCGTTCTGGGCGAAACAACTCGGCAAGCCCGGCCTCGTCGACCGCTGGCAGATCATCCGCTTCGAGGCTCCCTGTACCATCGCGATCGACGTCGGCGTGGCGCCGACCGGCACCGGCGCGCCGGAAGGCGACCGCTCGCAGGGCGTCAACGGCTTCGTGCTCAACACCATCACGCCGGAGACCGAGAAGACCTGCCATTACTTCTGGGCCTTCGTACGCAACTATCAGCTCGGCGAGCAGCGCATCACCACCGAGATCCGCGAAGGCGTCTCCGGCATCTTCCGCGAGGACGAGCTGATCCTCGAGGCACAACAGCGCGCGATGGACGAGAACCCGGACCGGGTCTTCTATAACCTCAACATCGACGCCGGCGCGATGTGGATGCGCAAGTTGATCGACAAGATGGTGGCCAGGGAAAACCCGCCGCAGCATCTCCAGGCTGCGGAGTAGCTGACATGGCCGAGCGCGAGGTCGACCGCTCCGTCTCGCAGACCGTGAAGGCGCAGCTTGCGCTACGCGACCAGATCCTGTCGGGGTCTTTGCGTCCGGGCGAGCGCATCTCCGAGCTTCAGGCGGTCGAGACCACCGGCGCCTCGCGCACGCCGGTGCGCATGGCGCTGGTGCGGCTGGAGGAGGAGGGCCTGTTGGAGGCGATCCCCTCCGGCGGCTTCATGGTGAAGGCGTTCTCCGAGCGCGACATATCCGATTCCATCGAGCTGCGCGGCACGCTGGAAGGTCTCGCCGCGCGCTTCGCGGCCGAGCGCGGCGTCTCCGCGCGCGAACTCGAGCCGCTGAAGGAATGCCTCGCCGCGATCGACGAGCTGCTGCGCCAGGTCCCGATCTCGGTCGACGCCTTCTCGTCTTATGTCACGCTGAACGCGCGCTTCCACGCGCTGCTCACGGAATTGTCGCGTAGCCCGCCCTTGATCCGGCAGATCGATCGCGCTTCGGCGTTGCCGTTCGCCTCGCCCAGCGCCTTCGTGATGGCGCAATCGGCATTGGCCGAGGCGCAGCAGATTTTGATCATCGCGCAGGAGCATCATCGCGTCGTGATCGACGCCATCGAAAACCGCGAAGGCGCCCGCGCCGAAGCAGTCATGCGCGAGCATGCGCGGCTCGCCGTGCGCAACTTGAGGCTCGCGCTGCGCAACCGGACTCATCTTGACCTCCTGCCGGCGCTCGCGCTGATCAATGCCGCAACCGACTAGGGGACTGCCATGCGCTTCATCGAAACCTGGACCCCGGCCACGCTCGTCTCAACGCGCGATCTTTCGCCCGGCATCCGCGAATTTCTGATCCGGCCGGATCGGTTCGACGGCGCCGCCTATCCGGTCGGCAGCCATATCAATGTCAGCGTCACCATCGACGGCCTGCCGGAGACGCGGTCCTATTCGCTGGTCGGCGAGGCTTCGCCGCGTGGCTTGCGGATCGCGGTACGCCGCGCCGAGGATTCCCGCGGCGGCTCGCGCTATATGTGGTCGCTGAAGCCGGGCGCGCGGCTCGACATCACCCAGCCGTCGTCGCTGCTTGCGGTCGACTGGACGCGTGAAAACTATTGCCTGATCGCCGGCGGCATCGGCATCACGCCGATCCTTGGCGCCGCGCAGGCGCTGGCGCGTCGCAGCACGAACGTCACGCTGCATTACGCCGTTCGCTCGCGCGGCGAGGCGGCCTATCTCGATGATCTCGCCGAGACACTCGGAGAGCGGCTGGTTGTCCATGCCAGCGACGAAGGCCGCCGCCTCGCTCTCGACGCTCTGTTCGCCTCACTGCCGAAAGGCACGCTTGCGCTGTTCTGCGGTCCGATGCGGATGCTGGATGCAGCGCGCCACGCCTGGATCGCGGCAGGGCATCCGCTTGCCGATCTCCGCTACGAGACGTTTGGCTCCAGCGGCACGCTGCCGACCGAAACCTTCCGCGTGCGCCTGAAGGATTCCAATGTCGAGCTCGAAATTCCGCGCGAGCGCTCGATGCTGGACGTGCTCAATGCCAGCGGCCATGAGGTGATGTACGACTGCAAGCGCGGCGAATGCGGTCTGTGCGCCATCGACGTGGTCGAGGTCGAAGGCGAGATCGACCATCGCGACGTCTTCTTCAGCGACCATGAGAAGCAGGAGAACCGCAAAATCTGCGCCTGCGTCTCCCGCGCGCGGGGCACCATCACGGTGGATACGCTGCTGCGGGCGGACGCGGTCTGAGGCCACTGCTCGGCCTCTTATGGTTCGAGACGCGCCGCAAGCGGCGCTCCTCACCATGAGGGTCTGAGGTCGTGCCGCGAAGAAGGACCTCATCCTGAGGAGCCCGCCAAAGGCGGGCGTCTCGAAGGACGGGCCGCGAATACCTCACGCCGCGTAGGTCGCCCGTCGCTTCTTCGTGTCGAGTAGCGCCAGCACGCCGTCGGCCGACGCCGGACGGCTGATCAGATAGCCCTGGACTTCGTCGCAACCAATCTGGCGCAGATATTCGAGCTGGTCGGCGGTCTCGACGCCTTCCGCGACCACGCCGATGCGCAGGTCGCGCGCCAGCCCAATCACCGATTTCACGATCGCAGCGCAGTCCGGCTGCACCAGCATGTCGCGGATGAAGGACTGGTCGATCTTGATGCGGCTGAGCGGAAGCTTGCGCAGATAAGTGAGCGAGGAGAAGCCGGTCCCGAAATCGTCGAGCGCGACCGTGACGCCGAGCTGCAGCAGCGCCTTGAGGACCGAGGCTGCCGAGCCGTATTTCGACAGCAGCATCGATTCCGTGATCTCGATCTCGAGCCGATGCGGAGCGATCTTTGCGTCCGCGAGCGCCTGCACGATGATCTGGAGGATGCCGTTGTTGTGAAACTGTGCCGCCGAAAAATTCACGGCAACCCTGATGTCCTCGGGCCAGTCCGTCAGCGTCGCACAGGCGCGACGGATCACCCATTCGCCGATCGCGTGAATCAGCCCGGTCTCCTCGGCGATCGGGATGAACTCGCTGGGCGGGATCAATCCGCGCTGCGGGTGCTGCCAGCGCAGCAGCGCCTCGAAGGCGGTGATCCGGTTGTCGGCAAGATCGAGGAACGGCTGAAACACCAGGAACAGCTCATTGCGCGCGATCGCGCCTTCCAGGTCCGATTGCAGCGCCTTGCGGTCGCGCGATGCCCTGTCGTCGGCTTCCTCGAAGAAGCAGACCGTGCCCGGTCCGGTCTTCTTGGCGCGATAGAGCGCGGTGTCGGCGTTCTTCATGATGTCGAGTGATGTGTTGCCGTCGCGAGGCGCCAGCACGATGCCGACGCTGGTCGCGCCGACGATCTGGCGGCCCTCGATCGGGAATGGCTCGGCAAAAGCCGCAACGAAGCGCTCGGCGATCTCGAGCGCATCCTCTGGCCGCGCCAGATTGGCCATCACCAGCGCGAACTCGTCGCCGCCGATGCGCGCGACGTGCTCGGCCGCGCGGGTGCAGCGTTGCAGCCGGCTCGCGACCTGGACCAGGAATTCGTCGCCGGCGGGATGACCGAACTTGTCGTTGATCTCCTTGAAGCGATCGAGGTCGAGCAGGAGCACGGCGAATTCCTCGCCGGACAGGGCCAGCCGCTTCAGCGCGGCTTCGAGCGTCTCGTTGAAGGCGAAGCGGTTGGGCAGTTGAGTCAGCGGATCCTGCCGGACCGTGCGCTCGGCCTCGATCTGCCGCATCACGCGCTGGGCGAACGAGAACGAATTGACGAACACGCTGCGCAGCAGCACGGATCCGTAGACCACCACAAGGAAGGCGATCAGCAGAAAGGCCAGATCACCGTTCCTGCCGAGGCAGATGGCGATGCCGAGGAAGATGGGGGCCGTGAACGCGATCGCTGCGATCGGGATCGTGGCGAAGGCGAGCGCACCGCCCGCCAGCATGCCCGAGCAGAGGCAGGTGATGACGAGCTGGCCGCCGGTCGAAGCATTCGCAAAGAAGGCAACGGGAACGATGCCCCAGACGGCGCCGAGAACGAAGGCGTTGCGCACCAGCCGATGCATCGCCCGGCGCGAGACGAATTGCGGTTTGGTGATGCGGCGCGCGGCGTGGGATTGCAGGCCGAATGCGATCGCGGCACCCGCCACGATCACCGCCCAGATCAAGGCCAGCTTCCAGTCCGGCGAATACCACAGCGCGATGGCAAGCACGGCGGCGTTGCAGGCATTGGCGAGCATGATGCCGACGGAATAGCCGAGCACCAGTGACATCTGTTCGGCGCGGATATGGCCGGCGACGGCTTCGTCGGTTGCGGGACCGCCGAGCGCCGACAGATCGCCGGCGAACAGCCGCGCGAAATAGGTGGTCAGTTGAGTCCGCATTCCAGAGCCTGCAGCATGGGCCGTTCGTCCGGCTCGGTCCGGAGAATTCGCTGCAAACCTTTGACGAACTATGAATTATCCGTGCGGACCGGCATTGCCGCGACCACTTCTGCGTGTCCAAGCCGCGGTATCGATAACAAATCGATACAAATGCGGGCCGCCAGCCTTATCGCGGTCGCGGAGCTTGGGGGCGCTGAAACTTCACACGGCACCCGGCTGCAAACAGGCCTCGGCGGCGTCTCACAGCTTGTTTCGGCTCTTGCTCGCACCTCTCAATTTTGGAGCGTCCGGCGTCGATTTCGCCCAATCTGCCATTTGCATGCAGGTAAGCAGGTCGACATAGCTATCACTGCCGCCAGCCGTCGCTTCACCCTCGCATCGGTTTCGAAGGCTATCGGAATGCGTGAGCCATACGGAATTAAGCTGTTGCAGCGCGGAATTTTCGTCGCGCATGCACTCGTCGTATGACTGCGGCAGATCCAGGCCCATTGCCCTATCGGTGGCTACGGTTGCCTTGCATGTCGCCTCGACATTGAGTTGAGGGACGCGTTCGCTGACTGGAATTGTTGTTTGGCCGCCTATCATCGCCAAGGACAGCAATACAATCTTCATGCAGAACTCCCCGGTTGAGATCTCACTGAAGCAGTTTTCATCAGATGACGATCGAGCGGGTATCGTATTGATTTGAATCAAGGGGAATGAGGGGATTGTGCCTCCATCGCGTTACGGGCGCGGACGCAATATGGAAGTTGGAATCTTTCAACCACGCCGCTGAACGGAAGCGACTCTTCGCGCGGCCGATATGGCTGCGAAGGTCGAGCCTGTTCGATAACGATCGGAATCTTCCCGGATCCGCTCGCGCTTCGGCTCCCCACGCGGCTCACCGGCCCAGTTGCTTCGGGTCGTAATAGAACCGTTCCTCGACGAGCTCATCGCCCCGCCAGGTCTGCCACGCGATCTCGTCCAGCGTTCGCGTGACGCCTTCGGCGTTGGTGAAGCTGAACATCCAGCGTGTCGCGACATTGTCGCCCTCGATCAGGATCGGCCCGATGCGGACGGCCTTGACCTCCTTGGACGCCGCCAGCACGCCGCGCTCCTTGGCGATGAGCTTGTCGCGGCCGACCGTCGGCGCGGCGCCGTTCTCATAGGTCGCGGCATCGGACGTGTAGAATTGCTCGATCGCGCCAATGAAATTCCCGTCCTCCAGCCGCTTCGCAAAAGCTTCGACGATGTCACGGCTCGGCATGGCACACCTCATTGAAACCGACTGATAGTCGGTAAATACCGACTGGAAGTCGAAAAGTCAACTGGCTGGGCTCATCCATTTCGACTAGAGCAGAGGCATGGCGAAACAGGCAGAGCGGCGGGCCGCGACATCGGAGGCGATCCTCAACGCGGCGCGCCGCCTGTTTGGGACGCAAGGGTTTGCCGCCACGACGATGGACGAGATCGCCGAAGCGGCTGGCGTCGCCAAGGGCGCGGTCTATCACCACTTCAAAACCAAGGAGGCGGTGTTCGAAGCCGTGTTTGACCTGGTCTCGCGCGACCTCGTCGCCGAGATCGACGGCGCGGCCCGCGCCGAGAAGGACGTTCTCGCCGCGATGGTCGCCGGCACCGAGCATTATTTTGCCGCGACCGCCAAAGGCCCGACCGGCCAGATCATCCTGCGCGACGGCCCGGCCGTGCTCGGCTGGGAGCACTGGCGCGAGATCGATGCGCAGCATTTTGGTGGCAAGCTGCCACGCGCCATTGCCGCTGCGATGGACGCCGGCCTGATCGCGCGGCAACCGGTCGAGCCGCTGGCACGGCTGCTGCTCGGCGCCGTGACGGAGGCCGCGGTCGCCTGCGCCGGACGCGCGGATATCGCAAGGGCAGGCGCGGAATATGCCCGTGCGTTCAGGTCGCTGGTCGAGGCGCTGCGGCTGCGTCAATGATTGTGCTAGGAGCGGATCGGTCTGGTTGACTCGCTGCGAACGCAGCATTTGGATCACCTCTCCCGTAGGGAGAGGTCGGATTGCATCGAAGATGCAATCCGGGTGAGGGGTTACGGCCTCACGTGACGTTGCGGCCCCTCACCCGGATTGCTACTGGACGATGCTTCGCATCGCCAGGCGCAATCCGACCTCTCCCCGTCGGGGAGAGGTGAATCTCGCACCGCCGATCGAATTTAGCATGCTCTAAGTGACGCCAACGGAAACGCTCCACAAACAAGAAGACTTGCAAGACATGACCGCAAATTCCGCCCTCGCGCCGACCGACCCCGAATTCGACTACATCATCGTCGGCGCCGGCTCCGCCGGCTGCGTGCTCGCCAACCGGCTCTCTGCAAATGGCAAGCACACGGTGCTGCTGCTCGAGGCCGGCCCTAAGGATTCCAACATTTGGATCCACGTGCCGCTCGGCTACGGAAAACTGTTCAAGGAGAAGAGCGTCAACTGGATGTACCAGACCGAGCCGGAGCCCGAGCTGAAGGGCCGCCAGGTGTTCCAGCCACGCGGCAAGACGCTGGGTGGATCGAGCTCGATCAACGGCCTGCTGTATGTCCGCGGCCAGCACGAGGACTATGACCGCTGGCGCCAGCTCGGCAACGCCGGCTGGGGCTATGACGACGTGCTGCCCTATTTCAAGAAGGCCGAGAACCAGTCGCGCGGCGCAGACCAATATCACGGCAGCGGCGGTCCGCTGCCGGTGTCCAACATGGTCGTGACCGATCCGCTGTCGAAAGCCTTCATCGACGCCGCGGTCGAGACCGGCTTGCCCTATAATCCCGATTTCAACGGTGCTACGCAGGAAGGCGTTGGCCTGTTCCAGACCACGACGCGCAACGGCCGCCGCGCCTCGACATCCGTGGCCTATCTCGGCCCAGCGAAGACCCGCGGCGACCTCAAGATCGAAACTGGCGCGCTCGGCCAGCGCGTCCTGTTCGAGGGGCGCCGCGCGGTCGGCGTCGAATATCGGCAGGGCACGATCGTGCGCCGCGCCCGCGCGCGCAGGGAAATCGTGCTGTCGAGCGGTGCCTACAACTCGCCGCAGCTGCTTCAGCTCTCCGGCGTCGGTCCCGCCGATCTTCTGAGCAAGCACGGCATCGATGTCGTGCTGGACGCGAAAGGCGTCGGGCACGACCTCCAGGACCACATGCAGGTCCGCATCGTGATGCGCTGCTCGCAGAAGATCACGCTCAACGACACCGTCAACCATCCACTCCGCCGTACGATGGCAGGCGCACGCTATGCGCTGTTCCGGAAAGGCTGGCTGACCATCGCGGCCGGCACGGCGGGTGCGTTCTTCAAGACCAGTCCGCGCCTGGCCTCGCCGGACATCCAGGTTCACTTCCTGCCGTTCTCGACCGACAAGATGGGCGAGAAGCTGCATGATTTTTCCGGCTTCACCGCGTCGGTGTGCCAGCTCCGGCCCGAAAGCCGCGGCAGCCTGCGCATCAGGAGCGCGGACCCGACCGTGCCGCCGGAAATCCGCATCAACTACATGTCGACTGAGACCGACCGTACCACCAATGTCGAAGGCCTGAAGATCCTGCGCAAGATATTGAACGCGCCGGCCCTGAAGCCGTTCGTGATCGACGAATATGATCCCGGCACGAAGGTATCGACGGATGCCGAGCTCCTGGATTACTGCCGCGAGCGCGGCAGCACCATCTATCATCCGACCTCGACCTGTCGTATGGGCAACGATGGGCTTGCGGTGGTCGACCAGCGGCTGAAGGTGAGGGGGCTCGATGGCCTTCGCGTCGTCGACGGCTCGATCATGCCGGATCTGGTGTCGGGCAACACTAACGCGCCGATCATCATGATCGCCGAAAAGGCCTCCGATATGATATTGGAGGATGCGCGGTAAACACGCGCCTCGAAAGGACTGGGACTTGGCTACTCGCTTTAAGATCGGCACCCGCAAGAGCGCGATGGCGCTGGCACAGACGGAAGAGATCGCGCGCCGCCTGACCGCCGCCGTGCCGGATCTCGATGTGGAGATCGTCAAGCTCGACACCACGGGCGATCTCGACCAGACCAGCAAGCTGTTGCCGCATGGCGGCAAGGGCGGCGCCTTCGTGGCGCAGATCCGCGCCGCCGTGCTGGCGGGTGAGCTGCAGGCGGCGATGCATTCGCTCAAGGACATGCCGGGCAACGAGGACACGCCGGGCCTCGTCATCGGCGCCACGCTGTCGCGTGATCCAGCAAGCGATGCCTTGGTGCTGCTGGATGGCGTCACCCTGGAAGCGCTGCGCCAGTCGCACGGCAACGGCTTCAAGATCGGCACGAACGCAGTGCGGCGCGCGGCCTATGCGCGTCGGCTGTTTCCGGATGTCGAGGTGATCCACTTCCGCGGCGCCGCCGACACGCGCGTGCGAAAACTCGACAACGGCGAGAAGCAGCGACTGCCGGATGGCGGCGCGGTGGGACCTGCGGATGCGCTGATCATGGCGCGCTCGGGCCTTGATCGCGTCGGCCTTTCCCATCGCATCGCCTACGAATTCTCCGCGGCGGAAATGCTCCCCGCGGCCGGCCAGGGCATCGTCGCCGTCGAATGCGCCGTGCAGGACTGGCAGACACGCCGGATCCTCGCATCGATCGATGATCCCTCGGCGCATGCCTGCGCCGACGCCGAGCGCGAGGTGCTGTGGGTGCTCAACGGCCACTGCAATTCCCCGGTCGCGGCGTTCTCGACCATCGCTGGCGATCAGATGTCGCTCATGGCCTCGGTGCTCGATCTCTCCGGCGACACCATCATCGAGGCCTCACACGCCGGCCCCGCGAACCGCCCCCGTGAGCTCGGCCGCGCGGTTGCGCTTGATCTGCTGGAGAAAGGTGCGGCGGAGATCATCGAGCGCAGCCGCCCGAGGTAAGCCTTTCCGGAACGGCCATCGGCGCCATCGTGAAATCCTGCGCCTGTTTTGCCCGACGAGTCAAACGTCCGTCGCCTGCAGGGCTCGCGCCATGCCGGACGAAATTCCTCAATGATTTGTACTGTGCATGGGGTTGTTTTCGCGTTTTTTGTGGGAGCGGCCCCTGCACAGCTCGGCCTCGATGGTTCGAGACGCGCCGCAAGCGGCGCTCCTCACCATGAGGGTTCAGGAGTTCGTCGTAACGCAAGACCTCATCCTGAGGAGCCCGCCCAAAGGCGGGCGTCTCGAAGGATGGCCGCACAGAGACCGCTCAACCCCGCACGCGCTTCAGCATCTGCTCGACATGGGCGATCGGCGTCTCCGGCTGGATGCCGTGGCCGAGATTGAAGATCAGCCGTCCTTGCGCGAAGTTTGCCAGCACGTTGTCGACCGCGCGGTCGAGCGCGTCGCCGCCGGTAATCAGCACCAGCGGATCGAGATTGCCCTGCACGGCGACGCGTGTTTGCACGCGCTCGCGGATGAAGGACGGCTCCGCGGTCCAGTCGATGCTGACGGCGTTGACGCCGGTCGCCTCGACATAGCCCGGCAATTGCGCGCCGGCGCCGCGGGGAAAGCCGATGATCTTCGCATCCGGCACCTTGGCGCGCACGCCCTCGACGATGCGCCGCGTCGGCTCCACCGACCAGCGTGCGAACTCGGCCGGCGGCAGCACGCCAGCCCAGGTGTCGAAGATCTGCAAGGCGTCGGCACCGGCAGCGAGCTGAGCGAGAAGATACTCAATCGAGTTGTCGACCAGCACGTCGATGATTTTCGCGAACGCCTCCGGATGCCGGTACGCCATCATCCGCGCCGGCGCCTGGTCCGGCGTGCCCTGGCCTGCGACCATGTAGGTCGCAACCGTCCACGGCGCGCCGCAGAAGCCGATCAGCGCGACCTTGGGATCGAGCGCTCTGCGCACGATGCGCAGCGCCTCGAACACCGGTTCGAGTTTGGTGAAGTCGGCGCGGTGGGCCAGCGCGGCGACCTTGCCGGGATCATCCAGCGGCTCGAGCCGCGGCCCTTCGCCGACCTCGAACCGTACTGAGCGGCCCAGTGCATAGGGGATCACCAGAATGTCCGAGAAGATGATCGCGGCATCGAAGCCGAACCTTCGGATCGGTTGCAGCGTCACCTCGGCCGCGAGCTCCGGCGTGAAGCACAGATCGAGGAAGCCGCCGGCCTTGGCGCGCAGCTCGCGATATTCGGGCAGATAGCGGCCGGCCTGCCGCATCATCCACACCGGCGGGGTGGCTTGCCGCTGGCCGGAGAGCACGTCGATGAAGGGCTTTGTCGCGGAATGGGGCACGAACGATCCTGATGCAGATTGAGGTTCCTGATACACCGCCAGGCCCGAGCGGAACAGGGGAACCAGCGTAATCGCCCCGCGTTGACCGGCCAACGGAGGAGGATTTCCATGGCTGAGAAGTTCAATCCCGCGCCGCATGACAAGCACGCCGACGATCCGCATGAGGCGTTCGCCGCCGATCGCGCTGACGCGAAGCTCGACGCCGGCCTGGTTGACACATTTCCGGCGTCCGATCCTGTCAGCGCCGCCCAGCCGACGCCATCAAAGGCCGACGCGGAAGCCGACAACCCGTCGCTATGGAACAAGGTTAAGGCCATCTTCAGCTGAGGGCCCGTCGCGCCGATTTCCGATAGGCTCGATAATGCCTTGTTAGCGATCTGCGGACGCATGCGTCCGTAGGACTACGGGAAGCCGTGGATATCGCGGCAAATGCCGGCGGTAACTTCAGGGTTCACTAACAGAAGCGGCAGAGTTTCCGAACGATCGGAGTTCCTGTCGCATGAGTATGGCCGTTCACAGAGCCGGATGGAGCCGCCTGCCGTTGCGGGCGGCCGCTTTTGTCGTGCTCACCTGCACCGCCATCCTCGGCGTCAGCGCCTGGCGGGAATGGAGCGCGCGCGAAGCGGTGCTGAGAGGCGCCGAGACGGAGATGGCCAACGTCGCCCGCTCGCTGACGCAGCACGCCGAGGACAGCCTCGACCTGCTGGATTCCGGCGTGGTCGGGGTCGTCAGCCGGCTGGAGATGGACGGCACCGAGCCGGCCACGATCGCCAAGCTGCGCAACCTCCTGGAGGCGCGCAGGAAGGCGATGGAGCGCGTCCACAGCCTCGCCATCATCGACGATCAGGGCAATTGGCTGACCTCGCCGGGCGCGATCGCTTCGACGTTCAGCGATGACGCCTTCTTCCGTCACCATCAGCTCTCGTCGAAGCGCGAGGCCTATGTCGGCCGTCCCGTGCAAAGCCAACTGGACGGCGAATGGGTCGTGACCCTGTCGCGCCGTTTCAACAAGCTGGACGGCAGCTTCGGCGGCGTGGTGCTCGCGACCATCAGTTCCAGATATCTCTCGCATTTCTACGAGCAGTTCGAGATCGGCCGCAACAGCGCCGTGGCGCTCGTGCACGGCGACGGCATGATCATCGCGCGTAACCCGAGCAACGACAAATTCGTCGGACGCAGCGTCGCCGACAAGCCGCTGCTTCGCGATCCGAGCCTGCAGCGGCCAGGAGGCGCTTATCATTTCAAATCCCCGTTGGACGGCGCCGCACGCGTCAGCTTCTTCAAACGCAGCGGCCGATTTCCGCTCATCCTGCTGGCCACCGTCGACAAGGGCGAGCTGCTCGCGCCCTGGCGCGCGGCGGCAATCTCCCGGATGCTCTACGTCCTCGCGCTGGTCATTCTGATCGCGGTCATCGGGGCCGTGCTGGTGCGTCAGTTGCAGCGGGGCCAGCGCATGGCCGCCGCGCTGGTCGAGAAAGAGGCTCATTTCCGCCTGCTTGCCGAAGGCTCTAGCGACATGGTGACCCGCATCGGGTTCGACGAGCGGCTGCGCTATGTTTCGCCCTCCGCGGTCGGCGTCGTCGGCTGGCGCGCCAATCAACTGATCGGTACGCCCGCGCTCGCCGGCATCAACGCGGATGACCGGCCGCGCGTCCAGGCGATCGTCGACGCCATGAAGCGTGGCGATATGGAAGAGGCGCGCCTCACCTACCGAAACGCGCACCGGCAGAACGGCGAAGTCTGGCTCGAATCGACCATGCGGGTCACGCGCAAGGACAATGGCGATGCCGACGGCGTGGTCGCGATCTCGCGCGATATCAGCGAGCAGAAGAAGCTGGAGACTAGGCTCGAGACACTCGCGATCGAGGACAGTCTCACCGGGCTTGCCAATCGCCGCCGCTTCGACGAGCGGCTGAAGGAGGAATGGGCGCGCGCCTATCGCGACCGCTCGAGCCTCAGCCTGTTGATGGTCGACGTCGATCACTTCAAGGCCTACAACGACGAATACGGCCATCCCGCAGGCGACGCCTGCCTGCGCGTGGTCGCCAAGGTCATTGCGGCCGAGATGCAACGCGCTGGCGACCTGGCGGCACGTTATGGCGGTGAGGAATTCGCCATTTTGCTGCCGAATACCGATGCCGCGGGTTGCGCCAGAATTGGCGATCGGATCCGCCGGGCGATCCGCGACGCCGGCCTCGTCCACACAACAAATCATGCATCGGGCTTCGTGACGGCTTCGCTTGGCGGTGCGGCCTGCCGGCCGGCGCTGGAACGTACGGCAGGGGTCGGCTCGCTCGTCGAGGCTGCCGATCAGGCGCTCTACGCCGCGAAGGAGGCCGGGCGCAACCGGCTGATGATGTCGGGCGAGGTGACCAGCCTGCTGCCGAAGGCGTCGGGCCTGTAGCTTTTGCTTCAATAATGCGGCGGGCGCTCGTTGGCGGCGCCGGGCGCATTGGCCTCGGCCTCCTGAAGCCGTTCACCGAGTTGCACGAGTTGTCGCGTCAGCGCATCGATCTGTTTCCATTGCGCGGTGATGGTCTGGTTCAGGGTTTCGATGGTGTCGTCCTGATAGGCCAGCCGCGCCTCCAGCGTGTCGATGCGCTCACTGAGCGTCTTGATCTCATTCGTCACGTGTCGCGTCCTTGTCCCGTTCGCGCAGCCCATGTTCTCGCAAGCCAGTTTCTCGCAAACCATGGCCGAGCGCGACGCGTTCGTCGAACACGAAGCATTCGCCGCGCCAGCGGCTTTGCGTCTCCGGCACCTGTTCCAGATATTTGAGAATGCCGCCCTTGAGGTGATAGACCTCGGCAAAGCCGCGCGCCAGCAGATGCGCGCTCGCCTTCTCGCAGCGAATGCCGCCGGTGCAGAACATTGCGATCCTGCGGTGCTTTTCCGGAACGAGCTGTTGTGCCGCAAAGTCCTTGAACTGGCCAAAGCTCCTGAGGCCGGGATCGACCGCGCCCTCGAACGTTCCCATAGCCACCTCGAAGGCGTTGCGGGTGTCGAGCAGCAGCGTATCGGGTGCCTCGATCAGCGCGTTCCATTCGGCGGCATCGACATAGATGCCGACCCGCTGCGTCGGATCGGCGGCCTCGTCCCCGAGCGTAACGATCTCCTTCTTCAGCCGCACCTTGAGCCGGCCGAACGGCATCGTCTCGGCGGTCGAGAATTTCAATTCCAGATTGTCCAGCCTGCCGCCGAACATGTCGCCGTGCGCGAGCTCGTGGGCGAAGGCGTCGATCGCATCCGGTGCACCTGCGATCGTGCCGTTGATGCCCTCGCGGGCCAGCAGCAGGCTGCCCTTCAGCGCCAGGCCCGCGCAGAACGCGCGCAGCGGCTCGCGCAGCTCGCGGTAGTCGGGCAGGGCGGCGAATTGATAGAAGGCGGCGACCTTGTGAACCAGGTTCTTTAAAGTCATGGCGGCTCGTTTAGCAGGCGGCAGGCGCCCAGAAAACCCGCATGGCCCAAAGCCGCCAAAGGTCTATACGCCCAGCGGATGGCAGCCATTTCCCTGGTATGCCAGCATTGCCCGGGCGGTCCGGAATGTGTCATGAAGACCCCGGTTTTTCCGAGGCGGCGCGACACACGCGCCCCGACGTCTCAAGAAAGCAAGAATTCGCATGAGAAACTTCCATTTCCCCGGCAGGTCCACGGTCCACGCCACCAATGCGATGGTCGCGACCTCGCATCCGCAGGCGAGCCTCGCCGCGATCGAGGTGCTGCGCGAGGGTGGCACGGCGGTGGACGCGGCGGTCGCCGGCTCGGCCCTGCTCGGCGTGATCGAGCCGCAGTCGACCGGCATTGGCGGCGATTGCTTTGCGCTGATCCAGCCGCGCGGCGAAGGCAAGATCGTCGCCTATAACGGCTCCGGCCGCGCGCCCAAGGCGGCGAACGCGGACTGGTATCTCGAACGCAAGATCAAGTCCGTGCCGCTGACCTCGGCACACGCAGTCTCGATCCCCGGCGTGATCGACGCCTTCGCCACCGTGCTGCGTGATCACGGAAAGTTCGGCTTCGACCGGCTGCTCCAGTCCGCGATCAAGGCGGCCGAGGAAGGCTATGTCGTCGCGCCTCGCATCGCCTTCGACTGGAAGAACCAGTTCGAGAAGCTGAAGAACGGCACCAACACCGAGCGTTATCTCCTGCCGCAAGGCAAGCCGCCGGTGGCCGGCGACACCATCCGCCAGCCGGAGCTCGGCAAGACGCTGCGGGCGATCGCCAAGGATGGCCGCGACGCCTTCTACAAGGGCGCGATTGCGGAAGACATCGTCGAGACCCTGCGCGGAATCGGCGGCCTGCACACGCTCGACGATTTCGCCGCGCACACCACCGAGGTGACGACGCCGATCGGCACCATGTACAAGGGTTACGACGTCTGGCAGTGCCCGCCGAACGGACCGGGGCTCACTATGCTGCTGATGCTCAACATCCTGTCGCGCTTCGACCTGACGAAATACGCGCCCCTCAGTGTCGAGCGCTTCCATCTTGAAGCCGAGGCCGCGCGCGTTGCCTACATGAATCGCGAGCTGCACGTGGCCGATCCCGACCATATGCAGTTCGAAGTCGCCAAGATCCTCGCCAAGGAATTTGCCGAAGAGCATATCGCCAAGATCCGAATGGACGGCATGCTGGATCTGCCGAACGTTGCGCCGCCGATGAATCCCTCGACCATTTACATCACCGTCGTGGACAAGGACCGCAACGTCTGCTCGTTCATCAATTCGATCGCGCATTCCTTCGGCTCGGCGATCCTTTCGAATAAGACCGGCGTGCTGCTCCAGAACCGCGCCGGCGGCTTCCGCATCCAGCCGGGTCACCCGAATTGCATCGCTGGCGGCAAGCGTCCGCTGCACACGATCATGCCGAGTCTGCTCACCAAGGGCGGCCGTTCCGTGATGCCGTTCGCCGTGATGGGCGGACAGTATCAGCCGGTCGGTCAGGCCCATGTCGTGACCAACATCCTCGATTATGGTTGCGACGTGCAGGAAGCAATCGACATGCCGCGCGGCCTGCACTACGAGGGCCAGTATCAGCTCGAGGACAGCGTTCCGGCTGATATCGTCGACGGCCTGAAGAAGCTCGGCCACAAGACCACCAGCGTGGTCGGCCCGCTCGGCGGTGCTCAGGCGATCTGGATCGACTGGGACAAGGGTACGTTGACGGGCGGTTCCGATCCACGCAAGGACGGCTGCGCGCTCGGCTACTGATTGTTTTGCGCGAGACAGGTTCCCCGCACAGGATCAGGAAAATTTGACAGAGCGCGACGCGGCATCTGCTGCGTCGCGCTTTCTCGTTCGGAACTGCGCTCATTGCCCCAAGTTATGGGGCGATGAGCGGTGCAGGCGTGTGCTGCTTTCTCAAGAAGCGGCGGAGGCCGTCCATGTCAGACAAATCAAGTTCCAGGTCATCCGGTTTCGATCGGCGTGCCTTCATGGCCGGCGCCGGCATCGCACTCGTTCCGCTGACCGCGCGTGCGGCTGTGCAGGACCCAACTCAGGCGGCCGCGCAGGATCCAGCGCTTCCCGTCGAAGTCACGCTGCGGGTGAATGGTCAGGACAAGCGCCTTCGCATCGACGCGCGGACGACCGTGCTGGATGCGCTCCGCGAGCATATGGGCCTCACCGGCAGCAAGAAAGGTTGCGACCACGGCCAGTGCGGCGCCTGCACGGTGTTGATTGGTGACCGGCGCGTGGTCTCCTGCCTGACGCTCGCGCTCGCGGCCGAAGGCCAGGAGATCACCACCATCGAAGGTCTCGCCACCGGCGATCGCCTGCATCCAATGCAACAGGCCTTCATCGACAACGATGCGTTCCAGTGCGGCTACTGCACGCCGGGCCAGATCATGTCGGCGGTGGCCTGCGTGAAAGAGGGACATGCCGGAAGCGACGAAGACATCCGCGAATATATGAGCGGCAACATCTGCCGCTGTGCCGCCTACCCCAACATCGTCGCCGCCGTGAAGCAGGCCGCACCCGACATCATGAAAGGCTAGGTCATGCGATCCTTCCTGTATCAGAGGGCGACAGACCCGGGCATGGCCGTGCAGGCGCTCAGCGCAGCCGCCGCGGCCAACAATCCGCTGACGCAGGCTGCCGCACAGCCACTCGCCGGCGGCACCACGCTCATCGACCTGATGAAGCTGGACGTGATGCGGCCCGCCGCGATCGTCGATATCAATCCATTGGCGCGCGGTTGGTCCGGTATCGAGACTGGTGGCGAAAAGTTGCGGCTCGGTGCACTCGCAAAAATGTCCGATGTTGCCGCGCATGCTGACATTCAGCGCCACTATCCGGTTATCGCGAATTCGTTGCGGCTTGCCGCCAGTGCCCAGTTGCGCAACATGGCAACGCTTGGCGGCAACGTGATGCAGCGGACGCGCTGCAGCTATTTCCGCGACACCTCCTATGACAACTGCAACAAGCGCATTCCCGGCTCCGGCTGTGCCGCGATGGACGGCGTCAACCGGATGCACGCAGTGCTCGGCACGTCCGATCAATGTATTGCGACCTATCCGGGCGATTTCGCCCAGGCGCTGATTGCGCTGGATGCCACGGTGGAAATCACCGGCAAGTCCGGCACCCGCAGCATGCCGTTTGCGCAGCTGCACAAGGCGCCCGGCAACACGCCGGACATCGAGACCACGCTTCAGCCGGGGGAGTTGATCTCGGCCTTCTCCATCCCCAGGCGCTGGCCGCGCTCGGTCTATCTGAAGGCACGCGATCGGCAATCCTATGAGTTTGCGCTCTCGTCGGCTGCGATCGCGCTGGACGTGCAGGACGGCATGATCCGAGACGCGCGTGTGGCGCTTGGCGGCGTCGCCACCGTGCCCTGGCGCGCGCGCGAAGCGGAGTCGCTGCTGAAGGGCCAGAAGTTCGATGACGGCCTGGCGCGGCGCGCCGCGGATGCCGCTTTTGCAGATGCCAAGGGCCGGCAGCACAACAGCTTCAAAATATCGCTCGGAAAGCGCCTCGTGGCGCGTGCGCTCCAACAGGCTTCGACGATGGAGGTTTGATCATGACCGTTGCCGCTCCCGAGCCGAAAGCGAATATGGGCAACCCCGCGCCGCGCTATGATGCGGTTGTAAAGGTCACGGGGCGGGCGACCTACGCGTCCGACATGCCGCTGGCCAGTCCGGCCTATGCATTTCTGGTCACCAGCGCCATCGCCAAGGGGCGCGTGGAGAGCTTCGATCTCGCCGACGCCAACCGCGTCCGCGGCGTGATCGACATCGTCACGCATGAAAAAGGACCGAAGCTGAAGGAGTTGAAGCTCTACAGCAATGGCGGCTATGCCGGGACCACGATCCAGCCGCTGAAATCGGCCGAGATCGCGCATGATGGCCAGATCATCGCCGTGGTCATCGCCGAGACCTATGAGGCGGCACGTGAGGCCGCCAACCGCGTCACGGTCAGCTACACGGCCGTTGTGCCCAGCGCGACCTTCGATTCCCCGGGAACGACGACGGCCGCTGCGAAAGGGCAGAATTCGCAATTCAAGGAAGATCCGCAGGTCGGCAACTTCGCCAAAGCATTCGAAGATGCCGAGGTCAAGCTGACCGCTTCCTATGATACGCCGACGCAGCACCACAATCCGATGGAGCTGTTTTCAACGAGCTGCGCCTGGATCGGCGACAACCTCGTCATCTACGAACCAAGCCAGTACGTCTATGGCCTGAAGAACGGCGTCGCCGAGCAGCTTGGGATCGATGCCGACAAGGTCCGCGTGGTCAATCCATATGTCGGCGGCGGCTTCGGCTCACGCGGCTCGATGACGCCGCGCACCGCCATTATCGCCGCCATCGCCAGACGCCTGAACCGGCCGATCAAGCTGGTCCCGACCCGCGACCAGGGCTTTACCATCGCAACTTATCGCGCCGAGACGCGGCACGAGATCAAGCTCGGCGCCAGCCGCGACGGCAAGCTTGTCGCGCTCAGGCACGAGGGTGCCGAGGTCTCTTCGCGCCCCGATGCCTATTGCGTTGGCGGCACCAAGACCACGACGCGGCTCTATGCCTGCCCGAATGTCGACAGCCTGGTGTCGATCGTGCGCGCCGACCGCAACACGCCGGGATTCATGCGTTCGCCCCCGGAAGTGCCGTATCTGTTTGCGCTGGAAAGCGCAATGGACGAGCTTGCGGTCAAGCTGAAGATGGATCCAGTCGAGCTTCGCCGCATCAACGACACCACCAACGAGCCGATCGGCGGCAAGCCCTACACGTCGCGGTCGCTGATGGCGTGTTTCGACGAAGCCGCCAAGGCGTTCGGCTGGTCGCAGCGCTCGCCGGAGCCGAAGTCGATGGCGGACGGCGATTGGCTGATCGGCTACGGCTGTGCCGCGACTTGCTATCCGACGCAGATGGGACCGTCGGCAGCGCGCGTGCGCCTGCAGCGCGACGGCCGCACCCGCGTCGAGATCGCCGGGCACGAGATCGGCACCGGCGCTTACACCATCATCGCACAGACCGCAGCAGAACGATTGGGCGTGCCACTGGAGAAGGTCGCGGTCTTTGTCGGCGACAGCGAGCTGCCGCCGGCGCCAGTCGCAGGCGGTTCCAACTCGACCGCCAGCACCTGCTCGGCGGTTATGATGGTGTGCGACCAGATCCGCCAGCGTCTGTTCAAGGCGATGATGCCGAACCAAAGCCTGACCGACAGGGCCAAGGAGACCGTCGGCATCGGTCAGACACCGGCCACGCGGGCGGCGAAGAGCGATCGTTCGCTCGATCTTGAGAAGGCCTTTGATGCGCTTGGCGCCGGCGTTGTCGAGGAATATGGCGAGTGGAAGCCGGAAGACGCGCCGCTGGATTCGTTCCAGGCCATGCATAGTGGCCATGTCCGGCTGGTCGGCGGCCACAGTCTGAAAGACAAAATCGCCTACGCGTTCGGCGCGGAGTTCGTCGAGGTCAGGGTGAACCGCTTCACGCACGAAATCCGCGCCCCGCGTCTGGTTGGCGCTTTCGCGGCTGGCCGGATCATGAATCCGCGCACGGCCCGGAGCCAGCTCATGGGCGGGCTGATCTGGGGCATGTCCTCGGCGCTGCTGGAGGCCACCGAAATCGACGAACGCACAGCGCGCTACGTCAACGACAACTTTGCCGATTATCTTGTACCGGTAAATGCCGACGTCCCCGGCGTCGAGGTGATCCTGCTCTCCGAGCAGGATGATCACATCAACCCCGCAGGCGCGAAGGGGCTCGGCGAGCTCGCCAATGTCGGCACCAATGCGGCGGTCTGCAACGCGATCTATCACGCCACCGGTCAGCGTATCCGCAAGCTGCCGGTGCGGCTGGAAAATATCGAGGTCTGAGGGGTGGAAACCGCATCCGCGTTGGGCTAGACACCTTCCGCCTCAAACGGAAGGTGTCTTATGCAGCGTCTCCAGCGCGTGCTTCTCGTCCTGATGTCGGCACTGGCGATCACCGTGATCGGCGGCGTGTCGCATTTCGTTTCCACCACGGCCACGGCCCAGACCGCAGGAAAGCCCATGACCACAGCTTCAGGCTTGCAGATCATCGACAGCGTCGCCGGCACCGGTGCCTCGCCAAAGCCCGGCCAGATCTGCGTGATGCATTACACCGGCTGGCTCTACGAGAACGGCCAGAAGGGCAAGAAATTCGACTCGTCCGTCGATCGCAACGAGCCGTTCGAGTTTCCGATCGGCAAGGGTCGCGTCATCGCCGGCTGGGATGAGGGGGTCGGCTCGATGAAGGTCGGCGGCAAGCGCACGCTGATCATCCCGCCGCAACTCGGCTATGGCGCCCGCGGCGCCGGCGGCGTGATCCCGCCGAACGCGACGCTGATGTTCGACGTGGAATTGCTCGCGGTGAAGTGAACAACCGCAAACAAAAAGACCGGCCTTGCGGCCGGTCTTTTCGCTTCTAGGAGGGTTCCGATTTTGTCATGGCTTGCCAGCGCGGCTTTGAGCTAGTTTGCGAAAGCACGGAACAACAGAAAGCAGTCCAATGACCGGCCATGATCATTCGCATCCCCACCATGACCACGATCATGTCGATCGCTGGAAACATGACGGCGTGCGCGTCATTCCCGGCAATCAGCTCGATACGAACGTGCCGTCCACGCCCGGCATGGATCGCGCGGCCGCGATCAATTTCGCGCGCGTCGGCGCGCAGAAATTGTGGGCGGGCACGGTGAGCATCAAGCCCGACGCCAAGACCGGCGCGCATCATCACGGCCATCTGGAAAGCGTCATTTACGTGGTGAAGGGCAAGGCCCGGATGCGATGGGGCGAGAGTCTGCAATTCACCGCGGAGGCCGGCCCCGGCGATTTCATTTTCGTGCCGCCCTACGTGCCGCACCAGGAGATCAACGCCAGCCGCGACGAGGTGCTGGAATGCGTGCTGGTGCGCAGCGATGGCGAGGCGGTCGCGGTCAACCTCGACATCGAGCCGATCGAGAAGCCCGAGACGGTGCTGTGGATCGATCCCGTTCACCGGGATCCGAACGAGAAGAAGTAAAAAATAATTCGTCGGGCCTGTCGGATTGTGGCAGGCCTGCTCGTCCTCGGACTGGACCCCACTAAAGAGGAGTTTTCCATGTCCAAGGTCGTGCCCTGCATGTGGTTCAACGGCGATGCCGAAGAAGCCGCCAAGTTCTACGTCTCGCTGGTGCCAAATTCGGAGATCACGCATGTCCAGCGCAACGTTTCGGACAATCCATCCGGCAAGGAAGGCTCCGTGCTCGTGGTCGAGTTCACGGTGGCAGGTCAGCCCCTCGTCGCTCTGAACGGCGGGATGAAGATGGAATACACCCACGCGCTGTCGCTGATGATCCATTGCGACGATCAGGCCCAGGTCGACAGCGTCTGGAACGCCTTCCTCGTCCATGGCGGCCAGGAAGAGCAGTGCGGCTGGCTCAGGGACCGCTATGGCGTGTCCTGGCAGGTGGTGCCGAAGGTGATGTTCGAATTTCTAACAAGCCCGGACAAAGCCGCGGCCGCGCGCGCGATGCAGGCCATGATGAAGATGGTCAAGCTTGACGTCGAAATTCTGCGCCGCGCCTTCGAGGGCAAGTCGGCGGCGTGATGGGCGAGGTGCGCTCGCCATATACTCACTGTCATCGCCCGGCTTGACCGGGCGATCCAGTACTCCGAGACAGCGCGATGATACCGAAGAGCCGCGGCGTACTGGATGCCCCGCCTTCGCGGGGCATGACAGCGGAGGTGGCGGGGCCTAGTAATTGATGCGCAGCCCGACGCCGCCGTGGATGGTGTTGCCGACGGGCTGCGGGCCGAGTGTGCCGTTCGCAAAGATGTCCACGATCCAGCCCTTGGACACGCGGAAGCCGAGCCGGCCGCCATACTCGAACCAGCCCTGGTTGCCCATTGTCGGCACCACCGTGCCGTCGCCGGTAACGCTGGCGACAATGCCGCTGCGGCTGGCGAACGCCTGCACCCAGCCGCCATTGACGTTGGCCTCGACGTTGCTGCCGTACAGATGCGTCCACTGGCCGCCGATCTTGACCAGGCTGGTGCGGTCGGTGCCGGTCGCAATCGTGGCATCGAACGGATTGAACGGCACCGCACTGTCCGCATAGCCCGACACGCGCTGCCAGAGCTGCCAGACCTCGATCGACGCAGCGACCTCGTCCCGGGGCGACACGCGGCTCATCCAGCCGGCGCGGCCATACACGGCGTAATTCGCGGCATTGGTCGAGCTCGTCACGCTCACGGGGCCGAGGCTGGTATTGTAGCTGCGGGTGTAGCGTACCTTCTCCCACGGCGTCAGAATCGTGCCGACGTCGAAGAACGGGCGCGACGAGCCCCAGTCCGTGAAGTCATAGCGCAGCGCGAAGGCGCCGATCGGCGCGCTGGTGACGTTGTAGCCACCCTCGCTGTATTGCGTGTAAGCGATGCCGGCGAGCAGCGACAGGTTGGGGGTAATCTCCTTGCGGCCGTGGATACCGGCCGAAAATGAGCCGGCCGAGCCGAAGGCGCTGAGGCAATCGCTGCAATTGACCTGCTCGTTGACGCCGAGCAGCACCGTGCCGAGCACTCGGTTGGTGATCATCTGGTTGAAGCGCTGGTTTGCGAGGCCGCCGAGCGAATTGCCGCTGGAATTTGCGCCGGTTGGCGACGGGCTCGGCGACGGAGTTGGAGAGGGACTTGGATAGGGGCTTGGATAGGGACTTGGGGAAGGCGTCGGCGACGGTGAGTATGTCGGCGTCGGCGACGGCCCGCATTCGGACACGCAAGCTTGGGCTGTGGCGGGACGGACATCGAGCACGGCAAACGCGAGCGCGGCAGCCAGGGTCACCGCACCGGCGAGGAAAAGGCGCTTGAAGCGGAGTTGCGCCATTATCAGCGCCCGCACAGCATGCCGTCGTCATGGACGGCGGGCGTGATGGCCGGCGAGGCGTCCGCATATTGATTGATCGAGCACAGCCCGGCGCTTGCGGCGCAGGTCGCGGCAAAGGTCCAGGGCGGCGTGTTGCTTTTGGCGATGCCGACCTTGCCGCCGGTCGAGGTGATGATTGCGGTGTCGCCGGGCTGGGTCAGTTGCACGCATTGGAAGCTCAGCGCGCAGACGCTGGCCGCGCCGTCCTGTAGCACCACAATAGAGCGGCCGCGTTGCGAGAGGATGTCGAGCGTGGTGCCGCGCACGCCGATGGTCGCGAGCGGCGTGGTGATCTTGTAGGCGGTCTTCTCCGAATGTCCGGTGACGAAACGGAATGCGCCGGTGGTCATGCGGATCGCGACGTCGCGATAGCTATGCTCGTCGTTGAAGACGGTGCGATCGAGCTTCAGCGTTGCGCTCGGCCCGAGCGACAGATTGGTGCTGTCGGCCATGACAAAGCGCGCTGCGCTGTCGGCGCCGGTGCGCACGGTCTCGTCGCGCAGCATGCTGTCGCCGACGCTGATCGGCGTCGCGGTTGCGGCCACGCGCACCACTTCGTTCTGGATCACAACGGCCTCGCCGACGCGCGTCTGCGCCTGCGCGCAAGGCGCGGCGCAAAAGGCAGCCGACAACAAAGTGGAGAAAAACAACAAACGAAAATTCATTTCGCAACCGATCGATGTGTCCCTGATCGTACCGGATCGCGCGCGCTTGCGATGTGGCCAAATTATCACAAGCTGAGCGGGACGTGCGTTATGCTTAGTGACAGTCGCGGTGGAATGCGTTCAATGAGGGGACGCGATTATTTTTGTCCGCGGTGACGCTAATTTGCCACGCAAGATCACTCCACAGCAGCAGCTCGATTTGCCTGCGGTTCCAAAAATGTCGCGGAGCGCAGTGATCGCTGTCGTGATTTTCCTGGTTGCGCATCTCGCGCTTCTGATCGGTCTCGCCGCGCCGGAAAAATTCGTCTTCGACGAGGTGCATTACGTGCCTGCGGCGCGGCAGATGCTTGGATCCGCGGCGTCGCAGCCGGTGCTCAATCCGATGCATCCGCCGCTGGCGAAGGAGCTGATCGCGGCATCGATCGCGGCATTCGGCGACAACGCTCTCGGCTGGCGCTATCCGGCGACGCTGTTCGGCGCGCTCGCGATCGTCGCGATCTACCTCTGCGGCCTCGCGCTATTTGCCGAGCAAGCGCCAGCAATCGCCGCGGCGCTGATCGCGGCTAGCAATCAGATGCTGTACGTGCAGGCGCGCATCGCGATGCTGGACATCTTTGCGCTCGGCTTCGGTCTGCTCGCCACCGCCGCCTTCATGCACGGTTTTCGAAGAGAGCGCCCGCATGCGTTGTTCGCGCTCGCGGGCGCCCTGTTCGGCCTCGCTGCGGCCTGCAAATGGAGCGGTCTGTTTCCGCTCGGCGTCTGCATCGTCATCGTCGCGGTGGTCCGCCTGATGCGGGGCTGGCGCACGCTGTTCGCCGACGCGAAGCCGGGCGACTGGTATCGCCCCGACCTCTGGCCCGGCTTTCAGGTGCAGCATGTCGCGCTGTGTTTCGCCGTCCTGCCGGCGGTGACATATATCGCCGCTTTCGTTCCGCTTTATGGACTGTCGCTGTCGGACCTGATCGAGGCGCAGCGCCGGATTTTTGCCGACAACACCACCACCGCGATCGCCGGCCACACCTATATGAGCTCGTGGCCGTCCTGGCCCCTCCTGGCGCGCCCGGTATGGTTCCTGTTCGACAAGGCGGCGGAAGATCGCATTGCCGCGATCGTCTTCCTCGGCAACCCCCTGGTGCTGTGGCCGGCACTGCTCGCGATCGCCGTCGTGTTGCGCGACTTCGTCGTCGTGCGCCGCTGGGATGCATTCCTGATCGCGTCGTTCTATTTCGGGCCTTGGCTCGCCTGGGCGCTGCTGCCGCGCACGCTCGGCTTCATCTATTACTACCTGCCGGCCGCCACGGCCGCATCGCTTGCGCTCGTCTATGTGCTGCGAAGAGAGGGGCTTCCGCGCTGGTTGCTGTGGGCCTATGTCGGCGTCGCCGCCCTCGGCTTTGCGGTGATGCTGCCGATCTCGGCGGCTTTCATCGGCACGTCGATGCAGACCTTCAACCGGCTGATGCTGTTTCAGAGCTGGATATGAAATCGCCGCCTGCCACGATCATGGCAGGCGGCGGGGTTCGTTCGCCGGTTACGTCAAATCACTTGGACGCGGTCTTGGTGTCCATGTTCACGACCTGGACGCGGCGGTTGATCGGGTCGGCGCCGTTGACGGTGTCCTTCAGCTTGGTCTTGCCGTAGCCGACGGTGACGAGGTCGGTGCCGGCGAGGCCGTAGTTCCGCACCAGGTATTTCTTGATGGTATCGGCGCGCCGCTCGGAGAGTCCCTGGTTGTACTCTTCGGTGCCTATCGCATCGGTGTGGCCGGCGACCACGAAGGTCGAGCCCTTCAGCGATGGATCGGACAGCGCCTTGCCAAGCGCCTGCACGGAAGGCACCGAGGTCTTGGCGATGTCGGCCGAGTTGTAGTCGAACTGGATCTCCAGATCGATCTTCGGCTTGGTCGCTGCGAGCTCGGCGATCTGCTCGCGCTCGCCCGTCGACAGCGACCGGGTGGAGCGGTTGCGGACGGTGTTCAGGAAGGTCGATTCCTTGGCCTGCACCGCCGGATCGGCCTGCGGACCAGCGGAGAGGCCTCGGGTCACGGGCTTCGGCTTCAAGGCGTCCAGGATCTGGTTGGTGGAGACGTTGTCGCCGGCCAGTGCCAGGCCCGCCGACATCGTCAGAACTGCCGAGAGGGTAATCGCCTTCAGTCCAAAAAATCTATCAAAACGGGTCATTGTCGTATCCTCGCTGTTACGCCTGATGGCGATTTGATGCTGCGAGCATAGGGAAGGTTCAAAAGCCTTGATGTGATCTTGGTCACGGTGGAAACGAGCAGATTCCGGCCCGATCCCAACGCCGGGCACGAGACCCGCCAAGTGTACCTCGGCCCCGCCCTGGCCTACCGCTGCACATTGATCGTCGCAAAGCCGTCGCGCGGCGGCCTGTCTGCGAACAAGTTTTCGGCCAGATGCGCGCCTAGCTGAATCTATCCTCCACAAGCTAAAGGGAGCCGAGTTCCGTCCAGTGCCGAGGCCAAGTGACTATCAGTTCTATCGCAATGGCCCGCCGGATCGGACCGTGTTCGTAAGCTCCATGCCCATCTATATCGGCGCGGCGATGATCGCGGTGGCGATCCTGTTGTCGACGTTGATCACAGGCCTGACCAGCCGCTATGTGGGGTTCGAAGGTCCGGCCGACGAGAATATGTGGCTGGTCGACCGCCTGACCGGCAACGTCTACCGCTGCCAGTCGGAGGGGCGGGGCAAGGCCTCGTGCGAGCCGGATGTCGCGACCGGTAGCGTCGGGGAGCGCCCAAAAGCCGCACACTAGGGGACGGTTATCGTTGCGGCGCAGCAACAAAAATGTCTTCTCCCTGAAAGCTTGTCGCTAAAGAATGGCTTTCGCGTTGGCCGGCATGATGCCGGTTGGTCCTATGGAGGAGGCATTCGATGAAGACGTTGCTTTCGGCTGTTGCGCTTGCTGCATTCGCGGTTTCGCCGGCTTCTGCGGCAAAGATGCAACCGTGTACAGGCGAGACTATCGGCAAGTCGATGACCGCGATCGGGACGGTCGATTCGCCCGCCAAACAGGCGATGGCAAAGGAAGTAGCTGCCGCCAACACCGAAATGAGCAAAGGCAACATGAGCGGCGCCTGCAAGCACTACATGAAGGCGCAGAAGATGAGCGCGATGAAATAGTTAGATTCGTCGCTTTGCAGGCCGCGCTGTCAGCAGCTGGCAGCGCGGCCTTTCTTTGCCCGCTTCTGCTTTGCAGTTGCGCGAATCTCGCTAAATTCGTCTGCGCAATGTCACGCGCGCCCAAACCACTTCCGCTCTCGACGACACAGGCCCGGCAGATCTGGCTGCATGCCCAGCGGCTGGACGTGCGTGCGCCGTTCGGGGCGGGCGCGCAAGCGGTCGCAGACGTGGTCGCCCATCTCGGCTATGTGCAGATCGACACCATCAACGTGATCGAACGCTGCCACCACCACATCCTGTTCAGCCGCATCCCGTCCTATCGCCGCGCCGATCTTCGTCATGCCCAGAGCGTCGACAGAAGCGTTTTCGAGTACTGGACCCATGCCCTGTCCTATGTGCCGGCCAGCGACTTCCGCTTCTTCCTGCCGGCGATGCGCGAGCACCGCCGCGAGGGGCACAAATGGTTTGCCTCGGTCACGCCGGCCGATATGCACAAAGTGATGCGGCTGGTGCGCGCCGGTCCCCTGACGATTCGCGACATCGAGGACGACGTGCTCACCGAGAAGGAGCATCTGTGGCAGAGCCGCAAGCCGTCGAAGCGGGCGCTGCAGCTCGCCTTCTATACCGGCGCCGTGACCGTCAGCGAGCGACAGGGCATGCTCAAGACCTATGAGCTGATGATCCGGCATTTCGGCTGGGACAAACTGCCGAAGCCGGCATCAGCGAAGGAGATCACCGCCTATCTGCTCGACCGCGCGCTGCGGTCGCAGGGCGTGGTCAGCCTCGATTCGGTCTGCCATCTCGACGCGCCGAGCAAGAAGGCTGTCGCCGGCCTGATCGCCTCGCGCGTCCGCCGCGGCGAGCTCGTGCCGGTTGCGATCGACGGGGCCGGCAAGCAGGAGCATTGGGCCGAGCCGTCGGCGCTGGAGCCGGGCGAGGTGCCGCCGGATCTCGTCCACATTCTCTCGCCGTTCGATCCCCTCATCATCCAGCGCAAGCGCACCAATTTGATCTTCGGCTACAACCATTTGTTCGAAGCCTATGTACCCAAAGCGAAACGCAAGCTCGGCTATTTCGCGCTGCCGGTGCTGGTCGGCGACGAGATCGTCGCCGCGCTCGACCTCAAGACCGATCGGCAGGACAAGAAGCTGCTGATGCAGAAATGGAGCTGGGTCGGGCAGGGGAAGAAGACGGCGGAGCGCAAGGAGCTCAAGCAGAAGATCGAGGACGAGCTCGATCGCTTCGAGCGGTTTCAATTGGCGGAGTGAGCGAGTTCTTTTGTAGGGTGGATTAGCGAAGCGTAATCCACCACTTCAGCTTCCGCGGATGCAAACAGTGGTGGGTTACGCTTCGCTAAACTTGTCAACCTTTGTTTTTCCTAGCAATTTCAGCTGCCTACGGCAACGGTGGCTGTAGCCAAGCTAACGCCATGCTAACTTTGCTAAACTTGGCCCATGCCAAAGGGGCCGACCAAAGATGATCGAGAAGCGCTTGCCCGCGAGGCTGTGCGCCGGATGGTGCGCAACGCGCCACAACTGTTCTCAAAGGAAATCAGCCGGAAATTTTATCGGGTCCGTATGGAAGTTGCGGAGATCGATACGTTGGTCGCGCTTGCCCGCGAGGGCGACAAGGATGCGTTGGAGATTCTCCGCAAGCATGCACGCGGTGCCAGCGCTGCCCGCACCAATGTTCCCCAGTCCTTTCACGAATTCGTCTGGGAATATTTCATCGATGGACCGCCGCCAGCGAAAAGCGGATTGAGCCCGAAGGATATGGGACTCAAGCATTTGACCATTGCGCTGATGGTGAAGATCGTGAGCCAAGACTACGGTTTTTCGGAATATCGCAACCCTGAACATCGTGGCGAGGAATCTGGCCCAATGTCGGCTTGCCTGCTGGTCGCGCAGGAGCTTGACCACAAAGAGAGCTGGGTGGAAGAAATTTGGGCGGAGCGCAAAGTCAGCGTGCTTAAGTAATTGATTTTTCTGTCCCGGTTCATTCGCCGGTCGAACGACCCGGTACGACAACGCGTACCGACCCGTATCATATGGAGTTCGCCATTTTTCCGATTGGAGGGCGAACACCATGTCACAGCGCGAACTCGTGCGGTTGAGGGATCGCTACCGCACCGCGTCGAGAATGACCCGCTACCGGATGCGCAAGGAGCCCGGCTTTCCGGACGGAATCGACATTCTCGGCACTGAATATCACTACGTGGACGAGTTGGAGGCCTACGAGGAGTCGCGCCGCCGCCGACGTCAGCAATCGTCCGAGGCCACGAGCGCAGCGGAGGCCCAGTCCACTCCGCAATAGCCGGGCGCTGCGAGCACAGCGCACCGGCCAATTGCAGGGCACTCGAAGAGCCTTCATATGGACCAGCGCGCAACACGTCGCAAGCCCGGCCCTCACACGAGGAGCCGAGCCAATGACCACCGATATTGTCAAACGGGGCAACACCGACCCCGACGCCACCGAGATCGGAGAGCTGTACGCACGCGCACGCGGATCGATGGTTGACGCCGTGCGTCAGGCCATCGCGTGCGGCGAGAAGCTCATCGCCAAGAAGAAAACCTTTGCGCATGGCCACTGGAGCCAGTGGCTGCAAGCGAACGCCGAGGTTCTGGGCTTCGGCGAACGCACCGCGCGGATGCTGATGAAGGCCGCGTCAAATCGGCAGCTAGCTTCCGATTTGGACAACACCACCGCGCTCGCGATTAGCCGGAAGATTTGGGGCCACGCGCAACCGCAAGAGCCGAAAGAGCCGAAGCCCAAGCGCATACCGTTCACCGACCCCATGTCGCGCTCAGAGCAGCAGCGCGTTATCGAGCAGCAGGCCGCGCGGATCGCCGAGCTTGACGAAGAGATCGACGCGCTCAGGGAAACGGAGGAGATCACCGAGGAAGCGCACGAAGGCGACACCGCCGGATGCAGCGCGGTTGCTCTGATCACGGCGCTGCGGAACGCCGTCCGCACCGCCGACATTTCGGACAACGACTGGGAGGCGATCTCCGAGCAGTGCAAGCAGGAGATCGACAAGCAGATTGAGGCTGTGCGGGCTGCACTGTCCCGGTTGATGGAGATGCGGCTCGCCGAACTGGAGCAGCGGACCACGAGGAAGGCACCGCGCGCGCGCAAGAGCGGCGACAACCATCAGGTTGGCCGTTCCGGCCAACCTGGCGCCGGGGCTTAGGGGGACGCCTCAAATGCCCGACGCCGCCGAAAAACTCGACCACGTCGCCGACCGGCTGGCCAGCATCCATGCCCGCATTGGAGGTGGCCAATGACGGACACCGCCAGCTTCGCCGACGACGACACCGATCTCGGACTATTCGCCGAGGGCGTCCGGCTGTGGTCGAAGATGATCGCGACCGCGTCGCCAGACGTGCGGCCCAAGATCTTCCGGAATTGCGTGGCCGAAGGCGCGACGTTCGTGCGCAAGGGTGCGCCGCGCGCTGTGATCGCAGCCGAACTGATCGAGCGCGCCGAGCGGCACGAGCTGATCGATGCGCTGGGCGGTCGTGAGGTCGTCGAGAAGATCGTCGCCGAGGGGTTGGCTACCGACGCACGCCAGACGTCTAAGGGGCAGGACAAGCCCGACGATGTGCCGCCCCAATTCGACAGCGAGCCTGTCGATCTCTGGGGACACTTCGAACCGCCGACGCTTTCGCGCGGCCTGCTGCCCGAGCTGATCGAGAATTACGCCTTCGCTCAAGGCGAGGCAATGGGGGTCGATCCCGGCGGTGTTGCGATGGCGGCGCTGGCGGTATCCGCGGCGGCGATTCCCGACCGCGTCGATCTGGTGATGAAACATTACAGAGACGACTGGACCGAGTCGGCGCGGCTCTGGGTTGGGCTCGTCGGAATGCCTAGCACGAAGAAGTCGCCGATCATCAGCGCGGCGATGAAGCCGCTGGCGCGGCTCGATGCCGAACTGCTCAGAAGATATCTTTGTGAATTGCAGCTCTGGGAGCAATTAGACAAGGAAGAGCGCAAGCACGAGCCGAAGCCGGTTCAGAAGCGGCTGCGATTGGAGGACACGACCATCGAGGCGGCGCAGGAGGCGCTCGCGGGCAGCCCGAACGGCCTGTTGCTGGTTCAGGACGAGCTGTCAGGATTCTTCGGCGCGATGGACAAGTACGGCGGCCATCGTGGCGCGGCGAAGGATCGCGGGTTCTGGCTGCAATCATTCAACGGCGGACAATACGCCCTGAACCGCGTCAATCGTGGCGTCGGACTGATCCCGAACCTGTCGGTCTGCCTGCTCGGCGGAATCCAGCCCGATGTGATCCGGCGGCTGGCGAGCGAGAGCTACGACGACGGTTTCCTGCAGCGCATACTGCTGATTGTGATGCGTCCGGCAACGCTCGGCACGGACGTGTCGGCACTGAGCGTAACGAAGGATTATGCCCGACTGATCGAGCGGCTGACCAAATTGGGGCTGCCGGTTTCCGGCAGCCGCAACGACGACGACGACGGCGTGCTGCGCTTCGACAACCGCGCGCAGGAGATACGGCGCGAGCTTGAGGTCGAGCATCACAACCTTGAACGTGTCGAGGCCATCAATCCGAAGCTGGCGGCGCATATCGGCAAATACAATGGGCTGTTCGGGCGGCTCTGCGTCACCTTCCATTGCGTCGAGCACGCCCACGACGGCTACATCCCGGAGTTCGTCACCGAGAACACGGCGGAGCGCGTCGCCAAGTTCTTGCGCCGCTTCTTGCTGCCGCACGCGCTGGCGTTCTACGGCGGCGTGCTGGGGCTATCGAACGACCATGATCGTCTCGCCGCCGTCGCCGGTTACATCTTGGCGCACAAGATTGAGCGGCTCACCAACCGCGATGTACAGCGCGGCTGTCGCAGCATGCGCCAACTGGAGCGGCGCGACACCGAGGCGGTGTTCGAACAACTGGAAGCGCTGGGCTGGGTGATGAAGACGCCCGGACCGCGCCGGACCGATCCGCCGCACTGGACCGTCAACCCGGTCGTGCATCAGAAATTCGCCGAGCGGGCCAAGGCGGAAGCCGAGCGCAGACAGCGCGAGCAGGCAATGATCCTCGACATCGTGAGCCGGGGGAGAGGGAAATGAGTGTCGTCATTGTCGCTCGTGCGCGCGCGAAAAAAACCAGAGAAATAGGTAAAAAGAGATCCATTTTTCTTCTTATTCGCACGCGGGAGCGACGCTGACGACACTGGAACCAACCGCGCCGACCGGCTGTCGGCAACACTTAAGGGAGAACGACAAATCGCAACGAAGAAATTTAAAACGGTGAGCGGCTATCTGCGCAGCGAGGACGAGCGGATGCGATGCAAGATCCCGTGGGACGCCAGCGACGACGCGCGTATTGAAGCGACCAAGACGGGGTTGCGCGACATCATCAATCATATGCTGGATCAGCTTGAACTGCCGATCCTCGACGACCGCGTTTCCCCGCTCGACGGCATCGAATGCTTGCTCGTGGTTGGCGGCACCGACCGGCAAGTCAAGGCGCTGAAGGACTGCCAGCGATGGCTGAAGAGATACCGCGTCGTGACGGGTTTGGGCTTTTCGCACATCGTCACGATGGAGTCCGGGAGGGCGACACCATGACCGACTGGCCGACACGCGAAGAGTGGGCGGAGCATCAACGGCAATATCCGCGACTGCCGGATGGCTGTTGGTCCACGCAGCCCCGCCCCGCGAGCGCCGACTATGCCAGCGCCGCTGAAACCAAGAGCGTGATCGCCTCGCTCAAACAGGCGTGGCGCGATCTTGGCCGCGAGGTGAGAGCCGCAGCCCCACGTTCCGACGCCAAGCTGGAGGCGAGCAGCAAGCGCCGTGACATTAACGATGTGATGGGGCATTTGCAGAAGGAGCGCCCGTCGCTCCCGATCTACGCCGGTCGCACCCTCACACGCGAAGAGCTATCGGCCATGGTGCCGCTGCTCGACCAGATCGAGGCGCGCTACACGACCGCGCGCGATGCGGCGCGAGCGGCATATGGGCAATGGTGGGAAAGCATGGCAGTCGCTGACGTCAGCGATGAAGCATGGGCCACCGAACTGGAACGACGGCGGGAGTACGCAGAGCGCCAACATCGAAGGGCGGAGGAACTGGCTGCGTACAAGGCCGACCGCGAAGAGCGCGAGCGTCAACAGCGCGAAGAGGCCATCGCGCGCGGCGTCGCAACACGTGCGAAGCGCCGCGAGGAAAATTTCCGGGAGGCCGTCCAAGCCTTGCGCGACAATGCGCTACGACCCGCGACTCGCTGCCGGTGCCGCCGAAAGGCACTCACCGACCTCGAGTCAATCGCGCGCGGCATCGGCCCCGAGTGCTGGGAGTATATCCTCAAGGCAGTTGAGCACGAGCAAGCCGTCTGATGCACGACCGGCCACCATCGCGCCCGCCGTCAGCCGCGGAGCAGAAGCGGCAGGGGCGGCGCGAGCGGCGCCGCCTGCAGCAGCGGCGACATCGGCAGCGTGAGCGCGAAGGTCGGCGGGCTTACTTGGTCGAACTCGATTCCCACATGATCGATCTACTAATTCGCCTGAACTGGCTTAGCGAGCGCGACGACGGCAATGATCGAGAAGTTGGCCGCGCGGTCACGCTGCTGCTCGCTGACGCCGCCAAGAGGCTGTGAGGCGAGCCTATCCACAGGCTGGGGTTCACGAATCTCCCAATGATTCCAGAAGTATTAAACAGAATTTTACGATCCGAGCCCGAAATAAACAGGTATTTCGGGTTGTGAAGTCGAAATCGCTTGCAGTGACCCCGAAATATGGCAGTATGAAGCGAGCCTCGAAGGGGAACTGATCGCGAAATCCATCCCCCTTGAGGCTCTAACCCCATGAACCATGAGGCTTTTAAGATGACAAACTCTCCTCTCTCCAATGTCAACGTCGAGACGCGCGACAGCTTTCCTGACGCCGTGAACGCGGCAATGCAGTACGCATTCGGGAATCAGGCGCACCACTTTGAAGGAACGCTTTTCTCCCAAGGCGGCCGCTTGATGTTCTCGACCGCCATGCCGTTCGAGCGCTTTGTGCAGGTCGCAGAAGCCGACAACGTCGTCGTTCGAAAGCGCTCAGAGAAGCGCGACGGCGAGAAGGTGGTGATTGCGACCGAGGGCGACACGCCCGAAGACGTCGCCAGCACGACCAACCGCCCGATCGACAAGGGTCACGTCAAGACCATCACGAAGTACCTCACCCATGCGTCCAAGCTGGGCCAGAAATACATCATGCCGCCTGCGACGTTGAACCTGCGTGAGGATGGCGTCGCGACAATCTTCACGGTGAAGGGCGACAGCACGATCAAGCCGGCGGTCCTCTGCCTTGCGCAGCATGCACGGCTTGAGATCACGGACGCGCAGCATCGTCATGAGGGCATCGACGGCGCTTTACGCGATCCGGCTGTCCGTAATCGCCTGCTACGCGATGGGATCGCGGTAATGATGACGTTCGAGAACGACATCAATCAGGTGCATCAGGATTTTGCCGATGCATCGCGCACGAAGGCGATCCCGAACTCGTTGGTCGCGGTCTACGACGGCAGGCTGCCGGTCAACGCGCTCGCACTCCACCTGACTCGGTCGTGCCAACTGTTCCGTTACACGATTGACGCGACGGCCAAGGGATCGAGCCTTAGTGCCGGATCGGTGAAGGTCTGGAACACCTCGGTGCTGCGCCAGTTGGTGAAGTACGCTGGCCTCAACAGCCGCGAGGCCGATGATACTTGGAACGACAAGTTCGAAAAGGTCTACGGGGCGGATCGCAGCGACCCGCGCTTCGCACGCTTTCAGGACTATATCGTCGAGTTCGTCGACGCCTGCACGCAGGACATCCCGCTGTTTGCCAAGCTGGCTCGGCTCGCTGCCGACGACATGTCGCAGGTGCCGAAAATCCGTGCTTCTGGTGGTGGTCAGATTTTGATGACCGCGCCGGGCATGAACATTCTGGGTGCGCTCGCCCACACTATTTATCTCGCCGTGCACAAGCACGGCGACGATATACAGGCGTGGACCAAGAAGCTCGGCAACATCGACTGGTCCTACGGCGGCGAACTCTGGCAGCCTTACCTGATGACTGACGGCAAGGTCTCGACCAGCGCCAAGGCCGTCAAGGATACGGTAGAGCATGTCGAAAAGAAGATCGGCCTCACGGCGCTGGTAAAAAGTCGCGAAGACGGCATCGCCGCCTGAAGCGGGCTTCAACTGGAACGAAGGGCACGGCTTGCGCCGTGCCCTTTATCGTTCGGCTACCCGAATTGACTGAAAACAATAATCTGTAAGGCTACGACACTGGCGGCGTCCGCGCGGTGCCATCATCGCCGCGATGGAGGCCGCCAATGAACGCACCAGCCCGTCAGGGCATCCCACTTCGACCCGACCGCGATGCAGCCGCGCGCGAGTGGATTCGATCCTTCAATCGCGCCAGCACAGCTCGCGTATTGTCCGTCCTCCGGGGGGCCCGCGCCGAGTCGATCTTGCTGGAAAGCTGGCCAGACGATGGCCGCGCCGAAATGATTTTGCGTAGTGCGGTCGAGCCGCTGAAGGTCGGCGATTATCCCGGCGGCACCGCCGCTAAAATCATGCTGTTGGCATCGGATAGTACGCTGTCCGAGATTATGGCTATCGCGGTTAAGGTGGATTTGACCGGCGTGTCGCAGTTCAGCTTTCCGCTTCCGACCGACTTTTCCGAAGCGGTTTTCGTCGAAGAGGGAATGCCAATTCCCGCCGCGATGGGCACTTTCGAAGGATTACCGATTGGTCCGATCAAGAAAGTGGCGCTGATTGCGCCATTGACCAACGAACTCGAAAACTTGTCTGCACCTGTCGCCAGCGTGACAATCTCACACTTGCTGCGGGTTTCGGTGAGTGATGGTGGCACTAAGGTCCTGCTCTCTGCCAATCCCGCGACCGCAGCCGCTCCCGCCGGTCTGCTGTACAACGTCGCACCGCTTGCCGCTGGCGGTTCGATCTCCGAAGACTTGTCGGCGCTGATCGAGGCGATTTCATCCGCAGGGATCGATACCAGATCCGTCGCGTTCATTTGCGCTCCGAAGCAGGCGCTGACGCTGCAGATGCAGGCGTGGCCGAACTTCAAGCACAAGATCATCGAGGCCCGAACTCTCGCGAGCGGCACGGTCATCGCCATCGCTGCTGATGGATTCGTGGTCGCGGGCGAAGGCACGCCGGTCGTCGATGCCAGCAAGCAGGCAGTGCTGCACATGGCCGATCCTGCCCAGATGATCTCAACCGCAGGCTCGCCGAATGTTGTCGCGGTGCCGACCGTCTCGACATTTCAAACCGACAGCTTCGCCCTGCGTTGCATCGCACGGATGACATGGTCCGCCGCGCCGGGCGCGGTGGCGTGGATCGAAAACGCAGCGTGGTGAAGTGATGGATGATCGAGCCCGAGCAATCCTCGACGAAGCACGCGAGACGCTGGAGCGCCTCGCCGACATCAAGGTCGAGCGCCGCGATCAGTCCGCCGACTGCTGGTCGCAACCGAAGCCAGCGCCCGCGCCTTTACGGCAACCGCACCAGCCAACCGTTGCCGAGATCGAGATGCAGCGTTCGCAGGACTGGACGCGATTTGTAGACTCCCGGATCGAGCGTGCGAACGCTGCCCGCGATGACTACTGGCGTGATGTTCTCGGCGCTCTGGTCTCCGAAGTGCGCAAGCAACTGCGCGCCGAGATCGCGAAGGTGGCTCGACCGGCCGAGGAATTTTTCTACACCGACGACGACGGCACCAAGCAGGACGCAGATTTGCATAACCCGATCCTGCGCGCCGTCGATTATCCGATTGACGAGAAGATCATGGGACCGATCCGGGCGCGCAACCGGGCGAAGTGGCTCGCCGAGAAGGCCAAGAAGATGCGAACCGCGCGCATCATCGACTTGCCAGCGCTGCCATTGAGGAGCCCACGTCGTGCGTGAGCCTGACGACAGGCCCGGACCACTGGCGCTGAGCATCCTGAGCGCCGCTGTCGTCGCTGAGCTGAAAGCCGACGCCGAGGAGCTGGCTAAGCTGTTCGCGGCGCTGAACGAACGCGAGCGCGAGCGAATGCGGGCTCTGCTGTTCGGCCCCGAGGTCTAACCGCTGGGTTGGTGCCCGAAAGCCCATACAGACGCATGGACGAGGCCGCCAGCGGCCTGCAGGAGCCTTTTGGGGGCCGGGGGGGCGGTCCGATTTTATCGGGCGGCACCAATTCCGGCGCGGCGGCGCTCCGGAGATGACAGAAAATCCTTCTACGCCGAGCGCATCCGTAAAAGGAAATGCCAGAGGCGAGGCCTATTACGCCAGCGTCGGCAAGGCCCGACGGCGACCCCGGCGGCCGTCAAGAGTCCACCGATTAATATTTTGCTAATCATCTTAAGGCTTGGCCGGGGCTTCTGGACACAGCACTGCGAGCCGCACCAATTTCCTCCAGCGAGCAAATGCCTGCTTCAAGGTCGGGGCTGCGTCGGCCCAGCGGCCATTCTGTCGTGCGATCATTTCGTTCGCTTAGGCCGAGCGCGCCGACGCCCCGCCGGTTCTGGCGGCCTAGGTGACTTCGTCGGGCTTCGGCGCTGTGTCCTAAGTTGGACTCCGCCGAGATTAGGATAGGGCTACGAACGGTAGTTTTCCGGAATCCCCTCAACCTGAAGATCGCTCTAAATAACTATCGCGGCGGTTGCTGTGCATTCCGGAACAGTTTTTCACCGGCAAGCGGCGCAATGAAGCGTGATCAACCGGCAGCAATACACCTGTGAGCTCGCGTTTGCGGCGGTGGGCATCGGCAAGCGCCAACCGAATCCCGACTGGCTGTTGATGTCCATTTCTGAGGGTCGCAACCGCTACCGTCAGATGATCGAGGAGGCTGTCGCCGCCGCTAAGGAGCGGCGGGTCGCCTGACACAACACAACCGAAACAGCAGAGGAGAACACACACACCCATGAAAGCATTTCTGATCGCTTCTGCGGCGCTCGCGCTGCTGACGACGACGACTGCCAAGGCAGACATCGAACTGTACCCACAGAACCGCTCGATTGCGAATGCCACCTTGATCATGAAGATGACGGCGATGGTTATGAATGGCGAGTTGTACGTCTACGGACCCAACAAGGCCACGCTGTCTGGTCGCGAACCGACCGCGACGATCACCCGGCCCGACCCCGACAATGCGCCTTGCGTGTATGAGATCGATGATGGTCGCGGCAACATCACCCGCGTCGATTTCAACCGCATCTCGGAGGAGTACCGGCTGGACCGCTTCGGGTTCACCATGTTCGGTGCGCCATCTGTTGCGTGCCAGAACGGTCAATGCCGGGACAACCTGCCGCTGATAGGTCGGCCTGACGAACAATTCTTCGCCACCCTCCGGTTCGTCTGGAGCGACAGCAAGGGCGAGTGCAGCCCGGCGCAGCGGGTGCCCGCCTCGCCACGGTTCTAAGAGTGACGTGCTGCACGACTTCGACGTCTGGGTCCGCAACCCCTACTACGTCGGGCCGCCGGTCCCGCACCCGGAGAGCTATGAACGGGAGGACGATCTCATCGGTCCCCTCCAGCCCATCAAGCTCCGACCTTCGGCCGACGACGACGACATCCCGTTCTGAGGAGTCCACATGACCCGCGAACAGAAACTGAAGCTCGTCTGGCGGCACACCCACCGCGACTACAAGGGAACCCTCAAGGGTGAACGGTCAACCTTGATCTACCGCAACGGTACCTGCCTCGTGCTTCTGAAGGATCTGACCGACGAAGAGATCGAGGCGCGCATCCCGCGCGCGGCGAAAGGAGACTGATCATGTTCAACCGATTGGAGCAGTACCTGCAACGGTGCGAAGGCAAACCAGTAGCAGCCGGACCAAAGAGCAACGGCGGACTCAAGAGCTGGCTCGGCGGCGCCGCGATGGTCGCGCTGGCAGGCGTCATCTTGCTGACGTTCGATGTAAAGCCTCCCGAGCCGCCGGTCGTGCCGAAAGTCGGTGACAGGATCTACTTCGACAAGAACACCAAGGCCTGCACGCAAAGCCAAGCAGTCGCCTTCAGCGGAGGCGCCGAAACGTACTTCGCGCTGCGCGAGCGCTTCTGCACGACCTCGGTGGGCGCCAACTCCTTCGTGAGACCGGCACTTGGAGCGTCAAGCACCCCGACTACTACGTCGATGTCAACGACGGTTATGCGAGCCGCTGGGTTTCAGGCGACAGTTTCACCGTCATCTCAGAAAGGCTTTGATATGCCCAAACCCGACGACGACTACGGCCTGCTGATCGAGTGCGTGAACAACTACGGCACCGATTATGTCGAGGTGCGCGTGGTGCGCCGCGAGCCCGGCGGCGAAGCTCCGCTCGGCTGCCCGTCAGATGGCGAGGCCTTCTTGGGCTACGGCTGCCCCAAGCATCTCATCGGGCTCGCGCTGGACGGTCTCGGCATGTACGGCTTCGTCAGCGACAGCTCTGACTCGGCGTTCATCGCCCACGATGTCGAATTCCGCAACGTCTACGCCAGCGACGAGCGCAAGCTGGCGCGAATGCTGAAGGCCATCAAGCGCGTCAACGCCCGGATCGAGAAGGATCGGGCACGAGATCCCGGCGACAAGTTCGCCTCGTTCGCGAAGGCGCTGAAGCTCTCGTTCGCGGTCTGCCGGATCGGCGAGCGGCGGCCGAATCCGGAATGGCGCTTCATGCCCATCGCGGAGGGCCGCAACTACTACCGCCAGATGATCGAGGCCTCGTCAGCCGAAGTGCTGGCGCGCAAGGTCGCTTGACCCAATCCCCCCCAAACAGGAGCAAATTTCCGAATGTTACTTTTCATCTTCTGGTTCACGCTCGCCATCATCGTCGGCGTCGTCGCCAACTCGCGCGGACGCAACGGCTGGGGCTGGTTCTTCCTCTCGGCCCTGCTGCTGTCGCCGCTGCTCGGGCTCATACTGGTGCTCTGCCTGACCAACCTGAAAAAACTGGCGCTGGAGAAGCAGCGGCACGACGAGATCCTGACAGCGCTCGGCGCTGGTCCCCTGCCGCCGCCGCCCCCGTTGCCGCCGACCAACGACGAGTGGGAGATCGAGCAGCGCGTCAAGGACATCAAGCGCGAGCTGGCCAGCTATCAGAGATCCAACCGGAGCTGAACCAGTGCCTCACCACGTCTACTGGATCAGGGACGCGAGCTGTATCGATCCATTTCTGCACGGCTACATCGGCGTCACCGACGATGCCACGCGAAGAACGAGGGATCACCGCCGCGTCACCCGGCTGTTACGGGATGACTGCGTCTTGGAAATCCTACACACCGCGCAGACCCGCGCGGAATGCCTGCTCATCGAGCGTGACTATCGGCCCAATCGCTTCATAGGCTGGAACCGCCAGCGCGGCGGCGGTCGCCTGCGAGGCCAACTTTCACGACCGGGTTTGCAGCAGCCCCGGATCAATGCTGCGGCGATCACAAACGAAGGACCATCATCAATGCATTGCCTTGAACACATCTTGTTCGTCACTTCGATAGCTATCGAGAAAGACGAGATCAGCAAGGCCGAACTGAGCCGCGTGATCGGTGGGCTACTCCGCGCATCTGTCGGCTACGTGCCCGATGGCGATGAGCCGCAGGAGGCTGTCGAGCTGAACGAACAAGTGAGCCGCCGCTTCGAATATCTCATCCACCCCGGCGGCATTCAGGAAGGCGAAGACAACTGACGTTTCGTCCCTGCGCATCGCGGTGCGCAGCCCGAAGCGCCATCCCGGATCTTCACAAACAACAAGAGAGAGAACTGAAAAATGAAGTCGTTACTTTCGACCGCCGCCGTTCTGGTGTCATTGGCGGCTCCAGCGTTTGCCGAAACATCATCGGCGACCTACGCGCAGATCGACAGCGAGATCGGCTGCAAGGGCTCGGCCACAGACATCAAGAAGGATCTCATCTTCAACACCAAGTATCGCGGGCGCACCGTGACGTGGACCGGCAAGGTTCACGACGTCAAGAACGGGAAGCTCTGGCTCCAGACGCCGGGCAGTCGCTCAATAGGCAGCGACTTCGATGTCGAGATGGATTCCAGCGTTGATCTCATGCAGTTCGACAAGGGGCAGACGGTCACCGTGCAGTTTGAAATCAAGGACTACATGGGCTGCTTCATGCCGCTGTTCGGCAAGAACGGCACGCTTGCAGCCAAGTGAGCGATCAGAACTGACAACAGGAGCAACACCAGACCAATGAAACGATCTCTACTCGCCGCCGCAGCCATGCTGCTGATGGCAACCACCGCACAAGCCGCTACCGTCCTGCAGAAGAGCGGCGCGTGGCAAACCTACATCACCAAGAACAGCGACGGCAAACCGATGTGCGGCATGCTGGTGCTCGGGCGCGGCTCGTCGCTGATGGTGAAGTATTCCAGCGGCGGTGAAATCTTCATCCAGATTTACAAGGATGGCTGGTCGATCCCGCACGGCACCGAGATCCCCGGCTATCTGACGTTCGACAACAGCCAGCGGTTTCCGGCGCTCAGGTTCGGCAGCATGCACAAGGACGGCACCGGTTACGTCGAATTCACCATCAAGGCGGGAACGGAGGCTGACTTCATCGACCTGTCCAAGACCGCCAGAAAGATGGTGGTTGGCTTCGATCAGGGCACGCAACTGCCGTTCGAAGTCAACATGCAGGGCAGCCGCGCCGCTGCCAGCATGTTCGGCCGCTGCGCCACGTCCATCGACCAGATCGCTGCCGACGCGCCGCAGCCGTTCGCCAACGCCGCAGCCGTTCGGCAACAAACCGACGCCGGTCAAGAAGCCGGACACGGTTGGGGACGATGGCTCGATCTGACGCTGCTCTGCGCATGCACACATTCTGCTTTTTTGAGCACCGCGCGTGGGGCACGCTCGCTATGGCACTAGCTTCGCACGCCGGATTCGCGCATTTCGCCGAAAGTGATTTTTTGCGCGGGTACGTCGTCATTGTCGCCTGCCAATGACGCGACCGCGTGCATCATAGACCGTCGTCGAGCTGCCACTGGTGGTCTCGCGACTAATGACCCGGCCACGGCTGTCGTAGTTCGTGACCGTCCCGGCGCTGTCGGTCGACGAAGTGCCGACGCTCCGTCCGGAGGCATCGTAGAACCGCTTCGACTGCGCCGAGGCTGCCCCGGTCAGCATCGCGAGCGCGGCCAGTGCGATCATGAGGGACTTCATCGCTTTATCTTTCTGCTGACGGAGGTGACCTTACTTATCTCACACTTGCTGGGCTCGCAGTTGCCATCAATCACACCGGCAACTTCACACCACCTCCCGATGGCGCATACGGACAGCACCCTTTTCCCTTCCGATAGTGTGATGAAGCAAGGAAGATCTTCGGCTATTTCTGCTTTGGAGTCACCCACCCATAGGCCTGACTTATCCAGATGCAGAATACCTCCACACGTACCGATTACCTCATTTTGCGTGCGCGACTGCGCCGAGGCTGCGCCGGTCAGCAGCGCGAGCGTCAGCAGCGCGAGCAGGATCTTGGTCATTGGGCTCATGAGAAAATAATATCAAAAAAGAAAAAGCCCGGCCAGCTTCCTGCTGACCGGGCTGCTTAAATGGACGCCGGATCAAGCGGCGAGTTGTGCGGCTTCCGGCCTTTCGGTCAGCGTCTCGCGCAATGACCGCTCGATCACCATCGCCATCTCGCGCCGAAGGTCGAACTTGTCCCACCGCGCGTAGACCGCCGTCACACCCTTGCGGGTGTGCGCGAGCAGCGCGCCGATCTCTTCAAGCGAGTAGCCCGCCCGGTCCAAGACCGTCGCGCTGGTTCTGCGCAAATCGTGCGGCGTCCATCGCTCCATCTTAAGCCCCTCGACGATGCGCTTCGCCGCTTCGTGCAACTGCTGCCGTCCGCCAAGCTTGAACAGCCGCGCTTCCGGATCGCGCTGGAGGTACGGCCTCAGCAGTTCGAGCGCCAAGCCGGTGAGCGGCGTGATGAACGGGCTCCCGGCCTTCATGCGCTCTGCGGACAGCGACCAGTGCGGACCGTGCTCGCTCGGCCCGGTCAGGTCGCGCAGCTCGCCACCGACCATGCCCGCCACCATGCCGGGCCGGGCCGCCGTGACGAGAATCAGCCGCAGGGCGGTCGCGGCGTCCGGTGACACCTTGAACCGTTCCGGCTCGTCGAGCGCGTTCCAGAGCTGCCGGATCTCGGCGGCGCTCAGGAAGCGCCTTCGGGCGACCTTGGCACCGCCGGGCGCGGCAAGATCGGCGAACGGATTGACCGTCACGAACTTTTGGCCGGGCTGCTTCGCCCATTTGAACATCGTGTGGAGGATGTGCTTGGTTTGGTTCGCCGCTGCCTTCTTGCCCCGCTTGACGGCGATGTGGTGCAACATTTTGGCGGCGTCGTCGTCGGTTATCGACGACAGCGGCCGGTCGTCCCAGCCGTAGACGCGGCCGACGCGCTCCAGCGTCTGGCGGGTCTTCTTCCCGGAGCGGAGCGCGACGAGCTTGGCGTCGTGGTAGAGCACGACGACGTCGGCATAGGTCTTAGTTTTTTTTTCCGCCTCGGCGCGCTCGATCTTGGGCGTCAGCGGTGTGCCGCCACCCGCGACGGTCTTGCGGGCGTCGTTCGCGATTTCGCGCGCTCTGGACAGCGGCACGTCCGGGTAGCGGCCGAGCGTGAGCCAAGTGACCTTGCCCGTACCCTTGTTGCGGTAGGCGAAGGCGAACGTCTTGACGCCTCCGGGTGTGATCCGGATGCACAGGCCGGGACAGGCGGCGTCTCCGATGGAGTACTGGGCGGCGCGCGGCTGGTAGGACCGGATGCCGGTGTCGGTTAGCTTCGCTTTCATGATGACGTCTCTCAGGGCTGCTGTTAGCGTGCGCTAACAAAAATGGCGATACACTACGGTACGCTGAGAGACGGCAAGATAGGGGCGAGATACGCCGAAAAGCCTATAACTACAGGGTTTCCTAGTCCCACACCGTATCAGGCCGTCACACCGCGTATCTGAAAATTATTTTGCTTCGCTAACCCACCCTACGCAGCGCGCCGAGTCGATCGATCCAGACGCCAAACACAATCCCGATCGCATACGCCACCAAATTCCACAGCGAGAAGATGCGCCCCATGAGCAGCGCGCCGGCCGTCGTCAGCCGAAACGCGTCGAGCCAGGGCGCATGCACCAGGCGAGAGAACTCGACGACGATCGCGATCGCCACAGCGATAGCAGTGAGTTGGTTTCGCGTCAGCCGTGGCAGCAAAGCGCCGACCAGCAGGAACACCATGGTCGCCCACAACAGCGAGCCGCCGTACTTCACGACGAAGGCTGGAAAGCCGAGCTGAAAGCCGTACCAGCGCAAGCCCAGCCCGCAGGCGATCACCGCGAGGGCGAGCCCGGCGCGGATCAGGGATGTTTGCAACGGCGCAACAGGTTTATTCGGTTGCGCCCCGCGCATTGCTCGCTCCATTGACTCTTTGTTCGCGATGCTCAAAACCGCCTCTCAGCCCATAAAAGCAACAACCCAGGGGGGAGAAGCCATGAGCCAGACCACGACCTTTGCCGGTTCTGCCGGCGTCGCAAAAAGCGCAATCGAAACCTCGACCATCCGCGCCATTTCCTTGCGCCTGATTCCGTTCCTGGTGCTGGCCTACTTCTTCTCCTATCTCGACCGCGTCAATCTCGGCTTCGCCGCGCTGACCATGAATGCGGAGCTGAAATTCACGCCGCTGATCTTCTCCTGGGGCGCCGGCATCTTCTTCATCGGTTATTTCATCTTCGAGGTACCGAGCAATCTGGCCCTGGAGAAGTTCGGTGCCAGTCGCTGGATCGCGCGCATCATGGTGACCTGGGGCATCATCTCGGCGCTGATGGCGACGGTCTCGGGCGAGTGGAGCTTCTACATCCTGCGCTTCCTGCTCGGCATCGCCGAAGCCGGCTTCTTCCCCGGCATCATCCTTTATCTCACTTATTGGTACCCGGCTGAATATCGGGCCCGCTTCCTCGCCGCCTTCGCGGTCGCCGTCCCGGTCTCGACGGTGATTGGCGCGCCGGTCTCGGGCCTGTTGCTTGGACTGGACGGCGCGATGGGCCTGAAGGGCTGGCAGTGGCTGTTCATCATCGAGGGCGTCCCGTCGGTGCTGCTCGGCATCGTCACCTGGTTCTATCTCACCGACAGGCCGGAGAAGGCGGACTGGCTCTCGGCCGAGCAGAAAGCCTGGCTCAAGACGAAGCTCGATTCCGAGATTGCCGCCAAGCAGGCGGTGAAGCACTTGTCGCTCGGCGAGGCGCTGTCGTCGCCGAAGGTGATCATGCTGAGCCTGGTCTATTTCGGCTTCGTCGGTGCGCTCTATGGCATGCAGTTCTGGCTGCCGCAGATCGTCAAGGCGTTCGGCCTCAGCAACGCCCAGACCGGCTTCGTCACCGCGATCCCCTATCTGTTCGGCACCATTGCCATGATCCTGTGGGCGCGGCATTCCGATGCCACGCGCGAGCGCGTGATGCATGTCGGCGCGCCGCTGCTGCTCACCGCCGTGGCGCTCGGCGTCTCCAGCTACCTCACCGATCCCACCATGACGATGATGGTGCTGACGGTCGCCGCGATCGGCGTGTTCTGCTGCTTCGGCGTGTTCTGGACCCTGCCGACCGCCTGGCTCTCTGGCACGGCGGCAGCCGGCGCCATCGCGCTGATCAACTCGATCGGCAACCTCGCGGGCTTTGGCGGGCCATACCTGATCGGCTGGGTCAAGGAAGCCACCGGCCAGACCTCGACCGGCCTGTTGGTGCTCGCGGTGCTGCCGCTGATCGCCGGCATCATGGTGTTCGCCGGCGGCCACGAGAGCAAGCACGAGTTCGCCGGGCAGCGGCGGTGACGAGGCGTTCGGCCCATCATTCGGGGGGGCGCGCGAAGCGTCCCCCGAAATCTCGAGATTCTATGGCGGCAATCTAGCTGTTAGCAGCGGTTCTTTGTGTACTCGCCAATCCGAGAAACACCAGCATGGCGCGGTTGAGGCGCAAGAGGTCTTCGTCGGCAAGTCGCCCTACCAGCGCTCCCACCTTGGCTTTTGGCACCGTGGTAATCTTGTCGACCATTAGCTGGGATGGGGCTCGAAGACCGTTGCTTTCGTTCGGATTGATCTGCAATCGAAACAGAGGTGCTTCCGTTTCGTTAGTGGTTAACGGGCAAACTGTGATCGAGTCCGTGGCGTCGAAATCGTCGTCTTGCACGATAACTGCAGGACGTGGCTTTCCGGCGTAGTCCCTGGCAGCCACAGTCCAGATTTCGCCACGCTCCATTCGTTGACGAATGGCCATCCTACGAGTGCTCCAGTGTTTTTGCATCCGTCCGCGTTCGGACAGGTTTCAATGGGCGCGACCGTACGATGAAGCTGGGTGAGAAAGTGTTCTGGGCCCGTAGACTAGGCCGGCTGCGCGGCGGTCCATTCACAGGTTATTCTGTCTCGTTAGGCCAATCCGAGATGGCATCGACGAAGGCCTGTTCTTCGGACGCATGTGGGCTGGTCGCGACGGCGAGCGATTGCCGATGCGCTTCTAACTTGAATAATGCCGAGCGGGTATCGGGGACCCATATCTGGATCGGCCGAAGTCCTTGTGCGCGGAGCCGCGCTCGATGCTCACGTACCTTCACCCGCGACGACTTTGGTCTGGAAGGGGAGGACATCAATCTCTCCATAAGTTACATGTAACCTACCACGATTAGAGGGGTCTGGCCACTCGAACGTAACTGCCACCACCCCTTAGCGATCACAGATTTCTGATGACTGACGATTATTGACTTTCATCAGCGATTAGTCGACATTCTTCACAACGCAGGTGCGGGAGTGTCCTCCGATGTTCGTTCGGTCAGTTTTATCGAGCTATTCCAAGCTCTTGGCAGGTGTATCGCTGGCATTGATGGCCGCTGCACTGGCCGGGTGCAATGACACCGTGGCCCAAAAGGCCGAGCCGCCGCGGCCGGTTCTGGTCGCAACCGCCCATTATGATGCCGAAACACCGGAGCGCAGCTTTGTCGGCACCGTCCGTCCCCGGATCGAGAGCGATCTCGGTTTCCGCGTCGCCGGCAAGGTCGCCAGGCGCCTCGTCGAAGTCGGCCAGACCGTCGAGATCGGCCAGCCGCTCGCGACCCTGGATGAGGTCGACCTCAAGCTCCAGGCCGAGCAGTCCGTGGCCGAGCTGACGGCTGCGACCGGTGTGCTGGCGCAAGCCGCCGCCGCCGAGCAGCGCGCCAAGGATCTGAAGGCCAAGGGCTGGACCACGGATGCCCAGATGGATTCGAGCCGCGCCGCCGCCGACGAGGCCCGCGCGCGCCTGAACCGGGCCGAGCGCGCGGTCGAGCTGACCAAGAATTCCCTTTCCTACGCGACGCTCAACGCCGACGCCCGTGGCGTCGTCACCGCAACGCTGATCGAGCCCGGCCAGGTGGTCGCCGCGGGCCAGGCTTCGATCCGCGTCGCCCGCTTTGCCGAGAAGGAAGCGGTCGTCGCGATTCCTGAGACACTGGTCGGACGTGCCAAGTCGGGCGCCGCCAGCGTCACTCTTTGGTCGGAGCCGGGCAAGAAATATACGGCCAAGCTGCGCGAGATCGCGCCCACCGCGGATCCCGCCACGCGCACTTATCTCGCGAAATTCTCGCTTCCGGAGGCCGACGACAAGGTTTCGCTCGGCATGACCGCGACCCTGACGCTGTCGGACGCCGCAACCGAGCGCGTCGCGCGGCTGCCGCTGTCGGCACTGTTCAACGAAGGCGGCAAGCCCTCGTTCTACGTCGTCGACGACAACGGCGCGGTCACGCTGAAGCCGGTCGTGGTGAAGTCCTACGAGAGCAACGACGTCGTCATCACCAGCGGCGTGGAAGAGGGCTCCAAGATCGTTGCCCTCGGCGTGCAGAAGCTCGATCCGAGCCAGAAGGTGCGGATCGTGTCGTCACTGTCTTTCTAAGTTTTTGAGAGTTCCATCGTTGCGAGCTGAGTTTCGGCCCTCGCGCAAATGCGAAGGCTGAAGCGGCGAAGCGATCCAGAATCTGCCCAGCCCCCTGGATTGCTTCGCTGCCTCGCGATGACGGGTTTGAACGGAGTGGCTGTGGTTTTTTGGCGATTGGATCGTCTTACGGAGAGTGCGATGAAGCGCTTTAATCTTTCGGCCTGGGCCGTCAGCCATCCGACGCTGGTCCTGTTTCTGATGATCGTGCTCGGTGCCGCCGGCTTCTTCTCCTATCAGAAGCTCGGCCGCGCCGAGGATCCGTTCTTCACGGTGAAGGTGGTCAACGTCTCCGTGATCTGGCCGGGTGCGACCGCGCAGGAGATGCAGACCCAGGTCGCCGATCCTATCGAGAAGAAGCTCCAGGAGCTGCCTTACTTCGAGAAGGTGCAGACCTATTCCAAGCCCGCCTTTGCCGCGCTCCAGGTCACCTTCCGCGATTCCACGCCGCCGAAGGACGTGCCGTATCTCTTCTATCTGCTGCGCAAGAAGCTCGTCGACGTGCAGGGCCAGCTGCCCGCTGGCATTCTGGGGCCCGTCGTCAACGACGAGTTCTCCGACGTTGATTCCATCCTGTACATGATGACCGGGGACGGCGCCGATTACGCGCAGCTCAAGAAAGTGTCGGAGGGATTCCGTCAGCGCCTCCTGAAGGTGCCGGGCGTGACCAAGGTCGACGTCTATGGCAATCAGGACGAGCGCATCTTCGTTGAATTCTCGCACGCCAAGCTCGCCACCCTCGGCATCACGCCGCAGGCCCTGTTCGATTCGCTCGCTAAGCAGAACAACGTGACACCGGCCGGCACGGTCGAGACCTCGTCGCAGCGCGTGCCACTGCGCGTCACCGGTGCGCTCGACGGCGCCAAGGCGGTTGCCGAGACCCCGGTCGAGAGTAACGGCCGCGTGTTCCGCTTGGGCGATATCGCCACCGTCACCCACGGCTATGTCGATCCGCCGAGCTTCGTCGTGCGCCAGGAAGGCAAGGCCGCGATCGGCATCGGCGTCGTCACTGCCAAGGGCGCCAACATTCTCGATCTCGGCAAGGAGGTCGAGAAGGCGACCGCTGAATTCATGAAGGCGGTGCCGCAGGGCGTCGACGTCCGGCTCATCGCCGACCAGCCCAAGGTGGTCGAGCACGCCGTCGGCGAGTTCGTGCATTCCTTCATGGAAGCGCTGGTTATCGTGTTGTTCGTGTCGTTCCTGGCGCTCGGCTGGCGCACCGGCATCGTGGTCGCGCTGTCGGTGCCGCTGGTGCTCGGCATCGTCTTCATCGTCATGAACACGATGTCGCTCGACCTGCACCGCATTACGCTGGGCGCGCTGATCATCGCGCTCGGCCTGCTCGTCGACGACGCCATCATCGCCGTTGAGATGATGGTGGTGAAGATGGAGCAGGGCTGGGACCGTTTTCGCGCGGCTTCGTTTGCTTGGGAATCAACTGCGTTTCCGATGCTCACGGGAACGCTGGTCACGGCCGCTGGCTTCCTCCCCATCGGCTTTGCCAATTCCGCGGTCGGCGAATATGCCGGCAGCATCTTCTGGATCGTGGCGATCGCGCTGGTCGCCTCCTGGTTCGTGGCGGTGATCTTCACGCCCTATATCGGCGTCATGCTGTTGCCCAATATCAAGGTGCACCAGAATCACGATCCGCACGCGGTCTACGAGACCCGCATGTACCGCGGCCTGCGCGCCATCGTGCAGTGGTGCGTCAACCACCGCATCACCGTGGTGGCCGCGACCGTCGGCGTCTTCGTCGCCTCGATCGTCGGCTTCGGCCACGTCCAGCAGCAGTTCTTCCCGCTGTCGGAGCGGCCCGAGCTGTTCCTCCAGCTCCGTCTGCCCGAGGGCACCGCCTTCAACGTCACCGAAAACGCGGTGAAGAAGGCCGAGACGCTTTTGAAGGACGACAAGGATATCGACACCTATACCGCCTACGTCGGCCAGGGCTCGCCGCGCTTCTGGCTCGGCCTCAACCCGCAGCTTCCGAATGAGGCCTTCGCCGAGATCGTCATTGTCGCCAAGGGCGTCGAGGCGCGCGAGCGCGTCAAGGCCAAGATCGAGAACGCGGTCGCCGAGGGCATGCTGACGGAGGCGCGGGTGCGCGTCGACCGCTTCAATTTCGGTCCGCCGGTCGGCTTCCCCGTGCAGTTCCGCGTGATCGGTCCCGACGCCAACAAGGTGCGCGAGATCGCCTACCAGGTGCGTGACGTCATGCGGCAGAACAAGAGCGTCAAGGACGTTCAGCTCGACTGGAACGAACAGTCGCCCTACCTCAAGCTTGTCGTCGATCAGGACCGGGCCCGCGCCATGGGCCTGACCCCGCAGGAGGTTTCGCAGGCGCTAGCGATGCTGATCTCGGGCGCACAAGTCACGACCGTGCGGGACGGCATCGAGAAGGTCGGCGTGGTTGCCCGCGCAGTCTCGTCCGAACGCCTCGACCTCGGCGGCGTCGGCGATCTCACCATTACTTCGCGTAATGGCGTCGCGGTGCCGCTGCAGCAGATCGCCAAGATCGAATATTCCCACGAGGAGCCGATCATGTGGCGGCGCAACCGCGACATGGCGATCACCGTGCGCTCCGACGTCGTCGACGGCGTGCAGGCGCCCGACGTCACCAACCAGATCACGCCGAAGCTCCAGGCGATCAAGGACTATCTCGAGCCGGCCTACCGGATCGAGCCGGGCGGTGCGTTCGAGGAATCGGCCAAGGGCAATGCTTCGATCTTCATCCTCTTCCCGCTGATGGTCATGGTGATGCTGACGCTTCTGATGTTCCAGCTTCAGAGCTTCTCCCGCCTGATCCTGGTGTTCCTGACCGCGCCGCTCGGCATCGTCGGCGCCTCTTTGGGGCTTAACGTCGCCAACGCCCCGTTCGGCTTCGTGGCGCTGCTCGGCCTGATCGCGCTCGCCGGCATGATCATGCGCAACGCGGTCATTCTGGTCGACCAGATCGAGACCGACGTTTCCCACGGCCTGACACGGCGCGAGGCGATCGTGGAGGCAACCGTCCGCCGAGCCCGTCCGGTGGTGCTGACGGCGCTCGCCGCCATCCTCGCCATGATCCCGCTGTCGCGCTCGGCGTTCTGGGGCCCGATGGCGATCACCATCATGGGCGGCTTGTTCGTTGCGACCTTCCTCACGCTGCTGTACCTGCCGGGTCTCTATGCCCTGTGGTTCCGCAAGAGCCTCGATGAGGCCGGTACTGCGGCGCAGCCTCCCGCGCCGCAGCATGGGAGTGACGACCATTCGGCAATTCCGCTTGCTGAAGCTGCTGAATAAATGAACACTGCTGACTGACGAGTCCTGACAAATGACACTGATTGCGGAGCATATCGAAGGCGACACCCGGGATCGCATTCTCGAGGTGGCTGAGCGGCTGTTCCGCCAGATCGGCTACCAGAAGACGACGGTCGGGGACATTGCAAAGGAGCTCAAGATGAGCCCCGCCAATGTCTATCGCTTCTTCGAATCGAAGAAGGCGATCCATCAGGCCGTGGCCCGGTCGCTGATGGGCGAGGTCGAGCTGGAAGCGCAGCGGATCGTGGCCAGGCCCGGTCCGGTGCTGGAGCGCTTCCGCGAGCTGCTGACCACCATCCATCGCATGAACACCGAGCGCTATGTCGGCGACAACAAGCTGCATGAGATGGTCGAGATCGCGATGCAGGAGGACTGGGACGTCTGCGTCGCCCACATGGAGCTCATCACCACGGCGATCGGCCAGATGATCGCCCAAGGCGCCGCCTCCGGCGAGTTCGAGGCGCCGGATCTGCAGCTTGCCTCGATGTGCGCCTGCACCGCCATGATGCGCTTCTTCCACCCCCAGATGATCGCCCAGTGCGCCACCAAGCCGGGCCCGACCATCGACCAGATGATCGATTTCGTCATTGCGGGTTTGTCGCCGCGTCGCTGACGGGCGGCGGAATTTTCCTATAAGCAGGCCGACGTAGCCCGGATGGAGCGAAGCGCAATCCGGGTCGGTTCAGCGTTGTGCTGCGGCCCCGGATTGCGCTTCGCTTCATCCGGGCTACCAGGACCAGGAAAAATGGCGTGACCGACAAAGACCTGCACTTCTACGAGCCCGCCAAGGGCCACGGCCTCAAGCACGATCCCTTCAACGCCATCATCGCGCCGCGGCCGATCGGGTGGATTTCGTCGCGCGACACCAAGGGCCACGTCAACCTCGCACCCTACAGCTTCTTCAACGCATTCTGCTACGTGCCGCCGATCATCGGCTTCTCCTCCACCAACTGGAAGGACACGGTCGCGAACATCCAGCAGACCGGGGAGTTCGTCTGGAATCTCGCCACCATGGATTTGGCCAAGCACATGAACGCAACCGCGGCGCATGTCGCCCCTGAGGTCGACGAGTTCGAGGTCGCGGGGCTGACCGCCGTACCCGGCAGGCTCGTCAACGTGCCACGCGTCGGCGAGAGCCCGGTCGCGTTCGAGTGCAAGGTCTCCGACATCGTCCGCCTCAAGGGCGCCGACGGCAAGGAAGCCGACGCCTGGCTGACGCTCGGCGAGGTCGTCGCCGTCCATATCGACAAGGCCATGATCAAGGACGGCGTCTACCAGACCGCCGCCGCCCGCCCCATCGTCCGTGCAGGGCGCCGCGGCGACTACTTTGAGATCAAGCCGGAAAACTTGTTCGAGATGGTGCGGCCGGACTAGGCCGGGCGAGGTGTAGCCCATAGCCCGGATGGAGCGTAGAGACTGGGCAAGAATTTCATCTTCATTTGAGCAAACGAGGGTACGATTCGGCATGGCGAATCGCACTTTCAAGACCGGCATCAGCCGGGATCAGCCAAGCTTCCTTCCGCCACGTGTGGACGATTA
>NZ_JAACFT010000044.1 GCF_029051685.1 Bradyrhizobium sp. CSA207 | reverse complement strand
GGGGGGTGCCACACGGGGACTCCTTCCGTTGCATCCCCACACCCGATGCATCGCTAACAACCTGCACCTTTTCCTGGGCCGCCCCTCTCCCTAGCCCTCCCCCACAAGGGGGAGGGAACGCACCGCCGTCGCGGCGCTAGGCGAGTCTCATCCCATCACGCCTTAGGCGATCAACGCCCTTCGCGGACCCAGGTCGCGGCGAACGCGCCGAGCAGCAGCAGCAGCCCGATCAGGCCGGCGAAGATCGGCAGCACCCCAACGCCCTTCACCACGCTGGCGTCGCGCATCCTGACCCCCATCCAGCCGTCGCCATGGAAGGCGCTGGCTGAGCGCACGGGCACCACGCGAGGCAGCTCGACGCTGGCGCCGTCGACCACACGCACGGCGTTGCCGCCGGTTGCCTGCGTCAGCGGCCTCAAGGTCTCGGTGGTGGAGGTGACTTCCGAGAACTCCTTCGGATTGGTCGGGCCGACATTGATCAGCGCCTTCAGCGTGCCGTCGGTGGCCTGCCACAGTCCGAGCTCGTTCGCAGGCAGGCTGGCGCGCCACTCGCCGGGGTCGCCGGCGCTGAGCGTGAGGTCGCGCGACACGCCGGACGGCGAGGTCACGCTCACCGGCTGGACGCTGTCCGACATGGTCTGGCGCACCACCACCAGTTCCTTGCCCTGCACCTGGAGGCGCAGCGCCTCCTCGTCCAGATCAGGCTGCTTCATCAGCCAGTGCGACATCCGCCGCAGCAGATCGAGATGCGGGCCGCCGCCTTCAAAGCCGCGCGCCCACAGCCAGATGTGGTCAGACAGCAGCAGCGCGACACGGCCTTCGCCGAAGCGCGACAGGAACAGCAGCGGCTTGCCGTCCACGCCCGTCATCACCGGCGGATTGACCGAGTTGCGGGTATCGACGGTGCGGAAGAAGCGGCTCCAGCGCGGCGGCTCGCTCGCCGAGCCTTCCAGCCCGCGCGTCACGGGATGGCGTTTGCCGACGTCGGACAGATGCGCATAGAACGGCTTCTCGGTGACGCCGACCGGCTCGGCCGGCAGCACCGAATCCAGCGGTGTGCGCCAGATGCTGGTATTGGAGGCGTAGTCGGGCCCGGCCGAGACCAGCACTGCGCCGCCGCCGCGCACATAGCGCGCGATGTTGTCGAAATAGGCGATCGGCAGCACGCCCTGGCGGGCGTAGCGATCGAAGATGATCAGCTGGAATTCGTTGATCTTCTGCTGGAACAGCTCGCGGGTCGGAAACGCGATCAGCGACAATTCGTTGATCGGCGTGCCGTCCTGCTTCTCCGGCGGACGCAGAATGGTGAAGTGCACGAGGTCGACGCTGGCGTCGGACTTGAGCAGGTTGCGCCAGGTGCGCTCGCCGGAATGCGGCTCGCCCGAGACCAGCAGCACGCGCAGCTTGTCGCGCACGCCGTCGATGGCGACGACGGCGCGGTTGTTCACCGGCGTCAGCTCGCGCTCCAGCGGCGAGGCCTCGATCTCGACGATGTTCGGCCCGGCATGCTTGATGTCGACGTCGACACTCGCGCTCTGGCCGCTCGAGAGCGTGCGCTCGTTGATGACCTCGCCGTCCCTGCGGACCGTGACCTTGGCGCGCTCGCCAGAGACGCCCTGGTCGTCGAGGCGGTAAGTGATGGTCTGGTTCTGGCCGACGATGCCGAAGCGCGGCGCCGCCGTGATCGCGATGCGGCGGTCGCGCTCGTCCTTCTGCCCGGTGATCAACGCGTGCACCGGCGCCTGGAAGCCGAGCGCGGCGGCGCTCGCCGGGATATCGTGGACGCGGCCGTCGGTGATCAGGAATGCGCCGGCGACGCGGTCGACCGGCACGTCCGCCAATGCGGAGGCGAGGGCACCGAACAATCTTGTGCCGTCGGTTTCGCCATCGGCCTGTCCGGCATCGACGACGCGGACCTCGAGCCCCTTGATCTTCTTCAGGCCGTCGACCAGCGCCTCCTGCGCAGCTGCGGCCTCGCGGGTGCGGTTGCCGAAATTCTGGCTCGGGCTCTTGTCGACGACGACGGCAGCAATCGAGGTGAGCGGATCGCGGTCTTCGCGCGTGAAGGAGGGATTGGCGAGCGCCAGCAGGAACAGCGCCAGCGCGGCCACGCGCACGGCTGCGCCGCGCGCGCGCGCAAGCGTCAGCACGAGCGCGATGACGACGATCGCCGCGAGCGCGATCCACAGGACCAGCGCGGGAACAAGCGGCGTGAATGCGATGCCGTAATTCATGGCGATCCTATTGTCCCAGCCGCTCGATCAGCGCCGGTGCGTGCACCTGGTCGGCCTTGTAATTGCCTGTCAGGGTGTACATCACGATGTTGACGCCGGCGCGGTAGGCGAATTCGCGCTGGCGCGGCTCGCCCGGCGAGAGCGGCAGCATCGGCTGGCCGTCGGGCCGGATCGCCCAGGCACCGGCGAGATCGTTCGAGGTGATGATGATCGGCGAGACGCCGTCGCCGCCGCGCGCCGGCCGTTGCGCGCTGTCGTCGTCGTCCTCGCGCGGCAGCGTTTCGACCCAGGTCTGGCCGGAATTGAAGCGGCCGGGGAAGTCGCGCAAGAGATAGAAGGTCTTGGTCAGCACATGCTCGCGCGGCACCGGCTCGAGCTCGGGCACGTCGAGCGAGGACAGGATCTCGCGCAGCGTCCGCATCCCCGGCGTCTGCGAGGCGCCGTTGTCGCCGGGCGGCGCCTCGACCGCGTCGCGGGTGTCGAAGACCACGGTGCCGCCCTGCTTCATGTAGGCGTCGATCTTGTTGATGGCGTCCTGCGGCGGCTTCGGCGCGCCGGGCACGATCGGCCAGTAGATCAGCGGGAAGAAGGCGAGTTCGTCGCGCGCGGGATTGATGCCGACGGGATCGCCGGCCTCGAGTGCCGTGCGCTGCGCCAGGAACAGCGTCAGTCCGGACAGGCCGGCCTTGACGATGGAATCGACGTCGGCATTGCCGGTGACGACATAGGCGAGGCGGGTCTGCGACACAGACTTCATCGCGAACTCGTCCGCGGCGCTGTCCGCGCGCGCCGGTGTCGGCGACCACGACAACAGGCCGGCAAGCAGCAGCCCGAGCACGATCATTGCCGGCGCGGCGCGGCGGCGCAGCAGCGCGGCGAGGCCGCCGCCCAGCACCGCGACGATGATGGCGTCGATCAGGAACAGCGCGAGCGCGGTCGACAGCAGCCAGCCGCGCAAATCGCGTGGCTCGGCATTGGTGTAGGTGGCGTGCCGGGCGCGCAGGCTCGCGGTGTTGAGTGCTGCGATGCGGTCGGCGGCGGCGAGCGTGTTCACGGCAAGCGGTCCTTCTGCCGGACCATAGAAGCCCGGCGGATGATCGGGCGTGGCGCGGTCGCGATAATCCGCGGGCAGCGGCTTTGCGGTGGCAGGCGGCGGGCCGAAGGCGCCGAAGCCGTCGAGAATGTGCAGCGGTGCCACCGTCTCGGTGCTCGCCTCGCTGGCAACCCCGGCGCCGGGCTTGGCGGTGTAGCCGGACATGTCGACGATCCGCCGCAGCATTTCGACAAAGGTGCCCGACATCGGCAGATCCGACCAGCGCATGTCGGCACTGACGTGGAACAGGCTGACCAGGCCTTTGGCGCGATGCTCGCCGGTCACCAGCGGGGTGCCGTCTTCCAGCGAGGCCCAGCTCTTGGTGGCGAGCACGGCGTCGGGCTCGGCCAGAACCTGCCGGCTCACGGTGACGTCCTTCGGCACGACAACGCCGGCAAACGGCCCGTCGGCGGCGAAGGTGGCGAGATGCTGCGGCTTCTCCCAGGTCAGGCTGCCGCCGAGCGTGCGGCCGCCCTTGCGCAGCTTGACCGGGACGAGATCGTCTTCGGCCTGCGCCAGCCGGGGACCGGCGAACCGCACCAGCACGCCGCCCTGGTCGATCCAGGCGTTGAGGCGCTCGCGCAGCTCGGGCGCGACGGTGCCGACGTCGGCGAGGATGATCATCGGCAGCTTCTGGTCGAGGAACTGCGTGATGCCCTGCTGCGGCGAGCCTTTGTCCGCCAGCCGCACATCGGCGAACGGCGCCAGCGCGCGGGTGAGATAGAAGGTCGGCGCCAGCAGCGGCTGCGCGGTCTCGCTGGTCGCACCGGAGACGATGCCGATGGCGCGCCGCCGCCAGCGCTTGTCGAGCAGTTGCACCGCGCCGGCCGAACGCTCGCCGGAGATCTCGAGCCGGGTGATGTCGTTGCGCAGCTCGACCGGCAGATCGAACGCCGCTTCGGTTTCCTTGTCCTGCGGGCCGAAGCTGTAGCGGGCTTCGCCGATCGGCGAGGCCTTCTGGTCCAGCGCCCGCACGGTGCCGGCTGTGATGCCGCTGTCGGTGCGCAGCACCTTCACCGTCATTTTCGCCGCCGCATTCTCGGCCGCGACGAGCGCCAGAGGGGAAGAGGTGCCGCCTTCGAACACCGTCAGGCTGCGATCTCCGATGGTCTTGGCGAGGCCCTGCACGAAGTCTTCGCCGCGCCCGGTGTCGACGCTGTCCGACAGCCAGGCGATCTCGCAGTCGCCGGTGGCCTTCAGGAACCGATCGATCGCGGCGAGGGTGTCGACGCGCTCGATCGAATACGGCTTTGGCGCCAGCTGCCGCAGCGCCACGCGGGCGGCGCCGGCCGGCATCAGCGTGATGTCGCGGTTCGGCTCGGACAAAGGCACCAGCGCGATGGCGCGGCGGTCGTTTTCGGCATTGGCGATCAGCTCGTCGGCGGCCCTGATCCGGATGTCCCAGTTCGATGCGGCGCTCCAGCCGTCGTCGAACATGATCATCAGCGGCGCCTTGCTGCCGGTTGCGCCGACTTGCGGATTCCAGATCGGGCCGGCGGCGGCGAAAATGACGAGGGCCGCAGCCAAGAGCCGCAGCGCGGTCAGCCACCACGGCGTCCGCGACGGCGTCTCTTCCCGCTGGGCGATGTCGAACAGCAGGCGCGTCGGCGGAAACTCGATGCGGCGCGGCCGCGGCGGCATCACGCGCAGCAGCCACCACAGCACGGGCAGGCTGACGAGGCCGATCAGGAGCAGCGGTTCGGTGAAGGCGAGCGGCAGTCCCATCATGCGGCTGGCCCCGCCTTGATCGTCGTGGTGCGGGCGCCAGACTTGCTCACCTGCATGCCGGCATGCAGGAACAGCAGCAGTTCGGCCGCCGAGCGGTCGGTCGCATGTGTCGCGAACAGCCAGTCGAGCTTGTTGGTCTCGGCGCGGATCTGGTCGCGGTGCAGCGCGAGCCGCGCGGTGTAATCCTGCGCCCAGCTCTCGGCGCGGCCGGCGGTGATCACGCCGAACCCTTCGGGCTCGACGAATTCGACGCGGCCGGAATAAGGAAATGATTCTTCGGCGGGATCGACGACCTGCACCAAAGTGCCATGCGCACCGGAGCCGGACAGGCCGGCGAGCGTCGTCCTGATCTCTTCGATCGGCGACCAGAAATCCGACAGCACGATCGTCTCGGCCAGCGCCGAGGGCACGAACGACGGCGGCAGGCTCGGCCGCTCGGCATCGTCATGCAGCATCGCCTGCGCCATCTTGTCGATGACGCTGCGGCTTGCGGTCGGGGCCATCAGACCGGGGATTCCGACGCGCTCGCCGCCCGCGACGAGCAGCTCCGCCAGCGCGAAGGCAACGATCAACGTGCGTTCGAGCTTGGACTCGCGCGCCTGTTTCGAGGCGAACGCCATCGAAGGCGAACGGTCGGGCCAGATCCAGACCGTGTGCGAGGCCTCCCATTCAAGCTCGCGGACATAGAGATGATCGTCGCGCGCCGAGCGGCGCCAGTCGACGTTCTGCGACGGCTCGCCGGAGACGAAGCGGCGGTATTGCCAGAAATTTTCGCCGGAGCCGGCGCGGCGCCGGCCGTGCAGGCCGTGGATGACGTTGGCGGCGATACGGCGGGCCTCGAGCACCAGGCGCGGCAGCGAAGCGGCGAGCGTGCGGCTTTCCCCATCGGCACGTCGGATCGCGATGATCTCCTTCGCCGTGTGCCCGTTCTCCGCTGCCATCAACCGATCCGTGTCTTCAACTGCCGGATCACCTCCGGAATCGTTCGGCCTTCTGCACGCGCCTGGAACGTCAGCGCCATGCGGTGCTTCAGCACGGGCTCGGCGAGGTCGAGCACGTCATCGACCGAGGGGGCGAGCCGTCCATCGATCAGCGCACGTGCGCGCACCGCGAGCATGAGAGATTGGCTGGCACGCGGACCAGGTCCCCAGGCGATGAACTTGCCGGTCTCGCCGCTGTCCGGACCCGGACGGGCCGCGCGCACCAGCGACAGGATCGCCTCCACCACGGAATCGCCGACCGGCAGGCGGCGGACCAGCCGCTGCGCGGTGATCAGCGCGTCCGCGGTCATCGATCCCCGCGCCAGCGTCTCGTCGGCGCCGGTGGTCTCGAATAGGATCCGGCGCTCGGCGTCGCGATCGGGGTAGTCGACGTCGATCTCCATCAGGAAGCGGTCGAGCTGCGCTTCTGGCAGCGGATAGGTGCCTTCCTGCTCCAGCGGATTCTGCGTCGCGAGCACGTGGAAGGGCTTGGGCAAATCGTGGCGCGCGCCGGCAACGGTGATGTGCTGCTCCTGCATGGCCTGGAGCAGCGCCGATTGCGTACGCGGGCTGGCGCGGTTGATCTCGTCGGCCATCAGCAGCTGCGCGAACACGGGGCCGGCGATGAAGCGGAACGAGCGCTTGCCCGCGGTGCTCTCGTCGAGCACTTCGGCGCCGAGAATGTCCGACGGCATCAGGTCGGGCGTGAACTGGATGCGCTTGGCGTCAAGGCCCAGCGTGACGCCGAGCGTTTCGACCAGCTTGGTCTTGGCGAGGCCGGGCACGCCGATCAGCAGCGCATGGCCGCCGGAGAGGATGGTCACCAGCGTGTTCTCGATCACCCGATCCTGGCCGAAGATGACGGAAGCGATCGCTTCCTTCGCAGCGCGAATTTGACTGGATACCTGCTCGGCCGAACGGACGATACCATCCTCGAGTTTCTCGACACTCTCCGCCATCCGTCAGCTCCTTCAAGTCCGCCACGCGGTTCGATCGCGTCGTCAAATCATCTCATCGCGTCAGGTCATGGGCCCTATGCTAGACTTGCAGGAAGGCCATGTATTCGTTGAATTAACCTATCCCCACCTTATCGGCTTAAGGATATGTAGGGCATCACGAAGTGGCGACCGCCCACACCGCAATAACCCGGGGGTGGAACCGCGCACCGATGTACAACGTAGACTTACAAATCAGACCTGCACCAATCGTGCCAAATGACCAAATGACAAAGTCAGGGCAAACCATGGCGAACCAAGGGCAGAGTGCCGATCGTGGTCTCGAGGGGCTGACTGCCGCCGCAAAAACTGCTGCCAGTGCCGAAGGCGCCAAAAAGGGCCTGCCGCCGGTGCATCTGTGGAATCCGCCGTTTTGCGGCGATCTCGACATGCGAATCGCCGTCGATGGTACATGGTTCTACCTGGGCACGCCAATCGGCCGGCCGGCGCTGGTTCGCCTGTTCTCGACGATCCTGAAGCGCGAAGGCGGCAAGCATTTTCTCGTCACGCCGGTGGAGAAGGTCGGCATCCGCGTCGACGACGCGCCGTTCATGGCGGTGGAGATGCAGAAGGATGGCGAGGACAATCATCGCGTGCTCCGCTTCCGCACCAATGTCGACGACTGGGTCACCTGCGATGCCGCGCACCGATTGCGCTTCGAGCAGGCGAAGGACGGCGGGTTGACGCCCTATCTGCACGTGCGCGCCGATCTCTGGGCCAAGGTCACCCGCGCGCTCTATTACGATCTGGTTGACATGGGCGAGGAGCGGATGGTCGATGGCCAGCCGATGTTCGGCGTCGAGTCGGCCGGCGAATTCTTCGCCATGGCCGACGCGGAGCAGGTGAGGGCCGCGCTTTGAACAAGCCTATTCTGAAGAGCGACCCCGCCGCGCTCGGCGCGGCCGATTTCTTCGCCCGCTCCAGGGCGCGCCTCGGCTTCGACGTTCCGCTCGGGCTCTACGATCCGAACATCGTTCCGGCCTCGGGCGATCCCGGCACCGACAAGATGCTCGAGATCATCGCACGCGAGCAGCCGGTGCGTCCGGCGGCGGTCCTGATCGCGGTGGTCGACCATCCCGAGCCGACCATCCTCCTGACCCAGCGTTCGGCGCATCTGAACGACCACGCCGGCCAGATCGCCTTTCCCGGCGGCAAGATCGACGCCACCGATGCGTCCCCGGTCGATGCGGCGCTGCGCGAGGCCGAGGAGGAGGTCGGGCTGTCGCGCGATTTCGTCGAGCCGCTCGGCTATCTCGATCTCTACGGCACCGCCTTCGGCTTCCGCATCCTGCCGACCGTTGCCAGGGTGCGGCCGGGCTTTGAGCTGACGATCAACCATTCCGAGGTTGATGATGCGTTCGAGGTGCCGCTATCCTTCCTGATGGACCCGGCGAACCACCAGGTGCACAGCAAGGAATTCCGCGGCATGGAGCGGTCCTACTACGCGATGCCGTTTGCGGAACGCTACATCTGGGGCGCGACGGCCGGGATGCTGCGTGTGCTTTATGAGCGGATCTATTCGTCATGATCCGGCCGGTGCTGACCGAGATCGGCATTTTCCTCATTCCCTTCGTCGTCTATGCATTGTTTCTCGCCGCCACCCGTTCCGGACTGTTCGTCCAATCGTCCTGGCCGATCACCATCGTCGCACGGCTTGTCCTGGCAGCGCTGGTTCTGGTGATCGCGGGCCTGATCGGGCTGGCGCATTTCTCGGGCGCCGCGCCGGATTCGACCTATATTCCCGCCCATATCGAGAACGGCAAGCTGGTGCCGGGCAGAGAAAGATAAGGGCCAACCGATGAGCGCGGAGCCGTTACTTGCCGATGCGCCCTGGCTGACCGCAGGCGGAACGGCGCGCGTCCTGCAGCTGCTCAACGCCAACGGCGAGGAGGCGCGCGTGGTCGGCGGCGCTGTGCGCAACGCACTTCTGGGTTTGGCGCACGGCGACATCGACATCGCGACCACGGCGCTGCCGGAGCAAGTGATGCGGCGCGCCAAGGCTGCCGGCATCAAGAGCGTGCCGACCGGCGTCGACCACGGCACCGTCACGCTCGTCATCGACGGACAGCCCTACGAAGTCACCACGCTGCGCGAGGACACCGAGACGTTCGGCCGCAAGGCCAAGGTCGCCTTCGGCCGCGACTGGGCGAGGGATGCCGAGCGGCGCGACTTCACCATTAACGGGCTCTCGGTCGATGCGGCCGGTGTCGTCTACGACTATGTCGGCGGGATTGCGGATGCCGCCGCGCGCCGCGTGCGCTTCATCGGCGATCCCGACCAGCGCATTGCCGAGGACTATTTGCGCATCCTGCGCTTCTTCCGCATCCACGCCGCCTTCGGCGCCGGCGAGCCCGATCGCGACGGCTATCTCGCCTGCATCCGCGGACGCGCCGGTCTTGCGAACCTGTCGGCCGAGCGCGTGCGCATGGAGATGCTGAAACTGCTGGTCGCCGGCGGCGCATCCGCAGCCGCGCTGGCCATGGCCGAGGGCGGGTTGCTGCAAGCGCTGATCGGCGGCGTCGCCTATACCGGGCCGCTGTCGGCGATGATCGCGATCGAGCGCGCGCTCGGCCTGCCTGCGAGCGTCACCCGGCGCCTGGCCGCGTTGACGGTGGCGGTGACCGAGGATGCAAAGCGCGTCGCCGCGCGCTTGAGGCTCTCCAACGCAGAAGCCAAGGCGCTGGATTCGATGGGGCATCGCTGGTGGCGCTTTGCCACCAAGGACGAGGCCAATGCGCGCCGGCTGTTGTACCGGCTGGGCGTCGAGCGCTATCACGATCGCGTGTTGCTGGCCTGGGCGAGGAGCGGCGGCGACGTCACGTCCTCGCGCTGGCGCGAGCTCGCGGAGCTGCCGCAGCGCTGGAGCGCGCCGAAATTTCCGCTGAAGGCGGCCGATTTCATCGCGCGCGGCATGGCGGAAGGACCTGCGCTCGGACATGTGTTGACACTTGCCGAGGACGCTTGGCTTGCGGCCGATTTTCCCCTAGAGGAGGCGGCGCTCGCTTCCATCGCAGATCAAGCTGCGGCACGCGTCAGCCGCGATCAGAAAAATTGAACATCGTCTCTGGCTTCGCCGATATCTCGCTTCTGCAGCTTCTGCTGGTCGCGTTGATGGCGTTGTTTGCGTCCGTTATCGGTGGTCTGGCCGGCTACGGCACCGGCGCGTTGATGCCGCTGGTGCTGGTGCCGCTCGTCGGTGCCGAACCGGTGGTGCCGATCATTGCGATCTCCGCGATCTTCACCAATTCGAGCCGTGCGGCTGCCTATCTCCGCTATGCCGATCGCCGCCGCGCGCTGATCGTGCTCGCCTGCGCGGCGCTGACGACGGCGCTCGGCGCCTACGGCTATACGCGCCTCACCAATGCCGGCGCAGCGCTCGTGATCGGCACCATGCTGATCCTCAGCGTGCCGCTGCGCCGCGTGCTCCGGCGCCGCCAGGTCAAGATCGGCGACTCCGGCCTTGCGGCCGGCTCGGTCGGTTACGGCGTGCTGGTCGGCGGCACGTCCGGCTCCGGCGTGATCCTGCTCTCGCTGCTGATGGCCGCCGGCCTCGAAGGCGCCGCCGTGATCGCGACAGATGCGATGATCTCGCTCGGCACCGGCCTCATCAAGATTTCAGTGTTCGGCCTCGCCGGCGCAGTGACCGCGCAGGTGCTCGCCTTTGCGCTTCTGATCGGCGCAATCGCGATCCCCGGCGCGTTCCTCGCCAAGGCGTTCGTCGAGCGGATGCCGGTGCACATCCACACCGCGATCCTCGATGTCGCGGTAAGCACCGGCGGGCTGGTGATGATCTCGGCGTCAGCAAGGCAGCTCATCGCCTAGATGACCCCGGCCCACGAGGCATTCGCGCCAGGACCGCGGATCGAACCGCGTCCAGGGCGTGTACTCACTAACGTCGGCTTCCGAGCCCAAAGGTCGGCCTGAAAACCGAGGTTCCAGCTGAGGATCGCAAGGGCCTGTTAATTTTAGCGATTACCGGGCGGAAGGGTTAGCTCGTTGCCGAAGTTCTTGAATGACTTTCGCAAGGTTACGGTCGTCCGGCGTGATGGCGGCCAGTTGCTCGGCAAAACCCAGCGCCGCGGTGGTATCGCCTGCCTGACGACTGAACGAAATGAGCGCCGAGAAGATTTCTCGATTGCTGGGATGCTTCGCCAGGGCTGCCTTGAGCACCATCATGGCTTCATCGCGCCGCCCCCCGGAATGCAGCGCGACCGCGTAGACATATGCATATTGCGAACCGTCCGGCGCGAGCTCGGTTGCCTTGCGGAATTCGGCGATAGCCTCCTCAGGCCGCCGGAGGCGGGTCAATACCAGCCCAAGTGCTTGGTATAGTTCTGCGTCGCGCGGAGCGACGGCAAGTGCGTTGCGAAGGATGGCTTCTCCTTCGCCGTCGTGCCCAATCTGGCGATAGAGGTCGGCTAGATTGACCGCGGCCGGCGTATATTGCGGGCTCAGCCGCAGTGCAGCCTTGTACTCGTTTTCGGCGTCGACGGTCTGTCGGCGCTGCGCCATGAAATTGGCCAGGGCCGTACGCGCCTCCGGACGGTCGGCGTTCAGACGTTGGGCGGCCACAAACTCCTCGGCTGCCGCCTCGAACCGCTCGCGATCCGCCATAGGTCTGCCAGCCATCGAGATGGGTGCGAGCAGCGATGCCGCCCTGATCCTGACGCCGCGCACCGGATCAGCGAGAAGCGGCGATGCCAATGGCCAGACTTGGCCAACCGGCAGGTTTTCCAGCATGTCGAGGGCGCCGATACGCACCATGGGATCAGGGTCGGCGAGCGCGATCGGCGCTATCTCGATATTTTGCGGCGAGACGCGGGAGGCAAGTTCGGACAGGGCGCTCACGCGGGCTACGCCCGGTGCGCTCTTGTCCGCTGCAACGACTGCAAGCAGCGCAGCGGCATCGGCCGCGTCGTTTTGGGCGGCGTGGAATGCCGCCGCATAGGTCTGAAACCCTTCGCGCTTGGGACCGAACCATCGTTCGATAGAAGCAGCCGCCCATTGCGGCGACCTGTCACGATGGCAGCCATTGCATGCGTTCGGGGTGCCGAGTGCCACGGAAAGATCTGGCCGCGGGATCCTGAAGGAGTGATCGTGCCTGACATCGACGACCATGTAGCTGCGCGTCTGCATGTGGCAGGAGATGCACGACGGGGCTGGATTGGCGTCGGCATGACGGTGATGATCGGCGACGGCGTATTTTTCGGCGGAATGACATTGCAGGCAAACCCCTTCTCCCGAGGCACGCAGTTTCGTGCTGTGCGGGTCGTGGCAGTCGCTACAGGAAACGCCTGCGGGAAACATCTTGCTTTGTTTGAATGGCGCATAATTGTACGACTCTTCCACATCTCGAATCTGGCCGTCGGCGTGGTAGGCCGTGGTTGTGAGTGCTTCGACTTGATGGGTCTGCGACAGCCATCGGCCAGGCGTCCAATTCTCGTCGAAGCCAGTCCGGCGCGCGTGGCACAGCCCGCAAGTCTCCACTTCCTTGCGAAGCGTCGCCGGCGCGAGCGAACGCCGTGCAGTTCCTCCCTTGGGATCGATCGGCCAAGCCACGTTCTGACGCTCGTCGAAGCGGACTGGCAGTCCGCGGCTCCGGTCCTCGCCCTTGCCGAACGGCCACCAGCTCTCTTGCTGGTGTGCCCAGGCGACGTGCCGTGAGCCCTGTCCATGACAAGCCTCGCAACCTACGCTGATTTCGGCCCAGGTCGTCGCAAAGCGGTCTGTTTTCGCATCGTAGTTCTTGTGCAAGCCTGTCGAATGGCACTCCGCGCACATGAAATTCCAATTCTGGTTCAGCTTGGTCCAGTGCAGGACATCATCGTGCTTGATCTGCTCGTTTGGATAGAGATGGGTCCAGCGCTGGCCGCCGTTGGCCTGCGGCCGGCTGTCCCAGGCCAACGATAGCGCCTGGATACGGCCATCGGCGAATTCGACGAGGTATTGCTGCAGCGGGTCGATGCCGAACGTGTACTTGACCTCGAACGTGGCGAGCTTGCCATCGGGCCCGTCGGTCTCGACCAGAAACTTCCCGTCCTTGCGGAAGAAGCGGGAATGCACGCCATAGTAATCGAAGCGCGCGTCGCCGAAGTTGCCAAGCACCGTTTTGCCGGTCGCGCGCTGCATCGCGGCCTTGTGCTGCGATGTGCTCCATGATTTCGCTTCCGCGCGATGGCACGCCGCACAGGTCTCGCTGCCGACGAAGGTCGCGGGCGAGAGATTTTGCGCGATGGGTTCGCTGCTGTCGCGAAAGTGAAGGCGGATACTGGCAGCCGCGATGACTGCGGCAAACAATGCCGCGACTGCGACGGCTCCCAGCAGCAAGCCGGAGGGTTTCTGACTCGGGCGCTCGAACGACTTGTCTCGAGCTGGTTGGCTCGCGCGGCCAGAGCGCGATGCATGTCCGGCTTTCCGTCGCTTGCGTGCCACCGGTTACCTCTCGGCGCTGGGGTCGGAAAAATGCAAACGTAGGGGAGGCATCAGTTCAGCGGCGCCAGATGGCCAGGCGTCGCAGGTTGTGATCACGTCGAAAACGCGTCCGAGGAAGTCAGGCGCCCTTGATCCAAATCAACACCGAACACGGACGGTGATCCAATGTTGCCTTTCAGCTTCGGTAAGATCTCACCCGGGGAGTTCTACCATGAAGATAGCATTGCTATCGTTGGCAATGATGGTCGGCCAACCGACCATTTCCGTCAGCGACCGCGTTCCTCACTTCGATGTCGAGGCGCTGTGCAAGGCGACCGTAGCCACCGATAAGGCAATGGGTCTGGCTTTGCCGGAGAGCTACGACAATTGCATGCGCGACGAAAATACCGCGCTGCAACAGCTCAAGACTGTGTGGCTCCAGAATTCCGACACCCTTCGAAACCAATGCGAGGGCGAGGCGACGGCTGGCGGTAGTGACAGCTATGTCGACCTGCTGACCTGCATCCAAATGGCAGATTGGGCGAAATCGGCGCCGGACGCTCCAAAATTGAAGGGAGCGAGCAAGAACCGAAACAAGCTGTGAGACGACCCCGACTTATTATTCGAATTTGCCTGCTAATTGACCGAATAGCGCCGAAAGTCCCCTCCTAAGAGCGGAGGAGAGGTCGATTTATCTTTGAAGCGCGTCAGCCTTCTCTCACATAATGGGAGACTTGCGTCATGAACATCGTCTGCGGCCTGCTTGCAGGCGCGGGTCTTCTTGTTCTTATTTGCCCGCCGGTATCGGCTCAGCAGATGACAGGTGTTCCGGGCGCCCCCGGCGCTACCACCACCATCGACGGTAAGCAGATTCCGCCGCCTGACCCGAAGTTCGGGGGTGTCATCAACGAGAAAGCCGCGGAATCGAAGCCGTGGTGGGCGCCGCGCGTCGTGCCGCCGAAAGGCGCGCCCAACGTGCTGCTCATCATGACAGACGACCAGGGGTTCGGCGCACCGAGCACCTTCGGTGGCGTGATCCCCACGCCCTCCATGGATCGCATCGCGAAAGCGGGCCTGCGGTTCACGAACTTCCACTCGACGTCTCTCTGCTCGCCCACGCGGGCGGCACTGATTACCGGCCGCAACCATCACTCGGTAGGCAACGGAGTGGTCGGCGAAATCGCGACGGGTTTCCCGGGCTACGACTCAATCATCCCGATCGAGAAGAGCACGGTCGGCACGATCTTGAAGGAGAACGGGTACGCCACTTCGTGGTTCGGCAAGGACCACAACACACCTTCGTTCCAGTCGAGCCAGGCGGGGCCGTTCAATCAATGGCCGAACGGCATGGGCTTCGAATATTTCTACGGCTTTGTCGGCGGCGATGCCAGCCAGTGGCAACCGAACCTGTTCCGCAATACCACCGCCATCTATCCTTTCCAGGGCAATCCCGGCTGGAACCTGGAGACGGCAATGGCCGACGATGCCATCCAGTACATGAAGCAGCTCAAGGAAATCGCGCCCGACAAACCTTTCTTTATCTACTACGTGCCTGGCGCCACGCACGCACCCCATCACCCGACGCAGGAGTGGATCGACAAAATCAGCGACATGCACTTGTTCGATGACGGGTGGAATAAACTGCGGGAAACGATTTTTGCCAACCAGAAGCGCTTGGGCATCATGCCTGAAAACGCCAAGTTGACACCTTGGCCGAAAGAACTGCCGCTGTGGGATTCCCTCGATTTTGCCGAGAAGAAGCTCTTTATCAAGCAGGCCGACGTCTATGGCGCTTACCTTGCCTATGCCGACCATGAGATCGGACGGGTGATCCAGGCCGTCGAAGACATCGGCCAACGCGACAACACCCTGATCATCTACATCGGCGGCGACAACGGCGCGAGCGCCGAAGGCATGATCAACGGCACTCCCAACGAGTTCACTACTTTTAACGGCATCCCCGTGCCGGTTAAGGCGCAGTACCTCTGGTACCCGTTCTGGGGATCGGACAAGACGTTCCCGCACTTTGCGGCAGAATGGGCGTGGGCGATGGACACCCCGTTCAAGTGGGTCAAGCAGGTGCCGTCGCACTTCGGCGGCACCGCCCAGGGCGTTGCCATGTCCTGGCCCGGCCACATCAAAGACGTCGGCGGCATCCGCCGCCAATTCTCCCATGTCATCGACATCGCTCCAACCATCCTCGAAGCGACCGGCATTTCGCAGCCCGATACGGTGAGCGGCATCAAACAGAGCCCAATGGAAGGGGTAAGCATGGCGTACACGTGGGATAGGGCGAACGCCAACGCTCCAACCCGACACACCACGCAATACTTCGAGATGCTCGGCAATCGCGCCATCGTTCACGACGGGTGGATGGCATCCACGACGCCGGTGACGCTCCCGTGGGAACTGAGCAGCGACCCGCCGCCGGACGTCATCACCGGGTACAGGTGGGAGCTCTATAACCTCCAGGAAGATCCCACCCAGTTCAACGACCTGGCCGCCACGATGCCGGACAAGGTCAAGGAAATGCAGGCCATCTTCGATTCCGAGGCGAAGAAGTACAACGTGCTGCCGCTCGATAACACGACGCTCCCGCGCTGGAATACGCCGCGCCCGAGCCTGACGGCGGGACGAACGGACTTCAACTATTCGGGCGGACTGACCGGTGTGCCGGCCAGCGCTGCGCCGAGCATCCTGAACAGGTCCTATACCATCACCGCCGAAGTCGAAATTCCCGATGGCGGTGCAGAGGGCATGATCGTCACCCAGGGCGGTCGCTTCGGCGGCTATGGTCTGTTCCTGAGCAAGGGTGTGGCAGGCATTCGCTCGGGCAAGCCGGTGTTCCTCTACAACCTGCTTAACCTCAAGCGCACGATTTGGTCGGGGCCGGAGTTGGGCGCCGGCAAGCACACCATCGTCTTCGACTTCAAGTCGGATGGTCCGGGCCTGGGCAAGGGAGGGACGGGCGTGCTCTCCGTGGACGGCAAGGAAGTGGACCGAAAATCTATTGAACACGGCACGCCGATCACGTTTCCGGAGGACGAAACCTTCGACATCGGCGAGGACACCCGCAGCGGGGTCGCGATGCTGGAGTATCGTTACGACCCGCCGTTCAAGTTCACCGGCAAGATCAACAAGCTGACGTTCAAGCTCGAACCGGAGTCCAAGGCAGCACCGGAGCTCAAGGCAGAACTTGCGCCTATGGCTGCACCGGATCCAGATCCAATTGAAGAATCGAAGCCCTAGCAGTTCGCCGCCATCATTGAATTCGAAACGACCCGATGAGGCGGCAATGATCGAACAAAACAAGCGGGTGAGGTCGAGTGCTCAGGACCTCAACAAGGAGGATGCCATGACCTCGAACTATAAGATTGATTGGTCTGCGCTCAGCCGGCGAGATATTGGATTGGGTGTTCTGGGATTAGGTGCTGCCGCTTTTCTCACGCCCAGGTCCGGCCTGGCCGAGGGAGTTCTGCAGGCGTGGTGGGACGACGCCACCCGGCATTTGAAGGACATTCCGGACGATGCCCGTGAAGCTGCCGCCTATTTCCTGGGGATGGAGTCGTATGTGTACGGCTACCCGCTGGTCACGATGGAAGTAACCCGTGATGTACTGACCGCGGCTCCGGCCCCGAATGTGGATGGCACGGCAGCGCCGATCAACCAACTCGCCAAGATGCCGGCCTACGTCAGTCCGGATTTCAAGAATGTCGTGCGGATCAGCTTGAACTCGCTGTGGACGACCGGTTGGGTGGATTTGGAAAAGGAGCCGATCGTGCTTTCGGTTCCCGACACCAAAGACCGCTACTACGTTTTCTCGGTCATGAACATGTGGACGGACGTCTTCGGTTCGGCTGGCAAGCGGACGACGGGGACGTCGCCCGGCAATTTTCTGATCGTTGGGCCAGATTGGAAAGGAACCGCACCGGCGGGCATCAAGGAGACGTTCCGCTCATCAACGCGATATGCGTGGGCGCTCGGCCAGACGCAGGCCAACGGGCCTGATGATTTCGCAGCGGTGAATGCGATCCAGGCCGATTACAAGCTGACGCCGCTGAGTGCATGGGGCAAGGCTTACATGCCTCCAACCAATGTACCCGTTGACAGCACGGTCAATGTCAAGATCACGCCGCCCGACCAGGTGGCGCAGATGGATGCCGGGACATTCTTCAACCGCCTTGCGATCGCGATGAAGGACAATCCACCCTATGCGGAGGATTCACGTGCGCTTGCAAGATTGAGGAGATTGGGCATCGAGCCCGGCAAGCCGTTCGATATCAGCAAGGTTGACGGCGGCATCGCCGCGGGCCTGAACAAGGCCGTGAAGGAAGTGCAGATCAAGATGGCCGAAGAGGTCACCAAACTTAAAAACGTCAACGGCTGGATCAACCTGACCAATATCGGCCGTTTTGGCACTGACTACAACACCCGAGCCGGCATCGCCTATATGGGTCTCGGCGCGGATATGCGCGAAGACACGGTGTACCCCACGGCCTACCTGGACGCCGGCGGTGAGCCGTTCGACAGCTCCAACAGATATGTGATGCGGTTCGAGAAAGATCAGCTCCCGCCAAGCGACGGCACTTGGTCGGTGTCGCAATACAAGGGCAATTTCTACGAACGGAACATTCTCAATCGCTACGCCATCGCCCCATGGATGCCGCTCAAGTTCAACTCCGACGGATCGTTGGACATCTACTTGCAGGCGACCTCGCCGGGAAAGGACAAGGAGTCGAATTGGCTGCCGACGCCCCTTGGTCAATTCAACCTTACACTCCGCAATTACTTCCCGAAGCAGGCTGCTTACGATGGCAGCTACAAGATTCCCCCCGTCAAGAAGGTGCGTGACGCAACTTGATCCGGTCGGAGCTACAGCTGGCCTGAGCGCTGGGAGCGGAGCGCCCGAACTCCCGCTTTCGAAAGCGTAGTTCCGCTGTTGATTGTTGGGCAATTGCCTTGAGGTAAGACACCATGAAATGGGTCACGACTGCCGTAGCCATCGAAATCGCTGCCACCGGCCTGATCCTGGTCCTCAGCCCGCTCCTATTTGGGCGCCTGGTCTTCGGAGGCGAATTGTCCGAACCGGGGCAGGCGCTCGGCCGACTCGCGGGCATTGCTCTGCTGGGTCTTGCATCAACGTCTTGGCCGGATCGCTCTGCCAGACCTGTCGCTCGGGCAATGCTCGCCTACAATCTACTCGCGGCCGTTTATCTTAGCTATCTGGGAATCATCGGGACGTTGGTGGGTGTATTGCTATGGCCTGCTGTTGTCCTGCACTTGCTTTTCACTGCTCTGCTGGCTGCTGAGCGTTCGGCTGCACCAGCCTGAGATTTGCGGTGACAGTGCTGGACTGCACCCTTAGAATGAGACACGATAATTGCAGTGACAGGCTCATTTTGAGGATGACCTGTGGCAGCGAGAGGAACGAACCGTCGGTTTCCGACGGCGTACAAGTTGAAGGCGATCAAGCGTGCCGAGGGGGGCGAAGGCGTTCTGCCGGTGGCCCGCAAGCTTGGGATACCTCGCAAGATCCTGCATGACCGGATCAAGGCATGGAAGGCCCACGGGCCCGATGGGTTGAACCGCAAGCCCGGGCCGAAGCCAGGCCCGCGCAAGCTTAAACCGCCGCAAGCGGAGGAGACGAAGCTGAGCACTCCGATCTGACCTGGATGCGGTCTTGGGAGAGCCTCGCTCGAAAACGCTCTAGCGCGGATGCCTTGGTCGCTTGAGTTCGGCCGTGCTGAGCGCGTGGCAGCGTTCCTGTGGTCAGCGCAGCCGGTACGGAGCCGGCTGTCTGAACCTCACGCGCGGGTTCACATCGCAATAGGTGTTCCACCGCCCGGATGCCGAGGCCAGGCACTGTTGTCGCGTCTCATACATGCATTCGCCGGAAGCGCCGAGCTCTCCGCCAAAGACGCACCAGGGATAGTCACGCTCAGCGTGTGCTGCGGGAGAAAGCCCCGCCACCATGAAGATAACCAGCACGGCGATTCGCATGAGACCCTCCATCATGTCAGCCGAACGGCGCCGGAAAAAGCTGGAGCCTGGAAAAAGTAGCCGGTCGCTGAATGTGCTAAAGAACTGTTGCCTCAACGACAAGCACCAATCCGGCGTTACGCGGCATCGTTCCTAACGAATTGCGAAAGCTTATCATCAGCTCTTAGGAACGTCCAAAATCTGAAACATCGGAGTCCATCCGCGTCGCTAGGATCGGACAAAACTAGCTACCCAATTCTGCGAAGCTACGTCTCTTGTTCGCCCTTCTGCGACATGCAGCGATGTCCGCTATTGGCAGAGTAGCGAAACTCAGGCGCGCCGGAGCCGAGCACTCCGATCTAACCAGGATGCGGCCCTAGGGGTGCCTACTCCTCGTCATCATCGTCCTCTTCATCCTCTTCATCCTCATCTTCCTCTTCCACCTGATCGAGCACGGCGAGCGGCAGCGTCTCGCGGAACAGATCGCCTTCCATGCCCATCCAGAGGCAGAGCACGTCGTCGCCTTTCACCTCCGCGACGGTCAGCGGATGGCCGCCTGATTTGAGCATCACGACGTCGCCGGCTTTCAGTTCCATGGGTTGTCCCTTCGAGTTGATCGACCGAATGCGACGCTAGCAAGCCGTCATGACACGCCGATCACGCTGGCCGGCCGGACCAGGAAATTCCGCCGGCGCGTTGCGGAGCGGTGTCAGGTGCGCTCGTTCGTGACCGGCTGGTTCGGCAGGCATTCGTTGCTGAAATAACTGACGGCATCGCGCACCACCGGAACGTGGCAGACGAAGCCGGTGGGACGGTATCGCACCCTGATACGGTCCAGCTGCGCCATGGTCAGCGTCATGAAGGCATCCAGCCGGCGGGCCTGTAGCTGCAATCTGTGCTCGCTGCTGTCCTGCGGCTTCATGGTCTCGAGCTTGCGGTCATTGGGGACATCGCTGCCCGATGCCGGGGCTTGCAGGGTACTCGGTTGGCCGCGGAGCACCTCGAAGCAATGGTGCATCACCAGAACGTGGTGCTTGGCGCTCCACCAGTTGATGGTAACGACCTTCTGCAACGGATCGATCGCACCGCCTGGCAGCCTGGCACAGAGATCGACATAGGACTTCAATCCGTTGGCCGTTGGGTCGTTACAGAGTTCTTCGCTGGGGCGGCCGGCATCGCCGCCGTTATAGATTGCCCCCTTGAACTGCGGAAGATTGGCTTCGGAGTCGCAATCGAAATTGTACTTCGTGAGCAGCGTTGCCGTTAGGGGATCCTGATCGAGGCTGTGCTCTGCTGCTGCATCGCGGCCAAGGTCGCTGGGCCAATCGATGTAGATCTCCGCCTTGCGTGCGAAGATGGCGCCGTTCCGCCGCAAGGATGTGCGTGCCTTCCAATAGTCCGAGAGCGGTTCGAGTGTCTTGGAGTCCACCGGGATGAAGGCGGGGCTTGCCTGCGCCTTCATCGAACCGAACTGTTCGCGCAGCATCGTCTCTTGCTGCATCTGAACGTCGGCGAACGCGTCCGAAATTTCAAGGAAGGTTTTCGTGGCCATCTCCATGTCCGCCTTCGCTTGCTCACCGATCTTCTGCTCGTAGGAATTCAGATACTGGAAGTATCCGCCCAGGAAGCCGGTCAGCAAGGTGACGGCCGTTAACCCCTTGGTCACCGACAGGCGGCTATCCCAGGACTGGATTCTCTGCCACACGCCCGGCGCGTCGGCCGGGGACTGCGCGCGCGCTGTTTCCTTCGGAAGATCCTGCTCCATTGTCGCCTCCAACTCACCACGCCCCATGGCGCGAGACTACCGCAATCCCGGATTGCGGATTGTGAGGCATTTCACTTCAAGTGGGGCAGGGGAGTTGTCAGATCGCGCGCGGCAGCGGCTCGCCGAGCGGATGTAGCTCACGCAGAAGCTTGATCCTAATGGGTGTCTGGCGCGATCCGTGATGCGGACGCAGCCATCAACCGAAGAAACGGACGCGATTCAAACACGGTAGCTGGAAGCGACGACTGAATAGATTGGCAGCTCGCGCTGCCAAAAAAACTCTGCGCTCTTGACGAGCGGGGGTGTCACCGTAATTTCAAGTTTGATCCATCTCGGAGCTCCGCGGTCGGCCGCGCCGGCTTGCTCAATGGAATCGAAGCAAGGCTGGTCGAACTTCATGCACGTTCGCAGATTGAAAGCGCGTTAGGTGAAATATTGGCCGATCGGCCCGATGCCGTACTCATGATCTCGGATCCGATCATATATAACTTTCGCGAGCAGATTGCGGCGTTCGGAATCGCAAACAAGCTTCCTTTTGCAACCGAATACAGCTTGTACGCGAAGATTGGCATGTGCCTCTCGTATGGCCCGAAAGGCGCGGCGCTGCTGCAGAGGGGCGCGTATTACGTGGACCGGATCCTCAAGGGGGCAAAACCGGAGGACCTGCCGGTCGAGTTGCCAACCGAGTTTGAACTCGCCATCAATCTCAAGACCGCGAAGGCTCTTGGACTGAACGTGCCCGAAGCGCTGCTCGCAACGGCTGATTCGGTCCTCGAATAGCATTGCCTTTGCCGTGCTGCAGGAGTCTGCGTTTGTGAATGAGCCGAACATCGCGCCGCCGCCACGTCTGCACTCGAGGGCGGAGCGGAAAACTGTCGAAATGCGGTCAAACCGACGCGAATGACCCAACTGAGACACTGGCGCGGGGCTTCTGTCCCGCGTTTTGCGTTTAGGACCACGGCGGCTCTTCGCTCGCCCCGGCTGCCTCCTGGTGGGTCGCGACACCCGCCGAACGCAACCCAGTCAGCAATACAGTTCTTACAGAGGCAGGATCAAATCCAATATCCCTGGCGTTTGGCGGATGTGCCTCGCTGTCCTTTAATCGGAGCGCCAAGTGCAAATGCTCGCAAAGGTGCTGAACGACGAGATTGACCTGATCGTCAGTCATGATCGGTTTCTCCTGACCATTGCTACCGAACTAGGTAGCACACATGAAAATAGGGCGGGACGCGATTGGACCGCCCCAAGGATCAACCCCACGCGATTGCCCATGGGCGGGCCCCCAATCGTCTGTCAATCGGAGCAGACCGGAAGTGACTAGCGGCGACTAGGACGACGCTTTTGACCCAACTGAGACATGTGCGCCGCAGGATTGTTGCGATCCAGAGCGCGTGGATATAAAAAAGGACTACGGCGGCAAGATCGTCCGCAACGCCAACTGCGCTACGCTCCCTAGCATCCGGTACCTAATCCCATGACCAAAGCGCGCGCCGTGCCCATGCCCAGCAACAGCGTGCTTGCGCCGCTTTACGCGGGCGCGGACCTTTTGGACGCCTTTGCAATTCAACTGCCGGCGGGCGCCAGCGATGATGTAGAGGTGCTGGCACGCGCCGCGCTCGAGCGACAGACGTGGTGGATTCGTGCGCTCACGCGTGTCCGCGATGTGGTGATGGCGACAGTCGCCGTCAAATCGTCGCGCGCTGTCGGCCTTGCCGCAGCGGCGCGTGGGCCGGTTATCGGCTTCTTCCCGGTGCTGTCAAAGAGCGCGACGGAGTTGGTAGTGGGCGCGGATGACTGGCATCTCGACTTCCGCGTCACCATTCAACTTCGCGCCGATGCAGCAAATGGGCGCGAACTGGTCGCGGGTACCGTGGTGCATTGCCATAACCGACTGGGGCGTATCTATCTTACGACGATAGCACCGTTTCATCGCGTGATTGTGCCGGCCAGTTTAGAACAGGCGGCAAGAGCAATGAAGATTTAAGGATGCTTTGGTGGTCGCGACTGGCTGCGGTCGACGAACGAGTCTGCTTCTGGCACAAGACGGACATCCAACGCGCAGCCGTGAATGTCTGTTGCCAAAGGTAAACCGGACCTAATCTCCGGTGTGAGCGTTTCCCTATGCCATGAATGGCATGCCACCGCCGCGCACAGGCGGCCCACCTGTCACCAACATCCGCAACACATCCTCGCCGCACTGGCGCGGCTGGCTCAAGCCGGAAAACCGGTGTCTTGTCCCGGCGAACAGTTTCGCTGAGTACGCGCCGGAGCCGAACCCAGAGACCGGCAAAAAGGACGTGGTTTGGTTTGCGCTGAATGATAACCGACCGCTTTTCGCCTTCGGCGGCATCTGGACCGAGTTCAAAGGCGACCGGGGCACCAAGTCGAAACCGATCCCCGGACCGCATTTGGTCTATGGCTTTCTGACGACCGCGCCGAACGCGGTGGTCGCACCGATCCATCCGAAAGGCGATGCCCGTGATCCTAGCGACTGACGAGGAGCGCGACGTGTGGATGCACGCGCCGTGGGATGAGGCTAAGGCGTTGCAGCGACCGTTGTCTGATGAAGCACTGAGGATCGTCGCACGGGGCGAGGATAATGAAGACAAGGCCGCCGCGTGACCGATAGCGGCTGGCAGCGCGCTCTCGACGACCCGATCCAGTTACACGACGGCCGAGCGCTGGTCACGTTGCATGACGCGGCAACCTACATCACTGCACTACCGAAAAAGGAGGCCGCAGAGCCGGAATGGCAGGCCGCGATTGCGGCGTTGATGTTGGTGGTCGAACTGAGAGGCCCGACGATGTTTGCCCGGATCGGCGTCATGAAAGCATTGAACCGGGGACACGTTCGGGAGTTTAACCTATCTCGCAAGGAACCCCGCTGGGGACGCCGCAAGCCGGCGCGAGATCGATGAAAACGGTCTGGATTTACGTTGATACAAAGAAACAGGTCGGCGACCGTGACCATCTCAGGGTGTTTGCGAACTCGGACCTTGCCGATGAGTGGTTCGTGGTGAACGATCCCGAAGGCGTCGTGTTTGAGTACGAGGTCATAGGCGTTGCAGACGACGAAACCGGGTCAGGACGTCAACGGCATCGCTAGGGACCGAGGCCGACCACCACATGAAATGCCCGGCGTGCGGGCAGTGGTCGACATGCGTGATTTGGCGGAGGTGGTGACCCACATCCACGATCAGAACATCGAGGAACGGCAAGGTCGGCTACGGATTTACAGTGACGTTCCGCCCATGGTGAAGCGCTCCGGGCAACGCCGAACGCCTTCCGGCAGCTTGATGTTGCCCTCGATCCATTCAGACAGCGCGATGCGCGGCGGCGGGATCCCGATGCCCGCCAGGAAGGCTGGCTGATTTACTACGGCGATATCCACGTCGGCAGCATAGGCCTGCGCAGCGGCAATCCGGTCGAGAGTGATCCGTGGCAGTGGCGCTGCGGCTTCTATCCGGGATCGGAGCCCGGCGAGTGCACCACGGGCACCGCAACGACGTTCGAACAGGCCCCCGGGCCCCTGCGCCGATCCTGAAACCGCGTGGGTGTCCCCCAATTTGTTGGGAACTAGCGTTCGTTCTGTAATTTAGTATGTCTAGCGGTGACGGGGTGGTTTCGTCTGCGGTGGAGCGGACGATGAACTCTTCGAATGGCAATGAGCTCCCACCTCAGCAGGGGCAGGAAGATCGTCGCTGCCCTCGGTGCGGCGGGCCTTCGCCAGCACATCGCACCTCGACGAGATACACCGGGCCGCGCCCGACGGTGCCCGCTTCGGCGCGCTGCTGCACCGATCGGATATCGCAGTTATAGCCGGGTTCATGATAGGTGCGCGGGCCGATCACGATGCCGGTGATCTCGACATCACCGTTATCGCTTGTCCAATTGCCCAAATAGGCTTCGGGCAATTCGGCAGCGTGCGCGGCGATGGTGCTGGCGAGTAATGCGAGCGCGGCCATGATGCGTTTCATGACTTTGCCTTTCCTATGATCGACATCTGCTGATAGGTCAGGTCCGGTTCGCTATTTCAATTCCGGAAGAACACTGAGCAACGTCTCCCGCGCTCCGGTAGGGTTCCCACTTCCCGTCCAACTGAAACATCGCCGTCGCGCTCAGAGGTCCGGAACGAAACCACATGGCCGCACTTGAGAAAGCATGAGACCGCCGCTCGCCGGTACTAACACGGCGCATGTCGCGGATAGCCAAAGGTCGCCGACCCGCTTTTCTCTACAAGCGCTCGCGCAAGATAGCCAAAAGCGGCGGTCTCCGGTTCCATTCAAAATCGCCAGCCGCGCCCCGATCGGTTGCGGGGGAGCACACTGGGCTGATGTCGGCCTGCCGGTGGCGTTGTTCTTACCGAGGCTCCGTCATGCGCAACCATATCGACATCGACTACGTACACAGCCGGGCCATCGTTCGAGAGATCGGCGAGAGGCTACGAGCGTCGCTGAAACCAGAGCGGGAATTACCGGCGAGCCTTAGAATGCAAATCGATCGGCTCCGCGAATTGGAAGAGCAGTCATCATCGATCATTCCAGCGGCCAAGCGCTGGAAGAAGCCGCGCGGTTGAGCCGCAGACGGCTCGGCCGGCATGGACGAGCGATGCCACCGGTGAAGCTTCGTGCAACAAGGATTTTGAGTGAGTACGGTGAGGCGCAATCCGAATTGATCGGAAAAACCGTCGTCCTTACCGACGGAAAGGCAGGCACCGTCGAGAACGTTTGGCTGGATGAATTGCACGGGCTCCGGATTTCGATCAAAGGCCATGATGGAAGATGGCCGGTCTCAACCATTAAGTTCGCGGAGAACTAGACCTTCGCATCCGCTGCGGACCACCCAGAGCGCGCCCTTCCGAGCAGGATGAAGAACCCGATCTCGATCAGGAAAACGACGCCCGCGATGGCGAATACGAGGTACAGGTCGCCCGAGGATGGCAGTCGCATAGTGTGCCTCGCGGCGTTGCGAAGCCCCGAGGTCAATGATTGAAAGCTGGCTTGAGTTGCGGTTCCAGCGCCGACGCCAATCGCGGGCCCTCGGTTCCGATCAGGCGGGCCTACCGTTTGCTAAGGTACTTTGGGATGGGCGGCACGCGGCGGGGACGCGCGCGACAGCAGCCCTTGCGGACATTTGGCGGCGGCCTTTTCCGACTTTACTTGCCCCGGTAATCTCGCGAATTCAACGGGATAGGCCGATGACCGAGTTAGAACGGGCGTGGCGAGCTTGGCGGGTGCTTTCGCGGGCCGATCGCGCGCGGTTCTTGGTCATGTTCCGCGAGCAGTGTAGCCGTGAACGCGAAGCGGCGGTGCGGCAGCACGGCGGCGGCGCACATGGCGTGAGGGTATCGCGGCTCGCGGACTTGGTGTTGAGCGAAGCAGACATCCAGCGGCTCAGGCCATAAATCGCCGCCTGTGCGCCGATCCTTGGGGGCTAGTCCCGGTCTAGCCGCACCCGAGAACGCCGGTAAGCGATCCGCTGCGATTTACCGGGGCTGGCAACATGTGGTGCCGGATCGCTCCGCTAAGAGCTCATACAAGCTCGGACTGAGACGAGCGCCAGCGTGGCCCCATTAGCGATGTGGCTGCACACTCATGAGGTCCGCTCAGTGGACCGTAGCGGACTTGATGTGCTCAGCCTGAGTTCTTCGCATTTTGACCCGAACCGGTCATTGCGTAGGTAGTAAACCCCGCGGGTCTACAGGCCACCACTCGTCTTTGGTGGGGCGGCTGATGGTGGTACTCTGCAATAAACTGCCCCTGAACGACGGCAGGAGCCGATCTTGCCGTTCCGGCGAACGAGCAGCGATCATGCCATCGGCAAGCATCGCACTGTCAATTGACCGACATTCATTTTTTGTCGCTGTTAGCAGATTCGCAATCCGCACGTCCTCCGGCGCATTGAAGCATCGCGCATGCGGGGGAGGTGATTCCATAGGAGGATCGCAAATGAGAATTCACGTGGCAAAACTGCTGGTAATCGCAGTGATAGGTGCCGGCATGACATCGTTTGCAGGAGCAGAACCCGTCAAGTTCGATGCGCTGGTCACTCAGAAAGAAGCAATTCGACTCGACTTCGCCGATGCCAGCAAGCACTTCTTCCTTCTCGTCCGGCGGGAAGGCAAATCCGAAGGTCAGGGTGCGCTTGCTGGGACGGCCGTTCAGGAATATGGCGCTCACGATATCGTGCCCGGCGTTGGCGGCGAGCCGCGCGGCTATCTTGAATTCACCAAAGGGGATGGAGACAAAGCCTACATCAAATGGACGATCCAGGCAGTCTTCGTCCCTGGTCCCGACGGCAAGCCAAAGCTCCTGGATAACGGCGTGTGGCAGGTCGTGGGCGGGACAGGCAAATTGGAGAAGCTCAAGGGAGCCGGCACGTTTCATCTGGTTCCGACAGGACCCACGGAGCGCCGTTTTGTGATGGAAGGCGAGTTGGTCCAATAAACGTGGTCCCAATCAGCAATTCAGTTGGTCGGGAGTCCGGTTGTGGCCCTTCGCGACATTCAGCGATGCCCGCTATTGCGGTGTTGTTGGCAGAGTAGCGGACATCAGGTGCGCCGGAGCCGAGCACTCCGATCTAGCCAGGACGCGGCCTTAGGCGTGCCTACTCCTCGTCGTCGTCATCCTCATCTTCGTCTTCATCGACCTCTTCCAGCCGTTCGAGCACGGCGAGCGGCAGCGTCTCGCGGAACAGGTCGCCTTCTGCGCCCATCCAGAGACAGCTCACGTCGTCGCCCTTCACGTCCGCGACGGTGAGCGGCTGCCCGCCGGATTTCAGCATGACGATATCGCCGGCTTTCAGTTCCATGGATGGTCCTCTTGGGTTGATTGACGAGAGAAGCTAGCAAGCCGGCATGACACGCCGATCACGGGATGCTGGATTGGTGGATGTGCTGCGGCAGCCGCATCCGCTGCCGGACTGCTGAAACGCCGATGACGGCGTTTCAAGCCGGACCGGACGCGTGACGAGAGCATGGACGCCTGTTCGATCGGTTGCGCAAGGACGTTTCCATCCCATGCGCCGCGATGATGACATTATACCCCTGTTTTGCCCGACGGATCAACGGCTTTTCGTAAAATCCGTAAGTCGTTGAATTTGCAGCAGCGGTCTACTGTGCATGGGGTTGTTTTGCATAATTTTGTTTTTGCGTCTGGCTACGGCGGGCTCGGCACGAGCTCGGTCAGTGAGCGGATGATGCGGTCTGGCTTCACGGTCGAGCCTTCGGGCAGGCCGTCGCCATGCACGTCGATCCAGATGCCGTAGATGCCGAGGCGCTGCGGCGTCACGACCTCCCACTCCAGATTGTCGCCGATCATCCAGGTGTCCTTTGCGGTGACGCCGAGCGCGTCCATCGCATGCAGATAGGCGCGCTCCTCGGGCTTGCCGAAACCGTGCTCGCCCTCGATCTGGATGTGGTGAAAGCGATGCGCCAGCTCGAAGCGCTCGACCTTGGCGCGCTGGGTGTCGGCGGCGCCGTTGGTCACCAGCGCGAGCTTGATGCCGAGCGCCTTGAGCCTGTCGATGGCATCATGCGCGCCTGGAAAGACGAACATCTCCTCCTCGCGGTAGGCGGTGAAGCGGTCGGCGAGGCGAATGGCAAGATCGTCGGGCAGGGCGCGGTGACCGGCCGCGGCGAGCGCGGCGAAACCGCCCTTGACCGTCAGGTGCCGGGCCTCGGCGAGCTTGAGCCGCCATGCGGCTTCCGCATTGGCCCAGAAGTTGCGCGCGAACGACAGCACCGCGGCTGCGACTTCGTGCGGTGGCAGTGGCGCAAGCTCCGCGGCGAACTCGTTCGCGATCGTATTCCAGGCGATCTCGGGCCGGGCATAGGCTGAGAGAATTGTGTCGTCCATGTCGATCAGCATGGCGCGCGGCAGTGGCCTCGATGCGGGCTTCATCGTGGTCATGGCCATTTCACCTCCGGCGGCAGCGACGACAGGATGGAGTCCACATTGCCGCCGGTCTTGAGCCCGAAGATGGTGCCGCGATCGTAGAGCAGGTTGAATTCGACATAGCGCCCGCGCCGGACCAGTTGCTCCTCGCGATCCTCAGCCGTCCAGGCGATCGCGAAATTGCGGCGCACGATGTCGGGGTAGACTTTCAGGAAGGCGCGGCCGACATCCTGGGTGAAGGCCAGATCCGCATCCCAGTCGCCGCTGTCGTGCCAGTCGTAGAAGATACCGCCGATGCCGCGCGCCTCTTTCCGGTGCGGCAGGTAGAAGTACTCGTCGCACCATGTCTTGTACTTGTCGTAGTCGGCGACGCCGTTCGGCTGGATGCAGGCCTGCTTCATCGCGGCATGGAAGGCGATGCTGTCGGCGTCCTCCTGGGTGCGCCGGCGGTCGAGCACCGGCGTGAGATCGGCGCCGCCGCCGAACCAGGCCTTGGTGGTGACGACGAAGCGCGTGTTCATGTGCACGGTGGGCACGTTCGGATTGCGCAGGTGCGCGATCAGCGAGATGCCGGAGGCCCAGAACCGCGGATCCTCTGCCGCGCCTGGGATCTGCGCGCGGAACTCGGGAGCGAACTCGCCGTGTACGGTCGAACAGTGCACGCCGACCTTCTCGAACAGTCGGCCGTACATCATCGACATCACGCCGCCGCCGCCGGGTGCGCCAGAGTGGTCGGTGCGCTGCCAGGGCGTGCGTTTGAAGCGGCCGGCTTCGCCGGGATAGAGGCTTTGCGGCGCGTCGTCTTCCAGCCGCTCGAAACTGGCGCAGATGTCGTCACGCAAGACTTCGAACCAGGCGCGGGCGCGGGCCTTGCGGTCGTCGATCAGGCTCGGGTCCATCGTGGATGTCATTGCCTCAACCCTTCCGGACCGTAATAGGTGCAGCTCTCGTTGCAACTGTCGCGGTGGACGCTGACGCGGGTGAGCTTGCCGATATGGGCCAGCCGCTCCCAGACGAAGCGCGAGAGGTTCTCCAGCGTCGGGGTGCCGAGCCCCTCGATCTTGTTGAGGAACTTATGGTCCAGCATCAGCCGCACGTCCTCGATCGCGCGCTGGAGAAGGCCGAGATCGACCACCATGCCGGTCGCGGGATCGGGCGTGCCGCGCACCGTCACCTCGGCGCGGAAGGAGTGGCCGTGAATCTCTTCGCTGGCGGCGCCAAACGTCGTTCCCGACAGTGAATGCGCCGCCTCGAAGCGGAACGATTTCGTCAATTCCCACATCTGTTCGAAAACCAATCCTATCTGATGCCGAGCGATTTATGCGTTTGCACGCTGAGCCGCCATTGCGGATGACGCAGGCAGTAGTCGATGGCGCGTGCGGTGTTTTCGGCGACGTCGGGCCCGTCCATCGGTTGCAGCGAGAAGCGCTCGAAGGCGAGGCCCTCGAAGGCCTCCGGCGCGGCGAGCGCCTGCGGATAGACCAGCTTCAGCTCATGGCCGCGGCGCAGCACCAGCTCGCTTCCGCCCTTGGGGCTGACGCAGATCCAGTCCAGCCCCTCGGGCGCAGCGATCGTCCCGTTGGTCTCGACGCCGATCTCGAAGCCGCGGGCATGGAGCGCGTCGATCAGGGCTGCGTCCACCTGCAACAGCGGCTCGCCGCCGGTCAGCACCGCGTAGCGGTTGTCGGCCGCTCCCGTCCATTGCGCGGCGATGGTGCCGGCAAGGTCTGCGGCCGAGGCGTAGCGCCCGCCGAGCGTGCCGTCAGTGCCGACGAAATCCGTGTCGCAGAACTTGCAGACGGCATCGCCGCGATCGGCCTCGCGGCCGCTCCAGAGATTGCAGCCGGCAAAACGGCAGAATACGGCGGCGCGCCCGGCATGGGCGCCTTCGCCTTGCAGGGTCAGGAAGACCTCCTTGACCGCGTAACTCACTCGTCTCTCCTCAACATATCAAACTGGCTGGTTGCGGACCTGCCGCACGGCTTCGCCTGCGGCCATCGCCGCGGTCATCGCCACATTGAGCGACCGCAGCCCCGGCGTGATCGGGATCACCAGCCGCGCATCCGCGGCCTCGACCACCGCGTCGGTGACGCCGGCGCTCTCGCGCCCGAATAGCAGGATGTCCGACGTCTGGTAACGGAAATCGCGATAGTCGGTCGCGCCCTTGGTGGTGAACAGCAGCAGCCGGCAACCCTGCGCCGCCCGCCATTCCTCGAATTTCGGCCAGGAGTCGTGGCGGGTCACGCTGACGTGGTTGAGATAGTCCATTCCCGCCCGGCGGAACAGGCGGTCCGAGAACGGGAAGCCGGCGGGTTCGATGATATGGGCCGATAGTCCCAGGCAGGCGCAGAGCCTGAGAATCGTGCCGGTGTTCTGGGCAATATCGGGCTGGAAAAGTGCGATGTGCATGACGGGGCAGTGGGCTGGTGTGGATCGAAAATGTCTCAATAAAACATCGCTAGCGCGGGAATTCGTGCATTGCACGCTCCCGCGCCGATAGCGGGCTTGCGCTCGTCCGGCAAGGGTGCGAATAGAACGATTCTGGACTGCTGTTTTCGCCCTTTTTGGCGGGACATGCGAAGTTCTGCCGCCGCGGGGGGTCGCGGGCGCCGGCAGGCTGTTCTGGGGACGTTTGGGCGCCCCCTGGAGCGGTTCCGCCGGGAGCATAAGAAGAAAGGGTTGGAATCGTGACGACAGCGTCTTCGGCGGACCATCCGACACGCCGTGATTTCTTATTCGTTGCAACCGGGGCAGCCGCAGCAGTAGGGGGCGCGGCCGCGCTCTGGCCCTTCGTTTCCCAGATGAATCCGGACGCCTCGACCATCGCCGCAGGTGCGCCGATCGAGGTCGATCTCAGCCCGGTCGCCGAGGGGCAGGACATCAAGGTGTTCTGGCGCGGCAAGCCGATCTATATCAGCCACCGCACCAAGAAGCAGATCGACGAGGCGCGCGCCGTCAACGTGGCGAGCCTGCCCGATCCGCAGAGCGACGACGCCCGGGTCAAGTCCGGCCATGAGCAGTGGCTGGTCGTGATCGGCATCTGCACCCATCTCGGCTGCATCCCGATCGCTCATGAGGGCAATTACGACGGGTTCTTCTGCCCCTGCCATGGTTCGCAGTACGATTCGTCCGGCCGCATCCGCCAGGGGCCCGCGCCCGCGAACCTGCCGGTGCCGCCGTACCAGTTCGTTTCCGACACCAAAATCCAGATCGGCTGAGCTTCGGATCCGCATCCGAAGCCTCGCGTCGTCTCGTCGTCTTATTTCCTCAGGATCGCATCATGAGCGGACCATCCGACTACCAGCCGAGCAACCCGGCGCTGCAATGGATCGAGCGGCGCCTGCCGATCTTTGGTCTCATCCATTCCTCCTTCGTCGCCTATCCGACCCCGCGCAACCTGAACTACTGGTGGACCTTCGGAGCCATCCTCTCCTTCATGCTCGGGATCCAGATCCTGACCGGCGTGATCCTGGCGATGCACTACACGCCGCACGCCGATCTCGCCTTCAAGTCGGTCGAGCTGATTGTTCGTGACGTGAACTACGGCTGGCTGCTCCGCAATATGCACGCGGTCGGCGCATCGATGTTCTTTGTCGCCGTCTACATCCATATGTTCCGCGGCGTCTATTATGGCTCCTACAAGGAGCCGCGCGAGGTGCTCTGGATTCTCGGCGTCATCATCTACCTCTTGATGATGGCGACCGGCTTCATGGGCTACGTGCTGCCGTGGGGCCAGATGAGCTTCTGGGGCGCCACCGTCATCACCAATCTGTTCTCCGCCATTCCCTATGCCGGCGAGAGCATCGTGACGCTGCTGTGGGGCGGCTACTCGGTCGGCAACCCGACGCTGAACCGCTTCTTCTCGCTGCATTATCTGCTGCCGTTCCTGATCGCGGGCGTGGTCGTGCTGCACGTCTGGGCGCTGCACGTCGCCGGCCAGAACAATCCGGACGGCGTCGAGCCGAAGACGGAAAAGGACACCGTGCCGTTCACGCCGCACGCAACAATCAAGGACATGTTCGGCGTCGCCTGCTTCATGCTGCTCTACGCCTGGTTCATCTTCTACATGCCGAACTATCTCGGAGACGCCGACAACTACATTCCCGCGAACCCGGGCGTGACGCCGCCGCACATCGTGCCGGAATGGTACTATTTGCCGTTCTACGCGATCCTGCGCTCGATCCCGAACAAGCTCGCCGGCGTCATCGCGATGTTCTCGGCGATCATCATCCTGTGCTTCCTGCCCTGGCTCGACAGCGCCAAGACCAAGTCGTCGAAGTACCGTCCGCTGGCCAAGCAGTTCTTCTGGATCTTCGTCGTGGTCTGCGTCCTGCTCGGCTATCTCGGCGCGCAGCCGCCGGAAGGCATCTACGTGATCGCCGGCCGGATCCTGACGTTCTGCTACTTCGCCTACTTTCTGATCGTGCTGCCGCTGCTCTCGCGCATCGAGACGCCGCGGCCGGTGCCGAACTCGATCGCCGACGCGGTGCTCGCCAAGACCGGCAGCAAGTCGACGCCGATGGTGTCGACCGCGATCGTGCTCGCGCTGGCGGGTGCCTTGTTCGCGGGCTCGATCGACAGCGCGAGGGCGTCCGAAGGGAACGACAAGCCGCCCGGCAACAAGTGGTCGTTCGCGGGCCCTTTCGGCACGTTTGACCGCGGCGCGCTGCAGCGCGGCCTGAAGGTCTACAAGGAGGTCTGTGCCAACTGCCACGGCCTGTCCTACATCGCCTTCCGCAACCTCGCGGAAGCCGGCGGCCCCGGCTATTCGGTGGCGCAGGCGACGGCGTTTGCCTCCGACTACAAGATCAAGGATGGCCCGAATGATGCCGGCGACATGTTCGAGCGTCCGGGCCGGCCGGCCGACTATTTCCCCTCGCCGTTCCCGAACGAGCAGGCGGCGCGTGCGGCAAACGGCGGCGCGGCGCCGCCCGATTTGTCGCTGATCGCCAAGGCGCGCTCCTACGGCCGCGGCTTTCCCTGGTTCATCGTCGACTTCTTCACCCAGTACCAGGAGCAGGGTCCGGACTACGTCGCCGCGGTGCTCCAGGGGTTTGAGGACAAGGTGCCGGAAGGCGTGGCCATTCCGGAAGGCTCCTATTACAACAAGTACTTCCCGGGCCACGCCATCAAGATGCCGAAGCCGCTCAGCGACGGCCAGGTGACCTATGACGACGGCTCGCCGACCACGGTGGCGCAATATTCCAAGGACGTCACCACGTTCCTGATGTGGACCGCCGAGCCGCACATGGAAGCGCGCAAGCGCCTTGGCTTCCAAGTGTTCATTTTCCTGATCATCTTCGCGGGCCTGATGTACTTCACCAAGAAGAAGGTCTGGGCCGACTCGCACTGAGCGGTGCGAAAACGACAATGAGAAAGCCCCGGCGAGGGGGCTTTTTTTGTTGGCTCGTCGTCATTCCGGGGCGATGCGACGGGACCGCGCAAAGCGCGGCCCGGAGCATCAAGCCCGGAATCCATTGCTCCACCAACTCCGTCGCCCGATGGATTCCGGGCGCCCCGGAATGACGAGAGTGTGGATTGCGCCGCGCGCTCGCTGCGGCCAAAATGACCTCCAACAGCTCCCCAGAAACTCATCGGAGGACACCATGGGAACCGCGATCACCTTCAAGCGTCCGGACGGCAAGGACGCCTCGGGCTATCTCGCCAACGCCGCGCGCGGCAATGCGCCGGGCGTGGTCGTGATCCAGGAATGGTGGGGCCTGTCGGACCAGATCAAGGGGCTGTGCGACCGCTTTGCGCTGGCCGGTTTCGATGCGCTGGCGCCCGATCTCTACAAGGGCAAGGTGGTGCCCTATCACGATACGGATTCCGCCAATAAAGAGATGAACTCGCTCGACTTCATGGATGCCACCACGCAGACCGTGCGCGGCGCCGCGCAATATCTGTCGCGCAACGGCGCCAAGGTCGGCCTGACCGGCTTCTGCCTCGGCGGCGCCGTGACCATCATCGGCGCCACCAAAATCCCGGAGCTTGCGGCCGGCGTCGTGTTCTACGGCATCCCGCCGGAGCAGGCGGCCAAGCCCGCCGACGTCCGGATTCCGCTCCAGGCCCACTTCGCCAACAAGGACGATTGGTGCACGCCGGAGCTGGTCAACGGCTTCGAAAAGGCCATGAAGGCCGCCGGCAAGTCGCTCGAGCTGTTCCGCTACGACGCCGAGCACGCCTTCGTCAACGAGCAGCGCCAGGCCGTCCACGACCGCGAAGCCGCCGAACTCGCCTGGGGCCGCGCGACGGAGTTTTTTCGGAAGCATTTGGGGTAGGGGCATCGCAGATCGTTCGATCGCTGGAGGCGGCATCAGTCGTCGCAGGTCACGATGACGCTGTTTCCATCGGGATCGTTGGCCTGCACAGCATTTGTGGATTCGAGAAAGCGAAAGCCGCCGGCGGCCAGACGTCCCGCCACGCCCTCGATCACACCCGGTGAGGGAACCGAGATTGTGAACCACTTGAGGCCGGCCATAGCAGGGGATGCATCCGGAGCATCCGCAGCAGTCCAGTTGCTGAAGGCGACAAGATGCGGTCGTGTGGCGGTCCCCACGTCGTACATACCGAAGGCCGGGACCTGCAGCAGCGGCAGGAAGCCGATAGTATCCGCATAAAATCGATTGGTCAGATCGAGATCCCGAACGCGCAGGTGGATGTGGCCAAGCTCGGTCCCGCCTGGAAGCGGATGGGCAAGTCCCGCAGCATCGATGAAGTCCCCAACCATCGGCCGGAGATCAAGAGGCAGAGCGGCAGGACGGATTTCGCCACCAACTGATACCGCGCGCAGTCCTCCGCCGACGACTTCCAGCCGACCGCGATGCGGCGTCTCCAGTACGAGTTCAATTCCGATTCCGTCGTCGTCTGACAGGTAGATCGCCTTTGCCACGGTGCGGTCTACGGCACGAAAACTGCGGCCCACAGTGCCAAGCCGGGCGGCAACACGCGCGAATTCCCGGTCCGATGGAATATGCAGGGCAACGTGATGAAGGCCAAGGGATGCCTCCGAGGCCTCGTCGCGCGCGGAGGCACAGAACGCCAGGAGCACCCGACTTCCAACGCCCATTTCCATACTATCGCTGTCGCGCGAAAGTATTGAGAGGCCAACGAGGTCCCGCCACACCGCAGCCGTCCGCTCAAGGTTCGTGACCTTGAGATGAGCGCGGCCGAGCCGCGTGCTGTCGGGAAGCTTATGGGTGAGGGTGGGAAGAGCCATAGTCATCTGCCTCTCCTTGGCAACGTTTCAGGAGTGCCAGAGGGCGGCGGCTATCGTGCCCAGCGCAACCACCAGAAGTGCCACACCGAATGGCCAGGGGAGGCGGGCCGGCGACGACACGACTTTCGGGGGAATACGGTCGCTTGCAGCCGAACTGTTCCTTCGTGCGGCCTCGATTTCCATAAGGCAAAGATAGTAATAGTCCCAATAAACCATCGATCTCTCCCGCCGAATTGCGGTGTAAAACATCCGTGACGCGGGAGACTGTGCAGGCACGGAAAGCGCTTGTATCGAAGGTTTGCCGAAGGAGTTCCGAAAAGACGTTGAAGCAGCTAATCTCCTTGCCGTGCAGGATCGTGGCCTGACCTTTGGACCCTTTCGTCTCGACTGCGATAGCGGTGCGCTTTCGCGGGACGGGGAGCACGTTCCCATTGGAGGACGGGGCGCGCGCCTGCTGAGGGCTCTGCTCGGGCGCGCGGGCGAAGTCCTAACCAAGTCGGAACTTCTCGACGTGGGGTGGCCTGGTCTTGCCGTTGAAGAGAGCAACCTCTCGGTCCAGATCGCGCAGCTTCGCAAGGCGCTGGGGCCCTCGCCCGAAGGCGGCGAATGGATCATCACCATTCCGCGCGTTGGCTATCGCTTCAGGCCTCCGGCCCCCGAGAAAGCCGGCGCGACACCCCCGCGAAACGGCGAAAGGCCCTCGATCGCGATCCTTCCCTTCGCGCATCTCGGCCCTGAACCGGACCGGGAGCTCTTTGCCGACGGGCTGGTGGACGACATCATCAACACCCTTTCGAAACTCTCCGGTTTGACGGTCATCGCCCACAACTCATCCCTTTTTTACAAGGGACGCGAGACGGATATCCGGGAGATCGCGCGTGACCTCGGTGTGCGCTATGTGCTGCAGGGCAGCCTGCAGAAGAGCGGGGATCGCATTCGAATTTCCGTCCGCCTGAGCGATGTCGAACGCGCTGCCGCCATTTGGGCCGAACGCTACGATCGCGGGCTTTCCGATCTCTTCGCCATACGGGATGAGATCGCGCTACGCCTTGCGACTGAAATGCAGGTCATCTTCATGCAGGGCGAGGAAGCGCGGCTTCAGTACTACACCACGACGACCAACGTCGAGGCCTGGGCGTGCTACGTGAAGGGGCTCGCCACTATCTTCTGGCCCGACCGGCAGACGAAGCCTGGCGAGGACATGGCGATCGCCTGCCGCCATTGGGAACGGGCGCTGGCGCACGACCCTCATTCCGCAGCGCTTCACGCGATGTTGGGATTTGCGCATACGTGGAATGCGCGGTTCGGGTGGTGGGGCGATCGGAAGGCCTACCTCGCAAGCGGAACGATGCACATCGAGAAGGCTCTGTCGATCGACCCAGCAAATGCGGAAGCGCTGGTCAGCTCGGCGATCGCCTGCCTCATGGAAGCCCGTTTCGATGAAGCGGTGGGCAAAGCCCGAAGAGCCGTTGACCTGGCGCCAGGCGCGCCGAAGATCGCAACCTTCGCAGGCTACGTTTTCACGGCGACTGGGCTTGCGCAGGAAGCGATCGCCCAGATTGAGAAGGCGATCCGGCTGAACCCGCATTTCCCGCAGCTCTACCTCAGTTTTCTGGGCAATGCCTACCGCCTCGCTGGACGCACGGACGAGGCGATCGCGACGTTGGAGGAGTACTCTGCCCGGATGCCGGGCTTCGGAGGCAGGGACTTGGTGATTGCCTATGAGCGCAGCGGCCGGCACGACGAAGCAAAAGGTGCCGCAGCCCGCCTCCTCAAGGCGGTGCCGGACTTTACCATCAGCGGGTGGATCGCGACGCAGTTTCGCAGCGATACCACCGAATTCGAAGCCGACATCGCGGCCCTTCGTGCGGCTGGCCTGCCGGACTGAGAAGAAACGCCCCGGCGTCTCGGCGCCAGGTTCTTGGGAGCCAGGTCTCTAAGTCTTGCCCTTGACGCCGCCGCCGCGCCATGGTGTTAGTTCCCCATGAGCATCGCCGTCCGCCCAGCCCGTCTTTGGTGGCGCACCTCCTAACGAGGTGACCGGTGCGATTTTCCTTTCTCAAATCGTCTGAGGTCGCCAACGCAGTGCGGCGGCCTGATCGTTTGTCCTGTGTGGCGTTCCCTCGGCAAGTCTCGTAAGAGGACCCCAAGAGGATTACATGAACAGGACCGTCTTTGCCCTCCCCGCCAGAAGCGACTATGTGACCCGCGCAGGTCTTGCGATCACGCGCGTGGCGGAGCAGTTTTCCGGCGGCGCCAACCGGCTCGACGATCTCGTCAGCCTGCTCGACCGCCGCCGCGGCGTGGTGCTGTCGTCAGGCACGACCGTGCCCGGCCGCTACGAGAGTTTTGACCTCGGCTTTTCCGACCCGCCGCTCAAGCTCGAGACCACGGGCTTCAATTTTACGCTGGAGGCGCTCAACGAGCGCGGGCAGGTGCTGATCGCCTTCCTCGCCGACGTCCTGCGCGAGCCCTGCGTGGTGATCTCCGAGACCACCGCTTCGCGCCTGTCGGGCCACATCATCCGGGGCGATGCGCCGGTCGAGGAAGACCAGCGCACGCGGCGCGCCAGCGTGATGTCGCTGGTGCGCGATCTCGTCGCCGCCTTCTCCGCCAATGACGACGGGCTGCTCGGCCTGTTCGGCGCTTTTGCCTACGACCTCGTCTTCCAGATCGAGGACCTCGTGCAGAAGCGCGCACGAGAGAGCGACCAGCGCGACATCGTGCTCTACGTGCCGGATCGCTTGCTCGCCTATGATCGCGCCACCGCCCGCGGCGTGGTGCTGAGTTACGATTTTTCTTGGAAGGGCAAATCCACCGCGGGCCTGCCGCGCGAGACGGCCGAAAGTCCTTATCTCAAAACTCCGCGCCAGGGCTTTGCCGATCACGCGCCCGGCGAATATCAGGCCACCGTCGAGACCGCGCGCGCCGCCTTTGCCCGCGGCGATCTGTTCGAGGCGGTGCCCGGGCAGCTCTTCGCCGAGCCCTGCGACCGCTCGCCGGCGGAAGTGTTCCAGCGGCTCTGCGTCATCAACCCGTCGCCCTACGGCGCGCTGATGAATCTCGGCGACGGCGAATTTCTGGTATCGGCTTCGCCCGAAATGTTCGTGCGCTCGGATGGACGCCGTGTCGAAACCTGCCCGATATCAGGCACGATCGCGCGCGGCACGGATGCGATCGGTGATGCCGAGCAGATCCGCCAGCTGCTGAACTCGGAGAAGGACGAGTTCGAGCTCAACATGTGCACCGACGTCGACCGCAACGACAAGGCGCGCGTCTGCGTCCCCGGCACGATCAAGGTGCTGGCGCGCCGGCAGATCGAAACGTACTCAAAACTGTTCCACACCGTCGACCACGTCGAGGGCATGCTGCGCCCCGGCTTCGACGCGCTCGATGCGTTTCTCACTCACGCCTGGGCGGTGACGGTGACCGGCGCGCCAAAGCTCTGGGCGATGCAATTCGTCGAGGATCACGAACGCTCGCCGCGGCGCTGGTATGCCGGCGCGATCGGGGCGGTGAATTTCGACGGCAGCATCAATACCGGCCTCACCATCCGTACCATCCGCATGAAGGATGGTCTCGCCGAGGTGCGCGTCGGCGCCACTTGTCTGTTCGATTCAGATCCCGCCGCCGAGGACCGCGAATGCCAAGTCAAGGCTGCGGCCCTGTTCCAGGCGCTGCGCGGCGATCCGCCAAAGCCGCTGTCGGCCTTTGCGCCCGACGCCACGGGCTCGGGCAAGCGGGTGCTGCTGATCGATCACGACGACAGCTTCGTCCACATGCTGGCCGACTATTTCCGTCAGGTCGGTGCCAGCGTCACCGTGGTCCGTTACGTGCACGCGCTCGACATGCTCAAGCAGAGGACGTGGGATTTGCTCGTGCTGTCGCCCGGCCCCGGACGCCCTGAGGATTTCGGAATCAAGAACACCATCGATGCGGCGCTGGAGAAGAAGCTGCCGGTGTTCGGCGTTTGCCTTGGCGTCCAGGCGATCGGCGAATATTTCGGCGGCGAACTCGGGCAACTCACCCATCCCGCCCATGGCCGGCCCTCGCGGGTTCAGGTGCGCGGCGGGCGGCTGATGCGCAATTTGCCGAACGAGATCGTGATCGGCCGCTATCATTCGCTCTATGTCGAGCAGGGCAGCATGCCGGAGGTGTTATCCGTCACCGCCAACACCGAGGACGGCGTCGCCATGGCGATCGAGCACAAGACACTGCCGGTCGCCGGCGTGCAGTTCCATCCGGAATCGCTGATGTCGCTCAGCGGTGAGGTGGGTTTACGAATTGTCGAGAACGCATTCCGGCTGGATGCGCGCGTCGATTGAGAGGTACCAATGATGTTTGACCACGATCTGAAGGCGAGCGTTCGCACCATCCCGGACTATCCCAAGCCCGGGATCATGTTCCGCGACATCACCACGTTGCTCGCTGACGCACGCGCGTTCCGCCGCGCGGTCGACGAGCTCGTCAATCCCTGGGCCGGCAACAAGATCGACAAGGTTGCCGGCATGGAGGCGCGCGGCTTCATCATCGGCGGCGCGGTGGCGCACCAGGTCTCGGCCGGCTTCGTGCCGATCCGGAAAAAAGGCAAGCTGCCGCACACCACCGTGCGCATCGCCTATTCGCTGGAATACGGCATCGACGAGATGGAGATGCATGTCGATGCCATCCAGCCCGGCGAGCGTGTCATCCTGGTCGACGACCTCATCGCCACCGGCGGGACCGCGGAGGGCGCGGTCAAGCTACTGCGGCAGATCGGCGCCAATGTCGTGGCGGCCTGCTTCATCATCGATCTGCCCGAGCTCGGCGGCGCCGCCAAGCTGCGCGCAATGGACGTACCGGTGCGCACTCTGATGACGTTCGAGGGGCATTGAGCGGCGACGGGCGGAAAATATCGCCCGGGTATAATTTTGTAGCCTCAGGACCGTTGCAAGATCAGGCTGAGCTCAAGCTCGCGGAAGGCGAGATAGTTGCGCCGAATCCACTGGTGCAGCTCGGTGGACGAGTCCTTCTCCTGGCGGAGGTAGCCGGTGAAGGAGAAGTTCAGCCGGTCGATATAGGTCTTCAGGAAGCCGGGCAGTGCCGGCAGGCGCAACAGCCGGCCGCCGGCCATCGCAGGCGGCAACTCGCCGCGGATGATGAATTCGTTGTCGACGGTGATCAGGTTCATCCGTGGGATCTGCCCGCGCAACATCTCATGGGCGCGGGCCGAGATGCGGTCGGTATCGGCGACGAACAGGATCATTGGCGCGACATGGCGGCGCGCCGCCTCCTTCAGCAGGCCAATCTCGTCGGCCATCTTGAAAAACTCGTCGAAGGCGTGGAAGCCGAGGTCGATCACCTTGGCGAGACCGTCGTCGACGATGACGCGGTCCATCAGCTGCATCTTGCCGAAAGTGTCGATCACATCCGCTGTTTCGGTGATCTTCGGCAGGAAGTCGACCAGCGACGGTTCCTTCAGGTTGACGTCGAAGGCCGCGACGTCGCCGTTCTTGAGCAGCAGAAACTCACTCAAAAGCCGCGCCAGCAGCGTCTTGCCGACCTGCGGGCGGGGCGAGCAGATGATGTACAGGGACGTCGCGGGCATCGACAGCTATATCGGCGCAGATTCACGCTCAATCCAGCCGCATCCGCCCGAGTTGCGCAACTATTTTTCGCTGTTGCGGCCGCCGGACTTCGAGCCGACGACATCGGTCAGCCGAATCCGGTCGAACTCGCTCCAGACGTTCGCGAGCCAGTGCCGGACATAGCCGCGTAGCACGAAGGAGTAGTTGGCCGCTTCGTCGTTGATGCCCTTGTTGGCGACGAATTTCAGGAACGGAACGGAGGAAACCTCGACCTGCTCATAGGCCATTTCATTGAGCTTGGGGATGGTCAGCTCGGTCGCGTCCTTGATGCGGTGGAAGTAGGAATTGTAGGTAGCCTGGTCCCACTGGAAGAACTGGGTGTCGTTGATGAAGTTCTTCACCAGGAAATATTTTGCACCGGTCATGAAGCCCGCGGTCTCGGCGATCTCGTCCAGCGAGGCAATCGAGGGCCCGAGGATGTGGAACACCGCGAAAGTGATCTGGCCGGCCTTGGCCGCGTCAAGGAAGCCGATGTCGCGCAAGGAGGCCAGCGCCGGGGACAGCAGGCCGGCGCGGACGTCGATCACCGTTACCGAAGGGCTCGTCGCATTGAGCGTATCGAAGATCTTCATCTGATCGGCGGTCGTCGTCATGTCGACGATCTCGGTGATTTCAGGGTGGAAGCGCTTCAGCGTTCCCCGCGGCGACTCGGTGTCGAAGGCGCGCGTCGGCACGTTGTTGGCGGAAAAATAATCGAGCAGGGTACGCGAGACCGTGGTCTTGCCGACCCCGCCCTTGTCCGCGCCCACCACAACCACTGCCGGCTTTGCCATTGCTGTCCCCTAACGCGCGCCCCCGATCGCGAGGTCGCAATCGGCCGGGCCCCAAATCGATGTCCCGAGTCTGCTGTTGGGCGCGAACATGGCAGAAACAAGGGAGAATTCAATTCCTCGGCACGTCGTTGCGGCAATTCCCGGGGTTTTTCTCAATCGCCGCGAAACCGGTCGCGCTTCGCATCAAATCATGCGCTCAATGGCGGCCCCAGGGACCGATAGGATTCCCCATCGGATTGCCAGTTGCGGTTCCGGAGGGCCTTGGCGCGGGTAGCGGCGGTGGACTGGCCGGGCCGCTTGCGTCGTTCCACGGCCCCTGGGACAGCGGCGGCGGGGCATCCTGCTGGTCGGCCTGCGCCTCTGCCTCTTCCATTTCGTCGGCGGGTGGCGGCAGCGGGCCGGGATCGTGGCCGCCGGCAAACTTGACCAGCGCGTCGACCCGGGACTGCACCGACGGGTGGGTCGCGAACAGATCGGCAAAGCCCTCGCGGGGATTGTCGACGCAGAGCTCCATCACCGCCGAGGTCGCGCCCGGCAGCTCGCCGCGGTTCTCGATCTTGCGGAGGGCCGAGATCATGGCATCGGGATTTTTCGTCAGCTCGACCGAGCCGGCGTCCGCAAGATATTCGCGTGACCGCGACAGCGCGAGCTTCACCACCTGCGACAACAGCCAGGCCACCACGATCAATACGACCGCGATGATGATGACGATCACCGCGCCGCCGCCGGAGCTCTTGCTGTCGCTCGATGACGAGGACGATCGCGACGACGAGGAGGAGCTAGAGGACCACGAGCCGCCGGAGCCGGAGCTCCAGTTGAAGCTGGTGAACAGGCGGAAGAACAATTCGCCGAAGAAGCCGACCACGCCGGCGATGATGACGGCGACCACCATGAGCTGCACGTCGCCGTTCTTGATGTGGGTCAGCTCGTGGCCCAGCACCGCCTCGATCTCCTTGTCGTTCAGCGCATTGAGCAGGCCCGTGGTGACGGTGACCGAATATTGCCGCGGGTTGAGGCCGGTCGCGAACGCATTCAGCGCCGGGCTCTCCATGATCTTCAGCTTCGGCATGGCGATGCCGCGCGAGATACAGAGATTCTCGAGCAGATTGTAGAGCCGCGGCTGCTCCTGCCGCGTCACGTCGTGGCCGCCGGTCACCGCGTCGATCATCGACTGGTGGAAGAAATAGGCGATCACGATCCAGGCGGCCGCGGCGATCGTCGCGACCGGCGCGGCGACGATCAGGTCGTGGAAGGCGCGGCTCAGATAATAGGCGACGGTTCCATCGCCGTTGATGACGACCTCGGCAACCAGCGCGCCGGCATAGACCAGCACGTAGACCAGCATGAACAGGCCGGCGAGCAGCAGCATCGAACGAAACTTGTTCGAGGCGATGTGCGTGTAGAGACCATACGCGGCCATGACGCGCTGCCCTGCCGGCCCGGCGGCTTAAATCAGAACTTCACCTGCGGCGTCGCCTCGACGTCGGTGCGGCTGGCGCCGAGATCGAAGAAGTCCTTTTTGGTGAAGCCGAACATGCCGGCGAACAGCGCGGCGGGCATCTGCTGGATGCCGGTGTTGTACTCCTGGACCGCGTTGTTGAAGAAGCGGCGGCTGGCCGCAATCTTGTTCTCGAGGTCGGAGAGCTCGCCGGCGAGCTGCTGGAAGTTGGCATTGGCCTTGAGGTCGGGATAGGCCTCCGACAGCGCGATCAGCCGGCCGAGCGCGCCGGAGAGCTGGTTCTCCGCGGCGGACACTTGCGCGGGGCCCTGCGCCGACATCGCCGAGTTGCGCGCCTTGATGACGTCGTCAAGCGTGCCGCGCTCATGCGACGCATAGCCCTTCACCGTCTCGACCAGGTTCGGGATCAGGTCATGACGCTGCTTGAGCTGCACGTCGATATCGGCAAAAGCCTGGCCGACCCGCTGGCTCAGCGCCACCAGCCGGTTATAGGCGCTGAAGGCGAACAGCACGAGGACGACGATAACGCCGAGAACGATCCAGCCGGTCGACATGGAGAACTCCTGAAGGGGATTGAGGCGGCGCAGCCTAGACCAAATTGGCGCGGAGCGAGAGCCCCAGCGCAAAGGGAAGGTTAGACTTGGTCGGATCGGGAGCCATCCGAGTTCAAGGCAAAAGCGGGGAACGAGGTTAACTTTCGGACATGACGGCGTCGCCCCAGCGCCAGCGCCGCGCATTCGCATAGGCGGGCTTGTCGCGGCGCGGCACCTTCGCAAGTTCGACGCTCCGCTCAGTACAGAGCTTGGCCGTGATCTCGGCCTTGCCGATGTCCGGCGGCGCGAGCACGCGCGAGACGCGTGTCCCCGGCGGCGTGCGGGTCAGGGCGACGTAGATGAACCTCTCGTCCTCGAACGGCACCTCGGCGCCCTTGATCTGGCGGTGCGCCTGCGAGCGCGGCAGGCGCTGGGAGAAATGGCACCAATCGGGCGCAATGAGCGGGCATGGCTTTTCATGCGGGCAGGGTGCGGCGACGAAGGCACCTGCCGAGATCAGCTGCTGGCGTAGAGCGAGGATACGGGCATAGCCGGCGGGCGTGCCGGGCTCGATCACCACAAGCGTGTGGCGTGCCTTGGCCCACATCGCCTCCGTCAGCGTGATCCGATCGCTCTCGCCGAGTTCGCCGATGACGTAGCTCGCAACGATGAGATCGGCTTGCGAGACCTCGGCGAGGTTCGTGCCGGCGTCACCCGGCAGGTAGCGGCACTGGGCCAGCCGCGTGCTGTCTTGCGCGAGCTCGAGCGCCAGCCGGCTCAGGGTGGCGTTGGCATCGAGCAGGGTGAAGGATTGCAGCGAGCCAAACGCCTCCGCAGCGGCCCAGCTCGCGGTGCCCGGACCTGCGCCGACATCGAGCAGTGTTTCAGGGGCGAAGTCCGGCGCGATTTCGGTCAGCGCATTCAGGCTCGCGGCCACCGCCGCATAAGTTGCCGGCATCCGCGCCAGCGCGTAGGCGAGTGCATCCGCCTCCGACTTGATCGTGCCGGAACCGCCGCCCGCGCGATAGGCGTTCGTGATCTTCTGCGATCGCTGTGCGGCGTCGCTGCGCGAAAAGCCCTGGAGCCTGGCGTCGAGCGCGGCTTTGAGTTCGGCGGGAAGGGAAGGAGAGATCATCATCCGTTGTCATGCCCCGCGCAGGCGAGGCATCCAGTAATCCGAGACAGTGCCGTTAACCTAAGAGCCGCGGCGTACTGGATCATCCGCTCCAGTGCGCAATTGCGCACAAGGCGGATGATGACGTCAATGGGTGCGGAACGAGTTCGGCCTTACGCCACGTTCTGGTCGAGGATGTCCACCGCCTCTTGCAGGTTCACCGACACCAGCTGCGAGACGCCGCGCTCGGCCATGGTGACGCCGAACAGCCGGTTCATCCGCGCCATCGTGATCGGGTTATGCGTGATGATGATGAAGCGGGTGTCGGTCGAGCTGGTCATCTCGTGCAGCAGATTGCAGTAGCGCTCGACATTGTGATCGTCGAGCGGTGCGTCGACTTCGTCCAGCACGCAGATCGGCGAGGGGTTGGTGAGGAACACCGCGAAGATCAGCGCCATCGCGGTCAGCGCCTGCTCGCCGCCCGAGAGCAGCGACAGCGTCTGCGGCTTCTTGCCGGGGGGCTTGGCGATGATCTCGAGCCCGGCTTCCAGCGGGTCGTCGCTCTCGATCAGGTGCAGCGCCGCCTCGCCGCCGCCGAACAGCTCGACGAACAGGCGTTTGAAGTGGTTGTTGACGACCTCGAAAGAGGTCAGCAGCCGCTCACGGGCTTCCTTGTTGAGGCTCTGGATGCCTTGGCGCAGCCGCTTGATGGCTTCGACGAGATCGTCGCGCTCGGTGGTGAGGCCGGTGTGCTGGGTCTCGACCTCGCGCAGCTCTTCCTCGGCGCGCAGGTTCACCGCACCCAGACGGTCGCGGTCGCGGCGCAGCTTCTCCAGCTCCTCCTCGGTCTCGCCAAGCGGCGGCAATTCCGCGCCGGGCTCGATCTCGGCGAGACCGGCGACGGCCTGCGGCTCGATTTCGAGCATGTCGCGGATTTCGCGCTCGATGTCCTCCAGCCGGCGCCGGGCGCCTTCCATGCGTTCTTCGGCGCGTGCGGTCGCCTCGCGCGCGCTCGACAGCGCTTCGAGGGTCAGCTTCGCCGCGCGATCGGTCTCCGCCATCGCGGTCTCAGCGGCGGCGAGTGCATCGGCGGCGACGCGGCGGTCGTTCTCGGCATATTCGATCTCAGTGATCAGCGCGCTGCGCTTCTCGGCGAACACGGCCGGCGCGTTCTCGAGATCGCTGCGCTCAATCGAGACCTCGGTGATGCGGGCCTGGATGGTGTCGATATGGGAGGCCGCGCTGCCCTTGCGGTTCTGCCACTCGGTACGCTCGGCAAGGATCGCCTGCACGCGGCGGTCGGCGAGTTCGGCCTCGCGCGCCAGCGCCTGCGCTTCGGCGCGGACCTGGGCGGCCATGCGGCGGTGGCCTTCGATGTCGCTGCGGACTGCGGCGAGACGGGTCTCGGTGTCTTCGCTCGGCGGCAACTCGGAGATCGCGGCGGCGGCGTATTCGTGCGCGGCCTCGGCCTCGGCGCGGTCGGCGGCGAGGCGGGTATGCGCTTCGATCAGCGCCGATTTGCGGGCGGCGCGGCGGTTGATCTCGCGCTCGGCGGTGGCGTGGCGCTCGCGGGCCGCATTGAGCTCGCGCTGCGCGGCGCGCCAGGCTTCGCGGCTGGCAGCTTCCGTGCTGGCCGCCATCTGCAGCTCGGCTTCGGCGTTCTCCAGCGCCTGGCGCTTGATTTGCGCGTCGATGCGGGCCTGCTCCAGCTCGTTCTCGATGTCGACGAGGCGCGCGCGCTCGGCAAGACGCCGTGCCGCGCCGGTCGGCGCGTGAGCTGCGGCGACAAAGCCGTCCCAGCGCCAGACGTCGCCTTCGGGCGAGACCAGCCGCTGGCCGGTCTTGAGCTGCGACACCAGCTCGGCGCCGCGCTCGCGCGGCACCACGCCGATCTGCGCCAGGCGGCGCGCCAGCTCGGTCGGCGCCTGCACGTGATTGGCGAGCGGGACGACGCCCTCCGGCAGCGCCGGATCGCCCTCGGTGACACCGGCATTGGTCCAGCGCATCGGCGCCGACGGGTCGACCGGCGCGTCGAGATCGTCGCCGAGCGCGGCGCCGATCGCCTTTTCAAAACCCTTGTCGACGGTGATGCCGTCGATGATCGGCGGCCACAGATTCTTGGTCTCGCCGTTGACGATCTTGGAGATGGTGCGCGCTTCGGTCTCGAGCCGCTGTACGCGCTTGTCGGCTTCGTTCAGCGGCGAGCGCGAAGATTCCAGCGTCTGGCGCGCGGCGACGTGGGCGGCCTCGCTCGCCTGAGCTGCGGCTTCCGAAGCGGCGAGCGTCTGTTCCGCGTTCTCGACCGTCGCAGTCAGCTCGTCGAGATCGCCGAAGCCGCCGGTCTCGTCCGCGAGCTTCTGCTCTTCCGCGGCGACATTCGCGATCTCCTGGTCGAGCCGCGCGAGCTTATCGCTGTGGGTGCGGACATTGGCCTCGAGCTGGTTGCGCTTGGCGGTGAGGTCGGCGAGCTCCGTGGTGAGCTCGGAGAATCGTTGCTCGACTTCGGTCAGCGTTGCCTCGGCCTCAGCCACGCGGTCGTCGACGCCGGAGCGCTTCTCGACGCGCGACTTGATCTCGTCCTTCAGCTCGGCATCCTCGGTGTCGAGCCGCTCGAGTGCGACGTCGGCATCCATGGTCTGCTGCTGGGCGCGGGAGATGTCGCCTTCGAACTGCGCCAGCCGGCGCTCGAGCTCGGCGACGCGCTCCTTGGCGCGCTCTTCCTCGCGGTCGAGCAGTTCGCGGGCGTTGGTCAGACGTTGCAGGCCTGCGGCTGCGCGTGCTTCTGCATCGCGCAGCGCAGGCATTTCGGCGGCGCGGATCGCCTGGATGCGCGCGGCCTCGGCCTGGTGCTGGGTGCGCTCGGCCATCTCGCGCACGGCGAGATCATGGGTCTGGCCGGAATCGTTGACCTCGGCATGGGCCCCGACCCAGCGCAGATGAAACAGGGTTGCTTCAGCCTTGCGGACCTTGGACGCGACCTCGCGATAGCGCACGGCCTGGCGGGCCTGCTTCTTCAGGCCTTCGACCTGCCCGGCGAGCTGGCCGATCACGTCCTCGACGCGGGTGAGGTTGGTCTCGGCCGCTTTCAGCCGCAGCTCGGCTTCGTGACGGCGAGCGTGCAGGCCGGCCACACCGGCGGCGTCTTCAAGCACGCGGCGGCGCTGCTCGGGCTTGGCCTGGATGATCTCGCCGATCTTGCCCTGGTGGACCAGCGCCGGCGAGCGCGCGCCGGTGGCGGCGTCCGCGAACAGGATCTGCACGTCGCGAGCGCGCACGTCGCGGCCGTTGATGCGGTAGACCGAGCCCGCCTCGCGCTCGATGCGGCGGGAGATTTCCAGAAGCTGGCTGTCGTTCATCGCCGCCGGCGCGGTGCGATCGGCATTGTCGATCGTCATCGTCACTTCGGCGTGGTTGCGCGCCGGGCGGTTGCCGGAACCCGCGAAGATCACCGCGTCCATGTCCGCGGCCCGCAGCGATTTGTACGAAGTTTCGCCCATCGCCCAGCGCAGCGCCTCGACCAGATTCGACTTGCCGCAGCCGTTGGGGCCGACCACGCCGGTCAGACCGGGCTCGATGACGAAGTCGGTCGGCTCAACGAAAGACTTGAAGCCGTGAAGGCGCAGGCGGGTGATCTTCATAAGCACGCATCTCTGTTGGCAGGCGCGAATCCCCCTGCCCGGACAATACCATGGAAGGCAATGTCGCTCTCTGGGTGAGTCGCGCGAGGCGGCTCATGCGGCTGGACAATGGCCGTGGTGCGCCGTGAGGGCAACCGGCGAAAGCCGCTTTTCCCAAGGGATTTATGCCGGGAAAGATACGGCTTTGGAGCCCGCAAATCAGGAGCGAGGCGTGAGAATCAGCTCTTCAGCAGCGGGCTGATCTTCTTCGCGAATTCCTCGAACGAGGTCTCGCCCTTGATCTTCTCGCCGTTGATGAAGAAGGTCGGTGTCGAATCGACTTTCAGAACGTCGCTGGCATATTTCTGGTCGGCGGCGATCTTGTCGAGCAGCGCCTGGTCCTTCAGGCAGGCCTCGACCTGCTGCTGGGTGAGCCCGGCCTGCTTGCCGATCCGCGTCAAGGTCTCCGTGGTGTTCTTCATCACCCAGTCGTTCTGCTGGCGGAACAGCATGTCGGTGACCGCAAAGTATTTCGGCGCGTCGCCATTGGCGATGCAGCGCGACAGCATCGAGCCGGCGGCGGCCTTGATGTCCAGCGGGAACTCGCGGAAGACGTAACGCACCTTGCCGGTGTCGATGTATTCCGACTTGATCTTGGGGAACACCTGCTCGTTGAACGCCGCGCAGTGCGGGCAGGTCATCGAGGCGTATTCGGTGATGGTGACGGCGGCGTCCTTCGGGCCGAGCGCCATGTCGGGCAACGACACCGGCTTGGCCACATCGCCAGCCGCCTGCGCCATTGCTTCCGGGATCATGGCCTCGGAGATGAACCGCAGCGGAGAGAGCCCGGCGAGCGCGCCAAGCCCGGTCAGCGACAGCATCGTGGTGAAGGCGCGGCGGGTGATGATCAAGGTCGGCTCCCGGATTGATGTGGTCTCGCCCCCAAGGATATTATCAAGGATATTATCAAGGATCCTATCAAGGATCCTATCAAGTTCCCGCTCGGGCGGCCTGTCGCTAGCTTGAAACGTCGTTTGAGGCAATGGCGAGGCGCAAGGACGGGTCCAGATTGGCGCCGGAATGAGGCTCAATTTCGCTTGATTGCGGCGCCGAGGCGCGCCAGCGCCGTCTTCAATTGTTCATCTTCGATATCGCCCAGGCTCTCCGCCACCTTGGCGACGGTCTTGGGGTCCGGCGGGGCAGGGCGCGCCTGCCGCCGGGCGCGAGACAGGGGGGCTTGGCGGAAGGCGAGCTTGCCGACCGCGCTCCAGCCGAAGAAGCGGTTGACCCGTTCCAGGATCACGTGGGCAGAGTGCTGGATCTCCAGCGCCATCGGTCCTTCGACCCGCAGCACCAGCGTCGCCGGTTCCTGCGGCTGGCCCTCGACCGGCCTCGGCCATTGCATCTTGAGCGGCTCGGCATGGGCCGCGATCTCCGGCCCGGCAATTTGCGCCCAGCGCGTCACCAGTTCGCGTGCGGCAAAGCCCTGCTTGGCATAGGCCTCGGCAAAGACATCGTTGAGCAGCAGCGAGAGCGGCTTTGCGCTGATCGGGCCGGGTTTGATGGGGCGAAGCTTGGACATGGGGCCCTTATAGCACTCCAGGGCGCGGACCACAGGCTCTCCCCGTCATGGGCGGGCATGGCCGTCCGAAGGACGGCGTCGCTTCCGCTCGCCCATGTCCCGGCCATCCACGTTCTTCCGCGAAGAAAGACGTGGATGCCCGCGACAAGCGCGGGCATGACGTGGAGAGGTCGGTGCGTTGTCGTTACAGTAAAGAGCATGAGCCCCAAATCCGCCCTCAAGGCCAAGACGGAACCTGGTCTGCCGGAAACATCGTCGCGTCCGACAGTGCTTCTCCAATGGTACGACCGCCATCGCCGCCGACTGCCCTGGCGCGCGGCGCCCGGCGAGATCTCGGACCCCTACCGCGTCTGGCTGTCGGAGATCATGCTGCAGCAGACCACGGTGAAAGCGGTCGGGCCCTATTTCGAGAAATTCATCGCGCGCTGGCCGGATGTCACGGCACTCGGCCGCGCGTCACTGGATGACGTGCTGCGGATGTGGGCCGGGCTCGGCTATTATTCGCGCGCGCGCAACCTCTATGCCTGCGCGGTCGCGGTGACGCGCGAGCATGGCGGCGTCTTTCCCGACACCGAGGAAGGGCTGCGCGCGCTGCCCGGGATCGGGCCCTACACGGCGGCGGCGATTGCCGCGATCGCCTTCGATCGCCGCACCATGCCGGTCGATGGCAATATCGAGCGGGTGGTGTCGCGGCTGTTCGCGGTCGAGGAGGAGTTGCCGCAGGCAAAACCGCTGATCCAGCAATTGGCGGCAACGCTGCTTGCCGAGTCCCGCGCCGGCGATAGCGCGCAGGCGCTGATGGATCTGGGCGCCTCGATCTGCACGCCGAAGAAGCCGGCCTGCTCATTGTGTCCGCTGAACGAGGACTGCACGGCGCGCGCGCAGGGCACCCAGGACAGCTTTCCGCGCAAGGCGCCGAAGAAGAGCGGAATCTTGCGGCGCGGTGCTGCCTTCGTCGTCACGCGCGGCGACGAGCTTCTGGTCCGCTCCCGCCTGGAAAAGGGCCTGCTCGGCGGCATGACCGAGGTGCCGGGCTCGGACTGGCTCGCCGGCCAGGACGATGTCAGGGCAAGGCAGCAGGCGCCGGAGCTGAAGGGGCTCTCGCGCTGGCAGCGCAAGTTGGGCGTCGTCACCCACGTGTTCACGCATTTCCCGCTGGAGCTGGTGGTTTACACGGCCAAGGCGCAAGCCCGCACGCGGGCACCGGAGGGCATGCGCTGGGTGCCGATCGCGACCCTTGCCGACGAAGCACTGCCCAACGTCATGCGCAAGGTGATCGCGCACGCGCTGAGCTCGCGGGCCGCATCCTCCTGACACTATGCTGGCAGCAGGGCTGCGCTAACAGCGGGGCGAAACGGAGATTTCGCATGGTCAAGACCGCTCTCGACAACTTCCGAAGGCCGCCCTGCGCCGAGCTGCTCGGATGGCGATTGCTCGATGCGCGGCCCGAGGACGGTTGGATCAAGCTCGGCTTCGAAGGCAAGCCCGAATTCTGCAACCCGGCGGGCTTCATCCAGGGCGGCATGCTCTCGGCCATGCTCGACGACACGATGGGACCGGCCGTGCTGGTGATGAGCGAGGGCCGTCTCTACACCACCACCATCAGCATGACGGTGAACTTCCTCAGCCCCGCTAAACCCGGCCCAATCATCGCCGAGGCGACGGTGACGCAACTCGGCAAGACGATTGCATTCGTCGAGGCCAAGCTCACGAGCGAGGACGGCACAGTGCTGGCGACGGCAACCGCCAGCGAGCGTTTGCTGGAAGCGGCGAGGGTGGTGCGGTAGGTTTCCGATCTTGCCACGCGCTCCACTTCCCTTCTCCCCCTGTGGGAGAAGGTGGCGCGAAGCGCCGGATGAGGGGTTGGTTCAGCGAACTCAATTGCCAGAGATGTATTTGCGGAGAGAACCCCTCACCCGAGTGAGTCTGCGTCCACCAGCGTCGCTGCCCTCTCCCACAAGGGGCGAGGGCACATCAACATGCATCTCGCCCCGGATATGCATTGCATATATTGAGCCGAGCGATGCTGGTTTTCTAGAACCTCAAGTCCCCATCCGCCTCGCATCCGCGCTCACAATCGCAGGCTTCGCATTGAGCGCCTCGACCTGGAAACCCGCGACGCGCTTGTAGTTCGCGGCGATGTCCTCAAGCTCCTGCTGCGATAGCACGTCGGTGACGACGTCGTAGCCGCCGGGCGCGCGCTCCTCGACCAGTTGCATCACCTGTTCGGGGCCGTTCTTGCGGTTGAGCAGGACGAGACTGGTGGTTGCAGGTCTCCGTTCGGCCTCATAGGCCACGAGCGCCGCATGTGTCGGTCCGTGTGCAAGGATCTCGCGGGTGATGGCGCGGGCGTCGAGGATCGCCTGCGAGGCGCCGTTGGAGCCGATCGGATACATCGGATGCGCGGCGTCGCCCATCAGCGTGACGCGGCCGAAGGTCCATTGCGACACCGGATCGCGGTCGACCAGCGGATATTCGTAGGCGTGCGGGCAGTTCTTGATCAGGCCGGGCACGTCGAGCCAGCCGAACTGCCAGCTCTCGAACCACGGCAGAAACTCATCGAGCTTCGCGGTGCGGTTATAATCCTCGCGCCGCCACTGGTAGGTCGGCGGCATGTGGCGCTCGGCGACCCAGTTGATGAGGTGATTGCCTGCCGCATCCGGCGCCTTGCTGATCGGATAGCAAACGAATTTCAGGATCTCGTGGCCGGCCATGATCATGGTGCGGCCGGAGAGGAAGGATTTTGACGGCGTGACGCCGCGCCAGAGGATGCGGCCGTTCCAGATCGGCGGTCCCTCCTGCGGTTAGAGCTTTTCTCGCGCGGCGGAATGAATGCCGTCGGCCGCGATCAGCAGCGCGCCGTCATAAGTCCCTGCGGCCTCGCCGGTTGCCTTGTCGATGAAGTCGGCGCGCACGCCCTCGGCGGTCTCGGTCCAGCCAGTCAAATGATGGCTGGTGAGAATGTTGTCGCGGCCGAGCCGTTCGATCGCGGTATCGAGCAGGAGCTGCTGCAGCGTGCCGCGATGGATCGAGAATTGCGGCCACTTGTACCCAGCTTCCAGCCCGCGTGGCTCGTTCCAGATCGGCTTGCCGTGCTTGGAGAAATAGGCGAGCTCGCGGGTGCGCACGCCGCTGGCGTCGAGCTTGTCCATCAACCCGAGCTCGATCAGCTCGCGCACCGCATGCGGCAGCACGTTGATGCCGACGCCGAGCGGCCTGAGCTCGGAGACGCTCTCAAACACCTTTGCCGGGATGCCGATCTGGTGCAGGCTGAGCGCAAGCGTCAGCCCGCCGATGCCGCCACCGGCGATGAGTACGGTCATGTCAGAACCCCTCCGATTGCAGGCGTCTTGGCACAGGCGGGCCGCGGTGGGCAACTGCGAAGAGGAGATCGTGCTATGGACCTTCGGGCCGACAGCCGTTAAATTCCAGCTTTCCCATGAGGTCCGACATGTTCAAGCTCTACTACGCCACCGGCACCTGCGCGCTCGCCACCTACATCACCCTGGAGGAGGCCGGCGCCGACTACACGGCCGAGCGGCTGAGCTTCAAGACCAACGAGCAGAGCAGCCCGGACTATCTCGCGATCAACCCGAAGGGCCGCGTGCCGGCGCTGGTGACCGATCGCGGCGTCCTGACCGAGACGCCGGCGATGCTCGCCTTCATCGCGCAAAGCTTTCCCAAGGCGAGGCTCGCGCCGCTCGACGATCCCTTCGACTTTGCCCAGGTGCAATCGTTCAACTCATACCTCTGCTCGACCGTGCACATCAACCACGCCCACAAGGTGCGAGGCGCGCGCTGGGCGAGCGAAGAGAGCTCGTTCGCCGACATGAAGGCGATGGTCCCGAAGACCATGGGCGCCTGCTTCGCGCTCATCGAGCAGAAGATGTTCAAGGGCCCATGGGTGATGGGCGAGCAGTACACAATCTGCGATCCCTATCTTTACACCCTGTCGACCTGGCTCGAAGGCGACAGCGTCGACATCAACGCGACGCCGAAGGTCGCGGATCACTTCAAGCGCATGTCGGATCGCCCCGCCGTGCGCAAGGTGATGGACGCGCAGAAGGCGTGAGGCTTTTCGTCTGTAGGGTGGGTTAGCCCTGCGACCGCGCGAAGCGCAGTTCGCTGGCGTAACCCACCGCTTCGTTCCACAGTCGCGGAAGCATGGTGGGTTACGCTTCGCTAACCCCGCCCTACGAACTTTTCTGCTCCAGCCCCCGACCCGTCTCCAGCATCAGACGCCTCAGCCAGATCGAGCCGGGGTCCATCTGCGCGCGGGTCGGATAGAACATGAACTGCTCGTCGATGCCGGGATCGAGCGGCGGCGTCACCGTGGCAAGCCCGAGCTGTTTTGACAGCGCTGCGATCAGCCGGCGCGGGACGAAGGCGACGAGGTCGGTACGGGCGGCGACGTGCAGCGCTTCGAGATAACCGGGGACGACGAGAGCGATGTGCCGCTCGATGCCCTTGGTGCGCAACCAGGTGTCGATCAGGTCCTCCGGCTGGCCGCGGATGATCACGCCGACGTGGCGCGCGGCCAGGAAAGTCTCGCGCCGCTTCAGCCTGGCGCCGGCGGGATGGCCGCGCCGCACCGCCAGCGCGTCGCTGTCGGTGTAGAGCAGCTGGCGGTGAAATCCCTTGAACGCGTTGCCGATCGAGATCACGAGGTCGATGGTGCGGGCGAACTCGGCGTGGAAGATCGCCGGTCCCCGCCACGGCACGACGTCGATGCGGACATTGGGCGCGGCCTGCGTCACCTTCTCCATCAGTGGCGGCATCAATAGCTCGACCGCGAGGTCCGGCATCATCAGGCGGAACTGCCGCTCGCTGCGCGCCGCGTCGAATTCATCCGATACGAACAGTCCGCGCACCTGATCGAGCGCCTGCGCCAGCGGCGCGCGCAGCGCCAACGCCCGCGGCGTCAGCTCCATGCGCGCGCCGGTGCGCACCAGCAGCGGATCGCCAAAGATGTCGCGCAGGCGCTGCAGCGCGTGGCTCGCGGCGGGTTGCGACAGGCCGATCCGCAAGGCGGCGCGGCTGACATTGGCCTCCCGCAGCAGCGCGTCGAGCGCGGTCAGGAGATTGAGGTCGAGCGAATTCAAATTCATGGGGTGAATAGATAGCATATGACCTATCGATTTGAAGAATTCTCGTTCGGCGGCGATGATCTGCGTGATGTCACCACACGGAGATGCCGCCATGAGCGCGAGCGCCAACAAGAAACTGCTGCAGGATATTTTCGCCACCGCCGCCAACCCCGATCCGGCCGCACGCGACCGGGGGCTGTTCACCACAAGCCTCGCCGACGACGCCAAATGGATCGTGACCGGCCAGTATTCCTGGTCGCGCACATTCTCGGGCAAGGAGTCGATCCTCAACGACTTGCATGGCTATGTGCGCACGCGGCTGCGCGACCGGACCCGAACGGTCGCCCACCGCTTCATCGCCGACGGCGACATCGTCGTCGTCGAGGCCAAGGGCGACAACGTCACGCCCGAGGGCGTGCGCTACGACAACGATTACTGCCTCGTGTTCCGTCTGGAGGACGGCAAGATCAAGGAGATCCGGGAATATTGCGACTCGGTCCTCACCGAGAGGGCGCTGGGTGCATTCCCGCAAGCGGCCCTCAGCACCACGAACTGATCGCGCCGAAGAGCAACGCGGTGGCGGCCGGCACCTGCGGCCGGCCGCCGCGATGACGCGAGATTCCTGCGCATCTGCTTACAAAATCAGCAGATTTCGTCTGCTTTCCAGAAGTTCGTGCGAACAAAAGAAGGATACGATTAAGAAGTGTCGACCATTGTGTGCTCCGCAGCATGAGTGATCCCAGGGGCGATCCTGATGGCTGCAAGGGTGACCGATGGCGAATTACCGGAAGGCATTCGGCTGCCCTAATTTTCTTGCTTCTGGGGTGGACAGTGGGAATGCCGAACTTTCGTTTGCGGATCAGGGGTCGTCTTTATGCCGGGTTTACGGCGCTCGTAGCGGTCGGACTGGCCATGGCCGTGACCGCGGTCTGGAATCTCTGGGCGGTCCAGGATCAGGTCGCAAGACAATCCGCCCTTTCGGACAGCACCGCGCGGGTCCTGGAGATATCGACCCATCTGCAGGCGATCCAGCGGGCCAATCTGCGATACATTTACGACGGCAGCGAGCCTGCGATGAAGGAGGCTGCCGAACGCGAGACCGCGGCGACCGAGCTGTTGCAGGTCGGGGCGAAAGGCACGGCTTCCGAGGAGCGGCGGAGGCTTTACAACGGTCTGATCGACGACATCGCGAAAATGCGAAGCCTGCGTGACAATCTCGGGGACGCCGTCAACGAGGCGAGAACGGGCAAGGCGACGCTGCTGCCGAGTGGCGACGAATTGACCGTCAAGATGGGCAAGCTGGTCGATGTGGCGCGCGCAGCCGTCGATGAAGATACCGCTGCCCTCGTCGCGGACCTCGAATCCAGGCTCCTTCTTGTTCAAATCGCGAACTGGCGCTTCCTGGCCATGCGCGACGTCAAGGGGCCTGCCAACTTCAGAACGAATGTGGACAGGGCGTCACAGCGGCTCGCAGCGCTCGAAAAGAGCCCACAGGCGGCGGAATTGCGGGCTACGCTCGCGCCGGTGAAGACCTCACTCGGAATCTACAAGTCCGCGTTCGAGACGACATCCGCCGCGATGCTTCAGGCCGAGGAGATCTACCACAAGAACCTCGCGCCTCTCATCGTCGACAGCATCGGCAGGCTCAAGGCTGCGGAAACCACTTTGAAGAAGGACTACCGGGATTCACGCAGCACCGCCCAAGCCGCGATCGCCGGCACGACGTCGGTTCAGGAGATCGCCGGCGGCCTTGCCATCCTGTTCGGCAGCATCGTTGCCTTCCTGATCGCCCGCAGCATCGTCGGGCCGCTCGCCGCGATGACGCGCGCGATGGGGCTGCTTGCCGGCGGCAATCTCGAAGTCGAGATTCCCGGACGCGGCAAGGCCGACGAGATCGGCGACATGGCGAAGGCGATCCAGGTGTTCAAGGAGAGCATGGTCGAGACCGAGCGTCTGCGCCACGAGCAGATCGAGGTCGAGGCGCGGCAGGCGGAGAGCCGCAAGGCCGACATGGTCAGGCTCGCCGATCAGTTCGAGCAGGCGGTGGGCGAGATCGTCAACACCGTGTCGTCGGCTTCAGGCGAACTCGAAGCCTCCGCCGGCACGCTGACCGCGACCGCGGCGCGGGCCCAGGATCTGTCGGCGGAAGTCGCATCGGCTTCCCAGGAAGCGAGCGCCAACGTCCAGGCGGTTGCGTCCGCGACCGAAGAGCTCTCCTCCTCGGTCAGCGAGATCGCGCGCCAGGTGCAGGAATCGGCGCGTATTGCCAACGAGGCCGTCGGTCAGGCGAGCCGGACCAACCAACGGGTCGGCGAGCTCTCCAAGGCGGCCGCGCGGATCGGCGACGTGGTCGAGCTGATCAGCACGATCGCCGGCCAAACCAACCTTTTGGCGCTGAACGCCACCATCGAGGCGGCGCGCGCGGGCGAGGCCGGCCGTGGATTTGCCGTGGTGGCCTCGGAGGTCAAGGCGCTGGCTGAGCAGACGGCAAGAGCCACGGGCGAGATCGCCCAACAGGTCTCCGGCATCCAGGCGGCAACGGAGGAGTCGGTCGGCTCGATCCGGGAGATCAGCGGCACCATCGAACGGTTGTCGGAAATCGCCTCGACCGTTGCGGCCGCCGTGGAAGAGCAGGGCGCCGCCACGCAGGAGATCTCCCGCAACGTCCAGCAGGCAGCCCACGGCACCCAGCTTGTGTCGACCAATATCGGCGACGTGCAGCGCGGCGCATCCGACACCGGCTCGGCCTCCTCGCAGGTGCTGTCGGCGGCGCGCTCGCTGTCGGCCGACAGCAACCGTCTCAAGCTCGAGGTCGGCAAGTTCCTGAACTCGGTCCACGCCGCCTGACGGCGCAGACGTCTCAAAAGCAAAAGTCCACGCGCATGCGCGTGGACTTGAAATCGTGGCGTCGCGGGATCAGGCCACTTTGGTCGTCATGTGCCTGAACATGTTGCTGCGGGCCTCATCGTCCATCTCGGCCTTGAAGATGAACTTGTCCTTCAGGGCGATCGCGCGTGCTGCTGCCGGCCGAGCCGAAATCTCGTCGACCAGTCGCTTCACGTTTGGGTACCGCGCAAAGGCATCGTCGCCGAGCTTGAACGGCACCATCCGCGCCCAGCCCCACAGCGCCATGTCGACGATCGAATAATCATCGCCGACCATATAGCGGCGGCCTTTGAGGCGACCGTCGAGAATCTTGTAGTGGCGATCGGTCTCGTATTGGTAGCGGTTATGGGCGTAGTCGTGGTTCTGGTCCTTGGGTGCAAAATGCTTGAAGTGCACGGCCTGACCCGAATACGGCCCGACGCCCGTGGCAACGAACATCAGCCATGACAGCGTCTCACCGCGGATGGCGGGAACAGGCAGGAACTTGCCGGTCTTCTCGGCGAGATAGAGCAGGATCGCGTTCGAGTCGAAAACGATGGTGCCGTTGTCGTCGATCGCCGGCACCTTGCCGTTCGGATTGATCTTGAGGAATTCCGGCGCGAACTGCTCGCCCGTGCGGGTGTCGATCTTCACCGGCTCGAACGGCAGGCCGGTCTCTTCGAGATAAAGCGCGACCTTGGTCGGGTTCGGCGATCCGTTGAAGTAGAATTTGAGCATCGTTTGTCTCCCCAATTCCTGTTGCCGGGCGCGAACGCAGCATCATAGCCGCGCAGGCGGCCCCTCTTGCCAAAAGCTTGTCCGGGGGCGCAACCGGCGAGTTTGCTGGGTGGCATCTGCGCGCCGCGCAGATCAGCCGGGATAGGCGAGGCCGATCGCCGCCGCGATGACCATGGCAGCGCCGAGAGCCTCGAGCCGCAAGGCCAGCCGCGTCGCCGTGTGCATATTGGACGCTTGCGTGGCGCGTTCCGATCCCCGCGCATAGCCGTGAACGATGACGTCGTGATTGAAATTGTCGTGGGCTTCGTTGCTGCTGGCCAGTCCGACACAGACCACGAGCACGCCGAAGAGGGCGAGGCCGAAAAATCCGAGCAGGCCGATCAGGAACATCGGAAACATGCCGACGAGGAAGATCGGCAGCAGCGGCACCAGCAGCAATGTCTCGGACTGTCGTCGCATGGGAGCCGGCCGGTCGGGACGGGAGCTATGATGCTATCGCAGTTCCGGCGGCGGCGGTGTTCAACAAGTCGTCATTCCGGGGCGCGAGCAAAGCGAGCGAGCCCGGAATCCATCGAACGTCTGAACATGTGGCCCAATGGATTCTCAGATGCGCAATTGCGCATCGTAGTTCTCGCTTCGCGAGGCCGGGAATGACGGGACGCTACTCCGCCGCCATGCCGGCGCGAATTTCGGCGCGCAGTTCGTCGATCAGCTTGAGGCCCTTCTTGGTCTCGACGTGCCAGAAGGTCCAGCCGTTGCAGGCGGCCGAACCCTGCGCCACTGCACCCATGCGGTGGATCGAGCCGACCTTGTCTCCGAGCATGATGGCGCCGTCGGCGCGGACCAGCGCCCCTAACTTCTTCTTGGCGTCGAACAGTTTCGTGCCGGGCATGATCATGCCGCGCTCGATCAATTCGGAGAACGCGACCCGCGGCGCTTCGCGCGCGGTCATGAACGGGGCGAGGCTGTCCTCCGGCAGCGGCTCGACCGCGGCGATGCGCATCTCCGCGGCCTTGGCGTAGGCCTTGTCGCGTTCGAAGCCGATATAGGAGCGGCCGAGACGCTTGGCGACCGCGCCGGTGGTGCCGGTGCCGTTGAAGGGATCGATCACGAGATCGCCGGGTTTTGACGACGACAGCAGCACGCGCGCGAGCAGGCCTTCCGGCTTCTGCGTCGGGTGAACCTTCTTGCCGTCGGCACCCTTGAGGCGCTCCTCGCCGGTGCAGAGCGGAATCAGCCAGTCCGAGCGCGCCTGCACGTCCTCGTTGGCCGCCTTCAGCGCTTCGTAGTTGAACGTGTAGCCCTTGGCCTTCTCGTCGCGCGCGGCCCAGATCATGGTCTCGTGCGCGTTGGTGAAGCGGCGGCCGCGGAAATTCGGCATCGGGTTGGTCTTGCGCCAGACGATGTCGTTCAGGAGCCAGAAGCCGAGATCCTGCATGATCGCGCCGACGCGGAAGATGTTGTGATAGGAGCCGATCACCCAGATCGTTGCCGATGGCTTCATCGCGCGGCGGGCGGCGAGCAGCCAGGCTCGGGTGAAATCGTCATAGGCGGAGAACGAATCGAACTTGTCCCAGTCGTCATTGACGGCATCGACGTGCGATTCGTCAGGACGTTTGAGATCGCCCTTGAGCTGGAGATTGTAGGGCGGGTCGGCGAACACGAGGTCGACCGAACCGGCCTGAAGCTTCGACATCTCGGCGACGCAATCGCCGAGGACGATGCGATGCGATGCGGATTCAAAATTTGTGCGGGGCGCCCTTGCAGACGCCCCGCGACGCGACTCTACCATGACTCAAGAACTCTGACTCAGGCGACGCTGTCGGCGACGCGGGACCAAACAACCGACTGACCGTTACATTGAAGCGGCAAAGTAAAAATCGACTTAATCCGCTACTTTTGTGAGCAGGCATCGCATCGCGCGTCGCGCCCGGTTTGTTGCGCGCATTCTCCGTGTTTTACAGTGTGTTTCGCACTTCTTCGCGTTGCGGGAGCAGCTCGAGCCCTAAAAAGAGTGCAATTTCTCTCGGAAAAAATTGCACGACCCTCGGAAAATATTGCTGGCATCGGCACGCTGTCGCACTAGGCAATTTTTGCCGAGCACGATATTGATGAATGCAACGGAAATTTTACATGTGTGGCCGTTGGGCTTTCGCACTTCTGCACCCAGATGATGCCGGCAAGGACTGAGGGAAACCGCCATGCGCTACGATGATTTCCGCCGCAGCGACGACATCGAGGATCGTCGCGACGATGGCGGCGGAAATCATCGTAGCGCATGGCGGTTTCCCTCAGTCCTTGCCGGCATCATCTGGGTGC
>NZ_JAACFT010000043.1 GCF_029051685.1 Bradyrhizobium sp. CSA207 | reverse complement strand
CTCCACGGGATTATGCGGAGCGGCGCAGCCACAAAAGCCCGGGAAAGCCCCGGCTATCAGCCAACGACTCCGCATAATCCCGCGCTACGCATAATCCGCGTTATGCGGTGCACCGCATAACGTCGAGTTGGGCGCGGCCTGGCAGAAGACCGCCAAGGACACCGAGCGCGACTACCTCTCCGTCAAGCTGGACGATCCGAGCTTCCCGGCTCCGATCTACGCCACCCTGATCGAGGTCGCAGGTGCAGAAGGCCTCCAACTGATCTGGTCCCGGCCGAACCGGGACTGAAGCTCCAGGAAGTCGGCTCCGCCGCAAGGCGGGGCCCGCTTCCCTTCTACCGGAGATACGATCATGACCGTCGACACCATTGAAGAATTGCGCGCCGAGCTGCGCGAATGCGTGTTCACGCCGGCGGAGCGCAAGGCGCTCGAAGTCGAACTGGCCGAACTCATCCGCCAACGCAACGAAGCGCTCGCAGCCGAGGAGGGGGCATAAGCCCCGTCGTCTTGCATCTTACGATGCACTCTCGTTACGGTCCGCTCCTCCGTTGAGACCCCTTAATGGCTTTGGCAGGCGTAAGAGTCAGCTTCCTAGAAGCTGCGATCGCAATCGTTGCGCCGGTCGACGGGTTGCGACCCTCACGGGCCGGGCTATCCTTGACCTTGAACTTGCCGAACCCAGGTAGGCTCGTCTCGGCTCCGCTCACGGCCGCATCAGCGATCGCCTTGAAAACGCTAGCGACGATGGTTTTCGCCTGAGCCTTTGCCAGCTCGTTGTCGGTTGCGACCTTTTCGGCGATCTCATCGGCAGCCGTCATTGGATGAGCTCGGTGTTATTTCGATTTTGCTTCGTCTGATATCAACACCGTGGAACGGATAGAGCCGGCATCACAGGCAGAGCCGTAATCCTCGAAAAATTGTCAGACTATGACGGTTTTTTCGTCCGCGACAGCGTAACCGCGCCTCCGCTTGGCACGCTCCAGGCGTGCGAATGCTTCGATCGCCTCCGCACTGCCATCGAAGGTCTGCACCATGGTCTTGCCACTCGTGCCGATCCGGCCCCAATTGCGGATCAGCGACATTTCTCCGAACAAGGTCGGCTGCGTAGACAGCGCATAAAACCGTCGCATATTGCGTGCGGCATCGATGCGGCGCAGATGAAGCGGTTCTGGTTCGGGTTTCGGCACGGACAGATTCTCGCTCCCGAGGGAAGCGGCGTCCAATGAGTTTTATGAATCGACCGGGCAGTTCGATTCATTTTGCCGATGGGTCCACTGCGCCGGAAATGCCGCAACCCCGTCCTATTGCCGGATTGAATCTCTCCTCGATGGAGACTTCGCCATCGGGGCGCCGTCGCAATGCTTAACTTGCAATTGCGCCAGTCTTTAGCAGAACAGCCGCCCGCAAGAGATCGGCTCCTAATTCAAAACTTCCTGCGGCTCTTACAGCCCTGCCTGCCTGGGCGAGCCCCTTCGGGGACGGCTCTACTCGCGCCGCCGCGGCGACGCTCCCGGAGCCCACAAGCGGTCTCCGCGCCTTCGCGTGACGATCCTCTCGCGACCGTGTCGCAGAGGCCCCAGCAACGAGCACGATTCCCGTCTCGCGTCCCAGAATTTCCCTCGATGGCTATGGGCTGACCTGACTCTTGTGGCAGGGGATTCGCTGGACGAATTCCGGGATCGTTCTGGTGACCGGATTCGCCATCGCTGTTGGTTCAAACCAACGTCCCCCAGGAACATGATGGACAAGGACATGACTCCCGCGCCGTCAGACCCATTTCGGACCTTAAAATGAAGACCATTGTCATCAACAATCAAAAGGGCGGGGTCGGGAAGACGACGCTTGCGGTGCATTTGGCCTGGTTCATGGCGGAAGCGGATCGCCGCGTTCTCGTGATCGACGTTGATGCGCAGAGCAATGCGTCGGATACGTTGAGGCACTACGCCGGTTCAACGTTAGCCGCGGATCTGTTCAAGCCGGGGATACGGGTCGTAGCTCGGGAAGACGAAGGCCTAACGCTCGCGCCGGCCGATAGCTCGCTGACTGATCTCGATCGCAGCAGTGCGGCCGCCATAACGACTCTGCAAGAGAACCTCGCTGTCGCGTCGGATCAGTTCGATGCCTGCGTCATCGATACGCCGCCATCACTTGGACTGCGCAGTGTCGGGTGTTTGGTGGCGGCCTCGCATGTGCTCGCCCCCATCTATCTGGAGGACTATTCGATCAAGGGCGTCAAAGGTCTGATGCAGACCGTGATCGGCGTGCAGAGACGCTATGGCCGCCAAGATACCAAGTTCCTCGGGTTGCTGCCTTCGAACTTCAACACGAAATCGCCCCGTCAAAGGACCCATCTTGAGCAACTCCTGCGCGAGGCGGGCAAATATGTGTTCCCGGGCCAGATCGTTGCAAGGGACGGCTACGCGGAGGCCGTTGCGGAGCGCCTGCCGGTCTGGAAGCTGAAGCGCCGCTCAGCGCAGCAAGCTGGTCGGGAAATCCGCGATGTTCTCGCCAAGATCGTCGCGCAGATGGACGAGCCGGCACATGGCGCTTGATCTCAGCTTTAAGCAGCTCATCGACGCCGCGGAAGTTGGTGGCGCCACAATCGGACAGCCGACTTGCGTCGCGATCGACCGTATTGACGAAGATCCGGACCAGCCGCGTCGCAGCTTCGACGAACAGAAGCTCGAGGAGCTTGCGGAATCAGTCCGTCAGCATGGCGTGCTGCAACCGCTTGTGCTGCGGCAAGCGACCGAGGAAGGCCGGTACGTAATCATCATGGGTGCGAGGCGGTATCGTGCTGCTAAGCGCGCCGAGCTCCGTGACATCCCGGCTTTCATTCATGCCGTTGGTTCTGCGGATCGTTATGTTCAGATGATCGAGAATATCCAGCGCGACGACCTCAATGCCCCCGAAATCGCGGCATTCATCGCGGATCGCTTGGAGCTAGGCGATAGCCAAGCCGACATCTCTCGCAAGCTCAGCAAGCCCAGGGACTGGGTGTCTCGCTACGCGTCGGTCCAGAGCATGCCGGAGTTCCTCCAGTCGAAGCTTGCCGGCTCATCAATCCGTGCTGTGTACGAACTCTATCAGGCTTGGCGTGAGCAGCCCCACGCCGTCGAGACTTTATGCGCAGCACAGGAGAGTTTCACCGACGCCCACGCCCGTCAGCTGGCTCGCAAAATTCGCAGCGAAGTCCGCGGCTCCCCTGCTGATGGCGAAGGGCCGCCTGGAGCTCAAGCCGGACTAAGCCCGATCGCATCGCCAGTGGCATTGCGACCCAGCGAGAGAGACGGTGTAACCGCGATCGCGGAGAAACCTCTCAACTCCTTGGCCGATCGGAATGCGCGAATGAGCCCATCGCTGACGATCAGAGTGCGTCACCAAGATCGCATGGGCTGTCTTCTGATCGATCGACTCGCGTCTCGAGGCTCACGCCATGCCGTGCTGCTGATCGATGGTACAGAAGAGGCGGAAGAGGTTCCGGCATCGACGGTTACAATCGAAGAGATCCTGTTCGCATGAAGCTTGTCTTGAACAGCCTCCGCAGAAACGCTGCTACAGTTGGTGCGCCGGCGGAGCGGATTTCCCATCCGAAGGATGGCGCGTTAGCGCAGCAGCCGGAGGCCGAACGCGCCTTCCACAGCGCCGTAGAGAGGCCGGAGGCTGCTGGAAAGCCGCGGTCCACATGCTCGATGCCAATGTTGCCGATCTGGACGCGCGGGTTTCGTGGAGAGCAAGGATTAGGGGCGACGGCTTCGTCATTCCCGGAGGAATTCTCCGCATCGATCGGCAGCTGGGTTGGACCCCACCTGGGGCAACTCCCGAGCTTTGAGCGCCGAGCCCGTTGGTTTGAACCAACATGGAGGGGGTGGAGAGATTCGCGTTTTCTAGTGCAGGATAGGCTTCGCGCCAGCGATGTATTACACCGCGAATGGGATTGGAGTGCATGGCTCTGATCTCGCTTCGCGTCTCGGACGAAGTCGCGGCGCAGTTCTCCGTTCTTGCGGCTACCCAGGGCGGCAAATCCGCGCTGCTGCGACGTCTCATGGCTGATGCGCTAGCTGCACCAGCGCCGCGCATCTCGGCGTTACCTGTCGGGCGACCGGAGAAGGTGACGGTGCGATTTCGCGAGAGCGAGATGCGGCAGCTCGCTGAAGTCTCACAGCAACGTGGCATGACGCGAACCGGTTGGATCGTCGCGCTAGTGCGTTCACGGCTGGCGTCGCCGGTCCAGCATTCCCCGGACGAGCATGCCGCGCTTCGCGCGATTGTTCGCGAGCTCAACCGGATCGGCGGCAACATCAACCAAATCGCGCGGGCCGCAAACACCAGTGTGCTGCAGGGCAGGGCGGTTGAGCCCGATCTGTCCGCAATTCAAGAGACCAAATTGGTCATTGAAACAGAGCTCGCGCAGCTTCGTAATGCGCTCAATGGCAACGCCGACTATTGGGATGGGCGATGATGAGCCGGCGTTACTCGCCTCGGCCGACCGACCTAGCTTCCGAAGTTCCGCCGATTTCGTATGTCTGGGAAACGCCTAATCGACGCCCGCGGCGCGCTGAGTGGGATATCCCCGATCCAGCCGCTCCCGGCCGCCTTACGCCGGCGATGCGTGCAAAGCTTGAACGCATTGTGCGCAGAGCACCAGAGGTGATGGTCAAGATTACCGGTCGCACCAAGGGCGTCGGGCATCTCAAGTCGCACCTCGCATACATCACGCGAAACGGCGAGCTCGAGGCGGAAACAGAGCAGGGCGCGACGATGGGGGGTCGTTCCGGATTGAAAGATCTGCAGCAACGCTGGGAGGATGATGCGGGCCTCGACAATAAGCGCCGCCGCGATGGGTCGCTATCGGTCAACATCATTCTGTCGATGCCGGCTGGCACTGATGCCGTCGCCGTTAAGGATTCCGCTCGGGCATTTGCCATCGAGACGTTCGGCTACAATCACGACTACGTCTTCGTCCAGCATCTTGATAACAAGCATCCCCACGTGCACTTGACCGTTCGGTCCCTCGGGCATGACGGCAAGCGCCTCAACCCTCGCAAGGCGGATCTTCAGGCGTGGCGCGAGCGGTTTGCTGGCGAACTCCGGCTTCGCGGGATCGCGGCGGAGGCAACGCCGCGGCGAACGCGAGGGCGAGTTCGAAAGGCCAATCGCGGGGCGGTGCTCGCTTTGCGGAAGCGAAAGATCACACCCGACGTCGATCGACTTGCTCGTAAGGAGGTCCTTTCGGAGGTGAGGGACGGCAGGACCGCCGAACATCCTTGGGACGAACAGATCAAATCACGTCAGGAGGCGATCCGGCAGCGATATCTCGACTATGCCGCTGAGCTACAGCGCTCCGGAGCGGTAGCAGATCACGTGTTGGCTCGCCAAGTTCGGCAATTCGTCAAAGACATGCCTGCTGTCGAAACCCAAAGGCATGCGCTGAAGAACGAGCTTTCGGAGTTTGCCAGTACTCGGCGTCGCGGCGCGGAGCAGGGCGTCGGTAAAGAGGGGCGCGAGAAGACAAGAGGCCAGGAGCCGACCAGATAGTTGGGCCAAATATTCTTGAGCTGGATATGGTCTCTGCCGCCATCGGGAGTCGCCAAGGCCGCTAAGGACACTGTCAGGCTCATAACCTGAAGGTCATAGGTTCAAATCCTATCCCCGCAACAAGTAAGATGCTGTATTTACAGCGCAAATATAAAAAGCCGCTCTAACGAGCGGCTTTTTGTTTATCCGGCATCGCCACCGAGTCGCCACGCTGAATCTGCGATCCTCTCGCGAACTTCCGCTTCTTGGTAGGGTGCACCTGGACGTGCTCAGAGCCGTTTCGCGAGTTCTAGTCCCTCTCGCTCCGCCATCCCACCATGGTCCCGTACTTCGATCTGGAGAGAGGCGAGAAATACGGGGTTTTTCTGCCTTTCTGCCGAGGTCTCACCCATCTACTCGATCAGATCGTTACGACCCTGCCGTCTGCCGCTGTTATCGGTAGAGGTGATTTTCTGGAATGGTCAAACCGGCGGCGGGGCCCTATCACATAAGTTTTCGATTGCATTCTGAAGCGCTCGCGCGATGTCCATGTCCTCGCCGACGTGGCTGATAAAAACATGCAATTTAGCCCCGCCGCTATTCACATTGCCTAGATCAACCATTTGATTTCCCTCGATGACTTTCTGAAAACGCGTTGCAAGCCAAAATTTGATTATGCCAGCTCTCTTCTGGAGTTGCGTTTTTCGGTTGTGTTATCGGCCAAGAGCTGTTGCCGGCGTCGGCGAGCGCGCCAAGGAAATCGTCGCGTGAGACGCTGCTGGCGCGCGGGACGCGCTTGAAAACATCTTCGGGGTACTCGTCTGGGCAAATGGCCTAAACGACGAAAACACAATACGTGTCCCGAATGAACTCGGCAGGTCATATGACGAGGCTGGTGACTTGTCGCATGCTGGACCGCGCGGTTCTTCGCACTACAAGGACTGCTTCGGTCAAATCAAGGGGACGGCTTGTCACGAACCTCACGAGCTTGCCGGAAGAATCCTAGACCGAGTTCACATGGTGGCCTGCAGACTGCGACCTTTTTGGATTACCGCAGCTCTAAAGACCCGCCTGTACTAAAGACCTAGCGCCTTGTATTGCTCGTCACTGTAGTGCCGCGCACCTTTTGCTCTAGCCGCAGTGTCCATTCCTCTGAATTCGGAAGGCCAGTGGTCCAACGCCCATTTGATTGCTTTCATTTTAAACGGAATATGAACCGCGCATTCGTCCCTAATGATTGGAGGACATCGATCTTGATCCTGGGCGCGCTTCTCGTTTAGGTTAACAGCTATGATAGGAAGGCCAAGCTCCAACGCCAGGTCGAGTTCCCATCGTACGAACTTGTGCAAGTTTTTAGTTTTTTCGCCAATAAGAACAATGACTGCCGTTGAGTTTTCCATTCGCCCGCGCAGCCGACCCTTTACATACTTCTCGCCTTGAGCACGGCTAGTCATCGAATCCAAGTCGTGTGCGTCTTGGAAATCGAAATCAATGTTTTCCAAAGCCTTCCAGCCTTTCATCCGTCCATAAGCCCATTTGTCCTCGTCTCCATCGAAAACTACATAGGAAGGATCGTTGTAGGCCATGTTCGTTGATCCGTGAGTGTCAACCGGTCGGACAATGCGCTTCTATTTATGATGTAGTATGCTGGTTATTGCAATCATTAAGCGTTGGAGCGCCAGTGGTAACGATGTGTGGCTAGAGACCACATGGATTAACCGTACGCGCTCACGCTGAACGTCTGCCGCAACACGCTGGCCATCAACGGCCGGAATCTAACGACAAGGACCGCGAAACGACAGAGCCTAGGGCCGCGCCACGCGTTCAGGAGCGGCACCCCTTCAATTTATGGTAGAATTGATTTATATACGTTAGCTGCGGTGACGCGATTGGGTGGATAGTGTCGCGACTTTTCATCAGTCATTCCAGTAGCAATGACGATTGGGCGATCGCTTTGCGAGACTGGCTGATAGCCGAAGGCTGGGGCGAGTCGGACGATATCTTTCTCGATCTCGATCCGGAGCGGGGAATATCCGCTGGCCAAAAATGGCAGCGCGCTTTTGCCGATGCGGCGACGCGTTGTGAGGCGGTTCTGCTTGTCGTCTCTGCCAACTGGCTTGCCTCGACCTGGTGTCAGGACGAGTACCAGATTTCCAATAAATACAACAAAAAGCTGTTCGCACTGATCATCGACGACACCCCGCTCGAGCGTCTGCCAGGCGGCCTCACAGCGCAGTGGCAGGTCATTCGGTTGAAGGGAGAGCCGGCCGAGCGCTTCATCGCCGTCCACCCGCAAACACAGCAGCAGTGGCCGGTCCACATCGCCAAGGCGGCGCTTGCGCAACTCAAGAGCGGCTTGCAAAAGGCCGGTCTGGGGCCCGAAACGTTCGAGCTGCAGCAAGATGAGAAGGGCTTATTCGGCTGGCGTTTGCCTTATCGGGGGCTCGAAGCGCTAGAGCCTGAAGACGCTGCGGTCTTCTTCGGCCGAAACGCGGATCTGGTCCGTGGCATGGACGCTTTACGCGGGCTCGCAGCGCGCAATTCGCCTCGGGTTGGGGTCATCCTTGGCGCCTCGGGATCAGGCAAATCGTCGTTCTTGCGCGCGGGACTGTGGCCCCGGCTATTGCGCGACGACGCGCAGTGGCTGCCGCTGAAGCCGATACGGGCCGCCCTCGGCGGGCCCATAGAAGGACGGGAAGGCCTGCTGGTGGCGCTGCAGGACGTTCACCAACGTTTCGCGTTGCGCACGAGCCGCAGCGAATTGCGGGAGCGGCTGCGAAACGAGGCTGCGTTCATTGACCTTTTGAGCGAACTGCGCCAGGCGGCCGCCAAGCGTGCGCTTTTGCTGAAGCCGCCGTTGCCTTTGCCGGTCGTCTGCCTGGACCAAAGCGAGGAGATTTTCGGGAGCGGCACAAATGCTGAGATCGAGCAGCTGCTGCGGATATCACGTGCTGCAAGCGACGCGGGCGAAGCGCTGATCCTTACCACTATCCGCTCGGATTCCTACAGCGCAATGCAGAACGCCAAGGCGCTGATAGGAGTCGAACTGGCGCCGCTTAGTCTGGGCCCCGTTCCGCAAGGCGAAATCAGCACGATCATTCGCGAGCCGGCCGAAATTCTACGCCGGAAAGTAGGCCCCGATTCGCCGGTGTTCGACGCGCTGTTGGTAGAGAAGTTACAATCCGATTTCGCCGGCGAGGCCGACGCATTGCCCTTGCTCGCCTTTGTGCTCCAGCGGATGATCCTCGAGTATGCCGGTGAACCCGTCATCGGACTTTCCCAGCTTGACCGATCCGGCGGACTCGCAAAAGCGATCGAAATGGAAGCGAACGAGGCTTTTCGCGATGCCGGATACACGGGCCGCCCCGACAGCGAACGTCGCGAGGCGTTGAGGAAACTGTTCGTGCCCCGACTGGTACGCATCAATCGCGACAGCAAATTAGCGCAGCGATATGCAGCATCGGACACCGAAATATCTCCCGATCTGCTGCCGCTCGCGAGTTCCTTGACCAAGCACCGGCTCCTGGTGGTGCGAGCAGACGGCCCCGGCGATCAGAAAGTTGGCCAACGTGCGCCTAACGGACACGATAGTCTGTCGGGCACGACGGTCGAGGTTGCTCATGAAGCCTTGCTTCGCCGATGGACAATGCTGACCGAGATTCTCGGGCAGGATCGAGATGCTCTGTTGCTGCTCGATAGTGTGCGGCTTGCGGCGGCAGACTGGGCCGAGGCGCTAAGTGCGCGCAAGGTCGACTTCCTCGTTCATCGCGAAACGCGATTGGCCGAGGCGCAAGCGCTCGCGCTTCGTGGCCCCAACTGGGCCCGTGAAATCGTTTCGGCGCAAGCTTACTTGACCGCCTGTGCGGAACACGAGAAAGCTGAAAAACGTTCAAAGCATCGTTCTCGAACGGTAGTCGGAGTTCTGGCCGCGATCATTGCAACGGGAGCCCTGGTGGCGCTGAATTTCGATCGGTTACGCAACGCCTCCTATCGTCTCTTTCAGGTCCACGCCAAGTCGCCAGCCGAGGAACGCGCGCTCCTCGAAACTCGCGTACCGTTCAATGAATGCCGTGATTGCCCATTCATGATCTTTGTTCTCAAAGGGGTGCTCGACCGCGGTGGTCCCCTAAATGGAAGTCCCGATGTCAATCGGGAAAGTCCGCTTTCGAAAGTGCCGATAAGGCGCAGTTTTGCGGTCTCGGTGACAGAGGTCACTTTTTCGCAATGGGACGCCTGCGCCGATCACGGTGGATGTAGGTCGACTGTCACCGCCGGCAAATGGGGACGAGGCGACCAACAGCCCGTGGTAAACGTATCCTGGACGGATGCTAAGGCTTACGTGCAGTGGCTTTCTGCAATAACGGGAAAACGATACCGGCTGCTCTCAGAAGCGGAATGGGAATTTGCCGCTCGAGGTGGGCAGCCAACGAACTACTCCTTCCCGGACGGCAAAATCGACGAGTATGCATGGTACGCGGGCAATACAAGGGATGCACCTCAACCGCACAAGGTGGGACTGCTAAGAGCCAACCAGTACGGGCTCAAAGATATGAACGGCAACGTGGCTGAGTGGGTGGAAGATTGCTTCCACGACACCTATAGAGGCGCGCCGCAAACGGAAGAGCCATGGACGACTGGTCCGACTTGCGACCGCCGCCGCGTGGTGCGAGGCGGGAATTGGCTATCTGATGTCAAAGCACTGCGCTCTGCGACCCGCGATTGGCACCCGCTCGGAGACGACGGTAACGATCAGATAGGAATTCGCGTAGCGCGCGAAGTCACCGTGGACGAGCCATCGGAGCGTCGTGACTAGTATCGACTCGATTTCGTTCACGCCAATTCATGGCTCGGTAGTCCCACGCGTAAAGTGCTTCCAGATCGGCACAAGCTTGCGGATGGCGTAAACGCTGGCGCGCAAATAGCGCGTGTCTTGTCAGGGCAAAACGACGAATGATTTGCTGATCTATCTCGCGGGCCTTAGCCGGTTGTCCAACGCAGGTCCAACCGATCGCCATCCAGCTGTACGCATTGTCGACGGCATTCGCCGCCGCGTATTTTTGTTGCAGCGTATTGAACGTGGCCGTCGCCTTGGCCATGTCACCTACGATCACGGCTTCGGCAAAGACCTGTTCCGCCATGGAGTCGTCAAGGAGCCGAGACGCAGGAAATTCAGTCTGGAATGCGGCGTTCGCGTCAGCGACTTTCGTCGGATCAAACTGAGCAAGGAGCGTGATTCGTTTGTAGTGCAGCCATTCTCGCAATTTCTGGAAGCTCGCGTCCCGGGGCAAAAGATCGAGCGCCCGCTGCGCAAGCTGCAAACTCTGGCGCAAATCCCTGTGTAACGGCTTTGGACCTGGCTTCCTTTGAGTTCGCTCATCGGGATCTCGTATCATAGAATATTTGACTATGATCCTTCTGATTTCAGCTTCTGATGATGGCTGGGATTGCTTGTCGATGTTAGACGAGACCGCTTCCAGTTGTTGGGCTTCGCGCGATGCTTGATAGAGATAAGTGATGTCTTCCAGCTCCCAGCTGTGAGCCAATTGCAATGTTTTGAAAGCATCCGAGATTCGATCGGAATCAGTGGTGACCGGCAAATCTTCGACCGTAACGCCGAACCCACGCAGCGCGCGCCGAGCATTGTCTATCACCAACTGATATTTGCCGGAATGATAGAGCTGAGCCAACACCGTGTACCAAAGCAGGGGTCGCGAGGAAAACACCTTGCTGTTCTGTAGGCGATTCAGCGCGTCTTCAGGGGACAGCATACGGAAGATGCGACTGGATTGATGTTCAGCAGCGCCTGCGTAGTCCAGATCATCGTCTTCATCGGAGCCCGTCGAAACAACTTTCGGAAGGAGAGCGATTGCGGTTTCGAACCTGTTCAGTGCAACATTCGTGTCGCCGCGGTGATACGCAAGCCACCCCAGGAAATAAGCGGCATCGTCGGAATGCTTTGAGCTGCTGTCGTTCGATACTTCCTCGAATGCCGGCAACAGGCGATCGGTGAGTGCGTTAAAATCGGGTATTTTTTGCGAGAGCGGTCGAGACCCGTAACGCTCAGGCAGTCGATTCAAGTAATGGATGTGCTGCGTCAGGGATGGCTCGCCGTCCAAATATTCGTCCTTTGAAGTCGCGGCATCATAGAACGAGTCGTTGAAGAAATTCCGTTTTGCGAGCTCAATATTCCTCTCCTCCGGTGTTCGGTCCTTAGATTTGAGTTCATCCCTGCGTTGATTTTCGGCAATTCTTTTCAAAAGTTCCTGATAATTCTTGTTCCTTGACTTCGCAGAAACGACATCCTGGAACAAAGCATTTTCTGGTTCAATCTGATCGAGATACGATTCGGGACGCGTCTGATCAAGTAATAGCTCTCGATCGCCAGGCCTAGAAATTGTTCGAAACACATTTGAAAGTATTTTCCTGAGCTTTGAGTGAGCTGCTGCGTATACCAGGACAGTACGCACCGGGGATTTTTGGTTGAATTGAATCGCGTCATCAAAACGTCCCAACGTGTACAACAGAAGCTCTGAAAACGGCTCGGCAGGGTTAGCGTTTAGCTGGGCAATGATTCTTTCGCGAATGGCGGGAAATTCCGTCTTTTCGCCGAAGACATCGATAGCCATGTAAACTCCGGCGTGCAGGTGCCTTAAGTCACTCGTCGGAAGAAGCGCCCAAATGTGCGAACGATACTTTTGATCCGCAGCCGCGCCAAAAACTTCATCGACCGCCCTGTTTGCGATTTCCGGTGTCGTGTTCAAGGCCAGGCGGCGTATCATGAACGCTACCTCGAACCATTTAGAATAGTCACCCGGCAAGGATCCTTTGTCCTTCTCCAGGAATTGATCGGCCTGCGATCTAAAATTTCTTTCGGCGAGGATTCCAGCTGCAACGATCAGTCGCTGGACGAGAACCTGCTTCGGCTTGTTTTGCGACAAAATCATGAGGAAGCCATCTCCGCCGATCACGCGGTAGATCGCGCGGTTCCTGTCTTTTGATACCTTGAAGTCACCGGCCGCATCGATCAGCAATCCATATCGTTGTTCGATGGGCCCCTTGAGTTCACTGTATTCCTCAGCATTGGCACTAATTTTTTCCAATTTGACGTCACCCCAAACAGCGACGACCGCGCCATCTAGGGAGAATCGCTTCGGTGCTGAACCACCAAGCGTAGTGGAAATTTCTGATATTGCTCGGGTTCCTATCCGGTCGAGGGCGTCGGACTCATAGGACTTGTTGTACGCGTACAATATTTTCCGGCTCGATGACTCGATTAATATTCCGGATATGTTTACGCGCGTTGCGGGCGGAGAAGTCAAATTGCATTCTGTCACGCCTGAAAATTCCACCCGTGAAGAACACTTGTAGTTGGTGCTAAAGTCGGATGTAAGCGGCTTCCCCAGGCTTAGCTGCCCGAGTGCGTATTCGGTTGCAGAACTGGGGTCGGCGAAAGCCATAGAAAGAGCAAGACACAGACACGAAATCACGTGAAGGCTGTTGCGCATGCCGGGCTCCCCGAGAACGCGTTGACAAACGACCCTAGTTTCTCTTGCGAGAACATATCAGCTTCGCAACCTGTAATCGACGACAATTTGGCGGGCCGATGTGATCACAGCGGGCCCCGGCGATCTCGCGATTTGCGGCGGCGCGTGCGGCGGGGATTTGCTGTTCGCTGAGGCCGCGCTGCCCCGGCAATTGAATCTTGCGATCTATCGCCCGTTCGACGAAGAAAAGTTTCTGGCGGAATCCGTCAACTTTGCGGGTGCAGAGTGGCGCAAGCGTTATTTCGCCGCGAAGTCGCGGGCTTCGATGCACATCGCGACCGAGGAGCTTGGTCCGCTCAAGGTCGACGAAAGTCCGTTCGAACGCAATAATGAGTGGATGCCGCAAGTAGCCGAGGGTCAGGGCGCCGGGAATGTCGATTTCATCTGCATGTAGAATGGCGCCGGTAGTGACGGCCCGGGCGGGACTCAGCACCTGATGGAGGAGGTGCAAAACAAGAGTGGCCGCATCCATTGGCTAGACACGCGGCAGCTACGGCCTGGGACGGAATAATTTGCCCCGTCAGCTTTGCTTTCGTCAGCCCTACTAAAAGAAACGTTGGAACGGCGCCATGTCGACGAACTTCGCGGCATATTCCTTCCCGACCGATCGCATCTCCTCGATGTATTCGATTTGGTCCAGCGCCTGGACGTGATCAGGATTGACCTGATTCAGCCCCAGCGCGTCGAGGCCCTCCCGGCTCACATCGGGATTGTAGCGGGCATAAAGGAACTGGCGGCCGCAATCCTCGGTGAGCGGAATGACATCTCCGGTCAGCGGATCGGGTCGCCGCGGAATCATATCGCCGATCTCCCGGTCGAGGACGTCGCCGAACACGCAGCGGCCGACGGTACGGCAATTGATGTCCTGGTCGATCGCAGCACCTCCCATCAATACGCCGGGGAGGTGCGCGGCGTTGACCGGCGCCAATTGTCCGCTTGCGTTGAGGTTGCGGCTGACCGCCGCAGCCGCACCTGTGCCGACCGAGATTAGCATCATCTTCGTTTCGCCGATGGGCCAGTTCAGCCGGTACTGCGGCAATGTCGCCATCCGGAACATTTGGAATGCCGGGTCATTATATGGCGTGACACCGCCGTCAACGAAGAAGAAGGTTTTTGCCGGGTCGCTATCATCCCACGCCAGTATTTCCGGCGGGAAATAGACCGGTGCAGCCGTACTCGCCCGCACCAGCTGCCATAGGGGAATTTGCAGGTTGCAATCTGGGCGCCCTCGGTCGTTGTACTTGGCAAAGGGATTATTGGAGATCGGCCACGGAGAATCCGTCGTTGCATTCCGCGTGACGATCAGCAGCAGCGAACGCAGGTCTTCGGCGCCGAGCTTGCGATCCCCGAACACTTCGTTCAGTTTTTTCCGCAGCGGGTCGGCCTGATAGAAACTGCGCAGCCGGCCGATCAACCATGTCTTTTCGAACATCATAGGCCCGGTCTCGACGTAGAAATCGACCAGTTCCTGGACTGATTTTCCGATCGCGAGGCCGGCCGCGATGATGGCCCCGGTGCTGGTGCCTCCGATATAGTCGAAGAAATCCCCAAGGCGGAATGAAGCACCCTTGCCGGTGGCCGCCGCCAGGTCCTCCTCGATCTTGCGCAGGATTTCGAGCGACATCACGCCACGGATGCCGCCGCCGTCGAGCGCCAGCAGCCGGCGCGGGCGTTCGGTGGCGAATTTTTCCTGCCAGTTGTTGAGATGGGGCATGTGTTACCTCGATTGCTGTCGCGTTTCGGTCTCGTCAGGCAACCAACAGGGCGCCCAGTTTCTTCAACTGCTCGTTTAGGCAGTCTTCCATCCAACCCGCCTTATCAAGCCTCTCGCGTTCTTTGAAGATCTGGGCTTTGAGAAGGTCCGCTTCGTTCTTCCGACCCAACCCGAATAGGGCTTCAACCTTTGTTGCTTGAATCCAAAATGGATCGTCGCTCCCCACTCCAGGATTAGCGTTCTCCTCGTCTGCGACCGATTCTATCTGCGACAGCTGGTCGCAAAGAACCAGAACATCCGCCCGAATGCGCCGGGCGAGAACCCGGTCCGCCAGAGCTTCATCGCCGGCCCTGTGAAACGCGCGAACATTGAGCATGAATGCGTAGTTGATGCCGTTGTAATAGTCGTTTTTGATGTAGTAGCCTCTGGCATAGGCCCGAACCGCTTCGTCGAGGTCTTCGGGATTCGCGATCTCTTCCCACAGCCTTTTGTGGATGGCGCCCCACAGTCCTACAGTTTCGGCATCACTCGACGTCTGCGGCGCGAGTACGGCCAGAATGTTCTTGGCATTGACAAGCGATGTCTTCTTGTCCGGCTGTTGGAACTTATACGTTGCGAGTGCGAGTTGCTGGACGATGTAGGGATCGTCTGGCTGCATCTTCCTCAAACGTTTCAGAAGGGCCAGTGGCACGGCCCAGTCTTCGGTCGACTTGATGCTGTCCTTCTCGGCGTGGAAGCTCGCGAGCAGTTCGGCGAAGCTGTTCTGGTCGATCCGCTCGGAGGGGGGCGGAGGTGCGGCGGTGGCCACTGCCGCCTTGGTAAGGCTTGCAGGCTGCAGTGAGGGGATGAAAACAAAGACCGGGCTATCGGGCTCGGGATCGTCCATTAGCGCAACGATTTTCTCCTTCAGCTCCCGCGTAACCTTCTTCGCTTCACCGGCGCCGATATCCTTCCCGAGGTGTTCGTATCTCATAATGCTGAGATGACTGAGATCGAATGGGAAGCTGAAATTCTTCTCCGCGAGCACGATGGTCCGGTGCGGCCGAAGCGCGTGACGAACGCCGAGCTCGTACGCTGCGTTCACGTTCGCCGTGGAGAGGTCCGCGACGACCAGATCCGCCGCGAGCAGATTATCGTACATCGGCTTGTCGATGACGGTTGAATGAATGATTTCGTCGGCGCGAACGCAGGTCAGGCCGGCATCTTCCACTGCTGGCTTGATGATATTCTCGTAAGTTCTATCTAGGTTCAAAACACGTTGAGGATTTGACTGGAAATCGGTCTTCTCGCCAAAGCCCATAATCACAAAACAGCTACCACCCATAGTATCCTCCGGCCAGCTGACGAGCCGCAGCGTGGAGACGTTGGGAATAAATCGTGGCTTCTGAAATATTGACAAGGCTAAACCAGAACGGGTGCGTTTGCAAGAAATAAGCCGGAAGTTTTGCAGTTCGTCATTGGCGATCGGGTTGCAATTCGCGTTAGCAGTCGGTCGCAAAGCCGGCTTTTGGGCCCTGGCGGACTTCGAGGTTCTTTAGGCCCAGATATCCTTCCAGCGGCCAGCATGCAGTCACCAAGCCGCCGGCCGACTATGGCCACCGGTCGGATTTCAAAACCGCCCAAAGCTAGGTACTAATGGTCCCAGGTAATTCCGCGGTCATCCATGGCCACGGAGCTAAACTTATCGCGTCGATTTGCCCTCTTCTGTCCAACAGCGTCGCTCGGCCTCGGACTAGTTTTCTTTCTGCCAGCGCGGCGCCGTAGCCACGAGGAAACTCCAGGAATTCTCGAGAGAAGGGTGATTCCTATGAGCACGACTCCCCAGCAGCCGAGAAAGCGCGACGTTTTCATCGTGTTCTCGAAAAGCCAACCCATCGAAGCGAAGTTCGCGTTGGCCGTGAAGCACGGTCTCGAGGAGCGCGGGCGTTTCGCGCATGAGTATGAAGACTGGAGCTGGGTGGAGCGGGCAATTACTCCGGACGAGCGCGCTCCCGAGGTCGATCACGCCGTGCTTCGCGCGATGCTGAACGCCTGCTCGGCCGTTCTGGTGATCCCGGCGCGAGATGGCCGACCGAGCGATGGCGTCGCGCTCGAGCTCCAGATGCTTGCGAGCCTGCAGCTTCCGGTGGTGCTGCTGCGTTGGGCCCTGACGTACGAGGAAGACGAGCCTGGCGGTCTGAACGTGATCTGTCGCTACCAGGTCCACGGCACAGACCCCAACGATAGCTGGATCGACGGTGCGGGAAAGTCGATCGCCGAGCTGCTCTGGCTTGCGTGCAACATCGCCGAGTTGCGGAACCGGCATGACCCGGTCGGAAGCATGGTGCTCGATGCCTTGCCCGCCTTCGGACACGAACCGCTAACCTCCTTCAAGCTCCGCGACGGGCTCGTCAAGGAAGATGACTACATGCGCGAGCCCAATCTCGATGCGCTTGCGGACAAGGTGACCGCCAGCGCGACACGCGATCAGCTGCGTGTGCTAATCGAGGACTGGTGGGCCGAAGCCGAGCCTGCGCTGCGGAGCCTTCAGGACGACGGACACGGCCCGGTCCGCCGCCCGTGCCGCGCCCTGCTCGAGGCCATGCAACTTATCGTCGAGCGCTCACGGCGATTATTCCCCGCGCTCGAGCCCTTGAGCACCGACGCGCTGTTGCGCCGCAGCATTATGCTCGTGCGCTTCAACGACATCGATGAGGCAGTGGCCCTGTTGACCAAGGCGATCGCGCGAGGCGGTGATCTCACGGATCGCCTCCACGCGGCGCGCGCGTTAGCGTACGACGCGGGAGGCGACCTCGATTCAGCAGTGGCCGCCATGGATGAAGCGGTCAGACTGGCGCCAGATAAGGCGTACGAGGTCGTACATCGATTCACACGGGCGGTGCTTCGGGCCAAGCTGGGCACATCGGAGGCCCGTCGTGCCGCAATCGACGACTACACGCACATCCTCGAATCCAGTCCGGATGTCAACCTGAGACTGAGCGCGCTCAACTACCGCGCGATCCATTTTGCGAGCGTTGGAGAAGTGGAAGCGGCGATCGCAGACTGGACGAAGGTTATCGAGTGGCAAGCGAATCATCCGCGCGCGGCGGCACAAGCCCGATTCAATCGCGGTGTGCGGCATGAAAAGCTCGGCAAGCTCGAGGACGCTTGCGACGATTTCACGGCCGTGCTCGCCTGGGCTGATGTATCGAGCTCGCAGCGCTTCCGCGCCCTGGAGGGACGAGCGCGCGTGCTCGAACGTCTTGGGACGCCGGCGGATGCCGCGGACAACATCGAAGCGATGCTGGCAATGAATATGGCGGACCCGGAATAGCGTCCAGAGCTGCAGGCGAAGGTTCGCGTCTTGCGAGACGAGGCCGGGCAGAATTGACGTGGCCGCGATTCGGGCGCCCGCGGCATCAAAGCGACCCAGCGCCCGTTTGCTCAAGTGCTCGGCGTTTTGGCTAAAGCCCTCCGCAACTGGGAGCAACGCCGTGGGAGACCAACCGGCCCCGCGCTCGTCCTGCTCGTCCTCTTGCAGGCTCCAGGATCAGCTGCTTGGATTCCCGCATGTCTTTTTTTGGGTTTTGCTTGCCTCGGTCAAAAAAGCAAGAAAGTGAGAGATACTTCACAAACAGCCCACTGAATTAGCTTGTAGGCTCCCTGAGAAGGTGGTTGGACCACCCCAGATGCTTTACGGCTGTTCTCGTTACCTTTCGGTAGGGAGGGGTTGAGGGACGCCAGAATTATTTCAAGATGATCGCAGCTGTACCGATTTGAAAGTGCGGGAAGACAGGGTGTCTCGCGCACACACACAGGAGGAGCGCAGTGCAATATGATGCAAGCACGCCTGTGATGTCGGCGGACCGCTATCAGCCAAGCATCGGCTTGCGTGCGGGTCCACCGGCGATCGCCAGTTATAATTTTGGCAGCCTCCGACGGTCATGGCGAAGTATCTCGATTTCAATTTGTCGCACTGGCTGCGGGACCTCTTCGCTCTTCTGCTCAGGATGACGTCCACGTCGACTCCAAACAAGGGGAAACGGCGCCGAGCCTCCCCGAAAGGCGATAGTATGCGGCAGCGATCTGCCGCGTCCGGACCACAACAAGCAGGTGCCGATATGCCAACCTTCTCCTCGTTGTCCAAACAGGAATGGCCACGCGAGTGGATCTCGGGAGAGCTGGATCAGTTCTACGGCGATCCGCGCGGAGCTGGTGGCCGAGCCAACCCGGCATGGGCCCAAGATAACCTGACCAAGATCGTACCGCCCTGGGCGATGCGATCGGACGGCAGCGCCATCTCCCAGATCACGATACACAAAAAATGCAAGGACTCTCTGACTCGCATTCTCAATGCAATCTGGGAATCCGCCGGGCACGACCAGGCGAAGATCAAGGCAGCTCACCTCGACGAGTTCGACGGTTCTTATAATTTCCGCGTGAACGTCAATTCCCCCTCGCGACTGTCATTGCACGCCTATGGTGCGGCAATCGACCTTGCCGCCGCGGAGAATCCAAACGGCGCGCCGTGGCATGATAACGGCCGAATGCTGCCACGCTGGGCAATTGATGCATTCCTTGCGGAGGGTTGGTCTTGGGGAGGGGATTTCTCGGGAACGCCCGATCCCATGCATTTTCAGGCGACATTCAACCGACACGCCGATGCGCCGCTTGGACAACAACAGCCAGCTTCGATATCGAGTGCCAGCGCGCACTTAACCGCGAACACAAAATTCACTGTGACCGGAACGGTGTTTGGTGGCCCGCAAGACGACCAGCCGGTCGCGTACCCCGACGTCGGTCCCGACTGGGCCAAACATCCGGGCGTTGCACTGCCTTTCAAATTTCGTGGGCCGCGTCCCAAAGTCACAGTTTCGGCAAACGGCAAATCTGTCGTGTGTCCCATCGTAGATGTTGGTCCGTGGAACATTAACGACCCTTACTGGATGACCACTGCGCGCCCGCAGGCCGAGTCCGGAACCGACATATCGGGACGCCGGACGAACCGCGCCGGCATTGATCTCACGCCTGCGGCAGCGGCGGCGATCGGTCTCGACGGCAAAGGCCAAGTAATCTGGTTCTTCAATTCAACAGGAGCAGAACCAATGTCTGATGCAGCCAATACCCATATTCCGCAGCTGAATGTTCTCAATCAATTGCAGGCGATCAAAGACCAGCTCGATGGTTTGATTCACAAAAATGGGGCTGCTCTACAGATCGACCAAATCATCAAGAAGAGTGGGAACGGTCAGCTAACCCTTCCGACGAACGTGGATCTCAGCCACCTTGCGGACATCAACAAGCAGCTGGAAGTATTCGTGCAACTCGCTACAAACATTTTACCGATCATCTCGATATTTGTGCCTCAGTTGAAGGTGTTGATCCCAGTACTGCCGGTGCTCACAGGCCTTCTCAAGATGGGAGAAGATATCGCGGGAGCAGGGAGTGATCCGACTAAGATTGCCGATGCCCTCGCAGCGCACTTGAAGGACGTGGCACAGCAGGTTCAGTCCTCTAAACTTGCCGGCCTGACTTAGGACAAAACCAAATACTAGACGCGAAGGAGAGAACAGCGGGCTAGGGAGCGGCGACGCCTAGAACGCGGCAAGCGCGGGGAATCCAGCACTAAGTTACGTGGTTAAATTTCAAATCTCTCGACCCTATCGAGTTGACAACATTTCGACAGCTATGTGACTTTCAACTAGTATCCTCGGCTCCAATAAACCCCGAGATGCCGCAATGTCTGAAGTGCAAATAGACCTATCTCCCAAAAATGTGGTGCTTTTTAGCGGCCACATGATTGATGCCCGCGATCGAAAGATACCGCGCTTTCCGCCTGACAAGGAGCGCATCGCGGCCGCTGCTATTTCCCAAACGCTGGAAAATATTGGCGCCACTAGGGGCGATCTTTCCATTTCCGGAGGGGCATGCGGTGGCGATTTGCTGTTTGCCGAGGCGTGCATCGCAAGAGATATGGCGATCGAAGTCTACATCCCATGCGATGAGCCAACTTTCCTCGCCAACTCAGTCGATTTCGCCGGCGACAATTGGCGCCACCGTTACTTCGCGGTGAAAACGAAGGCAAGGGTGCACGTCGCCCCCGATGAATTGGGCCCGCTGACCAAAGGCGAAAATGCCTACGAGCGAAACAATCGATGGATGCTGGCCGCGGCTGCTCGATTTGGTGGCGAGAGACTTGCCTTCATCTCCTTATGGGACGGGCAAGGTGGCGACGGCCCAGGCGGTGCGCAGCATCTCATGGAAGAAGCGCGCCGCGTGACATCGAGGATTTACTGGCTTGATACCAAAAAGCTGTGGAACTGAAGGGCATTCCATGCGTGCTTCAGGACATCGTCGGCATCCTTCCTGATTGCTGAAGACTGTGCATCGGCTCGGTGAGGATCGTCGCCGACCGAATGCTATTTGAACGCGGCACACGTGCCCGCCGACCTGATGGGGTGGCTCGCGTGGATACGCGCAGGGAGCGCACATGAACCAGAACGCGATCGACTATTCCAGGATCTGCTTCGTCATCATGCCGTTCGGTACCAAGGCGGTGCAGCCGCCGCCTGAGCGGAAGAATAGTTCGACGGACAGGCCGGTCGAAAAGGCTGTTAACTTCGACACGCTCTACACCGACATTTTCGTGCCGGCGATTAGCGCCGTCGACTTGCCTGAAGGCGGAAAGCTCGAACCGCATCGCACCGACCGCGACTTCTTTGCGGGCGACATCAAGCAGGATATGTTCGACTATCTCGAATATTCTCGCTTCGCACTCTGCGATATCAGCGGTCTCAACCCGAATGTCATGTATGAGCTCGGTGTCCGCCACCGCGCCCGCGAGGCTGGCACGGCGATCTTCCGCCAGACCGGGCTGCCGCTGCCCTTTGACATCAATTCCATCAAGGCATTTCCCTACGACTACGAGCCGGCCGAGGCGGCCGCCCAAGCGCGTGCGCTGATTACGAAGGTGCTCGATGAATCGCTGCAGCGCAATCGGATCGACAGCCCGGTGAGAATAGCGCTGCGCCAGCAACGCCAATCGGGCAAGATCGACGATCTGCTCAAGCAGGCCGAGGATGCCATCCGGAAGGTCAACTTTCCTGGCGCCATGGATATCTACCGCCAAGCGGTGGCTATCGCGCCGGACAATCCATTGCCGCGCATGAAGCTTGGCCTGCTGTGCCGCGATCGCGGCATCTGGCAAGAGGCGCTGGAACAGTTCACTCGCGCAAGCGAGATCGCCCCGGATTATCCGGAAGCCTGGCGCGAGCGCGGCATTGCCGAGAACAAGATAGCCGCCGACGCGAAGCGGCCGATGGACGGTGATCCCGCACCTGGCGAGGAGTCGCTGCGTCGCGCTGTGGCGATCAATGACAAGGATTTCGACGCTTACGCCTCACTCGGCGGCGTTCTCAAGCGCGCTGGCCGTATCGAGCAGTCGCGCGACGCCTACGACAAGTCACAACAGCTTTCCGGCGGCCATCCCTATCCGCTGCTCAACGCCCTCAAGCTGCGGGCGGCGCTCGACGGCAAGCTTGGTCTCACTGGACCGGACAAGATCGCGCTTGCCCGCGCCCAACGATTCCGCGAAGGCCAGGCCCAGCAGAACCCGCCATTCGACAGCCCGTGGTGTTTCTTCGACCTGGCCGAGATCAAGCTCTACCGCGGCGACGCCCATGGCTTTCTCGACACTGCCACGCAAGGTTTCGAGCACACGGATCACGATTGGCAGGGCAAGTCGTTCGTCAAAAGCCTGCGCCTGCTACTTCCCGCCGCCAGCGAATTGCCCGGACTGACGGAAGGGCTGGCGGAGCTGGAAAAGCTTCTCCCGCCGGAGATGGCGTAGCAAGCCGCCGGAGAACCGCACGATCCGAGAACCCCGAGCAGCAGGTCGAACTTAGCATGAACGTGTTCGTGAGCTATGCGCGCAAATGATCTCACCGGCGGAGACCTGGAGCGTTTCTTAAAGGTGCTTGATCAGGAGTTAAAGATCCTCAAAGGCTGGACAACGTCGGTATTGTTCCGCGACGTGCAGAACCTCTGGCTCGGCCAGGAATGGAAGCCCACCCTCGAAGAGGCCCTTAAGTCCTCGGCCTTGCTGATGCCGATCTGCTCGCCGAGCTTCCTCAACAGCGACTATTGCGGCAAGGAGTTTGCGGCATTCCTGAACAGGTTGGGGCGGGCGCCCAATCCTCCCGCGGGCGGCCACGGGGCGATTTTCCCTGTCATCTGGGTACGCCGCGCAAAGGGTTGCCGCCCCAGATTAAGCACTTTCAATTCAACCATGCGCGGATCCCGAGTGACTACTCCGAGATCGGCCTGCGGCCGCTGTTTCACCCTCCTCGCCACAGCGGCGAGGAGTTCGAGTTCGTGTCCGTGCTCGCCGAGTAAATGGTTGACGCTCTGGAAAACCCAATGCGCGCGGCGGACGCGATGCAGCGCTTTGATGATCTTGCTATTCCCTTCGCGGACGCGGCGGCGAACGGTGCCGTCCCGCAGGCCGATAAGCGGATCAACTAGGCGGGGTCGTCATCGCCGCGGGTAGGCGGGATGAGTTTGAAACGGTGCGCCACATCTTCGGATGCTCCGACTGTTAGGGCCGCCTGTGGCGTCCGTTCATTCCCGACAACGACCGCACCATCATGCTGGATCGCCGCGTATCCCCTTAAAAATGATCGCTGAAATCTAAGTTATCTGCGTCAAGGGCTGAACCAATAGACGACGACGACGCCGAAGGCGATAAACAGACCTCCGACGGAGGTTCCAAAATTCAACTGATTTTCCCCAAAAACGAGGTATGCGAACAAGGCTGAGAAGATCGGGTAAGAAATTTCTATCAGACCAGCGAGTGTCGCGTTCTTCGCGCTAATCGAGAAGTTAATCAAGAATTCCGCGATAACAAAAGTAACCGCGCACCAAAAGAAAAGCCACGCGACTACTCGCGATGTTGATAGGATCTGAAAGTCGCTCTCTATCGTTCCTTGCTTCCATGCCACGAGCCATGCGCAGACGCTGATTATCAGCGTATGGATAGCCATCGTTGTGGGCACGGAGACGTGACGATAGACCTGTTCGTCCAGAACATAGGTTGCGCCCCAAAAGACGGCCGCCGCAAGTGCAAGAATTAGCCACATGGATCTACCCACTCATCGTGACGGTGTGCCCAGACAGCTTCTTGTCCTGACTTGGCTGGGTCAAGAATATTTCAGCAATCAAAGGTCTTCACGCGGCCCCAATCGCTCACGCTTTCTCGGGCTCGATCGCCTAACTTAAAGCCAAGCTGAATGCCATCGGGAGACAACGCGTCGCAGCACGCGAGTAGCAGTCAATCAATTACTTGCATATTCGATGCGGTTGCCTATCATTATAGCGCCGTTTCTGATTGTCAATTTTAGATTGTGCTTGCCCGCGGCCTTGCTCGCCGCCCGTTGCCCGGACGAATGGCTTGCATGACAGACACCCTACGGATATTCATCTCATCGCCTTCAGACGTCCGGCCCGAGCGGCTGAAGGCAGAGCAGATTGTTAAGCGACTAGATAAGGAGCTTGCTCCGTATCGACGTGTAAACGCAGTGCTTTGGGAGCGGCAGCCGCTAGTCGCGAGCCGCGCATTTCAGGATCCAGAAAACATACCACAGCCACGCCTAATGGATGTTGTTGTGGTCATCCTGTGGTCACGGCTTGGTATACCGCTTCCAGCTGACAAGTACCGAGGTGCAATTTCGAACCGAGTGGTCACTGGCACCGAATGGGAGTTCGAGGACGCACTACTCGGCGCCCGCAGCAGCAGCAGGGGCGTGCCAAAATTGCTTCTCTACCACAAGACTGCTGAACCCAGCAGTGGTCTGGGTAATCGCGCCGAGGTAGAGGCGCGCTTAGCTCAGCTCGATGCAGTTCAGTTATTTCTCAATCGCTGGCTTCGAAGCGATGACACTAGTTTCGACGCCGCATTTCATACATTTGTTGATACAACGGAGTTTGAAGATAAGCTCTATGAGCACCTGCATAAAATTCTGCAGCAATCGCCATCTGGCAGTAGCACCGTTCGTTGGCGCAAGCCTCCGTTCAGAGGGCTTTTGTCCTTCGATTTTGAGCACGCGCCAGTGTTCTTTGGACGCACGCGTGCGCGCAATCAACTGCGCGATCTGCTGGCCCGAAGGATAGAGGAGGGCTGCTCATTTGTTCTTGTGCTCGGGGCAAGCGGGGTCGGCAAGTCATCGTTGGTAAAGGCGGGATTGATCCCCGATCTCACGCTCCCAGGGATGATTGGACGTGTGGGTCTGGTGCGCTGGTTGGTATTTCGTCCGTCTGATGGGACGGCACTTTCGAGCAGCTCAAGTCTCGAGGCCAATCTGGCCAGCGGCAGTGTTAATACACCAGTAGAAAGCACCAATCAGCGGCGCGCCCCCCTGTTTGACGCGTTGGCAGACGCGATAATTGCACCAACTGCGCTGCCCGAAATATCGGCATTCCATTGGACATCTCGCGATTTGGGTTCACTCTTACGAGAGGCACCAAAGCAGGCGGTCGTAGCGATTCAGCAAGGCCTGGCCATGGCCGCGACCGCCGCGGGCCTCGTTAAAGGCTCCGAAGCGCGCCTTTTATTGATGATTGATCAACTGGAGGAGTTGTTCACGGGCGAGGAAATAGCTCAATCCGATCGCAATGCATTTGTTGCGGCCCTCGATTCCTTGGCGCGGTGCGGACTTGTTTGGATCGTAGCAACAATGCGAAGTGATTTCTTCCACCGCTTGGAGTCAGTGCAGCCATTGGTTAGTCTGTCCTCCGGTGCGCGATTCCTTTTGACGCCTCCTGACGAGGCAGAGCTGGCCCAGATCGTTCGTCAACCCGCGATCGAAGGGGGGCTGCAATACGAGGTGGATAACACTGGAGGGGTCTCCCTTGACGCCGTGATCTGCAAGGCTGCGTCCGAGCAGATTGGTAGTTTGCCCCTACTTTCGTTCTTACTCGACCAACTCTGGCATCGTCGTAGTCGAACAGGTCTTCTTACCTTTGAAGCCTACGAAAATTTGGGCGGTTTGGAAGGCGCGGTCGGTCTAAGCGCGGAGCAAGTGTTCTTATCACTGCCGCCGGACGTTCAGGCGGAGTTCGTGGCGGTCTTACGCGCGCTCGTGACCGTAGAAGGCGCAACTGTCACGTCGCGCCCCGCGCCGCTCTCAAAATTTCCAGCGGGCTCCGCCCGACGCAAATTGATTGATGCGCTGTTACACCCAAATGCTCGTCTTCTGATCGCGGAGGATTCTCAAGCACATGAGCGTCTTTCGGCATCCGTCGACGATCAGGCGCGAATTAGGCTTGGGCACGAGGCTCTGCTGACGCATTGGGAGCGTGCTCGTGTTCAAGTTGCCAACGACGCTCGCGACCTTGAATTGCGGGATCGATTGGAGCGAGAGGTGACTCGGTGGCAAGCAGCAGAAGCTCGCTCCGGCAGGAGGCAACTTACCGCTACTGGACTGCTGCTTGCGGAAGCGCGCGATTTGGTCGCACGATGGGGGGCTGAATTGCCGTCGCAAGTCGTGGAGTTTGTCGCAGCTTCCAAACGCGCGGCTGATCTGAGCCGCTTGCGTGTGGTGAGTGCGCTGTTCGGCGCTTTGTTGGCGCTACCCGTAGCGTTGCTGATGTTCTATGTCGCTTGGGTGGCCTTTGGCGTGCGGGCCGTGGAGAGCCGGTGGGAGGCCGAGGGAGAGTTCGTGCAGATCCCTCCGAACAGCGTATCCGGATTGGAATGTTTCCAAATGGGCAGTCCAGAGACCGAGCCGGGTCGCTTTGAGAATGAAGGCCCCGTACATCCGGTCTGCCTCAAGCGATTCGATCTTGGGAAGTACGACATTACCCAAGAAGAATGGTCACACGTAATGAGTTTATGGTGGGGTAATACCCGTTCATACTTCCAGGGAGCGCGGCGGCCTGTCGACAGTGCCGACTGGAATGATGCGCGATGGTTCGTCACGTTTATGTCGATTTTTGGCAACTATGAATATCGCTTACCAACGGAAGCAGAATGGGAATATGCCGCGCGCGCCGGAACGAAGACGCCTTACTTTTGGGGGGACAGCGTAAACGACGGCTGCCCATATGCAGAGGTGAGCGATGCTCCATTGAGCAGTGTCGTCGCTGGGGCTCTCACCGTCGATTGTCAGCATGCAAAGCTTGCAGCCCCATCCAGCGTTGATAGCGATGGCTTGTTTCAGAGGATCAGAGGAACCAGCGATGTTGGGTCATTTAAGCCCAACCCTTGGGGGCTGTACGATATGAGCGGGAACGTCTTTCAGTGGACTTCCGATTGTTACGTTGCCAGCTACAAGAGCGCGAAGGCGGATGGCTCTTCCGTTTTAGAAAAAGGATGCGAGTCCCACGTGGTCCGCGGAAGCTCCTTCGACTTCAACCCTGGCCGCGTACTTCGTGTTGCTTACCGCAGCGACGGGGCCCCCGCTTCTCGTTTTGACTATGTTGGATTCCGTGTCGTGAGAGCCGAGCCTAGAGGGCTTTGGGAGCGCCTTTCGGTTTTGTTTGAAGGCAACTGAGCGGGCAGTTGACGGCTGCAGCGACCGAAGTTGCGTCGAGCCGCAAAGCCAGAGCGCTAATGGCTGCAAATCTCGGGTTTGCCGGGATCTGCAGTCATCCAGTCGCAGGCCCTCTCCAGGAGTTCGTCTAAGTTTTGAATGCGCCATACACGGACCATACCCCCATTTGCTGGCACAGCAACGCTGCGGCCGTCCGGACTAAATCCGACGCTGGGAGTACCGAAGTCTCCGCCCGACAGCTCGCCCGTGAGCGCTCCAAAGTAGCCGGGATAGCGAACCAGCGTCTCCCCTGAGATTGACCATAAGCGGAACGTTCCATCGACCCCAGAAGTGGCAGCAAGCGTCCCGTCGGGGTTGAAGCCGACACCCAATACTTTTCCCCGGTGCCCGATGAGCTGGCCCGCCGCTTCTCCCGCCGAAGTCCAGAGCTTCACAGTTCCATCGTCACCCGCCGTGATAATCAAGCCGCCTCGAGGGCTGACCGCCACGCCTAGCACCTGTCCCTGCCCCGCCCGAATTGGCCGTCCGGCGGGCTGCCCCATCAAATCCCAGATGCGGACCGTATCGTCGGCCCCGGCTGTTACGATGCGCTTACTATCCGGAGTAAAGGCGATACTGTAGATCCAGCCTTCATGACCTCGTGCTACATTGCTCCGCTTACCTGTGGCCAGATCGATAATCTCAGCACTCCCTCCCGCAAGTGCCAATGCTACCGACGCCTTGTCCGGGCTGAGAGCCGCATAGATGACGTTGCCGCCGCCGCCGGCAGAAATCTGTGTAACATGCCCCGCCATATCGAGGATGCTCACCATACCGTTCTGACCGGCAGTGATGATGTGATTTCCATCTGCGGTGAAATCTGCCAGCTTGATGGACGAGCCAGCCTGGAGAAGTTCGCCTTTGGGATCGCCGGCTGCGTTCCACAATCTTAAGGAGCCGTCCCCTGTGTTGGTGATGAGCGTCCTACCATCGGGAGCGAAACGAACGGTTTGCACGGTAGCCTGATCACCCGTAAGGGGAATCATATGCCGCAGTACGTTGGCAATCGGTAGATGCCAATCGACTGCCGTGCCAAAGTTGTTGTCAGTCCTAAAACTTTGGCTATCTGCCGCAAATGAAATCGTTCTAACGCCGCCGTGGAGGCCGATAATCTTGCCGGGCACGATTTCGTCTGTAGGACGCAGTCTTACGGTCAGGTCGGCTGCAGCGGTAACGATATACTTCCCGTCGGGAGAACAGGCTCCTGCTCCTACATTGCGCTGATGCCCCATTATCAACGCAAGTTCCTCGCCGGATAGCTCAGCTAATTTCCGCTGAGCGTCAGCGGAGGTCTTTACCAAGCATTGCTTAAGGTCTGTAGGCACAATCCCTAGCTTAGTACTATCCCGCTCGGTGTTAGGTCGCTCCGTGCGACTTTTCTCATAATTATTATCGAGGATTACTTGCAAGGCGAGCATCGGACTCAGCGTCGGGTACTTCTCAAGCTCATCGTCCTTTCCGACAAGCCCCCGGAGTGCGTTACCTGCTTGCGTGGCTGCCCGCAATCCGCTCAAACCTCTCGCTGCGTCGAAGTGCTCCAAGGCGGTCAGGCCTAGAGATTGCGCCTCACCTGCAACGCGCTGGTGCTCTGATCGGCTCCACAGCGAGAACGCTACCACCGCTAAGAGCGAGACGATTACGAAAGCCAGCCCTGAGCCAAGTGCGATCCTCCGTTGCGCTTGCGCATTCCTCCGTTGCTCTTCCGCGATTCGCTCGGCATCCCTGACCCGGCGCTCCTGCTCCATTCGCTCCCGCTCGGTGCGCTCGGCCTCAGCTCTTCTGCTGGCATCGAGATACTGACGCTCAATCCCACCAACGACCTGCTGAAAACGCGGCTGACCCAGCAGGATCTCCACGTCCGCGAGACGGCCACCGCGGTGGACGAGAAGTTCCGACGAGCGCATCGCGTCATCCCAGTCGCGAGCGGCGCGCTCGAATCCGTCCCACACACGCAGCGAATCCTGGTCCTCCGCCAGCCATCGGTCGAGCTGGGGCCATGTGCGCAAGAGCGCCTCGTGCGCCACTTCAATTGTCTCCCGACTTTCTGGATCGCGGTTGGTCACGAGTAGGCCCAGATCGACGAACGGATTAAGCAGCGCCCGAGTGGTTGGGGCGAGGTCAGCGATGAAAGCACGCCGCCTCGTGCGCACGCCTGCCGCGTCCACGCGCACGAGGCCCGGCACAAAGGTGATCCGCAACACCTCGAGACTGGCTGGGTTGTGCCGAGTTAGAGCGAGCGCCTCATCGGCAGCGGTCCGCACCGCCCCTTCGAGCCCACCCAGGCGCTCATAATCCTCGACCTGGAAGGTGCCGTCGGCGCGGGCGGCACTATCGCGCCAGAGGCGATTGAGTGTGAAGGCAAGCAAGGGCAAAGCGTCGCGCGTGCCGGTATCACGGATTATTCGTTCGACGAGCCGATCCCCAAACTCGACTGGTTGTGGCCAACGCCCCGCGGGCTCCCGGATAATGGTGTCAAGGCGGTCAAATGGTACGGGATCGAGCGTTTGCTCACGATAGGGGAGGGGCGTCGGGGTGGTGAGGAATGGCAGGACTTGAATATCGCCCAGATATTCCGAACGTAGCGTGGCAAGCACGAGCAGCCGACCATTGCAGTGCTCAAGCGCGCCACGGAGGAGGTCGAGGAAGGTGGCGCATGCCTGGGCCTCGCTTAGGCCAAGTAGTTCCTCCGCCTGGTCGAGAATGAGCAGTGCGGTCGCCTCGCTATTGCGCGCTCGCAGGAGAACTTCGTCCGTCAAAGCCTCAAGCGGAGCCGGACTTTCCAGCCCGACTGACGTAAGTCGAGTGGCTATGGGATTGAGTTGCTCTTGACCCAGAGCTGTGGCGAGCGAGCGGGCGAGTTCGCGCACAGGATCGATTCCCGGCCTCATCGGCGGCAGCACTTGCCACCGGTCGGGTAGTCGGCGCAGGCGGGGCAGTACTCCAGCTCGTACGAGCGAAGATTTTCCGCTGCCCGAAGCGCCGAGCAACAAAAGCAATCGTTCGCCCGAGCGGCTCTTAAGGCGCATGCTCTCGAGCATTTCGAGCAGGGCCGCGATTTCGGGGTCCCGCCCGACAAAAACACCGGCGTCTGCCGCATCGAATGGAAGTAGGCCCGGATACGGTTCGCGGCCGATATCGATGTCGAACACGTCAGACAAGGCGATCTCAAGCCGGCCGAGCGCCTCGGCTTCGTCGCTCACAAGATCGAGCTGCTGCGCATCATGGAACAGATTACTGATATCGATCTCATCAATTCGCGCCAGAACTAACCGCTTGCCCTTTTCGCGGGCCTGCACCGCCTCAGCGAAACACCAGTGCGAGTCGAGCCAAGCGCGGGAGATCAATGCCAGCACAACTTGGCACCGACGGAGCTTCGAGTAGAGCTCCTGCTCCCACAGGTCGCCTACCCTGAGGCCCGCCTCCCGATCGAAGTCAAGGAACAAGCTGCTGTGCTTCTTTGATTCAAGCCAACTCTTGAGCTTTCGCCCCCAATCATTGTCTTTGCTGCTGTGGCTTATAAATATCGACGCCATACTTGATCCAGTTGAAGAGGCGATAGTGGTCAGACTCGAACGCTCGAACTAAAGCAGCGCGATTGCCCCCTGGTAAACACCTGCAAAGGATGTACCCGTTCGATCATCGACGCGGTTGTGAAAGACAAACAGGTCGCCGATGGTCGCGCTTCCTGAGCAAGCCGCTTGATGTCCTTTGGACAGTCGCGCGGGCGCGGCGAAATGATCGAACATTTGGTCTCCACTAGGTCCGCGAACGCAAATCTAGATCACTAGCCATCGGCCACTTGTGAACTAGACCACATGTTTGATCATGCAGATTCAAACGGCGAACTGGAATCAGTCGTTGAGAGCGCCGGGGCACTGAACCCAATCCACCAGCTTAACCGTGTCCTCGGGCAATAAACCCTATGATTTACCCCTTTAGGTATCTAAGCTCTGGTGGGGCGGCCGCGGAGCGGTTGGGGGCCCGAACACTTCGATCCCAACGTCATCGACAGCAAGGCGCTCGAGGCCGCCGTCAACGCTTTGTCCGAAATTTGGAAGCCGCGGCGCCGCGTCACGCGCTCAAAATAGGCGTCAAGCACCAATCAAAAAGGGCCGCAGAGCTACGCTTACGCTTGACCCTTCAAGATTGCTTGTTCTAATTTTGTTCTCAGGGGGCCCATGCCGATTCTGCGGGCCCGCAGCCGGCCAGGAAACATGCACGAGATCATCTGTCCGCACTGTGCGAAGGCCTTCAAGGTCGATGAGTCCGGCTATGCCGAGATTCTGAAGCAGGTCCGTGACGCGGATTTCGCTCAGCAACTCCATGAACGCCTGGAATTGGCCGAGCGTGACAAGCAGAGCGCTGTTGAACTGGCCAAGGCCCAGGTGAGCAACGATCTGCAGAAGACTGCGGCCGCGAAGGACGCAGAAATCCGGCAGTTGAAGTCCAAGCTTGAGGGGAGTGAGGTCAGCCAGAAGCTTGCTGTCACCGAGGCGCTCAGCGCCGTGGAAAAAGAGCGTGACAGGCTCGCGAACGCGCTGGTCGAGTCCGAGCGCGAAAAGAAAGCGGCCGCGGAGCTTGCTGAAGCGCTTCTGGCCAGCGAACAGCACAAAATTGCCGCTGCCAAGGAAAAAGAAATCCAGGAGCTGAAGGCCAAGCTCCAGGCTCTCGAGCTTGAGAAAAAGCTTGCCGTGACGGAAGCGGTCGTTGCCATCGAAAAAGAGCGCGATGAGCTGAAGAACGGCATCAAACAGGTGCAGCTTGAAAAGCAGCTCTCTGAGCAGTCGCTTAAGGACAAGTACGAAACGCAAATCAAGGATCGCGATGACGCGATCGAGCGCCTTAAGGATATGAAGGCCCGCCTCTCGACAAAGATGGTCGGGGAGACCCTCGAACAGCACTGCGAGACCGAATTCAACCGCGTGCGCTCGATGGCATTTCCGCGGGCGTATTTCGAGAAAGACAACGACGCGCGGACCGGCAGCAAGGGCGATTACATCTTCCGGGACTCGGACGAAGCCGGCACCGAGATCATCTCGATTATGTTCGAGATGAAGAACGAGAGCGACAAAACCGCGACGAAAAGCAAGAACGAAGATTTTCTGAAGGAGCTCGACCGGGACCGGAGCGAGAAGGGCTGCGAATACGCCATCCTGGTCTCACTACTTGAACCCGACAACGAACTTTACAATGCCGGCATCGTCGACGTCTTCCACCGTTACCCGAAAATGTATGTCATCCGGCCGCAGTTCTTCCTGCCGATGATCACGCTCTTGCGGAATGCGGCCATCAATTCGCTCAAGTACAAAGCCGAGCTTGCGCTTGTGAGAGCGCAGAATATCGACATCACGCAGTTTGAAAGTCAGCTAGAGACGTTCAAGACCGCATTCTCGAAGAACTACGATCTTGCTTCCAGGCACTTCCAGACCGCGATCGCCGAGATCGATAAATCCATCGATCATCTCCAGAAAACAAAGGATGCATTGATCGGTGCAGACCGCAATCTCCGCCTTGCGAACGACAAGGCGCAGGACGTGACGATCAAGAAGCTGACCCGAGGCAATCCGACGATGGCGGCGAAATTTGCTGAGCTAAAGAGCACGCCCGCTGAAGCTGCGGAGTGAGGTAGGCCGGAGCCAGGCAAAACAACCCAACTTCTGACGTTCGGATAATAAGAATTTATTCCATAATCTATGCTATGCGGCTATCGGTCCTCACCGGTTGCGGCAGCGCTGCGCCGGTACGAGTAAGATTTGAGATCGGACAGCTGTTTTTGCTGTGTATTGCTCCGAATTGGCAGACGTTAGTTATGCGAAGTCCCTGGAATTGGGGACTCTGAAATTATGTATGTGAATATTGGGGATCAATCACGTAGTGTCAGAGTCGATTCCCGGCGTCCGATGTGCCGCCCAGAGAACAAGGGACCGAAATGAAGGAAAACGAAAAGAAGCCGGGGGGCGAGCACGGCGCGGAGTTCGTTGAGATCACGATGATTGTGAACGGTCAGCCTGTCGTCATCAAGGCTGTAGAACAGCAACCGCTGCAAGTAGCCCGCCAGAAGGCGCTAGAAGAGACTAAAAATCTGGCTCAGCCGCCCGAGAACTGGGAGATCAAGAACGAAGCTGGCGAGTTGCTGGACCCGGACAAGAAAGTGGGGGAATTCGGCTTCGGCAAGGAAGTGACGCTGTTTCTGAGTCTAAAGGCTGGCGTGGCCGGTGTCTGATCTCCAAACGGTGGACCCTGAGGTCTCGCGTATCAAGTTCGCGCGCGAGGTTGCCAATTATCGGAGCATGGAATCGGCCTATCGCAACAGAGGCTGGCTCCTGCTGGACGCGGAGTTTCCGGAAGTCTTCGTGGTTTTCGCGGCGACTAAGCCAAGGCCGCCTCCCATTCTCGCGGCCGTCGTGCTAGACTTTACCAATTATGATCTGCGGCCTCCTTCCGTTACGTTCGTGGATCCTTTCACGCGTCAACCGATACCGGCCAAATTACTTCAGGTGCAAATGCTTCGCCGGACGGCGATCCCCGGCGCAACTCCCGAGACCATCCGGGCGCTCGCGCAGCAGGGCGGCGTGCAACTAACAAACATGATTCAGTCCAACAGTCTTGAGGATGCGCCGTTTATTTGCCTTCCTGGCGTACGCGAATATCACGACAATCCGGCACACACGGGTGACTCATGGCTTCTGCATCGAGGCTCTGGCGAAGGGTCGTTGGTCTTTATCCTCGAAAAGATCTGGGACCACGGCCTGAAGCCTATAGAGCACTACCAAGTCCAGATACAGGTCCCCGCAGTGAACGCGCTACCTTCATTGCTGGCCGTACCTGAATGAATCAAATCGCGGACGTGACAGCACTCTCTGTCCCGCGGAGCTGCGTGGATGAGCTCCATGCCCATTTGCGGAAGGTGGGGAGTGAAGGTCATGAAGGTCTCGGCCTTTGGGTGGGCCGTCAGACGGAGCACCATTTCCAGGTACATAGAACGCTCATTCCCGCTCAACGTCACATCCGTACTTCCGATGGGGTATGCGTTATGACAGGGCCAGAAGAGCTACACCGCATAAATGTATGGCTTTACCGGGAGCAACTCGCGCTCGTCGCCCAAATCCATAGTCATCCGGGTCGGGCCTATCATTCCAGCACGGACGATGCGTACGCGATCGCCACGACAGTGGGATGCCTATCATTGGTCGTACCGGATTTTGCGCGCGCGCCCTTCGAGCTCAGGAACCTCGCATCATATAGGCTCGACGGAGCCGGCATATGGCAACCCCTGACGGTCGGTGAGGTTTCGCGGATGATTTCGATTAAGGATTGAACGATGGCCTTGGCCAACTTCATGGACCGTGCGTCATCGGCGGCGTCGCGGGTGTTGACCAATTTCAAGGTGTCGGCGTTCGAGGAAAGACTTGGGGCGCAGGTAATCGGCGTGGGGTTCGACAGCGCAGCCGTGAAGTCGCGGGAAGGTGCCCTTAGTCTGGATTTGATTATCAGGTTGTTGACCCGTCTCTACCCGACGATTGCACTGCGGCCGCTCGATCCAAAGGCGAAGGACCACGTTCCCGCACTCGAGCATCTTGCGAAGTCCATCAATCCCGAGATTGAGTTCGCCAAGCCCAGGAGGGCGGTCACAGCTACCGTGGTCGTCGGAAGCAGCCTGCCTCGTACTAAGTGTCCGACCTTTTTCATCGGCTCGGACGGATGGCAAGCCAAGCTCTCAAGCCGCGGTCCTGTTGGCTCCGGCGAGTCGAGGAATCCGTTCGGTGCAGGTGCTGCTTCATGCTTTGCCGCAGCCAATGTTTTTCGGATGGTGTTTGGCGAGCAACTCGAGCAGGGCGGCCTGGACGACCTCATTGACTTATCAATGCTGACGTATGCCCAAGGCATACCTGAGACCAGTCATGATCTTGATGGAGTGGATATAGGCGACACGCACCTCGTGGGCCTTGGCGCGATCGGGAATGGCGTGGTTTGGGCCTTGTCTCGCGCAGCAGGGCTTAAGGGATCGCTCCGTTTGGTAGACCATGAAGAGATCGACCTTTCGAACCTGCAGCGGTACGTACTGGCCAGCCAATGCCATGTTGGTTCACTAAAAGTCGATTTGGCGCACGCCGCTTTGGTGGACACGGCACTGAAAGTGTCGACACATCGTGCCAAATGGGACGCCTATGTGAACGACCGTGACAATTGGAGCTTCGAAAGAGTCGCTGTTGCTTTGGACAATGCGCCTGACCGAATAGCCGTGCAAGGGGCGCTGCCGAAGTGGATCGTGAATGCCTGGACCCAGGAGCTCGATATCGGGGTGTCACGCCACTGCTTCGATGATGGCCGTGCGTGCCTGGCTTGCCTTTACTTGCCTCACGGAAAGATAAAGGACGAGCACGAGAAGATGGCTGAAGAACTTAGGATGCCCGAGGCTCAACAGGAGATACGGAATCTTCTGCAGACAAACGCTTCGTTGGATGCCGGTTTCATCGAGCGAGTTGCGAAGGCCTTCGGCATTACTTCGGAACCTCTTCAAGAGTTTGTTGGGCATTCCATCCGGTCGTTTCACCAGCGGGCAATCTGCGGCGGGGTCGTCATGCGCTTGACGGATGGAGCGGAGCCCGTGAGAGCGGTTGTACCGATGTCGTTTCAGTCGGCTCTTGCTGGCATAATGCTGGCGGCAGATCTCGTGAAGCACGCTTCGGGAGTTTTGAACATGCCGACAACTAGCACACGCATTAACCTGCTCCGTCCACTAGCAGCGCATCTTCACGATCCTATGGCGAAAGACACGTCGGGACGCTGTATCTGCACGGATCAAGAGTTTTTGGCTGCGTACCGACGGAAGTACGAGGTCTCACGCCAAAACTAAGTTTGCAGAGACTCTTCACCAGATGTCTGCTTGCGCGCCTGCCAATGGCAGCTTCTCGGTCTTTGCGCCGCCTAAGTGATTGATATTCATCAATAATATTGATTCGCATAACCTTCATTATGGAATATATATTGGCGTTAGCTAGATGCGCGACACAATCGATGATTGCGCTGCGAACCTTCCGGAATGGTCGTGGCTAGAGGGGTGCCATTGATTGCGACGCGCGCCGTGCATTGCACGGCTACGGCTATAGCGGTCGGAAGCTGTTCGGCTTGTTCATCGCCGGGCCAGTCTTGCGCGACCGGATCGCGGCTTTTGAGGAAGCAAGTCTGGCGTGATGTCTAATTTGAGTCGGGCTTAATTGCTGTTGGGTCCACCCGGAGCACCATACGCTCCAATCAGAGGCCAGCTACATTGATGCAAGACGCATCTGCGGGGTTGAAGCTCCGTGCGGACGCAAATCGGACCGTCACTTCCTTCCCATCAATTTTCGATGGTTCAGAATCTCCAATCCTACGTACCGTTCAAATACGTCGGCCGGAACGGGCCTTGAGAAGAAGAACCCTTGCAATTCCGCGCAACCTTCCGCGCCTAGGAAATCCGCCTGAGCGGCAGTTTCGACGCCTTCGGCGGTGACATCGAGTCCCAGGTTCCGGCCCATCATGATGATTGAGCGAACAATGGCCGACTCCTCCAACGGAGATTGCGCATCGATCTTCTGGATGAAGGTCCGGTCGATCTTTATTCGCGTGAGCGGATACCGTGTCAAACAGCTCAGTGAGGCATAGCCGGTGCCGAAATCGTCAAAGGCAATCGCTACGCCCCGCGCTCGCAACGCTTTGAGGGACGATAGTGTTTCCTCCTCTCGACCGAGAGCAATGTTCTCGGTGATTTCAAGTTCCAGCGATTCGGCGGGTAACCCGCTTTCGGCCAGGGCCTGCTCAACGTCCTGCAGCAGCGAGCCGTTGCGGAATTGGGCTGGAAAGAGATTCACCCCTATGCGGATGGGAGGCAGACCTTTTGCGCGCCAGAGGGCCGCCGTCTTGCACGCGGTGGCCAAGATCCATCGACCGGTTTCAACCGCGACGGCGCTCTTGCAAAGTGCGTCGATGAAAGCCGCCGGCGCCAAAATGCCTCGCTCCGGATGCTGCCACCGAAGCAGCGCTTCGGCTCCAGTTATGACGCCGTCGCTCGATCTCACCTGGGGCTGAAAGTATAAAACGAACTCTTGTTTCGTGTAAGCACGACGCAGCTCGACATCAAGCTCGCGTCGATGCTGTGCCCCTGCGCGCAAGGTGGGAACGTACAATTGACATGAGCGACCGCCGGAGGCCTTGCCGTGATAAAGCGCGAGATCTGCATTCGCCAGCAGATCGTCGGCGTTCAGCCCATGCGCTGGCGCAATTGCAAGACCGACACTCGCCCCAATGAACACCTGATGGCCATCGACGTGAATTTGTGCAGTCAGGCGTTTCAGCACCCTCTCCATGATCTCAGTCGCAACCAACGGATCACCGCAATTGTCGATAAGAAGCACGAATTCGTCCCCACCCAACCTGTAGACCCGTATTGCATCCGATGCGGATGCCAGCCGCGCCGAAATTTCCTGCAACAGACGGTCGCCAACCGCGTGGCCGAGCGTGTCATTGACGTCTTTGAACCCATCAAGATCGAGGACGGCGACGGTTAACGGGCGAGCCGGATCGCCCCCATTCAATGCCTTGTCGATATCGCCGCGCAAACTGAAACGGTTGCGGAGGCCCGTCAGCTGGTCAAAATGGGCTAAATGACGGAGCTGTGTCTCCACCACTTTGGCTTCCGTCATGTCACGCCCGAAGAAGAAGTATTTCTGCTCGGGCTCGGACCAAACGCCCGACCACGCCAATGGTACTATTCGACCGCTCTTGTGAAGGTACCTGGCTTCGAAGTTACGAATATGTTCACCGGTGCGGGCAAGCAGCATTTCGCAGCGGGTGCTTTCGATGTCGTCGGGATGAACAAATTCCCTGCCGTTTCGTCCGATCATTTCCTCGGGCTGGTAGCCGACGGTTGCGAGTGAGCTTGGGCTTACGCGCAGATACTGACCTGCCCGATCCAATACGACAATCAAATCCAATGATGTCTCGAACAGGCGCCGCCGTTCCTCTGTCTCATGGTTCAACGCCTGCGTCTTAATCTGAATGTCGGCATCCGCTTCAGCGCGCTCTCTGGAGGCACTAGGAAGCCAACGGAAGACCAGAAGGCCGAGCACTGCCGAGGCGGCGACGACGTTCATCACTTTCGGAAGGACCAAGTAAAAGGGGTTGCCAAGTGTGGCCAGGATCGAAGCCGGGAAGAGCCCGTATTGACTCCCAAAATACAGACCGAAATATAGGTTTTCGATGAGATTTCGGACCGTATCAATAACGATGACTGAGAGCAGAAGTCGTGTCGTGCCGAACGTTTGGGGATTTCGAAGAAAAGCGGTGCATACCGTGGCAAAGACGGCGACCCACAGAGCAATGATGATCCAGTAGATCAATGCCGCGGCGAGGCTCATGGGCGCTCCTAAACGAACAACGCCAATGACTTACCAATGGCACCAATAACGATTCATTGAACCCAACAGAACTTCGGGCGGCGAGCCTAACGGAGAGTAAAAAGCCGCGTTCGCGCGGCTCGCGTTCTTTGTTCGGCATCGCTCTCGTTGACTTCACCGTTCATCGCGCATCTAAGGGCTTCTCTCGCTTATCTCCGATGGCTGGCGTCGTCGCATAGCTCCGAACTTGGCGATATCGTGTTCTTAGGCAAGGTTCCCGAGCAAAAGCCAGATATCAAACTTAACCTCCGACAACGTAACTTGACGCGCTGCCCAGGCAAATGAAAATACCTAGCCGTACGCGGCAGAATTCATGCGTTGTGGAGCACGGCTTTTTTATCAGCCCGTCTGCTCGTTTCGTCTCAGGCGTCTCCCAGACGAGACGATCTCACCACGAAAGGCTCCGTCGCTCCACCTCTGGAATCCGACAGGTTCGAATAGTCCCGCTACCTGGTTTCGCGCCTCGAAGCGATAATCGGTCCACAGCGTGCAGCCGAGGAAGCGGACTCCGTCGATGACCGGCACCGCGTCGGCGTCCAGGAACGTCACGTTGGTGCCGCGTGCGGCGTCGCGGATCTTTGCAGCGGCGTCCTGCAGCACGCTCCCGTAACATTCGTGGTTTCCGGAGACGAAGAGGACGGGCTTGCCCCACAGGGCGCGCTGATTGGTAAGCCAGCTCACCGCCCGCTAGGCGTGGTGAATGTCGCCGGCGAACACCGCGACGTCGAAGTCCAGGTCCGGAACGTCGTACTCGTGCGGCCAGATTTCACCGTGCAGGTCGGATGCAATGAACACCTTCATGGGCCGAACGATCGTGCCGCCGGCGGCAAGAGGCAATGCCCGGCGAGCGTGCTCGTCATTCCAGGCGGAAAATGACGATCCAAGGATTCGGGCGAAACGGTTGCTACGGATCTGCTACGGTGATTCTGGCGAGGCGCCCGCTGGTCACAAGCGATTGACTTAGCGGTGTTTTTGGTAGCGGGAGAGCGCTACCTACGTTCCCCCCGACCGTTTTCAGCCGAGTTTTTGGTGTCCGTGGCTTAGTCCTACGTTGGAGTGACGCTCCCCTGCGCAGGGAATGTATAGCCACAAAAAGCCTATATAATTCAATGTGATGCGGTTGATGTGTTCACATTTGTGTCGCGAACCGCTGGAGCTATAAATTCCTGTGCAAAAATCAGCGCTGCTGACGCCCAAGCGCGAGGAACCAAGGCCCCGGACGCGTCGCATCAAGGCGGTGGCGCGCTGGCCCGGCCTGCCCGGTGTGGTCCTGTGGCCCGGCGCTGGCGGCGCGCTGGGCGGGCCTTCTGCGGCCTTGACGCCGCCCGTCGAGCCTGCCGGATGTCTGCCGTGGCGAAGTCGTGAACGGCGCCGCTGTTGATGTGGATCAATGTTGGCGCTCCGTGGCGGATGAATTGTGAAAGGGGTTCATCCAGTTAGGGAGGTTTTGATGAGCGCAAATATCAAGTCGGAAGCGATCTCGCGTCGGAAGGCCCTTTCTCTGGTGGGTTTGGCGGCTGCGTTCGGCCTCGCGGCGGCGCCTTCGGTACTGACGGTCTCCGAGGCTGAGGCCCAGACCATTGGCATGGAACGGCGTCAGGACCGGCGCGAAGGGCGGCATCAGCGGCGTGACGACCGTCGCATGGGGCGCACCGAACGACGTGAAGATCGGCGGACAGGCACAGCGGGCGCGGCTCCAGCGGGTACAACTACCGGCGCGGCTAAGTAATTCCTTAGGCCCGAGTTCGATCAGGGAAGCAACAGCGGCGCGGCAAGCTCACCGCGCGCCGCTTTGCCCGACAACTCTGTTGAGCGGCTCGATTAGCTGCTGGATGGAGAATGGCTTTGTCAGGAATGCAATGCATCCAGAAGCCAGCGCGGCCTCACGAACGTTGGGGCTGTCGTTCCCCGTTATATAGATGACCGGCACGGAAACGCCCGCATTTTTGAGACGATGCCTCAGGTCGATGCCTGATCCGTCGCTCAGATTGATGTCCAAGATGACGCAAACCGCCTCCTCGAAATCGGAGTGGCTTTTGAAAGCCTGCGCGGACGAAAACAGGATGGGCTCGTACGCGTGCTGCCGGAGCAGACGCTGTACGGCCCTCAGCATTGCCGGATTGTCATCCACGACTAAAACGAGGTTCTGGTGCAGCAAGGATAATCCTCGTCCGTCACATAACTTTCACAATTCTGCGGCTGCGTATGCCTCGCACGGCACGCGTTTTCTATTGTCATTTGGGACAACATGCGGGCCAAAACTGTTGGTAAGTTGGTTAGGCCGTCTGCTCGGTAGCCGATGCCAGAGCGCCGATCCGCTCGGCAAGGGACACAAGTTCCGCCAAGGTTTGGACCTGCATTTTCTCCATCACCCTTTGGCGATGGGCCTTGATGGTGCGCTCGGTGCAGCCCAATGCGTGGGCAACGTCTTTGTTGGTTTTGCCACGAACGACGAGTTCAAAGACTTGCCGCTCACGTGCTGTCAGCGCCGCAATATGAGCGCGAACCGGGTCCAGCTTGCTCTTCAAGGCACACTGCACCCCATGATGCGCTATCGCCCGTTTGATTGCCTGAAGAAGATCGTCCGACGACACGGGCTTGGTCAGAAAGTCATCCGCTCCAGCCTTGATGGCCCGCACTGTGGCCGGGATGTCGGGGTGATCAGCGACGAATATGATCGGCACCGTCGAACCGAGTTCGCTCAGCCGCGATTGGAGTTTCGGCCCGCTCAGGTCCGGCACCCGCACGTCGAGGAGAACGCAGCTCGGGACACCTTCACTCGGCAAGTGATCTAGCAAGTGCTGAGCTGAAGTATAGGTCGCGACCTCGTAGCCAGCTCGCTTCAAACGACGTTCCATTGCTGTCCGGAAGGACGCATCGTCGTCGACTATATGGACGAACCCCTGCATGGCTCTCTCCCCAGAGAACGTTCAGGTTATCAAGCAATCGCAACCCGAGCATGTTAACTTTGTGGGTTCCGTGAGGCTGGCGATGGTGACGCGGCGAAAGCCGGTCAACGGGCTGGGAGGATGACCCTCCGAGAACTCGGAGACTGGTTTCTCGGGAAATTCCTTACAGCCCGGTCCCGCGATCGGCATCGTCCGCCCTCAAGGGCAATTGTTTCAGCAGCGCGGCCATGTCGCGGTCGGAGATGGCAAAGCGGGCCGGATCGATCGGAGCGGCGAGCGGCGCGGTCCTGACCCGCCGCAGGAGCCAAGCTCGGAACTGTCGCCGGTCGAGCCGCAATGCTGCCTTCAGGCCCGCTTGAAAAAACCGGTCACGCTGCGCCGGGCTGAGCCGCGCCCAGCCCTGCATCGTGGCTTCAAACAGATCGATGCGCCGCATTTGGCGTGCCTTTGAAAAGCGACATTGAGCAAAGGAAACCACAAAAACGAAAAACGCAAATATGCTGAAGGGGCGCGGTCGCGCGGTCCCTGCGGAGGGTGACATGCCCAGAGGGACCCGGACGACCCGACTGTGCGGAGGGTGGCCGCGACGGTCCGTCCAGCGTGTTATCACCTCAACACTCACGACCACGATATCCGCTCACCGGGGCAAGGCAGACATCCCGTCACAAGTCCGAGACTTCCATTTCGTTCATTGACCCGATGCAGAAGTGGGGCCGACGCTTGAGCCTTCGTCATGCGTCGTCCTCGCCTGAGGGTGCGGGCGCAGGTCACGTGCAACTGAAAACCCATCGCGTGCAAAACGCTCAAGACGGTGCTGAAATTCGGATGCGCTTTGCCGCCTGCGAACGCGCGGTAAAGGCTTGTTCGTACGATCCCAGAACGTCGCGCGAGCTCCGAAATGTTGTGCAGGCGGGTCGCATCCTCAATCGCACGACAAATATCGGCGATGTCACCGGCCTCGAATGCGGCCAGCATCATTGCCGGTCAGTCGCTCTTGAGGGAAATTAACGATGGCTCCTTGCTAAGCGCAATTAAATTCGCAGCGGAGGCTCACTGCGCTAGTTGAGGTGTTACTATTCTGCTGCAAATGCTTCGCAAATGCGCATCTAATGCCGGACACGGGCCACCATGCCGTTGGTCCTGCTCACCGACGAAGAGCGGGACAGTCGCGCACCATGGGATGAGGCCAAGGCGTTGCAGCGGCCATTGCCGGATGATGCTCTCAGGATCGTCATGCGCGGGGCCGACAAAGAGGATCGGGCAGCGGCAGCATGACATGTCGCTGTGGCTTTTTGGGGGGCGAATAAAATGACGACGACCGTCGAACAACTTTTCAGTAAGCAACGTCAGGCTTCGGCGAGCGACCTACGGGAGTGCGGATGGTTACAGACCCAATTCCCGGAAAGCTATGGATCAGGCGGAGTACTGGGTCCGGAAATCGGGAGTGATGGTCACCTGTGGGTAATAATTCCAATTGATGAACCGAGTGCGGAAACAGCAGCGAGAGGCGCAGGCATGCGCAAGTCCGTTCGTCATATTATTCCCCAGCACGATCCGGACGGCTGGAAGCTCCATGCAAACTTTTATAACTTCGCTCGGGGGTTCTGGAAGCCGTCGGCTTGGGTTGGGTCGATCCAGCTTTCAAATTCGAAACAGATGATCACCTTGGGCTTCATCGCGACAACCAGTGTGCGTCAATTCGCGGTTGACCTCCGACAGATGCTCGATCTTGGCATTCCTACGTTTGAAACTGCACCGGAAGCATTCGAGGCAGCGCCCTAAAGACCGAAGGGGAAAGTCGTGTCAAACCCAGAGATAGAGCGCCTGCTGGCAGCGAGCCGGGCCAACAACGGCGAGGCGCAATATGATCTTGGTCTTGCCTATCTAAATGGTGATGGCGTTCCACAAAATTTCGTTGAAGCCTACTTTTGGCTGACGGTTTGCTCAGGAACGGAGAAAGTCTTTTGGTCACCGTCACCGGACGAACTTGCCGCAGAGGCTAGTTTGCACATTACGGATGAGGCAGCGCTCGGCGAGACCATTAACCGCGTCATTGTCTGGTTGGCGGAACATGGCACCCCAGTTGCGGGTGATCAATGACCTCCGCTTTTTGCCATTGCTCTGTCCTCCGCCAATGATCGTACACGGCGTCCCCTCCGGCTTCATCGGTCCGTGCCAGCCGTCGAAGGTGGCGCGACCGCCGTCCGGCCCGCTTTGGGTTCACGAAATCAAGCACGACGGTTATCGCCTGATGGTGCGCCGGGATGACCCGCGCGTTCGGTTCGCTCTTGCTCGACCGCCGCTTCGGGATCGGCACACTAGATCCATTACGGCTTCCGGCAGCCGTTGCTCCATCGCCGTTGGAGCTGCGCGCCGCTCCATTCGAACTTCGCTCGCGATCTGCGCTCGTTGCGTCCGCTGCTTCACGCGCGGCGGCCATGACTGGGCCGACCGCTTCCCGGCCATCGTTGAGGCCGCGCCCCACATCAACCGGGGCCACGAGGCGGTACTGCACGCCTTCAGGCTCGGGCTGGAGGCATCGTGTCAAGGCCGCGCAAAGACGCATCAGCGGGGCTCGGACTTTGGTGGCGGTGATGCTCATCGGTTTTTTACGGCCGCGCAGAACTGTTCCGTGACCGCCGTCATTTCCTCGGTGACGTTCCAGCCCTCCCTTTCGGCGTTTTCCTTGGCCAACTGATGCTCGATCTGAAGCATCTTCTTGGTGAGCGCGTACGGCTTCCAGTCGGCCTTGGACAGCTTGGCGGCGGTGTTCGCTCCACAGACGTTGTAGGCAATCGCTTTCTGCACATTAGTGCTGACGTGGGTCATGTGGTCCTCGACCACGGCGGTGACGCGCGCCTTGGCGTATTGGCTGTTGGCTGCGATGAAGTCTTTGCAGAAGGCGGCCCGTTGACCTCCGTCGCGGGCCTTGATGTAGGCCGTCTGCGTTTCGTAATGGAGGCGGTAGGCGAGTTTCTCAGCGTTCGGGTCGGATTTCACCGCTTCAAGCATGGCGCGGTGGTCACCCGAGGTGGCGTCATTGATCGTGATGTCACATACTTTGGCGAGGGAGAAGACCGGAACGTAGGCCCGCAACTTGGCTTCCAAGGCATCGTTGGCGTGCGCAACTGGTGCGAATAGGCTGGCGGCGATTGCGAAAGCAACGAGACAGCGTTTCATTGGTGACATGCTCCAGATCACCGAACAGTAAGCGACGGCGGGGTTGGGATCGCGGTGGCACACTCGCCAGCGCGGCGACCCAGCCGCGAAGCGTCCAGCCCAGAAAACGGGTTGAACAACTTAGTGCGCGAATTCCTTGGGCGGCAGTCGAGCGGCAGCGTTGATCTGGATCATGCCGTTCCAGCCCCCCTCGAAACGGCTTTACCGTTGCGGCGTCAACGACTTGATCACGAAGCCTCGAACAACGATCCCGACCATCTTGCGTTGCCGTGCAATCACCATCACCGGATGTACGACGTTCTTTTTTCGGTTACCGCGTTGAAGGTCCAGCGCGCTCACTGGCAGGAAGTGAAGGGAAAGCGCACAAACGCCTATATGAAAGATGCAGGCAAGAAGGCCGTCGCGACGCGTGCGGCAAAAGGTATAGGCAGCGAGACGGCAAGGAAGGCCAGCGCAACGCGGCGGGCCAATGTCTTGAAAGCAGCGCAAAAAGGGCAAGCGGCCGGCAATTAGATAGGTCGTGGAGGAACTATTATTGCTCGATATGTCTGCTCTTGTTGGAGAAACGCCGCTGGTTACCTTGATTTAGGTCAAGGTGCCCCGGAGTGCGCGAGCTTTTTTGGAGTGCCTTGGGGGCGAGTAGCCAAGGAGATCGCCAATGTTGAAAACAGTAGTGATCGGAACAACCGCACTCTTCCTCACGGCCTCCTCGATTGCCCATGCGCAATCCTCACAGACGTCCTCTCCTACTCCTGCGACACCGCAACGGCTAAATGCAAACGACCAGAATACACTCACGGACATCAGGGTTGATCTGGTAAAAGCCGCGTTGCAGCTGACACCTGAACAGGAGAAATACTGGCCGGCCGTAGAGAGTGCTATTCGTGCCGGCGCGGAGGATCGGAAAGCCCGTATTGCAAAAATCCAGGGAACGGTGGGTATGCGGGCCGACGAAAACCGTATCGAAGTCATGCGCAATCGTGACCCCATCGCCTTTTTACAACGACGCTCGCAAGCATTGGCTCAACGATCCGCCGATTTGGATAGGCTCGCCGAGGCGTGGCAGCCACTCTACAATACGCTTAGTCAAGAACAGAGGCAGCGCATGGCGGGGCTCGCGATCTTTGTGCTCCGCGAGATGAGTGACGCCGTAGACAGGCGCCGTGCCACACAGTCCGAGGAGAACGAGGACTGAAGCAAATTGCCATGATTGGACCTAAGTAACCGCATCTGCTCCGACCATTGTACGGCAGCAGGGGCGATGTCCGCTTTCGTGTAAGGCCGACATCGCCCGGCGGGTTCAATGCGCGTCCACTTTGTCGTCAAGTGCAGAAGCCGCTCGTTTATGAGTACTACTCATCACGACCTCAAAATAATAAGACTGCAAAAACATCTCGACAATCTCAGCATTAGGCACAATTGCAAGGCGAAGCCATTTCGCGAGTGCACACAGAGACGTGGGGCGCCGGTTGACGCTTTGAAGGAACAGAAGAGCGCGCGGACATTTGAATTGACGCCGGCTCGCCCAAGCTGGCGGAGCGGCCCCGGCCTACCCCAAAAGACCCCCCTGAAGCCGGGGCCGACTCACTGCTGGCGCCTACACACTTGAGACGGCCCATGAAAATACCGAGAGGCAAGTTCATCGGCGAGCGCACCGACAAGATCCCGGCAGGTGAAGCGGAGCATTTCATCAAGTGCCGACCTGCGGCGGATGGATCGATATGCGCGACCTTGGATCGGTTTTGGATCATGAGGGGCCGTTGCCGCATCCCGGCGAGGATCAGGCACAATAGACACTGGCAGGCCCGCCAGCGTGAATCGGGTCGCCCGCGATTGAGCGGCGCCTGGCGTCCGTCTGCAAGCGGCTCGACGTTTATTCCGATCTAATACTTGAATGAGCACACGTGGTCACGAGCAGCATGGTCCGGCTGCATTGCCAATCGGATCCCAACATCGGTTCATCACGAGGAGTACCGATGGCCATCGAAGTACCAGCCGCCACCAAGACAACAGCTGTCAGCGCGAGCAATCGAGAGGTTGTCAATTTCCACTTCATTGCGCTTCCCTCCAGTGGAAGCGCGCACGCTACGCTCGGCGGTACCTGCCGCTTGTGAACTACTTCACACGATGCGCATCACACTCACGTGCAGGAGGCCCGCCAGCGTCAACCGGCCGGCCCGGCTTCATCGTCGCAGCCTTCCAGCATGCCAACCGCCAGACGCTTCCGATTGCGATGGGCGCCGGCGCACGGCTGAGGACCTTTGGAGCACCCTCCGCGTTAGGCAACGAACCCCGGGGGCGAGGAGATTTTCCGATGTCCGCCGTCCCTCTGGACGTTCAACGAAGGTTCGAACAGCGGTGGTCCGCGAGGTTTCTCTGCCCGAAGCAACCAACCAGAGCACAAGAACAGCGGCCTGAAAGCAGGCCCCAGGTTGCCGCGCCCGCAAAAGCCAAAAGAAAAGCCCGCCGGGCTAAAGCAACAGGCCCGATGTCTGCACCGGCCGCGTGAGCGCGGGACCGAAGCCCCCGCGCTCTTGTCACCGTCTCAGCCGGCAGCCCCTCCATTGAGGCGCCGACGGAGCTTCCTGATGATCTCCCGCAAATCGCTCAGGTATTCCTCGATGACGCGTCGAGCCTCATCAGAGCGCGAAGGCTTGGGCTTTGGCGCTTCTTTACCCGGGCTTGGCTCGTCAGGCCGGTTCATGCCCGACGGTCGCGGAGAACCGAACGCGGTCGTTGAGATGGATCAAAGGGCCGCCGGCCTTCAATTTCCTGTCTCACGGTGCTCAGGTCGAATCGGTCTCTTGGTGTACATGACAAAATAAAGCCCGGCTGGGGATCGAGCCCCCGGGCGGTCGTTATTGCGGCATCCGCCCTGTCCAGCTCTGCTGCACTGGCGCAGGCGGCCCTCTCCAATCCGGACGAATGCCAAGCTGAATTCGCCAGCTGCACGGGTCTTGGAACCGGGGGTACCCCCACCGGCGTCTATCGGTATCGGCGAACGGCGTATCGCCATCCGGTGGCGGCGGCCGCTACCGTCGGCGGCTGGGGCAATTCCTACGCCATGTCCGGCGGGATGGGGTACGACGAGATGGGGTACGGCCCCAACGGCTGGTACGGCAACTGGAGTACGTATGCTTCCCGCAACGGCATCTCCTGCAGGCCCGGCACCTATTTCAAGGGTGCTGACGGTCTCCAGCATCCCTGCCAATAGGTCATCCGCTCTGCGGCTAAATCAGACGGCCCTTTGGGGCCGTCTGATTCATGCCGGAAGGACGTAGAGCCCGTCCAGGACGGTCGCATTCACATCGAGAAGATCAATGCGCAGTTTCTCTACACGCTCAAGGACAGCGGACCAGAGATTGGCGCTGGCATCAAACATGCTGTCGAGAGCGGTTGGCTCGATCTGCACGAGAGCGGGACCTATGTTCGGCTCTTAACGTCCGGAAGAAGTGCTGCAGGGCTGAGGGCCCGCCAGCGTGAACCGGCGGGCCTGTCACATCTCTGTGGCACGTTGCCAATATCTCGGTGGCTGGGATTGCTGGACCCAGTTTGGCACAGGGCGCCGCCGGGACGCTGTATTTCGAGCCCGGCGGCGTATCTTTTTGGGGTCTAGCGGCACAACCGCTGGCGAGCATGAGCCGCCAGCCGCTGCCGGTCGCGCTTTGGGTGGATTCTGCGCCGTCGCTTCATGCACCGGTCTCCATGCCGCTGTATTCCTCGGCGATCCGCTCGAGCTCGTCGGGCAGCTGGCGAGCAGCGGCAGAGCCTTGCGCTCGCGCCCGGGTTGATTGCGCCACGTTAGGAATGATCATGCTGCAAAGACTTTCCGCCGCCGTGGCCTGGGCCTCTCTTGCATTCATCACTTACGCTACTCTCTCGTCAATTCGCGACAGGCCGAAACTGAGCAGCTCCGCTGATTTGGAGGATGTCGCCGCTTTCGCGTTTTTGGGTTTCGCATAACTTCGCCCGCTTGCCTCTCGCGAGATTGGCTACAAGCCGGGTTCGACACCTACCCCGCGACCGAGCCGAAAAGCGTCTTCAGACCTGCCTCGATCGCCGCGATGTCCTGTTCGACGTGGGCGATCGCGGACCGGCAGTCAAAGCCGGCCGTGGCTTTCAGGTCCACAGCCCGGCGCCGGCGGTGCAGCCTGAGATGCTCGAGCGACTGGCGGTCTTTCCAGTCGGGCGCACCCCTCAACACTGAAATTCACTCGACATAAACGGCCGCGCGATTAAATTTAGTTGCGATTTGCAGACAGTATAGCGGAAGAGTGTCGAAGAAAATTGCCTCGATCAGCCGCGAGGCTCGCATCACCCTTGGGAATTCAAGTCGAGCTCGCGCGGATTCGATAGGCAGTCGTCAGGAGCAGGTGAAACATCGCTCGTGCGGCCATGTACCGAGCCGCGGGCCTGGTTCGCTCTGTACCGACGAAAAGTACCCTTCCTGCTTTGTCCGAAATAGACCAGCGCCAGGCGCGGCCGCGCCTGGCAATCGCGCAATCAAAGAGTGCGAATTCCCAGGAGGTCATGACGTGCCCCGTGCCCCTGATTAGTCATTTCCATCGAACAGGAGGTGTGTTTCAATAAGCAGAAAGTATGCCAGATTTGTAATGTTCTTGCCGCGTCCCGCCTGAGTTCCAAGCCGCAGAAGCTTGAAGTAGGTAGTTCGCGCTACTCACCATCTTAGGTAGCTATTCCTCAGAATGCTCCCGGATTATCCGAGCGCGGGTTCTGCGCCGCTCTGGCCCTCGACTCGCGCCGCCAAAGGCCCGACCAAAATGTCACCTTCCTCTGCCGACAAGATCGCGCTCTTCATCGATGGAGCCAATCTCTACGCGACGGCCAAAACTCTCGGCTTCGACATCGATTACAAGCGCCTGCTGAAGGAATTTCAGAGCCGCGGAACGTTGTTGCGGGCGTTCTACTACACCGCGATCATCGAGGATCAGGAATACTCCTCGATCCGCCCGCTGATCGACTGGCTCGATTACAACGGCTACACCGTGGTCACCAAAGCGACCAAGGAATTCATCGACGCCTCCGGCCGCCGCAAGGTCAAGGGCAACATGGACATCGAGCTCGCCGTCGACGCCATGGAGCTCGCCGAACACATCGACCAGATGGTGCTGTTCTCGGGTGACGGCGACTTCCGTTCCCTGGTCGAGGCCGTGCAGCGCCGCGGCGTGCGGGTCACCGTGATCTCCACGATTGCCAGCCAGCCGCCGATGATCGCCGACGAGCTGCGCCGCCAGGCCGACGTCTTCACCGATCTCGTCGAGTTGCAATCCAAGCTCGGCCGCGATCCATCCGAACGCCCGGCCCCGCGCGATCGCGAGGCACGTGTTCATTTGGCCAGGCCCTTGATAAAAGGAAATGATCCTCTCGGTTGAATTCTTGTCGGCCCAGTTTGACAGGCGCTTGGCTTCCCATTTGTGCACCGCGATGAGACTTCAGACGGCGAAAAACGCCTATTCGCAGTTGGAGCAATTGCGGGGGCTCCCTAGTAAGTTCGCTCAAAAGCCGTCCAGCGCGACTGCGCCGCGGCACTGGATACTGCTCCTTTGACCTTTGGACGATGCTCGCAGCCCTGCTGCGCGCACACTTCACTTGCTCTCCCGTGCTAGTTGCGCTTGGATCAGAGCCGGGTCTGGAGAGATTTCCATTATGCGTGTTCTATTGGTAGTGGCGGTTTGCGCCACGTTGGCCGGCTGCATGACCGCCGGCGATACTGTTTCCTTCAAAGCATCGAATCCACAACAGCAGGCATTAATGCGGGACGGGCAACCTGCCCTCGTCTCTCGTCAGAAGAGCTCGCTTGTCCTCGTCCGCCCGGCGTCTCGCCAACTTCAAGCGAACGGGCGCCCCGTCTTCGTTGTCGGCATCAACAATCTTAGCAAGCAGCCAGTCGAGTTCCGAATGGCGCAAGTCGAAGCGATCCAACACGCCGCAGGCTCCGACTTCGAGATGAAGATCGTCACATACGAGATGCTCGTTCAGGAGGAAAAGAACCGGCAGGTTGCGGCGGCCCTCCTAACCGGACTAGCCGCCGGCGCGAACGCCTATGGTGCGTCCCGGGCTGGCTACGGCAGCTACACAACGCCGAGCGGCCGGACTGGCACCTTCTATAGTCCGACGGCGGCGGCGATCGCGCAGGGCAACGCCGCCGCTCAAAACGATGCAATGATTGCCACAACCGTAGAGGCCGGTCAGCGCAACATGGTAGCGCTCGAGCAGTCAGTCATCAAAGACAACACGCTCATGCCTGGCGAGTGGTACGGCGGGCAGCTGCATGTCGCTCCGCCCACCGATCAGGGCGGAGCTCAAAAGAGCTATGCGATCATCATCACAGTTGGCTCCGATCGCCATGTGATCGACGTGGCACAAGGCCCGCCGGGAGTTTAGCCAGATGAATTTCGTCCACCGAGAGCAGCGTCGCGAGCTGCGGCGGCCCAAAGCTCTCTCGATCGTCGTTGCAGCAGGCCTTTTAATTTGCGCGTCCATGCCCGCCAAAGCTGACTGCAGCAGCGCGATTTCATCCTATAACTCGGCAGTGAGCGACATCAATAGCTATCTAAAGCGGTACACTCGATGCCTGAGCTCCAGCAATGGATCAGACGAGTGCTCCTCCGAGTTTCGCCGCTTGCGCTCTGCTCAAAATGACTTCGAAAGCGCAGTGTCTGGATATCAGGCGCATTGCCGAAGGTGAGCAGCGTGAGGATACTGCTCGCAAGCTCGCTCGAGCGGAGATCGTGTTCACGCAGACGGCGCTGGGAACGACCACGTCCTCAATCGATTACGGCAGCGGAAATTAGGCTCGCCCAGCGATGATTGTAACTGAAGTCCAAGACCAAGCGATAGCCGCGCGAATGGCCCTCATTGTCGGTGCAGATCGGTTCGATCGGCTCTTCCGAGCTGTCCGGTTCGACGAAGTGGACGGCGATATACTCTATGTCTACGCACGAGACGAGGATACCGCAGCTGAAATGGAAGACGAGTTCGCGCTGCACATTTCGATCTCGCCTCGAAGATCCTCGATCGCCAGATCAATGTAGCGCTAGTTCTCCCGCGGCACCTCATGAAATCTGAACGATAGCTGTCCATACTCCTCACTGGAACAGGTGGACAAGGTCGAGCCTGCACATTTGCGAATCCCAGCTCTGTGGTATGCGCCGGAACGGCGGGGGTTGGATGGCGATTCCTTCCGCGTTAATGGAGTTCGCGATGTTGATGTTCCGGGAGCGACGCCCCGCTTATCGCACGGTCGAAGGTTGGGCTCGGTCGGTGTTGTTGGAAGCTGGTGCAATCCGGGAATGCGAAGAGCACGGTTGGATGCAAGATCGTGCCGATCCTCACGCCCGGGATCGCGCGTTCAACATCGCTCGGCAGCGCCCTCCGGTCGGGGTCTCGCCAGATGCGGCTGCCGTCGCAATAGCGGAGGTCCTGGACGGGATCGGCGACACTTGCCCCGAATGCCTGCCCGAAGACGGCCGCTGAGTTGGCGGCAATTTGGTGTCAGGCCGCCGTAGTCGGCTCATGACCTCGATAATCCCGGGGAGCGCGCCCTTGCGGGATCTCGTGAAGCGCGCGAGCTTCGAAGCTTCCTATCGCCGGCGCGCGACCCAGATACCGAGCAGGAACGCGACGAAAAGCGACTGCAAGGGTGCCTTCATCGTCATCTCGCGCAGATGATCTGCCCAGCGCATCGTAGACGCCTCCGAAGACGACCGAAGCGGCTGCTTGCGCACTCCAGACGTCTCGGCACTCTCACCGTCGCTCACGAGCCCGGAGGCTTCAGTCATCGCCGAAGCTTCGTTCATGTCCATGCGCCTCTCCTACTCTGGCCTCAGGCCGACTTACGCTGCGGTTTGGCCGACGGCTTCTTTGCCGAAGTTTCCTTTGCCGGCTTCTTTCCGCTAATCGGCATCAGCATCTCCTTCTGGCCGGCCGCCGCTTTGCGTGGCTTCTTGGCTGACTTGGCCGGAGCCTTGCTCTCCGCCGCCCCGCCGACGCTGCGTCGCAGCGCCTCCATAAGATCGACAACGTTTGCCGCTGCGGGTTTGCCTTTCGGCGTGATCGGCTTTCCGGCGCGCTTCTGGTTGATGAGCTCGATCAGCGCCCTTTCGTAGTGGTCCTCGAACTTCTCCGGTTCGAACGATCCAGCCTTCTGGTCCACGATGTGCCTGGCCAGATCGAGCATGTCCTTCGTGACTTTGACGTCCTGGATCTCGTCGAAATACTCCTGCTCCGAGCGCACCTCGTAGGGGTACCGAAGCAGCGTTCCCACGAGCCCCTTGTCCATCGGCTCGAGCGCGATGATGTGCTCGCGGTTGGTCAGCACCACGCGGCCGATCGCGACCTTGTCCATCTCGCGGATGGTCTCGCGGATCACCGCGAAGGCATCGTGCCCGACCTTGCCGTCTGGACGGATGTAATAGGGGCGGATCAGGTAACGGGGGTCGATGTCGCTGCGGTCGACGAAATCGTCGATCTCGATGGTCCGCGTCGACTCCAGCGCGATCTCCTCGAGCTCTTCCTTGGAGACCTCAATGTACTGACCCTTCTCGAACTCGTAGCCCTTGACGATGTCCTCGTTGGGTACCTCATCGCCCGTGTCGGCATCGACCTTGAGGTACTTGATACGGTGGCCGGTCTGCCGATTGAGCTGGTTGAACGAGATCTTCTCGCTCTCGGAGGTCGCCGGGTAAAGCGCGACCGGACAGGTGACGAGCGAAAGCCTGAGGAACCCTTTCCAGTTGGCGCGCGGGGCCATGATACGCAGAACTCCTTTGGGGCGGCTTGGATTCAAGACGATTCAATTGCTCTGGTTCCGACAGTCCGCCGGGTGCCGCCGTGATCCATCGTTAACGGCCCTCCGCAGCGCCAGCGGAAGCAGCAGTCTGCCTTGACTCACCTCGAACAAAGAGGGAACATTGCGTATGTCCGCCGCAGCCGAGACGTCATGGGCGGGCGCGGGCGATCTGGAGGCCGCCGCCGACCGGGCCATCGCGGCCTGCGGCGGCGACGCCCGAGACGCCGTCAAGGCACTCATCGTCGCGAACGGCTAGCTGGAGGCGCAGGTCGAGGAGCTTCGGGCTTCGGTTTCCGCAGGCTATGCGCGCGGCCGGTTCGACGTCCCGCGCGATCGGAAGGATTGGTACGACTGAGATGTCCGAGGTCACCTACTACGTCGCCCTGCCCTTCGTGGCCGCCGACGACGGCATCGCTGCCGGCGAGGCGACGGAGTGCTTCTCGGCCAATGCCGCCGTGATGCGTGCCCAGGCGCTCTCTCGCAAACCCAGCATTACAGTTGCCCTTTCTGAAGATTTCTGAATCCATGGGCAACCATGATTCGAAGATCGTGGACGCAGGCAGCGTCGATTGAAGAGACGCTTGCGTTGTGGGCGGCGTCGCTTCGTGAGATCAAGAAGCGGATACGCCCGTTGTTCGGGCAAGAGCGTGTTGCGAAGAATGCAGGCTTGTTTCTGGAAGGCCTGCTCGGAGATGAGCAACGCAAGACTGGATGGATGCGCGCGGAGGCGGCAGGCGACCCTGGCCCATGGCGGCAACAGGCGATCCTGGGTCGCAGGGACTGGGACGCGGATGCTTTGCGCGATATCGTTCGCGACTATGTCATCGAGCATTTGGCGGATGACGATGCGGTGCTGGTGATCGACGAGACCGGCTTTCTCAAGCAGGGCAAGGCGTCGTGCGGGGTGGCGCGGCAATACACGGGTTCCGCGGGCAAGATCACCAATTGCCAGATCGGCGTCTTCGCTGCCTACGTTTCGCGCCACGGCCATGCTTTCATCGATCGCGCGCTGTATCTTCCGAAGGAATGGACGGACGATCCGGATCGCCTGGAAGCCGCGTACGTGCCCGCCGACACCGGCTTTGCGACCAAGCCGAAGCTTGCGACGAGAATGATCGCACGCGCGATAGCCGCGGCTGTCCCATTCGAGTGGGTTGCTGGCGACACCGTCTACGGTGTCGGCGACATCGAACAGCAACTACGCCAGGCGGGCAAAGGCTATGCGCTCGGAGTCAGCAGCGCTCATGTGTTCCGATCCTGGGGCAAGCGACGATTAGTCTCCGGCACCGCCGCGGACATCGCCTCGACGCGGCGTTCGTCCGACTGGAAACGCCTGTCAGCAGGGGACGGAACCAAAGGACCGAGGCTGCACGATTGGTGCTATCTCGAACTGGCCGATCTCGATGCCGGGCAGTTCAACAGCGCAAATGACGGCCTGTGGACACGCGGTCTTCTGATCCGTCGCCGCATCGCCGACGGCGATCTCGCCTTCTTCACCACCTGGTGCCCGGCAGGAACAGCCATCGAAAAGCTGGTGGCAGTCGAAGGCCATCGTTGGGCGATCGAGGACAGTTTTGAGACCGCCAAAAAAACGAGTTCGGGCTCGATCACAATGAGAGCCGTTCCTGGCATGGCTGGCATCGCCACGTGTCAATGGTAATGCTCGCCTTCGCCATGATGGCGGTGATCCGCCATCATGCCAATCCGCCGAGGCCAAAAAAAAGCAACGCCGAACCACGGCAAAAACAAAACCATCGCCGCCTCGTCATTGATCCGATGGTCAATCCAGGAAGTTCGGCGCATCGCCATCAGGCTCGCTCGAAAGCGGATCCAACCCGCCCCCATCATCGCATGGTCGCTCTGGCGCAGAGCTCACCAGGCGATCGCTCGGCGGGCGCACCTCAAAGCTAAACGGCAACTGTAATGCTAGGCTCGGTCGCGTTCAGCCGCAGCGGGGACCCTGCCACGGGCGACTTCGGAGACGCCACCGTGATCCGGAAGTTCGGCGACGTGCCCGAGGATCTGAGCGCGCTGTGAAGCTCGACTTGCTTCGCAGCGAGCGTGCGCTGGGTACTTCGAACATGGCGGGATGCATCTTCCGCATCGCCACCCCGTGCAATGTGGCGCCGAACGCATCCACGCGGCTACCCTTGCCATAATTCAATAGTCTGCTACCTCCCGTCGCTCTCCTGCGAACCGCTATATGATTGTGTGCCTGCTGCAAGTTTAACTCGCCTCTTGCGGCACGGACGATCTGGCGGCAGCTTTCACAGTCAAGTAGGTGCCGGCGGACGATGATTTCTGTTGCTGTCGGGTCACGACAGTATGCCGGTTGACCGACGATCTCTACGTTGGAGGGTCGAACTATTTCGCTTCGCACGCCTCTGGCGCTTCTTATCATATCCCTAGGTGCGATCGCCGCGGTGTGGTGGTGGCTGGCCATACCGATCAACTTGGCGCGCGCACCGATCGATCCGAATGCCAAACTGCAATGCATATCCTACGCGCCCTTCCGCAACAACCAAACGTCCGAGCAGCCTACATCGGTGCCGCGGAACCAGATCGCGGAAGATCTCGCCCAGCTTGCCAAAATAACCGACTGTATCCGTACCTATGCGACTGATCTTGGTCTCGATCAGATCCCCGAACTTGCGTCCAAGGTGGGGCTGAAAGTCATTCAGGGAGTTTGGCTCGAGAGGGACCGACAGAAGAACGCGGTGCAGATATCCACGGGCATACGCCTCGCCCAGCAATATCCGGAAACCATCACCGCACTCGTTGTCGGCAACGAGGTTCTGTTGCATCGGAAGATGACGCCTTCCGACCTTGCGGCCTTAATCCGCTCGGTCAAGGCACAAGTGCCGGTCCCCGTCACCTATTCCGACGTCTGGGAGTACTGGTTGCGCTATCGGGAACTCGATGACACCGTCGACTTCGTCACCGTTCATATCCTACCATATTGGGAAAATGTCCCAGTCCCGGCGAAATCTGCCGCTGCTCACGTCGACGCCGTCCGAAAGCAGGTGGCGTCGGCGTTTCCGGGCAAGGAAATCCTGATCGGAGAAACAGGTTGGCCGAGCGAAGGGCGGATGCGCGATGCGGCGCTACCGTCGCGCACCAATCAGGCGCGGGTGATCTCGGAGGTTCTCGATCTTGCCCGGCGCGAGAATTTCCGCGTCAACCTGTTCGAGGCGTATGATGAATTGTGGAAGCATGAGTTCGAGGGCACCGTCGGCGGATCGTGGGGCTTATTCGATTCCGCGCAGCGCACACTGAAATATCCGCCCGGCATCCCCGTCAGCAATTATCCGCTCTGGAAACTGCAAATGAGCAGCGGAATGGCGCTGGCGATCCTGGTGTTCGGCGCTGCATGGCTGACCTCGCGCCGGAAGCCCTCGCAGCCCCGGCTCGTCTCATGGTTTGCGGTCGGAATATCGGCAACCACCGCCGGAGTCCTGTTTGGGGTGGCCGCTCAAAAGATGCTCTATGAAAGCTACGACGCGGGCAGCTGGCTTCTGTGGGGCACACTTCTGGTGGCGGCAACTGCCTCGCCGCTGTTCGGCGCCAACGCCCTGATGTCCGGGCGCGCACCGCCTACATTTCTGGAATTGCTGGGTCCGAAGGACTTCAGGACCCCATCGGGGCTGGCGATCATGCACGGATCGATCTTGATCGTAACCATCGTGATCGGCACGGAGACCGCGCTGGGCTTTATGTTTGACCCGCGCGAAAAGGATTTTCCTTTTGCGGCCCTCACTATGGCGGCGGTCCCATTTGCGGCTATGACGCAGCTCAATCGCTCCAAGAAAGGAATCCGCCCCATGGCGGAAGCGACATTTGCCGGCGTATTCTTGGTGGCAGCCATCTATGCGGCGCTTAGCGAAGGGCCGGACAATTGGCAGTCGCTGTGGACTTGTGCTGCCTATATATTGCTTGCGGTTACGCTGTGGCGGGCGCGCGCTTGAGAAAACCTGGCCAGCCGACTTCCGTCTTGGGTCAAGAGCGCTGGTGTAACCCGGTCTCGGCGAGGTCAGTCTGCCCCGAGCTTCGGACGTGACTAGGCGCACGGCGGACTGACGCGAAGGGCCCAAGAAGAGACATTCGTCAAGCGCTCGCCGCAAACAGATCCCATCGGCCTGGAAGACCCTTTAGCTCGAACGATCCACGCTCTGCGAATTTCAAACCCGCCCCGGCGACCAGGTCGGTGACCACCCGTAATACTAGCACCTCGTTGGAACCGGACTGCGCCATGACTCGTGCGGCCGCGTGGACCGCGATGCCACCTATATCGCGGCCTCGTAGTTCGATCTCGCCGGTGTGGAGTCCCGCGCGTAGCGGCAAACCAATCTGCTGGGCAGCTGTGCCAAACGACAAAGCGCATCGGACCGCGCGGCCAGGTCCATCGAAGCTGGCCAGGATGCCGTCGCCCGTGCTCTTGACCAGATTTCCGCGATGTTTTTCGACCATTTGTCGAGCGAGATGGTCGTGATTGTCGAGGAGCTGACGCCAACGCAGGTCGCCCACCTGTGCCGCATTGCGTGTCGACTCAACTATGTCGGTAAATAGGACCGTTGCCAGAACGCGCTCTAGATCGATCGAAGTGCTATCGCGATGTCCAGTGATAAACTCCTCGATGTCACCAAGCACGGTTTCGGTCTCACCGCTCCAGAATAGGTGGTCGGGCCCAGACTATTCGATATATTTCGCCCCAGAGATTTGCGCAGCCAGGTTGTGCCCATGCGTGGCCGTCACTTGCGCATCGGCCTGGCGATGAAGAACAAGGGTCGGCACACGCATCCCTTCGGCGGAGCTGCTGTTGGCGCGAATGCGGGCGAAGATCGATGATCTGTGCCGCGAACGGGACGCCCTGCCAAAGGGCGACCTGTCGCTGACGTCCGCGCCAACGGCTAAATCCCGACATTGCTTCCTATTGGTTTCGTTGCGCGGTCCAATATCCCGAGCAGCGCCCGCCTGCTGCGTGGCCGCTCCAGATGCCGCGGCCGGCGTCTCGCGTCAGCCTGCCCGACCCTGAAGCGTATTTGTCGTGGACCGTAACCGACGCGTGAACCGCGCCCGAACGTCCGATGTGCCTGGCAAATTTCACCAGATCGGGATGCGTGACGAATCCGTCGTCTATGTTCACGGAAAAGCTGTAGGTCGGATCACAGCTGCCGCGCTGCGTGACGAAGAGGAGATTCCAGGATCCATCGTAAGAGGTTCGGGCCTGGGCGGCCGTCGCCATGGTAAGGCACGCACAGCCAACGACACTCGCGATTAGTCGCTTGTTCATGATCTTCTCTCCACATGATTTGTTGATGTTCGGTACTAAGGGATCGTAGGTCGGAGCACCGTCGCTTGATCTAGCGCAGGTGTTCGCGAAAAATCTTTCGCGATCCGCCTCTCGGTCTCTGACGTTTTCTGCGGGCTATGCGGCCGTCCAGCCGCCGTCGACGGAAAGGTTGGCGCCGGTGATCTGGGCGGCGTCCTGGCTGCACAGGAACAGCGCCAGGGAAGCCACCTGTTCCACCGTGACGAATTCCTTCGTCGGCTGAGCCGCGAGCAGGACCTCGCCGATCACCTGATCCCTCCTCATGTTGCGCGCCACCATCGTGTTCGGGATCTGCTTCTCCACCAGCGGCGTCCAGACGTATCCGGGGCTGATGCAGTTGCAGGTGATCTTGGACCGGGCGAGTTCCAGCGCCACCGTCTTGGTGAGTCCCACGATGCCGTGCTTGGCCGCGACGTAGGCCGACTTGAAGGGCGAAGCGACGATCGAATGCGCCGAGGCTGTGGTGATGATCCGGCCCCAACAGCGCTTCTTCATGCCGGGCACGGCTGCACGGATGGCGTGGAACGCGGACGACAAATTGATCCCGATGATCGCATTCCACTTGTCGACCGGAAACTCCTCGACAGGGGCGACGTGCTGGACGCCGGCATTGTTCACGAGGACATCGACGCTGCCGAAGGTGCTTTCTCCCAGCGTGATGAGTTCGGCGATCTGGTCCGGGCTGGCCATGTCTGCAGGCGAATAGACAGCCTTCACGCCAAAATCCCTCTCGATCGCAGAGCGCTCGTTCTCGACATCCGCCGGCGCCCCCATTCCATTGAGCACGACGTTGGCCCCGGCGCCTGCGAAAGCACGAGCATACCCGAGACCGATGCCGCTGGTGGAGCCGGTCACGACTGCGACTTTGCCTTTCAGAATACTCATTTGGCCTTTCCTTGTTTGATCTGTGAGGGTGTTGCGGCTCGCCGCCGCGGTGTTTCCGGGGCCTATAGGTAGCTCATCGTTGCCGTCCATCAGGTGACCAGAGCTCGCTCGTAGCTCGCGGCCGGGCGCCGGATCGCCTGCTGCAGATAGTCGTGAACGACCTTGCCCAATCCCAGCGTAAGGTCTGCGCGGATGTGAACCGCGGACACGATCTCGAGCACCGGCAAATCGGACACCGGAGCGAGGGCGTGGGGCGTCAAGGAGAGAGCGGCGGGTCCGGTCCACGCCCCCTTCAGGACAAGCTGCTCGAGGTGATATTCGACGAGCTCGCAGATCCGCGGGCTGCCGTCGACGTGAGGAATGATCTTGAGCAGGAAGTTCGGCTCCTGCAGAGCGGCTTTGACCTGCGCCAGGTCGGCTTCGTGGTGCTTGTATCCCATCGTGCCGGTCGCTACCCGCAGCGGACCGTAATCGAGCGTGCCGATGAGCGTATCGAGCTCGGTCCGCAACGTCGGCTGGCCGAGCTTTTTCGGAAAGCCCCAGAGCTCCCGGCCGCCCGCGATCGGTCCCTCATCGTTCAGGAACATGCAGTGGGTGTAGCCGCCCTTGCGACCGCGGAACGACACAGGGATGACCTGGCCGCTCTCGGTATAGTCGCCGAAACCGTTGGAATCCGGCATGCGGATGAATTCGTACTTGACCAGCGCTTCGTGCTCGTCGAGTTCGAGCGGAGTCGGGACGACCGATCGCAGCTTCGCCGGATCGGTGCGATAGGTGATGATCAGGTATTCGCGGTCGACGAAACGATACGGTCCCGGCGGATATGCCGGATTCGTCAGCGGCATGGCGAACGCACGCCTCACGACTTCACTCTCGCGCATTTGAATTGTCCTGTGATTGGGAAGAGCCGGCCTATTCGCGACCGTCGTGCTCAAGATCGAACGTGGAGACGCCGTCCGCACTCGTCGGGCGGGCCAGCACCTCGGGATGCCGAAGGGTGCGCAAGGCGTCGTGATAGCCGGCGCGCCAATGATCCTGCATCGACAGACGGGAAAACTCGTAGTCCTTGGAGTGGCCTTCGTAGTCCCGTGCGCGATAGATCAGGTGGACCAGGCTATGCACGTTGTTAGAGGCAGCGGTCCTGAGCAGCTTGACGTCCTCCTGCTCGCGCAGGTCTTCCGGGAGCCTGTTCAAAAGAGCCGCCAGGTCTCGCTGCAACCGGTGCAAGCTCTTGAACTGGTCCGTGCTCGCCCGCGTGCGACTGGAGTATTGGATCTCCTTCTGACGAGTGATCACTTCCGCCATGTTGCTCGGGATCTGGCCGCGCGCGCTCCAGAGATCGACCTGAAAAACGAGCGTGTCCTGACGGGCCCCGCACTCGATCACCCACTGCAACGGAGTGTTGGATACGAGCCCGCCATCCCAATACTGTTCGCCGTCGATTTCGACCGCCGGAAACCCCGGCGGTAGCGCTCCACTCGCCAGGATGTGCTCGGGCCGGATCGTATGGGTTGCAGTATCGAAATAGACCAGATTGCCGGTCCTCACGTTCACGGCCCCGGCGCTGAAGCGCGTCAGACCGGCGTTGATGCGATCGAAATCGACGAGACGCTCCAGCGTCGTCTTCAGCGCGCTGGTGTCGTAGATGCTGGTGGCGGCAAGCGTTCCACCCGCCTGCAGCCACGGCGCGAACGGCCGCGCGGAAAAGAATCCGTTCGCCCCGAATACCGCAGCAAAGCCCGCATTCACCTGATTGAGAAAATTGCGAGTGTGATCGCTGTTCATCAGATCGGTGAACGGCGCGTCCAGCGTCACCTGCGTCCAAAATTCGCGGAGCCGATCGACCCGAGCGTTCGGCGGATTGCCGGCGATGATCGCGGCATTAATCGCCCCGATCGAAATGCCGGCGATCCAGTCGGGATGGATGTCGGCTTCGGCCAAGGCCTCGTAGACGCCTCCCTGGTAGGCCCCCAAGGCGCCGCCGCCCTGCAGCAGCAGGGCGACGCAATCGAACGGCAGACGCCGGTCGGCGGTCGCGAGGTTTGCTCGAGGTTGAAAGTTCATGGTTCTGTGCCCTTGATCTGCGATGGCTCAGCCAGCGCCTGTTCGGCCGACCGGACCCCTAATGGCCCAGTCATTTAATAAACTATAACGTATAGTTTATTAAATAGTCAAGATGGCCGCGTTCACATGCGCGTGCTGCAGCTGATGTTTCCCTCGACGGAGTCGTCAGCCGCGCCGATCTGCTCGGCAGGCTGACGCAACGAAAATGGCGGACTTTCGTGGTTGTCAGTCGCAGACCAGAACGCGGCGGTGGCGAGTGTAGGTGTAGTAGCAGTCGCCATCGGACGAGTAGCCGCGTCCATAGGCATAGCCCGCAGCGGCTCCGGCGTAAGCGCTCGCCGCATACGCACCGCGATAGCCGTACCGCGATCCATCGTACCGGCCGTAGCCGCCGAAGCGGCCGTAGCCGACCGATGCGGCACGAGTGGCGTTCGCCGGTCCGCCCCTTCCGACGCCGGCGAGATCGCCGCGCGCCGCAGGTCCGGCACCGAGACGAGGCGCCCCGCCAGCAAGGCCGGCACGCGGTGCGGCGCCGAGTCCTACCGGAGGACGAGCCGCAAAGGCCGGAGGACCCCCGGCTGCGAGCGGCGGCGGACCGCCGGCTGCGATCGGCGGAGGGCCCGCCATCGGGGGCGGCGGTGGAAACTGCGCGAACGCGGCGTGCTGCGACAGCGTCATTGTTGCGAGCGCCGCGGTGAGCGACAGCATCAGTGTCTTTCGTGTCATGGTGTTTTCTCTCTCAAGACTGTGTTTCGAGGACGGGCGTCGGCTTGGACGCGGAGACGTGTTCAGGCATCGGCGCTTCCGGACGGAGGGTGTCGTGCGCAGGCACGGCAGGCTCCTCCGCCGATGTTTCATGGTCGAGCTCAGGCTGAATGCGGAACCAGGCCACATACAGCGCCGGCAGGAACAGCAGCGTCAGCAGCGTGCCGACGATGATGCCGCCCATCATCGCGTAGGCCATCGGGCCCCAGAAGATCTCGCGCGCGATCGGAATCAGGGCGAGGCTTGCGGCGGCGGCGGTCAGCAGAATCGGCCGCATGCGATGCTCGGTCGCCTCCACCACAGCGTTCCAGGCCGGGCGCCCCTCTTCCCTGAGGTCCTCGATCTGCACGATCAGGATCACGGAGTTGCGCACCAGGATGCCGATCAGGGCGAGCACGCCGAGGATGGCAACGAAGCCGAGCGGAGCACCGCTCGGCAGCAGCGCCATGACGACGCCGATCACGGCGAGCGGCGCGACCGCGAACACCAGGAACAAGCGATGAAAGCTCTGCAACTGGATCATCAGCACCGTGGCCATCACGAACAGCATGAGCGGAACGACGGCCACGATCGGCGCCTGGCTCTTGGCACTCTCTTCCACGGAGCCGCCGATCTTCACCGAATACCCTGCCGGGAGCGCCTTGCTGAACTCCACGACCTTCGGCGCGAGCTGATCGACAATGGTTTTGGGCTGCGCGTTGCCGACGATGCCCGCTTTCAGCGTGATCGTGGGAATCCGCGCACGGCACCAGATCGTCGGCTGCTCGAGCTCGTAGCGCAGATTGGCCACGGCGGCGAGCGGAACGGATTGACCGCCGAGGCCGGTCAACTGGAGATCGCGCAGCGTGTTGATGGACGCACGTTCCAGCGCCGTTGCCCGCCCCGTGACGTCGACGAGATAGATACTGTCGCGCACCTGGGTGACCGGCGTGCCCTCGAGCACGGAGTTCAAGGTCGTGGCGATGTCTTCCGAGGTCACGCCGAGCTGGCGCGCCTTGTCCTGGAGCACGTCGACCTTGACGACGCGGGCCGGCTCCATCCAGTCGAACACGACATTGCCAAGAT
>NZ_JAACFT010000042.1:57500-67573 GCF_029051685.1 Bradyrhizobium sp. CSA207 | reverse complement strand
CCGCTCGCACTGGATTATCCACGGTCACATAGTCATCGAGCGATGCCGGAAACAGCATGCTCTGCCCGCGATCCACCCCTTCAACAAAGCGCTTCATTGGACGTCCCCGCAAGTGCAGGGAATCCTATCGCGCGAATCACCGGAAACAGAACGTTTTCACACGGCCTGGGCCAGAAGGCGGACATTGGCGGCCCGCATTCGATCTCTATTCAGGCGCACCCCGGGTCAGCACAGTTGACGTTTCAACTTAGCGCATGACCGAAACCGTCAAAGCGCGTTTGGCGCTGCGCTCTGATCCGTCGTAGAGTATGGTGGGTTGGTGGGCCGGGTGCGGGCCATGGTGCAAGAGCGGGGCCGAGTCGAGCGTAGATTATCAGCGATCTTGGCCGCCGACGTGGCTGGCTATTCTCGGCTCATGCACAATGACGAAGAGGCTACACACGCCAAGCTGACGGCACTCCTCGCCGGAGGTGTCGAGCCCGCAATTGCGCAGCACGGCGGCCGCATCGTGAAGAACACCGGCGACGGGTTTTTGGCTGAGTTTCCAAGTGCGGTCGAAGCGGTGCGGGCTGCCATGCAGTTCCAGTCCCGCATCAACGAACTTAGCTGCGACGACGCGGAAGACAGGCGCATTCTCTTCCGTGTGGGGCTCAATATCGGTGATATCATCGTCGAAGCCCATGACATCTTTGGAGACGGCGTCAACATTGCGGCCCGGCTCGAGAACATCGCCGAACCCGGCGGCATCTGTATCTCTCAGACTGTCTTCAATCACGCGCGCGACAAGGTGCCGTTCGACGTTGAGGAAGCGGGTGAGCAAACTCTGAAGAACATCGCCCGGCCTGTCCACGTTTACCGCATCATCATCGACCGGGGCCCGCGGACTGCGACGCCCAAACGCGAGATTCCGGCGCTCGCGTTGCCTGACAAGCCGTCTGTCGCCGTGCTGCCGCTGACCAATATGAGCGGCGACCCCGAGCAGGAATTCGTCTCCGACGGTATAGCCGAAGATGTGATCACGGCGCTATCGCGCTATCCCTCATTGTTCGTCATCGCGCGGAACTCGTCGTTCACTTACAAAGGGCGAGCGGTTGATGTGAGACAGGTCGGGCGCGAGCTCGGCGTCCGCTACGTGCTTGAAGGTAGCGTGCGCAAGGCCGGCAGCCGGATCCGCGTGACCGCGCAGCTCATAGAGGCGGCGACCAGCAATCATGTGTGGGCCGAACGCTACGACCGCGATCTCGCGGATATTTTCGCCGTGCAGGATGAGCTTACTCAAGCGCTGACGACTGCGCTCGCCCCCGCCATTGCAGACGCCGAGCTCCGACGCGCCATGCGCAGGCCACCGGGGAGCCTTGATGCGTGGGCAGCCTATCAGCGCGGCCTGTGGCATCTGAGCAAAGCGACCGCAGAGGACGATGAGAGCGCAGAGAAATTCTTCAGACAGGCGATCGATCTAGACCCGACCTTCAGCAGCAGCTACAGCGCGCTCGCTCTGTACCAGCTGCAAGCGGCCGCGCTCTACCAGAAGATTGGCCTACGAGACGCGCAACGCTCGGCGGAGGCGTTGGCCCGCCGGGCGGTCGCGCTCGATGGTGCCGATGCCGAAGCCCGTTCGTGCCTTGGCTGGGCCTTGCAAGCACGCGGCGAGGCTGACGATGCGTTGGCGGAGATCGAGCGAGCTCTCTCTATGAGTCCAAATCTGGCGATCGCGCATGGCCATCGCGGCGCGACGCTGATCTTTGCCGGACGGCCTAGGGAGGGGGTCACGTCTCTCAACGTGTGTATCAGGCTCGATCCCCGCGATCCCTATCTGGCAGTCCGCTTGTTGCACATTGCGTGCGGTTTATATTTCTGCGGCGAATACGAGGCTTCGATCGAGGCCGCAAAACGCCTGATCCGGTCGTATCCCAATTTTCCGATGATCTACCGTTGGTCCGCGGCGGCGCTGGGTCAGCTTGGCCGCACAGCGGAAGCGAAGGAAGAACTGGAAAAGGCCGTCTCGCGCGCACCGGGGGCATTAGATATGTATGTCCGCAACAGAGCTCCGTGGTTTCGGCCAGAAGACCACGCTCACCTCATTGAAGGTTTGCGTAAGGCGGGGTGGAAGGGGTGAGGCTACATGGAACGGCCGGTTCATTTGGCGTTAGCTTAGAGCGGCCTGTTCTACGCTCCCCCGCACGACGCCTGTTTTGGATTAGGAACGTCCGCCCCGAGTCACACTCGGCTGTGAGCCACAGTCGGCAATGAGGTCCGCCGTCCATCGGGCAGCCGACGTTAATCACGCCCTACTCGCGCGAGCCATGACGCGCGTACTACTTCGGACGGCTCCATTATCTGCGGATCGCGGCATTGGCCTTTTCAGCCGCGGCGATCATTGCATCCTTTGCCGATCTGGCTCCGGACACGACTTCATTAACGCCGATCATGAAGACATCCTGGATGGGTCTCGATTGCGGGTGGAAAAGGATCGCCTTGGCGCGATCGACATCGGCGTTTTGCAAGTTGCTCAGTGCTGCCTCGGTGGCTTGCCGGCCGAATGCGTTACTGAAAGCCTCGCTCGACCAGGCCGACAGCCGTGTCGTTGCCAGCCCCGCAGCTGCGGTCCGCAACGAGGTCGGCTTGCTCGTTGCCCATAGCAGGAACAGGAAAGCCGCCTGCTTGTTCCTTGATTTGGAGTTGATGCACGCCTGCCAGTGCGACATGAAAGGGATGGGTTCGCGGCCAGGGAGATGCGGAAAGGCTGCAAACCCCGCCTGCTTGGCGACATGGCTCTTCGCTGGATTGGAGATGTCGGTCGCAAAGTTGCTGCTGTCGATTGCCATTGCTGTCCTGCCCTGCAGGAAGTCGTCCAGCACCTGGTACCATTCATAGCTGCCGACGCCGATAGGCCCGGCCTCGCGGAGCAGCCGTCCGTACATGTCGATGGCCGCGATCGCCTCCGGGGTCGCGAAAGCGGCCATATTGTCCTTGATCATGGCGCCACCGTAAGAGAACACGAAACCCATGGCCGCCGGGCTGGAATTGCCGCCCGCCTGGGCTCGCATCGCGATTCCCGATATCGCATCGGTCTTGACTGCCCTGGCGGTCGCGAGCAGTTCGTCGAAAGTCTGGGGAGCCGGCAAGTCCTTGGCTGCCAACATTTCGCTGTTGAGGAACAGGGTCATCGCCTCGGACGTGATTGTAAAGCCGTATCTCTCGCCGTCCGGCCACAGCGAGAAGGTCCGGGCGGTCTTGAGAAGATCGCTCTCGTCATACCAAGGAAGATCGGTCAGCGACTTCTTGGAATAATAAGCGTTCAGCGGCTCGAGCCATCCTCCGGAGATGCCCTGGCCGTAAGTGGCGAACATGCAAACGTCAGGTGTATGGCTGCCGCGTGCGAGCCTGATCGGGATCGCGCTCAGGTATGTGGTTTCCAGTGCAAAGTCGGTCACGACGTTGATGCCGGTGAGCTTGGTGAAATCCGGCAACAGCGGCGTGATCGCATTGGACCAGGGATGGATCGCACCTGCGAGCGTGATCGTCTGCCCCGCAAACTGCTTCCAGTCGATTGCGGCGCTGGCATAGGCCTGGTCATCCCCGGCCAAGCTCGTGCGCGGTAACATGGTGAAGGCCGGCAAGACTGCTCCCGCAGCGCCCAATCCCTTGACGAAGCTGCGCCGGCTGACGGGCGCGCGACCGCTTGATGAGTTTCCATCCATGATGGTGCTCCCATAGCTATGGCATTCACAGGATGCGAAGCTGAGCCATATCCGTTCCGTCAGTTCGCGCCATTGCGAAGCCGGGATGCACGGCCGGGAATGTTGGGTTCCGGCTCCCGTGCCAACGCGCATGTGCTATCATTGCGCGCATGCGCTGCCCGCTGTTCTATCATGCGACCGCCGGGCGGTCACCGAAGACACGAGGCCGATGTCAGCTTTTGCTCGGAGCCATTTTTCGCGATGGTTTGCGCGACCGCTGATCCCTGTGATTGCAGCGCTTCTGACGTTGTCCGCGGTGGCCGGATTTCTCGGTCTCCAAAACTGGCGTGACCGCGAGGCGGTCAATCTCTCGCTCGAGCACGCCGGCCAGGTCATTGACACGCTTGATCGGCTTCGGACGATCATCGTCGATCTCGAGGCTGAAAGGCACGGGTATCTGCTCACCCTCGACCCGTCTTATCTCAAGGCTTACGGCGTCTCGGACGAAAGCGTACGACGGGAGACTGAGGCGCTCCAGGCTCTGGTCGCAAGCGATCCGTTACAGAGTTTTCGCGCCGGACATCTGGCTCTGATCATTTCAGAAAAGCTGCGTGAGATCGACGACCTCGTCAAAACGGCGGCCCGCGTATCCGGGCAGGCGGCCCAGGCAATGATCCGCGGCATGGACGATATCCGACTGCAAATCGACCTGTTGCAGGACGTTGAGCGTTTTCAGCTCGTAGGTTGGGAGAAGCGCGCCGGGGAACTCGAACGACGCAGGACGCGGCTTACCCTCGCAGCCGGCTTCATCGGCGCCGTCCTGGTGGGGACCGCGATGGCACTCGCGCGGCTCGAGGCGAAGCGGCGGCGAAAGGCGACCGAGGAGAACGTGCAGCTCCACAGCGATCTCCTGGAGCGCGACAGGAAGATTCGACGCCTCGTCGACTCCAACATCATAGGGGTCATGATCTGGAACCTCGAAGGTCGCATACTTGAGGCCAATGACGCGTTTCTGCGTATCGTGGGTTACGACCGCGAGGATCTCGCCGCGGGACGCCTGCACCGTACGATGCTGACGCCGCCGGAATGGCGCGACCTCGACGCACGCAACATCGCGGAGCTGGAGCTGATCGGGACGCTCGCGCCATTCGAGAAGGAGTATTTGCGTAAAGACGGAAGCCGTGTGTCCGTGCTGATCGGTGGGGCGATGTTCGAAGAGGGTACAAATCAAGGCGTTGGCTTCATCCTTGATTTGACCGAGCGCAAGCGGGCGGAAGAGGCGTTGCGGCAGAGTGAGGAGCGCTTTCGCACCCTCGTGCAATTCTCCTTCGACGTGTACTGGGAGACCGACGCACAGCATCGCTTTACCCGCCAGGAATTCGCGGAGAGCCTTGCCGACGCGCCGGCGGCGGACTCGGAGATCGGTAAGACGCGCTGGGAAGTGCCTTACCTGGAGCCTGACGCAGAGGCCTGGCGCAAGCACCGGGAAACGCTCGATGCCCATCTGTCGTTCCGTGATTTTGAGCTCGCTAGACGTGGCCGCGACGGCAGCAAGCGCTATGTGTCCGTTGCGGGGCTGCCGGTGTTCGATAAGACGGGGCGCTTCGTCGGCTACCGCGGCGTCGGGCGGCACATCACCGAACGCAAGCGAGCCGAAGAGGCCTTGCGCTCCGCGCAGGCGGACCTCGCGCACGCCAATCGCGTCACCACGATGGGGCAGCTCGCGGCCTCGATCGCCCATGAAGTCAGCCAGCCGATCACCGCCACGGTTACCAACGCCGAGGCTGGATTGTCCTGGCTGGCTGCCCAGCCGCCGAATCTGGAGCAGGTCCGGCAGATGTTCGATTGTATCGTCAGCGACGGTCTGCGAGCCGGCGATGTCATCGGGCGGATCCGAGCCCAGGTCAAGAAGGCGCCTCAGCAGAGGGTAGCGTTGGAGATCAACGCGGCGGTACTTGAAGTCATCGCCCTGACCCGTGTCGAAGCGGCCAAGAATGGCGTCCTGGTGCGGACGCAACTTGCGGAGGGCTTTCCACCGATTCAAGCGGATCGGGTCCAGGTCCAACAGGTGATCCTCAACCTGATCATCAACGCAGTCGAGGCGATGGGCGGAATGGGCGATGGGGTGCGGGAGCTGCTGATCAGCACCGGCAGAAATACCTCGAACGACGTATTCGTCAGCGTGCGGGATTCTGGTCCGGGACTGGACCCGAAGACGATGGACCGCCTCTTCGATCCCTTCTTCACCACGAAATCCAAGGGCATGGGCATGGGTCTGGCCATCTGCCATTCGATCATTGAGGCGCACGGCGGACGGATGTGGGCTGGCGCAAATGAACCTCGGGGCGCCATCTTTCAGTTCACGCTGCCTGTAGAACCAGACGAAACTGTTCCCTCCGGACACGTCGACCCCATGTCGGCGGTATAAGACTGCAGGACCGCGGAGCGAAACGACCGTTCTCGGCGGCAGAAGCCCCGCTGTGATCGCCAGCGGCTCAGAACGTCGGCTTGGAGTCAGAGGACTAAACCGCTCGCGCGGTAGGGCGCTTGGGGCGGGCATCTAGCGACTATCGAGGGCGTAGCGTGCGGAAACGTCCTGTCTTGAGATCGAGGAACTGCAAACCTCACTCAAGACAGGAGCACCTCCATGACCGACCAGGCCGTGAGCCCGTTACGCCGGCGCATGATCGAAGACATGTCGATCCGCAACTTCGCGCCGAAGACCCAACATGACTACGTGCAAAGGGTCAAGGAGTTCGCCGCGTTTCTCGGCCGCTCTCCCGACGCGGCCAAAGCAGAGGATGTGCGCGGCTTCCGGCTGCATCTGGCATCGTGTGGCGCGGGCACGCCGAAGATCAACGCCACCGTCTCGGCGCTGCGGTTCTTGTTCAATGTGACGCTTGATCGTCCCGACCTCGCCAAGCAGCTGGCGTTCATGCACGAGCCGCGCAAGGTGCCGGTTGTTTTGAGCCCCGAGGAGGTTGCGCGCTTTCTCGAGGCTGCGCCGAGCATCAAGTACAAGGCGGCGCTGAGCGTCGCCTGCGGCGCCGGGCTGCGCGTTTCCGAGGTGATCTCGCTGAAGGTGTCCGATGTCGATTCCCAACGCATGATGTTGCGCGTCGAGCAGGGCAAGGGCCGCAAAGATCGCCATGCCATGCTTTCCCCGGTGCTGCTCGATCTTCTGCGCGAGTGGTATCGCATCGCACGGCCGCAGGGTTGGCTGTTTCCGGGCGAGAACCCGGCCAACCCGATGACGACGCGCCAGCTCACGCGCGCCTGCCACGCTGCGGCCGAGATCGCGGAGATTACGAAGCGGGTGACGCCGCACACCTTGCACCACAGCTTTGCCACCCACCTGCTCGAACAGAACATCGACATTCGGGTGATCAGGTTCTGCTCGGCCACGCCAAGCTCGAGACTACGGCGCTCTACACCCGGGTTGCGACCAAGACGATCCGCGACGTCATGAGCCCGTTGGACCGTCTCACGCCGCTGCTTCCCAGGCGCCAGAATCGGCATCACCTCTGTGTTGCACACCTGGGGCTCGGCGCTCACCCACCACCCGCACGTGCACATGATCGTGCCAGGCGGCGGACGAGGACGTGAACCGTTGAACGAGGCGTGAGGTTCGAGACGACGAAAGCCCCGGAGATGTCTCCGGGGCTTTTTGTTTGTTCAAGCAAATTGGTGCAAATCTCCCGTGGTCGTCCTGGACAAGTGAGCGCCTGGCCACGCGTAGCGTGAGTCAATAGCGAGCGCCGATCCAGGACCCATTGCCACAGGCGCGCATTGTGAACCGCTGCCGTGGCAACAACCGACTTTCCCGACGGACTCCTGGGGTAATGGGTCCTGGCCTTCGCCGGGACGACAGCTTTGTTGATCGATGTGCGGGTCGGCTCTACGCAACGCGCTTCAATCCTGGCTACAGTGACTTCAATTGTCCGCCGTCGACGCTGATCGCTGCACCGTTCACGTAGGAGGCTGCGGGAGACAGCAGGAAGGTCGCAACGCGTCCGAACTCGGCAGGATCGCCAATCCGCTTCAGCGCAATGTCGGATATCGGAGGCTCCTTGTCGCCAAGAACGGCCTTGATGCGAGCCGTCGCGAACAGGTTCGGCAACAGCGCGTTCACGCGAATGTTGCGAGGACCGAGCTCGTCGGCGAAGTTCTTGGTCAGCATGGCGAGGCCTGGCCTGAGGCCGCTCGATATCGGCAGGTTCAGCGCAGCCTCTTTGGCGGAGATCGCCAGGACGAACGCTATCGCTCCGCCATCGGACATGATTGGTGCCAGGTCGCGCACGAGGCGAATGGTGCCCAGGAAGGCGCTTTCGAAGGCCAGCCGCCACGATTCGTCACCCGTCGTGAGCACCTTGCCCGCGGGAGGGCCGCCCGCGCTGACGAGAAGGCCGTCCAGCCGCCCCCATCGCTCGACCACGGCGTGATGCAGGCGCTTGGGCAATTCGGGATCTATGTTATCGGCGGCAAGGAAGGCGAGCTTGTCGGCGCCTCGCTTCAGTGATGCCTGGGCCTTCAGGAATTTCTCCTCGGTACGACCCGTGACGAGCACCTTTGCGCCTTCGGCAAGAAGACATTCGGCGGTCGCAAGGCCAAGACCGTCCGTTCCGCCCGTGACGATGTAGGTCTTGTCGGCAATCGCTAGATCCATGGTGTCCTCATTTCGGTTTCAGTTCGTCCGCTGCCGGGCGGTCGAGGTGCGCGATAGACTCAACCGAGGAGCTTGAGCGCGAGGCCGACGAACGCCTCGTGGTCCTTGGGGAAGAGCTGGGCCTTGCCGAGCAAGCGCATGCCAGAGAACAGCGCGAGCAGGGCGTCGGCTACGTCCTCAGGCCGTTCCAGCGCCGAGATCGATCCGTCGCGCTGTCCCTCCGCAATGAGTTGACACAAGATTGCGCGACGCCGAACCAGCATGGTCCGGACGAGTTCGGCGGTGTCACCAAGTTGACCGAGCTCCGTGACCGCGCCCACGACCATGCACCCTCTGCGTCCCTGGGCTCCCCGGCTCAGCTCGGCATAGAGGCGGATCAGGCGCATAATCCGCGTAGCTGCGGTTTCCGAGCCGCCGATGATGTCGCTGATGCGCTGCTCCTGGCTGGCCACATAGCGCTGGAGCGCATGCGCAAACATGCCCTCCTTGTCATGGTAGGCCTTGTAGAGGCTGCCTCCCGTGAGCCCGGTCGCCTCCTGAAGGTCGGCGATCGACGCAGCGGAAAACCCGGTGGCGCTGAACAGGGCAATGGCGCCGTCGAGCGCCTGCGCTTCATCGAACTCGCGAGGGCGACCACGGGAACGTCGAGGCGACATGGCCATCATCAGGAATGCCTTATTTAGGAATTGATCGATTCCTAAATCTGCAATCGGCTGCCGTCAAGGATTTTCGGGGCTCGGGTGCGATCCTCACGTGGCCACGGGGCCGCCCGGCGGTCGGCGCGGCAACAATGAACCTTGAAACGACGAAAGCCCTGGAGATTTCTCCAGGGCTTTTTTGCACGTCGTCAGACGCGCGGTAGCGCTCTGCCACAACATTCATCTGTCGTCATCGCCCGGCTCGACCGGGCGATCCGGTATTGCAGAGGCCTACGTTGGAGGTCTCGCTCTCACGTCATCCGCTGCGGCGTACTGGATGCCCCGCCTGCCGCCTTCGCTAAAGCTTCGGCGCCCCTGGACCTCAACCCCGGCGAAGCCTTGGCGTAGCCGGGTCGCGGGGCATGACAGTTGTGGGCTTGGCAGGCGCTGTGCGTCCGCCGGAGCGGCCCCCCAACAATCGACCGTGTCGAGAGCCACCTCAGTCCTGATCGTCGCCGAGCGCTGCGATCAGCTTGTCGTAATACTTGCCGACCAGATCGATGTTGGCCTTGTTCTCGACCTGGGGCGCCGGCATCTTCAGCGCCTGGTTGAGTTCGTCGACGGCTTCCTTCTTGTCCTTCGCCGGCATCTTCTTGTCGGCCTGGACCTGCGCGATCTGCGCCTTGATCACGGCTTCGACGCCGACATACTTCTTGGTCGCGGGATCGAAGCCGCCGAGCACGAGGCTGATGTTGTCGACGACGTTGTTGTAGTCGTCGTAGCCGGCAAAACCGTGCTTCTTGGCGATGGTATCGAGTTGGGCGATCACTTTCTGGTCGGGCGCGGTGTTCTCGGCAAGTTTTTCCGTGATCGTGTCCATGTCTTTCTGCGCAGCGAGCACGCCGTCGATCTGCTTGTCGGTCAGCGCGATCTGCTTGAGGGCGGGAGCCTCTGCGGGCGCAGCCTGGCTCGGCGCCTGCTGCGGCTTGGCCTGCGCGAACGCAGTGCCGGTGGAGGTAACCGATGCTGCGGATATCAGGCACGCGACACCGAACGCGGTGAGGGCGGGACGAAGCAACGCACGCATGG
>NZ_JAACFT010000042.1:0-55000 GCF_029051685.1 Bradyrhizobium sp. CSA207 | reverse complement strand
ATCCGAGGCGATACCTAAATATCTTTCGCGGAGAACCAGCTATTTCCCAGTTTGATTGGCCTTTCACCCCTAACCACAAGTCATCGGAGCCTTTTTCAACAGGCACCCGTTCGGTCCTCCAGTGAGTGTTACCTCACCTTCAACCTGCTCATGGCTAGATCACTAGGTTTCGGGTCTAATACAACGAACTTGACGCCCTATTCAGACTCGCTTTCGCTACGCCTTCGCCTATCGGCTTAAGCTTGCTCGTTAAATTAAGTCGCTGGCCCATAATACAAAAGGTACGATGTCACCCAGAACGTATCTTGGGCTCCATCTGTTTGTAGGTGTCCGGTTTCAGGTCTATTTCACTCCCCTCGTCGGGGTGCTTTTCACCTTTCCCTCACGGTACTGGTTCACTATCGGTCGCTGAGGAGTACTTAGGCTTGGAGGGTGGTCCCCCCGCGTTCAGACAGGATTTCACGTGTCCCGCCTTACTCGTGGATACATCATCGCATTACTCGTACGGGGCTATCACCCTCTGAGGCCCAGCTTTCCTGACTGGTTCCGATTGTCTTTGATGTATCACTGGCCTGGTCCGCGTTCGCTCGCCACTACTAACGGAGTCTCTGTTGATGTCCTTTCCTCCAGGTACTTAGATGTTTCAGTTCCCTGGGTTTGCTTGAAACCTCCTATGTATTCAGAAGTCTCATACCTTCTCTTGATAACCGGAAATCCAAAACCTCTTCGATCGAAATCTAAAGGCCTGGCTTCTTCCATTATCTGGTCGAACCCCACACCGATGTCTTTCGACAAAGGTCTTGGAGTTCCGGCTATCGAAGGTGGGTTTCCCCATTCGGAAATCCATGGATCAAAGCTTCTTCGCAGCTCCCCACGGCTTATCGCAGCGTAGCACGTCCTTCATCGCCTCTCAGCGCCAAGGCATCCACCGAACACCCTTAAGGCACTTGATTGCTCTCATTATCAATGTCCACACACTCGGCAGAATGTTGTCTGCACAATTGCCAAGAGACCGAAATCTCTGCGGCACGCGCCCTCGATGAACGCTATGTGCAGCCGGACATTGATTAGAAAGACCAGCTTGCTTCGTAAGATCGTTCCGATAGCGAGGCGGTCAAGCTTCGCTAAAAGGATCATTTACAACTCGCCCGTCTTTCAGACGCAGCCTTGTGAGCCACACTGAAAGGCGCGCAAGCGCCGAAATGATCCGGAGATAATGAAGTATCGCGCAACAATTGCTGCACGATCCAACTCGGATCGATCTCCTCTTTACGATGTCAGAAATCACGCAACCTCACTGTCCATCCGGACTAGTGGGCGCGAAGTGATGTTTCGCGGACGATTATCGGTGCACGACGCGCCGGCCATTCAAACCATCTGGTGGAGCCAGACGGGATCGAACCGACGACCTCATGCTTGCAAAGCACGCGCTCTCCCAGCTGAGCTATGGCCCCGTAACCAGAAGACGAATGCTCGCTCGATGAAAGTGGTGGGCCTGGGAAGACTTGAACTTCCGACCTCACGCTTATCAAGCGCGCGCTCTAACCAACTGAGCTACAAGCCCCTAACGCATATCCTTCAAGGACAGGGTCTTGCTCGCGTGCGGCACAGGGCGACTAGCGCCGAATGCAATCGCACAGCGCAGCCCTGGCGCGTGTTCGTCCGCGAAGAAAGAGAAACGTAGACGGCGAAATCCCGCCAATGGAGCTCAACGATCTGGCGATCTGTTGGCCCCTGATGTTTCTAAAACGATCCGATAGTGAGCCGAAGCTCGCTGAAGGATCATCCTTAGAAAGGAGGTGATCCAGCCGCAGGTTCCCCTACGGCTACCTTGTTACGACTTCACCCCAGTCGCTGACCCTACCGTGGCCGGCTGCCTCCCTTGCGGGTTAGCGCACCGTCTTCAGGTAAAACCAACTCCCATGGTGTGACGGGCGGTGTGTACAAGGCCCGGGAACGTATTCACCGTGGCGTGCTGATCCACGATTACTAGCGATTCCAACTTCATGGGCTCGAGTTGCAGAGCCCAATCCGAACTGAGACGGCTTTTTGAGATTTGCGAAGGGTTGCCCCTTAGCGTCCCATTGTCACCGCCATTGTAGCACGTGTGTAGCCCAGCCCGTAAGGGCCATGAGGACTTGACGTCATCCCCACCTTCCTCGCGGCTTATCACCGGCAGTCTCCTTAGAGTGCTCAACTAAATGGTAGCAACTAAGGACGGGGGTTGCGCTCGTTGCGGGACTTAACCCAACATCTCACGACACGAGCTGACGACAGCCATGCAGCACCTGTGTTCCAGGCTCCGAAGAGAAGGTCACATCTCTGCGACCGGTCCTGGACATGTCAAGGGCTGGTAAGGTTCTGCGCGTTGCGTCGAATTAAACCACATGCTCCACCGCTTGTGCGGGCCCCCGTCAATTCCTTTGAGTTTTAATCTTGCGACCGTACTCCCCAGGCGGAATGCTTAAAGCGTTAGCTGCGCCACTAGTGAGTAAACCCACTAACGGCTGGCATTCATCGTTTACGGCGTGGACTACCAGGGTATCTAATCCTGTTTGCTCCCCACGCTTTCGTGCCTCAGCGTCAGTACCGGGCCAGTGAGCCGCCTTCGCCACTGGTGTTCTTGCGAATATCTACGAATTTCACCTCTACACTCGCAGTTCCACTCACCTCTCCCGGACTCAAGATCTTCAGTATCAAAGGCAGTTCTGGAGTTGAGCTCCAGGATTTCACCCCTGACTTAAAAACCCGCCTACGCACCCTTTACGCCCAGTGATTCCGAGCAACGCTAGCCCCCTTCGTATTACCGCGGCTGCTGGCACGAAGTTAGCCGGGGCTTATTCTTGCGGTACCGTCATTATCTTCCCGCACAAAAGAGCTTTACAACCCTAGGGCCTTCATCACTCACGCGGCATGGCTGGATCAGGCTTGCGCCCATTGTCCAATATTCCCCACTGCTGCCTCCCGTAGGAGTTTGGGCCGTGTCTCAGTCCCAATGTGGCTGATCATCCTCTCAGACCAGCTACTGATCGTCGCCTTGGTAGGCCATTACCCTACCAACTAGCTAATCAGACGCGGGCCGATCTTTCGGCGATAAATCTTTCCCCGTAAGGGCTTATCCGGTATTAGCACAAGTTTCCCTGTGTTGTTCCGAACCAAAAGGTACGTTCCCACGCGTTACTCACCCGTCTGCCGCTGACGTATTGCTACGCCCGCTCGACTTGCATGTGTTAAGCCTGCCGCCAGCGTTCGCTCTGAGCCAGGATCAAACTCTCAAGTTGAACTTGAAACTTCGAACCGGCTGATCACAACGTTTGACGAGGTCCCACCATTTTTCGTCGACCGAAGTCGACGAGCTGCCCGCGATTCACATCGCTGGCAACGATGGTGTAACCTTTGAAACGTGTACCGCCGAAGTCTTTCGTTCCCTCCCAGAACTCAAAAGCCGAAGCCTTCAAGTATTCCGAGAGGCGCAAGGACTCCGCCGTCCACGTTTCTCTTTCTTCATCTTCACTTGTCAAACAGCCCGGGACCAGGAGGCCCCAACCTTCCTTGGGAGGAAGGGCTCCGACACCCTTACCGACGATGAATGAACTCCAATCGACTTACGTCGATTGTTGTGTCACTCAACAAGGTGAGGAGCATCAGTGGCGCGTTCGCTCGCCTTGGTCAGTGACCCGGCGGCGCCGCGCTCAGTGGTCGGGTTATAGGCCCCCTCGCTCGGGATTGTCAACGGCCATTGTCAACAAATCGTCGCACGGTGGATCGTTGGAAATATTCGCATGTTTCCAGACGGTTAGCGATGTCGTGAGCGGGCGGGTCGATGCGGCACCGTGAAAAAACTCAAAAAAAGTTTGCGCTCCGGGGGGCTCCGGAGCCGGCCTGCGGTGCCCCTCTGAGGAGCCCCCGGCGCCGGGCCGTTCAGGAAACTTTTTCCGTATTAGGCGCCGTACTTGAGCCACATTCCCGCGGCGTTCTGGTACAGACAAGCTTGAATCGCAGGGATGCCAGTGGGGGCTGCCGGCGGTTTTCATGAGGTCCGAGGAAGGCGACCTTAGCGATGAAGCGGCCTTCTTCAGACATTCGAGAGACATCGAGAGACCTTCACCTGCCTAGCTGTTCGTCATTTCGGCCAGGCCCCGTCGGGGCTTTCTGAGCACGGACGCCTGCGCGGCTTGCGCTTTATCCCGCGATCCCCCGTTGAGAGGGCGACCAGGGCAAAGCGCGAAACGAGGTTTTTGGTCGTTGATTTGGGGGACTTCGGTTGAACCACAGGACGTCGCGCGGCGGTTATGGGCGTGAAACCGGGATCATCGATCTCGGCCACGAGCCGCCGCTGTCCGTCGATGGTTCTGAAGCCGCCGTGATCGATCGCCGCCGCGTCTCGGTGCAATGGTTCAGCGGGACAATTCTGACCGGACTGTGCGGCGCAGCCCTGATCGGCGGCGCCGTTTTCGCATCTCTCGACGGCGAGATGACCTTCGCCAAGGTGCCAGAGCGGGTCGAAGGCGCGCTGCGCGGCGCATTCGGCGCAGCTGACCGCGCCGCGACGCTGCACAAGAGCGACCGCCTGCCGCCGCCAAGCGAATCCACCGCCTCGCGCAACATCGTGCGCGTCTCCACCGTCGCCCGCGTCGGCAATCGCGACGTGATGCGGGTGCGCCCGTTCGTCCGGATCGCCGGCAATCTGTCGATGACGACGAGCGATCTGTCGGCCAAGATTCCGCCGTTCAACGCCCAGCGCCTGCTCACCGATGTCGGCTCCGATCCCAAGGCCGCGGCCGACGATCCCAACAATCCCGAAGCCGTCGAGCCCGACGCCGAGGTCTCCTTCGTCACCAAGGACCTGTCGCCGGTGCTGCCGAAGGCCAAGATTTCCGCAGTGGTGGCGCTCGACGACATCCTGATGCGGGTGCGCGATGCCGCCAACTGGCGCGGCAATGGCGGCGTCCGCTACGCCTCGCTCGCCAGCGCCGCCGCCGACGTCTCCGGCGCGATCGGGGCCTCCGACATCAGAAGCGCCTACGCCGCTGAAGTGTCGCCGTCCGACCCCTATGCCGGCTTCGAGACGCGCGTGGTGCCGGAAAACGTCACGCTGCTGCCCAAGACCAAGGAGCAGATCACCGGCGGCAATCCCAACGGCGAGCGTGTCCATGTCGTCAAGAAAGGCGACAGCGTCGCCGCCGTGCTGCGCGATCTCGGCGCCACGCCTGAGGAAATCAAGGCGATCGCGTCGACGCTCGGCCCGCGTGGCCGCGACGGCGGCCTGAAGGAAGGCGAAAAGCTCCGCATCCTGATGGCGCCTGCAAGCCCCGGCGCCCGGCTGCAGCCCTACCGCGTCGTCGTCGCCAACGAGACCATGGTCGAGGCGATCGCGGCGCTGTCCGATCTCGGCAAATACGTCGCAGTCGACGTCTCCAGCATGAACACCGTCGCTGATGCCGCGGCCAACGCCAACAGCGACGACGATGATGATGACGACGGCACCGGCGTGCGGCTGTACCAGAGCATCTACGAGACCGCGATGCGCAACAAGGTGCCGATGCCGGTCATCGACGACATGATCAAGATCTATTCGTACGACGTCGATTTCCAGCGCAAGGTGCAGCCGGGCGATTCCTTCGACGTGTTCTACGCCGGCGAGGACGAGGGCGTGACAGCGACGGAAAAGAACGACGTGTTGTTCGCCTCGCTGACAGTCGGCGGCGAAACCAAGAAGTACTACCGCTTCCAGAGTCCCGATGACGGGGTCGTCGACTACTATGACGAGAGCGGCAAGAGCGCGAAGAAATTCCTGGTCCGCAAACCCGTCAACAGCGCCATCATGCGCTCCGGTTTCGGCGGCCGCCGCCACCCGATCCTGGGCTATGTGAAGATGCACACCGGCGTCGACTGGGCGACGGCCTACGGCACGCCGATCTTCGCCGCCGGCAACGGCGTGATCGAGAAGGCCCAGCTCGAAGGCGGCTACGGCAAGTACATCCGCATAAAGCACAACAACGGGTATGAGACCGCTTACGGCCATTTGTCGGCCTTCGCCAAAGGCATGGAGGCCGGCAAGAAGGTGCGGCAGGGACAGGTCATCGGCTTTGTCGGCTCGACCGGCCAGTCGACAGGGCCACACGTCCACTATGAGATCCTGGTCAACGGCCGCTTCGTCGACCCGATGCGCGTGAAACTACCGCGCGGCCGTTCGCTGGAAGGCCCGATGCTGGCAGGCTTCGAGAAGGAGCGCGACCGGCTCGACGGCATGATGAGCGGCCGCGGCGGCGCCATCGCCCGCATGTCGGATGCGACCGGCGGGCCGCTGCAGGTGACGAACCGGTAGCCTGCCCCGCTTGCAGACGATCGGCCGCCGCGCGCCGCGGCGGGCTGCTCCCGCCCCCATTCGCATTCAATTCATTCAATTTTCCTGGAACCCTTGGGAACCCGGCGGGCAGCAGTCCGGTTGGTTTGCCATGAGGGGCAGGGCTGAATGGAGCATGCCATGGAGAATTGGACGAACGCAAAACTGTGCGACGTCGCAAACCTGGTCCTCGGCGCATTCCTGTTCTTTTCGCCGTGGATGTTCGGCTTCGACGCCGGAGCGGCTTCCCAAAACGCGTATATCGCGGGCATCGTGATCGCAATTTTGGCCATCGCGGCGCTTGCCGCCTTCGCAGTATGGGAAGAGTGGCTGAACCTGATCGTCGGCCTGTGGACGCTCATCGCGCCTTGGGTACTTGGGTTCCAGGGTTCCAAGACGGCGATGACAATCCACGTGGTGGTCGGCATCGCGGTTGCTGCGCTGGCCGCGATCGAGCTCTGGCTCATGTCCCAGAACCCGCCGCGGCTGACCACGGGCCGTTGAGATCTCGAGCCTGAAATCTCACCACAGTAGCGACCCCTCCGCCCGTTGCGGTGGGGTGCGCTATCGAGCCATGGAGAGTGCCATGACACGCCTGACGCGCGAGGACGTCAGCAAGGCGATCAGCGGGGCCGACGACGTCACCATCGCCCAGATCATCGGAACCGGAGCAACGGTCGACGAACTCGCCGAAGCCCAGGCATGGCTCGCCAATGACGAGCCCATGATCAACGAGCTGAGACCGTTGGCCCAGGGCCGCGTGCGTGAGCTGGTGGACATCCTCTCGGAGCTCGAAGAGGAGGACGAGGAGGACGAGGCGCCCGCTTCCGGCTCCGCGTCCGCAACCGGTTAGACAAGCCAGCCGACCTGACACAACAATTCGCCCCGGAGAAGAGACCTCTCCGGGGCGGTCTGTGGCTGGCGGCGCGCGCCAGCGATCAGTTCAGCTTGCGCTTGGACACTGGCGCCTCGAACTGGGCGATTTCCGCGGTCTGCGGCGCCTGGCCGTTGAAGGTCAGCACGTTGCCTTCGGACGAGATCGCAACCGTATCGCCGTCCCTGACATCGCCGGCCAGAATCATCTCGGCGAGCGGATCCTGGAGATAGCGCTGGATCACCCGCTTCAGCGGCCTGGCGCCGTAGGCGGGATCCCAGCCCTTGGCGGCGAGCCAGTCCCGCGCAGCCGTATCGAGCTTCAGCACGATCTTGCGATCGACGAGGAGCTTCTCGAGCCGCGCGAACTGGATCTCGACGATCCGTCCCATCTCGCTCTTCTGCAAACGGTGGAACAGGATGATCTCGTCGACGCGGTTCAGGAACTCGGGGCGGAAATGCGCCCGCACCATTCCCATCACGTGCTCGCGCACGGCTGAGGTGTCTTCGCCTTCCGGTTGATTCACCAGAAACTCCGAACCGAGGTTCGAGGTCATGATGATCAGCGTGTTGCGGAAATCGACGGTACGGCCTTGGCCATCGGTCAGGCGGCCGTCGTCGAGCACCTGCAACAGCACGTTGAACACATCCGGATGCGCCTTCTCGATCTCGTCGAACAACACGACCTGGTAAGGCCGGCGCCGCACCGCTTCGGTCAGCGCGCCGCCCTCGTCATAGCCGACATAGCCTGGAGGCGCGCCGATCAGACGCGAGACCGAGTGCTTCTCCATGTATTCAGACATGTCGAGGCGGACCATCGCGGTCTCGTCGTTGAAAAGATATTCCGCCAGGGCTTTGGTCAGTTCGGTCTTGCCGACGCCGGTCGGCCCCAGGAACATGAACGAACCGGTCGGCCGGTTCGGGTCCTGCAGCCCTGCGCGCGAGCGGCGCACGGCGGTCGCGACCGCCCGCACGGCCTCGGCCTGGCCGACCACGCGCCGTCCGAGCTGATCCTCCATCTTGAGCAGCTTTTCCTTCTCGCCCTCGAGCATCTTGTCGACGGGCACGCCGGTCCAGCGCGAGACCACCTGCGCGATGTGGCTGGCGGTGACCGCCTCCTCCATCATCTCGCCGGAATTCTCCTTGGCCTCGATATCGGCGAGCTGCTTCTCGAGCTCCGGGATCCGGCCATAGGCCAGCTCGCCGGCGCGCTGGAATTCGCCGCGCCGCTGCGCGTTGGCAAGCTCGACGCGCAAGCCATCGAGCTCGGCCTTCAGCTTCTGGGCGTTGGAGAGCTTGTTCTTCTCCGCGCTCCAGCGCGAGGTGAGCGCCGCAGACTTCTCCTCGAGCTCGACCAGCTCCTTCTCGAGCGCCTCGAGGCGGGTCTTCGAGCCGAGATCGGTTTCCTTCTTCAGGGCTTCCTGCTCGATCTTGAGCCGGATGATCTCGCGGTCCAGCGAATCCAGCTCTTCCGGCTTGGAATCGACCTGCATCTTCAGCCGCGCAGCCGCCTCGTCCATCAGGTCGATCGCCTTGTCGGGCAGGAAGCGGTCGGTGATGTAGCGGTTGGAGAGCGTCGCGGACGCAACAAGCGCGGAATCAGAGATCCGCACGCCGTGGTGCTGCTCGTACTTGTCCTTCAATCCGCGCAGGATCGAGATGGTGTCCTCGACCGAAGGTTCGCTGACGAAGATCGGCTGGAAGCGCCGCGCCAGCGCCGCATCTTTCTCGACATGCTTCTGGTACTCGTCGAGCGTGGTGGCGCCGATGCAGTGCAGCTCGCCGCGGGCCAGCGCCGGCTTGAGCAGGTTGGACGCATCCATCGCGCCGTCAGCCTTGCCGGCGCCGATCAGCGTGTGCATCTCGTCGATGAACAGGACGAAGCTGCCGGAGGCCGCCGTCACTTCCTGGAGTACGGCCTTTAGCCGCTCCTCGAACTCGCCGCGGTATTTTGCGCCGGCGATCAGCGCGCCGAGATCGAGCGAGAGCAGCTTCTTGTCCTTGAGGCTTTCTGGCACGTCGCCATTGACGATGCGCAGCGCCAGGCCTTCGGCGATGGCGGTCTTGCCAACGCCGGGCTCGCCGATCAGGACGGGGTTGTTCTTGGTGCGGCGCGACAGCACCTGGATGGTGCGGCGGATCTCCTCGTCGCGGCCGATAACCGGGTCGAGCTTGCCGTCGCGGGCGGCCTGAGTCAGGTCGCGGGCATATTTCTTCAGCGCATCATAGGCATTCTCGGCCGTCGCACTGTCCGCGGTGCGGCCCTTGCGCAGCGCCTCGATTGCGGCGTTGAGATTTTGCGGGGTGACGCCGCCCTTGGCCAGGATCGCACCGGCCTCGCTGGCTTTCTCCAGCGCCAGGCCGAGCAGCAGCCGCTCCACGGTGACAAAACTGTCGCCGGCCTTCTCGCCTGCCTTTTCAGCGGCATCGAAAGTGCGGGCAAGCTCGGGCGCCAGATAGATCTGTCCGGCACCGCCACCACTGACCTTCGGCACCTTGTTCAGGGCCTCCTCGGTCGCCTTCAGAATTGCACGGGAATTGCCGCCGGCACGGTCAATCAGACCGGCAGCCAGCCCCTCATTGTCGTCCAGCAGGACCTTTAGCAGGTGCAGAGTCGAAAACTGCTGGTGCCCCTCGCGCATCGCGAGCGACTGCGCGGACTGGATGAAGCCCCTGGAGCGTTCTGTATACTTCTCGATGTTCATATCTTTTCTGTCCCTCGGCCTGCCCCTGGAGCCCTCAAAGGCACTCCAGACGGCATCTTCATTGGGTTTCCGCTGGCCGCATTGAGCTTTCTCAAGCGGCAACGGTCGTTATCAGCCAGCGCTGGCGCCGGCCTGACCCAGATGTGGGAAGCGGGCCTTGGGATCGGAAGAGGCCACTTCACAATTTCGTGCGCGACAAATGCCGGGCTGAAATCGCCCGCTTGGCGCCGCCCGGCCGAATCCCTTAAGTAGCGCCATGACATCAAGTGCCATGACAAGCAGCATGACTGCCGAGATCACCGGCCTCTATCGTTACCCTATCAAGGGCCTGACGCCGGAGCCTCTGCCCCGCGCCCCGTTGCGGGTCGGCCAGACCCTGCCCGCGGACCGTCGCTACGCCATCGAGAACGGCCCGAGCGGGTTCGATCCCGAGGCGCCGGCGTGGATGCCCAAAACCCAGTTTTTGATGCTGATGCGCAATGAGCGGCTGGCTGCCCTCGACAGCCGCTTCGAGGACGCGACCAACCTGCTGACGATCCGCAAGGACGGCAAGATCGTCGCCAGCGGCGATCTGGAGACGGCGGCCGGGCGCGCCGCCATCGAGGCCTACTTCACCGAGAATTTTCAGCCCGAGCTTCGGGGCGCTCCGAAGCTCCTGTCCGGCCGCGACCACAGCTTTTCCGACGTCGCCCGCAAGGTCGTCTCGATCATCAATCTCGGCAGCGTCCGCGCCATCGAGACCATGCTCGGCGGGGTCGCCGTCCATCCCCTGCGCTTCCGCGCCAACCTTTATGTCCAGGGCTGGCCGGCCTGGTCAGAACTCGACCTCGTCGGCCAGACGCTCGCGATCGGGGCAGCCCGCCTCAAGGTGGTCAAGCGTATCGTTCGCTGCGCGGCCACCAATGTCGATCCGAACACCGCAAAACGCGATCTCGAAATCCCGCCCACGCTCTCGCGCGGCCTCGGCCACATGGACTGCGGCATCTATGCCGAGGTGATCGCCGACGGCGACATCGGCGTCGGCGACACAATCGCGGTGGAAGAGCCGAAGGTGGTGTGACGGGACGCGGGTTCAACACACTCCGTCATTGCGAGGAGCGAAGCGACGAAGCAATCCAGACTGCCACCGCGGGAAGATTCTGGATTGCTTCGCTTCGCTCGCAATGACGGACGTTAGTTCGGCGTCACATACGCATAGATCCGGCCGCGCGAGACCGGCGCCTCGCGGACGCGGTTGCCGTTGTTGCCGGAGATCATGATCGGATTGCCCTGCGCGTCGATGCCGGTGATGATGCCGACATGGCCGCCGCCGCGCCGTCCCATCACCGCGATGGCGCCGACCTGCGGACCGGAGACACGGGTGCCGTAACGCGCGAACGAATTCGCCATGTCAGAGCCGGTGCCGCGATGGCCGGTGTGCTCCAGCACCATGTTCATGAAGCGCGCGCACCACAGGCTGCCACGGCCGGTCGGATTGCCGCCGACATAGCGGCGCGCCTCGGACACCAGGCCCGATCCGCCACCGAAGCCGCCGCCGTTCATTGCCATTTCACCGCTGCCGCTCGTAACCATTCGACCGCTGCCGCTCATGGCCATTCGCCTGCTCCCGCTCGTGGCCATGCCACCGCCGCCGTTCATGGCCATGCCGCCGCTATCGGCGTTCGGATCATAGCTGGCCTGCGTGTTGGCGAACCCGTTCGCCTGCAATTGCGCCGCGCTGCGCTCGAAGCGCGAGCTGCGTGTATGATGCCGGTAATGATGGTGCCTGCTGGCGTGATGCACGTAAGCGTGCCGCTCTGCGCTATGACGATGAGGCCGCGCTGACGCCGGAGACGTGAATGCGGCGACCGCCGCGAAGAAGAGAGCCAGCGCGAGGACACAGCGCGACAGGCGAGACGCAAACAACTCGAACATTCTTCATCCTTGGTTGACACCCCCAATCCCCATCGGCCAGTGCGGTGGCCGACATCCACGGGCCGTAAAGACTGTCGATGTGGCGAGAAAAAGACCCAATGCGACAGCGACAAATTCACCTTCGGGGAAATGCTGCGATGATTTTGTGTCACTGCTGGTCTAATGCTGCCGCATTGCGGACAACAGCGTTAACTGCGATCTTCGGCAGACGGCTTTACGAGAGGGAAACAGTTAATGCCCCACGCCACGACCAGGGACGACGTCCGCATCTATTTCGAAGAAGCGGGTCAGGGAACGCCGATCATTTTTCTGCACGAGTTCGCCGCCGACTACAGCAATTGGGAGCCGCAGATGCGTTACTTCTCGCGCGGCCATCGCTGCATCACCTATTCCGCGCGGGGCTATACGCCGTCGGATGTGCCGGCAAGCGAGGTCTACACCTACGAACACTTCTACACGGACGCGCTCGCCGTGCTGGATCATCTCAAGATCGATCGCGCGCATCTCGTCGGGCTCTCGATGGGTGCGTACTCGTCATTGCAGATCGGGCTCAACGCTCCGCAGCGCGCGCTGTCGATGACGCTGGCCGGCGTCGGCTCCGGCTCGGAGATCGAGAACCTCGAGGCCTGGCGCAAGCAGTGCCGCGCCAATGCCGAGCAATTCGAGACGCTCGGCTCCGCTGAAGTGGCAAAGGTCACGCGCGAGGCGCCGAGCCGGATTCCCTTCCTGGTCAAGGATCCGCGCGGCCACGCGGATTTCTACGCCGCGCTGGCCAGGCACGATGCCAAGGGATCAGCCAACACCATGCGCGGCTTCCAGGGTGGCCGTCCCTCGATCTACACGATGACGGATGCGATCAAGCGCGTCGCGACGCCCGCGCTGATCATCTGCGGCGACGAGGATGACCCATGCGTCGGGCCGAGCCTGTTCCTGAAGAAGCATTTGCCCGCGGCCGGACTCGCGATGTTCCCGAAGTCCGGCCACGTGCTCAATCTCGAAGAGCCCGCGCTGTTCAACCAAGCGGTTGAGCGGTTCGTCACGCTGGTGGAAGCGGGGCGGTGGCCGGTGCGAGATCCGCGGTCGGTGGCGGCTGGTTAGCGGAAGCCGTCCGCGCCGTCAGCTCCTCATCCTGAGGAGCGCGCTCTTGCGCGCGTCTCGAAGGATGAAGGCCCCGTCGGTGGCCTCGCCCTTCGAGATGCCGCTACGCGGCACCTCAGGGTGAGGGTCTACTGGATTGCTTCGCGCGCCCCGGAATGACGAGATGCTACTTCCCGCCGCCGCGCGTGAGCAGAAACACGCCCTGCTCGCCGAACAGATTCCACACCCACCACGGCATCCGCAGCCGCAGCGGGCGGCCGTAGAGGTCGAGCGCTTCGGCGCGCTCCATCTTGACGTGGATCGCGTCGCAGAGCTCGACGAAATCCTTGATCGTGCAGAAGTGGATGTTGGCGGTGTCGTACCAGCTTGCCGGCAGATTCTCAGTGCGCGGCATGTGGCCGCCGACCAGGAGCTGGAGCCGCATCTTCCAGAAGCCGAAGTTCGGGAACGACACGATGGCGCGGCGGCCGATGCGCAAGAGGTTCTCCAGCACAACCTTGGGCTGCCGCGTCGCCTGCAGCGTCTGCGACAGGATCACGTAGTCGAAGGTATCGTCGGGATAATTGACGAGGTCGGTGTCGGCATCGCCCTGCACCACGGCAAGGCCCTTGGCGACGCAACGGTTGACACCCTCGCGCGACAGCTCGATGCCGCGACCGTCAATGCCTCGGGTCTCCAGAAGCTGAAGCAGATTGCCGTCGCCGCAGCCGACGTCGAGCACTTTCGAACCGGGCTTGACCATTCCGGCGACCAGCAGATGATCGGCGCGAAACTGGCCGGACCGTTCAGCCGCAAGGCCGCCCAGCGGCAGCACCTCCTGTACAGACATCGCTAGCCGTCCCTGGTCGTGAGCCCGCGCGCCTTGCCTGCCGATTGCAGGAAGGCGCGGGAGATGTCGAAGAATTCGGGCACGTCGAGCAGAAAGGCGTCATGACCGCGATCGGTTTCGATCTCGGCAAACGACACCCGCGCACTTGACGCATTCAGCGCATGCACCAGCGCGCGCGATTCCGAAGTCGGGAACAGCCAGTCGCTGGTGAAGGAGACCACGCAGAAGCGGGTCTGGATGCCGACGAACGCTTTCGCCAGCACGCCGCCATGGTCGGCAGCGATGTCGAAATAGTCCATCGCACGCGTCAGATAGAGATAGGAGTTGGCATCGAAGCGCTCGACGAAAGACGAGCCCTGGTAGCGCAAATAGCTCTCGACCTGGAAATCGGCATCGAACGAGAAGGTCGGCAGCTCGCGGTCCTGCATGCGCCGCCCGAACTTGCGATGCAGCGCGGCGTCCGAGAGATAAGTGATGTGCGCCGCCATCCGCGCTACAGCGAGCCCACGATGTGGATGGATTCCGTGATCGGCATAGCCGCCACTGTGCCAGTCGGGATCGGCCATCACGGCCTGGCGGCCAAGCTCGTGAAACGCGATGTTCTGCGCCGAGTGCCGCGTCGAGCAGGCGATCGCCAGCGCGGAGAATACGCGGGCCGGATACGCCGCGGTCCATTGCAGCACCTGCATGCCGCCCATCGAGCCACCAATCACCGCGAATAGGGTGTCGATGCCGAGGCGGTCGATCAGCATCGCCTGCGCCCGCACCATGTCGGGAATGGTGATGACCGGGAAATCCAGACCCCACACCTTTCCCGTTGCGGGATTGATCGAAGCGGGCCCGGTCGAACCCATGCAGCCACCGATCACGTTGGTGCAGATGATGAAGTACTGGCTGGGATCAATCGGACGGCCGGGGCCCACGAGGGTCTCCCACCATCCGGGCTTGCCCGTGACGGGATGCACATTGGCGACGTGCTGGTCGCCGGTCAGCGCATGGCAGATCAAAACGGCGTTTGAGCGCGCGGCGTTGAGCTCGCCATAGGTCTGGTAGGCGATCTGGAATGGGGTGAGATCGATGCCGCAATCGAGCCGCAGCGGCTGATCGGCGCCGAAATGCGCGACCGGCGAGCTCGGATGATCCACCTCGTGCGACCGTTCGTCGGCACTAATCGCGGGACTGGGAATCGCCTTGACGCCAACCATCTTAGACCATCGTCCTGGTTTGCGGTCAGACTCTTGACCGCCACTGACTTCAGGCCATGAAAAACCCGGCCTGAACGATAGGTTCGGCCGGGATCGAAAGCGTCCCCGGCCTGTTTAGCGAGTTTTTTAACGTGGCTGCAAGCCGGCCGGCTCAAATGACCACGGAACAAGGAAATCCTACCGGCTTGGGCTGTTTTCGTCAAGCGAAGGTCCGAATCAGCCTAATTCGTCCCAGCAATGTCAGCCGAGAACAGCGCCATTTCTCTTTGCTTTCGGCCTCCATCCTGCCTAATCAGGACGTCGATCGCAGCGGATCCGGCTTTGCCAATTTGCCTGGCCGATCTGCATTGAAACGCCTCTCAGCAGCACTTCACAGATATGCCCCAACGTCCGCCCGCACCACCATCGTTGCAGGAATTGCGCAAGGAGATCGATGCGATCGACGAGGGCATGCATCGCCTCCTGATGCAGCGTGGCGACATCATCGACCGCCTGATCCAGGTGAAGCAGACCCAGGAGGTCGGCTCGGCGTTCCGCCCGGCGCGCGAGGCCGCCATGATGCGTGACCTCGTGCAGCGTCATCGCGGTATCCTGCCGCTCGACACCGTCGAGAGCATCTGGCGCGTCATCATCTCGACGTTCACTTATGTGCAGGCGCCGTTCTCGGTGCATGCCGACATCGCGGTGAGCGAGCCTGCGATGCGCGATTCCGCCCGCTTCCATTTCGGCTTCACGGTGCCCTATGTCGCGCATTTCAGCGCGCAGGCCGCGGTCGAGGCGGTGGCCAAATCCAAGGGCGATCTGGCGCTGGTCTCGGCGACTTCGAGCCGTACGCCGTGGTGGCTGTCGCTGGAGGCGGCCGGCATGCCGAAGATCATCGCGCGGCTGCCCTTCGTCGAGCGTGCCGACCATCCGGCGGCGCTGCCGGTGTTCGTGGTCTCGCGCGTGGCCGACAGCGCCATGGTGACGGAGGTCGAGACCTTCAGCGTGCGCGTATCGGGGTGGAACGCCGACGTCGCGCGGGCGCTGTCGCCGCTCGCCGAGATCGTCGCCGTGCCCGATACCGCTTTCGACGGCGCGGCCCTGCTGATCTCGGTCACGGCTACGAGCAGCCTCGACAAAATCAAGGCTGCCCTGATCGAAGCGGGGGCCTCGGTGCGCTCCACAGCCCTCGTCGGCAGCCACGCAACACGCTATACGGTGCCCCCGACCGGGTCGAAATCGTAAGTCACGAGCCGCCTGCCATTTCCGGAGTTGAAGATGTCCCGCCCCGTGCCGAATCCCGGCATTCTCGATATTGCGCCCTACACGCCCGGCAAGAGCCCGGTGCCGGAGCCCGGCCGCAAGGTGTTCAAGCTCTCCGCCAACGAGACCCCGTTCGGGCCCTCGCCCAAGGCGATCGAGGCCTTCAAGCACGTGGCTGATCATCTGGAAGACTATCCCGAAGGCACCTCGCGCGTGCTGCGCGAAGCGATCGGCCGCAGCTTCGGGCTCGATCCCAACCGCATCATCTGCGGCGCCGGATCGGACGAGATCCTCAATCTACTCGCCCACACCTATCTCAGCCAGGGTGACGAGGCGATCTCCACCACCCACGGCTTCCTGGTCTACCCGATCGCGACCATGGCGGTCGGCGCCAAGAACGTCGTCGCAGCCGAGTCGAACCTCACCGCCGACGTCGACGCGATCCTGAAAGCCGCGACGCCGCGCACCAAGCTGGTGTGGCTCGCCAACCCCAACAACCCGACCGGCACCTATCTGCCGTTCGACGAGGTCAAGCGCCTGCGCGCCGGCCTCCCCTCGTACGTCCTGCTGGTGCTGGACGCCGCCTATTCCGATTATGTTTCTCGTAACGACTATGAAATGGGGATCGAGCTGGTCGCCACCACCGACAACACTGTGGTGACCCACACCTTCTCCAAGATCCACGGCCTCGCGGCGCTGCGCGTCGGCTGGATGTTCGGGCCCGAGCACGTCATCGACGCGGTCAACCGCATCCGCGGCCCCTTCAACGTGTCGACGCCGGCGATGTATGCCGCCGTCGCCGCGATCGAGGACACCGCGCACCAGGCGATGTCGAAGCAGTTCACCGAGATTTGGCGCAACTGGCTCAGCGAGGAGATCAGCAAGCTCGGGCTCAAGGTGACACCGGGTGTCGCCAATTTCATCTTGATCCACTTCCCGACCGACAAGGGCAAGACCGCTGACGACGCCGATGCCTTCCTGACCAAGCGAGGCCTGGTGCTGCGCGGCCTGAAGAACTACGGCCTGCCGCACGCCCTGCGCATGACCATCGGCACCGAGGAGGCCAACCGCCTCGTCGCCGCAGGCTTGCGCGACTTCATGGCCGGCAAATGAGCGCCGACCCGCACTTCCAGCGCGTCGCGCTGATCGGCTTTGGCCTGATCGGCGGCTCGATCGCACGCGCTGCGAAGCTCCAGGGCCTGGCTGGCGAGATCGTCACCACCGCGCGCTCGGAGCAGACTCGCGCGCGGGTGCTGGAGCTCGGCATCGTCGACCAGGTCGTGGGGACCAATGCGGAGGCTGTGAAGGATGCCGATCTCGTCATCCTCTGCATTCCTGTCGGTGCCTGCGGGCCGGTGGCGCAGGAGATATCAGCGCATCTCAAGCCTGGCGCGATCATCTCCGACGTCGGCTCGGTCAAGGGTGCGATCGTCAGGGACATGGCGCCGCACCTGCCGCAAGGGATTCATTTCGTGCCGGCGCATCCGGTGGCAGGCACCGAGCATTCGGGACCGGATTCCGGCTTCGCCGAACTCTTCATCAACCGCTGGTGCATTCTCACCCCGCCGGCAGGCACCGATACTGCCGCCGTCGAGCGGCTGCGCGCATTCTGGGCGGCGATGGGCGCCAAGGTCGAGATCATGACGCCGGATCACCATGATCTCGTGCTCGCGATCACCAGCCATCTGCCGCATCTGATCGCCTACACCATCGTCGGCACCGCCGACGAGCTGGCGCAGGTGACGGAGTCCGAGGTGATCAAGTTTTCCGCCGGCGGCTTTCGCGATTTCACCCGCATCGCGGCGTCCGACCCGACGATGTGGCGCGACGTCTTCCTCGCCAACAAGGAGGCCGTGCTGGAGATGCTTGGCACCTTCACCGAAGATCTGGCCAAGCTGACCCGCGCGATCCGCCGCGGCGACGGCGAGGCGCTGTTCGACCACTTCACCCGCACCCGCGCCATCCGCCGCGGCATCGTCGAGATCGGCCAGGATTCGGCCGCACCGGACTTCGGCCGGCCGCACGCGGCGTTGAAGAAGCCGTAGGCCGTTCGCCGGCCACCTGCATGCCAGTTCCTCATCCTGAGGAGCGCGCCCTTGCGCGCGTCTCGAAGGATGAAGGCCCGGCTGGTGGCCTCGCCCTTCGAGACGCCGCGCGAAGAGCGCGGCTCCTCAGGGTGAGGGTTAGACACGCTCGCGCGCCGCTCCTTCAAGCCGTTGAGCGGATGCGCCAATCAATACAGCGGCGGGATCTGTCCGACCTTCACCGGTCCAAGCAGCACGGCACCATCGACGAACTTCAAGGGGAAGCTCCTCGCCTTCTTGCCTTCCAGCGTGCTCTCGGTACCGATCGAATTGATGCCGGCGGCAACGCCGGCATTGGCGTTTTGCTTGATGACCTTGCCGAGGCCGGGAACGGCGCGATCGAGCGCGCCGAACAGGCTGTTCAGATCCTGCGACTTCACACCGGGAGCGACGCGATCGAGCGTCGATTGCGGCACGCCCTCCTCCAGCATCTTCTCGATGCCAAGCGCCGGAATCACGCGCTCGAGGCCCGTCACCGTCATCTGCAATTCGCCATCGAGCCGGCCCTCCGCCGAGAGGGCGAGCGTGCCGGCCGCGACCGCGATCATCTCGCCCTGCTGGATCCGCGACTGCACGATCTCGATATGGCCGCCCGCCGCCTGGATCTCGCGGAAGCGCTGCGGCCACGGCTTTGGCGTGAGGTCGGTGAGCCCGGTGATCTTCGCGCGCGTGTCGGCCTCGAACGGCTCGGCGAGCAGCGGATGCACGCCCTGGATGCTGCCCTGCGCGGTGTGGACCACAGTCTCGATGACCGGGTGATCGGACGACGATCCATCCGCGAGGCGCCCATGCAGCTCGATCTGTTTTGCGCGCGCGAGCGGCATCTGCATGCCGCCGTCGAGACGATTGAGGCTGGGATCGTCGAACACGATGGAGGCGCGCTCCGGCACGGCCGGCAGGCCGACCACGCTGCTGCGGCCCTTGCTCCAGTTCACCACGAAGGTGTTTTGCGTAACGCCATCGGTCAGGGTTGCCGGCGCCGAGAATTCGGCGATGACGCGCTTGGGGTCGTAGACCTGGGCGACGACGAGAATGTTGTCGAGCTTGGCCGTGAACGGCGTCTTGCTCGCGTTCTGCGACACCAGGGCGACGCTGGCGCCGGAGCACTGGACTTCGAAGCGGAATGGAAAGCCTGCGATCGAGCGCTTGGCGCAATCATAGATGCGGCCGGACTTTGCCTCCTGCGCGCGCCAGGCATCGGCGGCCACCTCCGCCTGCGCGGCGGCATAGAACCAGAAGCCGCTCCACGCGACTGCAAGGATCAGGAGGAGAACGGGTGCGATGAAGAGCCCCCAACGGGAGCGGCGGCCTGCGGCTGCGGTCATATCGGACATGCGGCGACCCTTTGACCCCAGATGATGGCAAATGTAAGCGAGGATAGGCTGCGACGAAAGGCGGAGAATTCACTTCGCTTGGGGACGCGGTTCTGGTAGCCGTGCCCGAAATGTCGGAAATCCCCCTCCCCTCCGTCACATCCGCCAAAGGCGACCTCTGGGTGTTCGGCTACGGCTCCCTGATGTGGCGGCCGGGCTTCCAATTCGAGGAGCGTGTGCCGGCACGGCTGGTCGGCGAGCACCGCGCGCTCTGCGTCTATTCCTTCGTGCACCGCGGCACGGCGGAGAAGCCGGGCCTGGTGCTGGGGCTCGACCGCGGCGGCGCCTGCCGCGGCATCGCCTTCCGCGTCGCCGAGAACAACCGCGCCGACGTGGTCGCCTACTTGCGGGCGCGCGAGCAGGTGACGTCGGTCTATCGCGAGGTGATGCGCTCGGTGTGGCTGGAGAACGACGCCCGCCAGCGCGTCTCCGCGCTCGCCTATGTCGTCGACCGCGGCCACGTGCAATATGCTGGGCGGCTGTCGCTGGCCGAACAGCACCGCCACGTGCTCCAGGGCCACGGCCAATCCGGCGCCAACCGCGATTACGTGACGGCAACGGTCAAGGCGATCGAGGCCGAAGGTTTTCGCGATGCGCAGCTGCATCAACTCGCAACGATGCTGCATGGCGACGCGCATTCGCTGCACGCGCCGGCTCCGCTCGAAGATCGCGAAAATCGTTAGCCGCTCGAGGCAGCGTAGCTCGGCGCGGAGCCGATCAACTGCTCCTGCTCCTTCCGTCCCGCCTCGACGATGCGGCCGGTCGCGTCCTCGATCACATCGCGCACGCGCGCGATGAATTCATCCTTGGGCAGGCCCGGCGGCAGCGGATCGAGAAACTCCACCACCAGCGTACCGGGATAACGCATGAAGGTGCGGCGCGGCCAGAACAGGCCGGAGTTGAGCGCGACCGGCAGACATCGCACGCCGCAGGCGGAATAGATCTGGGCAAAGCCGGTCTTGTAGTCCGGCGGCGCACCGGGCGGCCGGCGCGTGCCTTCGGGGAAGATCAGGAGCTGGCGGCCGCTGCGGACCGCGGCACGAGCCCGCCGCGTCATATCGAGCAGCGCCTTGACGCCGGCGCTGCGGTTGATCGCGATCATCTCGATCTTGCGCAGGAACTGGCCGAAGACCGGGATATGCATGAGCTGGCGCTTGAGGATGAAGATCGGACGATCGAAGAAGGGCATCAACGCAAAGGTCTCCCAGAACGACTGGTGCTTTGCGACCACCAGCAGCGGACCTTCCGGGATCTTCTCGGCGCCGCGGACCTCCACCTTGATGTTGCAGATCACGCGCATCAGGAAAATGCTCGCCTTCGCCCACCATCCCGCGACCGTCAGCAGCGCCCGGGCCGGCATCAGGAAGGTCGGCAGCGCCACGATCGCCAGGCCCACCAGCACGGCATAGAACAGAACGTTGAACACGAGCGAACGCAGGAAAATCAGCAACATCGGCAATCCGATCAATTGGCCTGTGCGGTGGCAGGCCGCTTCGGCTGCGGGCCCGCAGGCTGCTCCGATACTTCGGGCGAAAGGTCAATCCCGAAATCCTCCAGGCGCACCCTGAGCTCCGCGGCGAGGTACTTGACATATTCCGACAGCAGCAGCCGCAGCGTCGAAGCCGAGGTCCACCACGGCTCCTCGCGCCATTTGTCGCCGACCACCGCGAACGGGATCAGTGCCGTCTGCGGCATTGCATGCGAGAATTCCGCCAGCGCGCGCGGCATGTGATAGTTCGAGGTGACCACGATCAGCGATTTGAAGCCGCGCCCCTCGGCCCAGCGCCGCGCCTCCGCTGCGTTGCCGCGGGTCGAAACAGCGGTGCGGTCGAGATCGACGCAGCAATGCATGAAGGACTGGTTCTCCGGCAGGGTGCGGGAGATGTCGCTCGCCGTAGAGGTCGGGTGCACGCCCGAGATCAGGAGCCGCTTGCCGTAGCCGGAAGCCAGCAATTCCATCGCGTCGGACACCCGTGACGAACCGCCGGTCAGCACCACAATGCCGTCCGCCCTGCGATCCGGCGCGAGCTCGGCGCCGCGCAATTGCGACAGGAACGCGACGAATCCGGCGGCCGCGCCGACGAAGGCGAACGCGATCGTCGACACCACGGCTGCGCGCAGCCAGCCGCGCGGCAGGTTCGGCGATTGATCGTCGGTCGGCGCGGTCATGCGATGTCGGTGATCCCTTTCCCAGATGATTTTAGGACGTTTTGAGGCGAAGTGGAGTCCGGTTTGTCGTGCTAATCGACCTCATTCAACGTCGCGAACAGCGTCTGGCGCGAGGCGACGGCCGTGACGGCGCCGATCAGCACCGCCTGCACGGCAAGCACGATGTAGCCCGACGGCCGCAGCGAGAAGGTGCCCAGCAACGCCGCGAACTGGTCGCCGACGGGGGTGCCGGAAAACCACCCCGCGATCGACTCGGAGAAACCGAACACCAGCATGGCGACGCCGCCGCCGATCACGCCGCCTTCCAGGCCCAGGCGGAGGAAATGCCGCAGGAAGCGGTTGGCGATGTAGCGGTCGCCGGCGCCGACGAAATGCAGGACTTCGACGATCGGGCGGTTCGCCGCCATTGCGCCGCGGGTTGCGAACGACACCGAGATGATGGTCGCGACGATGACGAGGGCGAGGATGCCGAAGCCGGCGAGCACGGTGGCGTTGGTCATCGAGCGCATGCGCTCGATCCAGGCCCGGTGATCGTCGACGCTCGCGCTTGGAGCCACCTGGGTCATGCGGTTGCGCAGGGCGCCGAGGTCGAGCGGGGTGCCAGGCTGGACCCGCGCGATGATCAAGCGCGGCACCGGCAGGTCATCCATCGACAGGCCGGTGCCGAGCCAGGGCTCGAGCAGCTTGCCGCTCTCATCCTTGGTGAAGGGCTTGACCTCGACGATGCCGGCTTGCGCGCGCATCGCTTCTGTGACGGCAGCCGTGTCGCGCTCGAGGTCGCGTCCGGCCTGCGGGCGGACCTGGATCGTGATCTCGCTTGCAACATCGGACTGCCATTCCGCGGCCGAGGCGCTGACCAGCAGCACCGTGCCCGTGGTCATCGAGGCAAGGAAGGTCATGATGGCGACGACGGCGACCAGCGCGCGGCCGTGAATCGAGGCGCGCGGCACGATCGGCGACATGTTGCGCGCCCTGGCCGGAAGCTGCGGACGCTCCTGTCCGAGATCGACCAGCACGCCGCGTTCGTCGGTCCTACTCATAGATGTGCAGCCGTCCCTGGTGCAGCACGAAGCGGCGCGCCTCGTACTGGTCCATCAGGGCGATGTCGTGGGTCGCGATAATGACGGCAGTACCGGACTTGTTGAGCTCGATGAAGAGCCGCAGCAATCTCCGGCCGAGCGTCGGATCGACGCTGCCGGTCGGCTCGTCCGCGAGCAGGAGCTGCGGCCGCGAGATCACCGCGCGCGCGATCGCGGCGCGCTGCTTCTCGCCGCCGGACAGGATCGGCGGCAGCGCATCCATGCGCTCGCCGAGGCCGACCCAGCGCAAGAGATCGATGACCTCCTTGCGGTAGCTCGACTCGCTGCGTCCCATGACGCGGAACGGCAGCGCGACGTTCTCATAGGTCGTCATGTGGTCGAGCAGGCGAAAATCCTGGAGCACGATGCCGATACGCTTGCGCAGATCGGCAATCTCGTCCTTGCCGAGCTGCGAGATGTCGTGGCCGAACAGATTGACCAGACCGCGGGTCGGCCGATGCGATAGAAACAACAGGCGCAGCAATGACGTCTTGCCGGCCCCCGACGGGCCGGTGAGGAACTGGAAGGAATGCGGCGGGATCTGGAAATTGAGGTCGCGCAGAATCTCGGGTCCCAGACCGTAACGCAATCCGACATTTTCGAACCGAACCAAGCTCAGCTCCGTTCGAGAGGGGGCGAACCGCCGGCCGCGGCGCTCCGCCAAACGCGGTCCACGGTTTTTGCGACCGTTATGGTTTCCGGTTCGTTAACGGTCGCCTTGTAGCATCCCTGCTAGCGTCCCTGGCGCCCGGTTTCGCACGACCGGCATCGCCAGGATTGACCCAAGACTCGTCCATGCACCAAGGCTCGTCGTCCATGCACATCGTCTGCCCCCATTGTACGACATCCTACGCCATCAAGCTTGCGAGCCTCGGCGCAAACGGGCGTACCGTCCGCTGCTCCCGTTGCAAGGAGACCTGGATGGCACATCCGGACGATGCCATCGAGGAGGCATCCGTTCCGGCCATGGCCGCGGCCAGCCGGACCGACGACCAGGCCGACCTCGCCGAGCAATGGAACTCCTACGCCAAGGACGACGGTGCAGGCGACACTCCGGTGGTCGAGAGCCCCTCGATCGCCAGCGATTGGCCAACGGAGAACGAAACCGACGACGACTGGGCGGCAGCCGCCCGCGCTGTCGAGGAGCAAGATGGCGTCGGCGCACAGCACCAATCATGGTTCCGTGGCCTGTTTCCCCGCCGCGGAGCGCAGGTCAGCCGCAAGGCCGCGACCAGTGCCCCGCGAAAATCCCATTTCAGCCTGCCGACCGCCTGCGCCGCCATGGGCGCCCTGGTGCTGGCTCTGGTGATCTGGCGCGGCGACATGGTGCGGCTGCTGCCGCAGTCGGCGGCGTTCTACAAGATGGTCGGGTTTGACGTGAACCTGCGCGGGCTGGCCTTCAAGGACGTCAAGCTCTCGAGCGAGACCGTGGACGGTAAGCAGGTGCTGGTGATCGAAGGCGTGATCGTCGGCGAAGGCAAGAAAACACTCGATATCCCGCGCTTGCGATTTGCGGTGCGCGATGCGCAAGGCGCCGAAATCTATGCCTGGAATACGGTGCTGGAACAGACCGTGCTCCGGCCCGGCGAGCGCGCCTTCTTCAGGTCGCGCCTGGCCTCGCCGCCGCCGGAGGGCCGCAATATCGATGTTCGCTTCTTCAACCGGCGCGACATTGCCGGCGGCAGCGTATAATCAGCCCGCCGGGTCCCGCGTTGGAGGTTGGTCCCAAGGTTAGTCTCATGCCCAAAGTCTTGATCGCCGACGACGAGGAGTCCATGCGCACGCTGGTCGCGCGCGCCATTGCCATGGACGGTCATGAAACGGTCACCGCGCAGGACGGCGCCGAGGCGCTGGAGATCCTGACCCGCGAGGACGGCGCGTTCGACCTGCTGCTCACCGATATCCAGATGCCGGTGATGGACGGCATCGCGCTGGCGCTCTCCGCCGCGCGCGACTTCCCAGACCTGACCATCCTGCTGATGACCGGCTATGCCGACCAGCGCGAGCGCGCCTCGAACCTGAATGCGCTGGTGCATGACGTCGTGACCAAGCCGTTCTCGGTCGCCGACATCCGCACGGCGGTAGCGGATGCGCTGGCGGCGAAGAAGGGGTAGCGGCTCGACGTATTCCGCTGTCATGCCCCGGCTTGACCGGGGCATCCAGTACGCCGCGGCCTCACGATTCAATCACTGCCGTCTCCGGAATACTGGATCGCCCGATCAAGTCGGGCGATAGCCGAGATTGGGGTGAGAGGTTGCCTCAATCCCGTCAGCGCGAGGTTCACGCGATGTCTCCGCCCCTCAAAAATCCTTCAGCAGCCGCTCGATGTAGTCGAGCTCGATCTGCGGACGCGAGGTGTCGCCGAGGCGGCGGCGGAGCTCTTCGAGGATGCGGCGGACGCGCTGGGCGTCGATCTCGCCGGGGATCTTGACCGTGTAGTCGTCGCCGAACTCGCGGCCATGGAGGGGCCGGCCGAGCGGATCGGTCTGATTGCCGCCGCTCTGCTGGCGACCCGCGCGATTGCCGGGACCGTCGCCCTGACCATCGCCATCGCCCTGCTGCATCGCCTCGGCCATCTTCTGCGCGCCCTTGCGCAGCGCGTCGAGCGCCTTTCCTTGCGAGTCCACGGCGCCCTCGGCATTGCCCTCACCGAGCTTGGAGCCGGCATCGCCCATGGCGCCGTCGGCCGCATCGAGGCCACCATCGTCGTCGCCCTGGTCACCGTCCTGATCGCCGTTCTGGCCGGGCTGTCCCTGGTCGCCTTGCTGACCCTGCTGCCCTTTCTGACCCTTCTGCCCTTTCTGGGCGAGGCCGCGCTTGGCGAGCTCGTCCTGCAGCTTCTTCAAGCGGTCGCGCAGCGACTGCTGGTCCTGCTGGAGGTCGGACATCGACTGGTCGCCCTGCTGCTTGCCGCGCGAGCGGTCACGCCGGGAGTCCTGGCCCTGCTTGTAGGTCTTGTCGCGCAATTGCTGCTGCTTGCGGATCATGTCGCTGAGCTCGTTGAGCGCCTGCTCCATGTCGCTGTCGCCGGATTGCCCGGGCTGCGCCATCTGGAGATTTTCCATGATCTGCGCCAGTTGCTCGAGCATGCGCTGGGCCGCCTCGCGATTGCCCTCGCGCGCCAGCTTCTCGATCTGCTTCACCATCTCGTCCAGATCGCGCTGGGTGATGACGGAGCGATCGCGGTTGGACGACTGGCTTCTTTCCGTCGCCCGCTTGTATTCCTCGAGCTTCTGAATGGCGTCGGACTGATTGTTCAGGCTGCGCCCGGACTCCTTCTGCCGGAGGCTGTCGCCGGCATCCTGCATCGCCTTTTCCGCGCCATCGAGCAGTGCATCAGGATCCTGATCCTGCTGGGCGGCGACGGCCGGGAGGCCTCCCAACAGGAGAGCAAGGCAGGCGATCGACATCGCCTGCAAGACTGGCACGCGCGCTAGCTTCCGCATTTCCGGTCTCGCGTAAATTGATTGGGCCCGTCCTCCGGCGCCTTCGCCCGGTTGTTCGCCGACTTCCGATAGGCCTGAAGTTGCTGGCGCAAGGCGTCCTGCTGCTGCGCGAGCTCCTCGAGCTGCGCCGGCGTGGCATTCTGGGTCTTCTGTCGCAGCTCCACCGCCTTGTCGAGAATGAGCTGGACCTCCGCGGGGAAGGGCTGCCGGGGTCCAAGCGGATTTTGCTCGGCGCGCCGGGCGACGTCCCGCACCTTTCCAGCCATCGCCTCGCGCAGTTTTCGCGTCAGCGCCTTGATCTCGTCCTCGCTGGCACCGCGTTCGAGCGCCTGCTTGAGCGCATCCTGCGCCGAGCGCAGCGCGGCGTTGACGCTGCCGGCGACACCATCGTCCTCGATGGTGACCGCGAACGCCCACATGCTCCCCACGACATCGCGCAGCGCGTCATCGGTGCGGGCCGCTTCGAGCTGAAGCGCCAGGCTGCGCAGGCCGAGATAGCAGCCGGCATCCGGCGTGAACAACTCAGGCGCAATCATCAGCGCGTCGAGTGCCGCGTAGACGTCGGAATTCTTGTTGGCGTCGAGCGCAAGGATGCGGCGCTGCTCGATCAGAGCCCGTGCGAGCGAGTTGGTGAAGAGCCGCTCGGGCAGGCGCATGTTGAAGGGATCGCTCCTCGCCTCGTTGCCGGCCTCGTCCTTGGCAGTCAGCGTCAGCGTCACGTCGGCGCCGGCATAGGGGTCCTCGCTGAGGTCCTTCACCGTCTGGCCGAGGCCGTTGCGGGTGCGCGCGTTCGGCAGCACGAGCGGGAATTGCGGCGGCTGGAACAGCGGCCGCGCGGCGGCCTTGGTCTCTGCGTTCTTGCTGCCGTCCTTGGTGCCGGCCGGCTTGGTATCAGCAGGCTTGCCGTCGGCGGGGCGCAGGGCAATTTGCGCTTCGGCGCCGGTGACGCCGTAATCGTCCTCGATCTTGTAGGAGAGCTGGAGCGCGCCGCGGGCCTGGCGCTCCGGATCCTTGGCAAGCGCGATCGTCGGCGCGCGGTCCGGGGTTGCCGTGAAGGCCCATTGCGGCTGGCCCGAGGGCGCGCGGACGTGGGCGGTGCCGTCGCCGGTGATGGCAAAATGCTTCTCGTTGGTGCCCTTGGGCGCAGCCTCGGTGGGGGCGACCTCCTTGAGGCCGCCGGAGACGGTCACATCCAGGCTGCCGCCGGAGGAGCGCACGATCAGGGTCGAGCCGGTGGGAACGGCGAGCGGGCCGCTGGCGGGAAGCGCCGCGGCCTCCTTGTTGGCGGCCGACAGGATGACCGGCGGCTTGCCGGTGTAGAGCGGCGGCGTGACCCAGGCATCGACGCGAATGTTGGCCGGCGCCAGCACGCCGTTCCAGTCAAAGGCAGCGCCCAGGCGCATCGCGCGCTCGTCGCCAGCGGCGAAGAAGGTCGCAACCAGCATCACCATCACCGCCGCGCGCAGCGCCCAGGGATCGCTCAGCGCGAGCCGCGGGTGCGGCAGACCGGCGCGGATGCGCTTGAGCGAGGCCAGCGTGCGTTCACGCTGCGCCTGCCACAGCGCCTGCGCGATCGGGTCCTGCGAGGTCAACGTGTCCGCGAGCGTGGTGGCGGGGCGGTGACGGATGCCGGAGCCCCGGTCCAGCCGGGCGAGCGCCTGCTCTCGGCGCGGCCAGCGAAAACCAAGCAGCGGAAACGCGGCGGCGGCGGCGAATCCGGCGAAAACAACGAGACCGATGGCGCGGGCGATGAACGGCAGCGCCAGCCAAAGACCGGCCCAGGACACCACCAGGAACAGGCCGGCAACGGTCAGAAGCCGCGCCAAATGTGGCCAGGCACGCTCCCACGCGATGGCATAAGTGGCCCGATCGAGGGCCTGCGCCAGCTTCAGCCGCGACAAAGCGTTGCCGTCGCGGATCGGGTCTGACGGGTCGGGGGTGACGCCGTTCAATCAGCTCTCCAGGTTGCCCGGTAGAGTGAAGCCTATCACAACGGCAGCACTGAGGCATCCGTTCCTGTACGGGAGACACCCCTTTTCCCGCATAACACGAGGACGTGACTGCCCCGGCGCAACCCCGTAATTTCCGCGCCCCCATCCAAGGGAAACGCAAGGGAATAAGGGAAACGCCATGGACAAGAAGATGCACGACAAGGGCCTGGAAGTCCGCAAAGCGGTGCTGGGCGAGGCCTATGTCAACAACAGCCTGAAGAACGTCGACGACTTCAACCGTCCGTTCCAGGAGATGCTGAACGAATATTGCTGGGGCACGGTGTGGGGCCGCGAGGAACTGCCGCGCAAGACCCGCAGCATGCTCAACATCGCGATGATTGCGATCCTCAACCGCCAGCACGAATTCCGTGCGCATCTGAAGGGCGCGCTAACCAACGGCGTCAGCCGCGACGAAATCCGCGAGATCCTGATGCAGGTCGCGATCTATGGCGGGATGCCGGCCGCGGTCGACAGCTTTCGGATCGCGCGCGAGGTGTTCGCGGAGATCGACAAAGCCTAAGCTCAACAAATAGTTTTCAACGCATTGCTCCGTCATTGCGAGCGAAGCGAAGCAATCCAGAATCCCTCCGCGGAAACATTCCTGGATTGCTTCCTCGCTTCGCTCCTCGCAATGACGACGGGGAGGAAACACCATGGACATCGGATTCATCGGCCTCGGAAACATGGGTTTCCCGATGGCGCGGCGGTTGATCGAGGCTGGAAATCGCCTCGTCGTGTTCGACACGCGCAAGGAGGCCGTCGACAAGCTGGTCGCGCGCGGCGGGCTGGCTGCGACGTCGCCGAAGGACGTTGCCGACCGGGTCGAGACGGTGATGGCGAGCCTGCCGTCGCTGCCGGCTTCGCTCGAGGTCGCGACCGGCGCGAACGGCGTGATCGAGGGCAAATCCGTCAAGCGCTTCGTCGACCTTTCGACCGTCGGCTCGCAGATGGCATCGAAGATCCATGGTCTGTTGGCCAAGCGCGGCATCGTGCAGATCGACAGCCCGGTGTCCGGCGGCGTCGGCGGCGCGGAGAAGGGCACGCTGGCGGTGATGGTGTCCGGGCCCAAGGCGGAATTCGAGCGGCTGAAGCCGGCGCTGGACGTGATCGGAAAGGTGTTCTTCATCGGCGAGAAGCCGGGCGCGGCGCAGACCATGAAGCTCGCCAACAATTTTTTGTCGGCCACCGCGATCGTGGCAACGTCGGAAGCCGTCGTGATGGGCGTCAAGGCCGGGCTCGATCCCGCCGTGATGATCGACGTCATCAATGCCGGCTCCGGCATGAACACCGCGAGCCGCGACAAGTTTCCGCGCGCCGTGCTGCCGCGCAGCTTCGACTTCGGCTTCGCTACCGGATTGATGGTGAAGGACGTGCGGCTGGCGCTGGAGGAGATGAAACAGCTCGGCCTGTCGATGGAGGTAGCCGACGCGGTCGGGCGGTTGTGGGAGACCGTGATCAGCACGGAGGGCGCCGACTCCGATTTCACCGCGGCGATCAAGCCGATCGAGAAAAAGGCGGGAGTGGTGGTGGGTGCGCAAACCGCCCGCAGCTAGCGCCAACAGGATAACGCAGCGCCGGTGACCGGCGCTGCGTTGTCTTCGTCGGGTCGATCTACGGTGGTGAACGCACAACTGCTACGAGCGGCGTCTGCCGAGTTCTACGAGGTTGATCGGCTGACCTAATTGCAGGGAGGCGGCGCCGCCGCTGCACTTGATGTACTTCTCATCGCACCTGCGCATGCAACGCCTGTCACTCGAGCATTTCGCAGCGGTGTTGTTGCAGCTGACCCAGGTGATGTCGCACCGCGTGACCCGGGCCGAGGCGGCGCCGGAAAGTCCGACCAGAAAGACCACGCTGCAAGCCACGAAAAACATGCGAAGCGGGCCGGCGCCGGCGAGTGAATCGTTCATTCCAATCTCCTGTGTCGGCCGGGCACAATCTGCGCCTGCGGCCGGGTCCGAGTTCCTGCCGAGACGCAGTTCAAGCCTTGGCGAGATAAGGGATCGTGCCGGCCAAATCGGTATCGTCGATGAGCTGGAAACGGCTGTCGCTACCGCTCCGGCGCGCCGCCGCAAAGCGGCCATAGGCGGGGTCGGCAACGAAGGATTCCGCCGCCTTCGCCGAGGGAAACGACATGATCGCAATCAGCGAAGTGTCGAGCGGCGCGCCTTCCAGCGTCTTCACATTGCCGCTGCGCGAGAGGTACTTGCCACCGTGCTTGTGCACGAGGTCGTGAACGGAGGCCGCATAGTCCGGCACCCACTTTCCGTCGGTCACTTTGATGTCTGCGATCAGATAGGCTGTCATGCCGTGTCTCCTGTCTCGATGTCTGCCCCTGCCTCATTGGCGTGGGGGATGGCACCGATGTGCCAGAACACGGCGGCGGCGGACCAGTACGAGAACTGTAGCGCGGCGATACAGATATTGAATCGAGCCGGCGTCCGTCAGCTTGCCAGCTTGCGTTCCTTGGCGAACGGGCTGAGCCCCAGCCAGCTTTGAATGGCAGCGGCAAGCTGCCGGTCACCGGTGAGCAGCATCCGTTGGCTGGCAACGGCAGCGCGTACGGTTTCGAGCCCCATCCAGATGGCCGTCATCGTGCGCAGATCGACCGATACGTAGAGATCGACCTCGAAACCCGGATCGATGGAGCAAAGATCGACACTCTCGTTGGGGTCGACGATCAGCCACCACAGGCGCTGCGTGGCGGGCAACTCGGGATAGGCGAACTGCAGGACGCTGCGGCGGCTCGGCATAGGCGTCGTATTCAGATTTCGCCGCATGTCCCACATCAGCAGCTGGACGTCGAGATGCTGAAGCGACAGATGCGATTCGATACGGCGCTGGCCCCAGACGCCGAACGCCTCGACGATCGGGCCGAGTTCGCGCCCAGCCGCCGTCAGCTGATATTCGAGCACTCCACGCTCGGAAGCCGACGATCGACGCATGACGATGCCGGCTGCTTCGAGCTCTTTCAGCCGCTGCGAGAGCAACGCAGGTGACATACGCGGAACACCGCGGCGCAGCTCGTTGAAACGAGTCGAACCGGCAATGAGTTCGCGGAGCAGCACGATGGTCCACCGCGTACACAATATCTCGGCCGCCATCGCGACCGGACAGAACTGCCTGTAGCTGCCGATGGTCATGCGGGCCTCCGAGACAAGAGAGAGCCGGGACCTTAGGGCCGGCGCGCGCGGCTTCCTAGTTCAGTTTCTGTATCAGGCTCGATTCATTCTCTGAACTGGCCGCGGACCGCGGGCGGCGTCTATCCGAACCGGCATTGTAAGCAAGGCGGCCCGCCGCGGTACCGCCTGTCAAATGTAGGAGATTTGAATGAAGAAAGACGATGCAACCCCTTCCAGATTCCTCGCCTCGCTGAGCAACGCCATGAAATGCGCCATCGTTCTCGGCGCCGGCGTCGTTCCGGCTTCCGCAGCCAACCTGACGCACAGCATCGAGGTCAGCGGCGCCGCCGCTGAGGTGTGGTCCGTCATCGGCCCGTTCTGCGCGATCAAGGACTGGCTGCCGCCGGTCGGTCAGTGCATCGAGGACGGCAAATCGCCGCCGACCCGGACGCTCGTCACCAAGGACGGCAAGGCCTCCTTCGTCGAGTCGCAGATCGCGCGTGACGACAGGGGCTACAGCTATTCCTACGCGTTCCTGTCGAGCCCGCTGCCGGTGAGCCAGTACAAGTCGACCATCAAGGTTACGGCAAGGGGGGAAGGCGTGTCGGTGGTGACCTGGACCGGCACCTACACGCCTGACCCTGGCAAGGAAAAGGAAGCAGTCGATGCCCTCAACGCCGTCTACGATTCCGGCCTCGCCGCGATCAGGGACCGGTTCAAGAGGTAGGCGCGGTCGACAGCCCGGCTGGATGAGCGCGAGCAATGCCTGCGCTCATCGTCGCAGGGTGCCGCCGGTGCGATCGAGCCTCACAGCCACGGCGCCGGCGTGTCCATCGCGATCAGCTGCTCAACTTCGACGCGCGGACGTACCACTGCGTACCGATCGCCCTTCACCAGCACTTCCGGCACCAGCGCCCTCGTATTGTAGGTGCCGGCCTGCACCGCGCCATAGGCGCCGGCGGTCATGATGGCGAGGAGATCGCCGGGCTTGGGCGTCGGCAGCGTGCGGTCGAGCGCAAGGTAGTCGCCGGTCTCGCAGACCGGGCCGACGACGTCGGCCGTGATCGTGGCTGCGCCCCTCGCCGGCTGCGTCACCGGCAAAATATCGTGATGGGCCTCGTACAGCGTCGGGCGGATCAGATCGTTCATAGCGGCGTCGATGATGACGAAATTCTTGCCGTCGCCGTGCTTCACGTAGATCACCTTCGCAACCAGGATGCCGGCATTGCCGACGATCATCCGGCCCGGCTCGAACATCAGCGTGCAGCCGAGATTGTGGCTGACACGCTTGACCATCGCAGCATAAGCATCGGGCGCCGGCGGCGCCTCGCGGTCCATGTAATAGGGAATGCCGAGGCCGCCGCCGAAATCGACATGCGAGATGTTGTGGCCGTCGGCACGCAGCGTCTGCACGAACTCGGAGAGGATGCGGAACGCGGTCTCCATCTTGGAGAGGTCCGTGATCTGGCTGCCGATATGCACGTCGGTGCCGGTCACCGCGATGCCGGGGAGCTTTGCCGCGCGCGCATAGACCTCGCGGGCATAGGCGATCGGAATGCCGAACTTGTTCTCGGACTTGCCGGTGGAGATCTTTGCGTGCGTACCGGCATCGACGTCCGGATTGACGCGCACCGAGATGCGCGCGGTCTTGCCCATCTCGCTCGCAAGCCGCGACAGCAGCTCCAGCTCAGGCTCGGATTCGACGTTGAGACAGAGGATGTCGGCGGCCAGCGCCGCGCGCAGCTCTTCTTCCGTCTTGCCGACGCCGGAGAACAGTATCTTGCCTGCAGGGATGCCGGCGGCCAGCGCGCGCTTCAATTCGCCGCCGGAGACCACGTCGGCGCCGGCGCCGAGCTTGGCCAGCGTGCGCAGCACCGACTGGTTGGAGTTCGCCTTCATGGCGTAGCAGACCAGCACCTTCTCGCCGGCGAAGGCGTCGGTGAAGACGCGGTAATGGCGCTCCAGCGTCGCGGTCGAATAGCAATAGAACGGCGTGCCGACGGCCGCGGCGAGCTCGGACAGGTTCACCGCCTCGGCGTGCAGCACGCCGTTGCGGTAGTCGAAATGGTTCATGGCGTTGGCTCAGCTACCCCAGCCTACCGGCTGGGTCTTTCGTCCAGGAGCGGGTCGAGGATAAAGGATTTCTTTTTGCCCTTGGCCGCCGCCGGCGGGGCGTCCGCGCCATAGGTGGGATTGAACACGCTCGGCGTCCTCTGGGCTTCGATCTCGGTGTCGGTCGGCCCGGCCACATTGGCCGTGGACGCGCTGGAGGCGGTCGGCGGCAGATCGAGCGGGCCCTTGCGGCCGCAGCCGGCAAGCGCCAGCGCACTCAGGCTAAGGACAATGATGGCCCACCCCGAACCGGCCGGGCGAAACTTTGACGTCACGACGAAATCCCCATTACGCGGCCGCACCATACAGAGATTGGCGCACTCTGGCGAGAGCCGGATCACCATGAAACATAAGCGAAATTTTGCCCTCAGCCCAATTTTCGCTCTTTTTCCAGCCGCCTCAGCCAGGCCTTGGCCTGCGCCGCCACGTTCTTCGGCGCGGTGCCGCCGAAGCTGGTGCGGCTCTTCACCGACGATTCGACCGAGAGCACGCCGAGCACGTCCTTGGTGATGTCAGGCTCGATCGCCTGCATCTGCTCGAGCGGCAGGTCGTGCAGCGCCACGCCGCCCTCGGCGGCCTTGGCGACGATGCGGCCGGTGACGTGATGGGCCTCGCGGAACGGCATTTTCAGCGTCCGCACCAGCCAGTCGGCAAGATCAGTCGCGGTGGCGTAACCCTCGCCGGCGGCAAGCTTCATCTTGGCCTCGTCGGGCACGAGATCGCGGACCATGCCGGTCATGGCGCGGATCGCGAGCGACAGCGCGGCAAAGCCCTCCATGGCGCCCTGCTTGTCCTCCTGCATGTCCTTTTGATAGGCGAGCGGCAGGCCCTTCATCACGATCAGGAGACCGTTGAGCGCACCAATGACGCGGCCGGTCTTGGCGCGCACCAGCTCGGCGGCATCCGGGTTGCGCTTCTGCGGCATGATCGAGGAACCGGTCGTGAACTTGTCGCTGAGGCGGATCATGCCGACCAGCGGCGAGGTCCAGATCACGATCTCTTCGGCAAAACGCGACATGTGCACCGCGCAGATCGCGGCCCCCGACAAGGTCTCCAGCACGAAGTCGCGGTCGGAGACCGCATCGAGCGAGTTCGCCATCGGCCGGTCAAAGCCGAGCGCCTTGGCGGTGGCGTGGCGGTCGATCGGGAACGAGGTGCCGGCGAGCGCGGCGGCGCCGAGCGGGGATTCGTTCAGCCGCTTGCGCGCGTCCTGGAAACGGCCGCGGTCGCGCGCGGCCATCTCGACATAGGCGAGCAGATGATGGCCGAAGGTGACGGGCTGCGCGGTCTGCAGATGCGTGAAGCCGGGCATGACTGTTGCGGCATGCTCGAGCGCGCGTTGCACCAGCGCGTGCTGGAACGCGGCGAGCGCGGCGTCGGTCTCGTCGAGCACATCGCGGACGTAGAGACGGAAATCGGTCGCGACCTGGTCGTTGCGCGAGCGCGCCGTGTGCAGACGGCCGGCGGCCGGGCCGATCAGCTCGGACAGCCGGCTCTCGACATTCATGTGAATGTCCTCAAGCGCACGCTTGAATTCGAAGCCGCCCTTGCCGATCTCTGACAAAATCGTGTCTAGACCCTTGCCGATATTTTTCGCATCAGAGGCCGTGATGATGCCCTGCGCGGCAAGCATCGCGGCGTGGGCCTTGGACGCGGCAATGTCCTGGGCAAAGAGGTGACGATCGACGTCGATGGAGACATTGATTTCCTCCATGATCTCATCGGGACGTTCCGAGAACCGGCCGCCCCACATCTTGTTGCTCATGATCCCCTGCTCACGCCTTGCCTGTCGCTGGATGCGGCCCTGCTGTCGCTAGCTTGCGTCCCGTGCCGCACGTTTGCTGGCCGCCGCCAGCCGTATTAAGAGGCCTCTGATAGCCATATCTGCGACCGGATGACAAACGATATGCTCGACCCCAACGATATGCCCGGCCAACGGAAAGCACGGTCGGCCACGCGCCGGATCCCGGTCGTGATCGCCACCGTGGTGGTCGGAGGGCTCGCCTCCTTCGCCGCGCTGTACGGGCTGGGCCTGAGCCGGGCGCCCTCCGGCGATCCCCTCTGCCGGGCGGCGGTGACAACGGCCTCGAGGATCGCCCCGCTCGCCCATGGCGAGGTCGCGGCGCTGACCATGGCGACCGCGCCCCTGAAGCTGCCGGACCTCGCCTTCGAGGATGCCGACGGCAAGCCGAAAAAGCTGTCGGACTTCCGCGGCAAGACGCTTTTGGTGAACCTCTGGGCCACCTGGTGCGTGCCGTGTCGGAAAGAAATGCCGGCGCTGGACGAGCTCCAGGGCAAGCTTTCGGGGCCGAATTTCGAGGTGGTGGCGATCAATATCGACACCCGCGACCCGGAGAAGCCCAAAAACTTCCTGAAGGACGCCAATCTAACCCGGCTCGGCTATTTCAATGACCAAAAGGCCAAGGTTTTTCAGGACCTTAAGGCGATAGGCCGAGCCCTGGGCATGCCGACCTCGGTGTTGGTCGACCCGCACGGCTGCGAGATCGCGACCATCGCCGGACCGGCGGAATGGGCAAGCGAGGACGCGCTCAAGCTGATCCGGGCCGCGGTGAGCCCGGCGGCTGCGTCTTACTAAGCTGAGATATTGTTAAGCGGCGATATTGAGATTGCCGCCGACGCCGGGGGCGACATTGGCAAGCGAAGGCTGACCGGCGCCGAGCAGCGTCAGGACAGTGGATTTCTCCGCGTCCGCGTTCTGCTTCATCAGCGTCGCCGAGATATTCGACTGCAGCGCGCCTTGCTGAGCGGCCAGCATGGTGCTGACCATCGCCATCATGTCCATACGCAAAACCTTCTTACCGGCGGTACCCTAGGGCCGATCGGTTAACGAGAGGTAGAGAGGTCGGACGGCTTCGTGTCCTGGACACAATGGGATACGAAAGGCCGCAGCGGCCGGGGCACGAGCGCGTCTTACCGCGTCGGAAGCGGCTTGGCGCCGCGGTAGTCGTAGAAGCCGCGCTGGGTCTTGCGGCCGAGCCAGCCGGCCTCGACGTATTTCACCAGCAGCGGGCACGGGCGATATTTCGAATCCGCCAGCCCCTCATGCAGCACCTGCATGATGGAAAGACAGGTATCGAGGCCGATGAAATCGGCAAGCTCCAGCGGGCCCATCGGGTGGTGCGCGCCGAGTTTCATCGCCGCGTCGATGGCCTCGACGTTGCCGACGCCTTCATACAGCGTGTAGATCGCCTCGTTGATCATCGGCAGCAGGATGCGGTTGACGATGAAGGCCGGGAAATCCTCGGACACCGCGACCTGCTTGCCGAGCTTGGCCACGAACTCCTTGGAGGCCTCGAAGGTGTGGTCGTCGGTGGCGATGCCGCGGATCAGCTCGACCAGTTCCATCAGCGGCACCGGATTCATGAAATGAATGCCGATGAAGCGCTCGGGCCGGTCGGTGGCGGCGGCGAGCCGGGTGATCGAGATCGAGGAGGTATCGGAGGCCACGATCGCCTCCGGCTTCAACACCGCGCAGAGCTCGTGAAAGATCTTGCGCTTGACCTCTTCCTTTTCGACCGCAGTCTCGATCACAAGATCGCAGTCGGCGAGGTCGTCCAGCTTTTCGGCGAGCGCGATGCGCGCAACGGCCTTGGTCTTGGCCTCCTCGGTGACGGCCTTCTTGGAGACCTGACGCGCCAGATTGCCGTTGATGGTGGCCATGCCCGACTTGAGGCGATCGGCCGAGATGTCGTTGAGCACCACGTCGAAGCCGGCAAGCGCCGCGACATGCGCGATGCCAGTGCCCATCTGCCCCGCGCCGATCACGCCGACCTTCTTGATTATTGCAGCCATATTGCCATCCACCGGAACGGCGCGCACATCGCGCCCTGCCTATCCCCTTGAGCCGGGGGGCCGATTTTACCAGAAGCCTGATTTAATCAGAACCTTGGCTCGAAACCTAGATTGGATCGCTCCCCCGGCGTGCCCCACGCCAAAGAAACGCCGGCCGGAGTGTACACCTCCGGCCGGTGTTTTTACCCCGTTTTTACTTGCCGAGCTTGCCGAGCGCCTCGGTGAGCTCAGGAACCGCCTGATAGAGGTCGGCGACGAGGCCGTAATCGGCGACCTGGAAGATCGGCGCGTCCTCGTCCTTGTTGATCGCGACGATCACCTTGGAGTCCTTCATGCCGGCCAGATGCTGGATCGCGCCGGAAATGCCGACGGCGACATAGAGCTCGGGGGCCACCACCTTGCCGGTCTGGCCGACCTGCCAATCGTTCGGCGCATAGCCGGCGTCGACCGCCGCGCGCGAGGCACCGACACCGGCGCCGAGCTTGTCGGCGAGCGGCTCGATGTATTTGGCAAAGTTCTCGCGGCTCTGCATGGCTCGGCCACCAGAGACGATGATCTTGGCCGAGGTCAGCTCGGGACGGTCGCTCTTGGCGACTTCCTCGCCGACGAAGGTCGACAGGCCCGGATCGGCCGCCGCAGCGACGCTCTCGACCGGCGCACTGCCACCTTCACCCGCGGCGGCGAAGGTCGAGGTACGGACCGTGATGACCTTCTTGGCGTCCTTCGACTTCACCGTCTGGATCGCGTTGCCGGCATAGATCGGACGCTCATAAGTGTCGGGGGCGATCACCTTGGTGATCTCCGAGACCTGCATGACGTCGAGCAGCGCTGCGATGCGCGGCATCACGTTCTTGAAGCGCGAGGTCGCGGGCGCGACGATGGCGTCGTAGCCGGGCGCCAGCGAGACGATCAGCGCGGCCAGCGGCTCGGCGAGATCGTGCGCGTAAAGCGCGCCGTCGGCGAGCAGCACCTTCTTTACGCCTGCGAGCTTGGCGGCAGCATCCGCCGCGGCCTTAGCGTTCTCGCCGGCGACCAGCACCTCGACATCGGCGCCGAGCGCGGCGGCCGCGGTCAGGGCCTTGTTGGTCGCATCCTTCAGCGACGCATTGTCGTGTTCGGCAATCAGAAGCGTCGTCATCAGAGCACCCCGGCTTCGTTCTTGAGTTTCGACACCAGCTCGGCGACGTCCTTGACCTTGACGCCGGCCGTGCGGCCCGCCGGCTCCGTGGTCTTGAGAACTTCGAGGCGCGCGGTGAGATCGACGCCGTAGTCGGCGGCGGTCTTGTCCGCAATCGGCTTCTTCTTGGCCTTCATGATGTTGGGCAGCGACGCATAGCGCGGCTCGTTGAGACGCAGATCGGTGGTGACGATCGCCGGCCCCTTCAGCTTGACGGTCTGGAGGCCGCCGTCGACTTCGCGGGTGACCGTGAAATCGGAGCCTTCGACCTCGAGCTTGGAGGCGAATGTCGCCTGCGACCATCCGAGCAGCGCGGCCAGCATCTGGCCGGTTTGATTGCTGTCGTCGTCGATGGCCTGCTTGCCGAGAATGATCAGGCCCGGCTGTTCTTCGTCGGCGACCTTCTTCAGGATCTTGGCGACCGCGAGCGGTTCGACGATGCCCTCGGCCTTCACCAGGATGCCGCGGTCGGCACCCATGGCAAGACCGGTGCGGATCGTCTCCGAAGCCTGCGCCGGTCCGATGGATACCACGACGACCTCGGTGGCCTTGCCGGCTTCCTTCAGGCGCAGCGCTTCCTCGACCGCGATTTCGTCGAACGGGTTCATCGACATTTTGACGTTGGCGAGTTCAACGCCCGATCCATCGCCCTTGACGCGGACCTTGACGTTGTAATCGACCACCCGCTTTACCGGTACCAAGACCTTCATCGATCCTCTTTCACTCAATTTGGGAGGGGGCTATCAACTGGCGCGGAACCTAAAGGCCTGATCCGGCCCGGTCAACGCGCGAAGCGGCCTAATTTTAGTTCTCAGAAATGCGCCGGCTCAATGGGTCAGCGGTTCTGGCCCGGAACCCAGAGCACGTCGCCAGCACCATTGTGGTTGGCGGCCCGACTTGCCACGAACAGGAAATCCGACAGACGATTCATGTATTGGATGCCAGCCGCGCTGACCGGTTCGCCGGGCCGAGCCGCCAGTTCCACCATCACGCGTTCCGCCCTGCGGCATATCGTACGCGCGACATGTAGGTGGGCGGCAGCTGGCGTGCCGCCCGGCAGCACGAAGGATGTGAGCGGCGCGAGCTTGTCATTGAGCGCGTCGATGTCGCGCTCGAGCCGCTCGACCTGGCTCGCCACCACCCGCAACCGTTCAGCTTTACCTTCACGCTCGGGCACGGCGAGATCGGCGCCGAGATCGAACAGATCGTTCTGGATCCGGCCGAGCATCGCATCGAGTTCGGGCGCGTCATGGGTATGCAGACGCACCACGCCGATCGCGGCGTTGGTCTCGTCGACCGTGCCATAAGCCTCGATGCGCAAATCATACTTCGGACGCCGCTCGCCCGAACCGAGCGCCGTCGAGCCGTCGTCACCGGTTTTCGTATAGATGCGGTTGAGCACGACCATGATGGACTCCTTGATCTCAGGGCATGATCTTTTCGGAAAACCGCTGCGCACTTTGCGCCAACGCGGCCCTTCGGGTCCGGATCATGCCCTACCGTCCCATCGCCCAGACTGCGAGCATGGCGATGACGATCGCCACGAACTGAAGCAGCACGCGCCAGCGCATCAGCTTCTGCGAGGTGTTGGGCGAGCCGCCGCGCATCATGTTGATGAGGCCGAGCAGCAGCACCAACGCCACGGCGCCGGCCGCCACCGGCAGAATGAAAGTACTCAGGACAGATGCCATTGGGGGTAGATAACACCGTGTTTGCGGATGCGCCATCGTCTCAATCCCGGTCATTCCGGGGCGCGCCCACTGGCCCGCGGAGCGTGGCCCGGTGGCGCGAACCCGGAATCCATTCAGCCGCATCGCACGTGGTGAAATGGATTCCGGGCTCGCGCTACGCGCCCCCCGGAATGACGAGCATGGGGAACGGCCGCCGCGTTCCCGATCTGGCTTTTAAGCCAATAATATCAGATGGTAGCGAATGACCTCCGATTTGCGCCAATTGCCTTCCTTGTTGCCCTCTCCCCGCGCACGGGGAGAGCGAGCGACAGCAGCAGTGTAGGTGGCGCGTGAAAGCAATCCGCTACATCTATGTCGTCGTGATGGACGCGTTCTACACGTTCCTGGCTGACGACGGCTGGGCGATCTCGAGTCATATCGCGCTGTCGACGTTGATGGCGCTATTCCCGTTCCTGATCGTGCTGACCTCGCTTGCGGGCTTCTTCGGTTCCAAGGAGCTCGCCGACCAGGCCGCCAGTCTCATGCTCCAGGTCTGGCCCAAGCAGGTCGCCGATTCGATCTCGGGCGAGGTTCACGACGTGCTGACCACGACCCGCACCGGTCTGTTCACCATCGGCGCGGTGCTGTCGGTCTATTTCGCCTCCAACGGCGTCGAGGCGCTGCGGGTCGCGCTCAACCGCGCCTACGCGGTGGTGGAGATGCGGCCCTGGTACTGGCTGCGGCTGGAATCGATCGCCTACACGCTGATTGCGGCCTTCACCGCGCTCGCCATGGCATTCCTGATCGTGCTCGGACCGCTGCTCATCGAGGCGGCGCGTCGCCACATACCGCTGTTCGTCGAGTCCAACGAAAGCATCCTCACCTGGCTGCGCTACGGCATCACCGTCGGCGCGTTGGTGGTGGCGTTGATCATCCTGCATGCCTGGCTGCCGGCGGGACGGCGCAGCTTCCTCCAGATCCTGCCCGGTATCGTCTTCACCATCGTGGCGTCGCTGATCTCGGGTATCGTGTTCGGACAATATCTGGCGCGCTTCGCCAATAACTACGTGACGATGTATGCGGGGCTCGCATCGGTGATCATCGCGCTGGTGTTTTTGTATTTCATCGCCGCGATCTTCGTTTACGGCGGCGAGCTCAATGCCGCGATCATCAAGTCGCGGCTTCCTCACGGCGTTTCGCTTCAAGCAGCGCAGTCGCTAAGGCCCGCGGAGACACAGGTTTGATCAGGAAGGCATCGGCGCCGGCCTCGCGCGAGGCTGCCTCGTCCTCGCCGCGGCCGGAGACCCCGATGATCGGGATTTGAGCCAGTGGCGCCGGCATGGTGCGGATTCGTCTGATCGCCTCGACGCCGTCGATGCCGGGCAAGACCATGTCCATCAGCACCGCGTCGAAGGTGCCCTGCGCAAGCCGGTCCACGGCGTCTTCGCCGCGCCCGATGAACTCTGCATGATGGCCGAGCTCGGTCAAAATGGTGTTGAGCACGACGCGGCCGAACGGATTGTCCTCGACGCTGAGCACGCGCAGCCCCGACACCGCCTCCGCCTCGTCGTCGGCCGACTTGCGGGACCTCACCGGTCCCGCCGCATCGAGCGACACCGTCAGCGTGAAGGTGGCGCCGCCGCCGCGCCGCGGCGCGACGGTGATGTCGCCGCCCATCGCGCGCGCGAGTTGCTTCACCGAGGATAACCCCAAGCCGGCGCCGCCGAAGCGCGAAGCAATGGTGACATTAGCCTGGGTGAACGGGCGGAACAGCCGCTTGATCTCCGCCATGGTCAGGCCGATGCCGCTGTCGGACACCGCGAAGGCGACGCCGACCCTGCGCTTATCCTTCGCCTTGTCCTTTGCCTTGCCCCTGCTCTTGGCCAGACGGCAGGGTACGACTGCAAGCGCCACGCCCCCCTGGTCGGTGAATTTTACAGCATTGTCGATCAGGTTCTCCAGCGCAGCACGCAAGCGGACGGGATCACCCACCACCAGACCGGGAAGCTTTTCGGAGATCTCGACCTGGGCCTGGAGGCCCTTGGCCGCGGCGCGCCCGGCAAGCGAATCGCCGGCGCTGCGGGCGAGTGTCCGCAGGTCGAACAGGTCCTGCCGCAGCGTGCTGCCGCCGTTCTCGGTCCGGGCGGCGTCCACAAACAAAGTGGCAAGGCTCGCCAGATGCTCGGCCCCGGCCTTGATGGTGTCGGCCCAGCGTCGCTCCCGCTCCCCGAGGTCCGAGGTTGCGAGCAGGTCGCTGATCGCCAGAATGCCGGTCAGGGGGGTACGGACCTCGTGGGCAAAGGCGGCGAGCGCCGCCTGAACCACGTCCGGTTCAACCACCCTTGTGCTGCGCTTGCGCACCTTGACGGCCGCCCCGGATCGCTTCCGAGGCGATCGCCTGGACGTCCGCGTGGTGCGCGCTGCGCGCGTTTTCGCCGCCATAATTCCTCTTCGAAGTATCCGCTTCGAACCCCGCGCTCATCGGCGAGCATGGCACGGAGCGATGCCTTGAGTCACGGCGACCTTTTGCTAACCCCCAGAGAAACTTAATCTAATCCCACCAACCGGCGGATGCTGGCGGGCGTAGCTCCGGCGGCGCGCAGCTCCCGCAGGCCGGTCGAACGGCTCGACTTCGAGAGCTTCCGGCCTGCCACATCGCGAATCAGCTTGTGGTGGCGATAGGTGGGTGCAGGCCGGCCGAGCAGCTCCTGGAGCAGCCGATGGACAGAGGTGGCATGAAACAGATCCTGGCCCCTGACCACCTCGCTTACGCCCTGAAGCGCGTCGTCGACGACAACCGACAAATGGTAGCTCGTGGGCGTCTCCTTCCGCGCCAGGATCACGTCGCCCCAGGCCTCCGGGTGCGCCGGGACGGTGCCGCGCTCCTCGTCGGGGCCCTCTCCCAGCTCGTTCCAGGTCAGGCCACCCACACGGCCGCACGCGGCCGCCATGTCGAGCCGCAACGCATAAGGGGTGCCAGATGCGATCAGGCGCGTCCGCTCGCCGGCAGACAACGATTTCGCATTGCCGGGATAAAGCGGCGCGCCGTCGGGATCGCGCGGCCAGGGCCCACCAGCCTCGCGCACGGCCACCAGCCTTGCGATCTCGGCGCGACTTTCGAAGGCGGGATAGACGAGGCCCAGCGCCGAGAGCTTGTCCAGCGCGGCGCGATAGTCGGCGAGATGCTCGGACTGCCGCCGCACCGGCGCCTCCCAGGCGATGCCGATCCAGGCGAGATCCTCGTAGATCGCAGTTTCGAACTCCGGCCGGCAGCGTGTCGCATCGATGTCCTCGATGCGCAGCAGCAACCGTCCGTCAGCTTCGCGCGCGCGGTCGAAGTTCAGCAGCGCGGAATAGGCGTGGCCGAGATGCAGAAGGCCGTTCGGGCTGGGGGCAAATCGGAAAACGGGTGGCGCCATGCGACAGATCTCGTCATGGCCGGGCTCCCCCCGGCCATCCACGTTCTTCGGTGCCACATGCCGACCGTGTCAAGGGCGCGGACAAACACGACGACCACCGCTCATGCTAGAAATATGTCGCGGTTAGAAAGACGTGGATGGCCGGGACGAAGCCCGGCCATGACGCTGGAAAGAGCTTGCTGAGCCACCATGACCATCCACCTCGAAACCCAGTCCGATCTCGAAGAGGCCGTCCACGCGCTGATCAAGCGCGACCCGCGTCTCCAATCTGTGTTTGAGGTTGCGGGCATGCCGGCCCTGCGGCGGCGCGAGCCGGGCTTTGTGGGGCTCGCGCACATCGTTTGCGGGCAGCAACTCTCGACCGCGAGCGCGGCGGCGATCTGGGGGCGGCTGTCCGCCGCCTTCGATCCGTTCGATCATGACGCGGTGCGCCGCGCCCGCACCGACCGGCTGGGACGGCTCGGGCTTTCCGCCGCCAAGATCAAGACTTTGAAACATCTCGCGCGCGAAATCATGGCGGAGCGGCTGAACGTCGATGTGCTCGCCGAAGAGGATGCCGACGCCGCGCATCACACGCTGATCTCGCTGCCCGGCATCGGGCCGTGGACCGCGGACATCTATCTCTTGTTCTGCCTCGGCCATGGCGATGCCTGGCCGGCCGGCGATCTCGCCGTGCAGGAAGGCATCCGTATCGGGCTCGGCCTGAAGGCACGGCCGACGGAGAAACAGATGGTGCCGCTCGCCGAACCCTGGCGCCCCCTGCGCGGGGCCGCAGCGCATCTGTGGTGGAGCTATTATCGCGCGGTGAAGAAGCGCGAAGGCGTGATCGCCGGGCAAGCTTAGCCGCGCAAGCTCGCGCGATCGGTTCGGGCGCATTCTGCGACGAAGTCGACCACGGCACGCACCGCCGGCAGTTCGACGAGGTCGGGATGGGCGAGGAGCCACAGGTCCGCCACGCTGGCGAGCTTCTGCGGCGCGACGCGCACGAGATCCGGATAGCTTTCCGCGACGAAGCACGACAGCGCAGAGATTCCGATCCCGGCACGGACCGCTGCCAACATGTCGCCCTGGGACGAGCAACGCATCACGACCCTGCCCTGACGCGTGACGACGTCGCTCCAGCGCGCAAGCTGGACATTGGACGTCTGGTCGGCAAAACCGATGACGCTGTGGCCTTTCCACTCGCCACGCCGTTCCGGCAAGGACCGTCCGCCGGCATAGTCGCGTGAAGCATAAAATCCCGTGCCGAGACGGCCGATCTTGCGGCCGACCAGGTTTTCCTCACCGCTATCGAAGGGCCGCAGCACCACGTCCGCCTCGCGGCGCCGCACGCTCGCCGGAAACGGATGGGTGATGATCTCGAGCTGGATGTGACCGTGCGCGCGCAGGAAGGAAGGCAGGCGCGGCATCAGCCAGTGCGAGGCCAGCGTCGCGCCGATCGACAGCTTGACGGTGCCGCGCGCCTTGTGCCCTCCCGCCGCGACCGCCGTTTCCGCCCGCAGCGCTGCCGCCGCCATCGCCTCGGCATGCTCGCGCAACGTCCGGCCATCCGCGGTCAGCGCCAGGCCGTCGGCGGCGCGCACCAGCAATCTGGTGCCGAGCTGAGCTTCCAACGCCGCGATCTTGCGGCTGACGGTCGGATGGCTGGTGTGCAGCCGGCGTGCCGCCGCGGTGAAGCTGCCGGTCTCAGCCACCGCGACGAAGGTCTTGCAAAGGTCCCAATCCACCTTCAGCCCTTGGTTCAAGCCTGAATGGTCGTCTGTACATTATTGAACGATCGGAACCCGTTCTCCAACCCTTATAGTGGCGTCAAATCCGCGAATGCGGGCCGGCAAGCCGCCGGCGACAATCAACGGGGAAACGCCTCGCCATCCGCATGCCGGCGGGGCACGTTTCCAGGAGGACACCATGGCGTTGCCCGCTCTCTTGAAAGACACCCTCGAACTGCCGGTGGTCGGCTCGCCGCTCTTCATCGTCTCCGGACCGGAGCTGGTGATCGCCCAGTGCAAGGCGGGCGTCGTCGGCTCGTTTCCCGCGCTCAACGCCCGCCCGGTCGAGAAGCTCGACGAATGGCTGAGCCGCATCGAGGATGAGCTCGGCGAATACAAGTCGCGCAATCCCGGCAGGAAGGTCGCCCCCTACGCGGTCAACCAGATCTGCCACGCCTCCAACGACCGGCTGATGAAGGACATGGAGACCTGCGTGAAGCACAGGGCGCCCATCATCATCACCTCGCTGCGGCCGCCGGCCGAGATCGTCGAAGCCGCGCACTCCTATGGCGGCCTGGTGTTCCACGACGTCATCAACGTCAAGCACGCACGCAAGGCCGCGGAGCAAGGCGTCGACGGGCTGATCCTGGTGTGCGCCGGTGCCGGTGGCCATGCCGGCACGCTGTCGCCGTTTGCGCTGGTGCGCGAGGTCAAGCAATGGTTCAAGGGCACGATCCTGCTGTCGGGTGCGATCAGCGACGGCTTCGGCGTCGCCTCCGCCGTGACGCTCGGCGCCGATCTCGCCTATATGGGCACCCGTTTCATCGCGACGGCGGAGGCCAATGCCGCCGATGAGTACAAGAGCGCGCTGGTGCAGCATGCCGCCCACGACATCGTCTATACGAATTTGTTCACCGGCGTGCACGGCAACTATCTCGGACCCTCGATCGCCGCCGCCGGGCTTGATCCGGACAACCTGCCGGTCGCCGACAAGACGAAGATGAACTTCGGCTCCGGCGGCAACACGAAATCGAAGGCGTGGCGCGACATCTGGGGCTCAGGCCAGGGTATCGGCCAGATCACCGACGCGCCGCCGGTCGCCGAGCTCGTCGATCGGATGAAGCGGGAGTTCGACCAGGCACGGCAGGACTTGCTGATCCGCGCCAGCGCCTGACGGCTTGGTCCGGCAAGAAAATTGGACTGACAAGAACAACGGGAGGACATCATGAAGCTGGCTGCCGCACTGATCGGCATGTCGTTGCTGACGCTCGCCGCTGGCACCGCCCACGCCGAAGGCACCGACGAGATCCGGATCGGGCAGACCTTGCCCTACAGTGGTCCGGCCTCGGGCTTCGGCGCGATCGGGCGGACGCAAGAGGCGTTCTTCGAAAAGCTCAATGCCGAAGGCGGTATCAACGGCCGCAAGGTCAGGTTCATCACGCTGGACGATGCCTATTCGCCGCCGAAGACGGTCGAGCAGACCCGCAAGCTGGTCGAGCAGGAGGAGGTGCTGATGATGTTCGGCTCGCTCGGCACCGCCACCAACAGCGCCGTGCAGCGCTATCTCAACGCCAAGAAGGTGCCGCAGCTGTTCGTGCTCTCGGGCGCCACCAAATGGGCCGATCCGCAGAAGAGCCCGTGGACCATGCCGGGCATGGCGGCCTACGAATCCGAGGGCGTGGTCTATGCCAAGTACATCCTGCAGACCAAGCCCGACGCCAAGATCGCAATCCTGTCGCAGAACGACGATTTCGGCCGCGACTATGTCGCGGGCTTCAAGCGTGCGCTCGGGGCCAAGGCGGCCGGCATGATCATCGCCGAAGCAAGCTACGAGACCAGCGCGCCGACGATCAGTTCGCAGCTCTCGACCTTGAAGGCCTCAGGCGCCAACGTGCTGTTCGGCGTCGTGCTCGGCAAGTTCACGTCGCAGATGGTGAAGGGGGTGGCCGAGATCGGCTGGAAGCCCGAGCTGTTCTTCGTGCCCACCTCGGCTTCCTCGATCTCGTTCCTGGAGCCGGCGGGGCTGGACAATGCTGTCGGCCTGATCTCGTCGAGCAACCAGAAGGACACGATGGACCCGCAATGGGCTGAGGATCCCGGCGTGAAGGATTATTTCGCGTTCATGAAGCAATACATGCCGACCGCGGATCTCTCAAATTCGAACTACGCTGCCGGCTATCACTATGCCACGCTGCTGATGACGGTGCTCAAGGCGTGCAAGGACGACATCAGCCGCGACAACATCATGCGCCAGGCGGCTTCGCTCAAGGACGTCAAGCTGCCGCTGCTGCTGCCGGGCATGTCGGTCTCGACCGGCCCCGACGACTATCTGCCGTTCCAGCAGCTGCAGCTGCGGCGCTTCAACGGCAAGAGCTGGGTGAGCTTTGGCGACGTGCTGGACGATCGCTAGTGCGAACGTGGCCGGCAACACACCCATCAGCGTGGCAAGCATCAAGGACGCGACATGATCATCAGCGGTGAACGCCGGATCGATTATCCCGACCTCCATGCGCGGATCAGACGCGCCGCGGCCGGGTTCAGCGCGCTCGGCGGGCGCCAGGGCACGCCGGTTGCCATGATGCTGCGCAATGATTTTGCGCTATTCGAGGTGGTCGCAGCTTCGGCCGCGCTCGGCAGACCGGTGGTGCCGATCAACTGGCACCTGAAGGCCGCCGAGGTCCGCTATATCCTGGCCGACAGCGGCGCCGACATCCTGATCTGCCACGCCGACCTGTTGCCGCAGATCAGCGGCGGCCTGCCGGACGGCCTGACGCTGATGGTCGTGCCGACGCCGCCGGAGATCGCCACCGCGTTCGACATCCGGGCCGCGCTCACAGGGGTTCCGGACGGATTGACCGACTGGAACAAGTGGCGGGACAGCCAGGCGGAGCTCAGTCGACCGCCGCTGCGCAGCGCGCCGATGTTCTACACGTCGGGCACCACGGGCATGCCGAAGGGCGTGCGGCGGATGCCGATGCGCCCCGATCAGGTCGCGGCCTCCGAGCGCGTCGGCGCGATCGCCTATGGCGTCAAGCCGAACGAGGATCAGGTCGTGCTGATCAACGGCCCGATGTACCATTCCGCCCCGCACTCCTATGGCATGCTGGCCTATCGCAGCGGCTGCACCATCGTGCTGGAAGCCCGGTTCGATCCCGAAGAGCTGCTGCAACTGGTCGAGCGCCATCGCGTCACAAACATGCATATGGTGCCGACGATGTTCGTGCGCCTGCTGCGCCTGCCCGACGTGGTGAAGCGGCGCCATGATCTGTCCTCACTGCGCTTCGTCGTCCATGGCGCAGCGCCCTGCCCGCCCGACGTGAAGAAGGCGATGATCGATTGGTGGGGGCCGGTCATCAACGAATATTTCGGCTCGACCGAGACCGGAATTCCGGTGTGGCATTCCGCCGAGGAGGCGCTGAAGAAGCCCGGCACCGTCGGCCGCGCCATCGAGGGCGGCACCGTCAAAATCTTTCGCGCCGACGGCAGCCCGTGCGGCGTCAACGAACCCGGTGAAATCTACATGCGGCAGGTCTCGGTGCCGGACTTCGACTATCACGGCAAGGCCGAGGCCCGGGCCGAGGCCGGCCGCGACGGACTCGTCAGCGTCGGCGACGTCGGCTATCTCGACGAAGATGGCTATCTGTTCCTGTGCGACCGCAAGCGCGACATGGTGATCTCCGGCGGAGTCAACATCTACCCCGCCGAAATCGAGAACGCGCTGATTGGAATGCCGGGCGTGCGCGACTGCGCCGTGTTCGGCATACCCGACGCCGAATTTGGCGAGCGGCTGTGCGCCTATATCGAACCCGAACCGGGGGCCGAGCTTTCGGCCGGCGCGGTCCAGTCGTTCCTGCGCGAGCGACTTGCCAATTTCAAAGTGCCGAAGGACGTCGAATTCCGCGACGCGCTGCCGCGCGAGGCGACGGGGAAGATCTTCAAGCGAAAGCTGCGGGAGCCCTATTGGGCGGGCCATGCAGGCGCCGGCGCGTGACGAACGGCTGCAAACAGCGTTTAAAACTATGTTGCTGTTGCAAAAACTTTGCCGATGAATGATGAGATGCCGGCACGGACGGGCCGGGATCAAGTCATGACATCGATCAACTTCATCGTTGCGAAAGATGACCTCGACCAGTGTAAGACGATCACGACCAGGCTTCCCGACGCGGATGCGCTGCCGCAAGATGTCCTGCTCGTAAGAGTCGACCGCTTCGCCTTCACCGCCAACAACATTACCTATGCGGTGCTCGGCGACGAGCTCAAATACTGGCAACTGTTTCTAGAGCCAAGCGGCTTCGGCAACATTCCGGTATGGGGTTTTGGCGACGTGATCGCATCGAAGCATCCGCACGTCGCCGTGGGCGAGCGCCTGTTCGGCTATTTCCCGATGGCGACTCATCTTGTCATTGAAGCTACCGACGTCAGCAAACGCGGCCTGCGCGACGGCGCCGCGCATCGCCAGGGCGTGGCGCCGGTCTACAACGCCTATGCCCGCGTCAGCGGCGATCCTGCTTACGCGGGGCGGCACGGCGATTATCAGGCGCTGCTGCGGCCGCTGTTCATGCTGTCGTTCCTGGTCGACGACTTCCTCGCCGAGCACGACGATTTCGGCGCGGGCGCAGTGCTGCTGTCGAGCGCATCGAGCAAGACCGCGTTCGGGCTCGCGCATCTCCTGCATAGGCGCGGGCGCAAGGTGATCGGACTGACGTCAGCCGGCAATACCGGCTTCGTCACCTCGCTCGGCTGCTATGACGAGGTCGTCAGCTATGACCGCGTGACCTCGCTGCCATCCGATGCGCCTGTCGCCTTCGTCGACATGGCCGGCAACAGCGCGTTGCGTGCCGAGTTGCACCGGCATTTCGGTAGCCAGATGAAATGCTCCTTGCGCGTCGGATTGACGCATCGCGCCACCGCGGCCGACGAGGGCGAACTGCCCGGTGCAAAGCCGCGCTGGTTCTTCGCTCCCGACCAGATCCGCAGGCGCGCCAAGGAATGGGGGCCGGGCGGCATCGAGCAGCGCCTTGGCGCGGCATGGTCGGGTTTTGCGCCGCTGCTGGAGAGATGCCTGACTGTGGTCGAGAGCCGTGGACCTGAGGCCGTGAGGCAGATCTATCTCGATACGCTGAAGGGCCGTATTCCGCCCGAGCAGGGCCACATGCTTTCACTGCTCGGGTAAAGCGCTTTCGAGAGCGATCGAACCGGTATAGCGTCGTGCTTTGCTATTTAGGCATGATCTATTCAGAAAGCCGCTGCACACTTTTCCGGAAACCGTTGTCATTCCGGGGCGCGACAAGTTCGCGAACCCAGAATCCATTGCGCCGCATGTTGTGTGGATCGATGGATTCCGGGTTCGCGCTAACGCGCGCCCCGGAATGACGAGTTCAAAGGAGGTTACCAATGCCAGCCATTCTCGGCACCGGCGAGCACCGCTACCGCGTCGTCGACAATTTCGTGAAACTGCCGGAGGGCTGGCAGCTGACCGACGTCGCCTCGGTCGCGGTCGACAGCAAGGACCGCATCTCTCCGACGGCTATGGCAATGCCCGCGTGCACAAGTTCACGCCCGACGGCAAGCTGATGAAGAGCTGGGGCGAACCCGGCACCGATCCCGGCCAGTTCAACATCGTGCACAACATCGCCACCGATGCCGACGGCTGGGTCTACGTCGCCGATCGCGAGAACCACCGGGTGCAGGTGTTCAACGGCGACGGCAAGTACGAGACGCAGTGGAACAATCTGCACCGGCCCTGCGCACTGTGCTGCGGCGGCGGCAAGAATCCGACCTTCATCATTGGCGAGCTCGGGCCCGGCCTCGCAATCAACCGCAAGGTGCCCAACATTGGCCCGCGGCTGTCGATCGTGGACGCGAAGGGAAAACGCATTGCGCGGCTTGGTGGCGAGGAAGGCCCGGGCGTCATGAGCGGAAAGTTTCTGGCGCCGCATGGCATCGCGCTGGATTCCAGGGGCGACATCTATGTCGGCGAGGTCGGCGTCGCCGACTGGAAGACGAGCTTCCCGGACGAGGAGATACCGGCCGTGGTGCGGGCGACGCGATGTTTGCAGAAGCTGGAGCGGGTACGGGAGTAGGTGCCACGGCAAAGCCACGACGCGCTATTGAAGGTGGTTCCAGGCCGGCCGTGCCGACCATTCTTAGGAAGGCGGCTTTTTGAGCGTTTTGCCACCCCGCCGCCGCATTGCTTGCGCCTGAATAAGTCGCTCAACGGGCTTCACAATCCCGTCACGCTGCATGTAGTATGTCAATACATGCTGCTTCGCAGCGTACGTGGAGGCCGGGAGCGTTAATTGAACGCACATGTCTCGCAAGGCAGTTGGCCGGTGTTGGTGCTGAATGCGGACTTCCGGCCGCTGAGTTACTACCCGCTGTCTCTCTGGTCGTGGCAGGACGCGATCAAGGCGGTGTTCCTCGACCGCGTCAACATCGTCGCCCATTACGATCAGGCGGTTCGAAGTCCCACGCTCGAGATGCAATTGCCGAGCGTGGTTTCGCTCAAATCCTTCGTCAAGCCGACCACCCATCCTGCCTTCACCCGATTCAACGTCTTCCTGCGCGACCGCTTCAACTGCCAATATTGCGGCTCGCCCGAAGACCTCACGTTCGATCACATCATCCCGCGCAGCAAAGGCGGCCAGACCACCTGGGAGAACGTGGTCGCGGCCTGCTCGCCCTGTAACCTGCGCAAGGGCAATCTTACGCCGGTGCAGGCCAGGATGTTTCCGCGCCAGCACGCCTTCGCCCCGACCGTGCACCAGCTCCACCGCAACGGGCGCCTGTTCCCGCCGAACTATCTGCACGACAGCTGGCTGGATTATCTCTACTGGGATACCGAGCTGGATCCGTAGCGCGCGCCGGGCCCCTTACGCCGATCGCATTCCGTACCATCACCTTGCGGTTTTTCGTTACCGTCCTTTAAGCCTGTGCGGGCAATCTCGGCCGTGATTGGCGGACTGCTGTCCGGCCCATCACCCTCCCGGTCAGAGGCCGCCGCTGATGTTCGCCGAGACGTTGGAATCGATTCAGTCCTCGCCATCGAAGCGGACACACTATGTGCGCTACCTTCTCGCGACGCTTGCGGCCGTCTTGGGCCTCAAGACCTTCTGGTTCTTCCGGTGGGGCTTCTGGCACGATCACGAGGTCCCCGATTTCGCCGCCTTTCACCTCGTCGCGCAGCGGGTCTGGCTCGGCGATCTCGACCTGACCTATCTTGCGGCGTTCATGAAGATGCAGGCGGGGCTCTCAGGTAGCTCCACCGGCTTCATGCCGTGGACATACCCGCCACAGTTCGACCTGCTGCTGGCGCCTTTCGCATTCCTGCCGACCTGGGCAGCCTACTTCCTGTTCACCGCCACCACGCTCGCCGTCTATCTGACGACGCTGCGCATGATTGCAGGACAGCACTTCGCACAGGTCCTCGTCATCCTGTTTCCCGCCATGGCGCTCACGATCGGCTGCGGACAGAACGGCTTTCTCACGGGCGCGCTGATCGGGCTCGTCTGCATCGGCGTACAAAGCCGCAAGATGTTCGCGGGCCTCGCGCTCGGCGCCATGGTCATCAAGCCGCACCTTGCCGTTGCAGCCGGGGGTATCTGCTGGCGACCCGCCGCTGGGCAACGATCGCCACCGCCGCGACGGTCGCGCTCGTGAGCTCGCTGGTCTGCACCCTCGCTTTCGGGCCGCAGATCTGGATTGCGTGGCTGGGCGCGATCAGGGAGTCCGCAGGCTTTCTCGAACAGGGCTCCTATCCCCTGTTTCGCATGATCTCAGCCTACGCGGCGCTGTACAACGCCGGCGTTCCTGCCAGCGGCGCATTCTGGGGGCAGGTCGCCATCGCGGTTCTTGCGCTCGTTGCCATCGCACTTGGCATCGCGCGCGGGATGCCTGACCGTTTCACGCTCGGCATCGCAGCGATGGTCTCGGTGATGATCAGCCCCTATGCCTATGACTACGATCTGCCGATCGTCGGAATCGGTCTGGCGCTGCTGCTTCCCGATCTTCCCAAGGTGACGAGCCCGCGCGAACGCAGCGTCATGTACGGGCTCATCATGCTGGCCGGCGCTTACGGCCTGCTGCAATCGACGAACCTTGCGGCAGATTTTGACAAGCAATTCAAGCCCGCGGCCGCCGGCGTCGCGATCATCGTGCTGCTGGCGATGCTGCTGCGAATGCTGTGGCGCAATGCGCCGCCGGCGACCGCGACGGCCGCGCCCGGCGTCGAACTCGGCCCTCCGGCGCGTGCCCTGGACTAACCAAGTATAGCCGCTAGAGGCCAGCGCCACGCCGCGAGCGTGAGCGCCATCGCAGATTGCTGGCGCATGCGGGTCATGGCGGATGACGGAACTGGAGAGGCTGGTGCCCGTTCAGATGGAGGTCACGCGGCAGCAGGTGCCGCAGCGCAACCAACCAAGGGAGGCTCACGATGCCTACAGCCGAGAAGGATCACGTCTACAAGATCCTGGAACTGGTCGGATCGTCCGAGACATCGATCGAGGATGCGATCAAGAACGCGATCAGCCGCGCCGCCAAGACCGTTCGCGAGTTGAAATGGTTCGAGGTCGTGCAGACGCGCGGCCATATCGAGAACAACGCCGTGCGCCACTACCAGGTGACGCTGCGCGTCGGGTTTACACTGGATGAGTGAGGCAGCGACGCCAGGCGAAGCGCGCGCGCGAGGTCGGCGTGGATAACCTCCGGCAAGGATAATACGTCAAGATATCGACGACCCCCCGGCCGAATACGGAGTTCGCACAAATCAGCGCGGAACGACTAAACCTGCATCGCAGGGATCGGCCCTTGCGTCCCGGGTTTGTCGGCCGCGTTCCGGCGGGATATGACTACGCGGTCGGCTACTGCGGCCGGACCAAGAGTGTTGCCGTGACTGACGAGATCAAGCTTGTCCTCTTCGACATGGACAATGTCCTCTGCAACTACGACAGGGGAAAGCGCGTCGCGTTTCTGGCGGAGCTTGCGGGGTCCACCGGCGAATTCGTCCACAAAGCGATCTGGGGGGCCGGATTCGAGTTTCTCGGCGACTCCGGAGCGCTCGATGCCGTGGACTATCTGCGCGGTTTTGGCCAACGCATCGGCTATCTCCTGTCGCTCGACGAGTGGGCGGAGGCGCGGCGCCGTTCGATGAAGGCCGATCGCGCGATGCTGGAGGTTGCAGGCCGTCTGCGCGAAACCGTCGATATTGCCGTCCTGACGAACAACACCACGCTAGTCGCCGATCATATCGAGACGCTGCTGCCGGAATTGCGACCGCTGTTCGGCACAAGAATCTACACTTCCGCCCGGTTCAAGGCGGCCAAGCCGGACCCGTGCTGTTATCGCCTCTGCCTGTCGGAGTTGCAGACGGCGCCACAAACCGTCCTGTTCGCCGACGACCTCGCGGCAAATGTCACCGGTGCACGGGAGGCCGGCCTCCATGCGCATCACTACACTTCAATAGAGACTTTCAGGCAGGCGCTTTCGGAGCGCGGCCTGCTCCAGGCCGAATGAGGGTTCCGCTCTTGCGGCCTCAGGACCGCGCCTTCTTCTTCAAGCTCGGCATCGACGAGCGCTTCGCAAAATATTCGCCGGGCGTGCAGCTCAGGCTCGAGCTCACCCGCC
>NZ_JAACFT010000041.1 GCF_029051685.1 Bradyrhizobium sp. CSA207 | reverse complement strand
TCGGGCTCAATCCGCGTGTGCACCAGTCGGGCCTCGGTGCCGCTCATCACGGCCGGATCAGCAAGGTCGGACGTAGCCACGCCCGGGCCATGCTGGTAGAAGCCGCCTGGGCTGCCGCCAAGACACCCGGACCGCTCCACGCTTTCTTCGTGCGCATCCGCGCCAGACGGGGCCATCAGGTGGCCGCCGTCGCCGTAGCGCGCAAGCTGACCGTCCTGTGCTGGCATCTGCTGACGAACGAAGAGGATTACCTCTGGGCCCGGCCCAGTCTTGTCGCTCACAAGATGCGCGGCATGGAGTTACAGGCTGGCCGAGCGCAGAAAAAAGGCAACACGCGCGGCCCTGCCTACGCGTACAATATCAAACAACTCCGCGATCAGGAGATGCACGTCGCCGAGCAAGCGCAGAGAAGATATGAGCACTTTGTCGAAGCTTGGCGCCCGCGCCCGCCAAAAGAAAAGGCGCGCGGGCGCCTCAACCCGGCAGGACACAGATAGGGCTGCCCGGCGACGCTTACAGCCGACGCGCCGCTCTTCGCCACGAGGTCACCCGCGCACGACAATAACAATCGCTGTTCGGGCTAGTTCCCATCCCCCTGGGACACGGGGCCGGTGAGTCATTGTTTCTTTCCAGGCCCGATCCGATCGAGGATGCCGCCGTGCTCGGGCCGGTCAAGGCCGAGCCTTGCGGTGGCCGCAAACTGCGGCCAGCCTTGACCGCCCCTGCGCGCGGCAGCTGCGAGAAGGGCGGTCGGGACGGAAGAATGCCGGCGGCGCGGTCGAACAAAAGAATGCATCTTCCGGAGCCCGCTAAAAACTGCTTGTCGATCTCATCCGTGGAGTGCAGCTTGGTCCGGTGCTGCGCAGGGAAGGTCATGTAGGCGAGCACATCGGTCTCCGCCTCGTCGAGAAAGCCGGCAAGCTTCGGCAGCTTGGGGCGGAGCTGGTCGGCGACCTTGCGCCACTGCGTCTTGGCAGCCTCGGCATCGTCCTGCGCAAACGCGGTGGCGATGAAGGCGGAGACGACGCGTCGCCCGCTCTTGCCGGCATGCGCCAATGCATTGCGCATGAAGTGGACGCGGCAGCGCTGCCAGCTGGCGTTGAGCACCTTGGCCACGGTCGCCTTGATGCCTTCGTGGGCGTCGGAGACGACGAGCTTGACACCGCGCAGGCCGCGCCGGGCGAGCTTGCGCAGGAACGCGGTCCAGAACGTCTCGGCTTCGGACGGACCAATATCCATGCCGAGAACTTCGCGCCGGCCGTCACTGTTGACGCCGACCGCGACGATTACCGCAACCGAGACAATCCGCCCCTGCTGGCGCACTTTCACGTAGGTGGCGTCGATCCACAAATACGGCCAGTCGCCTTCGATCGGGCGGGTGAGGAACGCCTTCACCTTGTCGTCGATCTCGCCGCACAGCCGGCTCACCTGGCTCTTGGAGATGCCGGTCATGCCCATGGCCTGCACCAGATCGTCCACCGAACGGGTCGAGACGCCCTGCACGTAGGCTTCCTGCACCACTGCTGTGAGCGCCTTCTCGGCCATGCGGCGCGGCTCCAGGAAGCCTGGGAAATAAGAGCCCTTGCGCAGCTTGGGAATGCGCAGCTCGACCGCGCCGGCACGGGTCTCCCAGATCCGGTCGCGGTAACCGTTGCGCTGCGCAAGACGCTCGGGGCTCTTCTCGCCATAGGCGGCCCCGGTCTGGCCCTCCACTTCCAGCTCCATCAGGCGCTGGGCGGCAAAGCCGATCATCTCGCGCAGCAGATCCGCATCGGGGGTCTTCTCCACGAGCGTCCGCAGGTTCATCATCTCATCGGTCATCGGTGGTTCCTCGAATCAGGTTGGTGTCAGCAACCCGACCCTACCGGCGAACCGCCGGTGACCACCGCAAAGCCGCCCGCCCGCTACGGCGCTATTGGGGGCGCGCGTCCGGGCGGCTTTGCTCTACCGAGCTACACCATCACCCGGGACACGACCAGGACTTCTGCGCGCAAGTGCAGTTCGACGCGCGAATACGGAGCTCACGAAATGCGAGTGCCTGCTCTTGGAGCCTTGACGCAAGGGTGATCGAAACAAGAAAAAGACCCAATCATCGACAGCTCCTTGGGGTCGGACCACCGCGTCTGGACTGTGCGCTACAATTCGCCGCCAGCGGCCAGATTTTATTGATGGACGAGCCGGCGCTCCGCGGCTGCCGCTACACATCTGTACGAGAATCCGCGTGAACCGAGAACGGCTCCGCTAGGCACCGGGCGGCCACGAATAGAATTACGCCACCGTCACCCGCCCGTATTTTTACTCCGCTTTGCTTTGCATATCTGCTCTGGACTACGCGCCTCATCGCGCATCCGATCTCTCCAAAGACAACGAGCGACCATCCGACCGCTTGCCCCCTCCCATCCTCAAAGCTGGGATAATCCGGACAATGAGGAAATCTGGTTTGAGTTGGCGCGCACCATCGGACGTCAGATCGCACAGGATGAAAATCACGGCTCGGAGCAGCCGATAGAGGACCGGCATGACGACAGCGTCATCGAAGAAAACGGCCGTACTATACGCGCGCTATTCGAGCGACATGCAAAAAGCGACCTCGATTGACGGTCAGCTATTGCTCTGCCGGAAGGTCGCATTGCGCAACCACCTCGATGTCATCGGCGAATTTGTGGATGCCGCAAAATCTGGTCTTACCGAAGGTGCGCGGGACGGCTATCAGCGCTTGCTTAACGGTGTGCGAAACCGGAACTTTGACGTCGTCGTCGTTGAGCACTTCGACCGCTTGTCGCGTATCCCGCAACCATCCAGCGTCTCTAGCAGGTTTTCGAGTTCAACGGCGTTGAGCTGATGGATCAGAAAGGGGTCTATGCGACCGCCACTGACATCAGCATCGCAAGTCGGTACAACACGATTTACAAGCCGCAGCTCACCGAAAAGGTTCGGTGCGGCCATGACAACGCTGTTGCCAACGGAAGAATTCCTGGCTCATACGCCTATGGTTATCGGCCAAGGCCGGGCGCGCCGGGCGAACGCGTGATCGATGAGAACCAAGCAAAGATTGTGCTCCGCATCTTCACCGAATATGCAGCGGGCCACTCGACCCGAACTATCGCCGCTGATCTCACGCGCGAATGCGTGCCCTCACCAGAGGTACTGTCAGAAGAACAAGGCTGGTCGCACCATCTGGAATCATCAGTGCAACACAGGCGGTCGGCATGGTCGCGGCATTATCGGCAACGATCTATGTATTGGCGAGATACATTGGAACGTTCGCTCGACAATTCTCAACCCGGAGACGCAGAAGAAAACAGAAGCGCCGCAATCCAGAAGAACGCCACATCATAGTCAAAAAGCCAGAACTGCGGATCGTTCCGCAAGTGCTCTGGGATCGAGCGCAGAAGGTTCGTAGCGCGCGCCGTATCTATGTTCGGACCGACTGGCAAGCCGCGGCGTCGCGCCGTGATCCCGCGCAACAATGAGGACCCGCTTGCCGGTGTGCTCCGGTGCGGCGTCTGCAATGGCCATATGCGAATCGCTCAATCCTCGCGTAACGGTGCACCCCGCGCGGCATGCGCGAGCGCGCATCAGCGGGGCACCTGCGAGCACACCCGTAGCTTTGACATGGACGTTCTGCTCGAGGATGCCTCCGCCAAAATCCAAGTGGAATTGCTTTCGCCGAAAGCCATTGAAGAGGCGATGCGTGCTTGGAAGGAGGAGCGCAAAAACGATCGGAACAAGGGCAGCGAACACGCTAAGCTAGAGCGTCGACGCTGCGTGTTGACTACCGAGATCGAACGCCTGTCATATGCCATCGCAAATAGCCGTCGGAAGCCGGACGAGTTGCTCAAGCGGATCGATGAGTGCGACCTGGAGCGGGAAAGCATTGAAGACCGCTTGCGGCTGCTGGGCGGTCGCGGCGAAAATGTGATTGGCTCGATCGCCCGAAATTCAGTGACCGATACCTTTCGGAGGTTAGAAGGCTGATCACCGCGCTCAAGACCAATCCGAAGGCGATCGAAACTCGCGTCGCCTTCCGCAACTTGATTGAAGGCATAGTAGTGCATCCGGTTCGCAAGCGGATGCCCTATGAATATACCCCCTACCTGAACAGCTCCGCGCCTTACGGCAAGAACCTGTTCCCCGAAAACCGCAGCAAGGAGCGAGAAATCAGCACGTTTGCCTACTACCGATATCGCAACAGGATACTAACTGCTTGATTCCGTTGGGGCGCTGGAGGGCGATAGCGTGAACAAGCGTAGATTTTTCTACGCCCCTTCCATGGCGAGCCGCAGCGCCTTCGGGATCCGCTTCAGTATTCACCTAGTCTCATGCACGTGCCACTGCCCGCGCAGCACGAGCGGTTCGCCGCCGTGCTGCGCGGGCACTACGGCTATTATGGAAGGCGGCACAATTATCCAGCGCTCAACGGCCTCTACCGCAAAGTGCGTCGGACCTGGCTGCGTTGTCTGAGGCGGCGGAGCCAGAAAAGTCGGCGCATGCCGGATCGCGCGCAGCCGCGATCTCGCTATCGATAGCGGAGATGACGTCGTCGTTGGGAGTTCAGTTTGCGCGCCGAGCGCGCGACACTTTGATCGTCCGCGACACAATGCGATCAGGCTTGCCGGCATTCAGCCCTCCTCGCATGACATCTGTCCCAAGCATCGGGCCGGCTGGAAACCAACGACGGCGGCCGCCAATTATTGTTCCAACCACCTTCCCATTTCATTGCGATCTGTCTCTTTGCGAGGCGCAACCATGGATTTGAGAATAGATAGGACTGCGGTCGGCGCGTGTTTCAAACTCAGCGAGCTCGGAACAATTCGTCGCCCAGACCTGGCTGGCAAGGTTGGCGTCGTTGTCGATATAAGCTCCCGTACGACCGGCATCACCGTTCTGTTCGATGGTGCCAAACGACCAACCGTTTTGCATAGGGATTACATTAGCCCCAGCTCTGACGAGGATTTCCCATAGCCGTGCGCAGCTTCAGTGCGTCCTCGCTGCATCGGGGGACATCATCCGCATCGCGGATGCTGAGAAAAGCGCTTGCTGTTTTAGGGGTCGAGGCGGCCAGCCGCGCAGTTATCGTCTCGACAGCATTCTCGGGATCTCGCAGCCGCAGACGTCTTTCTCACCGCGTTATCCGATCGAGCTGACATCGACGGGCCTCAGTCAATTCCTCCAACATCGCGACCCGCGGAAATACGGCCCCGCGAGCTTCGATCCGACGCCGATCGCGGGCATCCAGTGGGGGCCCAACCTATGTTTTTCGCTGCACGGTGTGCGGCAAGCTTGGTACGCATCCGGCGGAGGCCGCAGGCTGATTGTATTACTCGGGCGGCCAGCGCTTGAGCCAAGTCGGATTTTCTTTCGTGCATCAGGACGAGCTCGATCAGATCTTCGATTCCGAAGTCGGTGAAGGCCATGACGCCGTGTTCGCCGGCGCCATAGACCCAGATGACGCCGACCTCGGGATTTGGTCGCTCCGGCCCCTGAAACCGGGAGGCCTATTTAGGAAATAGTCTCGCTTGCCAAACGCTTTCTCGGCATATTGATCGATCGAAACGATGATCGCTTGGCCGTGCTGGCGGCAGGCGTCGAAGCGGCCGGGTACTCCTGGTGCGGCCGCGCCGCGACAAGCGTTGGATGTTCTGGCGGGCGCCGGCGCGGCCGCGAAACGGCGGAGCATTGCCTCTGGCGCGAGTTCAAGCCTCCAGTATGTGGCGTTGCAAGATTTAGGCAAGCGCGAGGCGGCGAGTTGTCGTGCGTTTTGTGTGCAACGTTGTGTTCGCAACAATTGGCGGATAGCAAACAAGTGCGGGTTGGCTTTCGGAAGAGAAAGCACGCGCCACGCTTCGTTTTGCGTCCGGCTGTTCGCAGCGGTCCGTGGGCGGAAGCATCAGGCGATTGGCCCGGCTTTTGCTCCCCTGCTTGCCACGGCGTGCGGCTCCCCTGCTTTGTCGGGATCGACCGCTGCAGAATGCGGATCTCTAATGCGTGCCCAGATCACAATCGCCTCGGAGCCACCTGCGAGCTTCACGCTGCACAACGGCCTGCAGGTGGTGGTGATCCCCGATCACCGCACGCCGGTTGTGACGCAGATGATCTGGTACAGGGTTGGCTCCGCCGACGAGACCGCCGGCAAATCGGGATTGGCGCATTTCCTCGAACACCTGATGTTCAAGGGGACGGCCAAGCATCCGCCCGGCGAATTCTCCCAGACCGTTCTGCGCGTCGGCGGCAACCAGAACGGATTCACCTCGCCCGACTACACCGGCTATTTCCAACGGGTGCCGCGCGAGCAGCTTGGTGAGATGATGGAATTTGAGGCCGACCGGATGACCGGCCTCATTCTCAAAGATGAGGACGTGCTGTCCGAGCGCGACGTGGTGCTGGAGGAATTCAACATGCGCGTCGCCAACGATCCCGATAGGCGGCTCACCGAGCAGATCAGGGCGGCGCTTTACCTCAACCACCCCTACGGCCGCCCCAATCTCGGCTTTCGCCAGGAGATCGAGAAGCTCGACCGCGACGACGCGCTCGCGTTCTACAAGCGCTTCTACGCGCCGAATAACGCGATCCTGATCGTCGCCGGCGACGTCGATCCCAAGGAAATCCGCCCGATGGTGGAAAAGAATTTTGGCGACATTCCTGCACAGCCCGCGATCCCCGCGAAGCGCGTGCGGCCACAGGAGCCGACGCCCGCGGCACCCCGCACCGTGACGCTCTCCGATCCCCGCGTCGAGCAGCCCACCTGGTGCCGCTCCTATCTCGTGCCGTCAGCTACCACTGCGGCCGCAGGCGAGAGCCCTGCGCTCGACGTGCTCGCGCAGTTGATGGGCGGCGGGATCAACTCCTATCTCTACCGTGTGCTGGTGATCGACAAGCAGCTCTCCATCAGCACGAGCACGGGCTACCGGCGCACCTCGCTTGATGCCTCGCAATTCATGATTTCGGCTACGCCGAAACCTGGCGTCGAATTCGTCCAGATCGAGGACGCGATCGACAAGGTGATCGCCGACCTCGCGCAAAATCCCGCGCGCGCCGAGGATCTCGAGCGCGTCAAGACCCAGTTGATTGCGCAAGCGATCTACGCCCAGGATGACCAAGCGACGCTTGCGCGCTGGTATGGCACCGCGCTCACCACGGGACTCAGCATCGACGATATCCGAAGCTGGCCGGACCGCATCCGCGCCGTCACCGCCGAGCAGGTGCGCGAGGCCGCGCAGAACTGGCTCGACAACAAGCGCTCGGTGACGGGCTATTTGATCAACGATTCTGCGCCCAAACCCGAGGAGAAGCGCTCGTGACCTATTCTCTCACTCGGCGTGCCGTCCTCGGTGGGGCCTCGCTCGCGATCGCGACGCTCGGCTCTGCACCATCATTTGCTGCTACCAAGATCCAGCGCCTGCTCTCGCCCGGCGGCATCGAAGCCTGGTTTGTGCAGGAGGCCACCGTCCCGCTGATCGCGATGAAATATGCCTTCGGCGGCGGCGCCAGCCAGGATCCGGCTGAGAAGCCCGGCGTCGGTCACCTGGTCGCCGGCCTGCTCGGCGAAGGCTCCGGCGATCTCGATTCCAAGAGCTTTAACGAGCGGCTCGACCGCCGCGCCATTGAGCTGAGCTTTACCTCGTGCCGTGACCAGTTTCGCGGCTCCTTGCGCATGCTCAAGGACAACAAGGATGAGGCTTTCGGCCTGCTGCGGATGGCGCTGACCTCGCCGCGTTTCGATGCGCCCGATGTCGAACGGATCCGTGCGGCGGTGCTCTCGACCCTTCGGCGTGACTCCACCGATCCTTCAACGCTCGCCGATCGCAAGTTCTTCGAAGTCGCCTTCAACGATCATCCTTATGGCCGCCAGGCCGGAGGAACGTTCGAGAGCGTGCCGAAGATCGACGTCGCCGATCTGAAGGACTATGTCCGCCGCGTGATCGCCGAGGACACGCTCAAGATCGCGGTGGTCGGTGACGTCGATCCAGAGACGCTTGGCAAACTGCTCGACAAGACCTTTGGCAGCCTGCCGGCAAAGGCGCAGTTGACAGAGGCCGCCGATGTAGTTGCGGCAAAGCCGCCGCAGCGCGTCTTCATTCCGCTCGACGTGCCGCAGACGGTCGTGAGCTTCGGCGGTCCGGGCGTCCGCCGCAGGGAGCCGGACTTTATGGCGGCCGATGTCGTCAACCAGATCCTCGGCGGCGCCGGTCGGTCGTCGCGGCTGTTCCGCGAAGTCCGCGAGAAGCGTGGGCTCGCCTATTCCGTCCGTGAGACGCTGCTCTGCATAGATCATTCCGCGCTGTTCGTCGGCAATACCGGCACCCGCGCCGATCGCGCCGGCGAGACGGTTGAGGAGATCGACAAGCAGGTCCGCCGCATGGCCGAGGAAGGCCCGACCCAGCAGGAGCTCGACGAGGCCAAGTCGTACCTGAAGGGCTCGCAGATGCTGGCGCTGGATACATCGTCAAAACTCGCGCACGCGCTGCTGCAATGCCAGATCGACAAGCTGCCGATCGACTATATCGAGAAGCGTAGCGCCCTCGTCGACGCGGTGACGCTGGAGGACGCCAAGAAGGTCGCACAGCGGCTGTGGGGCCAGGGCCTGCTCACCGTCATCGTCGGCCGTTCCCTGCAGGCCGCAGCCCAGCCGGCTGCCGCGCCATCAGCCGCAACGCCGGCAACACCCGTGAGGTGACATTCGGTGCGCGTTAAGGACAAGCTGTCCTATAGCCGTTATTTGGCCGACGTCCGATCTGCCTACATCAAGGGGCGGCCTCACGAGAGCGCGTCACTTCAGCTAGTCGTTACGCATCCGACGACTGCCGCGCAACGATTACGCGCGCGCATAGACGGTCTGGGTTATGATGGTCGCTAGCCAGTTGAGACGTTCAGGTTGCGACGGACCGCTGATCAGAGTTTTTTTCGACCGCGCGTAGCCTTTTCCATTCCCAAGGAAGCAACTCGTGCAGGCGCGAGGCAGCAGATCGGCGATACGGGCCAGAACATCGGCGAGCCAGGCTTGCGGGTCGACATCGTTGAGGCGTGCAGTGGTGAGAAGCGTCACCATGACAGCGGCGCGGTCTGCCCCGCGCTGAGACCTGGCAAAGGTCCAATTGCGTCTTCCGAGAGCGATACAGCGCAGCGCTCTTTCCGCAGCGTTGTTGGTCAGGCAGATTCTGCCATCATCAAGGAAGCGGGCGAAGTCGGCCCAGCACTTGAGCATGCAGTCGATCGGCTCGCGAACCTCGGAGGAGCGCGAGAGTGTGGCGCGTTCGGTGGTCATCCATTCGTGCATCGCATCGAACAGCGGCTTGCTCTTTTGCTGTCGCACGCTAAGCCGCTCGGCGGCGGTCAAGCCGTTGATCTCGCGCTCGATGACGAAGAGTGCATCGAGGCGTCTGAGCGCCTCCAGCGCTATCGGGGAGATCGGCTTACCCTTCTTGAGCTCCCGGGCATTTTTGCGATGTCGGCCAGCTCGAAGAACTGTCGCCTCGCATGCGCGAGGCAAAATGCATGATCGGTAGCGCTTTCTTCTTCAGATCGAACAGCGGCTCGAAGCCGTTGTAGCAGTCCGCCTGGAGGATTCCACTGAACCGGGCCAGATGTCTTGTGGATGCTCTGCCGATAGCGTTCAGATAGGGGCACTGAGATCCTCCGGCACGGTGATCAAATATTTCGGATCGAGCCTTCCAGCTTTCACCAGCATGCGCTTTCCTTTCCCCAAATCGACCTTGTCACGGTTTATTTGCTTCAGCCATGAATGGTTGTGCCGGTCGGCAAACCAGAAGAACAGCCTTTTGACTTTTACGCTTCTGCAATCGTCCAGCAGCTTTTGCAGCTTGCGGGGACTGAGGTTGCGCAAGCCCTCAACAAGCATGTCGACCTGGTGGAAGCTCTCGCTATGCGGCAGCTCGTCGAGCAGTTCAAGCAACGCCCGTTCGGGCGATGAAATGGTGAGTGGCCATTCGCTCTCGCCCCATATCTGCTTGAATGGTCCTGCCTGGAATTCATCGGCGGCTGCGCCGGTATTGTTCTGGACATTCCACGCGTCGTTCTTGAGCCCCTTCGTCACGGGATCGGCTTTGAAGAGCGTTGTGCTCTTGCGGAAGGTGAAACGCTCTTTGAGCGGAAGCTTGGAGAGCCATCCGGGCGGAGCATCGGGACCATACAGATAGACGACGGTCGGCCCTTCAACTCGGAGGTAGTGCGAAAAGCCTTGCAATTTGAGCGCGGTTCGCCCTCCGACGATCAGGGGGCGCTCAAGCAGCGTCTGAAGCGATATGACCGATTTCTGCCATGTCAGGGTGCCAAGCGGGCGCTTGAAAGTTCCACGCGTTGGCTGAACCAGCCAGCCAGCCGAAACGTACTGGCTGCGCAGACCTGTCGAATAGCGATGCTTCGTCATCCACTCGGCATCGACCAATAGGCCTTCCGCGAGGGCATGTTCGAGAACGTTTAGGTTTCTGCCAGAAGGCTCAGTCATACTTAGCAACATGGTAGTATTTCAAACAAGTTTATAGATTTGCAAATTTGCTAACCCGACTATGCAGACAACTCATAATCAAACTTGGCTTGCCGGGCACGCCAATCACATTTCGATCTCTAATGCGCAGCCCTGGGGATACGCGGCAGGGTCAGCACGCTTGCCAAGCCGGTGAGCAAGCAACCTGGCCGCTTGTCCTCGTCAACCGTCTTCTGTATCGCCAGCAGCAGGTCCGGCGCACGCTGGATCTCGTCAATGATGGTGGCTCGGTCCAAGCCCGATCAAACCAGCCGGGTTGGACTCTGCGGCTCGAGGACCGTCTGATCGCCGAATGTAATATAAGTTCGGCCGGCCCGGCGCGGTCCTACAATCAGGATCACCGGGGTATCCGAAAGGGCTTCTTCCGCCTAACGTTCTACGAACCGCTCAAACATGCGAACTCCGAATCCCGGTCGATCGGAACTATTGGTATCAGCTGATTGGAAGTCTATGAGAACGGCGATCTAGACCCACCCCGGAGCGAACGCGGCCAATCGAGGCGCCGGAAGGAAAGCGCGGCCAAAAGAGCCGCATCGAAATCTTGGCTACATTTTCCAACCCAAATTTGCTCTGTTGAGAATTCTAGCACTTCCTGAAGACAGCGTCGTCTACATCGAGCGAAACGACGACGTCGAGTTCGTGGAAGCGGACGGCCGAATATCGCCGGCTTCCGCAAGCACAAAGCGCAGGGCGACCGTCTCTCGGATCTTTCGACCGATTTCTGGAAATCGGTGCGTATCTGGTTGGCTCATTACGAGTCCACGGGAAGAGCTGGATCCAACGCATACTTCCTGCTCTTTACTACCGCAGTTATTGCGACAGGCTCTTTCTTGGAGCAGTTCGCCGACACAGATGCCGATGGCGACGCGAGGGCTAAGGATGCGTCTCACGCATTGGCAGCCAGTCGGTCGAAAGAGATCGCCAAGGTGAAGGCTGACCTCGCGGACCTAAGCGCCGAGGAGGCTTGCGACTTCTATGCTCGCATCTTCCCGGATACACCGCGTATCGACGAGATTCCGGAACTCATCAACCGGCGCCTGATCACCGTGAGGCGCCAGTCACGACAGAGCCTTTTCGAGCGGCTTGAGGAATGGTGGCTGAATCAGATTATAGAGTTTCTGACCGGCCAACGTACCAAGCTGATCAGGGTTCAGGAGGTGACGGATATTCGCGCACCGCATCGACAGGATAGAGTGGGCGGCCGTCGACGTAACGCCATTTCAGCGCGTGGTTCGGATCCCGCCGCCACTGCTCCAGCGCGCCGGGCGTGCGACGGATAACCGCCGCGGCCTCTAATGCCGTCAAATTAGAGCTGCCCGGCAGCGTATTGATATCCAACGTTGCGGGCGGCGGCATGCCACGGTTCTTGCGACGGCGCTTCGTGGCACGCGGAATTTTCCGATTACTTGGCGGCCCTAATGCCTCGATCGGAGTCTTTTCGCCCTTGCCGCTCATGCCTCCGCCCCGCACGATAGTCGGTATGAGGCAATGAGATTGTAGGCTTCTCCGCCAAGAAACAAATATAGAGCGCAGGTATGACCGCTGGATAGCTGTGGCGTACAAATAAGACGGATCGCGCCCCTTTCTGACGCCCTCCGACATCACGCGATGCAAGTGATCGGTTCGGATCACGAGATGGATCAAGCGTCGCGCGGCGACATTCGAGTCAATAGTGTCGCCCAGCACCGTGGTCCGCATAGCGTTAACGACTTTGATCTTGTTCGATGTCCGTTATCAACTCATCCAGTGTCAATGAGCCGTCGAGCGATTTCCGCGAACAGAACCAGTCCTCCACGCCATTATCGGCCATGCCCACAACCTCTGCCTTGGAGCCGCGACGATGTAGCTGGGTCCGCTCCGCCTCTTCCGTGGGGTCATGCAGAAAGCCGCGCTGGAACAAGCGCGGGACATAATGCTGGCGCTTACCAGCCATGAGGAGAGCTATCCCATGCCTAGGTTAGGTCCCGGACGTCAAGTGTGCCGTTGTTGCAACCACTGCTGTCGCGTTTACGACGTATGTCGCAATCGCTTCGATAGCCGATGGTGCTGCAGTTGGATCGGCAGCTTCCCGGGCTGATCGATGCTCCTCAAGGCTTGTCTTGGCAGGAGAGTTTGCGATCGCCGTCACGTGGTACGGCATTTGCTGATCTCGTTCCAGTCGTCGGCTCCAGGAGAAACACATGATCGAAGTGCAAGACGTTGTGCTGTCCACACGAGAAAAGCAGTGCTTGCAGTGGGTAGAGGAGGGCAAGTCATCCTGGGAAATAGGGGTGATATTGAGAATCAGCGAGAACACCGTCAATTTTCATCTCAAGAACGCGATGCGAAAGCTGGAAGTGACCACCCGAATCCAGGCTGCTATCAAGGCGCGCCGCCGCGGGCTTCTTTGAAATATGGATTGCTGCTGCTGTCAACTTGTGCCGACGGCGACGTATAAACATCCGGTGCTAGGACTACTGCATAAGATGGGATCGCATCTGCCGAGAGTAGCGGCCCGTTGTGAGCACAGCGGTATAGTTAGTCGGCCGTAAAGAATCCTGATTTGCAGGCTGATTGATCCCGTGGTTTGGCGAGGGTGCCGATGATTTGCCACAACAAGAGCCTGAGCCAGCAGATTAGGCGGCGGAAGTTATAGCCGACGGCGGCGAGAACGGCGTTGATGGCGTCACCTTGGCGATGCCAGAGGTAGTTGTGGCCGATGCGGTGCTCGGATTTGAGGTGGCCGATGACCGGCTCGACGGCGGAGCGCCGTCGCAGCTCGCGCTTGATCTGTGGCGTCACCCGCCGCTTCTGTCCTGAGATGAACACCCTGAACTTGTAATCGGCCGGGGCGTTGTGGCCGCGATAGCCCTCTCTCCGAACCGCTGCTCCAGGAACGACCAGTCTCTCGTCTGTGCCAGCTTCACCAGTGGGTGGCCGACGTCGATGATCGCGTCCAGCCGTGAGCGCAGGAGATCGCTTTGTCCCGTCTCTCGTCGTTCCCTTGGTTGCATCGCTCCCTCCGATGCGATCACGGAATCACGACGCGCGATTCGACGGAATCTTGAGGGTTCTGTGAGGTCGCGGGGCAAAGGCCAGCCGCGCGCTCTGGCGTAGCCTGCGACCTCATAGAAGCCGGATTGAACGAAGCCGCGGAGTTGTGGGCGCTATGGGGATAGTGCAGCCAGTGCGGCTGCCGAGAAGGCGCGCCTGTGGTCGTAGCGCGTCGGCGAGACATTCAGCTGATGTGAGCGGCCCCATTGATCGGGCAATGGGGCCGATCCAGCGGGGGATTTGCTGCGCTGGGATGCGTGGCCGAACGATTGGCGGGATGTTTGGTGACGAACGCGGCCACGGCGACATCGGACGTTGCCACCGAGAAAGTGATCACGGAAGGGGTGGATGGTGCAGGCATGGCTCATGACGTATCACAACGAAACGGATGGCCCCGCGCGCCGGCTCGCGGGACGACGTCGACGCGCCGCATGGTGCCGCCGCAATGTGGGCAGACGGGGATCTCGCATTTGACGAGGGGATCGGTGCCGGCTTCTGGATCTGGCGGAAGATGGCGGACAGCAAGGAGTTGGCGGCACAGGGCGATTTTATCACTACGTCCGCCATTGGCGAGGAAGCCATAGTGGCGGATGCGGTGGAAGCCATCCGGCAGGGTGTGCAGGAGAAAGCGACGCATGAACTCGCCGGCATCAAGCGTCATCACCTTGGCTTTGCGATTCTGCCGATAGTCCTTCCAGGAAAAGCTTACCTTGCCGTCGGCGAGTGAGATCAGTCGACTATTGGCGATGGCGACGCGATGGGTATAGCGGCCAAGATAAGCCAGCACCTGTTCGGGCCCGCCGAAAGGCGGCTTGGCGTAGACGACCCAGTCGGTCCGTCGGAGCTGATCGAGGCGCTGGGTGAACACGGCGGGATCGGCGAGATTACCAAAAAAACCCAACTGGCCAGCCGCGAACGCGGCTTGCAGCTCTTGCAGAAACAGGCGGCGGAATAGCCGGGAGAGGACGCGCACCGGCAGGAAGAAACCGGGCCGGCAAGCGAACCAGAGTGTGCCGTCGAGCGAAGGTCCACCACCAGGCACGACACAGTGGACATGCGGATGGTGTTGCAGGGTCTGGCCCCAGGTATGGAGGACGGCGGTCACGCCGACCTGGGCACCGAGATGCTTGGGATCGGCCGCGATGGTGGTGAGCGTCTCCGCCGCGCAGCGGAACAGGATGGCATAGACCACCGCCTTGTTCTGGAAAGCAATCTCTCCGGCCTGCGCCGGCAAGGTGAAGACCACGTGGAAATACGGCACGGGAAGAAGTTCGGCTTGCCGCTCGGCGAGCCACTGTGCGCGTGCCGCGCCCTGGCACTTCGGACAGTGCCGATTGCGGCAGGTAATGGGCGTCGCCCATTACCTGTCTTATGGGCAAAGCCGGTAATGGGGAGCTGGCAATCGCTATCACCGTATTTTCCTGTGTATTGCCGCTCTCGAGCTCTCCATTACAAGTCGCCTGTGCGGCCCCGTCGGGTCGGCCACTGATGGCCGGTCACATACGGGGACGAACATGTTGGAGACGTACTTTTCGGCGGCGAAGATGCTGGGGCATTTGCGCAGCGGGCCGAGCGGGCCTTACCTTGACGGGTTTGCAGCGGCACTGGAGCAGCAAGGCTATTGCCCCGAGACAGCGGTACGCTATTTGCGAGCGGCGGCTCACATCGGCCATGTCATCACCGAGCAAGGCGCGGGCCTAACGGACGTTGATCTCGCCGCGTTCGGCGAGCACCTGCGCACCTGCCGGTGTCCACGCGCCAAAGGCGGCCGGCGCAACCACCACACCATCTACGGTGCCAGGCTCTTTCGTCGGCACCTCGTCGAGCTCGGCGTTTGCCGGTCCGCGGCCGTGGGGGCAGCATCCGCCGAGCCGCAGCTGGTCGCCGACTTCAAGACGTGGCTGCGCAAGCATCGCGGCGCATCCGATCCCACCGTCAGGCTCTACGCCCGCGACGCCGCGGGCCTGATGATGGAGCTTCGATCTGACCCGGCCGGCTGGAGGCCGAACGATGTCCGCAGTTACTTCCTGGAGCGGACGAGCAATAGCGGGAGTGGCACGATCGAGAAGATGACGACGAGCCTGCGGGCTTTCCTGCGGTATCTCGCAGTCGCAGGCCGTTGTCAGGCAGGTCTCGACGGCACCGTTCCGGCCTACGCTCATTGGCAGCTTGCCGACATGCCCCGGTATCTGTCGACCGAGCAGGTCGACCGGCTGATCGCTGCCTGTGACGGCGACGCCGGCGCGCGCCGGCGTGATCGTGCGATCGTTCTTTTGTTGGTGCGCCTCGGCCTGCGGGCCGGTGACGTGGCGCACTGCGCCTCACCGATATCGAGTGGCAAACAGGGTCGCTGCGGGTCTGCGGCAAGTCGCGCTACGAGGTCCGGCTGCCGCTACCGCAAGACGTCGGGGATGCGATCGCCGCCTACCTCGAATGCCGGCCGTCTACCCGCCGGAACGATCTCTTGTTCCTGCGCACGATCGCGCCGTGCCGGCCATTCCGACGAGGCGACGGCATCTCGTCGGTGGTGAAGCGCATCATGAAGCGGGCCGACATCGTGGCGCCGGTCAAAGGGGCCCACGCCACCGCGGCGACCGAGATGCTGCGCCATGGCGTGCCGCTCGACAAGATCGGACTCGTCCTTCGGCATCGCGGCATCGACACGACGGCCTATTACGCAAAGGCCGACGTCGCTGCTGAAGCAGGTTGCTCAGCCCTGGCCGGAGGCGCTCTGATGCTCGACGCCATCGAGACCTATCTCGCGCTGCGCCGCGCTACGGGCTTCGCGATGTCGACCGCGGAGTACCTGCTGAAGAGCTTTGCCGCCTTCGCGGCCGAGCGCGGACAAACGTACGTCGAGACAAAAACAGCGATCGACTGGGCCGCGCTCGGACCATCCGTCGCGCAACGCGATGCACGGCTCAGAGCCGTCTGTCGCTTCGTACGCCACGTCCGGGTGGAGGACGTCGGGCACGAGCTGCCGCCGGCAAATCACTTCGGCGCCCGCAAGAAGCGTCGCACGCCGCACATCTACACGACAGACGAGATCAGTCGGCTGGTTGAAGCTGCGCTGCGGCTTCGGCCAATGCGCGGCTTGCGCCCGCACACGCAAGCGACCTTGATCGCGCTGCTCTCAGCCACCGGGCTCAGGATCTCCGAAGCCCTGAAGCTGACGATCGCTGACGTGACCCGCGACGGTCTGCTGATCCGCGAGACCAAGTTCCGCAAGACGCGACTGGTGCCGCTGCACGACACGGCAGCCGCCGGCTTGCAGCGATACCTGGCACGTCGCGGGCCCGGCGCGGACGATGATCCGATGTTCATCGACAAGCGCGGTCGGCCGCTGCGCTACATTGCCGTCAAGGAGACCTTCGACAGGCTGGTCGACAAGGCTGGCATTAGATCGAGGTCGGCTCACCGTCCTCGCCTGCACGATCTGCGGCACACGTTTGCGGTGCGCGCGCTGCAAGGCAGCCCTACCGGCCGAGGCCGCTGCGGGGCGCACATGGCGGCACTCGCGACCTATATGGGTCACGTCAACATCTACGCGACCTACTGGTATCTCGAGGCCACGCCCGACCTCTTGCGCGATGTCGCCACGGCCGGCGAAGCGTTCATGTCGAAGGGAGGTCCGCATGACGCCGATCGCTCCCCTCATCGAGACGTTCCTGCGCGACACACTAGCTCGCCAGCGGGGCGCCAGCTGGCACACGAGCGACTCCTATGCCTCGAGCTTCCAGCTGCTGTTCGTGTTCGCCGCCGACCGGCTCAAGGTCAAACCATCGGCGCTGACGCTCGAGCAGATCGATGCCGGGCTCGTCAGCGCCTTCCTCGAGCATCTTGAGGACGAGCGCAAAAACGCGGCCGTGACGCGCAACGTTCGCCTGGCGGCGATCAAGTCGTTCTTCCGCTTCCTCGAGTACCGGCAGCCGGCAGCGCTCGAGCAGATCCGCCGTGTACTGGCGATCCCGTTCAAGAAAACTGACACGCGCCTGGTGCCCTACCTTCTGCGCGAAGAGCTCCAAGCCGTGCTCGACGCTCCCGATCCGGCGACACGCGATGGCATCCGCGATCGCGCAATGCTGCACGTGGCCGTCTGCGCAGGGCTGCGCGTCTCCGAGCTGACGGGCCTCAAGGTCGATGACATCGACCTGCCTTCGATGAGCATCCTTGTGCTCGGCAAGGGACGCCGGGAGCGGACCCTGCCGTTGTGGAAGCCGGCGGCCGCTGCACTGCGCGCCTGGCTCGCCATCCGTGGGCAGGTCACGACACCTGAGGTGTTCGTCAACGCCCGTGGTGAGCCGCTGAGCCGATGGGGCTTTGCCTATCTGCTCAGGCAGCACGCCGCGACTGCGGCTCGCAAGCAGCCTGGTCTCGCCAAGAAACGCGTCTCGCCCCATGTACTCAGGCACACCTGCGCGATGGTCGTTCTGCAAGCGACCGGGGACATCCGGAAGGTGTCGCTATGGCTGGGCCACGCTACGCTGACGACCACCGAGGTCTACACGCGCGGCGATCCGACCGAGAAGCTCGATGCGATGCAGGCGATCGTGCCGCCCCACCTGCGGCGCGGCGTCTTCCAGCCCACCGACAAGCTGATCGAACTCCTCAGGCGTACCTCGTAATGGAGAGCGGGGTTAGCGGTGATTAGTACAGGAACGCGATCAAGTTGCCGCCAGCTCCCCATTACCGGCTTTGCCCATAAGACAGGAGTTGTAGGCGACGCGCGTCGCACCGCAGTCGTCGCATTGCTCGACGTGGCCACCGAGCACGGCCGTCCGACACGCGGTGATGGCGCCCATGACGCGTCGCTCGACGCGGCCGAGGTGACCGGCGTGCGCCTGTCGAAAAGCTTCGCCGTGGCGGCGGAATATGTCCGCCAGCTCCAAAGCCGGACCCATGATGCCCGATCAGCCGGGCGGAATGATCTCCAATCGACAACCGGTCAAGCGGACTCGGGGTCTGGCTGATCGTTTTGGTGGCAACCTGGGCGTAGCGCGCCGTGCTCTGCAGGCTGGCATGGCCGAGCAGCACCTGGATCACACGAATGTCGGCGCCGTTCTCGAGAAGGTGGGTCGCAAAACTGTGCCGTAGTGTGTGCACCGTCACGCGCTTGTTCAGACCGGCTGCGATGTGGGCCGAGCGGCATGCCGCGTGCAGCACGGTTGCATCAAGCGGCCGCTCACTGTCGCCGCCGGGAAACAGCCAGCGTGTCGGTCGGGTTAGCCGCCAATAGGCCCTCAGAATCTTCAGAAGCTGCGGCGAGAGCATGACGTAACGGTCCCTGCCGCCTTTGCCTTGTTCGACCCGGATCACCATCCGCTGACTGTCGATATCTGCGCGTTCCAGCCGATCGTGATCACCGATTCCAGGCCATCGTGATCACTCATTCCAGAGCATCGTGATCACCGTTTCCAGCCGATCGTGATCGCTATTTCCAGCGATCGCGATCGGGGGGCAATCAGGAGGCGCGCACCGCTGACAGTCTGCAACCCGGGTAGCTTGGTCTTTTGCCTAACCGCAGAGGATCGAGATGCCGACAGAGAGACTGTCCATGCGCCACATTCGTGAAGTTCTACGCCTGCACTACAGCGTCGGCATGTCGCAATGCGGCGTTGCCCGCAGCCTGGGCTTGGCCCAAGGCACGGTCAGCAAGTACCTGAACCGAGCCCGCCGCGCCGGCCTGACTTGGCCGTTGCCGCCGGAGTTGGATGACGATCTCCGGCTCGAGAACCGCCTATATCCGCCACCCTCCGATCGGCCCAGCGACGAGCGTCCGCAGCCCGATTGGGCGCTCGTGCATCGCGAGCTGCGGCGCCCGAACGTCACGCTGATGCTGTTGTGGGAGGAGTATTGCGATGCAAGCTCCGACAGCTTCAGCTATTCGTGGTTCTGCGAGCGTTACAAGGAATGGGCCGGCCGCCTCAAGCCGACCCTGCGCCAAGTCCATGTCGCCGGCGAGAAGCTGTTCGTCGACTATTCCGGCCACACGATGGAGGTGGTTGACGGGCTCAGCGGCGAGGTGCGCAGCATGCAGATCCTCGTCGCCGTGCTCGGCGCCTCGAACTACACCTACGCCGAAGCCAGCCTCAGCCAGAGCCTGCCGGACTGGATCGCCTCGCACGTTCGGGCATTTTCCTATTTCGGCGGCACGGCCCGGCAGACGGTGAGCGACAATCTGAAGGCCGGCGTCACCCGGGCCTGCTTTCACGAGCCGATGGTCAACCGGACCTATGCCGATCTCGCCCGCCATTACCGCACCGCCATCGTGCCGGCGCGGCCGTATCGGCCGCGCGACAAAGCCAAGGTCGAAGTCGGGGTCCAAATCGTCGGGCGATGGATTCTGGCGCGCTTGCGCAACCGCCGCTTCTTCTCGCTCGCCGCCCTCAACCAGGCGATCCACGCGCTCCTTGTCGAGCTGAATGATCGACCTCTCCGGAGCTGGGGGCGAAGTCGGCGCGACCTGTTCGAGGAGCTCGATCATCCGGCGCTCACCCCCTTGCCGGACGAACCGTACGAATATGCCGAGTGGAAGCGCTGCCGGGTCAACCTCGATTATCACGTCGAGATCGCCAAGCATTACTACAGCGTCCCGCACAACCTCGTGCGTCAAGAGGTCGAGGCCCGCATCACCCAAAAGACCGTCGAGATATTTCTCCGCGGCAAGCGGGTGGCGTCGCATCTGCGCAGCACCTTGCCGCATCGCCCGACGACGATTCCCGAACATATGCCGAGCTCACATCGCCGCTATCGCGACTGGACGCATGAGCGCATTCGTTCCGAAGCGGCCAAGGTCGGCTCCGATGCCGAGACGCTGATCGATGTCATCCTGCGGTCGCGGCCGCATCCGGAACAGGGCTTCCGCTCGGCCATCGGCATTCTCGGGCTGGTCAAGCGCTATGGCCAGGAACGCGTCGATGCCGCCTGCGCCCGGGCGCTGCTGCTCAACGCCCGTTCGTACAAATCGGTCGCCGCCATCCTCAAGAACGGCACCGACAGAACCGCTCCTCCCGCCGAGGAGGCGCCCATCCTCTTCCACACCAACATCCGTGGCCGCAATTACTACAATTGATCAGGAGAGATCAGCATGCTCATTCACCCCACCGTCGATCGCTTGCGCGCCCTCGGCCTCGCCGCCATGGCCGATACCTTCGTCGAACTGCAGAACAATCCCGAGGCGGCCGAGAGCTCACCTGGGCCATCGGAAAACCTCCTGTCTGAAGGGTTGGGCTCTGAAACCCTCGATTCTCGCAGACAGGAGGCGGCCGTTACCATCTCTCCTCAATTGCCGCGCCAGCGGCTTCGTTCAATCCTCAAAGATGAAATTGCAAGCTTTTGGGCAGTCAAAGCCCGAAAGCTTGCAATCTCAAAGCCAATCTCGCCCGGAAAATCGATTCTTGATCAACCGCTTGGACGGTTCTTCACGAACGACTAACTAGACACCCAGCAAAGAAGGGCCGCAGGGCGTCGCATCGCTTGTTGTGGGCTAGGCTTTCCTTGTGACTTGCGTGTCGCAATCGCCTAAATGATCCTAGACGTTCCGCTGGTCGCGAGTGCTTCGAAGGCGCTTACATAGCCCCGATCGTGCATCTTCGATTAACATCTCTCTTCATGTCTCCTCCTGCGGCTGCACTTTGGGAGCTCCAGGAGACTTTTCCTGCGAAATCGAACAAGACCCGCTGCAACAAACCTTCTCGCCCCTGTAGTTGGCCAAGGTTTGGAGCAACTGCGGCATATAATGCTTTTTCATAGCGTCCGGCACTTTCGGATCGTCTAGGTACGTCATTGCCCGCTCGATCAGCTCGATCGCGCGTTGCTTGTCACCACTCTCGTAGTAATACTGAGCGACCACCCTATAAGAAGCAAAGTTGAGGCCACCGCTGGCTTGCACTGAATTGAGGATATGTTCCGACACGTCTCTGGCGATCGCAAAGCGCTCCGCACGCGGAAGGTAGGCCCTATCGTTATCCGGATCAAAGAGTTGCCTCATCACGATATTCAGCCCATACACAGCCTCCGACTGTTTCCCAATCGCATCTCGAACCAGTTGGCGCAAGACCTGGAAGCCGGTCGCCGTGTCGCGCATTTTGTGAAGCAACAGATCCGCATGAATCTCGCGGAACGCGAGATTGTCCGGCATCGTGGCAATGCCCCCTTCGACCGCTGAGAGCGCTGCCGGCCAATCCTTTGCTTTTATCGCCAGTCGAATTGTCCGGCGGATTGAGAGTTCGCGCGCCACGCGTTGGTTCTCCGCAATCCGTTTCGCATCGGCGGCTTTAGCTTCATCGCTGCTGCGCCAAGTGCAGTTGATAATTTTCGGCAAGACGTCGTCGATGTGGATCGCATGACCGATAAAGGCAATGTGGCCGTCGCGGTCGACGACGAACGATGTCGGAACCCCAAGAGAAGAGCTGGCATCCATCCAAAGCTTCTTCATTTCGCCTGTACTGTCGAACCCGATTCGATAGTTCAGATTTGAGAACTTTTCAGTCAACCATGCGTCCAACTTGGCGCGAGCCTCATCCGCCGTTGGTGCTTCTTCCCTATCTGCGATTCCGACGACCTCAAGCCCTTCGTCTTTGTATTTTGCTTGCAGCTCTATCAGATGGGGCATCATCCCCACACATGGGCCGCACCAAGTTGCCCAAAATTCGACGATGTACAATTTCCCTGGCTCGAAGTTCGTGAGGGGCTCGCCACGCAGCCAGTTCTCGACTTTGAGCGAAGGAGCCGGGGACGCCAAGCATAGCATGATGATCTTCTCCAAAGTTACTCGCGACCTTGTCGCTTCACCCGAATTAGCAATCACCGTGCCAGGCTGTCCGCGCGCACTAAGCACATGACAAAGCTTTCATCCACACGCCCAGTAAGGTCCCCTGTAGGTAACCTGACATGCTTTGCGTCGGCGTCGGATTTCGGGCACGCATCGCCCCCTTCGTGCCGCAGATCGTCATGCGAATGCGCATCCGTGAGCCGCGCTGCGCCAGTAGGGAGGCGCGTGAGAAACCCGATGGTGCCCGCTGACCGACAAATTCGAAGGGTCAGGGCGACGATGAGCTCGCTTCGCTTTTAGGATCGGCCGGTCCGTTGGTCGAGATGCGCCCTCTTTCCAAGCCGTTCGCAAGCTGGCGAGGAACAAGTCGATCGGCGGGGCCGCAGTAACTGAATCGCCCGCCGACTGCACGTCGGTAAAGTCGGCAATCTGCGATCTCCTTCGTCTGGCATGTCCCCGCATTTTGCGACGAGGCCGCTAGGATACCTAAGCTTGATGAGTTAGCCGCCTGCTAACCCTTGTAGGGTGCCTAAAGGCAACCGGCCAGATAGCCTTCATCACCATAAATTCGGCACCGGTTGTCGTCCATGCTGATGGCGATGGCGTTGCTGGCGAGCACGCCAGCGAGGCGCGCCACTCGATCGGTCGATATCTTCAACCAGCCGTCATTCCGCTTGGCGGCCTAACCCCGGCAGACGCTCCACTTATCAACCCGGTGAATCTGTTCAGATAACCGGGACCAGCTCTGGTTGCGCTGCTGATCGAGACCTTGCCATTCGTTGCGGCGGTAAAGGATTTTGCTCCAAAGGCGGGACTGCGATCAATCTATTCGTGCGCGATATGCCGCGTTTGTCAGTCGATATCGACCTGAACCCGTCACCGGCCGGCCGGAATCGCTGGCCGCGATCGATGCGGGCATGAAAAGAATGGCTGTCGCCATTGGCAAGGGAATTCCGGGCGTCAAGGTGAATGTCCGAGCCTTTCTGTTCACGATGCCTATGCGCTGGCGCTTGCCGCCGACGGCGGTCACACCATACTCGCGGGAGCGCGCGATATGCGGGAGCTTGGAATCGAGATCGGTATCGAGGTTCGCGGCGTGCTGCATGTCTTCGACATGATCGAAGAAGCTCAGCTTCTCTCGCCCGCCAGTTTGCACACCTGCCTGACAATGGTTTGCCGATCGCGGCGCGTGCGCCTCCTGCAAGAAGAGGTCGATGCCCGTTACGCGAGATACTCGTCGGTAGCTTGGCCGAACCAAATTAATAGTGCGATAGGTTGATCTTGGGTACGGTACAAATCTGAGCGAGCTGCGCAACTCTCTGGACTGGGCGTTTGCGGAATTTTCACTGAGATAAACACTTTCAGCGAACGTTGAAATAGCCATATCGAGTGAAATCGTCGCCCCACTCCAAGCGAATGGTGGGCCTAATCCAATTCCATCCTCAGATGGCGGCCCACGGCCTGCGCGGCGCGTCAGGGTTGCGAGCGTCACGGATTCATTGTTGGGATCCAGGAGCCGGTCGAGCTGCGCACGGCTGGTCTGCATGCGTTCGGCGAGAGCGGATTTGGTTAGCCCCTCGTCCTGCATGAGGGCATCAAGCTGACGCGCAATGACGCGCTTGATGGCACGTGCCGTCACCTCTTCATAGATATTCTCTTCCTTCAGAAAATCGTCAATGGATGATCCGATGCGACCTTTCTTTTTCATGTGATCTCCTTTCGGCGCTTTTGTGCCAAGTCAAGTTCAGCTTGGGGTATCTTCTGCGTCTTCTTTATAGAAGCGTGCAGCAAAACCATCCGGCCTTCGTGAACACAAAACAGTACCCGCGCGATACGATTGCCCTCAAGCTCGCTGCGGACCTCCCACAGACCTTTTCCTAAGGCCCCGCAAAGCCGGCATGCCGATCGGCCAGGAAAACTCCACATCCTTGATGTCTTCACCGACAATCTTGCGGTCTGTCTCCGGCAGAAGCTTCAGCCACTCGCGAACCGGCTCACGTCCGGAGGCTAGCTGATAAAAGGCAGCGGGTACCAAGAATGATAGGTACGACACAAGCAAAAATACGCCACTCAGATCAAGGCCCTAGAACAGATCTACAGGCTGATCCGATTAAGCCGCTGGCCCACTCTTGAACTAGTGGAAATGTTCGTAATCTCTCGAAAAGTTCACGAACTTCTGGGGTCGGCGCAATGCACAACGTTCGATACGTATCGAGAAAGACCCACCACCCCGATGCCGGGCGCCTGATGAGCATTCCGGGTGTCGGTCCCCTCATCGCCGCTACCGTTCGGACATCGGTCGTGGATGCTCGCGGTTTTGCGACTGGACGAGATTTTGCGGCTTGGACGGGGTTAACACCGAGGGCACAGTCGAGCGGCGGGAAAGGGCGATATCAAAGCGTGGAAATCGGCAACTAAGGACGCTCTTGATCGTTGGTGCGACCTCAATCATCAAGCTTGCTAAGCGAGGCTTGAAAGTCCTGCTCTGGATACGGACCATGCTGCAAAGACGGCCGGTCAAGGTCGTAGCGGTGGCGCTCGCCAATAAGATTGCGGCACCATCTGGGCCTTGCTGGTCAGCAGGCGGCATCTATCAGGCGCCGGCTGCAGTGCTGAAAACCTAATCTTAAGAGCTCTCCGGCGGAAGAAGAAAGCTGCCGAGGAGGCAAGGTGCAAATCTGGATGAACCCCGAACGACAACATTCCCGGTAGCGATCAGACCGTCTGAGTCACTGCGCTTCGCGCGCGAGAAATTGATTGGGCGATTGCTTCCGCGGATATCATCGTGGCGAGCGGCCGGGCGCCGCGTTTACAGGCCGAACATATGACCGCACCGTCATCCCCTGTTCAACCAGAGAAAGATGTTGTAGCCCGGGCCGTTCCACATATGAGTCAGAGCCAATATTGCAGGCCGAATAACAATTTTCTTGGAGCGCAACACCTCCCCGGCTATGTAGGCCTAATGCTCTGAGCTCCGATGATGTCCCTTGTCAGGTCAACCCGCGATCCCGATCGCTCTTGAAGTAGGATGCCGGAGCGCTCGTCTGAGCTCAGCGAACTGGTGGAACATGACAAACAGCGCGATCATTCCGGCGCCCAGCTCAGCGATTGCTTGACTGGCCAACAGTCCGTTGAAACCCGATATGACCGGGAATAACAGTACGGCCGGTATGAAGAGATAGCCCTGCCTTGCCCAGGACACAACCGCACTGAGGCGTGCTCTGCCGAACGACTGAAGCATCGTCGCCACGAAACTCTCAACACCAAACAGTCCAAAAAAGAGATGGAAGACGATGCATGTCGAGACGGCAATTTCCGTGACCTTATCGCTATCGCTGAACAGCCTGACCAAAGGCCGCGCAAAAATCACAACGGCCACAGAATACGCAACGGAAAGAGCGACAGTCATGGAGAGCATGAACCTCGCAGCCTTCAATACACGAGCAAAGTCGCGTGCGCCCCAACCGAAACCCAGGACAGCTTGAGAGCCTATGCAGAAGCCGGTGATAGGTAGTGCGCCCATCGTCAAGATTCGCACAGCTATTCCCACGGCCGCGATGGAATCGTCGCCGAACGGCGCAGCAGCTCCGTACAAGAGCATAACGGCAATAGCAGATAAGATACTCGTCATTGTCGCCGGCGCGCCTACCAACGCGAGCTGCCTGATGCGATCTGCTCGCAACGAGATGTGAGATATCCGGACGAGAACTGTCCCGCCAAGCTTCGTAAAATACGCGATATAGAGTCCAACAGCAGCGATCTGAGATACCAGCGTTGCGAGGGCTGCGCCTCGCACGCCAAGGTCAAGTAAGAATATGAAGACGGGATCAAGCACAGCGTTCAGTACGAAGGCGGTAATCATCGTCCACATGCTGAATCGTGTGTTGCCTTCGGCTCTGACGATGAAGCCGTTGACAATGTTTAGAAGCATCAGGGTGTACCCGAACAAAAGCGTCGCCGCGTAGTCGAGCGCCACGGGCATGATGGTTGGACTTGCCCCGAGCGTTACGAAGATCCCTCGCAGGTTTAGAAGCAGAGCGACGGTAACTATGATACCGATCGGGGCGGCGAGCGCGAGTGCAGTACTCGCGCCTCGACTCGCCTCCAGGTACTCACCAGCGCCAAGATGACGAGATATGAACGACGCTGTTCCAACACCGATCCCCTGTCCGACTGCCGCGAGCAGGACCACAATCGGCAAGGTCATGCTGACAGCTGCGATCGCCTGCGCGCCAAGTGCGCCAACAAAGATCGCGTTGACGACCTGCTGTAACGCGTGGATCGATAAGCCAACAACAGACGGAATGGCGAGCCGCAGGATAAGGCTCGAGAGATTGGGATCCGATAGATCGATGTGCTGCTTCTTCTTTGGCATCACATCGCGATCGCTCTCGATGGCGAAATCGCATCCGGCTCATTCATGGATGACGGTGTCCCCAGCTCTTCCGAATTCGCTGATCGTCTGCAACAGCTCCTGTTGCAACACCATACAAAGATTACGGGTCACCTCATAACCGACCTGTGTTGGATCATACCTCGTTTCGATCTGTAGATGGCCGGCTTGATATCCGACATCGAACCAGAAGAGGTGAATCACGGCCCCTTCATCCATGTCTTCGCCGATCCAAAGTGGAGAAGGTTCCTTGGCTAGGAGACGGCGTGGAAAATGGCGCTGCAAACCCGCTCGATAATTCAATCCAATTCTGGGTAAGGGCAGGCGATCGATCCGGCTCCGCACGGCTGGATCTCGGTTTAGGAATTTCATGGCCCGAAGGCCTATTCCTCTGCGCGGCAGGGCATTGCGCTGGCGGTATATTGAACGAGCACGATCGGGACGGGGTTCCGTTCCGGTGAGACTCAAGGGAATCGGAACGAGCTCGCTGATATGGCCGATGATCTGAGATGGATCGAGATCGTCAAACAGCCGACCTCGGGTCGAGGTAAGGCTATCAATCCAGAGCGAATAGTTGCCGAAAACGCGTCCAAAGGCGCCAGAAATGGCGGCAAGAAACACATCAAAGTCCTGACAATGCGCCAATCTGGCTGAAATATTGAGGAGATCAGCTGTCGCTTCTTCGTCGATCTCAAGATGGTACTTGCCCTGATCTTCCCAAAGGGATCGGCAATTCGCTTCATCCATGCGACCTTCAAGGCGTGCATAGTGAAGCTCTCTCGCGGTCATTTTCGAAAAGCTCGCGCCGCCCGATGAGGTGGCGCTGACGTGCAAATTGAGCTGATTGTAGTCAATCCTCTCCCAGTAGTTGAGTTCGGCTGGCGCTTCGCTGTTCGCGTAGTGCTCAAGGCGCTTCAACCATGCAGAGAGCATTTGTATGTTCTCGGGACCACTCACGGCGTGGCCTGAGGCCAGGGCGTACGCCGCATCCAATGCTTCCAGGAACAGTCGATAGCCTATCCCGTCCGCTACAAAATGATGCATCAGGACCAGCAGATAGTAATCGCCGCTTTCCGATGTGCGGAACACCGTGACGTTAACAAGAGGCGTCTGGCCGTCAAACCGAAACATGTGTTGACGTCTTGCTGAGATACTCTCGATTGCCTTACGCTGCTGTAGGTCGGTCATTCCGACAAGATCGATCTCCTCCACGAGGCGTTCGGCCACGGAAGGCCCGATTGTCAGACGTAGACCATCGTCGGTTCGGGCAATACGGAGTCTGAGGCCTTCGTGCCTATCCATGACATGGGCAAGGGCGCGCTCCAGCATTCGGATATTCAGGACGCCGCCGGGCAAGAAGAACAGATCGCCGATGTTGAAATGCTCATCGAAGCCGACAAGACGGTTCCAAGATGAGATTGCGGGGGGAACTGGCAATGAGCCATCCGCGGAAGGGAAGGTATCGATTGTAACTGCCGCTCCGTCTGCCGCCAATTCCCTGATGGTCGGTGTTCGATAGAGTTGGTCGACAGTGAGATTCAGCCCGGCTTTGCGCGCCAGCGTGACGCAGCGCACGCTCAGAAGAGAGTCGCCGCCGATATCAAAGAAGCTTTGATCGAGCCCGACCCACTTGGCGCCTAATAGATCCTGCCAGATCCCAGCGAGAATACGCTCCTTCCTCGTGCGGAGCTCAGCAGATGGAACAGGCTCGACCTCGCGGTAAGGAACGGACGACTGGCAAGCACGATCTATCTTTCCGCTCGCCGTAAGGGGGATACTGTCAACCAACCGGAAGGCGGCGGGAATCATGTAGGACGGCAATGTGTGGCGCAAGTGGGTGACAATATCTGCAGAGCTTAGACCGTCGCGAGCCGGAACCATGCTGGCCGTCAAGCGACGATGGTCATCGATGTCTTCTGCGACGACCGCGGCCTTTGCGATTGCCGGATGAGACTCAATGGCCGCTTCGACCTCCTCCAGCTCGATGCGAAAGCCCCGTACTTTAATCTGGTTGTCCGATCGGCCGCAAATCTCGAGAAGGCCGCTTGTTGAGATGCGCGCGATATCGCCACTTCGATAAAGAACGCTGTATTGCCCGCCGTCATACGGATTCGGCACGAAACAGCGGTTGGTCCGATCTTGATCCCGCCAGTACCCAGCGCTCACGCAGCGTCCCGCGATGCAGAGTTCGCCGGCGGCTCCGACGGGGACTCTCTTCAACTGGGCATCGAGCACGTAGAGTTTGACGTTATCGATTGGGCGTCCAACGGGGACGTGCGACGAGCCGTCGCAGGCATCCGATGTTTCGTAGACTGCCGCATTGGATGCACATTCCGTAGCACCATAGAAGTTCCACAACGGCACGTCGGGGAAATACTCACGCCAGCGAACAGGGAGCGAGGAAGGCATCGGTTCGGCGCTGCTTGTGACCAACCGCAAGGCGGTCGGTCGCGAGTGCCGTTCTTGGGAAGCAATGAGGCCGGACAGGAGTGGCGGCGAGGCAAACAAGTGTGTCACGCGATGTCTCGCCAACGTGCACAACAACAGATCTGGATCCAGCAACTGCTCTTGGGTCAGGATCAGCGCGGGCACGCCTCTCAGAAGGCCTCCAAAGTACTCCCAAGCGGACGCAACAATTGATGCGGACTTCTGGACAACCATCACGTCCGTACTATCGAAGGGAAAGCATCGCCACATCCAGTTCAGTCGATTGAGAATTGCCGATTCCGGTATAAGAACCCCCTTCGCCTTCCCGGTTGAGGACGACGTGTATATAAGGCTCGCAATTCCCTGATCTGATGGTTTGTCGCTGCACCCAAACTCCTGCGCGGGCGCGCCGTACCCTTCTAGGGTCAACAGACAAATCGACGGCATGTCAAACCCAAAGTCAGAGGTATTTGCGTGAACCAAAAGCTTTGCCTGACTATCTCGCAGGATATGTTCGATCCGATCACGCGGATAATCCGGCGATATAGGAACAACAATGGACTGCAACGCTCGTGCCGCAAGGATAACAGCGGCAACGTCAGGCGATCGGTCGACCAGCATGGCGACCATATCGCCAGCCCCCACGTCAGAAGCCCGCAGTAACGACCTGATAGCTGTTACGCGCTCACGCAGGTGGCCGAATGTGATCTCACCGAAATCACCAAAATATGCCACCTGGCTGCGATTAGAGACGCTGATTTGCTCGAACGCTTCGACAAGCGGACATTCGGTCTCATATGATTGCGCCGAACCCTCTAGCGCGTCCAGCATAGTGACGTCTGACTCGCTGAGGCAGCTCAGATCTTGAATGGGCGTAAGCGGCTTCTCAATGCAGGCTGCAATCAGACGGCGCAGATTGTCGGCCATGCGGATAATCAGATCGCTGGAAAATAGGTCTTCCGCGTACGCAAGCTGGAGGGCAATTTCATCGCCCTGATCTTGTGCGTACAATGTCAGATCGAATTTTACGTAGCCGGTCTCGTATTCGCGGAATGTCAGATCCAACTCATGTTGGCCAAGTGGCTCCGCGGCCTCGGAGTACATGTTGAACATAACTTGGAAGATCGGTGATCGTCCCGCTTCGCGATGTAGCCTGGTATCCCTTACCATCCAGCCGAACGGATATGCCGAATTTGCGATGGCATCGCTGACCAGGCCCTGGATGCGCAAGGCATGAACCGCAAAGGACTGGTCGACCTCGACCGCGGTGCGGATTGGCAGCATATTCAAGAAAAAGCCAACAATTTCGGCGCTGCCAGGTTGATCTCGTACGACATGCGGTATGCCAACGATAATTTCGTCCTGACCGCTATACATCCGCAGCAGCAGCTTGAAGCATGCGAGGAGTGTTGTCGACGTGGTGCACCTATGTCGGCGCGCAAACTCCCGTACCTGATTGGAGAGCTCGCTGCCAAGCGCCACCGCATGCGAGGCGCCGCGGTAGGAATTTGTCTGCGGCCGCGCTCGTCCCGTTCCAAGCGAAAGCACCGGCGGATCATCACCAATCTGACGACGCCAATAGCTACATTGGTTGGCCAGCGCCTCTGGAGTAGCGTGTTGTGTTTCCCAGACTGCGTAGGTCGAGAGTGACGCGCGGTTCTCTGGTAAAAACGCCGCGGCATCTACGTACCTTTGTCGAAGGTCCCTGAGCAGAACAGAGATCGACCAGGCATCGATGATAATTTCGTGAGCGGTGATCAGTATGAGATGGTTGTCAGGTCCAAAACTGATCATGCGCGCGCGAAACAGCTGGCCTTGGCTGAGATCAAAGCTGCCGTTCAGCTCGGTTCGCCGTAACTCTGCGATCAGCTCCTCAGCTTCCTGCGCCGTGAGATGAGATGCATCGGTCAATTCAAGACTTGCGCGGTGCGGAGCATCAAAAAGCTGAACCGGACCGTCCTCGTCGATAAAGCGTGCCGAAAGTGCCTGATGGGAATGAACGACATCGGTCCAGGCGCGATTGAACGCGGCCAGATCGATGATGCCCCGCATTCGCAGGCCGCCCTGAATGATGTAGTTCCTGGCAGATGGATCGAGCTGCGAAAGAAACCACAGGTGCTCTTGAACTCGCGTCAGAGGCGATCGTGTAAGCTTTCCGCAAGCCGGTGCTATGCACGGTGTAGATTCGGCTCGCGCCGAGATCGAAGCCGCAAGAGATCGGATCGTTCCATTCAGGACCAGCCTGAAATCCGTTCTCACTCCGAGCTGGGTCTGCAACTGGCCCAATATGAGCATTGCCCGGAGCGAGTCTCCGCCGAGACTTATGAACTGGTCGTTCACGCCAATGTTCTCAATACGCAGAACACCGGACCAAATTTGACACAGCTGGGCTTCGAGGTCTGTTTGCGGCTCCTCAAATGGCGTCGGCAATGGAGGGCGAACACTGGTCGGGTCCGGCAATGCTCCAAAATCGACCTTTCCATTACTGGTCAGCGGAATACCGTCGATGTGGATGATTCTTTCTGGGAGCATGTAGATGGGCAGCGCTTCAGCAAGGAAGTTCTGAAGCTCGCCTTCCGTTACCTCAGCTGGAGCGGACACATACGAGATGAGTCGTCTCGTCCCGCTTTCCCCCTCGGCCCTGGTTATGTCTCTCGCCATAAGCTTTACGCCTGCGCGGACGGAGGCGACCGCGACGGCGCCACGCACCGAATGATGAGCGGAGAGACGAGCCTCGATTTCTCCTAGCTCAATTCTATGCCCGCGGATTTTGACCTGACGGTCCCGTCGACCGAGACATTCCAAAAGACCATCGGAACGAACGCGCCCGAGATCGCCTGTCCTGTATAGGCGCTGGAAGGACGGAACGTTTGAGAACGAGTTTGGCCCAAAAGCATCCTTGGTGCGGACGTCGTCATTGACGTAACCAGCAGCGACGCCAACGCCGCTAACGCAGATTTCGCCGACCTCTCCCGCCTTGCACAGCCGCGGCCCGTCGGCGATATAAACCTCAAGATTAGAAATCGGCTTGCCGATCGGCACATAAGCGTCAGCCAGCGCAGGCGGTGCGGAAACCAGATGATGCGTGACGCCGTCCGCGCACTCGGTCGGCCCGTAGTGGTTGAGAATGGGGACCCGCGGATATAAGGCAAGCCACGCGCGCGCCAGTGCGGGTGTCAAAGGTTCTCCGACCGTCGAAATAATCCGCAAACCGTCCAGAGCTCGATCAGCCGCCGCAAGCGGCTGCAAATATTCAACAAATACTGCAAGCATCGACGGAACGAGTTGAACTACCGTCACGCCGTGTCCCTGAATCGCTTTGAGAAGCGATACCGGCGATTTCAGTGTCGCATCGTCAATGATCGTGATACAGCCTCCGACGCAAAGCCCTGCCAGAAGCTGCCACAGCGAGATGTCAAAGCAGTGCGACGCCGTCTGCGCGATGCAATCGGTTCGAGTGAGGGTTAGGGCATCAATCTTTGCCACCAAATGATTGTTTAGGGCTGCGCGCTCGATCATTGCGCCCTTAGGCTGGCCCGTTGAACCAGACGTAAACAGAATGTAGGCGAGTCCATCCTCGCTCGATGATGGCACAACAGACGATGTCTGGCCCTCGCGCAGCGCCGCCTCTATCGCCATGAATTGCGTGGTGCCTTTGCTGGTCGCCTGGAATAGGCTGAGCGAATCCAGCTGGTCTGGGCCAATAATCAGAGCGCAGCGACTCTGCTCGATCATGAATGATGTACGCGAAGCCGGTAACGATGGGTCGAGCGGAAGGTACGTTGATCCAGCCTTAAGAATTGCGACTATCGCCGTCGCCCAGTCGAGGTCTCGCTCACCCCAATAGCCGACCACCGCGCCCTGAGCGCCCTGCTCTCGTAACGTCCTTGCGAGGGCATCTGATCTTAATCGCAGCGCCTTATAGGTGAGTTCGTCTGCGCCGCACCTCAGCGCAACCCTCTCCGGATCCGATCTTGCAAGGCGATCGATCGCCGTGATCGCGTCGATCGGCTGACGTTCCACAAGCTGATTTTTGCCTGATCGATTTTCCGTAGGCATACGCGTCCCGCCATTCGTCGCCTTCTGCGGCCCTCAAATCAGAACACAGAGGATCCTGATCGAGGTGTGCATTGCGTAGCCGCCCTGGTTCTGCCAGTCATATTGTGCCGTTTTGCCCGTTCTTAGCTTCTCGTCCTTTGCGTTCACTTCGATTCCCTTGATGATCGGGAGCACGACCGGACGCTAGGGCCTCAAGTCGGCGTTGGCATCTACCGGATCTTGTAGTAGACACGCGATAGTCTGCATGGCACCCGCAACCAACGCGCCCAGAGACTCGTTCCGGCTTGTGGTCTCTTGCATTTGTGCTCTCCTCATGAAAGCGAACTTGGCGCCCGGCGGGCTGCAGGTCGCCTGCGGCGCCCAAGCGATGACATCGATTGTGCAAGAACCAACACAGAGGTGTGTTACCGTTTTACACGAGGCCGGCGTTGTTTGCATAGCCGCTGAAGGACAGTCGTTGAGCGCTCATACATTTTGACGTTCGTGGCTATAACGAGATAGCTATGGGCAGCGTAACGAGCCGTGAGCGTACAGAACCATCCGCCGCGAAGTCCTTGGTCTGCTGATGTTCGCAGTGGTCCGCCTTGGTGCACACGAAAACGCGCTCAGAAACGTTTGCTGTGGACGCGCAGGCGACGTCCAGTCTACGCCAAAGGGCGTTCCGATACGGCTTTCCGAACCGGAATTGAAATTGCGGGTAGCGCCTTCGCTTAGCCTTCACGAGATGCATGCTCGGCAACTTCTCTTCACGCGTCAAAGAAGCTTCCGTCTCGGCGCCTACAGCAGAACCGATACGAATAATGTTGCGACAAAGCCGCTTAGCACTACGGCGAAGCCGGAGCCGGACTGTTATTATCGCGCGGGTATTCGTGGTAAGCTGGAAGACGCTGATGATGAGCCTTTCCTGCGCGTGCCGCGTTGCGTGACTGATCGCTCGTCACGATTTTTCCCACGAGCCGGATTTCGATAACCGCAGCGTAGCCGGTGCGATCCCTGTGTGGGGTAGACGGGTCCAGCGCTATGGCCGGCTTCGCTCGCCGGCAATATCCGTTGCGTTTCACCGTTTCGCATGTGCCTCGATAGATCGAAAATCTGTCCAGGCCAACAATTCCTGCTGCGCAGCATACTGTCGGACGCTACAGCCGCGATGTCAGCTTTAAGACCATTGTCCACAACTTGACGCATGCACCCGGTACGAAGCAATTGGAGCCCCCTCAATTTCCAAGCGGCACGCTGCTTGCTTCATTCGCGGTGCCATCACCGATGCCAGCTCGAAGGCGCTCGGTTGTGGATCGGGAAAGCGCCGCGGAGTATTTGATGCGATCTGGAGTTCGTTTTTGGGGAGCGACAACGATTACGCTGGTCGCAAGCGGTGCAGCCAATTCGGCGGACCTTGAGCCAGCAGTACAACTGCCACCGGCTCTGTGGATCTGGTCCGGAGGATATATTGGCGGGCACGCCGGCGGTGGTTACGGCCAAAAATCCTTCAGTAATCCCTGCGGTCCGTCAGTCTATGGCGGCGGCGTCGATACTCCTGTGTTCCTGGCAGGCGGCCAGATCGACTACAACTGGCAGAAGAATAGCTGGGTGTTTGGCCTCAAACTCGAGGCCAGCAGTGCTGTGTCCAACGGTACAAATACCCGCCTCGCCGCCTCCGGCATAGTACTGAGCGCAAACTGCAAGGCGAGTCCAAGCGACTTTGTCCGCGGAGCCGGTCGCCTCGGTTACGCCTTTGGCGCGCAGGGCCACACGCTCGCCTACTTCAAGAGAGGCGTGGCTTGGCAAAACAATTGAGGCGCCGTGACCATTAGCAAGGAGTTTGGCCAATGTCGGCGACGGCGCGCTCGACTTCTACAAGGTGCTCGACGAGGTCTTTCCCGGCACACGCCACCATGATGCTGGGTGCACAAGACCGTGAACGTCCCGGACAAGGTCCGACTCTCGGTGCAGGCCACCATGAAGGATTTGCGCGAGGTCTAGCGGGCGCGAACCGAGCGTCCGCCGAAGCGGCGACCGACGTCTTCGGCGAGAAGTATTGCGCCAAGTACGGCCGGGCGGTCGAATGCCTGGTCAAGGATCGCGAAGCACCGCTGGCCTTCTACGATTTTCTTGGCCGAACGTTGGGGATCACTTGCGCACCACAAATCCCATCGAGCGCGTGTTCGCCACCGGGCGATACGGGACCGTGCGGACGAAAGGGCTCCTTGTCGCCAACACCGCCAGGCCGATGGTGTTCAAGCTGGTGATCGCCGCATCAAGGATCTGGCGGCGGCTCAAAGGCACAATTGCCGCAGGTCGTCGCAATTGTCGGATTCAACGGCAGCATTGAGATCATCCAAGTGCCGGCAAACCAAGCGCCTGATCACGTCGTCACCTAAATCCCGATTAGCTCAGCTTATTGGGCCGATAATTCAATGGAGATTTCTTAATGACTATTGATAACGAGAAGGAAGCCCCACCGGCTCTGTCCACCGGTGCGACGCATATACTCATCGAACTATGGGGAGCGAAGAATCTCGACGATCCGGCCATTGCGGAAGACGCAATTCGAAAAGCCATCCGTGCGGCGAGTGCGACATTACTCCACCTTCATGTTCATAAGTTTTGTCCGGGTCACGGCGTCTCCGCAATCGCATTGTTGGCTGAATCGCACATTACCTTGCATACTTGGCCTGAGAGGTCCTACGCGGCCGCTGATGTTTTCGTATGTGGCGAAGGCGATCCTGCGAGCGCCGTGCCAGTTCTAGTTGAGGCCTTTCAGCCCGAACGGTCTGACGTTCGCAGCTTCCGGAGAGGTGTCACGTAGTGCTGCTTTACAGGCCTGTTTCGAGTTTTCCATGCATGGTACCCCGGCGAGTGGCCATCTTGTTTCCACGCCTGGCCCGTTTGGACAAAGGCAACGCGCGATATCCACATACTCGGCCAGGAGGGCGACATGCCTACCTGCGCCGTTGAATGTCCGCTAGTGTCCGCCTGCGATGTGGCAGTCCACCGAGCATATTTCGGAAGCAATTGCCGCAGGCCACGACGATACCGACACTGTGATTGCGAATATTCGGGTCGCGCGACGGTTTCTTGAGCGATTCGGTGACGACCTTTTCCTCGCAACCGAGCAAGCGGATGATCCGCTCCTTGCATGCGTGAAGGGTGATTACCGGTGGCTGGCAGCTGAGTGCCATGCCCCAATCGCACGCTGCCCGAGGATCTTCACACCCGAGTTCGAGCCCGGACAATGATCGTCTCTGGGATTCCTGTCCTTGCATTCTCTCCAGCCGATGTTGAGAACGATGCATCCCCGTGCGTTGAAGAGATCGGCTGTGCGCTGTCGGTTCTTGCTCAGGAACTGCTTGCGATGCACGGTCTTGAATCTCCGCCGCGGCTGGATTTTCGTCCACGCGGTGAGCGATCATCAGACTCTTAAGCCCTACCCTCACGTCGGCTCGGCCTCCTGAATATCGTCCGGGATCTCCTGTCGCAGCTTCGGCACTTGGCTGAGCCGTCGCCCTAGTGCCGCGACGAAATTGTCGTAGCGCACGGCCGCCTGCGCCCTCGCCGCCTTTGCAGCCGGCTCGGGGAGTGGTGGTGTCGTCGTCAGCCAGGGCGAACGAACAAGGCCAAGGTCTCGACCGAGATCCCAATATCGGAGGCCTGGGCTCTGGATGGCTTGCTATCGCAAGCATCGGCGGTTGCGGGAATACGATTTTTGACATGACCTTCAGGTTGTGAGGCTGAAGGTCGGACTGAAAGCCTGTTCCTGGCGCGCCGCGGCCATTCGAACGGTTCGTCCTATTTGTACGCCACAGCTACCCAGCAGCCATACCGGCTTCTTTGTTGCCGAAGTACGATCTTATTGTCTCAGTCGGATCATGGTGCGGGGCGGAGGTATGAGCGGTAAGGACGAAAAGACTCCAATCGAAGCATTAGCTTCGCCTAGTGGTCGGAAAATGCCTCGCGCCACGAAGCGCCCTCGCAAGAACCGCGGCATCCCGCCGCCCGCGACATTCGACATCGATACGCTGCCAGGCAGCTCGAATTTGACGCCATTGGAGGCGGCCGCTGTCATTCGGCGCACGCCCGGAGCGCTGGAGCAGTGGCGGCGCGATCCAACCCACCCGCTGAAATGGCGCTACGTCGATGGCCGGCCGCTCTATCGTGTCGATGCGGTCCGTGACTATCTGGCCAAGTGCGATAAAACCACTAAGTCCGTATCTTCAAAATAGACCCGGACCTGCATATGGTGGTGGCCGCCGCTGATCGAGCCGTCCAAATTTAGTACCAATAGTCGCTCTCCTGTGCCTTGCGTGGCACTCGGGACGTCAAGTCAGCCGACATGAGGGGCCGCTCCTACACGGCTTGATTTGTCACTCCCGTATAGCATCGGAGTTCGATCGATGGCCAACCTACCCGTCGCCTACCACCCTCATCAACTGAAATCGCAGCTTGCGATCCGAGCGGCACAATATCTCCGTATGTCGACAGTTCGGCAGCAATACTCGATACAAAACCAAGCTGCGGTGATTGCGGCATACGCCCACGCCCATAATTTGACGATCGTTCGCACCTATTGCGATGAAGGTGAGAGCGGTCTGCTGATCAAGAACAGGGCCGGTCTCATGCAGCTTATCGAGGATGTCCAAACCGGAGAAGCCGATTTTGCTCACGTCCTGGTTTATGACGTAAGCCGGTGGGGCCGCTTTCAGGATATCGATGAGAGCGCGCATTACGAGTTTGTCTGTAAGAAGGCAGGCATCAAAGTTGCGTATTGTGCCGAGCAATTTGACAATGATGGCAGCATGATCTCCAGCATGATCAAAAACATCAAGCGAGTAATGGCTGCGGAATACAGTCGTGAGCTTTCGGCCAAAGTTCACGCTGGGCAGTGCCGCCTCGCGCGACTTGGCTTCAAGCTCGGAGGACGCCCTGGTTACGCCCTGTTGCGCGAGCTTATCGATGCGAGGCAGCAGTCGCGAGGCGTGCTGAAGAAGGGCGATCGGAAGTATCTCACCAGCGATCACATCCGAGTACGGCCCGGCATTCCCGAGGAAGTCGCCGTAGTGAGGTTGGTCTTTCAGCGGTTCCTGGAGGTAAGGTCCGAAGCCGTGATCGCTGGGGAGCTGAACCGGAAGGACGTACCGACGAGCACTGGGATACGATGGACGCGCGCCGCAGTTAACAGAGTCCTGAGAAACGAGAATTACGTTGGGAACCTCACCTTTAACCGGCGATCCCGTAAGTTGCGCCAGACTTACACCGACAATCCGCCCGAGGTTTGGATTACCAGCGAGGGATGTATCGAGCCGATCATCGAACGTGACGCTTTCCTGAAGGTTAACAGGATCATTGAGGAGCGACGTGTCGACCTCACTGACGAGGAGATGCTTTCGCGTCTGCGCCGAACGCTCCTCAAGGAAGGACACATTACCTCCGCTATCGTAGACGGCACTATTGGCCTCCCCTGCACGTCGACCTATCAAAATCACTTTGGCAGTCTGAGGAACGTGTATCGGCTGATCGGCTACACTCCCAAGCGAAGTTATGAGTTTCTTGACTCGCGCCCGCAGTGGGCCGAGCAAAATGCCAAGCTCGGCTTGCAAATTGCCATGGCTATCAGGAAGGCCGGTGGCCGCACTGCCTCTTGCGACGGCACGGCTTACTTGCGCGTGAATGGATCCATCAACATCTCAATTCGAGTGGCGCTCTGGTGCGGAAGACAAAACCGCGCGCCGTACTGGTCCATCAAGCGTGAGGCACGCCTGCCTCACGGCTGGATTGCCGCTACCAGGTTGTCTGAGCATAACAGGTCGGTGCTCGATTACGTGCTACTGTCGACCGACGGGAAAGTAAAACGAACCATGTCGTTTTCTGAGAGGGCTCGCATTCGCCGTGGAATAGCTCGCTTCGAAACCCCTGACACTTTGGCACGGGCGATCACCATGCGAGTAATTGGAAGAGACTGTTCTTCCCCCGGCGCCCCCGGGCCAAGCGATCGAGAGCCAAGCAGCCCAAACCAAGAACGCTTGCGCGCGGCGCTGATAGAATGAAGATACGGAAGTCCACGACGTAGTCTGGCATAGTTCTTTCGGAAGCCTCGTCCAGATCTCAGGCGCACCCCTCCTGTGGCGTTCCATCCTCCAGGAGCGACACTTCGCCGAGCATCTTGCCCCGCTACACGTTCAGCCCACACCCTCCCAACTGCACGAATCGGTTTCTCCTGATCTGAAAATTCTTCATTGATCGAACTGCAGACGTGGTGTTCGGTACTCATCGCGGACGTAGAGTATACGCCCTACCTGAACAGCGCCGCCCTTTTAGGCATGACGCTTTTCTCCAAAAACCGTCACACCTTACTCTGTGCTCTCCACCGGCCTCCGGCGCCCGACTTCGAGGCGTTTCCCGGCATGCTCTGCTCCCGTTCTCCTTTCGGAGTCTCAGTCGTTTCCGACACCAGTAAGCCGGGCAAGTAAGAGCCATAACCAGCAGGCTCCATTCTTTCGAACACTCCCTTCTTCTCCACGCCACAACGGCGCACGCCATCCGGCTTCGATCCCTCGCGCAGAAGGATGCGGAGCTCCTCGCCGGGGGCACTCGGCAAAGTAGCCCGCCGTCAATGAAATTTTGCCGGCGTCGCTATCACTGCCACGTTCCCGGGCGCCCTCTTAACCAACTCCTGGGTTGGCACGACCATCCTCCAATCCGCCGAGCTGGAAAAAGCTACCCGGTCGGTTCTCGAAACCAGGCGAACCATGATCTTGGCGGTCAAGCGGGAATCGGCACCGGATGATTCAGACGGAACGCCTGGCCCTTGCCGCGCTTCGATGACCATGGTGAAAGCTGTATTGCCTGAATCCCAGTTTCCAGTTGCCTAAAGGGCTGGCCGTAGCGAACGCGGCTGACACGCTATGCCACGCGGGGCAGGTCGCACCGGCCAATGCGATTTTGCAGTGATGGTCGTCGCGGCGGTGCTGCTTCCGCTATCTGTCGTCGAGTTCATTGCCAGGCGCGTGAGCTTTCTCCGTAGGCCTTCACCCATGCGAGTTCGAGTAGTTCGCAAACAGAGCCGTGAGTCCGGGCTATTTGGAGTTACATACGATTCCTGAGGGGCGGACTAATCGCCCATAGCAGCGGTAGAATGACTGCGTAACCAGAGATCGCCCTAGGGCGTAAAACCGCCGGGTGATCTCATGCGCCCGGCAAGGAGATATCCTATGCCCTCGGCGCAAAGGCTCCAGATTCACCTCTTTGGCTTTTCGGCCTCTGCCAACGGTGAGACGGGCCTCTATTCGCTTGCCGTCGTCGCGCTAGAGGCGATTCTCCCGGGAGAGCGCGGCCAGCGCGGCCACGGCATTCACTTTTTCCATATTTCAACGATTATTGAATTTGCCGCCGATGCCCACCCGGCACGATCATGTGGATGTGCGGATGGTGGGTCATCGCCGAACCCGAGGTATGCAGCACCGCGGTGACGCGGATACGTGCGCCGAGATGCCCGGGATTTGCGGCGATGATCGTCATCGCCTCGGAAGCCGCGTGGAACAGCAGGCCATAAGTGCCGATCGCACCCGATAATCGGCAACACTAGCGAACCTGAACCCGCGGTAAGCGCGCCGCAGGCAAGCGGACGACAATCTGGCTGTCCGTGATGTCGACGACTTCCTTGCGCTTCCTCCCGTCATCGTACCGCAATTCGAACGTCACTCCCGATGCAGATGGGGCAAAGGGCTCAGGCGTAAGGCTGATCCACCCCTCCCCCAAATTCAGAATGATCGGTCCATCCGCCCGGAATCGGGCGTCAAGCAGCACCAGGTCCAATCGGAGAGACTGGAGCCGCACGTTGAGCCGTCGCCGCACGCCATCACGTGGCCAGATACGCAGGGTGTGAGCGAACGTCTCCACGATGCCACCCTGACAAACCTGCCCAAAGATGGGATCGTCGGCAACGATCGTCGCAGCAGCGCGGACCGCCCCACAAAATCCCAGGTCGATCTCGCACGAGTAATACCACGTTCCACGGTGATGCGGCTGACCGAGCCATGTGGTCCCGCTCGGCGCCGGCTCGAAGCCGCCACCGGCCGCGCCGTCATTCTCCTCGCCCGGATACCAATAGCCATGACCGGCCGACGCAGGGCCGCTGTTCAGCAAGGCCCACGCGCTGAGTTGTGACGCATAGCCCAGACGAAGGAGCGGATGCGGGTCGTCTGCATCGTTCAGCGCATGATCAAGCAGCGCCCAGCCGCCCATCTGCGCCATGTAGGTCAGCGTATAGGCGTCGCCCGCAGTCCCGCGATAATCGCTGCCCAGGTAGTAATAAGCAGGTTCCAGCCAGCCACGGCAGAACAGGTTTGCAGCGATCTGACGCTCCGCGAAGGCACGGGCTGCCGCCTTCGAAACCCCCATGGCGACAGGGTCGTCAAGGGCCGAGCGCGCCAGTGCCTGCGTTGATTCGAAGCCTGTGGAATCGAACGGATATTCCGACCCGAACAGGTCCGCCTTCGGATCGACGAAGGCGCGCACCTTACGCGCCCAGTGCGCCTCCAGCGTCGCCGCCTCGCGCATCAAGCCCGCCGTCGTGAGCGCCGAAAGAAGTTCGGGGATCACACATTCGTTGTAGAAGCCGGTGCGGTAGGCAGACCACATCATCACGCGCATCGGCACCGTGAACATGGCCAGCGCCGTACCGTAGGCGCGTACCAAATAATCTCGTGCGCTCTGGCGGGTGGGTATCGCGGGATGGTCACGCGCGATGCGGTGCATGGCCAAATACATCGCGAAGATGTGCGGATAGTCATAAGGCCGCCAGATATGCAGGCGGCCCTTTGGGCCGGGATTGCTGCTTTCCCGGTTCTGCTTCCAATCGGGTATGCCGTAGAGGCCGTAGGGGTGTGCCTCCTGTGTGGTACGTTGCAGCCCGCCCCAGACGAACGTATCGATATACCGGTCCAGCGCCGCCACTTCCGCCGCATCAGGATGCTCGGCATTCTTGGTCGCGAGGTAAGCGGGCTTGCTCAGCCCGGGATCGTCGCACGTCACCTCGTAGATGCGCCCGCCCTTGATCCGGTCGTAATTGTCCGGGCCAAGCAGGACCTGCGTCTCCATGTTCCACTCGCCGAACAAACCGTCGTACCATTTGGACGGGTCACGATGCTGCCGCTTCACGATGAAGGCTGCGCGCTTCTTCATCATCGTCTCGACGGGTTCGGTAGCGAAGAATTCAAGAAAGGTCTGGCGCGCACCCGGCTGGTGCAGGGTCAGCCGGTTCTCGCCCAATCGCGAAAACCGGACCCGCCATAGTCGCCTGCCAGCCCGATCCGGCAACCGTTGCGCCATCGTGTCGCCGGTAAATTCCGCTTCGATTCGCTCCACCGGAATGGAGGACGCGAGCGCGATGTCGACATGCAGGTCGTTGGGAACCGTCATGCCCGGCATTACCTCCACGTCCACCAGACCGGCGTCCGCGATAGCCCTGCGCGCCGCCTCATAATCGGCAACCCACTGGAAGCGGAGACGGTAACGCCGTTCCTCGGCCGGCGACAGGGACAGGAAATGGGTCGGCTGTCGCCAGCGAGTCCCGCCCGCCACTGCGTCGCCGGCGGCCGCCCCGCCCAAGATGTAGGCGCACCACGTCCCACTGGCTTCGGCCGAATCCTTGTGGACATTCCAATATTCCAGTGACGTGTCCGCTTCCGGTAAGAGCATGAGGAAGGGACCGGCGCTGTTGCCGCGAATCCAGAAGATGTGCGATCCATGCCCCGAGACGAAGCTGTGCTTCAAAACAGCCACCGACACCGGTTGCCCTGCCGGAAATTCGGTGTTCATCGGCATAGGCAAATAGAGGTCGCCAACCTCCACGCTCGCCATGCCGTCGTTCCGCAGCAGGATCTCCCACGTCAATCCAGCCTCGTCGACTGCGAGGCGGGTCGTGAGAAGGACGCCGGCATCGCGGGCTGCTAGTTCAAGGGCCGCGCTATGCATCGGCTTCGTTGCATCAACGCCGGTTCGAAGCGTATGCCACTCGGATCCGGCACGCCGAACTCTAGCGTGAGCCCTCCCCAGCACGGCTCCAGGCAGGATATAATCCGTGTCATACGTATCGTTACGATAACGCAACGAGGTAATGCCGTCTTGTGTGCACCCAACGACGAAGGAAGAGTCGGCCGCCTTCAACACCATGGCAACCTTGCGCTGCGGCCGATTGGGTGTAGGCAGCGTAACGCCCCCGAACAACGCGCTACCCAAGAAGCTACTGCCCAACAGCATCGTACGACGCATATACGTCCAGACTTTAGACATGCCTTTGGTCTTCGTCATCAACCGTATCCGGTATTGCCCCATGCGGATGATCAAGGCGTGCTGTTTCCCGCCGTAAACGTCAACGCGACAAAAGCGACATACGTTCTCAAGTACCGAGTGTTCGGTCGGCAGCGCTTCGTCACCATCGGTCCTCACGGCGCCCCTTGGACACCAGAGCTTGCACGCAAGGAGGCCAAGCGGCTTTTGGGCCTGGTTGCCAATGGCAAAGACCCGGTCGACGAGAAAGCCAAGGCGCGCCTGCAGGCGGCCGACCCACTCCGGCAATCGCGGATCAATATCTCCGGAACCCCAAACAAAGGCTGAAGCCCCGACCAATTCGGAAATAGAACGCTATTTGTTGGCCAGTTGGAGACCCCTGCATCCCGTCTCAGTTTTCCAGATCACCCGCCGCCATATCTCGGCTCGTATCGCTGACCTCGCATCAGCTCATGGAGCGGTCCCAGCAGCCCGCTGCCCGTACAGCCCTATCCTCAATGCTCAAGTGGGCAATGCGGGAGAGCCTCGACATTGCTGCGAATCCGGTTCTCAGCGCTAATTAGGCAGGTGACCGGTGAGGAAGCGATCTATCCGTGCCTCGTCTATGCCACCTGCTTCAGCGCCTTCACTGCGCAGCCAGTCGCCGAAGTGAAGAGCGCAAGCGGCATTGGCGGTTGGAAACTTGGGCGGCCGATCTCTTGCTCACATGCCAGGTCGGAGAGCAATTCGACACTTCCCGAGACGAACAGGTGCGCTATTTTCTTGAACGAAGAACTGGACCTATCGGTGCAGCTCTTGCTGTTTCGATAACTCTTCCGGACGGCTGACCTCGACGTTTATCGTTCTGCGGGCCTAATAGATCAGAGGCCGCGCTCAGACTGCGACGGCTACGGAGCGCACGGGTCAAATCCATAAGGACCTGATGGCCAATCAGCGGTTCTTCATCTTCCGCCTGACTGAAAGCACTTGGATGGTGGGGCCGTGGAGTAGGCCCGGTCGCTATGGGACAAAGCAGAATGCCGCGTCGTATGAAAGCGCGGGGAACTCTGATTTGACGATATCGCAGCAGCAGGAGACTAACCGATTGATTCCATTGGGGCGCTGGAAAGCTGCAGCGTGACGAGAGTTATATTGCCTATGCCCCTTTATAGCGAGCCGCAGGGACTTGGGAACGCGCTGCGCCTTTCTACCCGAGATAAATGCCACGCGTACCCGGGCTGTTACCAAAAGATCGTCTCTGCGCCTGCATTCTTGCAGTAGGGTACCGTCAGCGTCGCTTGTGTGCTCAGGATTCATGATCAATCGTAGCCTCAGCGGTGGCAACGAACCGATCGTGCCTATCTCCAAACGCACCGCGTTCGTTGCCGCGCGCCGTCGCACCTATTCCCAGGACGATGTCGCCGCTCGGGTTTGGCGCGTTCCTGAAATTGATAGAGAACCGGATACAGAGGCTGGCAGCATAGTTCGACCAATTCCGCACGTTCGTGCACAAGGGCCGCGTCTGAGGGGGAATACTGCCAGCGAAGAGAACTTGTCGACGGGATGGCTGGCCCGTGGCCCCTGAAATGTTCCCCCTGCGTTCCCATCACTAAAGACGGCCGTTTGCAGATGGGGTGCGCGAATGAGGCAGCTCGAGGTTGAGAACGAGCTCCGGGACGTGGTCAGCCGAATCATCTTTCAGGTTGAGCTTGCGACCTCCCAGGGGCGGACTGACATCAACCTGGCGCTGGAGGACGCCTTCATCCCCATCCTGAAATCAGTCTACAACCTCGCGCACCTTACCAATCCGAATCGGAAGCAGAAGAACTTTCCCGGTATTGATCTCGGCGACGACCACGACCGAGTGGCGTTCCAGGTGACGTCGTCGACGACGCTCGAGAAGGTGAAGTTCACGGTCCGGCAGTTCATGGACCGGGCGTATTACAACACGTTCGACGAGCTCTTCATCCTCATGCTCGCGGGGAAGCAGTCATCCTATAGCCAAGCGTCGTGAATGAGCTTTTGACCGACGAATTGCAAGAAGCACATCATCTCTCGGCGACCTTCTCGGCCAAGTGTCGGGTCTGCGGCTCGCGGCGCCGTTGAAGCCATCGGACGGTCAATTCCTCATGTTTTTTGCCGTCCTCCCAGCTCAGTGTCACCCAATTTGTTGATGTTGGATACGAGATCAGGATTCGGCTCGGTCGATATCTTGCACCGATCAAGGATGGATGCTTGCTCAGATCAGGCGCTTCGAGCAGCAACTCGAAGCGAAAGCCCATGATGTTAATCGCCAAGGCTTTGATTTCGTCACGGTCATCTGTCAGCGGGCTGGAACTGAAAGCGCGGTATGTTTTCCGCGATGTCGCCCGTGTTCATGGTGCAGTAGAGCCCTGCCCCTTCCGGCCAATGCCGGGTGGTCGTCAAGCATGTCGAGAATTGCCTCATCCCGCGAGAACGCACCCGACAGTCGTTGTCTTCCGCGTGCCAGGTTCCGGGACACGGCTGCTGCTTTGGCGGTTCTCAAAACCCAGCGTTCGAGGTCATGCCCGGATAGAATGGCGTGTCGTGAACCGGCATCATGGTCGAAATACGATTTGAGCGACACAAAGAAGTAATGGGCGGAGGCATCGAGCGGGCTCAGTACGCTGTTGTGCTTGGTACAAAGGCATTTTGCCTGAGGTGGCGCCATGATCTTCGTTTCGCCCGCCTCCAGCCACGGAACGCCCGAGATCGAAAACTCACCGTCACCCATCAATACGCGACAGACGGAATCCGAAATGATGTGTTCGGCCGAGATGGGTGCAACGCAGGATCCCAGCTCCTTCATGTAGCATTTTTCGACCTGTCCCGTGGCAGGCAGCGCTTTAAGTCCGAGGGCAGCGGGCGGCTTGTGCCAGCCCTGCCCGTTGAAGCAACAGAGACGCGACGTCTTCTGCGAACCGCATGGACACGGCCCGTTTAAGACGGCTTCCCTGTTTCGCTTCGCTTCACCCATGGTGGCGGATTGGAGATCGAATGTGATTGGCGTGACCTGGCGGGCAGGTTTTGATTATGAGCTTTCTACATAGTCTGGCTTAGCAAATTTACCAATCTATAAACTTGTAGGGGGTTTGACATAGTGCTATATTGCTCAGTATGGCTAAGTATTCTGGCGGAAAGCTAAACTTCCTTGAACACACCCTCCCGGAAGGTCTGTTGGTCGATGCCGGGTGGATGACGAAGCACGGCTATTCGACAGGCTTGCGCAGCCAATATGTCTCGGCTGGCTGGCTGGTTCAGCCAACGCGTGGAACTTTCAAACGCCCGCTCGGCACCCTGACATGGCAGAAGGCGGTCATATCGCTTCAGACGCTGCTTGAGCACCCACTGGTCGTCGGAGGGCGAACCGCGCTCGAATTGCAAGGTTTTTCGCACTACCTCCGGGCTGAAGGGCCGCCCGTCGTCTATCTGTATGGTCCCGATGCTCCGCCCGGATGGCTCTCCAAGCTTCCGCTCAAAGAGCGTTTCACCTTCCGCAAGAGCACAACGCTCTTCAAAGCCGATCCAGTGACGAAGGAGCTCAAGAACGACGCGTGGAATGTCCAGAACAATACCGGCGCAGCTGCCGATGAATTCCAGGCAGGACCATTCAAGCAGATATGGGGCGAGGGCGAATGGCCACTCACCATCTCATCGCCCGAACGGGCGTTGCTTGAACTGCTCGACGAGCTGCCGCATAGCGAGAGCTTCCACCAGGTCGACATGCTTGTTGAGGGCTTGCGCAACCTCAGTCCCCGCAAGCTGCAAAAGCTGCTGGACGATTGCAGAAGCGTAAAAGTCAAAAGGCTGCTCTTCTGGTTTGCCGACCGGCACAACCATTCATGGCTGAAGCAAATAAACCGTGACAAGGTCGATTTGGGGAAAGGAAAGCGCATGCTGGTGAAAGGTGGAAGGCTCGATCCGAAATATTTGATCACCGTGCCGGAGGATCTCAGTGCCCCTATCTGAACGCTATCGGCATCAGGTTGCGCTGCTGATCGAGACCTTGCCATTCGTTGCGGCGGAAACGGACTTCGCTCTCAAAGGCGGGACTGCGATCAATCTATTCGTGCGCGATATGCCGCGTTTGTCAGTCGACATCGACCTGACCTACCTGCCCGTCGCCGGCCGACCGGAATCGCTGGCCGCGATCGATGCGGGCATGAAAAGAATGGCTGTCGCCATTGGCAAGGGAATTCCGGGGGTCAAGGTGAATGAGGTCGTGAACCGCGCGGAAGGCATCGTTACCAAGCTGATACTTCAGAGGACCGACACCCAGATCAAGATCGAAGTCACTCCCGTCCTTCGCGGCTGCGTCTTCGATCCCGAGATGCGATCCGTGCTTTCGAACGTCGAGGAGAGCTTTGGTTTTGCGGAGACACAAGTCGTCTCGTTTTCCGACCTCTACGCGGGAAAAATCGTCGCCGCCCTTGACCGCCAACATCCTCGCGATCTTTTTGACATCCGCGATCTTCTGGCGAACGAGGGCATTAGCGACGACCTGAGGCGCGCTTTCATCGTCTATCTCATCAGCCATGACCGGCCCATTTCGGAGGTTGTGGTGCCGCGGCGAAAGGATATCCGCCAGGAATTCGAGCACGGCTTCGAGGGTATGACTGCAGATCCGGTCTCGCTCGATGAGCTATTGAAGGCCCGCGAGGACTTGATCGCCGCGGTATCTGGAAAGATGCCGAAGGAGCATCGGGAATTTCTGATCGGATTCAAGTGCGGGAAGCCAGATTGGGCTCTGTTGGGCGTCGATGGAGCGGCAGAGCTTCCCGCAGTCCGATGGAAGCAGATCAATCTTGATAAGCTGCGTGCCGCAGATCGCGAAAAGCTTGTGGCTCAGTTGATCGCAGTTCTTAAGTGAGGACCATGTCGGAATGGAGCCGCGGTTCGTTTGGCAGGGCGGGGGTTCGGCCGAATTTCAATTGGAACGTCGAAGGGTCTATCGATGGCATGGGTCTATCGAAGGACCTTTAAGAACGGCCCCGGCCATGGGGGCTTTTAGAGTCTTGGAGGCCGGGGCCGCTGGAGGCGTTCGGACCTTGCGTAGGTCCGGCGACCTGAGCCTAGAAAATTCGACACTCAGCTCGCATCCACACCTTGGCTATACGGTTCCGCTCAAGGAACGGAGTAGCCGCAATGAAAGACATGCAGGCTCAGTTGGAAAAGCTCCGCACGGATGCGGCCGAGTGCGCCCTCATCCGCGACTTGGCCACCGACCCGCAGAAACGAGAGCTTTTCACGAGGTTGGCCGATCACCTGACGGATCTCGAAGTTGAACGCGTAATTGCGGACCGTGTGAAGCGAACGTGATGAAGGCGGGCTGGGTGCGGCCTTTCGAGGACCCGATTGAGGTCGACGGCCGCAGGATGGTGACGCTGCGCGATGCCGGCGAGTAGCCCATATAGACAGCGACTGGATTTACCAAGCCCCTTTGTCAGAGCCTTGCGGTCGCTGCCCGAGAGCGGCCTGGGGTGATGTTTCGGCGCCATCCGGACATCCAAGCGCCTGCGGACCCGCCTGGAAAACGACCGCCGGACGGAGCCGAGCGCGCCCCTAGCTACTTTCCGGCGCAAAATCGCGGTTTTGAAGGACGCGGTCAACCATGCAAGACAATAAGAAGCCCCCGCGGGGGGCGGCGGGGCGATGTGAGGCCAAGATTGCGCTGGAAGTGGACTACCTTTGGAGTGACTGCTGTTCCATCATGCGACCGATGCTGATGAGGTTGTCGGCGACAACGCCGAGCCCGACCCAGCGCTTCATTCCGGCGCTGCCTTTGTAGCGGCAGCGATCGAGCCCGTGCCGCCGTTTGGCGACGCTGATGCGCCCCTCGCATCCGGTCCGCCATTTCTGGCCGTTGCGGAACCAACGCTTCTTCTGCTCGCGCTTGCGGGCGACGCTCTTGGTGGAACGATTGGGGATGCAGACGCGCTTGACGCCGCTCGCCTTCGCCGCGGCTTCATTCCTGGCGGAATAGAACCCGGCATCTGCCGCGACCAGACGTGGCGTGCGACCGAGCTTGGCTTGATGGATTTCGATGGCCAGGGATCAACAGGTCCGAATCGCTCGGCCGCCGATCATAGACTTCGTAGTCGATCACGATCTGGTTTTCGGCTTCCTGCAGCTTGACCATCTTGCCGAACTCGTTGGGCTTGCCGGCCTTGCCCTTGCGAATGATCTCCGTCGAGGGCTCGAACACGCTGAAGAGCTTGTCCTCTGTCCGCGTGTTGCCGTGGAAGATGCGTTGCCGGGTCTGCCGCATCACCTGCCGCACCAGCGGCATCATCGCTTCCAGCTCCTGCCGCAAGCCTTGCAGCGCCAGCCGTTTCAAGATGCCCCTGGCCCGCTTCACGCCGGTTGATATCTCATGGGAGAAGCGCTTCGCTTGCCCCACCACTCGGCTCGTCGAGTTCAATAGCTTACGGTAGCCTTGCTTGAGCCTCTCGTGATTGAGCGGTCCTTTGGCACGCGCAATCCGCGAGATATCGAGCAGCCGCAGTTTTACGCTTCGCGTTCGGTCGCGCAGCTTGGTTCCGGCCGCGCCCGCGATCTCGGTGACCTTCTCCATGGTGCGGATCAGCACCCTACCCCGTCACCCAGCAACGTGCTGTCGGTCGGGTAATGGATGTTGGTCTCCACCACCGTCGTATCCACACGCATTCCCTGCGTCACCCCTTGTTGCTGCGCGATTTGCACGATCCGGTCGTGGATCTGTCTGATTGTCTCCGGATCCACAGCCAGGCCCCAGCGCCCCATCGTCTTGGCGTCCGGCATCTTGCCGCCGCCCACACGGGTGAAGTCGCGATACACCAGATTGGCGCGCACTTCGCGTTCCAGCACGTGATAGCTCCAGTTGCGAACATGCTTCAGGATCAACAACCGCAACACCACCTCGGCCGGCGCGCCCAGCCGACCACGACTGCGGCTCTTGGGATGTCGTCTCGCCAGCGCCTCGTACACCGCACGGACGATCTGTTCATCCGCCAGAACCCGGTCAGCATGGGTCATCCAACCTTCGCGAAGATCGCTCACTTCCCCGGCGATCAAGCCGTCGCCGAAGCTCAGTTGCGCTCTGCGCATCTCAATCACGTTTCTTCCTCCCCCGCGGCACAGCCGCATCAGGGCGCAACAGGTCGTGATTGAACTCGCAGATCGCCTCGATCGCGTCTTTCAGCTTCTGGTAATTCTCCAGCCAGCGGCGCACCTCGGCAACGCGCTCACGCCGCACACTGAACTGGCGCACGCGTCCACCCGCATAGCTCACCGTCAGGACATGCACCTGGTGCCCTTCGCCGCGCGCGCATTTCGGGCAGCCGCTCTTGTGACGAACGGTGCGCTCCAGCAGCGAGCCGCGCAGCAGCTCGCCGGTGACCGGCAGCTTGCCGACAAGCTTCTCGCGCGTTTGAAGGGCTCGCTCACAAATCATTCATAAGAATGAATCAATGCTGCCGCTTCAAGTCAACGCCAATCCGTTCGACCTTGCAGTTTTCGCCACACCAAGCGATTCTGGCTGCCTCACAAGGCCGCCGAATTTTGCGCCGGAAAGTAGCTGACGGCCCGGCGCTCCAATTTTCCGTCGCCGAATGCTCGGCAAGGCGGAAGACATCTAGTACCTGCTGGCTTGAGGAAAATCACATTGTCGGAGTAGATTTCTCGAAGGAGACGCGATACCGGCGTCCATCAAGCGACGCGGAGCAATTGCCGATGGCGACTGTCGCCGCGTCGCTGGACTTGGACAAGGCCCGCCTAGTAAAGCGTTAGAATTTCGCCAAAATCTAGGTCGGCCGCAGCGCCTTGCCGGCGATGTCGAGGTCGGCGACCTGCGTGTTCCGCTCGGAATCGGCAACCGCGCGATGGTCGGTCGCCAGCACCACGTAGACCGCGGGCAGCACGAACAGCGTGAACAGCGTGCCGATCGACATGCCGGCGACGACCACGAGGCCGATCGAGAAGCGGCTGGCCGCGCCCGCACCGGTCGCGGTCAGGAGCGGGATCAGGCCTGTCACCATCGCCGCCGTGGTCATCAGGATCGGCCGCAGGCGGATGCGTGCGGACATCTCGATGGCCGAGCGGCGGTCGAGCCGCTCGTTGACCTGGAGCTCGTTGGCGAACTCCACCATCAGGATGCCATGTTTGGTGATCAGGCCGACGAGGGTGAGGAGACCGACCTGGGTATAGATGTTCATCGTCGCCATGCCGAAGAACAGCGGGATCAGGGCACCCACGATCGCCATCGGCACCGAGATCATGATCACGAGCGGGTCGCGCAGGCTCTCGAACTGGGCCGCCAGCACCAGGAAGATGATGACCAGTGCGAAGCCGAAGGTGACCGCGAGCTGGTTGCCTTCCTGAACATACTGCCTGCTGTCGGCGAGATAGTCGTGGCTGAAGCCCTGCGGCAGCTTCTTGGCCTCGCCTTCGAGGAAGTCGACCGCCGCACCGACGGTCACGCCGGGCATCGGCACCGCCGAGAAGGTCGCCGAATTGAGCTGATTGTAGCGGGTCAGCGAATTCGGGGCAGTCTTCGTCTCGATCGATACCACCGTCGACAGCGGAAGCTGCTGGCCGGTGTTGGTCGTCACGTAGAAGCCGCCGAGCGATTCCGGCGAGAGCCGCTTGCCGCGCGGCACCTGCGGGATCACCTGGTAGGAACGGCCCTCGAGGTTGAAGCGGTTGACATAGTTGCCGCCGAGCAGCACCGCGAGCGCGCTGCCGACGTTCTGCATGTTGATACCGAGATCCTGGGCCTTGGTGCGGTCGACCTTCACCGTCACTGTCGGCTGATTGTAGGCGAGATCGCTGTCGGAGACGATGAACATGCCGCTCTTGCGCGCCGCGTCCTTCAGCTTCTCCATCTGCTCATACACCGTCTGGAATCCCGCGGTGGAATTGATCACCATCTGCACAGGCAGGCCGCCCGGTCCGCCGGGCAGCGGCGGCAGGTTGAACGCGAAGGCCTGCACGCCCTCGATCTTGGAGAGCTCGGCCTGCACCAGCGGCTTCAGCTGAATAGAGGAGCGCTTCCTTTCGTCCCAGGGCTTGAGCAGCATGCCGGCGATGCCGCCCTGCGGGCCACTGATGCCGTTCAGCACGAAGCGCAGATCGGTTTCGGGGAATTTCTCGAATTCCTTGTCGAGCTTCTCACCGTAGAAATCTACATAGTCGATGTTGGCGTATTTCGGCGCCTTGGTCACCGCGAACACGATGCCCTGGTCTTCCTCCGGCGCCAGCTCCTTCGAGGTGTGCATGTAGAGGAAGCCGACCAGTCCGAGGATCGTCACCGCGAACAGGCCGGTGATGACCTTGTAGTCGAGCGAGCGGTCGAGCCTGCGGCCGTACCAGCGCGTCGTGGCGCCGAACACTCTGTTGACCAGCTTTGCAAACCGGCCCTCTTCGGTGTTCTTCAAAAGCACCGAGCACATCATCGGGGACAGCGTCAACGCGATCACGCCGGACACAATCACCGAACCCGCGAGCGTGAATGCGAATTCGCGGAACAGCGAGCCGGTGAGGCCGCCAAGGAAGCCGATCGGCGCGTACACGGCGGCGAGCGTAATCGTCATCGAAATGACGGGACCGACGATTTCGCGCGCGCCCTGCAACGATGCCTGGACCGGCGTCTTGCCCTCTTCCAGATGCCGATGGATGTTCTCCACCACGACGATGGCGTCGTCGACGACGAGACCGATCGCGAGCACCATGGCGAGCAGGGTCAGCAGGTTGAAACTGAAGCCCAGCGCCAGCATCAGCGTGCAAACGCCGATCATCGACAACGGGATGGTGACGACGGGAATGATGACCGAACGGAACGACGCCAGGAACAGGAAGATCACCACGATCACGATGATCACGGCCTCGCCCAGCGTCTTCTCCACCTCGTCGATCGACGATTGGATGAACTTGGTCGAATCGTAGGCGACCTTCATCTTCATCGACGGCGGCAAATTGCGCTCGAGTTCGGGGAACAGCGCGCGCACGCCCTTGACCAGCGTCAGCGGGTTGCCCTGCGGGGTCGCCTGCACGCCGATGAAGATCGCGTGCTCGCCGTTGAAGGCAACGCTCGCATCCGTGCTTTGGGCGGCAAGCTCGACGGTGGCGATGTCCTCCATCCGCACGAAGCCGCCGTCCTTGGCTTTGACGATCAACTTCTTGAACTGGTTGACGTCGGTGAGACCCGTGTTCGTCGAGATGTTCGAGACGATGAGGTAGCCCTTGGTCTGGCCCGCGGCGGACTGGAAGTTGTTGGCGGCGATCGCGGCCGAGACGTCAGCCGGGGATACGTTGCGGCCCGCCATCTTCGTCGGGTCGAGCCACAGCCGCATCGCAAAGGTCTGGCCGCCGAGGATGTCGGCCGACGCAACGCCGTCGACGGTCGACAGCACCGGCTGCACCACGCGCGTCAGATAGTCGGAGATCGCCGAGCCCGACAGCTCCTCCGAGGAGAAGCCGAGATACATCACGGCCGTGGTCTGGCCCGTCGTCTTGGTGACGATCGGGTCGTTGGATTCCTTCGGGATCAGATATTTGACCGAGTTCGTCTTGGCCAGCACCTCGGTGAGTGCCTGGTTCGGATCGAAGTTCAGCTTGATGTAGACCTGGATCGTCGAGGTGCCGAGCACGGAGGACGAGGTGATGTAGTCGACGCCCTCGGCGGAAGCGACCGCCTGCTCGATCGGCGTGGTGATGAAGCCCTGGATCAGGTCGGCCGACGCGCCGGGATAGACGGTCGTGATGTTGATGACCGTGTTCGAAAGCTTCGGATATTGCCGGATCGGCAGCACCATCGCAGCGCGCAGGCCGATCAGCAGGATCAGCAGGCTGACGACGACCGACAGGACCGGACGCTTGATGAAAATATCGGTAAGGGCCATCGCGGCGATCTCGATTTCTATGTCTCAAGAAGCGTGATCCGGCCGGGCCGGATCACGCAATTGTATGGTTAGTAGCGCGGCGGTTGCGCCGGGATCTGCGGGGCCGGATCGGCGGAAATCGACACCGGCGCGCCCGATTGCAGCTTGAGCTGGCCGACGGCGACGACCTTGTCGCCCGGCTTCACACCTTTGAGGATTTCAACGCGACCCTCGACCCGGCTGCCGGTCTGCACGAAGGTGCGCACCGCACTCAGACTGGTCTTGCCGTCTTCTTCCTTCTTCTCGGTGATCACGAACACCGAGTCGCCGTACAGCGTGTAATCGACCGCCGTCTCCGGCACGGTGATCACCGCGGGCTTATCCGGCAGCACCACAGTGGTGGTCACGAACATGCCGGGCTTCAGGATCTTCTCCGGATTGGCGACGGTGGCCTGCACGCGGATGTTGCGGGTGTCGGCCGAAATCTGCGGCTCGATCGTGGTGATCTTGGCGTCGAAGGTGCGGCCCGGATAGGCGTCGACCCTCAGCCGAACCGATTGGCCGACCTTGAGGTTGCCCGAATCCTTTTCCGTCACCGTGAAGTTGGCCCACAGCTCCGACAGATCGGTCAGCGATACGATGGCCGTGCCGGCCGTCAGATACTGCCCGACCTCGACCTTGCGGACGCCGAGATCGCCGGAGAACGGCGCGCGCACCAGCTTCTGCGAGATCAGCGCCTCGGTCTTGGCGATGCCGGCCTGCGCCTGGTCGTAGGCCGCCTGTGCCTGGTCGACGGTTGCCTGCGGACCGAATTGGCGCGACGCCAACTGCTTGGCGCGGTCGAGCGACAGCTGCGCGACGGTTGCCTGCGCCTTGAAATTGGCGAGGTCGCCCTGCTCCGGCGCGTCGAACAGCTGCACCAGCGGCGTGCCGGCCTCGACATGCGTGCCCGGCTCGAACTTGATCTCGGTGACGCGGCCGTTGACGTCGGTGGTGACGTCGACCTGGTGCACGGCGGCAAGCCCGCCGACCGCGGTCAATAGGTTCGGCACTACCTCCGACTTCGCCTCGGCCACGCTCACCGCAACCGGCGGCGGCTTGTTGTTGGCGAAGAACTGCTTGATCATCTGGCCGCGAAAATAATTGAACCAGACGAGACCACCGACGAGCACAGCCAGCAGCGAGCCGACGATGATGAACCACAGCAGCGGCCGAACCGGGCGCTCCGGCGCCTTGTCGATCGGTTCGCCCGATATCTTGTGTTCGGTTACGATGTTCATGTCATGCACTTTCTGCACTCGCCGTCTTGCCGAGATCCGGGGCGCGGCCCAGATGCGGAGCAATTGCGGCGTCGTTAAGTCCGATACCTCTCAGGAGAAACTCACAGAGCTGGCGCTCCAGATCGCTTGCCTTGCCGTAGTCGAGGCAGGGCGTGGCCGGCAGCCTGGTCAGCGCCGCCATCACCAGCGAATGATGCGCAAACCAGAACAGATTGAGCGGGTCGCCGGTGCACGGCCGCGCGTCGCCGGCGGCGACCGCGCGCTCGTGCGAGGCGACGAAGGCCGCTCCGATCAGCTTCTCGACCTTTGCATATAGCAAACGCGCGAATTCGCCATCATCCAACTGGCTCGTGGCCGTTAGTCGCAGGCGCTGGGCCTCTTCCTGGTCGGGGCCGTCGGCGATATGAAGGAAATGCTGGACCATGCCGCGGATCAGCTCGACCAAGGTGACGGTCGAGGGCTCCCGTTCCAGCAGCTCCATCAGCGCCGGGTCGGCCTCGCACTCGTCGCTGAGAATCTCAGCGTAGAGCGCCGCCTTGGACGGGAAATGCTTGAACAGCAGCGCCTCGGAAATGGCAGCGGCGGCCGCCACGCTCTTGGTCGTGGTGCCGGTATAGCCGTGTCGGGCAAAGCAGCGCTTTGCGGCACTGAGGATCAATTGACGCCTCAGGTCGCTGGTCATTCGCAGTGAGCTCATGCGAGTGAGTAAGCACTCACCCACGCCAAAGTCAAGCTAAATGGTGCGATGCAACTGCAAGGATGTCCAAAAAGGTAGCCATGTTCTAAATCGGCCGGAATGCATCGCCACTCTGCGCCAAATACGGGCGAGAGCGACGGACCGAAGGACTTCGAAGAGTCGCTGCCGCTGCCGGAGGACGACTCCGTCACCATACCGGGCACGCTGGTCGGTTTCGTGAATCCTTCTGCGCGACTGTCTCGCCGGCTATCAGAGGACGAGAACCTGCTGCTCGAATCGCCTGCGGCGCGCGCCAGAGTGACCTGGCGCAGGCGGTGTGGAAATTCGGGAGGCGTCTGGCTCGGTCGGAAAGCTTGCACAAAAAGCTCGGCAGCCTTTGGGTTCGCCGACGCGGCGGAGGTATTGAACCGACGTGGACGGTCGTGCGGGGACATTGGGGCCCGATGCGCCATGCAAAGAGGCCGTCGAACACTGAGCGCATCCGACTACTGGATAGACTGGTGGTACGCGACCCGGAAGGGTTCGGACATCGCGCTAGTCCGGGCAAGATCGCCGGTCGACCGGCTGGACCCGTCGCGGGACGGCGGCGAGGGCGTCGAGCGGGTCGGCACCACAGCCCACGACGCGCAAACAAGACAGATCGAGGCGCTGCGCGATGGTCGCTGGCGTCCACTTCGTCGCAAGCGCCAGTGCGAAGTTCGGCGCAAACGTGATCGTCGCGCTTGACGGCTAATCGTTGCTAGCCACGAGCCGGGCTCCGAGACGAACCGCCGTGTCGGCAAGAACACGGCCGTGACGCCGCCGATCAGCGGCGTCAGGACAAACCCGATCAGGCCCATCTCATGGTACATCGGCAACCAGCTCACGCCCTTGTCGCGACCGCGCGGCAGAGCGAGGGCGTGGGCGACTACACGCGCCGCAACAAGGGTCTCCGCGCCTGCATTCCTGCAGCAAGGCAATCGACGCGCCCCTCACCTCTTGCGGGACTGTGACGACGTCAAGAAGGTCATCCAAGACCGCCGGTTTTAGAAAATCGATTGGTCATGGAGCCCACAACGAAGGCAAAGCCGGGCGCATCGACCTCGCGGGGACTTGATTGAAATCAAGGTGAGTGAGTTTCTGTTAATGTGAAGCGGTCACTAATCGGAGCGCTCGCGCTCCGCGCAGTGCGCGCGGCAACCACCGCTTTCGTGAAATCACGGAGCTCAAGTCGACGGATTTGCGGACGCCCTGTCAGTCGCGCGCGGTCGCCTTGAGGGGCGCGATGACGTCCTCGCGGGCGATGATGCCGACCAGCTTCTGGCGGCTGTTGAGCACGATGACGCTCCTGATGCGGTGATCGACCATGATCTGGAGCACGCGCGTCAACCTGGTCTCGGGACTGACATAGATGAACTCGGGCGTCATGACATCGCCGACCTTGCGCCTCATCAGTTCGTGATAACGCGGCAGCATCTGGCTCGGCGTGAAGGCGAAGCTCTTCAGGATGTCGAATTTGGTGACGATGCCGACGACTTGCTCGTCGTCCTCGACTGGATAGCTGTTGAAATCGTCCTGCTCGAACATCTCGCTGAGTTCGAGCATGTCGAGATCGCGCTTCACCGTCCGGACGTTGCGCGTCATGTAGCTGTCGACGGTCTGCTCAAGAAACTTGTACATGGCGCGTCCTCATCGATTGGTTCTGTGGCGGCCCGGCCGTCAATGCGACAGCAACACGCAGCGGGCGGATTGCGTCACCAGATGCTGCGTGACGTCGCCGAGGATCAGCTCGCGGAAGCGCAAATGACCGTAGGCGCCGGCGACGATGAGGCCGGCGCCTGCCTCATCGGCGATCTTCTCCAATTGCGCGGCGGCGGTTTGGTCTGTCGCGGCCTCGGGGATGCGCGCGGTCGCAGCGACGCCGTGACGAGCGAGCCATGCGGCAACATCCGTGGCGCGCGCCGTCGCCGCCGAGCCGTCGTCATCGCCTTCCGGAATCTCGATGATGGTGATGTCCCTCGCCTTGCGCAGCATCGGCAATGCATCGGCGAGCGCCCGCCGCGCCTCGGGCGCGCCTTTCCAGGCCACGAGCACGCTGCGCAGATCGAGCCAGTTGGCCCCGTCGGGCACGATCAGGAGCGGCCGGCCGGCCTGCATCACCAGATCCTTCGGGCTTGCGAGCAAAAAGGCATTGGAAAAGGCCGGCTGTGCCCGCCGCTGACGACGATATCGGCGCACCGCAGCTGCGCCAGGACAAACCGCGTGGGAAAATCCATGGCGCTGCGCCATTGCGCATGTCCGCCGCGCGCCCTCGTCGCGGCGCGGAATTGCGCTTCCAGATCGGCAAGGCGCCGCTTGACGGAGGCCTCACCCTGGTCGATCAGGCTCTGGGCCTCGGCGCCGTCGGTGAAATAGATCGGCGGCGCGAACTGCGCCGCGGCGATGCCGACGATGCTCGCCTCGAACCGCTCGGCGAACTCGCTCGCGACCTGAAGACGCGCCTCGTTGGGCTGATCGAGCGCCAGGCTGACCGTCACGGTCGCGTATGTCATCGGTAGCCTCCGGGCAGTGCGTTGCTATGGAAATCTAGCCGCACCGACGCAAGGCAGGATGAGATAGATCAAATGTCCTCGCACCATGCTGCGAGAAATCCGCCAATGGAGTCGGACATCCGAACTTGCCTCCGGCCCGGCCTTGGGCGAAATTGCCGCCACCCTCGTGGCACGGGGACCCGCTGCGGGAGAATGGGTGCAATAGCTTGTCGCCGAGCCGCGTAACGCATCCGCCAGACGACGCTCGCGACGAGCATTTTCGCTTCCGGATTGAAGGCTTTGGCGTCGGCACCTGGGATCTCGACCTCAGGACGCGCGAGCTGGAGTGGTCGGCCACCGCCAGAATGTTGCTCGGCATCGAAGGGGATCAACCGGCAAGCTATGAACTCCTTCTCTCGCGTCTTGGTCCTGCGGAGCGCGAGCGAGTGGAGAGCGCGATCAAGCACGTCGTCGAGCGCGGCGGCGGCTTCGACGTCTCCTTCAGAGTTGTCAATGCCTCAGGCGTGTGGAGCTGGATTCGCGGCCGGGCAGGTCTCATCCGGGACGAGGCCGGTACCGCCCGCCATCTCAGTGGCATTTTTCTCGACGTCAACGAGGAGAAACAGGTCGAGGAAGCGCTGCGCACCCGCGAGACGCACCTCCAGTCGATCCTCCAGACGATTCCCGATGCGATGATCGTCATCGACGGCCGCGGCATCATCCAACTCTTCAGCACGGCGGCTGAGCGCCTGTTCGGCTGGCCTGAGCATGAGGCCATCGGCCAGAATGTCAGCATCATGATGCCGGAGCCGGACCGATCCCGCCATGACAGCTACATCGCCCGCTACCGCACCACCGGCGATCCGCACATCATCGGCATCGGACGCATCGTGACCGGCAAGCGCCGCGACGGAACCACTTTCCCGATGCATCTGGCGATCGGCGAGATGCAGTCAGGCGGCGAGCCTTACTTCACCGGCTTCATCCGCGACCTCACCGAGCATCAACAGACCCAGGCGCGGCTCCAGGAATTGCAGTCCGAGCTCGTTCACGTCTCGCGGCTGACCGCCATGGGCGAAATGGCCTCCGCGCTCGCCCACGAGCTCAACCAGCCGCTGGCGGCGATCAGCAATTACATGAAAGGATCGCGGCGGCTGCTCGCGGGCAGCAGCGATCCGAACACGGCGAAGATCGAGAGTGCACTGGACCGCGCCGCCGAGCAGGCGTTGCGCGCCGGCCAGATCATCCGGCGCCTGCGCGACTTCGTCTCCCGCGGCGAATCGGAGAAGCGGGTCGAGAGCCTCTCCAAGCTGATCGAGGAGGCCGGCGCGCTCGGGCTTGCCGGCGCGCGCGATCAGAACGTGCAGCTCCGCTTCAGCCTCAATCCGAACGCCGACCTCGTGCTCGCCGACCGGGTGCAGATCCAGCAGGTGCTGGTCAATCTGTTCCGCAACGCGCTGGAAGCGATGGCGCAGTCGCCGCGACGCGAACTGATCCTCACCAACATGCCCGTCGCCGACGACATGATCGAGGTCGAGGTGTCAGACACCGGGTCCGGTTTCCAGGACGACGTGATTCCAAACCTGTTTCAAACCTTCTTCACCACCAAGGACACCGGCATGGGTGTGGGACTGTCGATCAGCCGCTCGATCATCGAGGCTCACGGCGGCCGCATGTGGGCCGAGAGCAACGCATCGGGCGGCGCGACATTCCGCTTCACCCTGCCGGCAGCCGACGAGAACTGATCCATGACGACCAAGGGAATGATCTACGTCATCGACGACGACGAGGCGATGCGGGACTCGCTGAACTTCCTGCTGGATTCGTCCGGCTTTGGCGTCACGCTGTTCGACGACGCGCAAGGCTTCCTCAACGCCCTGCGCGGCCTCGCCTTCGGCTGCGTCGTCTCGGACATCCGCATGCCGGGCCTTGATGGAATCGAGCTTCTCAAGCGCATGAAGGCGCAGAACAGTCCGTTTCCGATCCTGATCATGACTGGTCACGGCGACGTGCCGCTTGCAGTCGAGGCGATGAAGCTTGGTGCGGTCGACTTCCTGGAAAAGCCGTTCGAGGACGACGGCCTCGTCACTATGATCGAAGCCGCGATCCGCCAAGCCGAACCGGTCGCCAAGAACGAGGCCATCGCCCAGGATATTGCCGCCCGTGTCGCCTCGTTGAGCCCGCGCGAGCACCAGGTCATGGAGGGGCTGGTCGCAGGTCTCTCCAACAAGCTGATCGCCCGCGAATACGATATCAGCCCGCGCACGATCGAGGTCTACCGGGCCAATGTGATGACCAAGATGCAGGCGAGCAGCCTTTCGGAGCTGGTGCGGCTCGCGATGCGCGCCGGCCTGATCAAGGATTGAGAGAGGTTAGAGCCCTTTGAGACAGGTCAAAGCCCTTGCGCCGGCCTGTGCTAGCCAGTCAGCATGATCGAGATCGGCTCGCAGCATCAGCAGCTCGCAACGGCGTCGTCGGCAAAGCCAACCGTCTACGTGGTCGATGACGATGCCGCCGTGCTGGGCTCCCTGCGGTTCCTGTTGGAAACCGACGGTTTTGTCGTGCGGACCTTCAGGAATGCCACGGCGCTGCTCAATGCGGCGAGCCCGCCCCGCGCCGACTGTTACGTGATCGACTACAAGATGCCCGACATCAACGGCATCGAGTTGGCCCGCCGTCTGCGCCAATCCGACGGCGACACGCCCGTGATCCTGATCACCGGCTATCCCCACGGGAATATCTCCACCCGGGCGGCGGCGGCAGGCGTGAAAGACGTGATTTTAAAGCCGCTTCTCGATGAAAACCTGATCAAGCGCATCCGCCGCGCGATCCAGGACCGGCACGAAAACTGACCTACGGGATTCTCCGTAAGGGCACCTCCCTAAGATATCGCTCGAAATTTTCAGGCCCCACAATCCCGCGTAGCAATGCGCCATCACAACGGAGATGGCGCAGATGCTGACCCAGACGCTCAAGACCGAGGCGATTAAGATCGCTCCCGCGCGTCCCGTTTCCGACCAGTTCGGCGCGATCGCCCGACATGTCGGTCTCGTCGCCACCGAGTTCTCCTATCGCAAGGACGAGGAGATCTACGGCGAGGACGAGCTCGCCGAATATGTTTATCAGGTCGTCTCCGGCGCGGTGCGCAGCTATAAGCTGCTCTCCGACGGCCGCCGTCAGATCGGCGCGTTCCACCTTCCCGGCGACGTGTTCGGCCTGGAACCCGGCCAGACGCATCGCCTCGCGGCCGAAGCGATTATCGTCACCAGCGTGCGCCTCGTGGCGCGGGCCAGCCTCGAAAGGGTCGCCGGCACCGACGTACAGGTCGCGCGCAAGCTCTGGGCCATGACGGCCGGTGAGCTGCGCCATGCCGAGGATCATATGCTTCTGCTCGGACGCAAGACCGCAATGGAGCGCGTTGCAACTTTCCTGCTCGAAATGGACCGCCGCCTGGCCGTCGCCAGCATGATGGCGCTGCCGATGTGCCGGCGCGACATCGGCGACTATCTGGGCCTCACGCTGGAGACCGTGTCCCGCGCGCTGTCGCAGCTTCACGCACAGGGCATTTTGGGCTTCTCCGGCGCCCGCCAGATCGTGCTGCGCAACCGCCAGCGTCTGCACAATCTCGACGCCTGACCGCTTTCTCCCCACCGACGTTTCTCCTCCGCGATTTGGCCGGATGTCGGCTATTCATCGCGCCCGAGCATGATGTAATGAGCAACAAGCGATTGGCCGGCGTCAGTCTTGCAGACTAGAGAGGTCCGCTAGAGCGTACCGGTATTGGCGACTACCGCTGGACCTCGGGCCGATCAAAAAGCTAGTTGTAAGGGGATTGGCGGATGCGAAACAATCGACGATCACACGGATTGTGGGCGCTGACTGCGCCACCAGCGCCAGAAACGGCTCCCCTCACCGGTGAAACTGCAGTGGATATCGTCGTGATTGGCGGTGGATATACCGGGTTCTCGGCGGCCCTTCATCTTGCTGAAGGAGGAGCGCGTGTCGCGCTGTTGGAGGCGTCTGAAATAGGATTCGGCGGCTCCGGGCGGAACGTTGGGCTCGTGAATGCGGGCATGTGGCTCATGCCTGACGCGCTTGCGGACGCGCTCCGCGCGCCGTTTGGAGAACGGTTGCTTGAACAACTCGGCAACGGACCGCAGAAGGTGTTTGAACTCATCGAAAAGCACGACATCGAATGTGAAGTGGAACGAGCCGGCACCTTGCATTGTGCGGTCGGACGTAAGGGCTTGGAGGAGATTGAGACCCGTGCCGAACAGTGGCAGAAGCGTGGAGCGCCCGTTTTGGTGCTAAATGCGGAGGCAACACGCAGGAAAGTAGGCGGTGGCGACTACACCGGCGCGCTGCTCGATAAACGCGCCGGCACCATACAGCCATTGGCCTATGTGCGAGGGTTAGCGCGGGCCGCGCTTGCGATGGGAGCCAGGATATTTACGCAAAGCGAGGCAGTCATGGCGCAACACAACGGTTTGCGCTGGAGAGTCGGCACCGAAAGCGGATCTGTAGAGGCCGACTGGGTGGTCGTCGCGACGGATGCTTATAGCAAAGGACTTTGGTCTGAGGTACGGCAGGAACAAGTTCGACTGCCCTATTTCAACTTTGCCACGCCTTCTCTGCCCGACGATCTGAGAAAGTCGATCCTGCCTGAGCGGCAAGGTGTCTGGGACACTCGAGAGGTCCTCTCTTCATTTCGCCTCGATCGCTCCGGCCGACTCGTGTTTGGCAGTGTTGGTGCGCTTGAGGGGATTGGGCAATCTATTCACCAGGCCTGGGCCCAAAGATCGTTGCACAAGTTTTTTCCAGGACTTCGGGGCGTCCAGTTTGAAACCGGTTGGTTTGGCATGATTGGAATGACCTCGGACAACTTGCCCCGGCTTCACAAGCTGGACCGCAACGTCATCAGCTTCAGTGGCTATAACGGCCGCGGAATCGCACCAGGCACAGTGTTTGGCAGTGTTTTGGCTTCGTACGTATTGGGGCAGATACCGGAGAACGGTCTGCCGTTGCCGGTCACTGCCGTTGAACGCCAGCGTTTTCGTGCAGCGCAGGAAGCCTTTTATACGGCGGGCTCCCAGCTTGTTCACCTGATGGATTCCTGGTTCTGATCACCCGAGCAACTCGGTTGGCACTCTTTGTTCGCAGCAGTATGGAACGATGCCCTGGTCTGAGGACCGAAGCCATCGACGACATGTATGTTTGACCGACCGAACGAACGAGGAAATTATGTGACAGTCCTTCTCTGCCGCGGAGGGTTAACGTCGGCATTAATTATCCCAAGCTGATCGATGCCCTAAGCGAGACATTGCGGTGCGGCGGAGTTCGGCACAGCTACGACGTCGGTCCAGTTGCATTGCCTGGTCACCTCTTGGCCATGCCGGCCTGGCAGCGGGGCAAGGCACTCGGCGTGAAGCTGGTCACCGTTTTCCAGGGAACGGCGTGACGAATCCTGCCGTTTCCTCACTTTACATGCTGTTCGACGGCGCAACTGGCCGGCCGCGCGCAATGATTGATGGCGAAGCGCTCAGTAGCCGGCGTACGGCCACCGCCTCTGCGCTCGCATCACGGCATCCATCACGCCCCCGATAGAAGCCTCGGCGCATCAGCAATTCGGGCGATTGCCTTACCGATGCGGCTCGCCTCATCCGACGAAAGCTTGCCAGCGCCAAAGTTCTAGCGCTGCGCATCATCGCAGCAGTAGAGCCGCGCGAGGTGGCGAAATCAGTGTTTCATAGACCTTGAGGCAGCTGTGTTCGAGGCAATTCCGAACAATGTAAAGCTCTTGCGTTAGGGTTCGGCCGTCGCTTGAAGCTCCGGATCGAAGAGATCCCTGGAAAACCAGCAGAGCCCATGCAGCGGCCAATTCCGGGAGTTTAGGAATTCCTTGCGGATGCCTCGCTTCCAATCCTGGTTGCTGTACCAAATCGTTTGAAATAGATCTGCTTCGGATTGATATTTAGCTTCGCGTAGTCATTGAGAAAGAACGCGATCTTGTCGAAGACCGAATATGCGCTCGGAATGCCGCCTTCACTTTCTGAACGGCAATGGAGTAGCTCGGGTAGCCTCGCGTACGGGTCTCACCCGCGCTGCTGTGACGAACTAATCGCAAGGCAAGCGAGGCAAACCCCGAGTGACATCCGACAGTCCTCTCTGGGACTTGTCGAACGTGGCAAAATGGCTTCACTTCTTCGTTAATGAAAGAAAGTTCGAGACTGACCGCTCGTCAGTGTCTGGCGCAGACATCAAACGGATCGCAGGAATCGACGCGACCTACCAGCTGTTCCTCGAAGAACGATCCGCGCGTATACTGCCTCGGCGCGGCCGGGGTCGAGGAGCGAGATTTTTGCTTGGGCCATCAGATCATCGAGAGCGAATTGCAGTCAGCAATGGACGCTCTGCTTAATTTGCGTGATGTGGCCGACGCGGATGCGGGGCAATGTCTTGCGCTATGCCTGGCGCGCCTTGAGTCAGCAAACTATGTTCTGACGCGCTTTTATGAACATATGTCGCCGGACTTATTTGGCCAATTTCGTGTGTTTTACGGAAAGAATCCCTACAAGAATACGCTTGGTCCAAGCGGCCGCTTCTCGGCACGTATCGTGGCAGTCTCGGTGCTACTGATCGGTGAACAACTCTTCCACCAGAAACCGCAATTTTATAGGGATCTATATCGACTTTCCGAATATTATCCGCAGAGATGCATCCGCGAGGTATTCCGCTGGCTATCGTCCGACAAGGGGAGTGCACCGCTCAAGCCGGGTTGGCTGGAAGGGAAAGCGGACTTTCCTAGGATTGCGACCATTTCGCCAGTCATGGAGCATCATGGCGGCGAAATCGGAATGCTGCGCACGTCCTGTATTTGTGCACGGGATCGGTTTACCCGAATGCACCGTAGTACGGCGTTAAAGTATACCGTTGAGCCGGGTCGTCCAATCGTCGGAGTTGAAGTATCGGAGAATGTTGAGGCTGTCCTTTCTCAGCGGCTGTTGACAGAGGAGCGTCGGTGAACTGACGGTGGTCTCTGCCTGGCTAAAAGCAGCCAACGATGCCAGAGGCGCAGGCGTCCGACATCGGTCGAGAGGTGTTAGTCGATGTCTCAAGACGAACTGATCCTTCGTCGCTTCGAGTCCGGGGATAGCGATGGTGTATGGCATCTGCACAGAACCGCATCGCAGGATGTTGGTGTGTGTGGCCCCGAAGGGGCCTGGGAGGATGATTTACGCCATATCGAGGAAGTGTACGTCGGGTCGGGCGGAGACTTCGTCGTTGCGCATATTGGTGCCCGACTCGGTGCCATGGGTGGGCTGAAACCTGTTGATGATGATGTCGCAGAACTCAAACGTATGCGGGTCGATCCCGTCTTTCAGCGGCGAGGGCTTGGAAGGAGGGTCCTTCGTGAATTGGAGTCGCGAGCTGTTGCTCTCGGTTTCAAGTGGATAGTGCTCGACACAACAACGATCCAAGTGGGGGCTCAAAGACTTTATGAGACCGCTGGCTATGTTCGCTGCAGGGAAGGGATGTTGCACGGATATGCAGTGATCTTTTACGAGAAGCGGCTCACTGGCCAGGATGACCCCACATGACCAAATGAGGATTGAGAGCCCGGATAATCCAGTGAAGGTCTATGGACGCGCAACGAGCACAATTTCAGTCACTTGCCCCTGATCGCCCACACTCACTCATTGGGAATGATGTCGAATGCGCTTAGTCAAAACCGTCACCTCCGCGAAGACTTCCTTCATGCGTCCCGCGGGATCTGCGATCGGAATAATCCCATGCCACTGTAGCTGACAAGGACGTGAAGGTTTCGCGATCGGCAGGCCTCGAACGCACGCACAACTTCACGCCGGGCCGAACCAGCGTTGAATTCAAAACGAGAGCTGAAATGGTACGCCAGCGGCGGATAGGCGAAGACGCGCTGGAGCGTCGTGGGCTCGCGACGTGAGCGGATGGCGCGAAGCGTCGACAAAATCAGCGGAAGTCGGGGCCGCCTGTTCAGACGGACGGTTGCTACCTGCATAGCGTGGGACAGACTCGAAGCGTCCCCGGTGAAGATGCGATAGCCCAGTCGCTTGAAATGCCTGGACACGGTGCATGTGCCGGCGAACGGATCCTAGAGTGAGTGGCCCCCCGGCGTCATGCGCGCGACAAAGCTCTCCAACCAGAGCAGCGTTGCGGTCTTCGAGCGGATATAGCGCATCAGGTCTCCCGCCTTGTCCGAACCGCATGGTCGGCCTCGAATGCCTCAACTGCACGCAGCAACAAACGGAATTTCATGCATATGCGACATCACGACGGCCGACCGATCCGACCGAGAGCCGTCCCAATCCAATCATGAGACGCGCTGCATTCGCCTCTTTCTTTCTTGCTGCAGCAGCTTACGCCTTATTGCCTCACACCGATCATAGTTGGGGCGGAGGCATGAGCGGCAAGGACGAAACGCCTCCGATCGAGGCGCTAGCGTCTCCAAGTGATCGGAAAACGCCTCTTGCAACCAAGCGCCGTCGCAAGAACCTTGGCATGCCGCCACCCGCGTCCTTCGATATCGAAACGCTGCCGGGGAGCTCTAATTTCACCGCATTAGAGGCGGCCACGGTTATCCGGCGCACGCCCGGAGCGCTGTAGCAGTGGCGGCGCGATCCGAACCGCCCGCTGAAATGGCGTTACGTGGATGGCCGCCCGCTCTATCGCGTCGATGCGGTGCGCGACTAGCCTTCAATGATCCGGTTGCTAGCTCGTGCACCGCTTCTCGGCCAGCTGTTGCCGTTTAGCCTCGCGTTTGAGTTGGTTCGGATCGCCCCTCTTGACTACCTCGCTGGCCGCGATGGTGACCGACTACGATGAGATCCGTATGGCAACATCGTAAAGCGGTAAGGACCACGGAGCCGGGAGTTCGCTTTCGGCATCGCAACGAAGGACCCGCTCGCACCCTCCTGGATCAGGACCGAGTACCAAACCTGCATCGAGCAGCTGCGGATCGGGTCTCACCAGTTTCGTGGTGCTCACGCCCGCATTCGGATCAACTGCCATTCCGTAGTCTCATTCAAGCAGCTCTCGCAGGCGCTCAATGCGAGCGAACCGGAATGGATGGACCGGTTTGACCATCGGACCAAGCGCCTCGGCTCGAATGCGAACAATCGGATGATGAAAATGACGAGCGTGCGACGGGTGACGTTCATGAGTCGAGCTGTCGGTTCTCCGCCGAATGCCAGTCCGCGCCGTGGAGGCGGATCATCTCCCGACGGGAACGCACGATGAATATGCGCTCAACGCAAAAGCCGGCTGTAACTGAAGCCGCCAGCGCAAGGCCGCAGACTACATAGTCATTCATGAAGTTCCATAAAATGTTGCAGCCGGCAACTCCTACAAAAGTAAGTGCCATGACTGTGTTGCGAAATGCCTTAACCATGTTGCCCCCGTCAGTCGGCGAGGGACTTTTAGCATTGCAACCATGGCGATTGGCAGCGTTTGACCCTTGTGATGCGCCGTCTTTCTGCTCGATCAGCCTGGGTCCGGCCGCGCTGTCGACCGCCGTGGGTTCCCCATTGCCGGGCGCAGTTCATCGATCGCGCCCGGCGTCGGCGCGTCCACACTATCTGCGCGTGTCGCTCGATAACCGCCTCTATCACTTCCAGCCTACCTATTCCGGATGGCGAGGGCACAAGCGCGAACCGGCGTTTCACACTGGCACAAAAGCTTGCCAAGCTTCGGTTAGCTCTTCCAGAGCATGCAGGTAGAGCTCAAAAATGCGAGCGTCGAATCCAATCGTCTGGAATTGTTCCACGAAATTTCCGTCGGCGTCATGGAAGTCAGCGAAGACCGCCTGCATCATCGCCCGACCAGGAGCTGGTCGCGAGACCACGAAATTGCGGATGCAACTCGTTCTCGGGCCGCATTGGAAGGAAGAGAGACTTCTTTGACATTGCGGTGCAACCTCGCCGAAGGCAGCGTGCTGAAAGGGCGCCAACTGTCATATCCCGGTTGACATTAGCCGCGGCCAATTTTCGGCCAGGACGCGAAAAAGCGGAGTTCCAGCCGATGTCCCATTCCGGATGGTTTCGCAGACCAACAGCCTTGGACCTAAGGATTATGGTTCATAAGGTCGGGCTGCAGGTTCGTTTCAGGTCAAACTAGCCACGGAATCGATAGATGGTCAGAATCTCTTTGGTAATAGTCCCGGAAGCTGGCCCCAGTATCAGTTGCTAACGAGCCGGCCGACCGCTTCCTAGCACTAGCACTTCAGCGAGCGAAGCCCTTCAGGCTCCATCGGTTTCTTCGCCGCGGCATCCGATTGCACGACGAGCTCATAGCGGCCGTTCCGCTTACGCACCACTCGAGCATAATGCTCGGTATGATCACCACCGCTGACATTTTGTGGATTGTCGCCAGCGCAGGTGCGTGCAGGTCGTTGACTTGCGCCATGACCTAGAGGTTCGATCGTTGCGGGACGCGCATCACAAATTGTCCTTGCAGACGAATCCAGACAAGGCGATCTTACGCCTCGCGCGCGTACTTGCTCGTCTAGCCGCGAGGGAAGATCATGAAAGTGAGCTCGCCAACCGAACCGACAGGGAAGAGAGCGACGATCTATGCTCGTTTCTCCACCGATCTTCAGAATGAGCGATCGATCGAAGATCAGCTCTCACTTTGCCAAAGCTATGCCGAGCGTGAAGGCTTAACCGTTATCAGCACCTATGAAGATCGGGCTCGTTCAGGCGCCTCGGTGATGGGACGCGAAGGCCTTCTCCGGATGTTGGACCAAGCGCGGGCGAGATCCTTCGACGTCGTGATCGTTGAAGCGCTTGATCGCCTCTCTCGCGACATGGAGGATCTCGCAGGCATCCATAAGCGGCTATCTTTTCTCGGGATCGAGATCCGGGCGGTCCACGAAGGCGTCGTTAATACCGTGCTGGTCGGCCTTCGCGGCCTAGTCGGACAACTCTATCGTGAGGACAACGCGCACAAGGTGCGTCGTGGCCAAGCAGGGCGGGTCAAGCAGGGCTTGGCTGGAGGTGGCCTGACATACGGATATACCGCGGTCGCCGGGAGGAGCGGCGAACGAGTCATCGTCGAGGCCGAGGCACAAGTGATCCGGCGCATCTTTCAGGAATACGTCAACGGTCGAACGCCTCGTGAAATCGCGCACGATCTCAACAAAGAGAAGATATCACCTCCCCGAGGGCGGACATGGAACGCCTCAACAATTAATGGCAACCTCGAGAGGGGTGCCGGCATTCTGCAGAACGAGCTTTATGTAGGGCGCCTCGTCTGGAACAAAGTCAGAATGGTGAAAGATCCCGATTCGGGAAAGCGTCTGTCTCGACCAAATCCAAAGAGTGATTGGCAGGTTGCTGAAGTGCCGCATCTAGCAATTGTCAGTCCAGAGCTGTTCACAGCCGCTCAGCAGCGCAAAGAGAAGCGCGGTCACGTCCACCCAAGCCATGAACGTCGTCCTCGTCGGATGCTATCTGGCCTGCTCCGTTGCGGTTCATGCGGCTCCGGCATGGCAACTAATGGGAGGGACAAATCGGGGCGCGTTCGCATTCGCTGCTCGGCGGCCACGGAGAGCGGCACGTGTCCTGACGCCAAGACTTTTTATTTAGACGCCGTCGAGAGCGCAGTCCTCAGCGGGCTAAAGGCCGAATTGCGCGCGCCGAAGGTCATTTCGGAGTACGTACGCACGTATCTCGAGGAGCGGAAGCGCCTGGCAGCTACATCAAATGCAAAACGGCAGCGCCTTGAGCAGCAGCTTGGGCAATTAAGCCGGGAGATCGAACGACTGGTGGATGCGATCGCAAAAGGACATGGCGATCCATCCGTTCTCGGACCGAGATCAACTGCCTTAAATGCTGAACGCAAGCGGATATTTGAGGAGTTGCAAAGTCAACCGCCCGCTCCGAAGGAAGTCGCGCTGCATCCGGCCATCCTCAAGCGCTATGAGGAGCAACTCGGTCGGATTGAAGAAGCACTAGGGAAAGGTGTGAGTTCGGGAGACGGTGAGGCCGCAGAGGCCATCAGAGACCTGGTCGAGACGGTCACTGTTTTCCGTGATCCGGGGCGCCGAGGTGGTGTAGCCGTGGAGATAGCAGGCCGACTAAATGCCCTGCTCGGGGAAAAGGCTTATCCAAATCAGGTCAAAGGAGTGTGGGGAAAGGTGGTAGCGGGAGAGGGACTCGAACCCCCGACCCCAGGATTATGATTCCCGTGCTCTAACCAGCTGAGCTACCCCGCCACAGGGCTCGCGGGGGCGCAAATGGCCGATCTCGCGAACGCGCGGCATATAAGGAAGGGGATCGGGGGCTGTCAATCCGCGTTTGCTGAAGCTTCCGCCTTCGCCAAGGCTTCCGCCTTCGCTGAAGCTTCGGCGGACAGATCGGCGGGGCCCGATTTGGCCGTTTTACGCACCGAACCCGTCATGGCCGGGCTTGTCCCGGCCATCCACGCCTTCATTCGCCGACCCAAGAACGTGGATGCCCGGGACAAGCCCGGGCATGACGGCGGGATTGGGCTGCGGAACGGGCCTATTTCGGCCTGACCGTCGGGTCGCCGCCCGGGCTGCCGGGGGGCGGGATGACGGGGGTATTGCC
>NZ_JAACFT010000040.1 GCF_029051685.1 Bradyrhizobium sp. CSA207 | reverse complement strand
GTCGGGGGCACGACACGGGGTGGATGAGGCGCCCGTGTCGGACGCAGGATCCACGTGAGATCGGCCTCAGGTACTCAAATCAGTAGCAGCTACGAACGCGGCCAATGTACTGGCCGAAGGCGTTGTACTGGGCGACCCAGCCGCAGCGGTGATAGCCGTAATAGGGATCGTTGCTGGCGGCGATCGCGGTGCCGACGATGGCGGCGGTGGCGATGCCGGCGCCCACACCCCAGCCCAAGCCGAGCGGCTTGGCTTCGGCCTGCGAGGTGGTGGCCACGACACTGCCGGTCAGCGTGAGCGCGGCGAGAGCAACGGCGGCAATCTTGGTCTTGATCGACATTTGAAACTCCATCCGGGTTGAGGCGGTCCGTTGTGGTCCGCGTGCCCAGTTGGACGGAGGCTCCCCGCATCCGGTTCGAATGCGCTCCAGGTAGCTCCGGAGTCCGGTGCTTTCCTGAGCGATTCCAGAAGGATGCGAGTTAGCCGAGGGGGCCCTTGGCGAGCCTGTTCACGTCGAAGTTATCGACCTCGGCAAGCAGCTCGCAGAATGCGCGGGCGCCCTGATCGACCAGCCGCTCGCCCTTCTCGGGCAGAGCCAGCGTCGCATTGCCGACCGCGCCGCTCGGGTTGAGATCCTGCGCCTGCCACGCGAACGGCGCGGGCCGCTGCGTCGACAGCCAGCGATACTGCTTCTCCATCGCGACGCTGCTCGCGGAAAAATCCGCGATCGCATCCATGCGCACCTGATCGGGATGGCGCGCCAGCATGATCGAAGTCTCGACCGCGCCGCCATGGATGCCGTGACGTACTTCCTCGGCCGGGAACAATTGGTCCGCGCCCGACAGGCGCGACCACGATGTGGTCACGACGAACAGCTTGTGATGTGCACGCAGATCCTGCGCGACCAGCATCATTGCCGCGCTGTTGCCGCCATGGCTGGTGATGATGACGAGCTTTTTCACGCCGCGCCGCGCGATGTCCTCGCCGATGCCGGTCCATTTCTTCAGCGCCACGTCAGTCGCTAGCGTCTGCGTGCCGGGATAGTCGATATGCTCGGTGGAAATCCCGACCGGTTCAACGGAAAGGAAAACGGCTGGAACAGTTTCGGGCAGAAGCTCGCGCACGCGCGCGAGATAGGCGTCGGCGATCAGCACGTCGGTCTCGAGCGGCAGATGCGGGCCATGCTGCTCGGTCGCGGCCAGCGGCAGCACCGCGATCCAACGCGACACATCCGTAATGTCGGCGTCGGCCCAGCGGATCTCGGCCCAGTCGCGGGACGGCGTCATCAAGTTTTCCTTGGAGGTTTCTTTGCCCGAATTTGTCACGTAGTTTGGCTACCCGAGGGGATGGGCCTGGCCGGCTGCGTCCCCGAACTTTCTTGCGGTTTTATCGCGTTGCTTTCACATGGGCTACAAGCGATTGGGCCAGAAGCGATCGACGGAGTGCAATCATGAGCCCCTCTCATCTGCGGCGAGCGTTAACGGCGGGCCTGATGGCCGCCTTCGTCTGGAGCGTCCCGGCGCGCGCCGAGACCCTGGACAAGGTCATGTTCGGCACCAACTGGGTCGCCGAGGCCGAGCATGGCGGCTTCTTCCAGGCGGTCGCCGACGGCACCTACAAGCGCTACGGGCTCGACGTCACCATCGTCCCCGGCGGGCCGAACGAGAACAACCGGATGCTGCTGATCGCCGGCAAGATCGATTTCTTCATGGCCGCGAACACGCTGATGTCGTTTGATGCGGTCGCCAACAACGTCCCGGTCGTGACGATCGCCGCGATCTTCCAGAAGGATCCGCAGGTGATACTGACGCAGCCGGATGCGAAGGTCAGCAAGATCGAGGACCTCAAGCCGCTGACGCTGTTCGTCTCCAAGGAGGGCATGACCAGCTATTTCCAGTGGCTGAAGTCCGAATACGGGTTCAGCGAGAAGAACGTACGGCCCTACAATTTCAATCCGCAGCCCTTCATCGCCAATCCCAAGAGCGCGATGCAGGGCTATGTGACGTCCGAGCCTTTCGCGGTCGAGAAGGCCGCCGGCTTCAAGCCGAACGTGCTGCTGCTCGCCGATTACGGCTTCAACACCTATTCGACCCTGATCGAGACCCGCCGCGAAATTGTGGAGAAGAAGCCGGATCTGGTGCAGCGTTTCGTCGATGCCTCCATGATCGGCTGGTACAACTACATCTACCGCGACAACTCCGCCGGCAATGCCATGATCAAGAAGCTCAATCCGGAAATGACCGACGATCTGTTGGCCTATTCCGTCGCCAAGATGAAGGAATACGGCATCGTGGATTCCGGCGACAGCCTGAAGAACGGCATCGGCGCGATGAGCGACGAGCGCTACACCTCGTTCTTCGACAAGATGGTGAGGGCCGGTGTCGTCAAGCGCGATCTCGATTTCCGCAAGTCCTATACGCTGCGCTTCGTCAACAAGGGCGTCGGCGTCGAGCTGCGCCCGAGCAAGCCGTAACCGATGTCGATTTGCGCCGAAGGTGTGGCCGTATCGTTCACCTCTCCCGAAGGGAGAGGTCGGATCGCATCGCTAGATGCGATCCGGGTGAGGGGCTACGCTCGCTCGTGGGACCTGAGCCCCCTCACCCGCGCCTTCGGCGCGACCTCTCCCCGATGGGGAGAGAGAGGCAGCTCGGCTCAACAACTCACATCCAGCGCTCGATGATAGAGAGCAAAATCTCGACCGGGGTCGAGGCTAGCCTGACGGCCCTCGCCGCCAGCTTGCGCGGCGTGACCAAGGCCTACGACAACGGCGTCATGGCGCTCGGGCCGCTCGATCTCGCCGTGCGCAAGGGCGAGTTCATCTCGCTGCTGGGCCCGTCCGGCTGCGGCAAGTCGACGGCGCTGCGCATCATCGCAGGGCTCACCGCGCCGTCGTCGGGCACGGTGCGGGTGTCGCGCCATGAGGGCGAGGTGCAGCCGGGTCATGGGATCGGCTTCGTGTTCCAGGAGCCGACGCTGATGCCGTGGACCAGCGCGCGCGAAAACGTGCGGCTGCCGCTGAAGCTTGCGGGCGTGCCGAAGGCCGAGGCTCGCGCGCGTGCCGACGAAGCGCTGGCCAGCGTCGGCCTCGCCGATTTCGCCGATGCCTTTCCGCGCGAACTCTCCGGCGGCATGAAGATGCGGGTGTCGCTGGCGCGTGCGCTCGTCACCGATCCCGATATCCTCCTGATGGATGAGCCGTTCGCGGCGCTCGACGAGATCACGCGCTTTCGCCTCAACAACGACCTGCTCGCGCTGTGGCGGGGCCTGGGCAAGACCATCATCTTCGTCACCCATTCGGTGTTCGAATCGGTCTACCTGTCGCAGCGCGTCGTAGTCATGACGGCGCGGCCCGGCCGCATCCAGGCGGACGTCCGGATCGAGACGGTCGAGCCGCGCGGCGAGGAATTTCGCACCTCGGTCGCTTATGCCGACTATTGCCGCAGGGTATCGGCCGCGCTGGCGCCGTCCTATTCGGGGCAGTCGGTGCTATGAGCGGGCAGCCTGTCATCGCCGCCAGGCCATCAGGGGCGCAACGTGCCGTGCGTTTCGCGCTTCCCGTCGTCGTGTTCGCGGCCGGCCTCGTCGCCTGGGAACTGGTGGTCCGCGTCAAGGAGATCCCGCCTTACGTGCTCCCGGCGCCCTCGGCCATCTTCCTGACGCTGATCAACGACTGGGCCGTGCTGTCACAATCGCTCGCGGCCACGCTCTTGACCACGCTTGAAGGTTTTGTGGCGGCCAGCGTCGGCGGCATCGCCCTGGCGCTTCTGTTCAACCAGTCGAAATGGGTGGAATATTCGCTGTTCCCCTATGCCGTCATTCTCCAGGTCACGCCCGTGATCGCGATCGCGCCGCTGCTGCTGATCTATCTGGAGCAGCAGACCGCTGTCGTCGTCTGCGCCTTCATCGTCGCCTTTTTTCCGGTGCTGTCCAACACCACGCTCGGGCTCAATTCGGTCGATCGCAATCTCGCCGGCCTGTTCCAGCTCTACGGTGCCTCGCCGCCACAGACCTTGCGATACCTGAAGCTGCCGGCGGCGCTGCCCTATATTCTCGGCGGGCTGCGGATTGCCGGCGGGCTGTCGCTGATCGGTGCGGTCGTGGCCGAGATCGCGGCAGGCACCGCCGGAGCGGGGTCCGGGCTCGCCTACCGGATCGCCGAATCCGGCTATCGATTGAACATACCCCGCATGTTCGCGGCGCTGCTGCTGTTGTCGCTGGCCGGGATTGTCATCTATGGGCTGCTGGCGCTAGTTTCGCACCTCGTTTTACGGCGCTGGCATGAGAGCGCGCTTGGAAAGGAAAACTGATGACCGCCGGTTCGATTTCGTCCGAAAAGATCGACCTTCTGATTTATGGGCCGGTGCGGCCGATCCTCGACAACGGTTTTTCCGATCATTTCGTCGTGCACAAGGCGGAGACGCGAGGCGATCTCGAGCGGCTGACACCGGCGATCCGCGAAAAAATCCGCGGCATGGCGGTGACCTATCACACGGTGCGCGCCGACAAGAATTCGCTGTCGCAACTGCCGAAGCTCGAGATCGTCGCGAGCTTTGGCGTCGGCTACGACCACGTCGATGCCAAATATGCCAGCGAGCATGACGTCATCGTCACCAATACGCCCGACGTGCTGACCGAGGAGGTCGCCGACGTCGCGATGGGTCTTCTGCTGGCGACCTTGCGCGAATTCATCAAGGCCGACCGTTACGTGCGCTCCGGCCTCTGGCAGACGCAGAACTATCCGCTCAGCGTCGGCTCGTTGCGCGACCGTAAGGTCGGCATCGTCGGCATGGGACGGATCGGCCAGGCTATCGCGCGCCGGCTCGATGCGTCGCTGGTGCCGGTGGTCTATCACTCCCGCAATCCGTCCAAGGACGTCTCCTACAAGCACTATCCCGACCTGATCGAGATGGCGAAGGCGGTGGATACGCTGATGGTGATCGTGCCCGGCGGCGCCGCGACCGAAAAGATGATCAATGCCGAGGTGCTGAAGGCGCTCGGCCCGCGCGGCGTGCTGGTCAACGTGGCGCGCGGCTCCGTGGTCGACGAACCGGCGCTGGTCCAGGCGCTCAAGTCCGGTACCATCCTCGCCGCCGGCCTCGACGTGTTCGCGGCCGAGCCCAACGTGCCGGACGAGCTCAAGACCATGCAGAACGTCGTGCTGCTGCCGCATATCGGCTCGGCGTCGGTGGTGACGCGCAACGCGATGGATCAGCTCGTCGTCGACAACCTCAAGGCCTGGTTCGCCGGCAAGGCACCGTTGACGCCGGTTGCGGAAACGCCGGTGAAGGGGCGCTGATGGCCGCTCGTCGGATCTTCGCGTTGGCGATCGCGGCATGTGTTGCCGCGATCAGCCTTGCTCAGATCAGTATTGCGCAGGCGCAGGATACGACGACGCTGAAGAAGCAGATGCCAGGACAATGGGAGCTCTCGACCACCGAGCGCAGCAAGACCTGCGTCGTCACGCTCAAGGCCGACGCTGCGGGTCAGGGCTTCAAGCTGGAGCTGGAGCCGGCCTGCAAGACCGCGCTGCCTTTCACCAAGGCCATCGTTGCCTGGAGCGTCAGGGGTCTCGACATCGTTCGCTTGCAGGATGCGACCGGTGAAGCCGTGATCGACTTCACCGAGGTCGAGGCCGGCATTTTCGAAGGCCTGCGTCAGGGCGAGGGCGTCTACATCCTGCAGGACCTCGCCGCGGCCCGCTCGATGGCCAAGTCGATGGACCAGATGATCGGCGACTGGTCGATCGTGCGCGGCAACGGCCAGCCGGTCTGCGGGTTGACGCTGACCAACACCGAGGCGGGGCCGGATAATTTCCAGGTGTTCCTCAAGCCGAAATGCGACGCGACCATCGCGCAGTTCAACCCGACGCAATGGCGGCTCGAACGCGGCCAGATCATCCTGATGTCGAAAGCCGGCGAGGCCTGGCAGTTCGAGGCCGACGACAACGCGCAATGGCGGCGCATTCCCGACACCGCCGATCCCCTGATCATGCTGCGCCAGTAGCCGCCGCGCACGTGCTCGGCCTGCATTGGTTCGAGACGCCCGCTTTGGCGGGCTCCTCACCATGAGGATCTGATATCTCGCCCGCGAAACGCGACCTCGTCCTGAGGGCCCGCCGTAGGCGGGCGTCTCGAAGGATGGCGGCAGGTTACGTCGTCATCTTGGGCGGCGGCGCGGTGCCTTGCGCCCATTTCTCCAGCTTGCCGAGCACGCCCCAGGCCGCGAGTGCCAGGGAGATCGGCATCGCGAACTGGCCAAGGCCCGGCACCGCCGACACAATCGTTCCGAACAGCCCGGCAAGTCCGCCTGCGTTCGGGCTCGCCGTCACCGCCGAGAGCAGCGCGGTGATCAGCGAGCCGCCGATCCCGAGCGCCGTCTTCTTGCCGTCAAGGAGCTTGCCGATGGTCTCGCCGAGCGCGCCGTTGACCTGGCCGAGCACGGGCTTGCCGTCCTTGTTGAGGACAGCGCCGAGCAGGTCGACCACCTGCTTCAACTGGTCGACGGGAGCGGCGCTGGTCGGCGTGACCGTCCCAGGCATTGGCGCCGTCTTGTTGATGAGACCGAACAGCCGTTCCAGCAAGCCGATTGGATCGTTGGCAGCCGGTAGGATGCCTCCCGATGTCACGCCTCCCGGGATCGCACCGGCTGACGTTACGCCTCCGGCGGAGGGCCGCAGCAATTGCGCAAGATCCTCCACCCGCTTCAGGATCTGGGACAGATCGCCGGCTTGCCCGATGGGGCCCGCCTGCGTGCCGCGCGTGAGGGCGGCCATCGTGGCACCGTCGAGAAGTCCGGTATCCCTGAGGCCGTTCTGCTGCTGGAACTGCGAGACTGCGGCCTTGGTCTTCGGCCCGCAGATGCCGTCCTCGGCCAGCGGCGGATTGGCGCCGAGCCTGTTGAGCGCCTGCTGCATCAGAACAACCGTCGGTGCCACATCGTCCTCGGGTTCGGCGCGGCCCGCGATCTGCGGGCTGCCGTCCAGTTTGATCGAGGAATCGAGTGACATCATCGCGTGCAGGATCACCGCCGTTCCGAGTTGGGAATCGACGTGGCTCGGGTCGAACACATGATCGCGGACGAATTTGCCGGCCCTCGCCTCGGGCGGGCCGTACAGCGTCGAGCCGCCGTAGAGATAGGGCGAGTTGCAGCCCTTGGCGTGATAGCCGAAGCCGTTGAAGCCCTCGAGCCGGAACAGGGTTCGCGCGACGCCCCAGTCTTTCGCGCCGACGTAGTTTTCGATCCTCAGTGCGTCCACGGCGCCATCCACGAACGACGCAAACGGGCCGCGGCCTTTCGGAACGATGGTCGTCACGCGGTGCAGCGACTCGCCGTTGCCGAGATAGGTGTCGAAATCGAAGTTGGATTCGCGATAGTGGCAGAGCGCGATGAAATGCCAGGGCACGTCGGTCAGCCGCTCGACCTGCTGATAGGTCGCCTTGCCCTTGATAGCCTTGCGGGCCACCGCGTTCGCGTCCTCGAGGCGTCCAGGCCGGATTTCGAGATTGGCCCAGTTTCGCTCATATTCGCTTTTCAGGCTGTCGAAAGACACCATTTCCTGCCTCCCGTAAATTGATGAAATATCGGGTCTTCGTGCAAATCAGGTGTGAGCCATGTGCCGTCATCACGGCGTGACTCCAGCGTGACCTCTTGAATGTGGCAGGGCGCCGGCCCGGCGCATGTGAAATGGCTTACACGCTCGGCGGGAAATCAGCGGGGCAGCTGCCAATGTCCGGGAACCGGCAAGGCCAGCCATCCGTTAGCTATGGAGGTTGTTTGGCAAGGAGAGCTGCATGGCCAGGCGCGTCCTCGCGATCGGCATCGAACCCGGCAACGCGGATTACAGCGCATTCCCGCAGATCACGCCGGAGCACGTGCGCGGCTATATCGAGGCGCAACTGCTGCGCCTGCGCGATCTCGGTTATGAGGTCACGAGCTGCCTGATCGATCTCGACGCGACTGCGGAAGCTGGCGTGACAGCAGCATTGCGCGACGAGAGCTTCGACTGCATCGTGATCGGCGCGGGCCTGCGCGAGCCGAAGGAGCGCCTGCTGTTGTTCGAGAAGGTGCTCAACCTCGTGCATCGGCTGGCACCGAACGCCGCGATCTGCTTCAACACCACGCCGGCCGACACCGCCGAAGCCGTGCAGCGATGGGTCGATCCCTGACATGATATTGGTTGGTGTGTGCGTTGCACGCGGACTGGCTGTCCTCGATCAGGGGCTGCGGCGCCATCGCGTGAAGCAGGTCAATCCGCGCCGTCCCGCGATTGTTCTGGCCCGAATCCGCCTCCGGCGCTATGACGTACGCCACCATAAGGGAGGGCTTGGGATGCTTCGATGTCTTGGACGAGGTCTTGGAATTGCAGCGTGCCTGAGCGTCGCCATAGCGATGCCGGTTCATGACGCCGTGGCGCAGGACGCCATCGGCGGCGCCATCATCGGTGGTGTCGGTGGGGCCATTGTGGGTGGTGCGCTCGGTGGCGGCCGCGGGGCCGCGATCGGCGCCGTCGTCGGTGCCGGCACCGGTGCCGCAATCGCCTCCGAAGGCGATCGCCGCCGCTCCGGCTATTATGCCTATCAGCAGGGCTGCTACATGCAGCGTCCGGATGGCTATTACGTCCGGGTCAATCCGCGATATTGCTACTGAGCCATCACTGACCGGCGCCGGCGCTATCTCGATGGCGCCGCCGCGTGTATGTCAGATGTGGCCGCGCCTACGTAGCGGTCACGTTCGTCGCGCTGCTTCCTCCGGCATGATCTGGCGCAGCGGCTCCGGAGAGACGGATATCTGGCCCGTAAACGGCCGGTCGTGCGCGGCGATCAGGAGAACCGAGGTGGCGACGCCGGTCGCGAACAGGCCCATTGCGATGGCCGACGCCAGGCGATTGTCGCAATGAACGAGGCCGATGACCGCCAGGGCGCAGACCGCCTGAAGGTACAGGCACCACCATTTGACCGAGTTCACCGCCGCTAGGCTGACGATGATCCGCTGCCGTCGCGCATCCAGCGCCTGCTCCAGCGTGACGATGATCTCGCGCTGAACACTTTCCTGGCCCGGCCCTTGCGGGTTCATTGCGACGACGAGATGCAACGCCTCGGCGAGCGCCGGCGGCGTCGCCTTCAGCGTCACCTCCCGATGCGCCATCATCGGCCATTCCTCCGCCACTGCCTGCCCGACATAGTCACGGACGAGCCCACGCAACCGGGTCTCCTGCTCAGGCGGCAGCCAGCAGCACGGCGCTGCGTAGCGCGCTCGCCTCGCGGCTCACGGCGGCGCCGGCGCGGTCGCTGTCACCCCAGACCTGCGCCGCGGTGAAGGCAACGAACAGGCCGAAGATGATGCCGAGCACCGGCAGCATGCCCGGCGAGATCATCTTGAGCGATTTTGCGCGCTCGCCCGTCGCGAGCACGGCAACGGCCGCGAAGACCACCGCCGCGAGCAGGTACGTGAAGCCAAAGATCACCAGCGCCATCCCGGGCACCGGCAAATTATGCAGCCAGTCGCTCATTGTCTGTTTTCGCTTTGTTGGAGATGTTTAGATCAGCCGCATCCCCTTCAAACTCGCATGCCCGCTTCGGCCGACGATGATGTGGTCATGCACGGCGATGCCGAGCGGCTTGGTGATGTCGATGATCGCTTTCGTCATCTGGATGTCGGCCTGCGAGGGCGAGGGATCGCCGGAGGGATGGTTGTGCATGAAACGAAGCAGCAGCATAAGGTTCTGATCGGGCTTCATCCGTTCACTTCGGGCCACTACAGATTTCATCGGGAGCCCGATTTTCTGCATGGCGTGATGGCGGCCGACGAGAATTCGAGTCTTCGCCCAGCACCCGCAGTCAGCTCACCGCGCGCGCGTGAACGATCTCGCGTGGCTCGACCGGTCGCACATCGGCCGCATCGAGGGTCACGACCGCAACGGTGTCACCCGACAGCGTCGTGAACTCAATTTCATAGCCGGCACCCTGCTGATGCACCAAGACAACAGTGCCAACATCACCGGCAGTCAGTCGCTCCGCGGGCAAATCGCGCTTCAAGACGACGAGGTCCAGTTCATCGATCATGGGGTAGCGATCCTTCTCGGCACTAACGTCACCAGACGCGGGGCGGTCTCCTGCGACTCCACAAACCATACCACGCGAACGACCGGGTTGCGACCGTCTGGCGTCGGCAGCGGGCCGTCGATCTCGTATCTCGTGCCGAACCGGGTTTGATGCAATGCAGCGATATCGTTTGCTGTCGCGTGGGCGATTAAGGCATCACGCAGTATGCGCCAATCCTTGGCACTAAACCCGAAGCCCTCAAGGAATCGGGCTTTCGCGCGCCCGCCGGAATGACGGACGCTCAACAGATAGCTGACGATCTTAGCCTCAGGGACGACGGCTTGATCCAGGTGAGACAGCCGCGGCATGCATCTTCACTCAAGGTGTCGGCGCTGTGTCAAATTCCTAGCGACACAACACGAAAAGCGAATTCGGCCGTGGGTCATATCAGCCGCATCCCGCGCAAACTCGCATGCCCGCTTCGACCGACGATGATGTGGTCGTGCACGGCAATCCCCAGCGGCTTGGCGATGTCGATGATCGCCTTGGTCATCTGGATGTCGGCCTGCGAGGGCGAGGGATCGCCGGAGGGGTGGTTGTGCACCAGGATCAGCGCGGTCGCGGATAATTCCAGCGCGCGCTTGATCACCTCGCGCGGATAGACCGGGGTGTGGTCGACGGTGCCGGTCTGCTGCACCTCGTCGGCGATCAGCTGGTTGCGCTTGTCGAGGAACAGCAGGCGGAATTGCTCCTTCTCGGCAAACGCCATGCTGGTGCGGCAATAGTCGATCACCTCGTTCCACGACGACAGCGCGTTCCGGCTGTTCACCTCGCCCTTGGCGACGCGGTGCGCTGCCGCCGCGATCAGCTTGAGCTGGTTGATCGCGGCCTCGCCCACGCCCTCGACCTCACGCAGCCGCGCCACCGGCGCGTGTACGACCTCGGCGAACGATCCAAAGGTCTTGATCAGCGCTTTCGCGAGCGGCTTGGTGTCGCGCCTGGGCAGCGCCGGAAACAGCGCCATCTCCAAGAGCTCGTAGTCGCTGAGCGCATCCGCCCCCGCGCTGTAGAAGCGCTCGCGCAGCCGTTCGCGATGGCCGAGATAGTGCGGCGCGTCCTCAGGCTTGCTCTTGTCGTGGTCGGTCTTGGCGGGCATCGGCCGCCAGCATTGCCGCGGACCGTCGTTTTTGCAACCGTCAATTGCGGCGACGCGGCTCTAGTGGCCCGGCTTTCCCGGTATCGACGTGTCGCTTCGGCGGAGGCATCGTGACAGCCACCACTCCCACTACTATGAGCACCATTCCGCCCAGAATCGACCAGGTAAAGCGCTCGCCAAGCAGAGCAATGCCGAGTGCCACCGCGAATCCCGCGCGCAAGTAGCTCCCGCTGGTCGTGCCGAGCGGGCCGAGCGTGTGGATCAGCCGGAAATAGATCACCATTGCGATGGCAGTACAGACGATCGCAAGGCCGAGGACCGCCGCGATCGCCTGTGCCGTGGGGGCGAGCCGCCATGGCTGCTCGAGGATGGCGGCCGCGGGAAGCATCACGATTGCGGCTGAGCTCATGGCGCCGGCCGCCGTGACGATTGCGGGGAGTTTCGAGAACCGCTGGCCCCATATCGGTGCGAGCGCGTAGCAGAGGCTTGCGCCGAGCACGGCCAGCTGGGCAAGCGCCGGCGCCGTGCCGATCCCGGATAGCGCATCGACGCCCATCGTCACGGCCACGCCGGCCAAGCCGAGACCGACGCCAAGGATTTTCTGGCCTCTGATCATCCGTCGTCCACGCTCGGTCGTCATTGCGATCAAGAGCACGAACATCGGTGGCGTGGCGTTGAGCACGCCCGCGAGACCGCTCGCGATATGAATCTCACCCCAACTGATCAGGGTGAAGGGCAGCGCGCTTTGCAGCAGCCCTTGCACGAAGAAAGCAGTCCACACCTGCCCCTGTCGCGGCAGTGAGTGTCCCTGTGCCGCGGAGATGAGAGCAAGCAGAATTGCCGCGATCGCGACACGCGCGGCGACCATCGTGAACGGCGGAATCGTGGGGATCGCCACCTTGATCAGCGTGAACGAGCTGCCCCAGATCAGCGAAAGGAGCAGCAGGAGCCCGATCTCCAGGGCTACCATGGTTTGCTCTGACCTTGCCTGTGGTGCCTGTGTGCTCATGCGATTTGCTCCGGAATTGATCAGCAACATGATCCGGAGCGACGGCGCAGGCTGGCTGAATTCGGACCTCATCGTCCGACCGAGTCCGATTTCAGCTATTCGGCCGGCTGAACGGACATTATTCTTCCGACATGGCGACAGGCTCGGCGCATCGGCAAACGCTGCCACCGCATCTCGACTGGGAAACCTGCGACCGAGCGCGCCTCGCCCGCGCCCGCGCTTTCGACGGCCTGTTCTTCTCAGGCGTTCGCTCGACGCGCATCTACTGCCGGCCGGTCTGTCCGGTTCGCCCGGCGCGCTCGGAGAACGTCACCTTCTATGCAACCGCTGCCGCCGCAGAGCGGGCCGGATTTCGCCCATGCCTGCGTTGTCGCCCTGAAACAGCGCCGGGCTCTCCGGCCTGGATGGGAACCGCCACCACCGTTGCTCGTGGGATGCGCCTGATCGATGACGGCTTTCTCGATCGGGCATCGATGGCGGACCTTGCGGAAGCCCTTGGCGTCGGGCCGCGCCATCTGCTGCGCCTGTTCATGCGTCATGCCGGCGCGAGCCCGAGCGAGATTGCGGCGACGCGGCGCGTGCAGGAAGCCAAGCGCCTGATTGATCAAACTGAGATGACATTGGCGGAGATCGCCTTCACGGCCGGCTTCGGCAGCGTTCGCCGATTCAATGATGCTTTTGCGGCGACTTATAAGCGACCACCGTCGTCGTTCCGCCGCCGGCAATAGGCGCGACGGAGCGGTGGCTACAAGTTCACCCGACCTGCTTCTCGCCGTGCCGCTCCGACAGCGTGAAGATCTCGACGCCGGTGGCGGTGACGCCGACGGAGTGCTCGAACTGCGCCGACAGCGAGCGGTCGCGGGTCACGGCGGTCCAGCCGTCGGACAGAATCTTCACATGCGGCTTGCCGAGATTGATCATCGGCTCGATGGTGAAGAACATGCCGGGCTTGAGCTGCACGCCTTCGCCGGGCCGGCCGATATGGATGATGTTCGGCTCGTCGTGGAACATGCGCCCGAGGCCGTGGCCGCAGAAGTCGCGCACCACGCTCATGCCTTGCGGCTCGACAAAACTCTGGATGGCGTGGCCGATGTCGCCGGTGGTGGCGCCGGGCTTCACCGCCGCGATGCCGCGCATCATGGCTTCATACGTCACCTCGATCAGCCGTTCGGCCTTACGCGCGATCGGACCCACCGCATACATCCGGCTGGAATCGCCATACCAGCCGTCGAGGATAAAGGTGACGTCGATGTTGACGATGTCGCCTTCCTTGAGCGGGCGGTCGCCGGGCATGCCGTGGCAGACCACATGGTTGAGCGAGGTGCAGGTCGAGTAGCGATAGCCGCGGTACATCAGCGTCGCCGGATAGGCGCCATGGCTGAAGGCGAAGTCGCGGACGAATTCGTCGATGCGCTCGGTCGGCACGCCCGGCTTGACGATGTCGGTGAGCTCATCGAGGCACTTCGACACCAGCGCGCCCGCCTTGCGCATGCCGGCAAAGGCGCTCGGCCCATGCAGCTTGATCTGGCCGGTCTTGCGCAGGGAGGTATCGGAGGCTTCGACGTAGCTCATCATACGGTCTTTACGGGCTCGGGGCTGATCTCGATGTCGGCGGAAAGGCTTGATTTCGGGTCCTAATTTAATGATCGCCGGGCTTCATGCAAGCCAAAGCCTGCCATACGCACGAAAGCAGGCTCAATTCGGGACTTCTACGGTGGTTTCGACCGGCAGCGCGCCGCCACGGATGCGGATTTCGCGGACGGGATAGGGAACCCGGATGCCCTCGCGCTTGAAAGCGTCCCACAGCGCCAGCATCACGTCGCTCTTGACGTTGTCCATGCCGTCTGGGTCGGCGATCCAGAAGGTCAGCGAGAACTTCATCCCGGCTTCTGCGAACTCGGTCAGGATGCTGTTCGGCGGCTTGCCCTTCTGCGCGCGGGGATGGGCCGCGGCGGTCTCGGCGGCGAGCTTGCAGACCAGCTTTGGGTCGGCGTCGTAATTGGTGCCGAAGGCGATCTTCACCAGCGTGTTCTTGTCGGTATAGGTCCAGTTGACGACCTTCTGCGTCACCAGATCCTCGTTCGGCACCAGGAATTCGCGCCCGTCCCCGGCGGCGACGGAAATATAGCGCGTCTTCATCGCGCTGATGCGCCCGGTATTGTCGCCGATGGTGACGAGGTCGCCCGGCTTCACCGACTTGTCGGCGAGCAGGATGATGCCCGAGATGAAGTTGGCGACGATCTTCTGCAGGCCGATACCGATGCCGACGCCGACCGCGCCGGAGAACACCGCGAGCGCCGAGAGGTCGATGCCGACCGCGCCGAGCGCGATCACGATGGCGACGGCGAGCAGCCCGATCCGGATGATCTTGACCAGCAGCACCTGCACCGACGGCGTCAGGTCGGTAGTCGCGTTGATCCGGCTCTCGGCGAAATTGCTGGCGATGTTGGTGAGCCAGAGCGCGAACAGCAGAAGCGCGCCGGCCTTGATCACCAAAAGCGGCGTCAGCCGCAGGCCGCCGAGCACGATCGCATAGGAGTCGAGCAAATCGACGGTCGCATCGAGCTGGCCGGTGATGGACAGAGCTGCGACGAACCATGCCGTGATCGACACCAGCTTGACGATGGAGGCGTTGCGCAGCACCGAGGTCAAGAGCCGGATCGCGAGCCAGGCCAGCCCCAGCTTGGCGGCGACCATCAGTAGATAGCTGCGGCTCGGCCACGTCGCGTGGTACATCACGACGCGCGAGACGATCACGAGCAGGGTGAACACTGCCGTCGAGGCACTAGCGACCATCACGCGGACGAAATGCCGGAGCGGCAGCGGCCAGCGCATCGCCAGCGAGGTCATGTCGACGCGGTTGCGAACGCCGGCCTCGGCGGCATAGGCGATGCCGGCCGCGACCAGAATGAGACCGAATTGCAGGTAGAACCACGGCGAAGAGATTTCCGCCCCGACGCTGCGCGCCGTGGTCTGCACGAACTCCATGAAGTCTTTGAGGTCCATGTCCATCGGGAGGTCTCGTCGGGAGGCGGGCGGGAAGATTTGATTCGAGGGCGCCGCAGAATCCCACAAAGCACGCGGCCGGGCCATCGATACACCGGCATGCGATCCGAGTTAAGACCGCAAAATACGCGCAGATTGCCGCGAGCGGGCGAAAATGAGTTGGCGCGGGAGTGTGCCGACGATAAGGATGCCATTCCAGCGATTTGCACCCGGAAGGTGGATGGCCTCCCTCGACTCTGTCAGCCTCGCCATATTGCTCGGCGCCGTCCTGGTGTTGGCCGGTATCCTGTCAAGCCTGCTTGCGCTGCGCTTCGGCGCGCCCTTGCTGCTCGTCTTCCTCGCGATCGGCATGCTGGCGGGCGATTCCGGTCCCGGGCAGCTGCAGTTCGACGACGTCCGCACCACCTATCTGGTCGGCTCGGTGGCACTGGCGCTGATCCTGTTCGACGGCGGCTTGAGGACCCGCTTTGCCAGCATCCGCACCGTGCTCGCGCCCTCCGTGATGCTCGCGACCGCCGGCGTGCTCCTGACCGCGCTGATCACGGCGCCGTTCGCGAAATATGCGCTCGACCTCAACTGGACGGAGTCGCTGTTGATCGGCGCCGTGGTGGCCTCGACGGACGCTGCTGCAGTGTTCCTGCTGGTGCATACCCAGGGTCTTCGGCTGCGCCCGCGCGTCGGTGCGACCCTGGAGGCGGAATCCGGCACCAACGACCCCTTCGCGATCTTCCTCACCTTGATGCTGGTCGAATACATTTCGTTGGGATCGAGCACGGCGGGGCACGTGCTGATGGAGTTCGTCCAGGAGGCGGTGCTGGGCGCTATCGTCGGCGTGATCGGCGGGCGTCTGGTCGTCATCGCGCTCAACCAGGTGGCGCTGCCGCAGGGCCTGCACGCGCCCTTTGTGACCACGGGGGCGCTCGTCATCTTCGGCGGTTCGCAGATCATGCATGCCTCCGGCTTCCTCGCGGTCTATCTCGCCGGCATCATCATCGGCAACCGGCCGACGCGCGCGCATAATTCGGTGGTTGCCTTCCTGGACGCGGCGACCTGGCTGGCGCAGATCGTGATGTTCGTCCTGCTTGGCCTCTTGGTCTCGCCGAGCCGGCTCGGCGCCAGCGTGCTGCCGGCGGTCGCGATCGCCTTTGTCCTGATGCTGATCGCGCGGCCGATCGCGGTCTTCCTTTGCCTCGCGCCGTTCCGCTTCAACTGGCGCGAAAAGATCTTCATCGCCTGGACCGGCCTGCGCGGGGCGGTCGCGATCTTCTTGGCGTCGATCCCGATGCTGGTCGGCCTGTCGAAGGCCTATCTCTATTTCGACGTCGCCTTCGTCGTGGTCATCATCTCGCTGCTGCTGCAAGGCTGGACGCTGGCGCCGGCGGCGCGCAAGCTGCACGTGGCGCTGCCGCGCGCTGAGCGCGGCCCGCGCCGGGTCGAGCTCGATTTGCCCGGCCAGCTCGAGCAGCAGCTCGTCGGCTATCCGGTGCGGCCCAAGAGCCTGTATTTCCGCCGCGGGCTGATCCCGTCCTGGTCCAAGCCGACGCTGGTGATCCGCAACGAGAGCATCCTGACGCCCACGGAGGCCGACCCGGTCGCGCCGGGCGACTACATCTATCTGCTGGCGCCGCCGGAAAAGGCGGAGTCGCTGGATCGCTTCTTCGTCGACATGCAGCCGGGCTCGGCGCCCGATCCGCATCTGCTCGGCGACTTCATGGTGTCCGGCGAGCACACGCTCGCCGAGCTCGCCGAGATCTACGGCGTGAACGTGAGTGAGGACGAGAGCAAGCTGACGCTGGCCGACTATTTCGACGTCCATCTCGACCGGGCGCCGAAGGAGGGCGCGGAGCTTGCGCTTGACACGATCGTGCTCGTCGCACGCAGCATCTCCGGCGGCCGCGTCAACGTCGTCGGCCTGCGCCTGCCGGAAGACGAGGAAACGCCGGTAGCGCTGACACGCATGCAGATGTTTCGGCGCAAGCTCGCGGATGTGTGGACCTCGGTGGCGGGGGTTTAATTCCCCATGTCATTCCGGGGCGCGCGTTAGCGCGAACCCGGAAACCATCTCACCTCAGAACGTGTGGCGAAATGGGATTCCGGGCTCACCCTTCAGGCGCCCCGGAATGACGGAACGAGGAACCCGCCACCAAATCGCCGCAACCGCCAAAGATTTGCGCGGGTTCGTGACCCCTACCCCCGGAACGCTCCGCCATTCCGCTCGTTCTCAGGGCATAACGGTCAAACGATTCGACAGGAGCAGTCCATGCGAAAGCTCATCTTGCCGGCCATCGTCGCCGCTGTCCTCGGATCGGCGGCACCGGCCATGGCCTATGACACCGGCGATCAGATCTCGATGCGAGCCGCGCTCGACGTCGCGACCGATATCGGGGTCATGACGGTTTCGCATACCGAGTTCCTCGGCGACGAATGGCAGATCGAAGGCCGCGACCGCGCCGGCCGCTGGATGAAAGTCGATGTGGATGCCCGGACCGGCGAGGTGCGTAACGTCGATCGCGGCTGGTAGCGGCGATCACCCGTAACGGTGCCGACGAGGATTACACTCCTGCCGGCACCGCCGTCAGCCAGTGCCGCGCAATCGCCGCCCTTGGCGCGATCCACGCGGCGCCGCTGCCGCTGGCGCCGCTGCCGCTGATGTGCGCCAGGATCCGCTCCAGCGCGCCGATGCGGCCGGGGCGGCCGATTATGCGCAGATGCAGGCCGATCGACATCATCTTCGGCGAGGTCTCGCCCTCGCGCTTGAGCCATTCGAAGGCGTCGATGACATAGTCGGCGAAGTCGGCGCCGTTGAAGCGCGCGGCGTTGTAATACTGCATGTCGTTGGTGTCGAAGGCGTAGGGCAGGATCAGGTGCCGCTTGCTGGCGACCTCCGTGTAGTAGGGCAGGTCGTCATTATAGGCGTCGCTGTCGTAGAGAAAGCCGCCGTCCTCGACTAGCAGGCGCCGCGTGTTCGGCGATGTCGCCGAGCGCGTGTGCCAGCCGACCGGGCGCTGCCCGGTGGCGCGTTCGATTGCCGCCACGGTTCTGGCGATCACCTTGCGCTCACTCGCTTCGTCCATCTCGGCATGGCTCTGCCAGCGCCAGCCATGGGCCGAGACCTCATGCCCTCGCTTGATGGCGTCGCGCGCCAGCTCCGGTGAGCGTTCGACCGCGCGGCCGCAGGAGCTCACCGTCACCTTGACGCCGTGCGCGTCGAACAGGTCCATGATCCGCCACCAGGCGGCGCGCGTGCCGTATTCGAAATGGCTGTCGATGCAGGAGTCCGGGCCATCGACCCGGTGCACGACCTCGTAGATCGCCTCGTTGTTCGCGTCGCCGTCGTTGACGGAGAACTCCGAGCCCTCCTCGAAATTTACCACCAGCGACACCGCGACGCGCGCGCCGTTCGGCCAGCGCGGGTTCGGCGGCTTGCCGCGATAGCCGGTAAAGTCGCGCTGTGAGACGTGATAATTTGGTTCGCTCATGGATCAGTCCGAGGTTCCGGCCATGCGATGCAGGCCGACGACGCGGTCGCTGACGAACAGCAGGATCACCGTGCCGGCGAGGATGAGGGTGGACAGCGCGGCAAGCGTCGGGTCGGGCGCTTCCTCGATGTATTGCAGCATGCGGATCGGCAGCGTCTTGGTGCGGACGTCGGCGAGGAAAATCGACACCGGGTAGTTGTCGAACGACGCCAGGAACGAGAAGATGCCGGCGATCAGGAATGACGGCGCCAGCGCCGGCACCATCACCCGCAGCACGCTGCCGGGATAGGTGCAGCCGAGCGTGCGCGCGGCCTCGATCAGCGTGAAGTCGAACTGCGACAGCCCCGCGATCATGGTCCGCGCGACGTAGGGCAGCGTGATGACGAGATGCGCGACCAGCAGCGTCGCCCAGGGCGCGGTGAAACCGACCGCGCGAAAGCCCTGCAGGAGCGCAATGCCAAGCACGAGGCCGGGCATCATCAGCGGCGAGACCAGCGCGGTGGCAAAAATATCTGCGCCCGGCAGCTTTCCGCGCGCGATCGCTATTGCGGCGAGCGTGCCGCAGACCAGCGAGATCGCGGTCGACAGCAGCGCGATCTGAAGCGACAGCAGCAGCGACGGCCAGAAGCCGTCGAGGCGGCCGATCTTGCCGTACCACCGCGTCGAAGCGCCGGTCAGCGGCAGGTCGAACACCGGCGTCGGCGAGAAACTCGCCGCCGCAATCACCAGCAGCGGCGCGAGCAGGAACAGCGCCAGTGCGATGGCCATCGCCCAGCAGACGACGATCGCGGTCCGCGCCATCACTTCGGCTCCCGCGACATCCGCGCGCTCAGCGTGACGACGGCGATGGCGATGGCGAGCAGCACGACGCCGGCCGCGGCGCCGAAGCCGGGCTCGCGCGTCAAAAGATAAGCTTTTGCGATCGTGGTCGCGAGCGTCGGATATTTTTCGCCGATCAGGAGCGTCGGCACCACATAGGCGGAGACCGAGAGCGAGAACACCAGCGCCACGCCGGCGATGATGCCGGGCAGGGTCAGCGGCAGGATCACGCGGACAAATGTCACGAGCGGCGAAGCGCCGAGCGTGGCGGCAGCTTCAGCGTAGCGGGAATCGAGCTGGGCCACGATCGCGTAGATCGGCAGGATCATGAAAGGCAGGAAGATGTTGACGGCGCCGACGATCAACGCGGTCTCGGTAAAGATCATCCGAATCGGGTCTTCGATGATGCCGAGTGCGATCAGCGTCTCGTTGACGATGCCGTCGCTGCGCAAGAGGATGGTCCAGGCGAACGCCTTGACGATGACGCTGGCCGCGAGCGGCAGGAACAGCGTCGCCAGCAGCAGCGAGCGCAACGCGCCGCGGGCACGCGCCAGCGCGAAGGCGGCGGGATAGCTGATCAGGAAGGCGATCGTCGTCGTCAGCAGCCCGAGCCGCAGCGAATTCCAGATCACGCCGAGATAATAGGGCGAGCCGAGCAGGCGCTTGTAGTGGGCGAAGGTCAGCCCGTTGGCGTCGACGATGCTGACGCCGAGCAGGAGCACCAGTGGCAATGCGAACACGCCGGCGATGATGACGACGGACGGCAGCACGAATCCAAACGCGGCGAGCCGCTCGCGATCGACCGAGGGCGCCGCCATCGGCGCGGGAAGCGCGGCCTCGGTCATACCTGCGCCTCCATCGGAAACGCAAAGGTCTCGGCGACCGGCCAGCTCAGGCGGATCTCGTCATGCACGCGCGGAACCGCGCCGTCGCGCCCGGAAAGTTCAGCAAGCAGGCTCTCGCCGGCGCCGGCATCGACCTCGACCAGCGTGCGCGAGCCCTGGAACACCACGGAGCGGACGCGCCCGGCCGCCGAGTTCGCCTCGCCTTGCTCACTGATCCGAAGCTGCTCGGGGCGCGCGGCGACGATGACGGAGGAGCCTGCCTGAAAATTGCCGAGCGCCGACAGGCGGCCGACCCCGGTCTCGACATCGACCTTGCCGTTATCGGCAGCAAGCACGGTGCCGGAAATCCGCGTCGACAGCCCGACGAAGTTGAGCGCGAACAGGCTGGCCGGGCGCAAGTACAGCTCGCGCGGCTCCGCGAGCTGCTCGATTCGACCCTTGTTCATGACCGCGACACGGTCGGACATGGTCAGCGCCTCGTCCTGGTCGTGCGTCACGAAGATCGCGGTCGCCTTGACCTCCTGGAGCAGGCGGCGCAGCTCGACCTGCATCTCCTCCCGCAGCTTTCGATCGAGCGCCGAGAGCGCTTCATCGAACAGCAGCACATCCGGCTCGACCGCGATCGCACGCGCCAGCGCCACGCGCTGCTGCTGCCCGCCCGACAGCGCGGAGATGCGCCGGCCGCCGAGATGGCCGAGCTTGACCAGCGACAACGCACGCTCGACCGCGGCGTCGATCTCGCGCTTGGCCGCGCCGCGCACCTTCAGCCCGAACGCGACGTTGCCGGCCACGGTGAGATGCGGAAACAGCGCGTAGCTCTGGAACACCACGCCGACATTGCGCTTGTGCGGCGGCACGTTGGTGATGTCGCGCCCGGCGAGTTCGACCTTGCCGGTGTCGGGCTGCGCCAGCCCCGCAATGGCGCGCAGCAGCGTGGTCTTGCCGCAGCCGGAAGGGCCGAGCAGCGTAACCAGCTCGCCGCGGCGGACGGTCAGGTCAATGTGGTCCAGAATCGTGGTCGGTCCGTATTTTTTGGAGACGCTGCGAACGACGAGATGCGGGATGGCCTCGCTCATGTCATCTCCTTGCTCCAGCGGTCGACCCAGGAGGCGCGATTCTTGGCGACGAACGCCCAGTCGGGCGCGAACAGCGAGGCGGGATCCGGAAAGCCTGCCGGCGTCGGCATGCCCTTGTTGGTGGGTGCGACAAAGGCCTTGTCGGCGAGAATGGTCTGCGCCTCCGGGCTCAGGAAGAAGTCGATCACGGCATCCGCAAGGTCGCCCGCCGGCGCGCCGTTCACCTTCGCGATGCCCGAGGGCATGGCGAAGCCGCCATCCTGCGGCACGGCGAGATCGACCGGCGAGCCGTCCGCTTTTCGGATCAGCGTGTAGGCGGAAAACTGGCCGCCGATCATCCAGGCCTCGCCCTGCTCCATCAGATTGATGGCCTGCGGCGCATTGGTGTAGACGTTGAGCAGGTTCGGCTTCAGCTCCTTCACCTTCTTGAAGGCAGCATCGATCTCGTACTGCGCTTCCTTGTACGGCTTGCCGGTCTCGATATGGGCTGCCGCGAGCAGCGTCCAGAAACCTTCGGTGTTCGACAGCGACGGCACGATCACCTTGGAGGCATATTTCGCGTCCCACAGATCGGCCCATTTTGCCGGCGCGGTCTTCATGCGCTTGGTCGAATAGGCGATGCCGGCCCAGGGCCGCTGATAATTCGCCCACAGGCCGTCCTGATGCACCGCGCCGTCGACCAGTTTGCCGAGATTGGCAATCGACGAGGCCGACATCTTGGTGATCAGGCCATCGCTAGCTGCCGGCAGCATCACCGGATCGTCCATGATGACGACCGAGATCTTCGGCGCCGCCTTGTCGGCTTGCATCTTCTGCAGATTGGTCAGCGAGTTGGTACCCTCGTAGAGCACCTTGCAGTCGAGCTTCTTCTCCAGCACCGGAAACAGATCGGCATTGAAATATTTCGCGGCGCCCGCGGGACCGCCGATGACGATCTCCCTGGGCGCGGCGCGCAGGCGCCCTGGGGCGGCGATGATCGCGGCAAAGGCCGCGCCGGATGTCAAAACGCTGCGTCGGGAAGGGGTGTGCATGGGCATGTCCCGTTTGTTGTGCGTAAAGTTTGAAACGAACACGCAGCAAGCGTCATGCCAAATGTGCACATTTTTGTTTTATATCGTTGTATCAATAGGATGGAGGCGGTACGAGATTTGTGTCTGCGCACTCGCGCGGCAAATGTGCACATTTTTTGGAGGTGACGCTGCGCATCCTTTGGGCCTAGCTAACGCCCATGGCGACGCAGCGCAGACGAAACGGCCAAGGAAGCGGTAAGGCCAATCCGGCGGAGGACGAGGCGGTCTATCAGGCCATCCTGCACGCGCTGCTGGAGGGCACGCTGAAGGCGGGGACCAAGCTCGCCGAGCCGCCGCTCGCCGAGATTTTCGGCGTCTCGCGCGAGCGCATCCGCAAGGTGCTGCATCGGTTGGGGGCGGAGCGGCGGCTGGAGATGATTCCCAACCGCGGCGCCCGCGTGCCGCGCCCGACGCTCGACGACGTCCGCAGCGTCTACGAGGCCCATCGCGTGCTCGAGGCCGGCGTGCTGACCCAGCTCGTCCGCCATGTCGACGATGCCTTGATCGATCGGCTCAACGCCCATCTTGCCGAGGAGCGCGCCGCCGCCACGCGCGGCGACCGCGCAGCTTCCGTGCGGCTGTCCGGCGCATTCCATGTCTATCTGGTCGAGGCGCTCGGCAACGCCGAGCTCTCGCGCTTCCTCGCCGATCTGCTCAGCCGGTCCTCGGTGATGGTCTCGGTCTACGAGCCGGCAACCGATTCGATCTGTGCCGTCGACGAGCACGGCGCCATCGTCGAGGCGCTCCGCGCCCGCGACCTCGCCCGCGCCATCGCCGTCTCACGCGAGCATTTCATCCACGTCGAAAGCCGCCTGCATCTGGACGATGATGCGGCGCCGGCAGCGGAAGATTTGACGAGCGTGTTCGCGGCGGTGAAGCCGAAGCGGCGGAAGGCGCGTTAGCCTCCGCTGTCATTGCCCGCGAAGGCGGGCAATCCAGTATTCCAGAGGCGGTCGTGATTGAATCGAGGGGACGCGGCGTACTGGATGCCCCGCCCCAGTGCGCAAGCGCGCACAAGGCGGGGCATGACAGCGATGGTGGAGCGGAAGCGTGTTCCGGCAAGCCGCCATCATCCTCACGTCAACACCTTCACCCCGCCGAACGACACGACCCGCCCCTGCTTCAGCATCACGATCTGGGTCGCAAGCTGGCGCAACTCGGCGACGTCGTGGCTGACATAGACCATCGGCACATTGGCCTCGTCGCGCAGCCGCACCAGATAGGGCAGGATCTCCAGCTTGCGGCCTTCGTCGAGCGCGCCGAGCGGCTCGTCGAGCAGCAGCAGGCGCGGCCGCGACAGCAGCGCGCGTCCGAGCGCGACACGCTGGCGCTCGCCGCCGGAGAGTTTTCCGGGACGGCGATCCTGCAGGGCGCCGATATCGAGCAGGTCGACGATGCGCCTGCGTTGCGCGGCGTCGTCGGCGAGCCGGTTCATCCGCCGCCCATAGTCGAGATTCTGCGCGACGTTGAGATGCGGAAACAGCCGCGCATCCTGGAACACATAGCCGATGCGCCGGCGCCAGGTCGGGACGTGAAGGCCGGCGGCGCTGTCGTCGAGGACGTCGCCGTCAATGACGATGGTGCCGCGGTCGGGGCGCAACAGGCCTGCGATCATGTTGACCAGCGAGCTCTTCCCGGCGCCGGACGCGCCGAACAGCCCGGTCACGCGGCCCTCGCTGGTGAAGGACGCGGCGAGGGAGAATTCGCCAAGCTGTTTTTCGACATCGACGCGCAGCATGATCAGTTCCCGTGCAGGCGCGCGGTGGCGCGGCGTGCGAACCACTCTGCCGCAATCAGCGCGCCGAGCGCGAGCACGATCGAGACGATCACGAGCCGGCCCGCCGCCGCGTCGCCGTCCGGCGTCTGGATCAGCGAGTAGATCGCCGAGGAAATCGTCTGGGTTTCGCCGGGAATGTTCGAGACGAAGGTGATGGTGGCGCCGAACTCGCCGATCGCCTTGGCAAAACCGAGCACCATGCCGGCGAGCACGCCGGGCAGCGCCAGCGGCAGCGTCACCGTGAAGAACACTTTGAAAGGAGCGGCGCCCAGCGTCTCCGCCGCCTGCTCGAGCCGGCGATCGATCGCCTCGATCGACAGCCGCATCGGGCGCACCAAAAGCGGAAACGACATCACGCCGCAGGCGAGTGCAGCACCAGTCCAGCGGAAGGAGAAGACGATGCCGAGAGTGTCGGCCAGAAAACCACCGACGAGACCGCGCCGGCCGAAGGTGAGCAGCAGCAGGTAGCCGGTGACGACCGGCGGCAGCACCAGCGGCAGATGCACCAGCGCATCGAGAACCGACTTGCCCCAGAAATCGCGCCGGGCCAGCAGCCACGCCAGCGCAATGCCGAACGGCGTCGCCACAAGCGTTGCGATGACGGCGACCCTGAGCGAGAGCAGGATCGCCGTCCATTCGGCCGGAGAAATCTCGGACATCACGCCGCAAGCATCGAGTTACAGAACCTCAAGTCGGAAATTCTCAAGTGGTGGGGCTGATCAGGAACTTGAAGCCGTACTTTTCCAGAATCGTCTTGGCGGCGGACGAGCGCAGGAAGGCGAGATAGTCGCCGGTCTCGCCCTTGGCGGTCACCGTCGCTGCGACCGGATAGATGATCGCGGGATGCGACTCCGCCGGGAAGGTGCCGATGATCTTGACGCCGGGCTCGACCTTGACGTCGGTGGAATAGACGATGCCGAGCGGGGCCTCGCCGCGGGCGACCAGCGTAAGCGCGGCGCGCACGCTCTCGGCCATCGCGAATTTCGGCTCCGCGGCCTGCCATGCGCCCAGCTTCTCCAGCGCCGCCTTGGCGTATTTGCCGACGGGCACGGATTTCACGTCGCCGGTCGCGATCCTGCCGTCACCGGCGAGCTTTGCGAGGTCAAAGCCCTGCGCGATGGTGACGTTGTCGATCGCTGAATCCTTTGGCGCGATCAGCACGATGCTGTTGCCGAGCAAATTGACGCGGCTCGGCTCGTTGATGGTCTTTTTGCTGATGGCGTAGTCCATCCAGTCGGTGTCGGCGGAGACGAACACGTCGGCCGGCGCGCCTTGCTCGATCTGCTTGGCCAGCACCGAGCTTGCGGCATAGCTGACACTGAACTTGACGCCGGTCCTGGCGGTGTAAGCCGCGTCGATCTCGTCGAGCGCGTTCTTCATCGAGGCGGCGGCGAACACGGTGATGGTCTTGTCCTCGGCGGCGGCAGGCGAGACGGCTACGAGCAGAACGACAAGGGCAGAGAACACTATGGAAAGGCGGGACATCAGAAGCGCTCCATGCGCGCGCCCGGACGCACGCATGATCGGCGCGCAAGACGGCGTTGGTTGAGTTAGGCTGCGACCGGCGGAAGCGCTGTTCCGGCAAGCCCGATGGACTTACGGTCCGTCAGGCGATCGCCGGCGGTGACCATAACAGGCTGGCGGAACAGGTCAAAGGCGACCTTTCGCATGGTGTACCCCACCCAGTTCGTCATCCCGGACAAGCGCGCCTCAAGCGCGCGCAGATCCGGGATCCATAGAGCCACAGGAAGGAGTTTGGCGGCAGCGGCTACGGCTTCGCATCCGCCGCGTGCAGCACCGCCTTGCAGGCGGCCGGCATCTGCGCCAGCGTCATCGGCGGTTTCGGCTTTGGGGGCTCCGGCGGGGGCTTGGGGTGCAGCACGCTATCGCTGAACCAATAGGCGAGATCGGACTCCTTGCAGCCTTCGTCTTCGGACTGCGACGGCTGGCTCTCGCACTCGCCGGCACCTGGCGGGCAGCGCATGCGGATGTGGAAGTGGTAGTCGTGGCCCCACCACGGCCGGATCTTCGACAGCCAGGAGCGGTCGCCCCTGGCCTCGCGGCATAGCGCCTTCTTGATCGCGGCATTGACGAAGATGCGTTGCACCGCCGGCTCCTGCGCAGCGTCGCGCAGCACCAGCACGTGTCCTGGCGTGAACACCTTCGGATCGATGTCGAGCCGGTCCTGGCGCACCATCATTACCGCCGACATCTCCTCGCGCTCCTCGCGGGAGAGGCGATGGTCCGGCATCGGCGTCAGCCAGATGTCGGCATCGAGGCCGATCTGATGGCTGGCGTGGCCGGACAGCGCAGGCCCGCCGCGGGGCTGGGCGATGTCGCCGACCAGGATGCCCGGCCAGCCGGCGTCCTTGCGCGCTTTGGCGGCGAGCCGCTTGATCAGCGCGATCATCTCGGGATGACCGTAATTGCGATTGCGCGACAGCCGCATCACCTGCCAATTGTCGCCGTTCAGCGGCATTTGCTCGGCGCCGCCGATGCAGCCCTTGACGTAGGAGCCGATGACATGCGCAGGGCCCTTCGACGGCAACAGCTTGCGCGCGAACAGTTCCTTGGCGCCGAGCTTGGGGTCGTTCGGATTGGCGAGCGGCGGCAGCGCTTTTGGATTGACGCTGCCCTTGTCCTGCGCCAGCGCGGCGCCGGCGGTCAGGAGCGCCGTAACAAGCAGCAGAGGGATGATGCGGCGGCGACTCATGCTGACGTTCTTATAGCCCAACGTCGCGTCGGGGTTAAGAAACAGGCTTTCTGCCGGGATATCGTTCAAAAGTCGCAAGTCTTCACGCGCGCCGGCCTTTTTTTAACGCTGCGATAACCCTGTCCTGCATTGACCAAATTTCGTGCGTGGGACGCGCATTCTCTCCCGTCTGCATGCATTGGCGCGCCAATCCGGAAAGGATTCAAGCGAGCGCGCAATTTTGCGCCAAGCCGGGCGCTGATTGCGACGACCGGATAGGTTTAGCGCGCCGGCTGGCGCTGCCGCGCCTCGCAAACGAGCAATAAGGGCCGCTTGATGTGGGCCACAGGACCGTGCGTCCGATCGTCGAGCGATCGAAATTACCCTTTTTTCAGACACTTGCTTCAAGACTTGCGACCGGCGGGCGCCACTGGGACGTATCAAGTTGAGTTTGGGGTTTCAAAAGCCAAAAAAGCGAAAGCGCAGCGTGCTCGCTCGGGCCGGCCAAGAGCGGCGCAAGCCAAGGTTCGCTCCCGCGCCTCGCGCGACGGCCGAAATCAATGCGCTCGTGCAGAGCCGCGCCGAGGCGGATGCCGCGATTGCGGAGGCGCACAAGGCCCATGAGCGTCTGCGCCAGGCCATCGATATCCTGCCGCAGGGAATCGTGTTTCTCGATTCCGACGGCCGCTATGTGCTCTGGAACAAGAAATACGCGGAGATCTACAGCAAGACCGCAGATCTGTTCGAGGAAGGCGCGCGGCTCGAAGACACGCTGCGCATCGGCGTTGCGCGCGGCGACTATCCCGAGGCTGCCGGCCACGAGGACGAGTGGATCGCCGAACGGCTGCAAAAGCTCTATCAGCCCGGCGCGCGTCACGAGCAGAAACTGGCGGACGGCCGCGTCATCCTGATCGACGAGCGGCTGACCGACGACGGCGGCGTGGTCGGCCTGCGCGTCGACATCACCGAACTGAAGCAGCGCGAGGCGTCCTTCCGCCTGCTGTTCGACGGCAATCCCGTTCCCATGATTGTCTGCGCGCTGGACGATGAGCGCATTCTCGGCGTCAACGATGCCGCGATCGCGCATTACGGCTACAGCCGCGCCGAGTTCGCGAAGCTGAACATTCGCTCCTTGCAGGCCTTCGACAGCGAGCCACCCTGGACCACCGATCGCTCCGGCGAAGAGCAGGCAGGCCGCACCTGGAAGCACGTCAAGGCCGACGGCGCCCTGATCGATCTGGCGATCTATTCGCGCGAGCTGACCTATGCGGAGCAGCCGGCAGTGCTGCTCGCGCTGATGGACATCACCGAGCGCAAGCGCGCCGAGGCGCGGCTCGCGTTCATGGCGCAGCACGACGGGCTGACCGGGCTACCGAACCGCAACCTGCTGCGTCAGCAGGTCGACGAAATGCTCGCGCATACCCGCCGCAGCACCGACAAGGTCGCGCTGCTGATGCTGGGACTGGACAATTTCAAGGCGGTCAACGACACGCTGGGCCACGCGATCGGCGACAAGCTGCTGCGCGGCGTCGCCAAGCGGCTGCGCTCGAGCTTGCGCGAGGACGACGCGCTGGCGCGGCTCAATTCGGACGAGTTCGCGATCGTGCAGAGCGGGCTGGCGCGCCCCGAGGACGCGGTGCTGCTGGCCAAGCGCCTGCTGGAGGCCATCGCCGATCCCTATCTGCTCGAAGGCCATTCCGTGGTGATCAATGCCTCGATCGGCATTGCGATGGCGCCCGGCGATGGCGATGATTCCGAAAAGCTGCTCAAGAGCGCCGACATGGCGCTGTCGCGCGCCAAGCTGGATGCCCGCGGCAGCTTCGCCTTCTTCGAGGCCGCGCTCGACGCCAAGGCGCAGAGCCGTCGCAAGATCGAGGTCGAGCTGCGCGACGCGATCCAGAACGACGTGCTGCGGCCGTACTATCAGCCTCTGGTCGATCTCTCCAGCGGGCGCATCACCGGGTTCGAGGCGCTGGTGCGCTGGCCGCATGCGGAGCGCGGCATGGTCTCGCCGGCCGAGTTCATTCCGGTCGCCGAGGAGACCGGCCTGATCAACCCGCTCGGCGGCCTGATGCTGCGCCGCGCCTGCCTCGATGCTGCGACTTGGCCAGATGACGTCCGCGTTGCCGTCAACCTCTCGCCGCTGCAGTTCCGCAGCGGCAATCTGCTTTCGGTGGTGACGGATGCCTTGAAGCATTCCGGCCTGACGCCGCGTCGGCTCGAGCTCGAGATCACCGAGACGCTGCTGTTGGAGAAGAGCGCGCAGGTGCTGGCGACGCTGCATGCGCTGCGCGCGCTCGGGGTGCGCATCTCGATGGACGATTTCGGCACCGGCTATTCCAGCCTCAGCTATCTGCGCAGCTTCCCCTTCGACAAGATCAAGATCGACCAGGCCTTCGTGCGCGATCTCGGCGCCAACCGCGAGGCGCAGGCGATCATCCGCTCCATCGTCAGCCTCGGCAAAGGCTTGGGGGTCACCATCACCGCCGAGGGCGTCGAGACCGAGGCCGAGCTGAGCTGCCTGCGGGCCGAAGGCTGCGACGAAGGCCAGGGCTTTCTGTTCAGCAAGGCCCGGCCCAATGCCGAGATCATCAGCCTCTTGGCGGCGCAGCGCGGCATCGACGGCGGCGAGGCTGCAGCGCTGGTGGCGTGATTGCGCGGCCCGAGTAACCTCGCAAAAGCCGCGCCCTTCGCGGCCAGCATGGTTCGAGACGCCCGCTTAGGGCGGGCTCCTCACCATGAGGGTCTAACATCTTGCCGCGAAACACGCCCTCATCCTGAGGAGCCCGCCCATAGCGGGCGTCTCGAAGGATGGGGCCACGAGGGAATCCGCATCCCAATAGATTGACCTCAAACCATTTCTGCGTCACTTGTCCGACAAAATCGCCTTCCCGACATCCTCGTAATGCGTATCGCGCGCCTGGATCTGCTGCGCGATCGCGTGCATGTCGCGAAAGCGCCGCTCGAACGGATTGCTACGGAACACCGCGGTCGCGCCGGCCATGTGATAGGCGGCGTCGACCACCTTGGCCGATTGATGGATGGTCCAGGTCGCCGCCAACCGCACCGCGCTGAACTCGCCGGTCGCGGACAGATCGCGCCGCATCGCATTCGCTGTCGCATAGAGATAGGCGCGCGAATGCGTGAAGTGCGGAATCTTGCGCCGCAATCTCTATGCCTCGGACCTAGAACGGCCATCGAGCAGGCGTTCCATGATGATAGTGCGTTCGTCGCCATAGTAGTCGTCGCGCACCGCATTGAACCCGAGCCGTGCGTAGAATGTCTCAGCGGTGACCGACGAAGGGACAGTCAAGGAAGGGATGTTGCGTTCGCGCGCCGTGCGCTCGATCTCTTCCATCAGCAGCTTGCCGATACCGCGGGCCTGAACGTCAGGGGCGACGAAGACCGTACGGACGATGCTGCCGTCAAGGCTCGCTGTTCCAACGACGCGGTCGCCGACGGTGGCGACAAAAACAGTGCGTTTGTCGATCAACTGTCTTACGGCGCCTGGATTGAAGCTACGCTCGACCCTTTCGATGATCTCGACGGTATAGTCCTTCGCGTTCGTTTCGCGCAGTGTACGCAAAATGACCGCGCTGATTTCATCGGCGTCGCCTTCAAGCGCGGGCCGGACCGTGCATTCCATGAACCGCTCCACCGAAGCCCTTGAGAACAACTGGAAGCCCGCGCCATTGGACTGGCAATCAGCTTGTCGCGCGATCAAGCTTAATGCTACCGTCTGTAGCATATTTGCAGGAAGCCGCTCAAGAGGCACGCCATGAAGAAGCCAACCCGCCGCGACGCGCACCTCTCCGCAGCTGTCATCGGCGCCGAGGCGCCCACCATGCTGAAGCTCGAGAATGCACCGATGAGCGACATCATCGATGCTTTGGCCAATGGGCGGGTCACGGCCACGGCGCTGACCAAATTCTATCTCGCGCGGATCGAGGCCTACGACCGCGATGGCCCGATGCTCAACTCCGTACGCGCGTTCAATCCAGACGCGCTCACGATCGCCGGCAAGTTAGATGGCATCCTGCCATCGGCCAAGCGGCCGCTGGCTGGCGTCCCGATCCTGGTGAAGGACAACATCGCGACCGGCGACAGGCAGCCGACGACAGCCGGCTCGCTGGCGCTGGAGGGCGCGCGCGCCAGGGATGACGCCACCATTGTCAAGCTGCTGCGGGGCGCCGGCGCGGTGATCCTGGGCAAGGCGAACCTGATGGAGTTCGCCAACATGCTCGCGATTGACATGCCCGCGGGCTATTCATCGCTGGGCGGCCAAGTGAAGAACCCCTATGCGCCGGCGCTGATGGACGATCGCGAGATTCCGGTGGTGTCTCCAGGGGGATCGAGCTCGGGTTCGGCAGTCGCCGTGGCAGCCGGCCTCTGCGCTGCCTCAATTGGCACCGAGACCTCAGGCTCGCTGCTGCACCCCGCCGGCCTGAACGGCCTCGTCACCGTGAAACCGACCGTCGGGCTGATCAGCCGTGCCGGGATCCTGCCTGTTGCGCACAGCCAGGACACCGCGGGTCCGATGACGCGCACGGTGCGCGATGCCGCGATGCTGCTGAATGTGCTGGCTGCCAAGGACCCGCTCGACCCAGCGACGCAAGAGCAGCGGCGCCCGGCCGACTACACCGCCGGCCTCGCCACCGACGCGATGAAGGGCGCGCGCATCGGCGTGCCGAGCGACCCCGCTGACCCGCTGAACGATTGCTATTACGGCAAGCTGCCGCCGAAATCGGCCAAGCTGATGGCTGAGACGATCAAGGTGCTGGAGGATCTCGGCGCCGTCATCGTGCGCGCCAACATGCCGACGGCCGGTTGGATCGGGGGGCCCGGCACAACCATGGCCGTGCTCAACCGCAATCCCCTGAGCAGCCACAAAGGCACGGTCGCGAGGCCGCCGGTCGTCTTCCTTTACGAGCTGAAGCGCGATCTCAACCTCTATCTGAAGGATTGGGCGACCAACACTGACGTCAAGACCATTGCCGACATCATTGCCTTCAACAACGCGAACGCGGGGAAGGCGCTGCGCTTCGGCCAGGACCACTTTCTCGCGGCTGACCTGACCAGGGGCGATCTGAGCGAGCGCGAGTACAAGTCGGCGCGCGCCATGGACCTGCTCTCCGCCAGGACGCGCGGCATGGACGCCTACATGAACCAGCACAAGCTCGACGCGGTGCTGTTCGCAGGCGCCATGGGCGGCGCGATTGCCGCCAAGGCAGGCTATCCCAGCGTCATGGTGCCCGGAGGCTTCATCTCGGGAACGACCGACGGCAAGGACACGCCCGACTATCCGCTCGGCGTCACCTTCGCAGGGAGAGCCTGGAGCGAGCACAAGCTTCTGCGTCTGGCCTACGCCTACGAGCAGGCTTCGCAGATGCGCAAACCGCCGCCCGGCTTGCTGACGCTTTAGATGTTGTTGCTCGCGGGCTTTCGGCGCAAAGCGGACGTGCGAGCTGGTAGAATCGCAAAGCGTGAAGTGCGGAATCCAGAGACGATGGCGCAAGAGTCGAAAGCTCGCTGGCCCCAAGAAACAAGTCCCGCGGCTCGAACGTTATCATCCTCCAGAAAAACGTGGTATTTCTGAAAAGCGGGCAGCAATTTTGGTCTCCGACCGGCAGCGGCAAATGTCCTCGTCTGATGCCCAAATGAAACGCATTGACGCAGCCCGCCGGGGACGGAGAAGGACGAAGACCCTACTGCTGGTCTTGGCCATCGGATTTCTCGTTTTCGGAGCCGCTGCGGGCACGCTGTATTACGCGCTGCGGCCGATAACTCTGCGGATTGCCGTCGGACCACCGGGAAGCAACGATCACAAAGTGATCGAGGCGATGACCGAGGCCTTTGCCAACGAAAGCAGGACTGGGAGGCTGTCCCCGATCACGGCTGCCGGGGCGGCCGAAGCTCTCGCTCTGCTCGGTGCCGGCAAGGCCGACCTTGCAGTCGGTCGTGGCGATCTGGAGATGCCGGCCGACGCGCAAACGGTCGTCATCTTGCGCAAAAACTTCGTCGTGCTGTGGTCTCCCTCGGGACTTGCGGGCAAGGGCTCGAAGAAAAAGTCCGGGCCGAAAATCAAGGAAGTCGCCGATCTCGCAGGGCGCAGGGTGGGAGTGATCGGCGGGACTCCGGCGAACGCCGCGTTGCTAAGGCTCATCCTGAGCGCCTCTGGCGTGGAGGCGGACAAGGTCACGGTTACGCAGTTCGGCACGGGCCAAATCGAGGAACTGGCGCGCGACCGGACCCTCGATGCATTCATGGCGGTCGGTCCGCTCGACAGCAAGATAACCGCCGATGCGGTCGCCGCGACGGCTCGGGCCCGTGGCGAGCCGAAATTCCTCGCGATCGACGCATCGGAAGCCATCGCCTTGAAGCATCCGCGTTACGAATCGGAGGAAATTCCACCAAGCATTTTCAATGCGAGTCCAGCCTGGCCGGATGACAAGGTGGAGACTATCAGCGTCAGTCATTTGATCCTGGCACGGAACGCTTTGTCCGAAACGACAGTGGCGGCATTTTACCGCCAACAATTCGCCCTGCGGCAGGCGATTGCCAGGCAAGTGCCTGGCGCTGCGCAAATCACGAAGCCGGACACCGAGAAAGAAGCCGAACTGCCGGTACATCGGGGAGCGGCGGCCGTCATCGACGGGACCGAGCGCACCTTCCTTGACAGGTATGGCGACTACTTCTGGTTTGCGCTCCTGCTTCTCTCCGGCATTGGTTCGGCCGGCGCCTGGCTGCGTCAATATCTAAATCGGGACGAAAGGGACGAGAATACCAGTCATCGCAACAGGATTTTGGCCCTGGTTTCCAAGGTGCGCACCGCGGAATTCGACCACGAACTGCTGGCCATGCAGCAGGAGGTCGACGCGATCATTGAGGAAACGCTCGACTGCTACGATGATGGCGCCATCGAGGAGGAGGAACTGGCCGCCTTTGGCTTGGTGCTCGAACTGTTCAATCATGCCCTCGTCGAGAGGCGCGCAGCGTTGCAAGCGGCTCCTTTGAATGTGCTCGCGGCGCGGCGGTAGGCGATGGGTACGAAATGGACATCTCGGCTCGACCCGATACCGTGTCTGCTAAGGGCCAATTTCGACTGAGCCTCGGCTTCCACGTCGTGGCGGTCCGCCAACTACTCGGCGCGTTCTTTGGCCGCGTCATCGTCTCAGCAGATCGGATCAATGCGCCGCTGGATGGTGCCCTCCGGCGTAAGATTCACGCGCAATGCTCGTTCACTTCGGTGCGGCCAGGCCCGGCGAGCGGAGCCATTCGCTCAGGTGCGAGACTGTTTCGGCTTGGCGCGCCCGCCGCAAGAGCAACTCGCGGGCCGTGCTGCCAGGCAGTTCCTTCTCGGCCGCTTCCTTGAATCGTCTGGCTTCTTCTGCCAGCCGTTCCTCGAACGTCGATGTGTGTTTGATACGCCTCCGCCTCTTGATCATGGGTAAGCCCTCTCACATCCTTCCCATGCCTATTTTTTACCCTTCCGTTCGATTTCGTCTGTCCGGTGCCGGACACAGAGGTCGCAATTGGCCCGCTTCCGGCGTCAAGCCGGGGTACCCTGGCAATCAGGTATGGACGGGCAGGCAACGGGCGGCGTGCCCGTCGTTGACGTGGATCAATCATCACGGCGCCTCCGGCTCTATGTTCCCACGAGCCATAGGAACGTGCCGATGTCGGTCCAGGACCATTCCGGATATCAAGAACGGCCTCAGGCGGGCATGTCCGCCAAAGCCAAGGCCGGCCTGGTTCTGACCGGGTTCCTGCTGATCGCCGGCGTGCTCCTGTTCACCGAGCACAGGGCCCACGTGCTCGGGCTGCTCATCTGGCTGCCGCTCCTCGCCTGTCCGCTGATGCACGTCTTCATGCATGGAGGACACGGCCACCATCATGGCGGCGGTCGACCCAACGATCCAGGGAGCGTGTGATGCATGACACCGCGCCCGCCTACGGCCTCTGGAGCCTCGTCCTGGTCAATTCGGTGGTGTTCATCCTGTTCGCCTACAGCTTTTTCAAGCCGCAGACATCCCGCGACTGGCGCTCCTTCGGCGCCTTCAGCGCATTTTTGGTAGCGCTGTTTGTGGAGATGTACGGCTTCCCGCTCACCATCTACTTCCTTTCGGGCTGGCTGCAGTCGCACTATCCGAACGTCGACTGGCTCTCCCATGACGCCGGCCACCTGCTCGAGATGATGTTCGGCTGGAAGGCCAATCCCCACGCCGGACCGTTCCACATCCTGAGTTTCATCTTCATCGGCGCAGGCTTCGTCCTGATCTCCGCGGCGTGGAGGGTGCTGTACGATGCGCAGCAGACCCGCAGCCTGGCAACCACCGGCCCCTACAGCTATGTCCGGCACCCGCAATACGTCGGCTTCGTCCTGGTGATGTTCGGCTTCCTGTTGCAATGGCCGACGATCCTCACCCTGGCGATGTTTCCGGTGCTGACCATCATGTATGTGAAGCTCGCGCGAGGCGAGGAGCGGGACGCCAACGTGGAGTTCGGCGAGGCTTACACGACGTACGCCGCGGCGGTCCCGGCATTCATTCCCCATGTCAGGCGGCTGTTCAGTCTGGGTTCTTCCCGGGGCTATCGACACGGCTGACGTTCGCGTCGGGAGGGAGGCGGAAGCCTTGCGGCCTGAAAGGAAGGCAATGAGAGAGCCTGTCTTCACCGCGAAAGCCCTGACGAAGACTTACGTCTCCGGCGAGGTGATGGTGCATGCCCTCAACGAGGTCGACCTAGAAATCGCCGCGAAGGAAGTGGTCGTGCTGCTCGGCCCCTCCGGCAGCGGCAAGACGACCTTGCTCAACATCATGGGCGGCCTCGACCGGCCAACCAGCGGCAGGCTGCTCTTCCGCGACCTGGACTTGACCGATCTCGAAGACCGCGAGCTCACGAAATATCGCCGCGACCACGTCGGTTTCGTCTTCCAGTTCTACAATCTGGTGCCCAGCCTCACCGCCTACGAAAACGTGGCGTTGGTCACCGAGGTCGCGAAGGACCCGATGCGGCCGGCCGATGCCCTCGCGCTCGTAGGCCTCGAAGAGCGGATGCATCACTTTCCTGCCCAGCTGTCCGGCGGTGAGCAGCAGCGCGTGGCCATTGCTCGCGCCATCGCCAAGCGGCCGGCGGTGCTGCTGTGCGACGAGCCGACGGGAGCGCTGGACTCGAAGACCGGCATTCGCGTCATCGAGGCGTTGCTCGGGGTCAACCGGCAGCTCGGCACGACGACAGTGATCATCACCCACAATGCGAGCATCCAGGAGGTGGCGGACCGCGTCCTGTTCTTCGCCGACGGTCGGATCTCCCGGATCCAGAAGAATGAGTCCCGGCGGCAGGCCGCCGAGCTCACCTGGTGATGGCATGACGGCGCTGGACATCAAGCTTTTCCGCGACGTCAGCAGGCTCTGGGCGCAGGTGCTCGCCGTCGCGCTGGTCATCGGAGGGGGCGTCGCGACGCTGGTGCTCGCCGTCGGATCGCATCGCTCCCTGGAAGAGACGCGAATTGCGTACTACGAACGCTACGGCTTCGGCGACGTGTTCGCTCAGGCAAAGCGGGCACCCAAGGCGCTGGCCGACCGAATAGGCGAGATACCCGGCGTCGCCGCCGTCGACACCCGCATCGCCAAACTGGCCTTGCTCGATGTGCCCGGCTTCTCCGAGCCCGCCAGCGGGCAATTTGTTTCGCTGCCCGACGACGGCGAGCCGCATCTCAATCGGCTCTACATGCGCTCCGGCCGGCTTCCCGAACGTGGACGGGCAGAGGAGGTGGTCGTCAACGAGCCGTTCGCCCGGGCTCACAGCTTCGCCGAGGGGGCGCGGTTCTCGGCCATCCTGAACGGCAGGAAGCGAGAGCTCGTCATCGTCGGCACCGCACTGTCACCCGAGTTCGTCTACACCGTCGGGCCGGGCGACCTGATGCCGGATGACCGCCGCTACGCGATCGTCTGGATGTCGGAAAAGGCGCTCGCAGGCGTCTATGATCTCGACGGCGCCTTCTCGGCGGTCTCGGTCAAGCTGCAGCCCGGCGCTTCCGAGCGCGAGGTGATCGCGCGGCTCGACATCTTGCTCGACCCGTATGGCGGGCAGGCGGCCCACGGCCGGAAGGACCAGACCTCGCACGCCTGGCTCGATCATGAGCTCGAGATGCTCAACAATATGAGCCGCACGCTCCCGCCGATCTTCCTGCTGGTGGCCGCGTTCCTGGTCAACCTCACCCTGACCCGGCTCGTCGCGCTCGAGCGGGAGCAGATCGGTCTGCTGAAGGCACTGGGTTACGCCGACAGCAGCATCGTCGGTCACTATTTCAAGTTCGTGGCGCTGATCGTCGTGCTCGGAATTATCCTGGGCGGCGTGGCCGGCACGTGGCTCGGATTGCGCGTAACCGCCCTGTTCGGCGACTTCTTCCACTTCCCATTCCTGGTGTTTGCGAAGGCGCCGGACCTGTACGTCACCGCAGGCGCGCTCAGCGCGGCCGCCGCCGCAATCGGCGCGCTGCGGGCGCTACGCGAGGTGGTGAAGCTGCCGCCGGCCGTCGCCATGCAACCTCCGGCCCCGCCGATCTATCGGCGGCTGCTGCCGGCGAGCGTGCAGCTCGACCAGATCGTGTCGCAGCCGACATTGATGATGATCCGCAACATCGCGCGGCACCCGGTCCGGGCTGCGTTCACGGCGCTTGGGATGGCGCTGGCCACCGCGATCCTGGTCGTCTCCTTGTTCACCCGGGACACGATGGCGCAACTGATCGAGGTGACCTACTTCCTCGCTGACCGGCAGGACGCGACCATCGGCTTCGCCGAGAGGCGGATCGAGAACGTCGTGGAGCAGGTCAACCGCCTTCCGGGCGTTCTTGCGGTTGAACCGGGCCGCGACGTGCCTGTCCGGATCCGACATGGCAACGTCGAACGGCGGATCACGATCAGCGGCCGGCCCGCCGATGCCGATCTGAGGCGCATCATCGACGTCGATCTTCGCCCGATAGCGCTTCCGGAAAGCGGCCTCGCGATCTCCAGCATGCTCGGCCACATCCTCGGCGTCGGTGCCGGCGACACGGTCGAGCTCGATCTGCTGGAGGGCGCCCGGCGAACGGTCACGATGCCGATCGTGGCGACCGTCGAGGACTATTTCGGCATCAGGGGAATGATGGACATCGAAGCGCTCCGCGAGCTGATGCGCGAGGCACCCGTTGTGAACGGCGTGAACCTCAGTCTCGACGATAACCGGAAGGAGGAGTTCTACGCGGCGGTGAAGTCGATGCCGACGGTTGCCGGCGTGGCGCTGCAGCGCGTCTCTCGAGCGAACTTCCGTAAGACCGTCGCGCTGCTCGTCACCACGATGGCGAGCATCTACACCGGGCTTGCCGCGGTGATCGCGTTCGGCGTCGTCTACAACAACGCCCGGATATCGCTCTCCGAACGGGCCCGCGAATTGGCGAGCCTGCGCGTGCTTGGCTTCACCCGTGGCGAAGTCCTGCGGATCCTGCTGCTCGAGCTCGCCATCCTGACGCTGATCGCCCAGCCGCCCGGCTGGGTGATGGGCTACGGGCTTGCCTGGGTGATGAAGACCAACCTCGCCGGCGAACTGATGCGCGTCCGCCTCGTGGTCGAGCATTCAACCTACGTCATTGCGACGTCCGTGGTGGTGCTGGCTGCCATCGCCTCTGCGGCGGTCATTCGCCAACGCATCGACAAACTGGACCTCGTCGCGGTCCTCAAGACGCGAGATTAGTCATGCCAGCCAACTGGACCAGACGTATCGTCGGCGCTGCGGCCCTGGCCGCGATCGTGGGAGGGCTGGCCTGGTTCGCCTGGCCGCAGCCGGTTTTGGTGGATATCGCGACCGTCGCGAAGAGGCCGATCGAAGTCACGGCCGACGATGACGGCAAGACCCACGTGCGCCACATCTACACCGTCTCGGCGCCCATCGCAGGCAAGGTCCTGAGGATTTCGCATCCGCTCGGCGAGCAGGGACCGTCGCTTCACGTCGGCGATGACGTCGTGGCCAACCAGACCATCGTCGCCCTGATGCAGCCGACGTTGCCGGGATTCATCGACGTGCGCTCGCGCGACCAGCTGCAGGCCGAAGTCCTGGCTGCGGACGCTGCCATCCAGCAGCAGGAAGCCGAGGTGCAGCGGATCGAAGCGGCCTTGGACTTTGCCAGGACGGAATTCCAGCGAGCGCAAAAGCTCTCGCTAACCCAAACCATCTCGGCCCAGGCGTTCGACAAGGCCAAGTTCGAGGTCGCGACCAGTGAGGCCGCCTTGGCGAGCGCGAAGGCTCAGGTCGACATGCGCCGCGCGGTGCGGACCAGCCTGGCGGCCCGATTGATGGAGCCCGCCAACGCCGCACCGACGGCGGAGGCGACGTGCTGTGTCCGGGTGCTCGCGCCGGCGGGCGGGCGGGTGCTGAAGATCATTCAGGACAGCGAGGCGACGGTCTTGCCCGGTACGCCGCTGGTCGATATCGGCAACCCGCTCGATCTGGAGATCGTGGCCGACCTGCTCTCGACCGACGCGGTCCAGATCAAGGTCGGCGCGCCCGTCCGGGTCGACGGCTGGGGCGGGCCGCCGATCAAGGGCAAGGTGGTCCGGATCGACCCGGCGGGCTTCCTCAAGGTCTCCGCGCTCGGCATCGAGGAGCAGCGAGTCCGGGTGACCATCGACTTCGCGGATCCGTCGGAGACGTGGGCCTCGCTGGGACACGACTATCGCGTCATCGTCCACGTCACCACCTGGAGCGCTCCGGACGCCGTGACCGTCCCGGTGAGCGCCTTGTTCCGAAAAGGCGACCAGTGGGCCGTTTTTGTCGACCAGGGCGGCTACGCCAGAACGGCCCTTGTCCAGATCGGCCACCGCAACTCTCGCATGGCCGAGGTTCTTTCGGGACTATCCGCCGGGGACCTCGTCGTGCTGCACCCGAGTGACCGGATCGCCGATGGCGCCAGGATCGCGCAACGACACGCAGAATAGACAGAGGGCCTCTGCTTTCGGCTCACCTGGATTGGGCTACATGAAGCCCGGATTGCGGGGGAGGTAGCTGGCCCAATTTCCGAACTGTCGATTCGACATCAGCAACATCGGAAACGTCAGACGCATCCCGTGGTCCGTCGCCGCCTTCAGCGCTGGCTCGCTCGCGCCGGGTACGAAAGCCGAAATGTTTGGAGAATTGCTCTGTGCCGCGAAGGACAGCGCGGCAGCAAACGCGGGGCCCGCGAGATCTGGCCGGCGGACCGCAAGCGGGCCGATGTGTCCTTCGGACATATAGACATACCCGACGCACTCACGGCCGGCGTGGATGGTGAACCCGCTCGTCGTGCTGTCGCCCAGCAGATATCGATGATGCTTCTCTCTGGACACGCCGAGAGCACTGACATCGACGAGCGCCAGCTCATCGAACCTGGCTGTCTGGGCCGTGAGAGATTCAAGACGGAGCCGTGGCGCAGCCAACCGCGATGCCAGGCGGTCACGAGGCACGCTGACCATGTAGATCGGAAAGCGCGGGAATAGTCCGTGGCGGATGTAGAGGCCCTGAGACACGTTGTTGAACGTGAAGGTAATCAGCGCTCGAATCGATGCTCCGCGCATTTCTGCGTGAGCGAATGTCTTGCTGATAAGCTGATTGCCAATGCCGTCGCTCTGGCGGTCAGGCGCCACGAACAGCTGGGCCAAAAACCAAAGCTCGCCACAAACCCAGCTCCAGGCGAAACCGACAATTTCTCCGCCGTCATCGGCGACCCAGAGACCCTCGGTATCGTCGCTTAGCGAGAAAGCTTGAAAGTTCGGAGGATGAGCGGATGCCATCTTTCCAAAGCCCCGCCGTTCGGTGAGTTCATTGATGCTGGCGACGACGATCTCATCGGCCCGCGTCAAGTCGTCGATGCGCGCGGGTCGGAATACGACGGCCATTTTCGAGTCCTCCTCAGGAATCAGCAGGCCCGGCCAAAGGCCCTCCGGTCACATCCTGAATCAGGACAAGAGGACCAAAATTTTCACCTTGGTGATCAGGCCAGCGGCCGGATGTTCTGGTTCATGCGAAAGAAGTTCTTCGGATCGTATTTCGCCTTGATTCGCTGCAGACGCCGGTAGTTGGGCCCATACGCAGCAGCGACGGAATCGCCCGTCTCGTCGTCATCGAGGTAATTGACGTACCGGCCAGAGGCGAAGAAGGGCTGCATGCTTTGATAGGTTTCGCGTGCCCAGGCGATGCAGCGGCTCGTCTCGCTCGGCTGCATCCATTGCGCGAGCACCAGGAAATTGTAACCCTCTTGCCGATGCGGAAATGCCGTATCCCCCGCGTCAACACGGGTCGCGGCGCCGTGGATGTGCTCGAGGAGCAGCTGGCCCATCGGGGTCGGGCAGCGCGCGAAACATTCGATCATGGTCGCAATGGCAGCGTCACTCAACTCCGTGAGAAAGTTCGATTTCCAATAGTTGAGAGCGCCTTTCGGGAAGTTGGCGTCGAGCATGCTGTTGAGCTGGCAGTAGGGCATCGGCCCGACTGCGTCCAGGAGCGGAGCGCCGAACTGCTTCAGAGGCCGCATGGCCTGTTCCGCGTCGGCGGCCGGGCCGCAATGGCAGGTGACCAGGGCGGCTACATCTGTACCGGACCCGTCGGGCGCGTGGGTCAGCGTTGCAAACAGCGTGTGTTCGTCCGCCAGCGACCGCGTGCTGGCCCGGAAGAATTCGAGCACGTCACGGGAGCGTTCGATGGGGTGGACGATTGGCCCGCCGGTGATGACTGGCCCTACCGTATGAAGGTCGTATTCGAGACTGGTGGCGATTCCGAAGTTTCCACCGCCGCCGCGAATAGCCCAGAACAGATCGGGCTCCTCCTGCTTGCTGGCCCGCAAGACCTTGCCATCGGCAGTGACGAGTTCGACAGTCCGCAGATTGTCCAGCGCCAGGCCGTACTTGCCCATCAGCCAGCCCAATCCTCCGCCCAAAGTTAGCCCGGCGATCCCCGTGGTCGAGACCACGCCGCCGGTGACCGCAAGACCGTGAAGTTGCGTCTCGCGATTGACCTCGCCCCAGGTGACCCCGCCCTGTGCACGTACGGTTTTGCCGACAGCATCGACGTGGATGCCCTTCATTGGCGCCAGGTCGATCATGATGCCGCCGTCGATGGTCGCGCGTCCTGCCACATTATGGCCGCCGCCACGAACCGCGACCTCGAGGCCGAGCTTGGTCGCAAGAGCGACGGCATCGACGACGTCGGCCACACTGCGGCATCTGGCAATCAATGCCGGCCGCTTGTCGACCAGCCCGTTGTGGACCTTTCTGGCTTCCTCGTAGCCCTCGTCGGTTGGCTTGAGAAGTTGTCCTGCGAAGGAGGCGCTGAGATCGGCGGCAGCGCTGGCGACAGATGCGATGGACGACATGACACGGTCTCCTCGGTTCAACCCGCCATATCCTCAATCCTGCGCAGTCGCGGAGCAAATCCGAAGAATTCAGGTGACGATGAATTGATTTCACCTAGACTGGCCGCATGCACAAGCTGCCGCCCCTCATCGAGCTTCGCGCTTTTGAAGCTGCCGCCCGCCATCTGAGCTTCAAGAAGGCCGCGGCAGAGCTCGGCGTGACGCCAACGGCGATCAGCCACCAGATCGGGTTGCTCGAACAGTATTGCGGTCGCGCCCTGTTCCGCCGCAGACCACGGCCGCTTTCGCTGACCGATGCCGGAGCGCGACTGTTTCCCGCCATCCGCGGCGGGCTCGAGGTGTTTGCCGCTGCAATTGCGGCCGTCAAGCAGGAAAGCGACCAACAGCCTCTTCGGGTGACGACAACCAACGCCTTCGCCAGCCGCTGGCTCGTGCCCCGCCTGCCCGTGTGGCGAAAGCTGCATCCCGACGTGCCGCTGGACGTCATCGGCACGGACTCGGTGCTCGATCTGCAGGCCGGAGATGGCGATGTCGCCATTCGTTACGCGACCAGCCGGGTACGTCCGACAGACGGCATCGTCGATGATCTCTTCAGCGATACTTTCTGGCCCGTCTGTAATCCGCGCCTGCTTTCAACGGGACGGCTGAAAAGACCAGCCGACCTCGCAAACCACGTTCTGATCCACTCTTACTGGTCGCCGGCCGATCGTGAGCCGCCCACATGGCAGAGCTGGCTTGCCGCGGCTCAGCGCAGGTGGCGCGAAGTGCCCCAATTCAAGGACATGCAGCACTTGAGTTTCCGGGAGGAGCTGCACGCCATCGAAGCGGTGATCGCCGGGCAGGGAGTCGGGATTTTCAGTGATGTGCTCGTCGCACGCGACCTCGCCGCCGGTACGCTCGTGAAAGCGTTCAAGCTGAGTTTGCCTGGCTACAGCTTCCATGTGGTCAGCAGGCCAAGCCATCCGCGTGCGAGGACCATCCGAGCCTTCTCGGCGTGGCTGCAGTCGGGTGCCTGATCCGCTTCTGTTGCATCTTCGAAACGCCCGCTCGGGGCTCAGCTGCGGTCTTCGACGAAGAACACTCCGCAGGCCGGCGATGGGCCGTAAGCGGAAGTCGCTGCAGTCAACGATCCCACTCAATAGCTGTTGCTTCGGCCAGAGACTATCGAGGCTCGTGTCGATGAGCGGCTCCATTAGACGGATCTGGGAATGCTGTCGCGAACGTCCACATGGTCCGACAACGCCGACCGGCTGATTTGAGCCAGATCAAGGCAGACCTTCAGGTCAGAAATACTCTCTGTCACGTAGCGATGCGACAGCAATAGCTGCGGATCGGGGCCTGTCCTTGCGCTGAATTACGAGATTGCAGGGAGACCACCATGATCGAGCCGCGCAATCGAGTTGTTCAAGTCAGCCGCTTCGGTGATCCCGAGGGGCTGGAGGTGATCGACGCTCCCCTGCCGACCGCTGGTCGGGGAGAGGTGCGGGTCCGTGTACTCGCGTCAAGCCTCAATTACACGGAAGTGTTGATCAGGCGCCACCTATACCCGCAAACGATGCGTCTCCACCCGCCGTTCGTAATGGGCTACGACGTCGTCGGGAAAATCGATCAGCTCGGTGAAGGCGTGCATGATCTTCAGATTGGCGACCGCGTGGCCGACATGACCGTGGTCGGGTCAAACGCCGACTATCGTACGCTTCGCGCGAACGACGTGGCCCACGTGCCGATAGACGTAGACGCGGCGGAAGCGGCCACGCTGATATTGAGCTGGACGACCGCGTACCAGCTTCTGCACCGTGCGGCCCGGGTGCAGCGAGGCCAGCGCGTCCTGGTGCACGGCGCCGCTGGCGCCGTCGGCCAGGCGCTGCTCGCGCTTGGAAGGCCGGCCGGCCTCGAGCTGTGGGGTACCGTGCGCGGCGAGCACATGGCGCTCGTCCGAGAGCTAGGGGCAACGCCGATCGACTACCAACATGAGGACTTCACGCGCGTTGTGCCGGGCGGATTTGACGTCGTCGTCGACGGAATTGGCGAAGATGGCTATCGCCGTTCATACGCAGCGCTCAAACCTCGCGGCCTGCTCTGCGCCATCGGCTTCTCGGCGAGCGTGCAGGCACAGCGTCGCATGTTCCCTATCATGATGGAGATCATGCGCCTATACCTGTGGAGACTGTTGCCGAGCGGCAAGCGGGCTCGCTTTTACTCAGTCAATGCGATGCGGGCGCGACATCCGACTTGGTTCAAGGAGGACTTGGAGCGGCTGTTCGGGCTCTTGGCGACTGGCGCCATCCGGCCGCGCGTCGCCGAGCGGATCTCCTTCGACGAGGTTGCCGAGGCTCACCGCCGCCTTGAGGCGGGGGGGCTCGAGGGCAAGCTCGTGCTGTGCCCGGATCTCGCGCGCCGACACGACCGACGTGCCGCCTGACATGGCGCGCGACTTGGAGGTCCCCACTTTCAATGCGCGCAAACGATCCAAAGAGACAATCAACTTCCGCCTTGGGTGACAAGCGTTGGTCCAGGCAAGGTGCAGCTCAGCGTCCGATCTAGCAGCGACAGCGGACATCACGGCGGCTGAGGCGCTCCTCGCCTTGGGGGCCATAGGCTGACTTGCGAGAAGCGGCAGCTGTTGGCGCAAAGTGCATGTTCCGACGGAGGCGCTGTCTGAGAAGGCCGATTCCGTTGACAAGGTCGGTCCGACCGTCCGCAGGCTTGTCAGAGGGATCTCTAACGGAAGGGGACCCTCGCAGCTTTAATGAGCCATTAGGACAGGTAAATCCGCGTGCTCCATGATATAGCTGGTCGCCCCTCCGAACATCAGTTGCCGCAGCCTGGTGCGGGTGAAAGCTCCTTTGATTAACAGATCGCAGCCTTGTGCTCTGGCGGCATCGAGGACCGCCTCGCCAGTGTCGCGACCCTCCAGTTCAACCCTTATCAAATTGGCTGCAATGTCATTGTATTGCAGTTGCCGAACGATCCGATCGGCAGACGGTCCTGGTACCCCTTGCCCCCCAACAACGGTCAGGATCGACACTCTTTCGGCCAGATGAAGCAACGGCATGGCAAATGCGTTTACCCGAGCTTGTTCCGTGCTACCGTTCCAATGGATCATAATGTTTGTCGCGATGCTTCTTGGCGCGTTCAATGGCGTCAGGAGAACGGGTCTACCGCCCTCAAACAATGCGGATTCGATCGCGCGCCGGTGAGGGCCAGCAGCATCAACGTCGGACCGTGCCATCACGATGAGGTCGAAAGCGCGCCCATAACTTCCGACGAAGTCTTCGCCCTCAGGCGCCGTCGTCAACCAGTCAAAACATGGTCGACTCGATCCCCCGGCGGCTCGAGGAATATCGTGCTCCAGCATGAACGCTTCGAAGAAGCCTCGCATTTCGTTCAATTCGGCTTCGCTCTTGGTCTGATACGACTCTAAAGGAAACCCGGCGGCCAATTCTGCGACTACATATTGAGGGATTCCTAACCGGAGCGGAAAGCCTTCGATATACGCGCCGGTCCGTTGCGCGAGGCGCACGACGAAATCGAGCGTAGATGTCATCATCGAAATGTTTTGAAGTGGCACCAAGATCGTTTTCATTCTCAACCCCTATTTTCGGGTGAACATTAACGTAGGATGCCTCATCTCCCATGGGATAGCGGCCAAGATGATTCCACCTTGCGACCCGCTGCGGTTCGTCATCGACCACGAGAATGGTTGCGGTCATGCGGCTTGCTCAAGCCTCGTATCGATCTCCTGGCGCAGCGCCGCGAAGTCGATCGGTTTGGTCAGTAGGTTGGCTGCGCCGTTCTCCAGCGCCTTGCGCTTGGTCTCGGCATCACCGTAGGCTGTGATCATGATGACCGGCACATCGGGGCGGGCCGAGCGCACGATAGGTAGCATCTCGAGCCCGCTCATTCCGGGCATGTTGATGTCAGACAGGATGAGGATCAGGGTGGCATCCCCGATCTCGACCGCGCGCTGCAGCGCCGCGGGTGCCGACGATGCAAACTCCATAAGAAAACGACCCTCGCGCAGATCGCGCCGGAACTGCTGACGGAATAATACCTCGAAGTCGGGCTCGTCGTCGACGACCAATATATAGACGCTCACCTGCGGCCTCCGGTCTGCAATGGTGCCGGCAGCGTACGCGGCAACGTAATGATGAACTCTGTATGATCGCCAGGCTCGGTATCGAGCTCGATGCTACCGCCGTGTTGCTTCACGATGATGTCGTGGCAGATTGAAAGGCCAAGCCCGGTTCCTTCGCCCGCGGGCTTGGTTGTGAAGAATGGATTGAATATTTTCTCCCTCACGTCGGCCGGGATGCCGGCGCCGTTATCGCGAATCCGGATTTCCACGGCGCGGCCAAGATTTGTGGTCATCGCGCGCAGCCTCGGCTCAAAGCTGTCGCCGACGGCGTCCTTTTGTTTGCTGGTCGCGTAGAATCCATTTGCAATGAGATTGAGGAACACCCGCGTGATCTCCTGCGGATACAAATCGAGCGCCCCAGCAGATGGATCGAAATGCCTTTCAAGAGTGATATTGAATGCCGGCTTTTCAGCGCGTGCGCCGTGATAGGCAAGGTTAAGACTTTCCTCGACGACCGCGTTGATGTCGGCCGAACGGCGCTCGCCAGAACCTTCGCGCGAGTGCAGGAGCATATTCTTGACAATGGAATCGGCGCGCTTTCCATGCTGCACGATCTTTTCCAGATTGCCTTGTAGCATGTGTATCAGCGTATCGATTTCCTGCCTTGCCGCCTCACCGAGTGCGGCTGAGCGCAGCCCGTCGCCGAGCTCGTCAATCAGTTCAGAGGAAAGCGCAGCAAAATTATTGACGAAATTGAGCGGATTCTTGATTTCATGTGCAATGCCGGCGGTAAGTTGCCCGAGCGAGGCAAGCTTCTCAGTATGGATCAACCGATCCTGCGCGTTTCGCAATTCCTCGAGCGATTGCGACAATTCCATAGTGCGCTCGCGCAGTTCATTCAGTAAGCGTGCATTCTCGATCGCGATCACGCCCTGGTGTGCGAAATTGGATACGAGCTCGATCTGTTTGTCCGTGAAGGGTTTAACTTCCTGACGGAAGATCGTGATGGTGCCGATCAGCTCGTCTTCCTTGAGCATGGGTACGATGACGAGGGTCCTTGCGCCAGCAAGGTCGGCAAGCGCGCGAACGTTCGGGTTGCCCTCGACGTAGGGCGGCTGAGTTCTGATATCGTCGATATGAACCGTCTGATGAGTTTTCTCGACCGTGCCGAGCCCGCTCGCGGGATGTGGGCGAATGCTCTGGTATAGTCGGGTATCAACGTAGGCTTGCGGCGCGTTGTGAAGTGCGACCGTGCGAAAGCCGCCCTCCTCGTAGAGATTCATGGTCCCGAAGCCGGCACCGCAGATACGTGTCGCATTCTCCAGCATTTTGTTGAAGACCGGGGTCAGTGCGCCCGATGAAGCGCTTATTATTTCCAGCACCTCCGACGTTGCAGTCTGCCGCTCCAGCGATTCATTTAATTGCTCGAACAGATGCACGTTGCCAATGGCGATAACAGCCTGATCTGCAAAAGTCTGAAGCAGGTTGATCTGCTTCTCGCCGAATGGACGAACCTCCGTGCGACGGAGCACGATCGCACCCATGCTCTCGCCTTCGCGCAACAGCGGCACGCTCAGTACGGTCCGAACGTTGGAGCGGAGCGCATATTCCCGTCCTGTCGGGAATTCCTCCCCTTCGGGCCCGAGCAGGTCGTGCACATGAACGGTGCGGCGATCGATAATGGCCCGTCCGGTGGGCGATTGGACGCTGATTGATCGTCGGCTCCACACCACGGGAACTTGTCCATGGTGCGCCTGGATGACGATATCGTCGCCATCTCTCAGAACGACCAGCGCATCGTATGCCTCGCAAAGCCCGCATGCGCTTTCCACAATCGCCTTGAGCACCGGACCGACTTCAGTCGGCGAGGAAGCGATAACTCTCAAGATATTGGCACTACCGGTCTGGTACGTCAGCGCCTCAGACAGATCTCGCGTCCTGCTTTGCAATTGTTCGAAGAGCCGTACATTCTCGATTGCGATCACGGCCTGGTCGGCAAACGTGGCAACGAGGTCGATCTGCTTTTCCGTGAAAGGCTGCACGCGCTTGCGAGCGATTACGATCGCGCCGATCGGCTCATTCTCGCGCAGGAGGGGAACGCCGAGCGCCGTGCGCTGACCAGCCATGGTGATCGACGCGCGCAGCCCATATTCGGAATCGGCAGCGACGTCGAGGATTTGCACCGGACGGCGTTCGAGTACGGCACGACCTGTAACCGTGCTCCGGTCGGGACTAATCGGGTGAGCCTGCAGAAACTCGATGTATTCCTCGGAAAACCCTACCGCTGCTCCGGCCTGATATTCATCACCTTCGCGGCGCATGATGAATGCCATCTCCGCTTCGCACAGCCGTGCCGCCGAATCGACCAGCGTGTTGAGCACGGTTTGCAGATCAAAGGTCGAGCGGCTGATCACCTTCAGCACATCGGCAGTCGCGGTTTGCTGCTGGAGCGATTCGGCGAGATCGCGCGTCTTCGCTTGGACCTCATCGAATAGCCGGACATTCTCAATGGCGATGACGGCCTGATCGGCAAAGGTCTGCAGAAGTTGCACATGGCGTGGGGCGAAGGTACCCGGCTCGACTCGCGTTACGCTGATCATTCCGATCACCACGCCGCCGGTCGCGAGCGGAACGAATAACATGCTGCGAAAGCCGCGGGCGCGCGCGATATATTTTATTTCGTTCGTTAGTGCTTCGGTATCGGGGGTCGGCACGATGTTACCGGCCTGTGTTAGTGCGAAAGTCTCGAAATCGGCAATCGGCCGCGGAAACATATTCTTCAAGGCGACATCGGCGGCAGGATTCGTCGGCGTGAACGCCGCCAAGTGGGCAGTGCCGTCGATGAAGCGGAATACGGTAGTCGAAAAGCCGCCGAGCAAGGCATTGGCACGCCTCGCGATTGCATCGAATACTGGTTTCACCTCCCGTGGCGAACTGGCAATGATCTTGAGAATGTCCGCTGTGGCGCTCTCGCGATCTTGTGCGGCGCGCAATTCGGCCAGCAGCCGTGCGTTTTCTTGCTGGAAATCCGCCACCACGTCCTGAGGAAGCGCGGCCATCATGAAAATCCAAACGCCCGACGGTTCGGGGGCGACGTCAAAATCTGATCAGGAAAGAGTCGGGATTATTCCACTGTCAGGTCCTTCCGGCCAGACGTATCGTCAGTTGATTCTCACTCGAGTTCGCGTCAACTCCATCCGCGGGAATAGCTCGCGCTTGCGAGAGTAATATGCAGCTCTGCGCGTCCGCGATCTGCCGAACTGGGAGACTTCCGCAAACTGCCGCTGCACGCCGACTTTGTTTCATGTGCTGTGCTAAGTGCAATGGCCGTCGCAAATTCCCGGCACCCGGTGTTCGATGATGACCGCTCCCAATCAACCACCGAGCTGGAAGAGCGGCTTCTGGCGCAAAGCGGACATCCTGCGGACACGTCACTTCCGCTTAGGGTCAAAATGCGAAGAACTCAACGTGAGCAAGTCTGGTCTGCTGTGCCTCGGCGAGCGGACCTCCCTGAGGCGTGCTGCTAATTCGCTGATGGGCCAAGAAGCGACATCGACCACGGATGGCGGCTCAGTCAGCTGGGATCGTAAACTGAAAGAGAGCACTCCGCGGCCGATGCGGCTCACAGTACCTCAATACTCGAAAGCAACGCCGGCAACTCTCAGCGGGGCCTCAGAGATCGATGCCGACCGCGATGTTACGGCCCATCAATTCGGCAAAGGTAACTGTGTGCGCGTACAGCTTTGCGAATGCCTCGTCCTTTGCCAATGCTTCCTGTACCTTTCCGTACACTTCCCAACTGGAATAGCGCGTAGCGATAAGAAACTCCCCGGCCCACGTACCAGTGTGAAACCGAGAAAGCCGAAGAAATTCTGCGCCATGTTTTTCGAAGATTGCCTTCGCCTGCTTGGCGGTCTTGATCATTTCCTCAGGCTTGTCGCTCTTGAAGCGTGTAAATTGTACAATGGCCATGACCTAATTCCTCCGTTGACCCCCCACAGATTAGGTCTAGGCGTGGCCGCAGAGGTTCACAGGATGGCCCTATGATGCAGGGTCCGAGTTGGGTTGAAAACGGTCTCGATCTGCAGCTTCAGATGGGCGATCCACGTATGCTGCGGGTTGCTCTAGTCGATCGCCTGACAAGCCCCCAGCCGTCCTACTCGTGGTCGAGTAAAGAGGAAGTAGTCCTTTTAAATCAAACCACTTCAGAGTAGGCTAAATGACTTCCATGTGGCGAAGTCGTATTTCAGATGCGCCGCAAATGGTCATTGGTGAAGGTGGTCGTGCAGAGACCCTGACTCGTTAGACATTTTACTCGGCATGATCACCTTTCTTGCAGGAGCAAAAGGTCATGCAACATGCGCAATACCAATGGATTCAAAGCCGCGGCTGGACTCCGGAATTGCCGGCTGCCGAGGCAGGCTCGCAGAGGCTGATATTTACATTCGGTGCAAAGCAGTTGCTGAAGGACAGAGTGCTGACGGGCGAGCTTCAGGATCATTTTCCCGGGGCGATGCTGATCGGGGGCTCGACCTCAGGCGAGATTGCCGGGGATGAAGTGACGGACGACTCGTTGGTGGCGACCGTTATAGGCTTCGATCACACGAACTTCCGGGCAGCCCACGCGACGATTGGCGAGGGACAGGCCAGCTTCGAGGTTGGAAAGGAGCTTGCCCGACAGCTGAACGACGACACGCTGCGCCACGTGTTCGTCATGTCGGACGGCTTGAAGGTCAACGGATCCGAACTCGCGAAGGGAATCGCCAGCGGCGTCGCCTCGACCGTGTCGGTGACCGGCGGGCTGTCCGGAGACGGCGCCAACTTCGCCGAAACCCTGGTGGTCGACGAAAGCGGCGCCAGCCCGCAATGCGTGGCCGCCATCGGCTTCTACGGCGACCATCTCAAAATTGGGTATGGTTCGATGGGAGGCTGGGAGTCGTTCGGGCCGATCCGCGAGATCACGCGAGCCGAAGGGAACGTGCTCTACGAGCTCGATGGACGGAGCGCGCTCGATCTCTACAAGACGTATCTGGGTCAGCATGCCGAGAAGCTGCCGGCATCCGCACTTCTGTTTCCCATCGCAGTCACCGAGGCCAACTCCAAGGTGAGCGTGGTGCGCACCATCCTGTCGGTCGACGAGCAAAACAAATCCATGACCTTCGCCGGCGACATCCCCCAGGGCGGAACCGCTCAGCTTATGAAGACCAACGTTGACGATCTGGTTGAGGGCGCCAGGGCCGCGGCCGAGACGAGCATGAAGGGACTCGGGGGACAGAAGCCGGATCTGGCGCTGCTGGTCAGCTGCGTCGGGCGGAAGCTCGTGATGGATCAGCGCACCGAGGAAGAGACCGAAGCCGTGCGGGAGGTGCTCGGCGACGATGCCACCATCGCGGGGTTCTACTCCTACGGTGAGCTCGCGCCGTTCAGCCAGGGCGAAGCCTGCCGGCTGCATAATCAGACGATGACGATAACCGTTTTTTCGGAGCACTAGAGCGTCTCCGAGCGAAAATGGGACGCCGGTTCGCGTGAAAAAAATGCGTCAAAGCATAGAGCAGGGTTCAAGAACGCGTAGCAATTTCGAGGAACGATCCTACTCAGGCACGTACTGTACGGCGGGACGACGGCTCTGCAGAGCTGGCGTCCCGCTTCTACGGGGGAGTTCGGAATGCATAGCCTCCTCAGTCGCCAGCTTCGGAAGCATCTCGGCATCAAGGACGAAGTTCCGGAGGAGCTGAAGGCGTTCATCGCTGCCGTCGATGCCGGCTATAGCAGTGCGGACAATCAACGCGCACTGCTCGAGCGCTCGCTCGAGCTCAGCTCGCAGGAACTGTCGGAGGCCAACGAGCGGGTGCGGCTGGCATCCGAGGAGATCGCTCTCAAGAACAAGAGGCTGGAGGCGCTATCGAGCAAGCTCGCCAAATACCTATCGCCGCAGGTCTATGATTCGATCTTCTCCGGCAAACAGGAAGTTAGAATTACGAGCGATCGCAAGCGGCTGACAGTCTTCTTCTCGGACATCGCCGGCTTCACCGAGACGGCGGAGAGGCTCGAATCCGAGGATCTGACGCAGCTTCTCAACCACTACCTGACAGAGATGTCCAGAATCGCGCTGTCCTTCGGTGCGACCGTCGACAAGTACGTTGGAGACGCCATTGTCGCATTCTTCGGTGACCCGGAGACGCAGGGCGTCAAGGAGGATGCCCTCGCCTGCGTTAAGATGGCTATCGCCATGCGTGAAAGGCTGCATGACCTAAAGCACGTCTGGCGGGATGCGGGCGTCGAAAAGCCGCTGGAGTGCCGGATCGGTATCAACACGGGCTACTGCACCGTCGGGAACTTCGGCAGCGAGGATCGCATGGAATACACCATCATCGGCAGCGGCGTAAATCTCGCTGCGCGGTTGGAGACTGCTGCTGCGCCGGGCGAGATCCTCGTTGCCTACGAGACCTTCGCGCACGTCAAGGATCAGGTCTACTGCGAGGAGTGCGACCTGATCAAAGTGAAGGGCATCGCCCATCCAATCCACACCTACCGCGTGATCGACCTCCACGAGAACTTGAAGGAAAAGCACGCGGTTCGCGCTGAGATGCCCCATTTCAAACTCGACGCCAATTTCAAGTTGATGTCCGACGACGAACGGCAGGAAGCTACTTTGCTGCTGCGCGAGATGTTGGCGCGACTGTCCATTGACAGTGTCCCCGTTCTGTCGCCGGTCCGCCTCCAAGCGGAAGCCTGAGCCTTACGCCGTCGGCTTCGGCACGGCCATCAGGCAGCCTTTGCTGCCACACCAGCAAACCAGAAGGGCGGCGGTTCGACCACTCTATCGGCTTATCGTCGGGTAGAGCCAGGTTGGCGGAAACAGACATCCGCAGTGCTGGTCGGCATGTCTCAAAAGGGGCCTCTTCCGGACGTAAGAAGCCAAACGTCGTCATCTTCAAACAATGCTGCCCTACTCTTCCGTTGATCCAAAGAACTGCTTGATGGGCGCCAAGGCATCAATGGCTGGAATACTCTGGCAGGCTTGGATGCGTGAACACCAGGGATACGGCAAAGCGGCGAGCCATTGCATGATCGGCTCCGACATCTTGACTGGAAGAAGACACATAATTTCGATGTCGATCGCGAGCTTTTTCACACGGCCACGATCGTCGGAGCCGAAATGCCAGTCGTAGTGGCCGCACCCGACACGAACTGCGCCCCCTTCCTTTGCCGACATTCCGACGAGCCAGTCGCAACGGAAATGTGGTAGGTGCTCCGACTCGGGGCGGGAAAAGCAAAATGTGCGGACATTCTCGTATTGATCACCGAAGTTCGTGACCAGTACTTTGGTGACTTGCTCCAGTCCCTGTGCAGATCTTGGAAACGAGATGACGTCAGTCCTTACGACCATCTCTAACTCGCAATCCCCGGCGAAGGCATCTTTCATCACCTCCGGTCGATTTCCATCCTTTGCAAATACGTAGGTCCGTATTGCGTCGGCGGCATTGATGGCTTTGGATTGGTTCATTCGTTTACCCCTGCACGTCAGGGCGCGACTTGGCCGCAGGCAATTCAAACTGACCAAGTTAGCGGAGGCAAGCCTCCTCAGTACGTCCGTTCCGCGTCATTCGCGTCGTTTTTGGTTGCGCGCTACCAACTTCCGGGTTCTCACCCCGGAGATGTTCGCCGCGCGGGCACAAGCCGAAGCAAGGTGCCGCGGAATCGACAAAAACACCCGCCCGGGGCGAATTGCTCCGCTTGGGTGTTTGGCGTCTGGCCGGTTGTGTTTCCCGCTGCGGATTCGTGCTTCCTGGAGGCGCACGCGGATCAGCTTGCTGCCGGTCCTTCCATCCACGGCCCGGCGACCATGCCATCATGCCCCTGTTTTGCCCGACGGAGCAAACGGGATTTCGTAAAATCGAAAAAGATCAATCCCGCCAAGCCCCTGGCTACTGTGCATGGGGTTGTTTTCGCGCTTTTGGTTTGTCGGTTGCCGAAGTCCCGGGCCGGATCCACTCCCGCCGCGCCGAGCGCAGACTGAGCCTTCGCCTCAGCTATCCACCTTCAGCGCGGCAATGAAAGCTTCCTGCGGGATGTCGACCTTGCCGAACTGCCGCATCTTCTTCTTGCCTTCCTTCTGCTTCTCCAGAAGCTTGCGCTTGCGCGTGATGTCGCCGCCATAGCACTTCGCGGTGACGTCCTTGCGCAGCGCGCGCACGGTCTCGCGGGCAATCACCTTGCCGCCGATCGCCGCCTGGATCGGGATCTGGAACATGTGCGGCGGGATCAGCTCCTTCATCCGCTCGACCATGGCGCGGCCGCGCCCCTCCGCGCGGGTCCGATGCACCAGCATCGAGAGCGCATCGACCGGCTCGTTGTTGACCAGGATCTGCATCTTGACGAGATCGGCCGGCTTGTAGTCGGTCAGATGATAGTCGAACGAGGCGTAGCCCTTGGAGACCGACTTGAGGCGGTCGTAGAAATCGAACACGACTTCGTTGAGCGGCAGATCGTATTTCACCATGGCGCGGGCGCCGACGTAAGTCAGCTCCTTCTGCGAGCCGCGGCGGTCCTGGCACAGCTTCAGGACGCTGCCGAGATAATCGTCGGGGGTCAGGATCGTCGCCTCGATCCACGGCTCCTGGATCTCGGCGATCTTGACCACGTCGGGCATGTCGACGGGATTGTGGATCTCGAGCTCGCTGCCGTCGGTCAGCTTCATCTTGTAGATCACGCTCGGCGCGGTCGCGATCAAATTGAGATCGAACTCGCGCGACAGCCGCTCCTGGATGATCTCCAGGTGCAGCAGTCCGAGGAAGCCGCAGCGGAAGCCGAAGCCAAGCGCGGCCGAGGTCTCCATCTCGAACGAGAAGCTGGCGTCGTTGAGGCGCAGCTTGCCCATCGCGGCGCGCAGCGTCTCGAAGTCGTCAGCGTCGACCGGGAACAGGCCGCAGAACACCACGGGGATCGCCGGCTTGAAGCCCGGCAGCATGTCGGTGACCGGCTTCCTGTCGTCGGTGATGGTGTCGCCGACGCGGGTGTCGGCGACTTCCTTGATCGCGGCAGTGATGAAGCCGATCTCGCCGGGGCCGAGCTCGTCGACCTGCTGCATCTTCGGCGTGAAGAAGCCGACGCGCTCGACGTCGTAGGCAGCGCCCGTGCCCATCATGCGGACGCGGCTGCCCTTCTTCATGACACCGTCGACGACGCGGATCAGCACGACGACGCCGAGATAGACGTCGTACCAGCTGTCGACCAGCAGCGCCTTCAAGGTCGCCTCGCGGTCGCCCTTCGGCGGCGGCAGGCGGGTGACGATCGCTTCCAGCACATCGGGCACGCCAAGGCCGGTCTTGGCCGAGATCATCACCGCGTCGGAGGCGTCGATGCCGATGACGTCCTCGATCTGCTGTTTGACCTTCTCGGGCTCTGCGGCGGGAAGGTCGACCTTGTTCAGGACCGGCACGATCTCGTGATTATTGTCGAGCGCCTGGTAGACGTTGGCGAGCGTCTGCGCTTCCACGCCCTGGCTGGCGTCGACCACCAGCAGGGAACCTTCGCACGCCGCCAGCGACCGCGAGACCTCGTAGGCGAAGTCGACATGGCCGGGCGTGTCCATCAGGTTGAAGATGTAATCCTTGCCGTCCTTGGCGCGGTAGGCGAGCCGGACCGTCTGCGCCTTGATGGTGATGCCGCGCTCGCGCTCGATGTCCATGGAATCGAGCACCTGCTCCTTGCCCGCCATCTCGCGGTCGGTGAGCCCGCCGGTCATCTGGATCAGGCGGTCGGCCAGCGTCGATTTGCCATGGTCGATATGGGCGACGATGGAGAAATTGCGGATGTTGGAAATGGGGACGGTCGTCATGGGCGCGGGATACCACTCACATCCCCGTGCGGCAACCATATTGCTGTATTTTCAGGGGCTTTCTTCACGCCAAGCTGATTCCACGAAAGGCCAAAACGCGCTACGCAACGGCCCATGTCCATCACTTCGATCCCATCGGCCCGGGCGCGCGCGAAGACCCGGGTGAGCTTTGGCCGCTTCCGGGCCTGGCTGGTCGCCTGCGCGACCCGCCCGGAGGCCCGCCTCTGGCTGGTGATCCAGCTTGCCATCCTGCATGCGGTGCTCTGGACCTTCATCCTGATCAATCTCAAGGCAGCGCAGGACGTTCATATGGACGTCGCGGAAGCCTATGGCTGGGGCCAGAAATTCCTGCTCGGCTACGGCAAGCATCCGCCGTTGTCGGGCTGGATCGCCGGCCTCTGGTTCAAGGTGTTCCCTGCGGCGGATTGGGCGACCTATGCGCTCGCGATGGCGACGGTCGGCGTCGGCATGGTGATCTGCTGGCTGGTGAGCTTGCGCGTCGTCGACGCACGTCGCGCGTTCCTGGTCGTGGTGATGGTCGCGCTCTACCCGATCTTCAATTTCAAGGGTTTCAAGTACAATCCGGACCTGTTGCAGCTCGTCACCCTGCCGCTGCTCGTGCTCGCTTATCTCAACGCCTTCGAGAAGCGCAGCTGGCAGTCCGGAATCTTGCTCGGGCTCGCCGGCGCGCTGGCGCTGATGACCAAATACTGGGTGCTGACCATGATCGGCGCCATCGGGCTTGCCGCGCTGATGCATCCCGAGCGGCTGAAATTCCTGTTGTCGCCCGCGCCCTGGTTCGCGATCGCGACGCTTGGCGTCGCGATGATCCCGCACATCGTCTGGCTCGCGGACGCGCATTTCGTGCCGCTGACCTATGCCGGCGACACCTACAGCATCGAGGACCGCGGCCAGGTGCATCAGCTCGTGCTCGGCTATGTCCTGCACAATGTCGCGCTGCTGGCCTTGCCGGTGGCGCTCGCAGCGCTGGCGATGGCGCTGGTGCCGCATTGGTTCACGCTGCTGCTGCGCGCGCCGCTGCGCATCGTCACGCGGGACTGGGCGCGCGGCACCAATCCCGGCGTCAACCTTTCGCAGGCGCTGAATGTCTGGATCGTCCAGATCATCGTCGCGGTCGGCCCGCCGCTCGGTGCGCTGGTCTTCAGCATCTACTTGAAGACCGACTGGGGCATCTCGCTGTTCTTCCTGGTGCCGCTGGCGCTGGTCGCGATCCCCGCGTTGCGGGTGCAGAGTGCGGTCCTGTTCAACATCGCCGCGATCTGGCTCGTGCTCAGCGCCGCGACGCTCGCCGCTTCGCCCTGGATCGCCGCGCGCGAGATGGCGGTCAATGCCGACAATACCGCGACCTATGGCGCGCGCTCGGAGCTCGCACGCGAACTGACGCAGGCCTGGCATGCGCGCTTCGCCTCGCGCTGGGCAGTCGTCGCCGGCACCATGGAATCGATTCAGCCGATGGTGTTCTACAGCCCGGATCATCCCGGCGCGTTCACGCCGAACGAGGCCTGGAATTCAGGGCTGACCTCGCTCGAGGACGTCAACACGCTCGGCTTCATCGGCGTGTTCGATCCAACCGACGGCCGCCTGCCTGCGTTCGAGAAGTGGATCTCCGAGACCGCGCCGAATGCCGAGCGTATCGTCATGACGACGCGCCGCTTCACCCACGGCAAGCCCGGCCCGTCGATGACCTGGAACATCTACATCGCGCCGCCGCAGAAGTGATCGCTTCGGCTCGCTGCGCGAAGCGCGGGGCGAGGGCACGCACCTGTATCCGAGGCGCTAGGTGCCTTCCTCGTTGAACTTGCTCTCGACCAGCTCGGTGATCGCCGCGAGTGCGGCTTCAGCATCATCGCCGGCGGCCGCCACCGTGATCGTGGTGCCGGGCCCAGCGGCCAGCATCATCAGGCCCATGATCGAGGTGCCGCCGACGGTCTCGCCGCCGCGCGTCACCCAGACCTGCGCATTGAAGCGCTCGACCGCCTGGACGAATTTTGCGGACGCGCGGGCGTGCAGGCCGCGCTTGTTGATGATCAGGAGCTCTTTGGAAATCGCGCCCGCGGGCACGCCTGTCCCGGTCTGGTTTCCGAGCGGCGCGTCGTCGCTCATTTGCCGGCGAGCACGCGGCTGGCGATGGTGACGTATTTGCGGCCCGCTTCCTGAGCCATCGCGATCGCATCGGGCAGCGAACGCTCCTCGCGCACCTTGGCGAGCTTCACCAGCATGGGAAGGTTGATGCCCGCGAGCACCTCGACCTTCGGCCGGCTCATACAGGATATTGCAAGGTTGGATGGGGTGCCGCCGAACATGTCGGTGAGGATCGCAACCCCGTCGCCGGAATCGACGCGGTTAACCGCCTCGATGATGTCGCTTCGACAGAGATCGGAATCATCCTCGGCACCGATCGTGATCGCTTCGATTTGCTTTTGCGGGCCCATGACATGTTCAAGCGCTGCCTTGAATTCGTCGGCAAGGCGCCCGTGGGTCACAAGTACTAGACCAATCATCGGAAAAACTCCTCGCGGGCGCTTTTGGTGCACCGCACGAACGCGCCACTTTGACCATCCAGAGCCCCCGCGCAAGAGGGGATGTTGCGTATCTCCCTGAATCTAGACGGATGGATGAGGGGAGCTGCGCCGGTCTACTCGGTCGCGATAGTGGGGTTCATATGGTTACCATTTCCCTTCAAACAATCGCCGGGAGCGTTAACCGAAGATGAACTCTTGGTAGTGGTCAAGGCCGCAACAACCAGTGGGAGGGGCGAATAGCCGCGAGCGACCGGGATTCGCGGTATTTCGACACCGGAGAGGCTTATTTTCAGCGATTCGGGCGGCGGCAGGCGCTCCGCGTCGTCCGCGTCCAGATCGACAACGAGGCCGACCGTCGCATGCTCCACGAAGTCGCAGCGCCGGATTCCCAGCCCCCGGACCTCGATCAGCCCGGCCAACACGTGGACGGGGCGAACCACAATTTCATCGCCGACTGTCGCAAGATGGACACGGTCGTCGCCGACCAGAACGGCCCTTTCGACCACCCCCGCGCGCCCTGCCATGATCAAATCGAAGGCTAGCCGCGACTTGCCGGCGCCCGAGGGCCCGCGGATCAGCACCGCCAGATTCCCGACCCTGACGGCGGAGGCGTGAACGCTGGGGCCGCCTTCGCTCATAGCGCCGGCAGCCTCACCACGAAGTGCGCGCCAGCAACCGTCGGCGCGCCGTCAGCGTCCGCGGGACCTGCGCGATTCTCGGCCCAGATGCGCCCGCCATGGGCGTCGACGATCTGCTTGGAGATCGACAGCCCGAGGCCGGAGTTCTGGCCGAAACCCTGATGCGGACGGTCGGTGTAGAAGCGCTCGAAGATGCGCTCCAGCGCGTCGTCGCGGATGCCGGGGCCGTCGTCGTCGATCACGATTTCGATTTCTCCGCGCACGCGGCGGCAGGTGAGGCGCACCCTGCTGCCGGGCTCGGAGAAGGACTGTGCGTTGGAAAGCAGGTTGGAGACGACCTGCCCGAGCCGTGAATCATGACCAGTCACGGCGAAAATGTCGGTCGGGCTGCGGCCCTCGAAGCGCGCTTCGACCGCAACGTCGTGACCGAGTTTGGTCTCGTTGGCGACCGACACGAGCGTCGTCAGCAGGCGGCGCAGATCGACCGGAATGGCGTCCTGCCGCTGCAATTCGGCATCGAGCCGGCTCGCATCCGAGATGTCGGAGATCAGCCGGTCCAGCCGCTTGACGTCATGCTCGATCACTTCGAGCAGGCGGGCGCGGCTGTTCTCGTTGCGGGCAAGCGGCAGCGTCTCGACCGCGGAGCGCAGCGAGGTCAGCGGGTTCTTCAGCTCATGGGCGACGTCGGCGGCGAACATCTCGATCGCCTCGATCCGCTTGTAGAGCGCGTTGGTCATGTCGCGCAGCGCGCCGGAGAGATGGCCGATCTCGTCGCGGCGGCGGGTGAAGTCGGGGATCTCGACGCGGCTCTTGATGCGGCGGCGGACGCGCTCGGCGCTGTCGGCGAGCCGGCGCACCGGGCCCGCGATGGTGCTGGCGAGCAGCAGCGACAGCATGATCATGACGGCGGCGGCGACGCCGCCCACCTTGAGGATCGCCAGGCGCTCGGCGGTGACCATCTGGTCGATATCGTCGCCCTGCGTCGACAGCATCAGCGCGCCATGGATGGCACGCGAGCGCAGCACGGGGACCGCGACCGAGACGATCACCTCGCCGCGCGGATTGACCCGCACCATCGAGCGCTTCTGGCCCTGGAGCGCATCGCCCACTTCCGCATAGCCGTTGCCGTTCTCGGGCCCGAGCTCGCGATAGAGCGGCAGGTCGCCGCGGTTCAGCCAGGTGCGCACCGCGACCATGCCGCGCTCGACGATGCCGGGCTTCTCGGCGGAGGGCGGCGGCAGATCGTAGCGCAGCACGTTTTCGAGGTTGCGGCTGTCGAGCAGCAGGCTGCCGTTGGGATCGTAGATGCGGGCGCGCGTCTTGGTCGGCGAGATCAGCGTGCGCAGCACCGGCGCCACGCGCTCCGGATTGATCGGGAAGTCCAGCGGCGAATAGTCGTCCGGCCCGCCATAGGTCTCGCCCGGCTTGAGGTCGAGCAGCCGGTCCGGGTCGATGGTGATGGCATTGGTCTGCACGGTTGCGGAGGCCGCGATCGCGCCGGCGATGATCTCGGCCTGCACCAGCAGGCTCTGCGCGCGCGCGTCGATCAGGCCGGCGCGGAACTGCGACAGGTACAGGATGCTCGCGACCAGCGCGACGAGGCCCGCCAGGTTGAGCGAGACGATACGGCGGGTCAGGCTCGAGAAGGACAGCGCGAAGAAGAACTGCCCGGCGCGCTTCAGCCAGTTGAGCGGCCGCCAGCCCTGCGCGACCGGCTTGTCCTCGGCCACGTGCTCCGGGCCGCCATCGGATGCGACATCCCGGGCGTTCCGGTTCGAATGAGGCTGCGTTCGGTCAAGCAATGCTTACGCCCGCGTTGGCACAGCTCGTGCGATCAAGTCCCCGCATCCTAGAGCCATCCCGGTTCCGATGGAATCAGAACCGGCGATGCCCTCGTGGTTCGTGAAGGCGCGCGCCTCAGGCTTCCTTGAAACGGTAACCGACGCCGTAGAGCGTCTCGATCATCTCGAACTCGTTGTCGACCACCTTGAACTTCTTGCGCAGCCGCTTGATGTGGCTGTCAATGGTGCGGTCGTCGACATAGACTTGGTCGTCATAGGCGGCGTCCATCAGCGCGTTGCGGCTCTTCACCACGCCGGGCCGGGTCGCCAGCGCCTGGAGGATCAGGAATTCGGTAACGGTCAGCGTCACCGGCTCGTTCTTCCAGGTGCAGGTATGCCGTTCCGGATCCATGCGCAGCAGGCCGCGATCGAGTGCCTTGGCGTCGTTCTCCTTCGGGGCGACGGTCGGGTCCTTCGGCGCCGAGCGGCGCAGCACCGCCTTGACACGCTCGACCAGCAGGCGCTGCGAGAACGGTTTGCGGATGAAATCGTCGGCGCCCATCTTGAGACCGAACAGTTCGTCGATCTCCTCGTCCTTGGAGGTGAGGAAAATCACCGGCAGGTCGGATTTCTGCCGCAGCCGGCGCAGCGTCTCCATGCCGTCCATGCGCGGCATCTTGATGTCGAGGATGGCAAGATCGGGCTGGGTGGTGCGGAAACCGTCCAGCGCAGAGGCGCCGTCGGTGTAGGTCATGATGCGGTAGCCTTCCGCTTCCAGCGCGATCGAGACGGATGTGAGAATGTTGCGGTCGTCGTCGACCAAAGCGATTGTGGGCATGAGCCTGCTTTCTGCTTTCCGTTTGGATCGTGGCTTAAACGGCGAGCAATCCAGTGATGCGCCGCATACATGGGTCCCGAACTTGGAGTGGTCCCGAACTTGGAGTTCGAACTTTGTCACCGAGCAATGCAAGCTGGGCTGAAGTGTGACCAAGTTCCGCGAAACACGGCAGATCCGCCGCATGTCGACCCATAACCGGATCCCCGTTTACCCGAAAAAAGACCCCCCTTGCAACCACCTGACCCGAGAAAGCCATGGAACCGACCCCCGATTTCGACCCTGGAAAGCTCGCCAAATCGCTGCTCAGGCGTTCCCGGCAGGGGGCCTTAGCCACTCTGATGGCCGGAAGCGGCGATCCCTATTGTTCCCTGGTCAATCTGGCCAGCCACCCCGACGGCTCTCCCATCCTCCTGATCTCGCGCCTGGCCGTTCACACCAGAAATATCCTGGCCGACCCCAGGGTCTCCCTGATGCTGGACGAGCGGGCGGCGGGCGATCCGCTTGAAGGCGCCCGGATCATGCTGTCCGGCCGGGCGGAACAGGCCGACGCCGAGACGGACCTGCTGCAGCGGCGGTATCTCAATGCCCATCCGTCGGCAGAAGCCTTTGTTTCTTTTAAGGATTTCTCTTTCTTCCGGGTTCGGCCCACGGCAACCCATCTGGTCGCCGGCTTTGGCCGCATCGTCGATCTCAAGCCTGAGCAATTCCTGACGGACCTCACGGGCGCCGAGGATCTGCTAGCGGCAGAGGAGGGAGCAGTCGAGCACATGAATGCCGACCATCGCGACACCATGGGCCTCTATGCGACAAAGCTCCTCGGCGCGGCCGAGGGCGACTGGCGCTGCACAGGCTGCGACCCCGAGGGCCTCGACATGCAGGATGGCCAGACCGCGCTGCGGCTGGAGTTCCCGGAGCGGGTGACCAGCGGCACGGCGCTGCGGAAGATGTTGGTCCGCCTGGCGGGCGAAGCGCGCGCAAAAGCCGACTAGCGATAAATTGAACGCTCCCGTGCATCGCCGCGACCCAAGACCGTAGCCGGTCTGATTGGCAGCGAGAGGATTCATGACGCGTCGTCGTTTGGCACTGGTCGCGGGTCTGGCGCTTGCGATCACCGCATCGCAGGTCACGCCCAGCCGTGCCCAGAAGGGCGATCTCTCGGCGCAGAGCGCGCGGATCAACGGGCTTAGGAGCGCCGGCAAATATTCGGAGGCGCTGCCGCTGGCGCAGGCCATGGTGGCGAGCCTCGAGAAGACCAGCAACAACCGCGATCTTTCCGCCGCGCTCAACAACCTTGCCCAGATCTACGCCGACCAGGGTCACGACGATCAGGCCGAACTGCTGTACAAGCGCGCCATCGCGCTGATGGAGAAGGCGGTCGGTCTCGACAGCGTCGAAATCGCGCCCCTGCTGAACAATCTCGCCGCGCTCGATCAGCGGCAAAGCCGCTTCGCCGAGGCTGAGCCGCTGTTCAGGCGCGCGCTCGCGATTCGCGAAAGGGCGCTGTCGCGCGAGCATCCCGATGTCGGTCAGTCCCGTAACAATCTCGCCACGCTCTATGTGAAGCAGGAGCACTATGCGGACGCCGAGCCGCTGTTTCAGCGCGCGCTCGCGATCTACCAGAAGGCCGGCGGCCCCGAGCATCCGGCGGTCGCGACGCTCCTGAACAATCTCGGCCAGCTCTATCGCGATCTCAACCGCGATGCGGATGCCGAAGCGCCGATCAAGCGCTCGCTCGCGATCCGCGAGAAGGTGCTGGGGCCGGATCACCCCGACGTCGCGCGCTCCCTCAACAATCTTGCCGGGCTTTACGAGCACCAGCTGCGCTATGCCGATGCCGAGCCGCTCTATCGCCGCGCGCTTATCATTCGCGAGCGCGCGCTCGGGCCGGATCATCCTGACGTTGCGACCTCGACCAGCAACCTCGCCTATTTTCTCTATGCATCTGGGCGGAACGCCGCTGCTTTGCCGTTCGCCGAAAAGACGCTCGCCAGCAATCGGGCGCAGTTGCGCGTCGTGCTGCCTGTCCTGTTGGCTGCGCGGGAGCAATACCTGTTACCCGACGACAAAGCGCTGGATGAGGCGCTGGCGGCGATCCAGCGCGGCACGCAATCCTCCGCCGCATCTGCCGTGAACAAGCTGGCGGTGCGGCTCGCCGCCGGCAGCGACCGGCTCGCCGAGCTCGTGCGCCGGGACCAGGATCTGGCGGCCGAGACCGAGGCGCTCGACAAGGCGATCATCACTGCCGTGTCGAGGCAATCGGCACAGCGCGACGTCGCGTCCGAGCAACGCAGCCGCGCCCGGCTCGTGGCGATCGCAAACGAGCGCGCGGGCTTGCAGAAGACGCTCGCCGTCGAGTTTCCAGACTATGCCTCGCTCTCGAACCCGCTGCCGCTGACGGTGAAGGACATCCAGCCGCTGCTGTCGGCCGACGAAGCGATGGTGCTCTACTCCGTGGTGGACAAGCAAAGCTATGTCATCGCGATCACGCGCGAGGGTGTCGACTGGAAGGAAATCCCGCTGGGTGCGGATGCGCTGGCACAGAAACTGTCTGCATTCCGCAGAGGGCTCGACGTCGGCAAGGCGCGCGACGCCTCCGACAAATCGGGGTTGTTCGATCTTGCGCTCGCGAGCGAGCTCTATGTCGCGCTGCTTGGCCCGGTCGAGACGCTGACCAGGCAGAAACGCAGCCTGCTGGTCGTGCCGTCCGGTGCGCTGACCGCGTTGCCGTTTCATTTGCTTGTCACGGAGAGACCGCAAGCTGCCATCCCGGACAAGCTCGAAGGCTATCGCAACGCCGCCTGGCTGTTGCGGCGTCAGGCCGTGTCGGTGCTGCCGTCGGTCGTCAGCCTCAAATCGCTCCGCGCGTTCGCGCGCAAGGACCAAGGCGCCAAGCCGATGACGGGCTTTGGCGATCCCGTGTTCAACCCCGCGCAGGAAGGTCCCGCCGACCGGCGTGCTGCAAACAGCAAGATGGCCGTGCGCAGCATCGCGACCGTGGCCTATACGGATTTCTGGCGGGGCGCGGGTGTCGATCGCGCGCGGCTTGCGCAGGCGTTGCCGCAACTGCCCGATACCGCGGACGAGCTGATCGCGGTGGCCAGGGATGTCGGCGCGGCCGAGGCCGATATTCATCTCGGCCGCGACGCCAGCGAAACGACGCTCAAGCGTGCAGCGCTTGCTCAATACGGCATCATCTACTTTGCGACCCACGGCCTCGTCGCCGGCGACGTCAAGGGTCTTGGCGAGCCGTCGCTCGCGCTGTCCATTCCCGATCAGCCCTCGGAGCTCGACGACGGCCTGCTGACAGCAAGCGAAGTCGCCCAGCTCAAGCTCAATGCGGATTGGGTGGTGCTGTCGGCCTGTAACACCATCGCCGGCGACAAGCCGGGCGCCGAGGCCCTGTCGGGATTGGCGCGGTCGTTCTTCTATGCCGGTGCGCGCGCGCTCTTGGCTTCGCATTGGGCCGTGGATTCGGAAGCTGCCACCCGCTTGACCACGTCGACTTTCGATCTGCTCAAAAACGAACCTGGATTGGGTCGTGCTGAAGCGTTGCGGCGTGCGATGCTGGCCTATCTCGAGGACACGTCGTCACCGCGCAATGCTTATCCCGCCATCTGGGCGCCGTTCGCGCTCATCGGTGAAGGTGCAGTACGCTAGACCGGTCTCGCGATTGTGCGTCGCAATAACCACATGTAACGCTGAATCGCGCATTTGGTTGCGCGATCATCCGCAATTTCTCGATGCGCCTGCTCAGAGCAGACATGCGCGACGTTTGGCGCGGTCCTTGAATAAACCAAATCCTGCGGGATCAGCTTGGCAACGCCAGCGTTCATCATTATTAGGTCGTCCAGCCGAGGCCGGATGGCCTATTATTCACGGTGACCGCGGCGGCGCCAAACCATGATCGCGCTGAGTGTCGCGGCTTCGAGGAGGATTTTTCGTGCAAGAGACGGGCGTGCGCAACGGTGCCTTCGGCGCCGACAAATTCGGCTTAAAGAATCTCAAACGGGTTCACTGGAATCTCGGCGCGCCACAGCTTTATCAATATTCGCTCTCCGAGGGTGAGACGGTGCTGTCCGCCGACGGCGCGCTCTGCGCCGACACCGGCGAGTTCACCGGCCGCAGTCCGAAGGACAAGTTCACGGTGCGTGACGCCACCACCGACAAGAAGATGTGGTGGGCCGGCAACCAGTCGATCACCGCCGAGCAGTTCGAGACGCTCTACCAGGACTTCCTCAAGCACGCCGAAGGCAAGTCGCTGTTCGCGCAAGACCTCTATGGCGGCGCCGATCCCGCCTACCGGATCAAGACCCGCGTCTTCACCGAGCTGGCCTGGCATTCGCTGTTTATCCGCACGCTCCTGATCCGCCCCGAGGCGATCGAGCTGTCGAGCTTCGTGCCGGAGCTCACCATCATCGACATGCCGAGCTTCCGCGCCGATCCCAAGCGCCACGGTGTGCGTTCAGAGAACGTCGTTGCGATCGACTTCGCCCGCAAGATCGTGCTGATCGGCGGCTCCTATTACGCCGGCGAGATGAAGAAGTCGGTCTTCACCACGCTGAACTACTACCTGCCCGAGCGCGGCGTGATGCCGATGCATTGCTCGGCCAATGTCGGTGCCAAGGACGACACCGCGGTCTTCTTCGGCTTGTCAGGCACCGGCAAGACGACGCTATCCGCCGATCCCAACCGCACGCTGATCGGTGACGACGAGCACGGCTGGGGCCCGAACGGCGTGTTCAACTTCGAAGGCGGCTGCTACGCCAAGTGCATCAAACTGTCGCAGGAAGCCGAGCCCCAGATCTACGCCGCCTCGACGCGCTTCGGCGCGGTGCTCGAGAATTGCGTGCTCGACGAGGACACCCGCGTGGTCGATTTCGACGACGGCTCCAAGACCGAGAACACGCGCTCGGCCTATCCGCTCGACTTCATCCCGAACGCCTCGCGCACCGGCCGCGCGCCGCAGCCGAAGAACGTAGTGATGCTCGCCGCCGACGCCTTCGGCGTGCTGCCGCCGATCGCCAAGCTGTCGCCGGCGCAGGCGATGTATCACTTCCTCTCCGGCTACACCGCCAAGGTTGCCGGCACCGAGCGCGGTCTCGGCAACGAGCCGCAGCCGGAATTCTCCACCTGCTTCGGCTCGCCGTTCCTGCCGCTCGATCCATCCGTCTACGGCAACATGCTGCGCGACCTGATCGCCCAGCACAATGTCGACTGCTGGCTGGTCAACACCGGCTGGACCGGCGGCAAGTATGGTGTCGGCTCGCGCATGCCGATCAAGGTGACGCGCGCGCTGCTCACCGCGGCGCTCGACGGTTCCTTGCGCAACGTCGAATTCCGCACCGACAAGTATTTCGGCTTCGCGGTCCCGACCGCGCTGCCGGGCGTGCCGGCTGAGATCCTCAACCCGGTCAACACCTGGAAGGACAAGGACGAGTTCGACAAGACCGCCCGCGCGCTGGTCGGCATGTTCCAGAAGAATTTTGCAAAGTTCGAAGCCCAGGTGGACGCCGAGGTGCGTGCAGCCGCGCCGGACGTCAAGCTCGCGGCGGAGTAATTTTTCCTACTTGAAACGCGAAGGGGCGGCCGTGAGGCCGCCCTTTTTGTTTGGGTTGTCCCTTCTCCCCTTGTGGGAGAAGGTGGCGCGAAGCGCCGGATGAGGGGTTGTGTCCGCGAACTCAACCGCGACAGTGACGTGCGGAGAGAGACCCTCACCCGTCTCGCCGCTAGCGCGGCGAGCGACCCTCTCCCACAAGGGGAGAGGGAAAGAAGTTCACGCCTTGAAATACGCGATCTGCGTCGTGGTCGCGAGCAGGCGGCCGCTCGGGGACCACAGCTCGCCGTTCTGATCGCCATAGCTCTTGTGGAAGATCTTTGCGTCAGCTGTCGCGAGCACGCGGGTGATGTCTTCGGCCGCGAGCTCTTCCGCGTCGGTGTGGAAATATGTCGTCAGCGACACCGTGCCGAACGGCACCAGCTCGCGCCGTGCATGGAAGATGCGGCCGAAGAATGCGTCTGACATCGCCATCAGCGACAGCATGTCGAGCTTGCGCGGCGTGCGGTCGCCGATCCAGACTTTCGAATAGGTGCTGGCGAGCTCGACCTGCGGCGGCCCGACGCGCATCTCGCCCTCGACGAATCGGAAATCATACTGATTGGCCCAGGACGCCGAGATCTTCGGGAAAGGCAGTGTGTTCTCGAACGAACTGGCGTCCGGACATTTCGCCACCCCGTGCTCCCAGGACGGTCGGCGCTCGGCAAACACGGCGGTGGCGAGCGTTGCGACCTCGCCGCCGCCTTGCGACAGTTCGACGCTCCAGTGCTGGTTCGAGCGGTTGGCCTTCACCAGCCGGACGTCGAGATCGAATGGTCCCTTGGCGATCGGCGCGCAATAGTTGACGGTGACCGCCAGCGGATCGCCGACGGCTTGCGGATGGTCGATCAACGCGCGCAGGATGGTTGCGGCGGTGACGCCGCCGAACGGACCGACAAAGGCCCAGTAATCGTCGCTGGTGTGCCCCTGCCAGCTACTGTCGCCGGCGGTGACGCGCGTGGCATCGTCGAAAGGGTGCGGGAGCTTGGCGTGCATTGCTGTCCTCGATACCGACCCCACCGTCATTGCGAGCGCAGCGAAGCAATCCAGACTGTCGCCGCGGAAAGAATCTGGATTGCTTCGCTGCGCTCGCAATGACGGTGCTCGAGGTTACGGCGTCCATATCGCCGACCCCGCCTTGGGGATGATGGCGATCATATCATCATCCATCCTGCGAGATGCAATAACCTCGCAGGTAACGCCGATTTCGTCGCGTGGGAAATCAGCCCGCCACGTCGCGCAGGTTTGGCAGCAAGGGCGTGGACGGATTCACCGGCACGTTCCAGATCTCCTCGGCGTATTCGCGGATGGTGCGGTCCGACGAGAACCACGCCATGCGCGCGACATTGAGGATACTGGCGCGCGTCCAGGCCGGCGCCACCTGCCAGCGCGCATCGACGCTGCGCTGCGCCTCGTAATAGGAATCGAAATCGGCGCTGACCATGTAGTGGTCGAGATAGCGCAGGGCATGCGCGATCGACTCGAAACGCCCGGGATCGCCGGGCGAGAACTCGCCGCCACCGATCGAGTTGATGGCGCGCTGGAGCTTTGGCGATCTGCGGATCACGTCGGAGGCATCCAGGCCCTGCTTGCGCCGGATCATCACGTCGCCGGCCTCCATGCCGAAGATGGCGATGTTCTCTGCGCCGACATGGTCGCGGATCTCGATGTTGGCGCCATCGAGCGTGCCGATGGTGAGGGCGCCGTTCAGTGACAGCTTCATGTTGCCGGTGCCGGAGGCTTCCATGCCGGCGGTCGAGATCTGCTCGGACAGGTCGGCCGCGGGAATGATCACTTCCGCGAGGCTGACATTGTAGTCGGGCAGGAACACGACCTTGAGCTTGCCGCCGATCGAGGGATCGTTGTTGACGACCTCCGCAACGTCGTTGATCAGCTTGATGATCAGCTTGGCGTAGCGGTAGCTCGCCGCCGCCTTGCCGGCGAAGATCTTGACCCGCGGTACCCAATTGCCGTTGGGGTCGTCCTTGATCGCTTGGTACAGCGCCACCGTCTCGATGACGTTGAGCAGTTGGCGCTTGTATTCATGGATGCGCTTGATCTGCACGTCGAACAGCGCGTTCGGGTCGACCTTGATGCCGAGCCGCTCGCCGATCAGGCGCGCCAGCGCCGTCTTGTTGTGAAGCTTGACGCTGCGGAATTTCTTCTGGAATTCGACGTCGCTGGCACGCGCCTCGATCAGGCTGAGCTGCGTCGGATCGTCGAGCACGGCTTCGCCGCAGGCCTCGCGCAACAGGTCGGTCAGCTTCGGGTTCGCCAGCATCAGCCAGCGGCGAAAGGTGATGCCGTTGGTCTTGTTGGTGATGCGGCCGGGATAGAGATGATTGAGATCGTGGAATACGGTCTCGCGCATCAGGTCCGAATGCATCGCCGAGACGCCGTTGATGCGGTGCGAGCCGACGAAGGCGAGCTGGCCCATGCGCACGCGGCGCCCGCTCTTCTCGTCGATCAGCGAGACCGAGGCGCGGAAGTCGATGTCACCGGGGGCGCGCGCTTCCGCCAGCGCGAGGTGCTGGACGTTGATGCGGTAGATGATCTCGAGATGCCGCGGCAGCAGGCGCTCGAACAGCTCGACCGGCCAGGTCTCCAATGCTTCCGGCAGCAGCGTGTGGTTGGTGTAGGACAGCGTCGCGACCGTGATCTTCCAGGCCTCGTCCCAGCGGAAATTGTGATCGTCGATCAGGATCCGCATCAGCTCGGTGACGGCAAGGCTCGGATGGGTGTCGTTGAGCTGCACCGCGACCTTGTTCGACAGGCTGCGCAGCTGGCCGTCGGAGGCGAGATGGCGCTTGACCAGGTCCTGAAGCGAGGCCGAGACGAAGAAATATTCCTGGCGCAGGCGCAGTTCGCGGCCGGCCGGGCTCTCGTCGTTCGGATAGAGGAATTTGCAGATCGCTTCGGCACGCGACTGCTCGGCGCTGGCGCTGACATAATCGCCGGTGTTGAAGGCGTCGAGCTTCAAGGGGTCGGGCGAGCGCGCCGACCATAGCCGCAGCGCATTGACGTGCTGGCCGCGCCAGCCGACGATCGGCGTGTCATAGGCCAACGCCTGCACGGTCTCGGACGGATGCCAGATCGCGCGGTCGCGGCCCTTGTCGTCGACATGCTCGACGCCGCCGCCGAAGCGAACGTCATAGATCACCTCGGGCCGCTGCAATTCCCAGGGGTTGCCGAAGCCGAGCCATTCGTCCGGATATTCCTGCTGCCAGCCCTGATTGATGATCTGGCGGAACAGGCCGTAATCGTAGCGGATGCCGTAGCCGATCGCGGGGATCGACAGCGTCGCCATGCTCTCCATGAAACAGGCGGCGAGCCGACCGAGGCCGCCATTGCCGAGCGCCGCATCCGGCTCGCATTTGCGCAGCTCAGGCAAGGAGACGCCGAGATCGCCGAGCGCGACCTCGAAGATCTTCAAGAGGCCCATGTTGTTGAGCGCATCGGTGAAGAGGCGGCCGATCAGGAATTCGAGCGAGAGATAGTAGACGCGCTTGCGGCCCGCGTCGTAGCTGCGCTTCTCGGCGCTGAGCCAGCGATGCACGATGCGGTCGCGCAGCGCCAGCGCCGCGGCCTGATACCAGTCGTGCTTGGTCGCCATGCCTGCGTCCTTGCCGATGGCAAGACGCAGCTTCGCCAGGATCGCGCCCTTGATCTCGGCCAGCGCGAGTTCGTCGATGGGCTGGTCGGGGGCAGGAAAATTTGGCTGGAACGATGAATCTTGCAAGGCCGTTACTTCCTGGTCGCGAGAACACCACTAACCCTACGCGTCATGCTTCCGGACCGAAACCATCACAGGCGCCGCCGTGCATTGCACTGGCGCAAATTTATGCAAGGAATGGGCCGGTTTGGGAACCCGGATCAGCACGGGAAAGCGTGGATTCAGTGCTACATTAGAGGCCAATTCGGCCATCAGTGTGGAGGAGATGCCCATGAAATTGCGGGTGAAACAGCAGATGCGACTGCTGATCGAAATCGCCACCGCGGCCCTGCTCGTCGTCTGCATCACCGCTTCCAGCGCTGCATTTGCCGCGGGCAAGCCGGGCCGCAGCGCCGACGGCCTGAGCTGCGGTTTCACCGTCCCGCAAAATGCCTCCCCCGCCGCCCGCTGCACCGCCATCAAGCGCCAATGCGGCGGCAAGTTTTACGCGAGCGCATGCGGGGATAGGCTGATGTCGGCGGTGAATTGAGGGAATCGCTCGCCACAAAATTGGTGTCGTCCCGGCGAAGGCCGGGACCCATAACCACCGCCGTCAAAGAAGATGCGACAGATCGCGCCAATCCGGATTTTCCTTCTCGATCAAGCGAATCTTCCAGTCACGCTGCCACTCCTTCAGCGCCTTCTCACGTGCGATCGCTTCGGACGGCGTCGCATATGTTTCGACATAGACGAGCCGCGTCACACCATACTTCGTGACGAACTTTGAACCGCGTCCGGAGCGATGTAACGCCAGTCGATTGCTAAGGTTGTTGCAAACACCGATGTACAACGTGCCATAACGTCGGCTCGCGAGAATGTAGACATAGTATGCGGCTGGTGCATTCATTGCGGGGCGCCCGTTTCCGAAAACGTCCGACAGCGGTGGTTATGGGTCCCGGCCTTCGCCGGGACGACTCTGTGGAGGCATCGGAACAAATTAGGAACACTTTAGCAAGTCTCTGATATATCATTGTGATTCGGTGCGTTGCCGACACAATATCTAGGGTCTGTCAGACGTCGCGAGGTCTACATGTCCACCATTGCCTTCGATCAATTTGCCCTCACCAGGATCGCCGATTTCGCGCGGTCGCTGTCGCGGCTGCATCGGACGGCGCGGCGCTACGCGGTGGACGACGACCAATTCGACCGCGAGTTCAACGCGGTGTGCCAGTCGATCTGGGGCTACACCATCGACGACGTCAGCGACGATTTGTTCTCGTCCGAGGACCATCTGTTTCTCGACACGCTGGACGAAGCACATGCGCGGATTTTCGCGGCCGAGCAGGGCTATGACCTTATCGACGAGGCGGGCATGCTGACGGACTGGTGGGGTTTCTGCTGGATGATTTTGGCTGAGAAGCGCGGCCTGTTGACCCCGGACAACCGCGCCGCCGCGCGCGCCGCGATCGAGGAGAAATATCTGGCGGCGCCGAACGTGATCGGGGTGATCATCGTAAGGTAGTCTCGTGCCCCGGACAAAGCGCAACGCGGTGCGCTGCAGAGCCGGGGCCCATCTTTGCGGTATTCTGGGTCCCGGCTCAGCGTCGCGTCATTTCATGCCGCGCCGCGTCCGGGACACGAGACTGAGCTAATCCAGCCCTGCCCGCTTCGCTGGCTTCGCCTGCGTCTTCGGCACCGTCACATCAGGCAACGCCCCATGCACAATCTCCGCTGACGGCGCATCCGCCGCCACGGTCTCTGCGCGCACCGGGGCCACCTTCATTTCGCCGAGGCGTGCGCGGACCTGCGCGGTGAGGCCGGGATAGGAGGCGACCGGGGTGAAATCTGCGGTCTGGTCGTTGCCGACGCGAATGCCGGTGTAGGCGACCAGGCCGTCGGTGGTCGCGATGACGTCGCCGGCCTTGAGCGACGAGTCCAGCGCCAGATCGATCGGGGCAAGCCCGACCGGCTCGCGGCCGTTACAGGTGCAATCCGAACGCAGCGCCTTGCGGTAGGCGAACGCGTTCTCGCTGTCGGCGTAGCGCTCGCCGGTCTGCGCGGTGGCGCCGTCGATGCTGGAGCCGAAATACACTTTTGTTGCGCTGGCAGGACAGAACGCCTGACACATCTGCGCCGGCGAGGCGAGGCCGCGCATCAGCGGAAAATATTTCCCGTCACAGCTGCGCACGCAGAACGCCGGGCCTGATCCGCCGGCGGCAGCCGCGCGCGTCGGCGGGACATATTGCGGGCTTGCGACATTCTGCTGGCCGGTGAAGGGATCAGCGTAGGAGCTCGCCTGCGGCACCTCGCGCTGCGGCCGCTGCTGCTGCGCGCCACCGAACAAGAAGTCGAACAGGCCTTCGGCCGAAACCGGGGCCGGATCCGCGAGCAGCGGTGCTGCAAGAATGGCAGCCACAAGCATCGCGCGACGCCGCCGGCGCGCATGGGACACGACTGTACGCAACGCTCACTCCACCCGACGCAACGCAACCCGCCGAGAGCAAACGCGTCTCAGCTTCCGATTCACCATAAAGGGTGATGGTAAATGAGCGGTGACTGGGGGCGCTTCGTCTCGCCCGCTTGCGGGGAGGGAGAGAAAATTACGCCTTCAAAAACTCCGACGCCTTGTACAGCGAGCGGAACGGCAGGCCGGCCGCGCCGAACGTGTCGGTGGCGCCTTCCTCGCGATCGACCATGGTCAGCACTAGCACCACCTCGGCGCCGGTCTCCCGCACGGATTCCACCGCCTTCATCGCCGAGCCGCCGGTGGTGGTGACGTCCTCGATGATCACCACACGCTTGCCTTGAAGCGTCTCGCCCTTGGGAAGCCCCTCGATCGCGAGCTTTGCGCCGTGCTCCTTCGGCTTCTTGCGGACGAAGAACGCCGCGATGGGATGGCCCTTGATCCAGGAGATCTGCGCCAGCGCGCCGGCAAGCGGCACCGCACCCATCTCGAGCCCGCCGATGAAATCGAGCTGGTCGTCCTTCAGCGTCTCATAGGTGAGCTCGGCGAGCAGTGTGGCGCCCTCCGGGTCCAGCATGGTCGGCTTGAGGTTGAAATAGAAATCGCTCTTGCGGCCCGACGCGAGCGTCACGTCACCGCGGCCGAACGAGCGGCGGCGGATGATTTCGAACAGGCGGGCGCGGGAGGCTGATTTCGACACGGCGGTCCCTCGGGAGCATTTTTGGAAGTGGCGGAATTTATCCGCCACGGCCGCGACATTCCAGAGGAGACAAGTCCAGTCAACAGGGATCGGCTGACGGTCGGCCATCCCGGTCCGCCGGTTGTAGGGGTGCAACCTTCTGGAGTAGGTGAGGCGGCAGGTCTGTCGGGCAAGAAAACCGGGCAAGAAAACTGGGCAAGGAAATAAGGTAATGACCATCGAGCTGCACACCTGGAACACGCCGAACGGCCGGAAAATCTCGGTCGCGCTGGAGGAGATGGGGCTGCCTTACAAGGTGATCCCGGTGAACATCACCAAGGGCGAGCAGATGGCGCCCGAGTTCCTCAAGCTGTCCCCCAACAACAAGATCCCCGCCATCGTCGACCCCGACGGGCCGGACGGCAAGCCTGTCAACGTGTTCGAATCCGGTGCGATCCTGCTCTATCTCGGCGAAAAGACCGGCAAATTCCTGCCGAAGCCGCTGGCGGGCCGCATTCCCGTCTACGAATGGCTGATGTGGCAGATGGGTGGCTTCGGGCCGATGCCGGGCCAGGTGCATCATTTCATCGCGCTGGAGAACGAGCAGGACCGCGCCTATGGCCTGAAGCGCTTCATGGCGGAGACGCGCCGGCTCTACGGCGTGCTGGACCGGCGCCTCGATGGGCGTGATTTCGTCGCCGGCGATCTCTCGGTGGCCGATTTCGCCATCCTGGGCTGGGCCTGGCGCCATCCTCGCCACAAGGTTGAGTTGGCCGATTTCCCCAACGTCAAGCGCTGGTACGAAGCCCTGATGGCGCGCCCCGCGGTGAAGCGGGGGATGGAGGCGAAGCTGGATTGAGGGACGCTTACCCTCCCCTGGAGGGGCAGGGGAATCGCATGTCGGCGCGTCCAAGCTATTGCCAAGGCGAGGAAATTTGATTCTGACAGTGTCTCCTGACTCGAGAGGGGACTATTTTGGAGCGCTTCACGGAATGCTTTTCGTCGTTGGTCGATCCTCGGAAGAACCAAGCACAGCACGATTTGACAGAGATGCTGTT
>NZ_JAACFT010000003.1 GCF_029051685.1 Bradyrhizobium sp. CSA207 | reverse complement strand
GCTCAACATCGCTTCAGCGATAATAGCCGGGCTCCAGACCCTGATGTTCCGACCAAAAGCTGGTTTCTGCCTGGAATTCGGTTCGCCCGCTTAGTGGGGTACGCAAAACAAATTCCTGCCCAGTCTCGTAGCGCAATCCGGGAAGACTGCCTGCAACGGACACACTGTCCCGGATTTCGCTGCGCTCCATCCGGGCTACAAGTAACTCGTCATTGCGAGTTGGGACCGGCTTGAGGAGCCGAAGCAATCCAGAAATGCATCTGCGGAAACAGTCTGGATTGCTTCGACGCAAGGGCTCCTCGCAATGACGACGGAGAGAGTCTTGCCCTTACGCCGTCAACTCCACCGTCTTGAACTCCGCCGGCAGGATCACCTCCAGCAGTTCGACATCGTCCGAATAATCCAAAATCATGTGCTTGATCTTCGGCGGCTGGGTCCAGGCGCTGCCTTGTTTCATCAAGGTCTCGCCCTGCCCGTCCATGTAGGTCTTCACCCAACCCTTGAGCACGTAGACCATCTGGAAGTCGACGGCGTGGAAGTGCAGCTTTGAGACTTCCGCCGGATTGCACGGGCCCTGCAGGCGGATCACGTGCGCCTGCGCGAGGCCGTGGGTCGCGTCGGCAATGCCGAGGTCGCGATATTTGGCGTACGCACGCAGGCCGTCGGCCTTGAAGTCTTCCTCGCGGTGATGGCTGATCGCGATGCGCTGCCTGGGCCGAGCGGGCTTCTTCACAGATGACTTGGCCGGTGTCGCACGCGCCTTCGACTTCACTGTCTTGCGTGCCGATGATCGCGCCGCGGCCTTGGTGCCACTCCGCTTCTTCACCGCGGCCTGTGCCGCGCTGCGCGATTTTGCCTTCTTGGACATGGGCTGCGTCCCGTTGTTGTTATGGGAGAGGCTAGCACGGAAACGAGTTTGGTAGGGTGGGTTAGCCGAAGGCGTAACCCACCTCTTTCGCGTCCGCGGAGACAAAGAGTGGTGGGTTACGCTTCGCTAACCCACCCTACAGAACCTCGCCGTCAATGCAGCCGGAACTCCCCGTCCACGGCGCGCAGCTCGGCCGGCTTGATCAGCTTGGAATGCGCCACCGTGACCGAGTGGAGGGGTCCGTCAAGCTTCTGTTGCCAGAACGCCAGGAAATCCTTCAGCGCCGGGAATTTCGGAAACATGTCGTAGTTCTGCCAGACGTAAGTCTGAAGCAGCGAGGGATGATCCGGCATGCGATAGAGAATTTGCGCCGTCGTCAGCCCGTAACCCAACAGCTGTTTCCGGAAATCGTCGGAAACGGCCCCACTCCGCAAGCCCATGCCAACCTCCTTTGCGGGAGCGCATTCAAGGGGTGGCTTTTCCGGTTACGCTGCTTACGAGCCACCCGGTGGAGATGCGCTCACATGAGAGAAATGTGACGCAAACTGATAATCCATCTCAAGCCTAAAAGTTTAACAAGCTGTTGAAATTCAATGCGTTAGCAGCAGATGCGGCACCGTGCTAACACGGACCCCAAGGACGGGCCAAGTCCGGTTAACGATGGTAAAGAATTCTGGCAGACCGCGCTTCTGAGTGCTGATTTTTCTGCTAGAAGCCCTTGCCCCCGCGAAAATCCTGGCCTATTTCAGCTGCACCCGCACTAGCACTCGCGGGCATCGACTGCTAACAATCTGAAATCATCAACCCGAGCAATTGCTTAGGAGGACTGCATGAAATTCCGTCCGCTTCACGACCGCGTCGTGGTCAAGCGCATCGACGCAGAAGAGAAGACCGCTGGCGGCATCATCATTCCCGACACTGCCAAGGAAAAGCCGTCCCAGGGCGAAATCGTCGCCGTCGGGCCGGGTGGCCGTGACGAGGCCGGCAAGCTGATCCCGATCGACCTGAAGGTCGGCGACCGCGTGCTGTTCGGCAAGTGGTCCGGCACCGAAGTCAAGATCGACGGCCAGGACCTGCTGATCATGAAGGAGAGCGACGTCATGGGCGTTCTCGAGGTCAGCGAGTCCAAGAAGAAGGCGGCCTAAGAGCCCCCTCTCCCACCCAGATCAACACCTAAGGAAAAATCCAGATGGCAGCTAAAGAAGTCAAATTCTCCGTCGACGCGCGCGATCGCATGCTGCGCGGCGTCGACATTCTCGCCAACGCGGTCAAGGTGACGCTGGGCCCCAAGGGCCGCAACGTCGTGCTCGACAAGTCGTTCGGCGCGCCCCGCATCACCAAGGACGGCGTCACCGTCGCCAAGGAGATCGAGCTCGAGGACAAGTTCGAGAACATGGGCGCCCAGATGGTGCGCGAAGTCGCCTCCAAGTCCGCTGACGCGGCCGGCGACGGCACCACCACCGCCACCGTTCTGGCGGCCGCGATTGTGCGTGAAGGCGCCAAGTCGGTTGCCGCCGGCATGAACCCGATGGACCTCAAGCGCGGCATCGACCTCGCGGTCGAAGCTGTGGTTGCGGATCTTCAGAAGAACTCGAAGAAGGTCACCTCGAACGACGAGATCGCCCAGGTCGGCACCATCTCCGCCAACGGCGATGCCGAGATCGGCAAGTTCCTCTCCGACGCCATGAAGAAGGTCGGCAACGAGGGTGTCATCACCGTCGAGGAAGCCAAGTCGCTCGAGACCGAGCTTGACGTCGTCGAGGGCATGCAGTTCGACCGCGGCTACATCTCGCCCTACTTCGTCACCAACGCCGACAAGATGCGCGTTGAGATGGACGACGCCTACATCCTCATCAACGAGAAGAAGCTCTCCTCGCTGAACGAGCTGCTGCCGCTGCTCGAGGCCGTGGTGCAGACCGGCAAGCCGCTGATTATCGTCGCCGAGGACGTCGAAGGCGAAGCCCTTGCCACCCTCGTCGTCAACCGCCTGCGCGGCGGCCTCAAGGTCGCAGCCGTCAAGGCTCCGGGCTTCGGCGATCGCCGCAAGGCCATGCTGCAGGACATCGCGATCCTGACCGGCGGCCAGGCGATCTCGGAAGATCTCGGCATCAAGCTCGAGAACGTCACTCTCAACATGCTCGGTCGCGCCAAGAAGGTGATGATCGACAAGGAGAACACCACGATCGTCAACGGCGCCGGCAAGAAGGCCGACATCGAGGCGCGCGTGTCGCAGATCAAGGCGCAGATCGAGGAGACCACCTCGGACTACGACCGTGAGAAGCTCCAGGAGCGTCTCGCCAAGCTCGCGGGCGGCGTCGCGGTGATCCGCGTCGGCGGCGCGACCGAGGTCGAGGTGAAGGAGCGCAAGGACCGCGTTGATGACGCGATGCATGCGACCCGCGCGGCTGTCGAGGAAGGCATCGTCCCGGGCGGCGGCGTCGCCCTGCTCCGTGCCTCCGAGCAGCTCAAGGGCCTGCGCACCAAGAACGACGACCAGAAGACCGGCGTCGAGATCGTGCGCAAGGCGCTCTCCTCGCCGGCCCGCCAGATCGCGATCAACGCCGGTGAAGACGGCTCCGTCATCGTCGGCAAGATCCTCGAGAACAAGGCCTACGCTTACGGCTTCGACTCGCAGACCGGCGAATATGGCGACCTCGTCAAGAAGGGCATCATCGACCCGACCAAGGTGGTGCGCACCGCGATCCAGAACGCAGCCTCGGTTGCAGCTCTCTTGATCACCACGGAAGCCATGGTCGCCGAGCTGCCCAAGAAGGGCGGCGCAGGCCCCGCGATGCCTCCGGGCGGCGGCATGGGCGGCATGGACTTCTGATCCAGCCGTTCAGGCAAAGCCAAGAATGCGAAACCCCGGCAGCGATGCCGGGGTTTTTGTTTTTTGACAATGCACTCACAGGTGGTATTTTGTTTCATTCCGGGGCGCGACGCAGTCGCGAGCTACGATGCGCAATTGCGCATCTGAGAATCCATTTCACCACTTGCGCATGGCCTATTACGTCTACCTCCTTGGGAGTGGAAGATCCGGCTTATCGAAAATCCCGAGTGGATTGATCTGTATCCGCAAATTGCGAGCTGAGCTTGTGGATCAATGGATTCCGGGCTCGGCGCTTTGCGCCGCCCCGGAATGACGAGCATCACCGCACGATCGTACCTATCCGCTCGTATCGGATGCTGGACGGTTGCTCCCGTGTGCCCGCGGCCATCGAGAAGAAGATCATCCCCACTCGGCCAACGACGTTCTCGATCGGAATGTAGCCCACGGCCGACATGACACGGCTGTCGGTCGAGTTGTCCCGGTTGTCGCCGAGCATGAACAGGTGCCCTGCCGGCACAGTGTAGACGGTGGTATTGTCGTAGTAACCGATGTCGATGCAGTCGAGCGTGTCGTAGCTTGCGCCGTTCGGCAGCGTCTCGCGCCAGCGTTTGGCACTCGCCTTCCCGGGGCCGCACGCATCATCTCCGATGACATCACGCAAACGCTCGCGTTGCACGGCCACCCCGTTGATCAGGAGCTCGCCTTCCTTCATCTGGATGCGATCTCTAGGCAATCCAACCACGCGCTTGACGTAGTCGGTGCTTTCATCTTTCGGCAGACGAAAGACGACCATGTCCCCAAGCGCGGGCTCGGAGCCGAACACGCGGCCCGAAAACGAGGCCAGTGCGAATGGCAACGAAAAGCGGCTGTATCCATACGCAAATTTGTTTGCGAAGACGTAGTCGCCAGGCAGCAAGGTGGGAATGTTCGATGCCGACGGTACGCTGAACGGTTGAAACAGAAACGTCCTGATCAGCAACGCGAGAACCGCGGGCAGACAGAGCGCGGATATCCCATAGGTCACGAAGCTGCGAAAGAAGTCGAACCCCTCCACTCTGCCCAGCATCAACAGCGTCATCACAATTGACCACAGACTGCAAAGGCCGACCGCAAGCGCCAGCGCCCCCGGTAGCGATGATGCGCCGGCACCAACGACGCGCAAGCCAAGAACCACCGCTATCGCCAATGCGGCGCCTGCAATGGCGGGCAACATCCCCCACGCGAGGACGGCGCGCAGTTTCGCCGCAGATGCGGCCCCGCCCATGAGCCGTCCAACACCCGCGGCAACCCAGCCGGCGATGTACACATTAAGGACGCTGAGAGCGCCGCCACCAACGAGGCAGACAAGGAGTACGCGCCAGTCAGCCAAGGACTGATCGATTCCCACGCTCAGCAACCAACTGACAGCGGATGCAGCGCCTCCAAGCGCAGCGAAAGGCAGCACCATGGGACTTGGCGTCTTGGCGACAACGTCCTTGATCGCCTGTCGCGGTCTCCACCAGATCGTCAGAAGGGGAGACGATCCTGCCATCGCATCATTCGGCTCCGTGCTCGACATTCCAGATTCCGCCCGCCACCTTTGCCTAGGCTCTGCCTAGCAGCTACCCCGGCACGGCGCTACCCCAGAGCGAAAACTCGCACCAATTCGCGCGCGTTGCCTTGAACTCACGCGCTGAGCTTGCGGGCCAACGGACGCCGGGCACGCGCCCAAGAGGGCGCGCCCCGGAATGACGAGCGGGGGACACTTACCGCACCTTCCCCAACCGCTCGATGCGCGGCTCGCCTTCAATTTCGTGAAGCGACAGATCGCATCAGGCGCGGCCCGAGATCCTTGAAGCCGATATCCTTGAAGCAATGCCGCACCCACGCGATGGCAAGGCGCGTCGCGGGATCGCGCTTGAGATGGTTCTGCACGAGCAGCCAGACGTCGCGGCGCTTGGCGAGCAAAGTCGCGCGCAAACTGCGGTCGGCCAGCAGCGATCCGCAATTGTGTTCGGGCAGTACGCCGATGGCCTGATGCGATGAGATCATCGTGCGGATGATTCGAACGTTGTCGGTGACGCAGCGCGCGGCCTTCAGCCGCCTGGCACGCAGGAACTGCTGCTCCGGGATCGCATCAAGCTCGTCCGGATAGGCGCAGACGATCGATGCGGTATCGGCCGCCTCGGCCGGCTCGAAGAAATACAGCCGCACCTCTGCGAGCTTCGAGATCGTGAAATCGCCCTTCTCCGGCTTGCGCAGCCGGATGGCGAGGTCGGCCTGCCAGCGCGAGAATTTGACGTTCTCGCTCGAGGTCAGGAATTGCAGCGTCAGGCCCGGATTGTCGCCGAGGAATTTTGCCGCGCGCGGCGCCAGCAGCTCCTCGGCGACCGAACTGGTCGACGCGATGCGCAGGCGGCCGACCGGACCCGGCTGGCTCTCGCGCAGGCGGTCGATCGCCGCGACATGCGCCGCCATCGCGCCGACATGCGCGAGCACCGCCTCGCAATGCCGCGTCGGCCGTCGCAGCCCGTCGGCGGCCTCGAACAGCGGCACGCCGAGATCGCGCTGGATCCGCGCGAGCCTGCGCCCCACGGTGGTCTCGTCGATGCGCAGCCGCGCGCTGGCGCCGGCATAGGTGCCCTCGTCCCTGACCGCAGCGATGATGCGCAGATCGTCCCAGTTCATCGCGGCGAGCTTAACAGGCGACGTCGATTCCTGCAAATTTGCAGCCATATGCTGCAATAGTCCTGCACAATGGCAGGCGGCGGCCGGGCTAGTGTCAGCGCCAACTGCTCGTGTTGAAAGGCCTGACTGCAAATGACTGCTCCAAAAACCCTGCTCGAACTCGCCGGTGCTGATCTCAATCCGCCGAAGCTTGGCGAATCCTGCCTCGTGCTGATCGACATCCAGAACGAATATCGCGCCGGCCCGCTGGCGCTGCCGGATGCGGAGACCGCGATCGCCGCGGCCGTCCGCCTGCTCGGACGTGCCAGGCAGAGCGGCGCGGCGATCTTCCACGTCGCGCACAAGGGCCGCGCCGGCAGCCTGTTTGACCGCGAGGCCGAGCGCGGCGCCATCGTTGCGAGCCTGGCACCGCTGGCGAGCGAGCCGGTGATCGAGAAGGCGCTGCCGAACTCCTTTGCCGGCACCGATCTGCAAACCCGGTTAGCTGCGACCGGACGCAACGACATCGTGCTGGTGGGCTTCATGACCCACATGTGCGTGAGCTCGACCGCGCGCGCTGCGCTCGACCTCGGCCTGCGCACCACCATCGCGGCCGATGCCTGCGCCACCCGCGATCTGCCCGACGGGCGCGGCGGAACGTTGGCCGCAAGGATCATTCACGAGGTCGCGCTGGCCGAATTGTCGGACCGCTTCGCGCTGATTGCGCGCAGCGATGCACTGAAATGACGGAGCGCGCGATGCTGCAACTCTATTTCTTTCCAATGGCCTGTTCGCTCTCCAGCCGTATCGCGCTGCTGGAGGCCGGCCTGGATGCGCAATATCACTTCGCTCACATCTGGACGAAGAAGGTCGTGGACGACGACAGCGACTTCCGCGGCGTTTCACCGAAGGGCGCCGTGCCAGTGCTGGTGCTGGAGAACGGCGAGCGGCTGACCGAAAGTGCGGCGGTGCTGCAATACATCGCCGATTTGAAGCCGGCGACCGGCCTCGCTCCCGCATTCGGCGATCCCGACCGCTATCGCCTCCAGGAATGGTTGAGCTTCATCGGCGCCGAGATCCACAAGGGATTTCTGTATCCGACTTTCTGGTACAAGGATGACGGATCGCTCTCCAAGCCGCGTGCAAGAATAACACCGACATTGTCGGTGCCATCAGCGCATCTGGCGGACCGCGAATTCCTCGTCGGCGACCGCTTCACCGCCGCGGATGCTCACCTCACCTGGGCCTTGCTGGTGCTCCGTCCCGCAGGCGTCGACATCGCACAATGGCCATCGTTGTCGGCCTATCTCGAACGGATGCAGGCGCGGCCTGCCGTGCGCGAGGCGATTGCCACCGAGATGGCGCTACGCAAGACGCTCGCGGCTTAGGCCGAGATCAGTCCACCCGCGCCAGCACCGCGAGCTTGCGGATGCCCTTGTTGCGGTAGGCGTCGAGGAACGCGTAATAGTCCTTGAACGACACGCAGCCGTTGGAATCGCCGTTCGGACCGAGCATGAAGGTGTGGGCGAGCAGGCCGTCGCGACCGTAGATCGCGTTCTCGCCGCCGATCGGGGTCAGGCGTAGCGCGGGCACGCCGTGGAACAGAGCTTCACGCGGCTTCAGCGTGTAGATGTGCGGCGGCGTCACGCCGCGCATGCGCACCCGCGAGGAGCGCGGATCGTCGAGATTGGAGCCGAGGCCGGAATGCGCCTCGAGCTTGGTGCCGTCGGGCAGATATACCGCCTTGGCAGAGATGTCGTAGACCGCGGTGTCGCGCTCATAGGGCGCCGAACCGCCGAGCATCGGGTTCTGCTCCCTGGGCGCGATGCTCGCGGTCACGCTGGCATCGGCCGACGCATAAGCCAGGAGCCCGCCGGACGGCTCGCGCTTGCCCCAGAGCTTTTCAACCATCGACTGCCGCGGCCCGGTGATCGACATCACCGCCGCCTTGGCGCGATCGGCGAAGGATTTTGCCGGCTTGGCCTCAGGTGCCGGCACGATCTCGGCCGGGTCGGCTGAGGCGAGCTGCACAGGCGCATCCGCGCGCTTGGCCTTCGCAACATCGCCGACCTTGTCGGCAATCTTGTCAGCGACCTTGGTCGGGCTCAGCGGCTTCAGCGCCTCCGCGACCTTCGCCATCACGGTCGGCTTCGCCGAGTCCTTGGCAGCGTCCTTTGCAGTATCCTTGGCAGTATCCTTGGCTTCGGCAATCTTCGTTGCGGGAGCCTGGCCGACGGCGCTCGCCGCATTCGATTCCACGCCTTGCGTCGCCGCCGCGGCAAAACGCTCGTTGAACATCTCGCGGGAGATCGGCGCTGCCACCTGCAGCCGGTCGGGTAGAAGCGCAAAGGCTTCCTTGACCGCCTCGCCCGCCTCGCGCAGCACGACCCTGGGTGCGCGCTTGATCACGGGCTCGTCGTAACGGAGGCTGCCGACGGTCGGATAGACGCTGGCGGCGAAGATGTTGCTGTAGACGGTCCAGCCGGCGCCAAGCACGACGCAGCCGATCGCGGCGGCGCCGAGCACGTTTTGGGTGGTCATTTTCCGGGAAGGCTTCCGAAGAGAATGCTTCGAGAACTTCTTGGACTTCCGTGCCGCGTTACTCTGCGCAGCGATACTCGTACTCATTCGCCTTGCGTCCAGGACGGTGTCACTCAGTCCCCCTTCGAAGTGCCGCTGCTGGTCACGTTCCGAAGCCAGCATCTCGCAGAGGGTCGGAGCGTCATTAAGGCGACTTTTAGTTAAATGCGGATTAAGTTCGGGCGGATCTGGGGCGGCGGGTCAGCGCTGTCCCATTTCGAGAAAAAACCCGCAGAAATACGGACTTAGACGCATCTGTTAACCATGTTTCTCGGCCGACCTGGCGCAGTCACCCCATGGCTCTGGCCAGCTCCTAAGGCACATCCAACCACGTCATTTTCGTGGTCTTCCAACCTCGCCAGACCATAGCGCCGGAGCGTTGCGCGAGGCTGGCGAACTCAGGCTGACCGAAAGTTGATCGCGCGCAATCTGGACATGGGCCGGACGAGAAAATAGCTCCCCTTGCCGGCACTATTCAGCAGCCTCCGCGTGTGATACGGTACCGTATCAACATCGCCCTGAAACGTGCCGCGCACGAATTGGAGGCTGCCATGACAAGCGTCGCGAGAAGCGTCGCGCGCGCCGGGTTTTTCGCTCTGGCGTCTTCGTTTTTGTTGACCGGATACGCAGCCGCGCAGCCTGCAGCCAATAAGGGTTGCACGCCGTCGGCGTCGGCCGCCGGCACACAGACCTGGCGCTGTGACAACGGCATCACCATCGTCGCAGAAAATGGCGCCAGATTTGAACTTAAGGACGCCAACCGCGACGGACATATTGACTCCGTGGAGTTGAGCAGCAAAGCCCTGCTGATCGAGGTTCCCAAGAAGCCGGGCGGCCATCCCTTCAAGGTGCTGACGCCGCAGGCGATCGCCGCGGTGCGCGGCACCCGATGGGCCGTCGATGTCGCTGACGCCAAGACCTCCGTGTTTGTCGCCGACGGTCGTGTCGGCGTGAATCGCAGGGCTCGCGGACGTGGCGTCGTGCTCGGGCCCGGCGAAGGCGTCGACGTCGAGGCGAGCGGTCCGCTGACCGTCAAACAATGGGGCCAGCCGCGGATCGACGCGCTGATGGCAAGGCTGGGTCAATAAGACCTGGACAATAAGACCTGGACAATAGGACTTGATCAGTAAGGCTTGGTCAAAAAGTAGATTGCAGAACGACGGAATGAATAGTCGACGCGTTCAGATCCTGGTGGCCCTCGTCCTCACCGCGCTGTGGGGCGGCGGCATCTATGCCGGCCACACCAATGGCCATCTGCGTTTTCTCGATCGTCTCGAGGCAACACTGACGGACCTGCGCACGCTCGCCCGCGGCGTGCAGCGTCCGCCCGATCTCGTCACCATCGTCGCGATCGACAACACCGTGGTGAAGCGCGGCGGCAGCTATCCGCTGCCGCGCGCCGATCTCGCGCGAATCGTCGACACCATCGTGCAGTTCAAGCCGAAGGTCATCGCAATCGACCTGCTCCTGGTCGACCGCAGCGCCGCGATCGGCGATGCCACGCTGGCGCAGACGCTGGCCACCGGTCCCATAGTGCTTGCCGCCGCGGCGATCTTCCCGACCGCCAGCGAGACCGTTGCAACTGGCGGCGAGGACCCTCTCGCCGCCCTGCCCCAGGCCGAGCGTTTCCTGCTGCCGCTTCCCGCATTCGCCGACCACGCCGAGGTCGGAATCGTCAACGTGGCGACGGGGCAATCGGGCTCGCCACTCTCGGTCCCGATGCTGTTCCGGACGCGCGACAAGGTCGAGCTGTCGTTCCCCTTGCGCGTCGCGAGCCGCGCGCTGGACAAGCCGCTGACGATCGCGCCGGACCATCTCATGCTCGGCGATCGCGCGGTGCCGACCGATACCGACTTCGCGCTGCCGATCACCTATTACGGCCCGCGCCGCACCATCCGCACCGTCAGCGCGCAGAGCGTGTTCGACGGCACGCTCGACCGCGCGGCGATCGAGAACCGGATCGTGGTGATCGGCGCCGCGGTCGCCGGCGGCGGCGACTTTTATCCGACGCCGTTCGATTCCCTGATGCCCGGCGTTGAGGTGGTTTCGACCGCGATCACCCATCTGGTCGCCGGCGACGGCATCGTGCGCGACCGCAAGGTCCACATCGCCGACGCGCTCGCCGCGATTCTGCTGCCGATGCTGCTGGTGGGATTGCTGGCCTGGCGCCGCAGCGCGCTCGGCCTCCTTGCCGCGGCTGTGGTGATGATGGCCTGGGCCGCGCTCAACCTGCTCGCGTTCACGCACGGCATCTGGCTGAATGCGGCGACCATACTCTCAGCCGCAGTGCCGCCGGTTGCGGTGTTTGCCGGCGTGCAATTGTGGGCCGGCGGCCGCCGCACGCAATATCTTGCCGCCAAGAGCAGGTCACTCGCGCAATTCCAGGCGCCGGCAGTGCAGGAGTGGCTGGCCCGCGATCCCGATTTCCTGGCAAAGCCCGTCCGGCAGAACGCCGCCATCGTCTTCATCGATCTGTCCGGCTTCACGGCCCTGAGCGAACGGATCGATCCCGATGCGCTCCGGGATCTGCTCAAGGCATTCCATGCGCTGATCGACAAGGCGGCGGTCGATTGCGGCGGCATGGTCACCGGCTTTCTCGGTGACGGCGCCATGATCCTGTTCGGTCTGCCCAGCGCGATGCCGGACGACGCGGCTCGCGCGCTGAAGTGCGCGATCGACCTGCACCGCAGCGTCGAACGCTGGATCGCCTCGCTGCCTCCCGAGATCGCGGACCAGGTCGGCTTCAAGATCGGCGCGCATTTCGGCCCCATCGTCGCCTCCCGCCTCGGCGAGAGCCACCAGCACATCACGGCGACCGGCGACACCGTCAACGTCGCGAGCCGGTTGATGGAGGTCGCCGTCCAGAACGATGCGCGATTGGCCCTGAGCGATACGCTGCTCGATGCCGCCGATTTCCTGGGTGATCCCGACGGCACTTTAAGAGGCCCGCTGCGCACGCAGGTTCGCGGCCGCTCCGGCACAATCGCCGTCTGGTTCTGGCGCGACGAGCGTCAATCGAGACGCCCGGCGGCCGAAGCCGACGTGACGAGCTGAGCCTTCGAAAGCGCTACCGCGCTTCAGGCGGCGGCGAGCGGTCCAGCACGTCGCCCTTGGCGCCTTCCAAGAGATCGATGCCGTAGGTCTCGACCACGAGTGGCCCGCGCTTGCGTTGCAATTGCGCAACTTGCGTCACCTGGGCAAAGAGGTCGTTGAGGAACGGACGGCCGCCCTCGCGCAGCTCGTCGAGATAGAGCAGCTTGCCCGCGAGCAGTTTTGGATCGGGTTCGGGCATGTTGACCCAGCGGATACGCTGGCTCTGCTGCGCGACGCAGGTGCCGCGCGGCAAATAGAAGGCGAGCCAGCCGGTGGTGCCGTAGTCCGGCGCCAGGACGCACGTCGCACCGGTGCGCACGCGCACGGCCTCGATCTCGGCGGCGAGCTCGCGCCAGCCGACCCCGACGCTGCGCACGGTCGCATCGCGGCGATAGCCGGATAGCCAGCCGGTGTTGGCCTGCACGATCAACGCAGCAAACATCACGATGCCCGTTGGCGCGGCCCAGCGCAGGCAGAAATCCGCCAAGCGCCGCTGGCGCGGCTTCCACTGTGCAAGATTGGCGGCGGCAGCCGCGGCGACGACGAAGGGCGGATAGACCGGCGCGAACCAATTGGCCTCGACGCGGGCATGCAGCGAATGCCAGACGAAATAGGCCACGATGGTCCAGAACATGGTCTCGATCAGCACGCGCGAGGCCAGCGCGCCGGCCCTGCGCCAGGTCAGCGCGTGCAACCCCATCGCCCCGAGGATGAAGACGAGCGGGGTTGCGAATGCGATCTGGGTCGGGATCAGCTCGGCGATGAAGACGGGCCGGAAGTCTTCGATTTTTGCGCGCCCGAGCTGCTTTGCGAACGAGACCCATTGATGATCCGCATTCCACAGGATCACCGGCGAAAACAGCGCCAGGGCGACGAGCCCGCCGAGATAGGGCCAGGGCGAAAGAAACCAGCGCCGCAGCTTCGGCACCGCTGCGAGCCAGATCAGGATCGCGGGGCCGAAGAACATTGCGGTATATTTCGACAGCAGCGCCGCACCGACGGCGACGCCGACGGCCAGCCACCAGGCACCGCGGCCGGTCTCCAGCACCTTGGCGAGAAAGAACAGCACGAGGCTCGAGGCGACGAGCAGCGGCGCATCGGGCGTCACGATCAGCGTGCCGACCGCAGCCAGCAGCGTCACGTTGAGCAGGATGGCGCTGGTCGCGGCGACGCGCGCGCCGCCAAACAGGATCGCGGCCGAGCGATAGATCGCATAGCTCATCGGCAGCGCCAGCAGGATCGAGACCAGGCGAACGCCGAGCTCGGTATCGCCGGCGATCATGGTGCCGGCGCGGATCACGTAGGCAACCATCGGCGGATGGTCGTAGTAGCCGCCCGCCAGGTTCTTCGACCACATCCAGTAGTAGGCTTCGTCGAACGTGATCGGCGTGAACGCGGCCGTGACGAGCCGCAAGCCGACCAGCGCAAGGATCACCAGCGCGGTATTGCGGACGATCCGCGCGTCAGCTCCGCCCATGGTCAGCTTCCTCGGCGCGCTATTTCTTGCGCCAGACGAACAGTCCGGACATCGCGTAATTCCACACCACGCCCATCAGCGCACCGGCCATGCCGGCCAGCCACCAGATCGGCTCCTGGTCGTACACGGAGAAGGCGACGCCGACATTGGCGAGCAGGCCGACGCTGCACACGATGTAGAAGGCGATCAGGCCACGCAGGAGCGCAAAGCCCTTCAGTCGCTGATCGCGATAGGTAAGGAAATTGTTGAGGATGAAGTTGCTGGTCATGGCGACGATGGCGCCGGCGGCCTGCGCCTCCGCGAACGGCACCTTGAACAGCCGAAGCGCGATGAACAGCGTGGTGAGATGCACCACGAGACCGATGCCGCCGACCATTGCGAACAGCAGGAAGCGAAGCGAGACGGCATCGTTGGTGAACTTCGCCAGCACCAGGCCGAGAAAGTCCAGCGCGACCATGGAATCGAGCTTGCTCTCGCCGTGCTGGCGCTGGCCAAACGTGTAGGGAATTTCGACGGCGCGCAGGCTGCCGCTCGCGCTGGCGACGAGGTCGAGCAGGATCTTGAAACCGTGCACGGAAAGCTTTGGGGCCAGTTGCTCGAAGCGATCGGCGCGCACCATGAAGAAGCCGCTCATGGGATCGGCGATCTCGACCCGCAGCACCTTCCTTGCCACTTCGGTGGCGAGCGCACTGGCGCCGGCGCGCTGCTTGTTGAAACCTTCGCTCTTGTAGCCTTCGATATAGCGGCTGCCGACCACGAGATCGGCCTGCCCGCTCGCGAGCAGCGACAGCATCTTCGGCAATTGCGTCTCGTCATGCTGGAGATCGGCGTCGATCACCGCAGCATAGGGCGCGCTCGAGGCCAGAATGCCCTCGATGCAGGCGCCCGACAGGCCGCGGCGGCCGATGCGGCGGATGCAGCGCACACGACTGTCGCGCTGGGCCAGCGCGCGCACCACGTCCCAGGTGCCGTCGGGTGAATTGTCGTCGACGAACACGACCTCCCAGGCAATGCCCGCAAGCACCGCCTCCAGCCGCCGGTACAGCACCGTGACGTTGTCGCGCTCGTTGAAGGTCGGGACAACGACCGACAATTCCGCCGACCGCGAAGCCGTGCCGCGGGCGTGATCGTGGGCCCTATCTTGGGCCTGCCGCGGATTTTCGGAGCCGGGTCTGATCGCTTCATTCATGACGGCAGCGTATATCCGTCGTATCCTGCGATGCCAAGCCGGGGTTTCTCTGGGAAATGGCGCAAACGGGGGCCCAAAATGCCAACGACCCCGGAACAACGGGCGCGCGTACATCCGGCGCAGCCTGAGCTATTCCAAGGTCGTTTCAACAACGGAGATTGTCACTCAACGTTGCCGTTAAAAGCTAGATAGGAACGGGATACAGGCTTTGCAAGGGCCCCACGTACTCTCAAAGTACCTTCCCGAGCCCCTATTGATTGGGGACTTCCCGGATTACCGGGCCTCTGGGCGCGGGCGCCGCAGGGGCTGGCGCCATGGCAGCCGGGGCGGCGTCGGCTTTGGGCTTCGCCGGCTTGCCGTATTGGCCGATCGGTCCGAACACGACGGCGACCGCAAGCACCACCGCCGCGACGATCGCGCCAAAAATGCCCCCCACCGACTCAGACGACATAGCAGCCCATCCCTGTTCCAGATGAGGCCAGTGATACCATGGATGGACGCGTGGCCGGAAGGGCCCCTCCTACTTTGCCGGCGGCCTGTGCTTGACGAAGGCGGTCACGATATCCTTCTGCGCGGACTCGACCGCCCTGTTCGCGGTCGCGAGATGAGCCCCGGAATCGATCGCCGGATACTGCGTGGTCAGATAGTCGAGCAGCGCCACTCGATAGTATTGCCGCTCCGACGGACAGGCACCGGCGACCGAGCGGCCGAAATCCTGCTCCGAGAGACCCTGATTGCTGTCGCGCGAATATTCCCGCGCCAGGCAATGCCAGTAATCGTCGCGGCCCTGCATGGCGAGCTTCTGCGCGCCCTTCGCATCGTCATCCTCAGCCATGACCAAAGATACCATGGCAGCAGATGTCATCATGACGAGTGCCGCGCCCACGATCAGCATCCGCATCTTGTTCTCCTTTTTCGCAGATCCCGCCGCGAAGCTTAGACCGCACGCCGCAACTGGCCAATCACATCTGGTTTGATTAGGATGATGCCCTCCCCTCCTCGTCGATGCGAGATCCTCCCGTGGCCAAAGCAAAAACCGCGTCAAAAAAATCCGGCAACATCTTTATCGGCGTCGGCGGCTGGACCTTCGAGCCCTGGCGCGGCGTGTTCTATCCGGAGAAGCTGACGCAGGCCAAGGAGCTGTCCTATGCCGCGTCGAAGCTGACCTCGATCGAGATCAACGGCACCTATTACGGCTCGCAGAAGCCGGAGAGCTTTCGCAAATGGGCGAGTGAAGTGCCGGAGGGCTTTGTGTTCTCGGTGAAGGGGCCGCGCTTTGCGACCAACCGCCGGGTGCTGGCCGAAGCCGGCGATTCCATCAAGCGGTTCTATGATTCCGGTGTGCTGGAACTCGGCGACCATCTCGGCCCGGTGCTCTGGCAGTTCGCGCCGACCAAGAAATTCGACGGCGCCGATTTCGGCAAGTTCCTCGAGCTGTTGCCGCGCAAGCTCGAGGGACGCGCGCTGCGCCATGTGGTGGAAGTCCGCCACGACAGCTTCTGCACGCCGGATTTCGTCGCGCTGATCCGCGAATTCGAGACGCCGGTGGTGTTTGCCGAGCACGGCAAATATCCGGCCATCGCCGACGTCGCCGGCGATTTCGTCTATGCCCGGCTTCAGAAGGGCAATGACGAGATCAAGACCTGCTATCCGCCGAAAGAGCTCGACGCCTGGAGCAAGCGTTTCCAGGCCTGGGCCGCGGGCGGTGAACCCGACGACCTGCCGAAGGTCGACAAGGCCAGGCCGAAGAAAGAGCCGCGCGACGTGTTCGCCTACGTCATCCACGAGGGCAAGGTCCGCGCGCCTGCCGGCGCCATGGAACTGATCGCGCGGGTGAGCTGAGCGCAGGTCCGTCGCTTTATGACACTCGGAGTTAGAAGCGCCAAAGCCTGCACACGTCGTGGCCGGGCTTGTCCCGGCCATCCACGGCTTACCGCGCGGCACGAAGAACGTGGGATGCCCGGGACAAAGCCCGGGCATGACGACCTCTCATGTTCTGAGCTGAGGATGTCCCATGGCAAAAGCGAAGAAGCTCTTCACCATCGGTTATGAGCAGACGCCGCCCAAGGCGGTGCTGGACGAGTTGGAGCAGGCCGGTGTCAAGCTCGTGGTCGACGTGCGCGCGGTGACCTCGTCGCGCCGTCCGGGTTTCTCCAAGAAGCAGCTCGCCGCGGGCCTGGATGAACGCGGCATTGCCTATGTTCATCTCGCCGCGCTCGGCACGCCGAAGGAAGGCCGCCTCGCCGCGCGCAGCGGGCAATTCGACGTGCTGGAGAAGATCTATTCAAAGCACCTGAAGACGCCGCAAGCCAGGGAAGACATGGACGAGCTCTCCGCGCTGGTGAAGAAGGCCGGATCTGTGTGCCTGCTCTGCTATGAGCGCGACCACACCCACTGCCACCGCCAGATGATCGCGGAGGTGATCGAGGAGCGGGATGGCGTGACGGTGGAGAATTTGGCGGCCCCCGTCATTCCGGGGCGCGCGTAGCGCGAACCCGGAATCCATTCATCACCGACTCTGCGGCCCAATGGATTCCGGACTCGCGCTACGCGCGCCCCGGAATGACGGCTGGAGAGAACGCGCTCCGGAATGACAATTACCCCTCCCCCGTCAGCCGAAACGTTCCTTCCATCATCTGCACGCAGCTGCCGCCGACATGGGCGGAGACGATCTTGCCGTCTTGCTTGCGCACGCGGGTCAGGAGCAGGCTCGGCCGGCCCATGTCAAAGCCCTGACCGATGGTGAGCTTCAATTCGCCGTCGGTCGTAGAATCGAGATCGGCAAACAGCGCCGCGGCGGCAACGGTGGCGCTGCCGGTCGCGGGGTCCTCGATCAGGCCGCTGGCGCCGGGGAAGAACATCCGCGCCTGGAGCTTGCATGGGGCTTCCGCCGCCGGCACGTCGCGGGTGTAGAAATAGACTGCGAAGGCGCCGTCGCGCGGCAGCATTCGGCCGAACGCCGCAGCGTCGGGCTTTGCGCGGCGGACGGCGTCACGCGAACGCACCTCCGCCACCACGAAGGGTGTCCCGACGCTGACGACTTGAGGCGCGTGACGATCGGTTTTGATGTCGTCAGTGGTCAAGGAGATGCAGGCCGCGATCTCCTCGGCAGAACACTGCGCAAGCCGCGACAGCGGCTGCGGCGCGGTCAGCTCGGTGCTGACCACCCGGCCCTGCTCTCGCACGATATCGACGGGAACGAGGCCCGCCTTCTCCTCGAACAGCAGGCGCGGCTTCGCCTCTTTCGCGATCGTCGCCAGCACGAAGGCGGTGCCAACGTTGGGATGACCCGCAAAGGGCAGCTCCCTAACCGGGGTGAAGATGCGCACCTCGGCATCATTGGCGTTGTCGCGCGGCGGCAGCACGAAGGTCGTCTCGGAATAGTTGAACTCGGTTGCGATCGCCTGCATCTGCGCCGTCGATAGGCCGCCGGCATCGCGCACGACGGCGAGCTGGTTGCCTCCGAAGGCGCGGTCGGTGAACACATCGACGGTGACGTAGCGGCGCTGCATCTTCACTTCCTCATGCAAGTTGCGGCCGCGACCGGCCGCGTCGCCGGCATGTTAGGAGATGCCGACGGCCGCCGTCATGCCCCAAAATTCGGAGCACTCGGTGCAATCCGCATTATCCGAGTTGAAACACCGCGACCTTCCGCTCATAGCCGCGCACCTCGACCTCGCCGAGCGCAACGGCATCGCCAATGTCGTCACCGAGCGCCTCGCGCACGGAAGCGGAGATCAGGAGCTGCGAGCCGAACTCCTTGTTCAGCGCCTCCAGTCGCGAGGCAAAGTTCACGGTGTCGCCGATCACCGTGTACTCCTTGCGGCGTGGCGAGCCGATATTGCCGGCGACGACCTCGCCGATATGGATGCCGATGCCGATCTTGAGCGGCCAGCTTGTGTGCGCATTGATGCGGTCCATCGCGGTCAGCATCTCGCGGCCTGCGGCGGCCGCACGATGCGCGGCGTCGGACGCCTCCAGCGGCGCGCCGAACAGCGCCAGGAAACCGTCGCCGAGAAACTTGTTCACGATGCCGCCGTGGCGGTCGAGGATGTCGACCAGCACCGCGAACGCTCCGTCGAGGCGGTCGACCACCTCCTGCGGGGAGCGCGATTGTGCGCCCGCGGTGAAGCCGCGGAAATCGACGAACATCACGGCGACGCGGCGAAGGTCGCCGGCCGCACTGGTGCCCTCCGCCATCAGCCGCTCCACCACCTGCGGCGAGACGTGCTGGCCGAACAGGTTCGTCACCCGGTCGCGCGCGGTGGCGGCCGCGATGCTCGCGGCGAATTGCCGCCGCAGCCGCGCGCCGACAGAGCCCGCGAGGAAGCCGCAAATCAAAATGATCGTGCTGCGCACCGAGTGGAAGTAGATCAGGGGCTCGCCGGCCTCGCTAGCCGAGTTGTAATATAGCGCGACGGCCAAGAGTTCGGCTGCGGCCACAAATCCCGTGAAGGTGGACAACCAGAAATCGAGCCGCAGCGTCGAAAGAATAATGAAAATGAAATAGGCCAGCGGCAACACGAAACCGAGCGCCTGGCTCGCGCCCATGCTGCGAATCTGCAGGATCAGGATGATCGTCGGCAGCGACGTTTCGATGAGGGCGCCGATATAGCGCCTGATCACCGGCAGGTCGCGATCGAGCTTGAGGTTTCGCCTGATCTGGCTGTGGACCCAGACCTCGAAGAGGATGAAGCCCGCCAAGAGGACGTATTCGCGGACCAGGCCCTCCGTCCCGCGCCAGACCCGGTTCACGAGGGCCGGGTCGATCAGATAGGTTGCGGTGAGGAACAGGACCATGACGCAGCCCGTCGTGATCAGCGCCCTCACCCGCAACAGCTCGGTGCGCAGCACCTCCCGCGTCAGCTCGCGCTCGAAATCGTCCGACAAAACGGCATGCTGCCGGGCTTTCCTGCTCGCAAAGCTGATCATTCCGCCCCCTTGATTCAGGGGCATCTTGCCTCAATCCAGCGTGCGGCGGAAGCGCGTCACGGCGATGGTCATGGCGACCAGCATCAGGGCCGCCAGCGCCAGCGCATCGAAGCGCATGTTCTGCATGGTCGCGCCCTTCAGCATGATGGCACGAACGATGCGCAAGTAATGTGTCAACGGCAGGCATTCGCCGACATATTGCGCCCAGGCCGGCATGCCGGCAAAGGGGAACATGAAGCCGGACAGCAGAATGCTCGGCAGGAAGAACATCATCGACATCTGCATGGCCTGGAGCTGATTCTGCACCACCGTCGAGATCGTGTAGCCGATCGACAGATTGGTGGTGATGAACAGCGTCGACAGCAGCGCCAGCAGGAACAGATTGCCGATCACGGGCACGCCGAAAAGGCCGACACCAATACCGATGATCAGGAACGCCTGGACGAAGCCGACCATCACATAGGGGATGATCTTGCCGAACATCACCTCGACCGGCTTGATCGGCATTGACAGCAGGCTCTCCATGGTGCCCCGCTCGACCTCGCGCGTCACCGAAAGCGCGGTGAAGATCAGCATGGTCATGGTGAGGATGGTGCCGACGAGGCCGGGCACGATGTTGAGGCTGGAGACTGCGGCCGGATTATAGCGGGCGTGCGCGCGGATCTCGAATGGCATCTCCGGGGGATCGCCGATATAGAGATCGTGCTTGAGCGCGGTCTGCACGATCATGCCGAGCGAGCCAAGCGCGGAGCTTGCGGCCACCGGATCGGTCGCGTCGGCCGCGACCAGCAGCGCCGGCTTGTCGCCGCGCCGCACCGCCCGCTCGAAACCGCGCGGGATCTCGACCCCGAACAGCACCTTGCCGGATTTCAGCAAATTGTCGAAATCGTCGACGTCGTGCACCTCGTAGATGAAGCGGAAATAGGCGGTGTTCTCCAGCGCCTTCAGCACAGAGCGGGCGAGATCGCTGTCCTCTTGGAGCAGCACCGCGCTCGGCAGATTGTGCGGCGTGGTGTTGATGGCATAGCCGAACAGCATGAGCTGCATCACCGGCAGCATCACGATCATCGCGAACGAGACGCGATCGCGCTTGAGCTGGATGAACTCCTTGACCAGCATGGCGTAGGAGCGCCGCAGGAAGCCGAAGCGCTCGCGGATCTCGCGTTCAGGGGTGTGATCAACGACCGTGCTCATTGGAAATTGTCCCTGGAGCGGCCCATCAGCTCGATGAACACGTCTTCGAGCGATGGGGACGATTTCTGCCAGTGCAGGCCGCTTTTGTCACGCCACGGCGCGATACTGGCTTCGAGCGCGGCGACGTCGCGGCCGGACACATGCAGCGAGGTGCCGAACGGCGCCACCATGTCGACTCCGGGCTTGCCGGGGAGCTCGGCTGCGAGCCCGTTCAGGTCTTCTCCCGTCACCATGTAGGTCGTCAGCGCGGATTTGGCGATCACCTCCTCGACGGTGCCGTGCGCGAGCAGATGGCCGTAGGCGATATAGGCGATCTCGTGGCAGCGCTCGGCCTCGTCCATGTAATGGGTCGAGACCAGCACGGTGAGGCCATCGGCTGCGAGCGCGTGGATCTCGTTCCAGAAGTCGCGCCGCGCCTTGGGATCGACGCCGGCGGTCGGCTCGTCCAGCAGCAGCAATTTCGGATTGGGCAGCGTGCAGGCCCCAAGCGCCAGCCGCTGCTTCCAGCCGCCGGAAAGCTCGCCCGCAAGCTGCTCCTCGCGCCCCGAAAGCCCGAGCCGCTTGATCATGTCGCGCGCAGCACCGCGGGCATCGCGCAGGCCGTAGAGCCGTGCAACGAATTCCAGGTTCTCGCGCACCGAGAGGTCCTGATACAGGCTGAAGCGCTGGGTCATGTAGCCGACCTGGCGCTTGATCTTTTCGGCGTCGCGGCGGATGTCGTAACCGAGGCAGGTGCCCTCGCCGCTGTCGGGAGTCAGCAGGCCGCAGAGAATGCGGATGGTGGTGGTCTTGCCCGAGCCGTTGGGGCCGAGGAAGCCGTAGATCGAGCCGCGCTTCACCTGCATCGACAGATCGTGCACGACCTCGCGGCCGCCGAACGATTTGGTCAGGCCCTTGACGTCGATCGCAATGCCGTTGCCGGTTGTGCCGTTCATCGCTTGTCCGCCACCGGAGTTTTGGGATTGAGATAGACATTGATGGGCTGGCCCACTCGCAAGGCGTCGGGCCGCGAGGGGCGCGCCTGGATCAGGTAGACGAGCTTGTTGCGCTCATCGAGGCTGTAGATCACCGGCGGGGTGTATTCGGCCGTGGTCGCGATGAAGTAGATCTTGGCGGTGAGATCGGCGGCGCAATTGTCGCAGGCAACCCGCACCTCGTCGCCGATCGCGAGCTTCGGCAGCTCGCTCTCCGGCACGAAGAAGCGCAGCTTCATGTTGCCGGGTGGCATGATGGAAAGCACCGGCCGCTGCGCCGCCACCATCTCGCCGTCGCGGAAATAGATCTGCTGAATGGTGCCGGCGACCGGCGCAAAACCTTTGCGCCGCGCCAGCCGCGTCTGCGACGTCGCCACCCGCGCCTCGGCAACGCGCAGGGCCGACACTGCGGAATCGAGATTGGCCTGGGTGCCGGAGCCGGTCTTGCTGAGCGAGGCGGCGCGATCATAGGTCTGCTGCGCGTTGGCGAGGGTCGCCTTGTTCTGGTTGAGGTCGGCGAGCTGGAGATCGTCATCGACGGAATAGAGGAGATCGCCGACCTTGACCTCGTCGCCCTCGCGAACGCTGAGCTTCGTCACCCGTCCGGCCTCGTCCGGACTGACGAAGATCATGTCGGCCTCGACCCAGCCCTGGAAGCCGGGATCGCGCTTCTCGTTGCAGCCTGCCAATCCGATTGCGAGTGCGACGGCTGCGATCGTGCAAAGTCGCGCCTGACGTACGAACTGAATCGCTTGTGGTAGCCAATGCTGCTGTCGAACCCTCACCCTGAGGAGCCGCCAACGGGTCCGCGCGTAGCGCGGCCCGATGACAGGCTCCGCGGCGTCTCGAAGGGCGAGGGGCAACAGCCGGGCCTTCATCCTTCGAGACGCGCGTTCCGCGCTCCTCAGGATGAGGACGAAATGGAAAATTGCTTGCGACGACGTCATGTCGTGCTCCGTTCGCCAAAAATCAAATCGAGATGGACGCGCAGCATGTCGCGCGCATCGAGCGGTGCGTGCCGCTCAAACAGGCTTTGCCAGATCACCGCGATCATCGCGGGTGCGACCAGGAGCTGCGGATAGCGCGAAAGTTCTTTCTCGCGGATCTCGCCGCGAGCAATGCCGAGCTCGATCAGCGCGCGCATAGCGCCGATCCCGCGCGAGACGACCTCGCGGTAGTAGAAATCGGCGACGGACGGAAAGCGCGGCCCTTCGGCCACGATCAGGCGCACGAGATCGCCGCGCTTGGTGCCGATGACCTCCTTAAGGAAGTTGCCGGCAAAGGCCTCGATGAGATCGCGCACCGAGCCCGTCGGCGGCGGCAGTGCAGTCAGCCGCGCCACGACAGGTACGATCACGGTGCGCACGAGTTCCTCGAACATCGATTCCTTGTCCTTGAAGTGCAGATAGATCGTGCCCTTGGCGACACCGGCGCGCTTGGCGATGTCGTCGAGCCGCGTCGCGGCGAAGCCGCGCGTGATGAACTCCTCCATCGCCGCTTCCACGATCGCCGCCCGCCGCTCCGCTGCGCGCGCTGCGCGGTTCGAAGCGGGCGTGGCCGGTTCGCCTCCGGCTTCGGGCGCACGGCGCCTGGCGCTGGTTGCCGACGGTATGGCGGCCTTGGTCCGGCTTCTCGTCATGTTTTATTTATGACTGACTGGTCAGTCATTGTCAAGTTTCGCATCAAATCAGATCGATTAGTGTTGACTAATGCATTAGCATTCACTAATCGATATCCCATGATCGAAGTCGTCCCAAATCCCGTCACCACCGTGATGCGCGCCCTTGCCGATCCGACCCGCCGCGCCGTGTTCGAGCGCGTCTTCGAGAGCAAGGAAATCACCGTCGGCGAGCTGACAATTGGCAGCGGCGTGACCCAGGGCGCGATCTCGCAGCACCTGAAATCGCTGAAGCAAGCCGGCCTCGTCGCCGAGCGCGCCGAGGGCCGCAACGTCTACTACCGCACCGCGCCGCAAGGCCTCGAGCCGCTGGTCGAATGGATGGACCATTACGGCGTGTTCTGGCGCGAGCGCTTCCAAAACCTGCGTGACCTCTTGAAGGAGATTGACCCGTGAGTGCAGCCGAGTTGAAACCCGAGACCCAAGAAAATGTCCGCGACATCGTCATCGACGAGGTCCTCCCTCACGCGGCCGAGACGATCTGGAAGGCGCTGACCAGCGCCCAATTGATTGCACGCTGGCTGATGTCGCCGACCGGCTTTGAAGCCGTCGAAGGCAACGCCTTCACATTCCAGACCACCCCGGGCGGCGCCTGGGATGGCGTGATCCATTGCCGCGTTCTGGAGGTCGTGCCGAACCGCCGCCTCGTCTACGCCTGGAAGGGCGGCGACGCGCGCAACACCGGCTACGGCGCGCCGCTCGACACCGTCGTGACCTGGTCCCTGAGCCCGGTCGAGGCCGGCACGCGGATCCGCCTGGTTCATGCGGGCTTCGTCCTGCCCAGGAACGGCTCGGCTTACACGGGCATGAGCGATGGCTGGAAGAAGGTCGTTCGCCAGCTCGACGAGATCAGCGGCGAAGAGTGAGGAGATATTGCAATGGACAAGCCCTATACCGGCGGCTGCGCCTGCGGCGCGATCCGCTACTCGATTGTCGGCGAGCCCCTGTTCAGCAATCACTGCCAGTGCCGGGACTGCCAGCGGGAAAGCGGCAGCGGCCATGGCTCGTACGCCACCTTCGCACGCGCCGGCGTCACGGTGACTGGCGAGGCGAAGCATTGGGACATGACCGCTAACAGCGGCAACGCGAAGACCCGCTGTTTCTGCACGCATTGCGGCGTGGCCGTTTACATGACCTTCGCGGCACAGCCAGACGTCTTCACCATCCGTGTCGGAAGCCTTGACGAGCCCGCCCGCTACAAGCCGCAGGCGGTGACCTACGCCGCGCGCGCATATGGCTGGGATCGCCTCGACCCGGACCTGCCGAAGTTCGCAGGCATGCCACCGGGGTGAGGCGCTAGCCAAAATCCAGCACCATCCGGCCGTCGATCTTGCCGGCCTTCATCCGGTCGAACACGTCGTTGATCTCTGCAAGCCGTACCTTCGTCACCTCGGCCTTGACCTTGCCGTCGGCGGCGAAAGCGATGGCCTCGTCGAGATCGCGCCTTGTGCCGACGATGGAGCCGCGCACGGTGATGCGCTTCAGCACGACGTCGAAGATCGGAGTCGGGAATTCGCCCGGCGGCAGGCCCACGAGACTGACCGTCCCCTTCCGGCGCACCATCTTCAGCGCCTGCGCGAACGCGGCGGTCGATACCGCCGTCACCAGCACGCCGTGTGCCCCGCCCCCGGTTGCCGCCAGCACCTTCTCAACGGCGTCGGCCGCGAGCGCGTTGACCGCGAGATCGGCGCCGGTGGTGCGCGCGAGCGCAAGCTTGTCCTCGGCGATATCAACCGCCGCGACCTTCAATCCCATCGCCTTGGCATATTGGATCGCGACATGGCCGAGCCCGCCGACGCCTGAGATCACGACCCATTCGCCGGGCCGCGCCTCGGTCTCCTTCAATCCCTTGTAGGTGGTGACGCCGGCGCACAAGATCGGCGCGATGGCGGCGAAATCGATCGTTGCCGGCAGTTTTGCCGCGAAGGCGGCCGAGGCGATTACATATTCGGCGAAGCCGCCGTTGACGCTATAGCCGGTATTGTGCTGGTGCTCGCACAGCGTCTCCCAGCCGGTCTCGCAATATTCGCAAGACATGCACGCATCATGCAGCCAGGCGACGCCGACGGCATCGCCGACCTTCAGATTTTTCACGCCGGACCCGAGTGCGGCAATGATACCGGCAACCTCATGACCGGGAATAAACGGCGGGACCGGCTTCACCGGCCAGTCGCCGGAGGCCGCATGCAGATCGGTGTGACAGACGCCGCACGCTTTCACCTTGACCAGAACCTCGCCGGGACCGGGCTGCGGCACCGGCACATCCTCGATCACCAGCGGCTTGCCAAATTGTCTGACGATTGCGGCTTTCATGGTCGGCATCGGTCTGCTCCTTTGCATTGCAAGGGCAGACTAACGACACCCGCGCGGCTCTCCTTGATTGGAGTCAAAGAGCCCAATGTTTACGCAGGGATGTATTACGACAGCGAGATGACAGCAACTTCGCCGCAAGCGGCGACGAGCATCAGCTATGGAACTTCAAACCATCGACGATCTTGTCGATCACCTTTCGTTCGGCGCGCATCGCGAGACCAACGAGATTGAGATCGGCACGCGCGACCGCCCTCACCGCCTCGCGATTCGCGGCATCGTGCGTGGTCTTGAACATGTCTTCGGTATAGATCGCGGGTATGACGTTGCGTGCAAGCGCACGATCGAGCGCGCGCGACAGTGCCGGACCGTCGGCACCGTAGATCAGGATCGGCTGGCCGATCAGCGCGTGATATTTGGTATCCGTGGCGTCCTCATAGGACTCGCCGATGCTTTCCGGGAAAGCCGCGGCGATGCCGCTGGTGAGAAAGGACGCAACATTGAGTTTCTGCCAGACCTGAAGATCGGAGCGGATCACGATAGCGATCTTGGTGTCGAACTGCATGCAATTTCCTTACTGTCGTTCGGCTTGATGCTACCCATCGCCTCGGAATGACGGCAAGAAAAAATCAGCCCTTCGCTTCGCAGGCCCAGGCGCGGATCACGCATTCCTTGCCGCCATATTTGTAGCATTCGCGCGTGGCGGCATTGAGCGTGGCTGAGATCTTCGGCTTCACGGCGTAGCCATAGGCGCCGCAGGGATTGGCGAGATCGACCGACATTGCAGCGCATGCACGCTTCATGGTCACGGTCGTGCAATCGCCCTTGCACTGCTGCTGTGCCGCGGTGCGCGCATCGTGCTCGGCGCTATAGTCGTAGGCTTGGCCGTAGGCGCCGCACTTGCCGACCGCGAAGGCACCTGCGGCGTGCGCGTCCGTGACGTGGCGAGCGCCGGCGACACAAATCGACAGCGCAAAGAGAAACATCGCGCAACGGCGCGCGACGACGTTCGTAACCATGGAAAATCCCCTCCCCCCAAGGCAGGTGGAGGGAACTCTAAGCGGCGGTCGTTTCCAGATGGTGAACGGGTGATTGAAAAGCCGCGCCGGGCGCACCGAAGGGCCAAAAAGCGACATTCGACGCTCATCCCTATCGCGATAGCGCACTTCGACGTCTTCACTTACAATCCGGTTGAACCGTTTTCGGAGGCACCGGGATGCAAACCATCGGCCTGATCGGCGGCATGAGTTGGGAGAGCACCGCGCTCTACTACAAGCTCATCAACGAGCGGGTCCGCGATCGCATGGGGCAGCTGCATTCGGCTCCGCTGTTGATGTATTCGTACGACTTTCAAGAGATCAAGGACATGCAGTATGCCGGCCGCTGGGGCGAAGCGGCGGCCAGCCTGACGGACGTCGCGCTGCGTCTCGAATGCGCCGGGGCGCGCGCGATCGTCTTGTGTACGAACACGATGCACAAGCTTGCGTCCGATATCGTATCGAAGCTGACCGTTCCGTTCATTCACATCGGCGATGCAACCGCTCTCGCGACCGCTACAACGAAGTGATGGCTGCGCTCGTCGCCCAGGGAGCGGAGTGCATCATCCTTGGCTGCACCGAGATCACGATGCTGGTCGGTCCGGCCGACACATCCGTCGAGACCTTCGACACGACAGCCATTCACGCAGAGACGGCGGCCGATTTCGCAATCGGATGATTGCGTGCGCCAGAGCCATCAAGGGACGTTCGCCATCTAACCCCGCCGTGCCGCTTCGAGGGCCTGCGGCGTGTCGATGTCGAGAAAGGCGCTCTCGCCATCGACGGGCACCTCGGCGACGGCTTCCGCATGCTTGGCGATCAGGTGACGCGCACCGACATCGCCGTCGAGCGTCATCAACTCCTTGAAGAAGCGGCGCGACCACAGCACGGGGTTACCGCGGCGGCCTTCGCTGACGGGCACGACGATGAGATTGCCGCGGTCCGGCGCAAAGCCGTCGATCAGACGGTCGATCAGGCCGGCATCGATCAGCGGCATGTCACCGAGGCAGACCACGGCACCATCGTAGCTGTCAGGGACGGCCGCGATGCCGGCCTTGACCGAGCTCGCGATGCCGCCGGTGAAATCCGGGTTGCGGACGAATTTCACCTTCAGGCCCGCAAGCGCTTGTTCGACCAGATCGGCCTGATGACCGGTCACGACGATCACTTCGGAGGCTTTCGAGGCGAGCGCCTGCTCGGTCGCGATCCGCACCAGCTTCTTGCCACCGAACTCGGCCAACAACTTGTTGGGTCCGCCCATCCGGGTCGAACGCCCGGCCGCGAGCACGATGGCCGCGACCTGGCTGTTGCCCTCGATCTCCGGCTTGGCGCGCGGCTGCGGACGGGTGACGATCTCCATCAGGAGGCCGCCGACGCCCATGCCCATCAGCTCGGAACGCGTCACCTCGATGCCGGCGAGCAGACGCATCAGCACCCAGTCGAACCCGTTCTCGACCGGCGAGCGCGCGCAGCCCGGGGCGCCCAAAACCGGCACGCCGCCGGCCCGCGCAATCAGAAGCAGATTGCCGGGATCGACCGGCATGCCGAAATGCTCGATCTCGCCGCCGATCCCGGTCACCGCGGCCGGGATCACGTCGCGGCGGTCGGCGATCGCGGAGGCCCCGAACACGATCACGAGTTCGGCGCCAAGCCCGAGCAGCTCCTTGATCGCGGACGACAGCGCCTGCTCCTCATGTGCGACGCGCCGCTCGGCGATGATGCCGGCGCCGGCCGGCGCGAGCCGCTCGGCGGTGACGCGCAGCGTCTTGTCGATCACCTTGGAGGACAGCCCCGGCAGCAGCGTCGAAACCACGCCGACGCGCTTGATCACATAGGGCGCGATCTTCAGCACGTCCCTGCCCGCGGCCTTCACCGCCGCATCGCGCAAGCCTGCCTCGACGCCGAACGGGATGATCTTGACGGTGCCGACCATCTCGCCCTCGACCACCGGCTTATAGGCGGAGAGCGTCGCAAAGGTGATGGCCTCGTCGATATTGTTGATGCGGTCGACCGCGGCGCGGTCGATCACGAGAACGCCGGGGCGCGCGGCGAACAGATTGGCGCGGCCGGTGAAGGCGCGCTCGACATGGATGCCCTCGCCGCCGACCGCAAGCGCGATGCTGGAGGCGGCGACATCCTCGGAGACGTCGCCCGCCTCCATCCGCACCACGACGATGTCCTTGACGCCGGCACGTTCCAGCGCCTCGACCTCGGCGGACCCGATCGTCGTGCCCTTCTTCAGAACCAGCGGTCCCTGGCGCAGGGTGTGGACGGTCACCCCGCCGATCGCATCCCTGGGGCTCGCCGGGCCGAATTTCATGCCGCTTCTTCTTTTTGTTTGGGAGGCAGGCGAAGCACCGCCGTGATCTCGGCCATGATCGACACCGCGATCTCGGACGGCGAGACGGCGCCGATCGCAAGCCCAATCGGCGCGTGAATGCGCGCGATGTCACTTTCCCTGGCGCCCTGCGCCCGCAGCCGGTCGCCGCGCTTGGCGTGCGTCTTCCGCGAGCCGAGCGCGCCGATATAGAAGCAATTGCGCTCGAAGGCGTGCAGCAGCGCGGGATCGTCGATCTTCGGATCGTGCGTCACCGCGACGAACGCCGTGTAGGGGTCGACGTTGAGCGGCGGCAGCGCCGTGTCGGGCCATTCGGCCACCAGCGGAATGTCGGGGAAGCGCTCGGGACTCGCAAAGGCCGTGCGCGGGTCGACCACGGTGACGTCGTAGCCGAGCGAGCGTGCCAGCGGCGCCAAGGCCTGGCTGATATGGACCGCGCCGACGATGACGAGCTTCGCCGTCGGTGCGTAGACGTTGAGGAAGAGCTTCTTGCCGCCGGCCTCGACATTGGCGCTCTTGCCCATGCGCAGCTGCTTTTCAAGCTCGGCGCCCAGCGGGTCCCTGGCAAAATCTTTGGCCTTCACCAGCCGCTGCTCGCCGCTCTCGGTGTCGGTGTCGGTGACCAGAATGACCGGCCGCCGCGCGGCGCGCTCGGCATTGAGTTCGTGCAGGATCTCGAGCTTCACGGCTAACCGACCTTTTCGACGAAGACGCGGATGGTGCCGCCGCAGGACAGCCCGACATTCCAGGCGGTCTCATCGGCTACGCCGAACTCCAGCATCCTCGGCTTGCCGCTCTGGATCACGTCCATCGCCTCCGTGACCACGGCGCCCTCGACGCAGCCGCCGGAGACGGAGCCGAGGAATGTACCTTCGTCATTGATGACGAGGCTCGAGCCCGCCGGGCGCGGCGCCGAGCCCCAGGTCTCCACGACCGTTGCCAGCGCGACGCCACGGCCGGCCTTCTGCCAGTCTTCCGCCGCCTTCAGAATATCCTCGTCGCGATCGAGCATGGCCTACCTCTCAAGCTGCGGAGCGGATCAGGCTGCGGTGGTGCGGCGGCAGCGGCCGGGAGAGCGTGCTGATCAGCTCCTGGATCGAACTCAAATTATGTACCGGGCGGAATTCGTCAACGTGCGGGAGCATCATTTTGATGCCCTGCGCCTTGGCCTCGAAGCCGCCGAACCGCAACAACGGGTTGAGCCAGATCAGCCGCCGGCAGGAGCGGTGCAGCCGGTCCATCTCGAAGGCCAGCTTGGAATCGGCCTCCCGTTCCAGGCCGTCGGAGATCAGCAGCACGATGGCGCCCTGGCTCAGCACGCGCCGCGCCCACAATTTGTTGAAGTTGTGCAGCGAGGCCGAGATCCGCGTGCCGCCGGCCCAGTCCTCGACCGCCGCCGAGCAGCTCGCCAGCGCCTCGTCGGGATCGCGCTGGCGCAGCGCGCGGGTGACGTTGGTCAGCCGGGTGCCGAACAGGAACACCGAGACGCGCTTGCGGGCGTCGCCGATGGCATGGAGGAAGTGCAGGAACAGGCGGGTATACTCGCTCATCGAGCCCGAGATATCGAGCAGCGCCACGATCGGCGCCGGCTTCTCGATCCGGCCGAGACGGTGGATGTCGATGATGTCGCCGCCAGTGTGGAGCGATGCGCGCAGCGTGCGGCGCAGGTCGAGGCGCAGGCCGCGCGGATCGGGCCGATGCCGGCGCGTCAGCAACTCGGCCTGCGGCAGCCGCATCCTGTCGATGGCCCGCAGCGCCTCCGTGATCTCGGCCGCGCTCATCTGCGCGAAGTCTTTCTTCTGAAGGATTTCCTTGTCGGAGACCGACAGGCGCAAATCCTGCTCCTGACGCTGCTGCGTCTCCGTCATTCGCGGCTGCGACAGCGCCTCCTGCACCCGGCGCGAGGCGGCCGGCGGCTTCTTCTTGGCGCTATCCGGCAGCGGCACCGAATCCAGCATGTGCTTCCACTCTTCCGACGCGCGGAAGAACAGGTTGAAGGCCTGCTTGAAGATCAGCGCATGCTCGTGGCGCTTGACGAAGATCGCCTCGAGCGTGGCGAAGACGTCGGCCCGGGTGCCGATGTCGATCACCAGGAGCGCATTCACGGCATCGATGACCGCGCCCGGCCCGACCGGCATGCCCGCCGCGCGCAGCGCGCGGGCGAAGCCGACGATGTTGTCGGCGAATTGCTCGGTTTGCTCAGGTGCCAGGTGGTTGATGGCCATGGTTCAACTGCCTCTGCGGTCATTCCGGGGCGCGCCATCTTGGGCGCGAGCCCGGAATCCATTCATCCACTGTCTCTGCGGCCTGATAGATTCCGGGCTCGCGCTGACGCGCGCCCCGGAATGACGAGCTCAATTCTGACGCGCCCGCGTCAATTCTCGCTCGTCGCTTCCTTCAGCACCTTCTGCAAGGCATCGCCCTGCATCCGCGTGATGTCGTCCTGGTACTTGAGCAGCGCGCCCAGCGTATCGCCGACCACTTGCGGGGTCAGCGAGCGAGCATCGAGCTCGGACAAAGCGGTGGCCCAGTCGATGGTCTCGGCGACGCCCGGCGACTTGTAGAAATCCTGGTTGCGCAGCGCCTGGACGAAGCGCACCACCTGCTGCGACAGCTTGACGGAGATACCGGGAACGCGCGTCTTGACGATCGCGAGCTCGCGCTCGGCGGCGGGATAATCGACCCAGTGGTAGAGGCAGCGCCGCTTGAGCGCGTCGTGGATCTCGCGGGTGCGGTTGGAGGTGATGATGACGATCGGCGGATGCGGCGCCTTCACGGTGCCGAATTCGGGGATCGTCACCTGGAAGTCGCTGAGGATTTCGAGGAGGTAAGCCTCGAACGCCTCGTCGGCACGGTCGAGCTCGTCGATCAGGAGCACCGGCGGACCCGCAACATCAGGCTCCAGCGCCTGCAGCAGCGGCCGCTTGATCAAGAAGCGGTCGGCGAAAATATCCGACGACAATTGGTCGCGATCGGTGTCGCCGGCAGCCTCGGCCATCCGGATCGCGATCATCTGCGAGGCGCTGTTCCACTCGTAGACGGACGAGGAGACGTCGAGGCCCTCATAGCACTGCAGGCGGATCAGCTTCCGCCCCAGCGCCGCCGACAGCACCTTTGCGATCTCGGTCTTGCCGACGCCGGCCTCGCCTTCGAGGAACAGCGGCCGGCCCATGCGCAGCGACAGATACGTCACCGTCGCGAGCGACCGCTCGGCGAGGTAGCCGCGCGACGTCAAAAGTTCGAGCATCGCATCGACCGATGCCGGCAAAGCACCGGAAGATTTGACCGCTGAAGTCATGAAAGCCCAGTCTCGCTTATGCCCTCACCGGGCAGGTATCGGGCCGGATTGATTCCGGCCCGCTCATTCCTTGGCGTTGGCGGCCTCGACGGCGCGACGCGTCACCACGCCGATGAGATGCGCGCGATATTCGGCGCTGCCGTGGATGTCGCTGTTCAGCCCCTCCGCCGGCACCTCGATGCCGTCCAGCGCCTTTGCGGCAAAGCGCTTCTTCAGGGCCTCCTCGAACGCGGTGACGCGGAACACGCCTTCGGAGCCGGCACCGGTGACGGCGACGCGCACGTCCGACGGACGCCGCGCCACGAACACACCCACCAGCGCATAGCGCGAAGCCTGGTTGCGGAATTTGATGTAGGCCGCCTTCTTCGGCAGCGGGAACATCACCTTGGTGATGATCTCGTCAGCCTCCAGCGCGGTCGAGAACAAGCCCTGGAAATACTCTTCGGCTTTGAGGCGGCGCTTGTTGGTGACGATGGTCGCGCCGAGCGCGAGCACGGCGGCCGGATAATCCGCGGTCGGATCGTTGTTGGCGAGCGAGCCGCCGATCGTGCCCTTGTGGCGCACGGCGGGATCGCCGATCTGGCCGGCAAGGTTGGCAAGTGCCGGGATCGCCTCGCCGACGATGGCGGAGCTTGCGACCTCGGCGTGCCTGGCGGTCGCGCCGATCACGAGCGAGCGGCCCTTCATCTCGATCGCGTCGAGGCCCTCGATGTGGGACAGATCGACCAGATGCGGCGGACTTGCGAGCCGCTGCTTCATGACCGGAATCAGCGTATGGCCGCCGGCAATCAACTTAGCGTCTTCATTCTTCACCAGGAGATTGGCCGCCTGCCGCACGGTCCCGGGGCGATGATACTTGAATTCGTACATGAGGGTGTCCTGATCGCGGGATGCGCGTGTCGGGTTAGGCGAGATCGGATTTCGCCATCGCCTTCGCGCCGGCGGCGATCGAGGCGACGATGTTCTGATAGCCGGTGCAGCGGCAGAGATTGCCTTCCAGCTCCTCGCGGATGGTGTGGTCGTCGAGTTCGTGGCCCTTGCGATGGACGATGTCGATTGCCGTCATGATCATGCCCGGCGTGCAGAAGCCGCACTGGAGGCCGTGATGCTCGCGGAAAGCCTCCTGCATCGGATGCAGCGGCGCGCCGTCGGCGGCCAGCCCCTCGATGGTCTTGACTTCGTGGCCATCGGCCATCACGGCGAGCGTGGTGCAGGATTTCACGGCCTTGCCGTCGAGATGCACGACGCAGGCGCCGCACTGCGAGGTGTCGCAGCCGACATGGGTCCCGGTCAGCCGCTGATTCTCGCGCAGGAATTGCACCAGCAGCGTTCGCGGGTCGACGTTGGCGGTTACAGGATTGCCGTTCACGATGAGGGAAATTTTTGCCATAAGCACTCTCTATCAGCGCCCCGACGGGTCCCGTCGAAGCGGTTCTTATAGTTATTCCAATCTATCATATGGGCCAATATGCCCGGGGGCAACATTGCCCGGGGCGCAAGGCGCCATGACAAAAGGCGATATGTGAAAGGTGATGGGCCTCTAGCCCTGTACCGCCTTGGCGAAGTTCGCGAAAAATTCGTCGGCCAGTTTCTTGGCGGTGCCGTTGATCAGGCGCTGGCCGAGCTGCGCCAACTTGCCGCCGATCTGCGCCTCGACGTCGTAGGAGAGCAGCGTGCCGCCGTCCTTCTCCCCGAGCTTGACCACGGCGCCGCCCTTGGCGAAGCCGGCCACCCCGCCCTCGCCTTCACCGGAGATCTTGTAGCCGTTCGGCGGATCGAGATCGCTGAGCATGACCTTGCCCCTGAAGCGCGCCGACACCGGACCGACCTTCATTTTGGCCACCGCGCGGAAACCGCCGTCGTCGGTCCGCTCCAGTTCCTCGCAGCCGGGTATGCAGACCTTTAGCACTTCGGGATCGTTCAGTTTGGCCCACACGGCCTCGCGCGGCGCCGCAAGCTGGACTTCGCCGTTCATTGTCATGGCCATGGGGCGCCTCCCGGATCGCGTAACTATAATGCTGCTGGAGTAACGCACGGACGCCGCAAAGGAAAGGGCGATGCTGGCCACGTGCAATGCATATTCGCAACTGCAAAATGCTTGCGTGCGCGGTTTGGGATTGGCAGAGGCGGATCATGGTGGTTAGGTCGCGCGCAACATGAGCACATCCCTGTCCCCCCTGCTCGCGCAGATGCTGTCGAGCGCGGCCATGCGCGCGGTCTGCGACGACCGGTCGACCCTCCAGAACATGCTCGATTTTGAGGCAGCTTTGGCGCGGGCCGAAGCCGCCACCGGCGTGATTCCGGCAAGCGCGGTGGGCCCGATCGAAGCCGCCTGCAAGGCAGACTCAATTGACATCGCCGCGCTGGCGGAGGCCGCGGTGCGCTCAGGCAATCTGGCGATTCCCCTGGTCAAGACGCTGACCGCCAATGTCGCCAAGGCGGATGCGGACGCTGCGCGCTATGTTCATTGGGGCGCCACCAGCCAGGACGTCATCGATACCGCCACCATGCTCAGCTTGCGCGCCGGCATCGATGCATTGGACGCCGACCTCAGCCGCGCCATCAAGGGGTTTGCCGCGCTGGCGCGGACGCATCGCAACACGGCGATGGTGGCGCGGACCTGGCTGCAGCATGCGCTGCCGATGCCGTTCGGCCTGAAGGCCGCCGAATATGCCGCAAGCCTCGCCCGCTCCCGCTGCCGTCTGCGGCGGCTGCGCCGCGAAGGCCTCGCGCTGCAATTCGGCGGCGCCGCCGGTACGCTCGCAGCGCTCGGCGACAAAGGGCTCGCGGTTTCCGAGCGGCTCGCGCTGGAACTGAATCTGCCGCTGCCTGAAGCGCCCTGGCACACCCATCGCGACCGGATCGCGGAGGCGGCCTCAAGCTTCGCGATTCTCGTCGGCAGCTGCGGCAAGATCGCCCGCGACGTCTCGCTGTTGATGCAGACCGATGTCGCCGAAGCCTTCGAGCCCGCCGGCGAAGGCCGCGGCGGCTCCTCGACCATGCCGCACAAGCGCAACCCGGTCGCCGCCGCAAGCGCGCTCGGTGCCGCGACCATGGCCCCACAGCTGGCTGCGACGATCTTTGCAGCGCAGATTCAGGACCACGAGCGCAGCGCCGGTCCATGGCATGCGGAGTGGCCGACACTGCCGCAATTAATGCTGGTTACCTCGGGCGCGCTCGCCGCGATCGTCGACATCGGCGAGGGCCTCGAGGTCGACGCTGTGCGCATGCGCAGCAATCTTGACGCGACGCACGGCCTGATCATGGCCGAAGCGGTGTCGATGGCGCTGGCCGAGAAAGTCGGCAAGAGCGATGCGCATCATCTCATTGAAGCCGCAAGCAAGCGCGCGGTCGCCGAGAAGAAGCATCTGCGCGAGGTGCTTACGGCCGATTCGCAGGTCACCGCGCATCTTACGCCCCAGAAAATTGCGGCATTGTTCGAGCCGATGGCCTATCAAGGCGCTTCCCAAGCCCTGATCGACCGGCTGCTCGACAGCCTCGAGCGCGAATAGAGCAGCCCTGAGCGCAAACAAAACGGAGACGCCAGCATGCCCATGATCGATGCCGACGGTTGCCTGATCAACGTCTCCGTCGAGGGCCGCGACGGCGGGCCGACCCTGATGCTCTCCAACTCGCTCGGCTGCACGCTTCAGATGTGGGAGCCGCAGATGAAGGCGCTTACGCAGGTGTTCCGCGTCATCCGCTACGATCGCCGCGGCCATGGCAAGTCGAACGTGCCGCCCGGCCCCTATTCGATGGAGCGCTTCGGCCGCGACGTGCTCGCGATCCTCGACGATCTCAACATCGAGAAGGTACATTGGTGCGGCCTGTCGATGGGCGGCATGGTCGGGCAATGGCTGGGGGCCAATGCGCCGGAGCGCTTCGGCAAGCTCATCCTCTCCAACACCTCCTGCTATTACGCCGAGCCGACCAAATGGCTGGAACGCATTCAGGCGGTGAAGGAAGGCGGCATTGCCGCAGTCGCCGATGCCGTGATCGCCGGCTGGCTGACGGCCGATTTCCGCGAGCGCGAGCCAGAGATCACCGCGAAGATGAAATCGATGCTGCTTGCCTCGCCGGTCGAAGGTTATCTCGCCTGCTGCGAGGCGCTGTCGACGCTCGACCAGCGCGAGCTGCTGCCAAAGATCAAGAGCCCGACGCTGGTGATCGCCGGCCGACACGATATGGCGACGCCGATCTCCGCGGGCGAGCTGATCCGCTCGAACATTCCCGGCGCCAGCATGACCATCATCGACGCCGCCCACATTTCCAATATCGAGCAGCCGCACGCGTTCACCGACGCGGTGGTCGGCTTTTTGACGCAACGCTGATTTCAAACGCCGTCATTGCGAGCGCAGCGAAGCAATCCAGAAATCCCACCGCGGTGACAGACTGGATTGCTTCGCTTCGCTCGCAATGACGCAGAGGAGGATAGAATGGACGACCAGAAGCGCCGCGATGCCGGCATGAATGTGCGGCGAAAAGTGCTGGGCAACGCCTGGGTCGACAAGTCGATCGCGGGTCGCAATGCGTTCAACACCGACTTCCAGGACATGATCACGCGCTACGCCTGGGGCGAAATCTGGACGCGGCCGCATTTCGACGAGCGCACGCGGCGCGTGCTGGTGATCGGCACCATGGTCGCACTTGGGCAATGGGACGAATTCCGCCTGCACGTGCGCGCGGCGCTCGCCGAGGGTGCTTTCACCCCCGACGACATCAAGGAGATCTTGTTGCAGCAGGCGATCTATTGCGGCGTGCCGGCGGCGAACCACGCCGTCAAGGAAGCCTCAGCGATTGTGCAGGAGCTCGGCCTGCTCAAGGGCTAGCGGCGCTGCGGCCTCGGCGGTCTTCGGTGTCGCCTCCGGCCGTTCGATCACGATCACGATCGCAGCACCGAGCAGCAATAGGAGTTCGGTGGCATGCAATCGCAGCGCGGCCATCTCGCCGACCTTTGACGCCATCACCATGCTGGCGAACGAGATCAGGCTGCCGATCGCAAGCGCGATGCCGAGCGCCTCGTCGCTGCCGCCGTTCTTGCGGACACGGGGAATGCAAAGGAGCGCGAGGTAGATCGCGAAGAACGCCACAACGGTCAGCCGTCCCAGCGCGAGCAGCCAGGCGGCACGCACCGTGCTCATCCCCGCCATCTGGAGGTGGTCGCTGAGGAACAGTGCCACGGCCACCGTCGGCCGCTCGTAAAGGCCATGCACCGGCGCCACAATGATGTTGAAGGCGACGAGGGTCCAGGCCGGAATGAAATAGGCCGCCACCACGGCGCCGTTGACGGAGCCGATACGCCAATTCCTGAACATTGCCGCTTCCCGCATCGTTTGCCCGAAGCCTTCGACGGAAGGCACCGGCTTTGCGGGGAGCTAACTCGCATCAGACTGTGGCGGCAATTTAAACCCTTTGTTTACCTTAATCGCCCCGGGGGCCGGCGCGGCTAAAGACCCGGCGGCCGGCGCGGCCAAGGAAAAGGCCCCACCTCGCGGCGGGGCCCTTCCTTACTCCTCGGCTCCCAAACTACTCGTCCTGACTGCGCTGGCCGCCCTGCTGGCCGGGCTTGTCGCCCTGGCGCTGCGGGTCCTGCTGCTGCTGTCCGGGTTTCTGGCCGCCGCCCTGCTGCTGCCCGGGGCGCTGCTGGCCGGGGTTCTGAGTCTGCTGACCCGGATTCTGGTTCTGCTGCTTCGTCATCGGGGGAAACTCCCTTGTTGGACGTCAGAGTGCAACAACGACCGGCACCTGATTTGGTTGCCCGCGGAACCCGGTTCCCCGGAGGTGCGGAACCGAGAAAACGACGTCCGCGGCGAAATGAGCTCTGCACAAGCCCCAATGGCCAGGCATGGCCAGTTGCGGGCGCCAGTTCCCTCCTGTTACAAAACGGGAAGAATGCTCAAGGGCTGCCGGGGCCCAAGAACTCTTTCTCAAGAGCTCCCTTTGAGCGGTGTCAGGTTTGGGTACGGCAGCCTATGGATTATTTCACCCAGCAGCTCATCAACGGCCTCGTGCTCGGCTCGATCTACGGCCTGATCGCGATCGGCTACACGATGGTCTACGGCATCGTCGGCATGATCAACTTCGCCCATGGCGACGTCTTCATGATCGGCGGTTTCATCGCGCTGATCACCTTCCTTCTGCTGGTCTCCACCGGCCTCACCGCGGTGCCGGTAATCCTCTTGATCGTGATCCTGGTCTCAATGGCAATCACCGCGCTCTATGGCTGGACCATCGAGCGCATCGCCTACCGGCCGCTGCGCCACTCCTTCCGCCTCGCCCCGATGCTGTCGGCGATCGGCATGTCCTTCGTGCTGACCAACTATTCCCAGGTGGCGCAAGGCGCGCGCGTCAAGCCGATCCCGCCCCTCATCACCGGCGGCTATACGCTGCATGAGAGCGCGGACGGCTTCGTGATCCAGCTCTCCAACATCCAGATCGTGGTGGTCATCACCACCATCGTGCTGCTGGCGATCTTCACCTGGCTGGTCTCGCGCACCCGGCTCGGTCGCGACATGCGCGCCTGCGAGCAGGACCAGACCATGGCGGCGCTGCTCGGGGTCGATGTCGACCGCACCATCTCTATGACCTTCGTGATCGGCGCCGCACTCGCCGCCGTCGCGGGCCTGATGTACCTGCTCTATTACGGCCTAGTCGATTTCTTCATGGGCTTCGTCGCCGGCATCAAGGCATTCACGGCCGCCGTGCTCGGCGGCATCGGGTCGCTGCCGGGCGCCATGCTCGGCGGTCTCGCGATCGGCCTGATCGAAACGTTCTGGTCGGCCTATTTCTCGGTCGAGTACAAGGACGTCGCGGCGTTCTCGATCCTGATCGTCGTGCTGATCTTCATGCCGACCGGCCTGCTCGGCCGTCCCGAAGTCGAAAAAGTCTGACGGACCGCCGCGTGACAGCCATCCCGCACGAGACCACGCACGCAAGCCGCACCGCCGGCATCGCCTACATCCTGAAAAAGTCCCTCATCAGCGCGCTGGTCGCGCTGGTGCTGTTCTCGCTGATGGTCGGCGTCCGCACCGAGGCCGGCTCCGACGGCCAGCTTACCTATTGGACGCGTTTCGGCGAGGTCGCCGCCCTTGTCGCCGTCGTGTTCGGCGGCTCGATCGTGATCGAGCTCTTGCGGCAATGGATCGGCCCCAACGGCACCGACAGTCTGGTGCCGCCTGCTGTACGCAGCGGCATGTCTTTTCTCGGCCGTTACCTTGCGCCGGCGCTTTTGATCTTCACGTTCCTGGTGCCGGTGATCTTCTATGACCAGCGCTACATCCTCGACCTCGCGATCCTCGTCCTCACCTATGTGATGCTGGGCTGGGGCTTGAACGTGGTGGTGGGACTCGCCGGCCTGCTCGATCTCGGCTACGTCGCCTTCTACGCGGTGGGCGCCTATTCCTACGCGTTGCTTGCCACCAACTTCGGCTGGTCGTTCTGGATCTGCCTGCCGCTCGCGGGCACCCTTGCGGCGTTCTGGGGCGTGCTGCTCGGCTTTCCCGTGCTGCGCCTGCGCGGAGACTATCTCGCCATCGTCACGCTCGCCTTTGGCGAGATCATCCGCCTTGTCATCATAAACTGGCAGTCGCTGACCGGCGGCCCCAACGGCGTCTCCAGCATTCCCCGCCCCTCCTTCTTCGGCATCCCGCTCGACAACAGCGACAACGGCCTCGCCGCCAGGCTCGGCATCGAGTACTCGCCGACCCATCGCATCGTCTTCCTGTTCTATGTGATCCTGGCGCTCGCACTGCTCACCAACTGGGTGACGATCCGCCTGCGCCGCCTGCCGATCGGTCGCGCCTGGGAAGCCTTGCGCGAGGACGAGGTCGCCTGCCGCGCGCTCGGCATCAACACCACGACCACGAAACTGACCGCGTTCGCGACCGGCGCCATGTTCGGCGGCTTTGCCGGCGCGTTCTTCGCCACCCGGCAAGGGTTCATCAGCCCGGAATCCTTCACCTTCCAGGAATCGGCACTGGTGCTCGCCATCGTCGTGCTCGGCGGCATGGGATCGCAGCTCGGCGTCGCGCTTGCGGCGCTGGCCATGATCGGCGGTTTCGAGCTGTTCCGCGGCCTCGAGAATTACCGCATGCTGGTGTTCGGCATGGCGATGGTGCTGATCATGATCTGGCGGCCGCGGGGCCTGATCGGCCATCGCGCGCCGACCGTGTACCTGACCAAGGCAAAGGCGATCTCCTCCGACCTCGTCAAGGAGGGACACGGATGAGCAGCGAACAGATCCTCAGCGTCGACCGGCTCACCATGCGCTTCGGCGGCATCGTCGCCGTGCAGGAGTTGTCGTTTGCGGCCGAGCCGAAGAAGATCACCGCGCTGATCGGGCCGAACGGCGCCGGCAAGACCACCGTCTTCAACTGCATCACCGGCTTCTACAAGCCCAGTGGTGGCAGCATCCGCCTCACCCACGACGACGGCAAGGTCATCGCGCTGGAGCGTCTGAACGATTTCCGCATCGCCAAGCAGGCCAAGGTGGCGCGCACCTTCCAGAACATCCGCCTGTTTCCCGGCATGACCGCGCTGGAAAACCTGATGGTGGCGCAGCACAATGCGCTGATGCGCGCCTCCGGCTTCACCTTGCTCGGCCTGATCGGCGCGCCCGTCTACCGCACCGCCGAAAAGCGCGCGATCGATCTCGCCACCGAATGGCTCAAGCGGGTCAATTTGCTCGACCGCGCCGACGATGCCGCCGGCAATCTCGCCTATGGCGACCAGCGCCGGCTCGAGATCGCGCGCGCGATGTGCACCGAGCCCGCGCTGCTCTGCCTTGACGAGCCCGCCGCCGGCCTCAATGCGCGCGAGAGCGCCGCCTTGAGCGAGCTGCTGCTGTCGATTCGCAATGAACAAGGCACCTCGATCCTCCTGATCGAGCACGACATGTCCGTAGTGATGGAAATCTCCGACCACATCGTGGTGATGGACCACGGCGAGAAGATCGCACAAGGCTCGCCGCGCGAGGTCCGCGACGATCCCAAGGTGATCGCCGCCTATCTCGGCGCCGACGAGGAAGAGGCGATCGCCGTAATGGAGAGCGGATCGTGACCGCTCCCCTGCTCGCGATCCGTGGCCTGCGCGCCGCTTACGGCAAGATCGAGGCGCTGAAGGGCGTCGACGTCGAGATCAATCCCGGCGAGATCGTCGCCCTGATCGGGGCCAACGGCGCCGGCAAGTCGACGCTGATGATGACGATCTTCGGGAAGCCGCGCGCCCGCGCCGGCCAGATCCTGTACGAAAGCCGCGACATCACCGACGTGCCCACCCACGAAATCGCGCATTTGCGCATCGCGCAATCGCCGGAGGGACGACGAATCTTCCCGCGCATGAGCGTGGCGGAAAACCTCCAGATGGGGGCAGACGCCACCGGATGCACCGATTCGGAGCGCGACGCTACGCTGGAGCGCGTCTTTGCGCTGTTTCCGCGCCTGAAGGAGCGTTATGCCCAACGCGGTGGAACCCTGTCCGGCGGCGAGCAGCAGATGCTGGCGATCGGCCGCGCCTTGATGAGCCGCCCCCGGCTGCTCCTGCTGGACGAGCCCTCGCTCGGGCTCGCACCGCTAATCGCCCGCCAGATTTTCGATGCGATCCGCACCCTCAACCGGCAGGACGGCCTGACCGTCCTGATCGTCGAGCAGAACGCCAACCATGCCCTCAAGCTTGCCCATCGCGCCTATGTCATGGTCAATGGCCTAATCACGCTGGCCGGGACCGGCGCCGAATTGTTGCAGCGCGCCGAGATTCGCGCCGCCTACCTGGAAGGCGGCCGGCACGGCTGAGTCCGCCCGGGAACGAACCCGTACAGACCCGCGTGCGGCCGAATGAGGCGAGATATCTCGGCCAATGCCCGTATTTTGCCGGTGACTTCTCCGCAATTTCATTCGACAATGGCACCGGTTTAAACCGGCATGCCCGGCAACTTCCACAGGCGACCATCCGCGAGGTATCTCATGAAATCATTGAAGCTCATCGGTCTGGCATTCGGCGTGTCCATCGCGCTGTCGAGCGCGGCGTTCGCGCAGGATGTCACCATCGCAGTCGCCGGCCCGATGACGGGCGGCGAATCCGCCTTCGGCCGCCAGATGAAGAACGGCGCCGAGATGGCCGTGGCCGACATCAACGCCGCCGGCGGCGTCAACGGCAAGAAGCTCGCGCTCAACATCGAGGACGACGCCTGCGATCCGAAGCAGGCGCGCTCGGTCGCCGAGAAGATCGCCGGCGCAAAAATCCCGTTCGTGGCCGGACATTATTGCTCGTCGTCGTCGATCCCGGCCTCGGAGGCCTATGCCGACGGCAACGTGCTCCAGATCACGCCGGCCTCGACCAACCCACTGCTCACCGAGCGCAAGCTGTGGAACGTGGCACGCGTCTGCGGCCGCGACGATCAGCAGGGCCTGATCGCGGCGCAGTACATTGCCAAGAACTTCAAGGGCAAGAACATCGCGATCCTCAACGACAAGACCACCTACGGCAAGGGTCTTGCGGACGAGACCAAGAAGGCGCTCAACAAGGCCGGCATCACCGAGAAGATGTACGAGTCCTACAACAAGGGCGACAAGGACTTCAACGCGATCGTCTCGCGCCTGAAGCGCGACAACATCGACCTCGTCTATGTCGGCGGCTACCATCAGGAGAGCGGCCTGATCCTGCGCCAGATGCGCGACCAGGGCCTCAAGACGATCCTGATGGCCGGCGACGCGCTCGCCGACAAGGAGTACGCCTCCATCACCGGCCCGGCCGGTGAAGGCACGCTGTTCACCTTCGGCCCCGATCCGCGCAACAAAGCGACCGCGAAGAAGATCGTCGAAGCCTTCAAGGCCAAGAACATCGACCCCGAGGGCTACACGCTCTACACCTATGCTGCGATGCAGGTGTGGTCGCAGGCGGCCAAGAAGGCCGGCACCACCGACGCCAAGAAGGTCATGGCGGCGATCAAGGCCGGCAAGTGGGACACCGTGATCGGGCCGATCGAGTATGACGCCAAGGGCGACATCAAGCAGATCGATTATGTCGTCTACAAGTGGGATGCCAAGGGCGGCTACACCGAGATCAGCGGCCAGGGCACCTGAAGCCTCGCCGGGATCGAGCCACGATACAATCACCACCACGCCCCGGCTTGCCCGGGGCGTTTCTTTTGCGGCGCGGTCAGACGGCCGCCGGCAGCTCGCCGCCCGCGGCGGCCTGTGCCTTCCGAAGCGCCTGCAGGAGATCGTTCGGCCGAAACGGCTTTTGCAGGCAGACGACGTTGGCGAGATGGGACGATTGGTCCATGAAATCGAGGGCCGTCATGCCGGACACCGCAACCACGGGCAGCCCTGGCGCTCGCTCGCGCAGGGTCGCTATGACGTCGACACCGCTGGTGTCGCCGAGGAAGATGTCCACGATCGCCGCGTCGAAGGAAGCCTCCGTGAAGGCCTTCACCCCCGCGGCGCCGCAATCGGCCTCCACGACTTCATAACGGTTGACCCGGAGCACGATCGCAACCATGGCGCGGACGTTCTTCTGGTCGTCGATGATGAGAACGCGGGGCATGGGGAACAACTCACGGATATTGAGATCAAAATCGCATGATTCAAACCTGGAACCCGCCGCAGTGGCAGGGCATTATGACACCACCCAGTAAAGCGCATCTTACCCGGTCCCTATTCCGCGCTCTCACCAAAATTAAGTAAGCTGTAACCTTCGGTTGAGTCTCGGCCGTTTCCGTTCACGATGTGTGCCCAGAACCGCTACCATGGACGCAAAACTATCGACCGGATGAGATGGCGCTGATGCTCAAGACCCATCTACAAGAAGTAGACGTGCCTGCGACAACCGATCGAAGCGCATTTCTGTCGACGTTGCCGGCCACCCAGACAGACCGCACTGCAGCAACGGCGATCGTCGGCGTTTCCGCAGTCCTTTTCGCGCTGGCCGTTCCCTTCGCCGGTATCCCGCTGCTGCCAATGCCCGCCTTCGTGGCGAGCTACCAATCCGCCCTCGCCGTTGCCGACATCATCACCGCGGTCCTGCTGCTGTCGCAGTTCGCGGTGTTGCGGACGCGAGCGCTGCTGCTGCTCGCAACCGGCTATCTGTTCACCGCCGCCGCGGCGCTGGTCCATGCCCTCACTTTCCCCGGGCTTTTCACGCCGACCGGACTTTTGGGCGCCGGCCGGCAGACCACCGTCTGGCTCTACATGATCTGGCACGGCGGCTTCCCGCTCTGCGTGCTGGCCTATGCCTGGCTGAAGGAGGCCGACGGCGGTGTCAGGATCGCCGGCTCGACAACCAAAGCGATCTACGCCAGCGTGCTCGGCGTCGTTGCCGCCATCATCGTCTTCACTTGGATCGTCACCATCGGGCACGACCTGCTTCCGGTCCTGCTGCGCGACGGCCACTACACGCAAATCATGATCGGCGTGGTGTCCTTCGTGTGGTCCTTGAGCTTCGCCGCGCTTGTCTCGCTGTGGTTCCGGCGGCCGTACTCCGTGATCGACGTCTGGCTCATGGTGGTGATGTGCGCCTGGTTGTTCGACATCGCGCTGTCGGCGATCGTCAACATCGCCCGCTTCGATCTCGGTTTCTACACGGGCCGCCTCTACGGCCTCGGCGCGGCGACCTTCGTGCTCGCGGTGCTGCTGATCGACAACGTCCGCCTCCAGGCGCACACGGTGGGACTTGTCGGCAGGCTGCGCCAGCAATCGGCTTCGGAGCGCGACTATTATGGCAAGCGCCTCGCGCTATACGGCGCCGTCGTCGAATCTGCCAATGACGCCATCATCACCAAGACGCTCGACGGTATCATCACGGGCTGGAACAAGGCCGCCGAACATCTGTTTGGCTATTCCGCCGCGGAGGCCATCGGCAAGTCGATCGACATCATCGTGCCGCAGGATCGTAAAGCCGAAGTCAGAGGTATCCTCAACCGGGTCGGCAGCAACGAGTCGATCGCCCAGCACGAGACGGTCCGGATCCGAAAGGACGGTCGTCCGCTCGACGTCGTCCTGAATATTTCTCCGCTTAAGACCGACAGCGGCGAGATCATCGGCGTCTCCAAGATCGCGCATGACATCACGGAGGAGAAACAGTCCAGGGAAAAGCTGCGCCGCGAGATCGAGGAGCGCCAGCGCATCTTCGAGACCTCGCAGGACCTGATCCTGGTCACCGACGGTTATGGCAATTTCATCCAGGTCAGCCCGAGCGTGAAGGACATCCTCGGCCTCAACCCGGAGGATATGATCGGACACAGCGCGACCGAATTCATCCATCCCGACGACCTCGAGAAGACGCGAGGCGAGATGCGCGCGGCACGCCGCGGCCAGATCAAGCGCAGCTTCGAGGCACGTTACTACCATTACGACGGTCACGAGGTCACTCTGAACTGGATGGGCACCTGGTCGGAGCCCGTGAAGCGCCATTTCTTCATCGGCCGCGACCTGACCGACAAGCAAGCCGCCGAGGCCCAGCTCCGGCAGGTCCAGAAGATGGACGCCATCGGCCAGCTGACCGGCGGCGTCGCCCACGACTTCAACAACGTGCTGACCGTGATCACCGGCACGATCGGCATCCTTGGCGACGCCGTCGCCGACCGGCCCGAGCTCGCCGCCATCACCAAGCTGATCGACGACGCGGCCGAACGCGGCGCGCAGCTGACCAAGCACCTGCTCGCCTTCGCCCGCAAGCAACCGCTCCAGCCGCGCGAGATCGACGTCAACGCACTGGCGCTCGAGGCCGCCAAGCTGCTGCATCCCACCCTCGGCGAGCAGATCACCATCAACCCGCAGCTCACCGAGGACGCCTGGCCGGCGCTCGTCGATCCAAATCAGCTCACCTCTGCCATCCTCAATCTCGCCCTCAACGCGCGCGACGCCATGCCCGAAGGGGGCACGCTGGTGCTCGAGACGCGCAACATTTTTCTCGACGACGGCTACGCCAGCATGAATGCCGACGTCACGCCCGGCAACTACGTCATGATCGCGGTGAGCGATACCGGCGCCGGAATCCCGGCCGACCTGATCGACCGGGTATTCGACCCGTTCTTCACCACCAAGGAGGTCGGCAAAGGTACCGGCCTCGGGCTCAGCATGGTGTTCGGCTTCGTCAAGCAGTCCGGAGGCCACGTCAAGATCTACAGCGAGGAAGGCCACGGCACCAGCGTGAAGATCTACCTGCCGCGCTCGAGCGGCGTGCAGGAGACCGAGTTCGAGGCGAGCAAGAATGTACCCATCACCGGCGGCAACGAGAAGATCCTGATCGTCGAGGACGATGCGCTGGTGCGGCAATATGTGGTGACCCAGATCAAGACTCTCGGCTACACCGCGCTCGAAGCTGCCAATGCGGCCGAGGCCCTCACCATCATCGATGCCGACAACGGGATCGACCTGCTCTTCACCGACATCATCATGCCGGGCGCCATGAACGGCCGGCAGCTCGCCGACGAGGCGGCACGGCGGCGCCCCGATCTGAAGACGCTGTTCACCTCGGGCTACACGGAAAACGCCATCGTCCATCACGGCCGGCTCGACTCCGGCGTGCTGCTGCTGGCAAAGCCCTACCGCAAGTCCGAACTCGCCAAAATGCTCAGGACGGCGTTGGCCAGTTGAGCGCGGCGCATGCGTGCGCTATCGCTTCAGGCCAACCGCCTGGAGCGCAGGAGTGTCGCCCTTGAAAGACCTTCTCACCGATATCGCCGGCGTCCGCGTCGGCCATGCCGAGGATGCGAAACTCGCCTCCGGCACGACAGCAATCATCTTCGATTCGCCAGCGGTCGCGGCGATCGACGTCCGCGGCGGCGGCCCCGGCACGCGCGAAGTCTCGCTGCTCGACGTCGCTAATACGGTCGAGCGCGTCGACGCGATCACGCTGTCGGGCGGCTCCGCCTTCGGCCTCGATTCCGCAGGCGGGGTCCAAGCCTGGCTCGCCGAGCAGGGCCGCGGCTTTCGGATCCGGGAGGCCGTGATCCCGGTCGTGCCGGGCGCTATCGTGTTCGACCTGCTCAATGGCGGCGACAAGGCCTGGGGCCGCTTCTCGCCCTATCGCGATCTCGGCTACGCCGCGGCTGCCGCAGCCGGCAACGACTTTGCGCTCGGCAGCGTCGGCGCGGGCCTCGGCGCCACCACAGCCACCTTCAAGGGCGGACTCGGTTCGGCCTCGGCGACGATGCGGAGCGGCGTCAAAGTCGCCGCCATCATGGTCGTCAACGCGGTCGGCAGCGTCACCGTCGGCACCGGACCCTGGTTCTGGGCCGCGCCGTTCGAGCAGAACGGTGAGTTCGGCGCCCGCGGTCTGCCGGACAAGTTCACGCCAGACATGCTGGCGATGCGCATCAAGGGCGGAGCCGCCGCAAGCGCCGGCGAGAACACCACGATCGGCCTCGTCGTCACCGACGCCATCCTGACCAAGGCGCAGGCCAAGCGGCTCGCGATGATCGCCCAGACCGGGTTTGCCCGAGCGATCTATCCGGTGCACGCCCCGCTCGACGGCGACGTGCTGTTTGCCGCAGCTACCTGCGAGAAGCCGATCGAGCCGCTGGTCGAGCTCACCGAGCTCGGCATGGTCGCCGCCAACGTGGTCGCCCGCGCGATCGCCCGCGGCGTCTACAACGCAACGGCGCTGCCATTCGCGGGTGCGCTGCCGGCGTGGAAGGACCGGTTCGGCTAGCAACGAAACGCCTGATCCAGCGTTGTTGCGACGGGCCAAGGTGCACCGTCATGCAGTCGTCCGCGATCCGCTTTTTCCGCTACGCCCCCGATACCCGCGAGCTGAAGGTAACCTTCGTCAGCGGGCGCATCTACGTTTATGAGGATGTTCCGCCGGAGGTTGCCGACGCCTTCAGGGCTGCGCGCTCGAAGGGGACGTTCTTCAACCATGAAATCCGCGATCACTACACCTATCGCGAGATCACGCGCGCATATTCGGACTAGGCCCGCGTCACACACTCATCGACGTGGATGAAGCCGCGGATCCCGACGATGCCTGCGCCTCGCGCTGCATCATCTGCTCGAACCAGTTATAGGCGGAGTTGCCGGCGCCCGATGCCTTCGAAGCGCTGGAGGCGCCCGGGACCGTGGTCGACATCTTGAATCCGTCGGCATAGGTGACGGTGGTCGTGGTCGAGCCGTCGGCGGCGGTCGTCGTGGTCGAGGTCGATCCGCCGCTTCCCTGCGACGAGGACTCCGAGCCGCTGCCGGACGCGTCGCCCGAGTTTGCGTGGTGGTGGCCGCTCTTCAGCGCCTTCGACATCTCATCGAGGCTAACGCTGTCGTCGGAATTTGCATCGAGCTTGGAGAACACGTCGTCAGCCTGCGCCAGGTTGGTGCCGCCGGCGCCGAGCGCGTTCTCGAATTCGGACTTGGTGATCTTGCCATCGCCGTCCGCATCGATCTGCGAGAACAGGTCCTTCAGTGCGTCCTCGCGGCTCATCGACTTCGTGGACGTCGAGCTCGACGAGGTCGAGTTGGTGGTGTTGCTTGCGCTGTCCGACGACTGGCCTTGTGCGGCAAGCAACGCGCTCATCGTCTCCGGCGCGATCTGTGGACCTTTGCCTGAGCCGACCAGCGAGGTCACTGTGCTGGACGTGCTGTCGATCGCGAACGGGTTGGTCGCCCCTTGCGAAGACCCGGTCTTCTGCGTCGACCCGGCCTTCTGTGTCGACGATGACGATTTCGAATTCGTCAGCGACTGTAACGCGTCGAGCGCACTGCCTACGGCACCAAGCGCGAACAACATTGCACAACTCCAACCGATGCGGCATGCCGCAGCCAATGTTCGTTGGAAAGTCAGCAAGCGTCGTGCCAGCGCGAAAAGCTCAATGAAATCTGCTTCCCTCGCGCCGCGCGCAGCTCGGGAACATCGGCAATTCATGCCGCAGACGGCAGAAATTTCCGCCCACAGGAAGCCCGCCTCCCCTGCATTGCCCGGCGCACAGGCCCATGTTAGGCGAGGCCTGCTCTCTCACGGCCGCCACGGGAAACTGCGCCATGACCCAAGCCTTCGCCCCCCGCCCCCTGGTAATTGCGCCCTCGATCCTGGCCTCGGATTTCTCCAGGCTCGGCGAAGAGGTGCGGGCGGTGGATTCTGCCGGCGCCGACTGGCTCCATCTCGACGTGATGGACGGCCACTTCGTCCCGAACATTTCCTATGGGCCCGACGTCATCAAGGCGATGCGCCCGCACACGAAGAAGATCTTCGACGCGCATTTGATGATCTCGCCCTGCGATCCCTATCTCGAGGCCTTTGCAAAGGCCGGCTGCGACCACATCACCGTGCATGCGGAGGCGGGTCCTCACCTGCACCGCTCGCTCCAGGCGATCCGCGCGCTGGGCAAGAAGGCCGGCGTGTCGCTCAATCCGGGAACCCCGATCAGCACGCTCGAATACGTCCTCGATCTGGTCGACCTCGTGCTGGTGATGTCGGTCAATCCCGGGTTCGGCGGCCAGGCCTTCATTCCCTCCGCGATCGGCAAGATCCGCGACATCCGCGCGATAACGGCAGGACGCCCGATCGACATCGAAGTCGACGGCGGCGTCGGCCCCGACGTCGCGGGCGCGTTGGCCGCAGCCGGCGCCAATGCCTTCGTCGCCGGCACCTCCGTGTTCAGGGGCGGCACGCTGGAGGCCTACAAGACCAACATCGCCGCGATCCGCAACGCAGCCGCGGGCGCGCGCGGCGAAGCCATCTGAGCCATCACCAGGCGCTGCATAAGCGGCTCGCAAGCCTGCGGTTCTTACCAGTGTTGCGGCGCGCGATGCCTAAAATTGCAACCAAAATCCGTACTCATCCGGGCTTCCCTGATTCGTGCAAATCACCGCAAGTGATTCCTGCCTGCTTTTGACGGGAGCACATCATGACGACGACCCTGGTTTGGACTGGCGTGGCGTTGTGGATTGGTTTCAGTGCATTTGTTGTGTTTGGCCCATCTGCCGGACCGGTGAAAGTCACGGCACGTTCGGCCCGCATCGCTCACCCTCGCCTTCTCCGGGATTGATGCCATGCAGATCGCGATCGTGAAACGTCAGCCCAAGGGCAGGTGCCGTATCCCGCGCCGACCGCATCCGAACCTCGATTATTTCTTCGGCCGCCTCAAGCATGCCGCTGGCGCACCAAACGACGATACCGGGCTCGACAATTCGGACCTGGAGCATCAGCGCCACCCGCCGAGCCGGCACTGAAAATTCCTTTTTCCGGGACACCCCATGAAACCGCATTGCCCGAACTGCCTGAAGGAAATGACCAAGGCAACCGCGTCGCGTAACCTCTTCAATTGCGAGCCCTGCCGCGAGATCATCCAGTTCTTCGGCGGTCATGCGGAGCATAGCGAGCATGGCCCCCGGTTCACCTGGCCCATACGCCGCAAGCGCGACGGCCACGCCGCCCGCGCGGCCTGATCCCTCCCGCAGGACGCCTAGCCGGCCGCTCGCCCTGCGTCGGACGCATCCGCAGCCATCCGCGGCGGCCGCACCACGGTGACGGTGCAGGCGGCTTCCGAGGCCACCTTGGCCGAGACGCTGCCAAGCAGCGTGCGCCTGAAGGAGCCCTGCCGCGCACCGATGATGACGTGGTCGACCTGGTTGACCTCGGCGAATTCCAACAGCGCTGCGGCGGGATCGACCGCTTCCAGCACATGAACCGACAGCCGGCTCTCGTCCAGCTTCAGCGGCGTCGCCCAGTGCCTGAGCGCCACCAGGCGATCGATATGTTTGTTGGAGCCCTGCTCGTCCAGGGTACGGTCGACAGCGATGCGGTTGAGCTTGAGCACGTTGACGCAGGCGAGCCGCGCCGACGGCAGCGTGGCGAGGATACGCTCCGTGGTGACACGCAACGCCTCGTTCAGCTCCGGCCCGCCTTCCTCGGTGTCGAGCGCGACCGCCAGGATCGGGCTCGAGGCGAGCTGCTCTGCGACATCCGACTTCGCGCGCGGCTGCATGACGCCCAGGTTGAAGCGGCGCCGCCACGCCACGCTGAGGGGATCGCGCTTCATCCGCTCCGAGCGTGCGGTGAGCTTGACCTGGCCCGGATGGGTGAGATCGAAGGCGAGCTGCGATGCCGTCGGATAGCGCCAGACCGGCTCGATCTCGAGACAGCGCAGCACCACCTCCTGGAGCCAGGGCGGATAGTCCGCCCGCAATTTGCGCGGCGGCTGCGGATCGCGCCACAGCCTGCGCCGCATCGCGCGCAGTGTCTCGCCTTCGCCGAACGGCCGCTCCCCCGTCGTGAAGAAATAAAGCAGCACGCCGAGCGAGAACAGATCGCTGCGCTGATCGTCGCGCACCCCCGCCAGCCGCTCCGGCGCCATGTAGGGCGCGGTGCCGTAAGGCAGCCGGAACTCCGCCTGCAACAGGTCCGGCAGATGATTGTGGTGCGACAGACCATAGTCGATCAGCACCGCTTCGCCGCTGTCGCGGAACATGATGCTGCTCGGCTTGATATCGTGATGGATCACGTTCTGGCGGTGCAAATCGGCGAGCGCGGCCGCGATCTTCGCAACCAGCAGCCGCGCCTCCTCGTACGGTAACGGCAGGTCGGGCAGCCGCTTGTAGAGCGTGGTCCCGGGAATGCGCTCGATCACGACATGGGCCTGGTGGGCGAAATCGCCAGTGCCGAAACAGGCCGGCACGTGCGGTCCCGCAAGCCGCGGCAGGATCATCATCTCCATCTCGAAGGAGACGATCGCGGCCGGGTCCTCGCCTTCCGACACCCGCGGGATCTTCATCAGCAGAGGCACGTTGATGCCGGGATGGGTGACGCTCCACAACGTCGCCATGCCGCCGGCATGAACGCATTCGCCGATGGTGTAACCGTCGATCTCGGCGCCGGGCTTGACCAGGGGTTTCGGCATCGCCGTCAGCGTCCCTGTGACAGGCGGTCGGCCAGCCAGGGCGGCAGGCCGTTCTCGCGGATCTTGCCCGCCGCGCTCGCGATGTCATAGGGCACGCGGCAATAGGTGATCTCGCACGAAACCGTATCGAACAGCACGAAAGCGGCGGACGGATCGCCGTCGCGCGGCTGGCCGACCGCACCGAGCACCGCCAGCCACTGCCGACCGCGCAGGAACTGCACGGCGACGCCGGTCTTGGGCACAAAGCTCGTCATCTTCGCCGTCACCGACATTGAATAGATGGCGGGACGGTGGATGTGGCCGCAGAATGTAACATGGGCAGGCGTCGCGATCAGGCTTTTGGCGGCATCCGCCGTCGAACGGACATAGTGCCAGCGCTGGGGACTCGAAGCTTCCGAGTGGACGAACAGGCGATCGCCGTCCTGCACAAGCATCGGCAGCTCAGCCAAAAAGCGCCGCTGCGCTACATCGAGCCGTCCGCGGGTCCATTCGATCGCGACCTGCGCCTCGGCGTTCATGGTCTCGCTGGTCGTGCTGATCGCCTCGTCATGGTTGCCGCGAACCGCGATGGCGCCGTCCTCGACCAGCCTCATCGCCGTATCCACGACCCATTCGGGATCGGCGCCATAGCCGACGAGATCGCCGAGCAGAACGAACCGCTCCGCGCCTCTCGCGCGCGCCACCTTCAGGCACGCCTCGAACGCCTGCCGGTTGCCATGGATATCCGAGAAGACAGCTAGGAGCACGCACCCTCCACCCTCGAGGTCTTATCAAAAGCCGATAAGGCCAAATTGAGGGAGGTCAACAGGATGCGCCAGCGCGGCGCGGTTTGCCAGCGTGCCCCGCGGCAATGGTGAAGGGCCTATTGCTCGTCCTTTGGCGGCATCCGGGGCGGCGGCAGCGGCGTGAACACGGCGCCTTGCGCGCCGGCCGGCGGTGCATTGAACTCCCCGGTCGAGGAGTCGCCGCCGCTCGTCTCCATGATCGTCTTGGGCGTTACATATTCCCGGACCATGTCGATCAGGCTGCCCTCACCGCCGCCGAAATCCGCAGCGCGCCCGCCCTGCAGATGCCCCGCCGCGATCTCGTTCTGTGCCGCGTGGGTCTTGTCGGCGAGCCTGTCATTGTAGGGCACGCGAAAGGCCCGGGGGATGCCGCTCGGACGATTGTCCTCGTCGAGCTCCTCGACCCACAGATAGATCGAGCCGGGATCGCCCTCCAGCGAATGCGGCTCGACGATGCGGGCCTGGAGCAGCTTGAAGGAGCCCGGCAGGCGGTCCGCGCTGGCCCAGCCAAGCAGCCCGCGCATTTCCGTGAAGCTGACCACGTAGAAGGCGCTGGTCACGACCACCGCGATCGCCTTCAGCGACCAGTGCAGCCGCGCATAGACCAGTACGACCAGCAGCAGCGCGCCGATCACGGCGTAGGCGACCGACAGCGTGAGGATGACCGTTTGCAAATTACTCACGGCGCATCCTCACGCCGGTCTTCGGGTCGACGTCCGCGCCATTGCGCCAACTGCTGCGGAACGTCTCCAGCAGCGATTTCGGCCGCTGATCCACATTGACCACCTTGCCTTCGGCATCGAGCCGGAAGCGCACCGCGGTCTTCTCGTCGCCGGTGTGGTCGAGCGTGAATTTGTTGTCGAAGATCACCTGCGCGGTCGGGTTGAGTTTCTGCACCTTCACATTGGCCGAAACCGGCTCGCCCGTCGTGGCCACGAAATGCGAGACGTTGACAGTGTATTCGCCGGCGACGATGCCGCGCACAGTGACAATCTCTTCGCGAATGGGCGACGCGATCTTCTTGCCGGCGACCATGATGAAATCGTTGGCCCCGCCCCGGTCGTCACGGTCGAGCGTGAGGAAGCCGGCCTCGCGGTGGCGATACCAGGCGATGTTGCCCACAGGGTCCTGCACGAACAGGTCGAGATCGTCGGGATGACTGTCCGGCCAGTCGAGCGTGATCATGAACTCCGCCTTGGAGTCGATCTTGCCGTCCTTGGCGTCCGGGGAGACCGCGAGCAGCGCGAGGAAGAACAGGAAGGCGATCACCTGGAGCGCCTTGAACAGCATCACGCCCAGCGGATCGAATGGCTCCTCGCGCGGATAGAGACCGAAGTCGTCCATCATGACGGCGTTTCCGGACGCCGACGTTCCAGAGCCGGCGTCACATAGGTCTCGGTCAGCACCACCGCGTCCGAGAACACCCGCTGAGTCGCCGCGTCCAGCATGTAGTACTGAATCCGGACCAGGATCGAGCCGACAAGGCCTGCAAGCGTCGTGTACATCGCGACCGCCATGCCGTCGCTCATCAGCCCCATCGACGACCGCATCGCGACCTTGTCGGCCGCGTCGAGCCCCGCGATCGGCGCCAGCATGATGATGAAGCCGACGATGGTGCCGAGCAGGCCGAGCTTCATCAGCGTGTCGGAGACGAAGGCGCCGAACCCGTTGGACCCCCGCAGGCGGTCGGCCAGCGTCCGCAGCAGCAGCGTCTGGTCGACCCGCTGGAAGTCCTGCGCCGTGGCCTTGGTCACCAGACTTTCGATGTGATCCCGCACCAAGCCGCGCGGCAGCGCCGCCGCGCTCGCATCGAGCGCCTTGCTGCCGTCAGGCGCTGCGAGCACCGCGCGGCAGCGTCGTGCCGCCGCCCCTTCGCGTTCGATCGCCCGGGTCCGCAGGAAGCAATGGCCGCAGGTGACGACATAGAGCAGCGCGATCACGCTCGAAATGTAGGTCCGGTCCGAGGTCAGCATCAGGTGGATCAGGCCGAACCGCCACAGCAGCACGACGGCGAAGATCGAAAGCCCGGTGAAGATCATCCAGAACAGCAGCGCGCTGCGCTCGGACGGGTCGGCAGCGCTGCCCGCGATCGGTCCTATCGTCATCGAACTCATGCTGCACTGCTCCCGACCTGCGATTCCCGGCCTGCGATTCCTCGCCCATTAGATCAAAGCCGCCGCGCTGGGTCCAAAGAGCCATGCCCAATCCGGCTTGGGAAATTTGCCCGAACTGCGATCCTGCCGTTCCCCGCAATTGGCAAGGCGCGGCGGCGTTGTTAGTCTGACCTTACCAAACTTTGGGGTGATCGCATGCGCCTTGTGCTTCAGCTTATCGCCCGCTTGCTTGTCATCGTCGCGCTGTGCCTCGCCGCCGCCACGGTGTGGGCCACGTTCGACGCCTATCGCAGCGTCGACCGGGCGACTGCGGCCTCCGCGCAGCGGGTCGCGCAGGCGCTTCAGGCGCTGTATTGGCGGGAGCTCCTGTTGCGCAGCAGCAGAGAGCGCGAGCATCTGCTGCCGGCTCCGGACTGGCGCACGCTGGAGACGATGAAGCTGATCTCGCCCGGCGTCTGCGTCGAATTCCAGCCCGCGGCGGCATTCGAAAAGCCACTTTGCGGCCAAAGCCAGGGCATCGGCAAGACGCCACCGCGCTGGTTCGCATCGATCGTGCCCACCTTCCTTGGCAGCCATGCCGAGGTGGTGCGGCCGGTCAGTCCGCGCGCCGCGTCCGCCGGCGCGGTCGTTGCGACGCCGGATGCCGCAGCCGCGGTCTCGCTCGCCTGGGAGTACATCCTCAACGTGATCGACGTCGCGCTGCTGATGGCGGCCGCAATCGCGTTGCTGGCCTCGCTCGCGATCGCGCACACGCTGGCCCCGGCACGGGCGATCGTCACCGCCTTGCAGCGCATGGCGCGCGGGCAATATCGCACGAAACTTCCGCGGTTCCGCTCGATGGAACTTGCGATGATCGGGGGCGCCGTCGACGCGCTCGGCAGCCGTCTGGAGGAAGCCACCGAGCAGCGCGCGGCGCTGACGCGGCGCCTGCTCGAGATCCGCGACGACGAGCGGCGCGCGCTCGCCCGCGAGCTGCACGACGAGTTCGGGCAAAATCTCTCGGCCATCCTCGCCTTCGCCAACACGATCGAGACCGCGGGCGCAAGGCAGAACGGCGATAGCGGCATCGCGCAGGACGCGCGCATGATCTCCCAGGCCACGCATCATTTGATGGCCTCGCTGCGCGATGCGCTGAAGCGCCTGCGCAATCCGCTGCCCGAGGAGTTCGGGTTGGAGGCAAGCCTCGTCAATCTCGTTGACAGCTGGCGCTCGCAGAGCGCTACGCAGCCGACGATCCAGCTCGATCTCAGGGGCGATTTCACCGACATCAGCGGCCCCGCCGCCACCACCGCCTATCGCGTCACCCAGGAATGCCTGACCAACGCGCTACGCCACGGCGCGGCACGCGAGATCTCCCTGCGCGTCGAGCGGCGCACGGGCGAGGACGATGCGCTTCTGATCCGCGTCGAGGACGATGGCGGCGGTGACGCGGCGCGGGTGGCGCAGTCGGCCGGCTTCGGCCTCACCGGCATCCGCGAGCGCCTGGCCGCGGCCGGCGGATCGCTGTCGATCCTGCCTGCCAATCGCGGCCTGAGCGTCGCCGCCATGATCCCGCTCGCCGCATGAGGGCCACGATGAGCGAGGTCGCGGCAACAGGCATCTCCGTGCTGCTGGTCGACGATCACCCGATCGTCCGGCAAGGCTACCGGCGCGTGCTGGAGAGCCAGGGCGATCTGCGTGTCGTGGCGGAAGCCGACAATGCCGCGGACGCCTACGCCGCATTCAAGGCGCATGATCCCGACGTCATCGTGATGGACATCTCGATGCCGGGCGCGAGCGGGCTGGAGGCGATCCGCAACATCCGCGCGCGCAGCCCGCGGGCACGCATTCTCGTCTTCACCATGCACAACGAGGCTGTGCTGGTGAAAGCCGCCTTCAACGCCGGTGCCAGCGGCTTCGTCACCAAAAGCAGCGAGCCCTCAGCGGTCGTCGGCGCGATCCGCGCCGTCGCGCGCGGCGAGCGCGCCATGAGCGACGACATCGCGCATGTGCTCGCCGATGACAGCCTGTCACCGACCGGCTCGGCGCTGGATCAACTGGGCGAACGCGAGATCGAGATCCTGCGACAGTTCGCCGGCGGCGCGACGACCGAACAGATTGCGGCGCACCTCAATCTCAGTGTGAAGACGGTGCAGAACTATCACTATCTGATCAAGACGAAAACCGGCGCACGCACGGATGCACAGCTGGTGCGGCTGGCCGCGGCTTGCGGGCTGACGAAGATTTAGCAGCAATGCTGTCGCACGGAGATCCTTGCGCATCGCTCCAGATGCGCTTGGTCTCATGTGACGTTTCCGATGATTGCTGCCCTGTTATTGCTGGACAGATTGGAACGGACTCCATTCGGCTTCTGTTGGTAGCAGAGTGGAGGAATAACGCCATGAGTAAGGCCATTCACAAGGTAGCCGCCCATCCCGCGATCATCACTGTAGGCGAGCTCATCGACGAGCTTTGCCGCCTGCCAGATACGGCCGTCGTCAGCTTCCGCTGCCCCATGCTCGAACAACAGCTGACACTCTATCGACTACGAAAGCGGTCAAAGGACCTTGTCGAAGTCGAAGTCAACGCCTATCCGGAGAGCCCGCCGATCGTGCCGTCGGATGGCGCATTTCATGCGACCAAGCGGGCCTCTCACGCCTCGCCGGCGCGTGAAAGCGCTCTCCTCCACAAGGGACGAGGTTGAAACAGCCGTTACAAGCGGATGGGCATCCGTCCCTAGGCAGCCTTCAACCCGCGCAGCACCAGTGCAAGCGTCGCGTCGACACGCGCGGGCAAATCGGCATCCTTCCACTCGTCGGCATGGGCCGGATGGTGGAAGCGGACAGTGGCGTCGAAGATGGCGCGCGCGGTCGTCTTGACGTCGCTCACAGCGAATACGCCCTGCTTCACGCCATCGGACAGGATCGACGCGATCTGGTCGATCATGGTGTCCTTGTGACACCTGACGGCCGCACAGGCTTCGCGCGCCAGTGTCAGATAGGTCTCGAACATCTCGGGGTCGTCGAGGACGCGCGAGCGCTTGGCGTCGAACAGCGTGCGCAGCCAGCGGTCCAGCCGCACCGGCGCGGGGCCCTGCTCCTCGGCGATCTGGCGCAACGGCGCATCGATACGGTCCAGCCAGCGCTTTGCAACGGCCTCCCGCAGCGAGGCCTTGCTCGGAAAATGTCGATAGACGCTGCCGTGGCTGACATCGAGCGCGCGGGCAACGTCAACCACGGTGGCCTTGGCAAGTCCGTAGCGCCTGAGCACATCCTCGGTGACTTCGAGGATTCGCTCCGGCGTCAAGATAACGGCTTCGTTCATGCCAGCACCATGTTCCCGTTGAGGCTCAGTTGCCCGGCGATGGAGCTGCTTCCGAAGCGCCCCTGCCGGTCGTTTCGGAAAGCTCTCGTCTTAATGAGGCAGTTTTGCAGCCTGCGCCGCGATCTGGCGCGCCACCAGTAAATTGAGCCAATGCCCAATCGTCCCGGTCAAATTGATGATTTCGGTCGTCATTGTCGTAAGTCTCCATTCGTCCACGGGCCCCTCTCTTCAATTTCGCCCTCGATCCGCATTCGTTTCGGACGTCGGGGCTTTTGGGGATGGCGCGGGACGCCCAATCGGAGCGTCCGGGAACGGATATACACGTCTCGCTGACAGATTTCAATATCTGTCATTCAATGATCCGTGATTGATAGTTAATTTCTGGGCCCGGCCGGCTCCAGACAGGAGAGGCCGGGTCCGGTAACCTGCCCCCACTCATCCCCCGCTACCTTATCGGCGCCATTTGTTTCGCCCTCCCCGCTCTGCTAAATCGCGGCGTAAAAAGCATTTTGGCCGGAGCCGTCCTTTGCGTCCCCTGGGCCGCGCCCTGCCCACCTCTTTGGAGCCGTCAGATGATCCCCCGCTATACCCGCCCGGAAATGGCCTCGATCTGGGAGCCGCAGACCCGGTTCAAGATCTGGTTCGAGATCGAAGCGCACGCGGCGGACGCCCTCGCGGAGCTCGGGACGATCCCGAAACAAGCCGCCAAGACGGTCTGGGAGAAGGCGAAGAACGCCACCTTCGACGTCGCCCGCATCGACGAGATCGAGCGCGAGACCAAGCACGATGTCATCGCCTTCCTGACCCACCTCGCCGAGATCGTCGGCCCCGAAGCCCGCTTCGTGCACCAGGGCATGACCTCGTCCGACGTGCTCGACACCTGCCTCAACGTCCAGCTTACCCGCGCCGCCGACCTGTTGCTCGCCGACCTCGACAAGGTGCTGGCCGCACTGAAGAAGCGCGCCTTCGAGCACAAGATGACGCCGACCATCGGCCGCTCGCACGGCATCCATGCCGAGCCCGTGACGTTCGGCCTCAAGCTCGCTTATGCCTATGCCGAATTCTCACGCGCCAAGGAGCGTCTGATCGCGGCGCGGAAGGAGGTCGCGACCTGCGCCATCTCCGGCGCGGTCGGCACGTTTGCGCAGATCGATCCGCGCGTCGAGGCGCATGTCGCCAAAGCCATGGGGCTCGTGCCTGAGCCGATCTCGACCCAGGTGATCCCGCGCGACCGCCACGCAATGTATTTTTCGACCCTTGGCGTGATCGCCTCCTCGGTCGAGCGTCTCGCGGTCGAGATCCGCCACATGCAGCGCACCGAGGTGCTGGAAGCCGAAGAGTTCTTCTCCGAAGGGCAAAAGGGCTCGTCGGCGATGCCGCACAAGCGCAACCCGGTGCTCTCGGAAAATCTCACCGGTCTCTCGCGCATGGTGCGAGCCTATGTGACGCCGGCGCTGGAGAACGTCGTGCTCTGGCACGAGCGCGATATCTCGCACTCCTCCGCCGAGCGCATGATGGGACCCGATGCCACCGTGACCCTCGACTTCGCGCTGGTGCGTCTGGCCGGGCTGATCGACAAGCTCCTGGTCTATCCCGCCAACATGCAGAAGAACCTCGACCGCCTCGGCGGCCTCGTGCATTCGCAGCGCGTGCTGCTGGCGCTGACGCAGAAGGGCGCGAGCCGCGAGGATGCCTACAAGCTGGTGCAGCGCAACGCCATGCCGGTCTGGCGCGGCGAAGGCGACTTCCTTCTGCTCCTGAAGAAGGACGCCGAGGTGAAGAAGTATCTCTCCGACGCCGAGATCGAGGAGCAGTTCGACCTCGGCTATCACCTCAAGCACGTCGACACGATCTTCAAGCGCGTGTTCGGGGAAGCGTAGGATCGTAGGGAGGGTTAGCCGAAGGCGTAACCCAGCACTTCTGTCTCCGCGGAAACAAACGAGGTGGGTTACGCTAGCGGACTGCGCTCGCGCAGCCGCAGAGCTAACCCACCCTACGAACCAAAAGAACGGACCCCCATGCCCATCGTCAACCGCATCGCCGCCCTCTCCGACGAAATGGCCGCCTGGCGCCACGACTTCCACGAGAACCCGGAGTTGCTCTACGAAGTTCACCGCACCGCCGGCATCGTCGCCGACAAGTTGCGCGAGTTCGGCTGCGACGAGGTGGAGACGGGCATCGGCCGCACCGGCGTGGTCGGCGTGATCCGCGGCCGCAAGTCCGCATCCGGCAAGACCATCGGCCTGCGCGCCGACATGGATGCGCTGCCGATCATGGAAACTTCCGGCGTGTCCTATGCTTCAAAGGTCCCCGGCAAGATGCACGCCTGCGGCCATGACGGCCACACCGCCATGCTCTTGGGCGCGGCCAAATATCTCGCCGAGACGCGCAATTTCGACGGCACGGCTGTGATGATCTTCCAACCCGCCGAGGAAGGCGGCGGCGGCGGCAAGGCGATGGTCGAGGACGGCCTGATGACCCGCTGGAACATCCAGGAAGTCTACGGCATGCACAATATGCCGGGCCTGCCGGAGGGTCATTTCGCAACCACGCCCGGCCCGATGCTCGCCTCCTCCGACAACGTCCAGATCACCGTTCACGGCAAGGGCGGCCATGCCGGCGCCGGCCCGCACAAGTCGGTCGACAGCGTCCTGATCGGCTCGCAGATCGTGGGCGCGCTGCAGTCGATCGTCGCCCGCAACGTCGATCCGCTCAAATCCGCCGTCATCTCGATCACGCAATTCCATGCCGGTACCGCCTTCAACATCATTCCCGAGGTCGCCGAGCTCGGCGGCACCGTGCGCACGCTCGATCCTGAAGTCCGCGATCTCGTCGAGCGCCGCATCGGCGAGGTCGCCGACAGCGTCGCCCGCGCCTATGGCGGCTCGGCAGAGACCAAATACACCCGCATGTATCCGGTGACGATGAACCATCCGCGCGAAGCCGGCGTTGCCGCCGGGGTCGCCCGCGACATCGTCGGCGCCGATCGCGTCAACGAGAAGTTCATTCCGATGATGGGCGCCGAGGATTTTTCGTTCATGCTGGAGGCTCGGCCAGGCGCCATGATCCTGGTCGGCATGGGCGATGGCAACGATTGCCATCACCCGGCCTACGTCTTCAACGACAACATTCTCGGCCACGGCGCGTCATACTGGGTGCGGCTGGTGGAGACAGGGATGCCAGCGGGCTAGGTAGACATTGTCGATGTCAGCGCCCTGCCCCACAGTGGTCGCAGCCGGGCGAGTCAGTTGCAGATCTCGCCAGGAATTTTCACGGTTCCGAGGCCTGGAGCGGGTACCGAACCAAGGCGGCAGCCTTTCGCAACCGGTCTACAGCCGGCTTGGTTGCAGATCATCTGCCCGGAAGCCTGCGAGCTCGGGGGCGTAGACTCAGACTGCTTCCGGTCCTGATCGCGCTTCTTGGAATCATCGCGCGTCGCAACCGGCTTCTTCTCCTGCACCTTCTCGCATTCGTTGTCGTCGCCCACGCGATAACCGGCCCGGCAAGTGATCTTCACGCATTGATCGCCGTCGGCCTTGAAGCCGAAGTTGCATACGAGTGGGCAAACGCGTCCCGGCTTGGCTTTCAGGGCATCGAGTGCGTCGACGCTGGCGAGCTTCACATCGAATTGGGTGCCGGCATATTTGTTGAACAGTGTCAGCGAACGCTGCGATGCGGGGCTCCAGTCACTGTCGGCCGCCGCGGACAGGCAGCCGACGCGGCGCAATTCGCTCTGCACGGCTTTCGCCAGATCGGCTGCAGACAACGCGGATGCCGGCGCAGGCGAAAGCGCGGCCACCTTCTGGTTCTCGGCCTCGGGAATCTGTCGATCGGCTGCTGGCTTTGCAGCAGGCTGTGCTGACGCCTTCTCCGCGACCTGCCGGGCGGCGAGTTCGGCTTTGGCCTTCTCCGCTGCCTGCTTCTCGGCCTGTGCTTTTGCAGCGGCGGCCTCCGCCACCTTGCGCTGCTGTTCGGCTGCGTCGGTCCTCGCCTGCTCGATCTGCTTTTGCTTCTCCGCCGCGATCCGGGCCTCTTCAGCGGCCTTGGCCGCCGCAGCCGCCCTGTCCTGCTCAGCCTTCTGGGCACGTTCGGCAATAAGCCTTGCCTTCTCCTGTTCGGCCGACTTCGCTTTCTGTTCGGCCGACGCGCGCGTCTCCTCGGCGCCGATCTTGTTCAACTGGCCTTTGGCCAGGTTGGCATAGAAGCCTTCGGGATATTGCGCCAGGAAGGCCTCCCAGCCGTCCCGCGTGCCGAGCTGGAGCGCAAGTTCATAGTCCCGCCTGAGCTCGGACTGCGGATTTGCCTGCGGACCGGTTGCGGCCGGCCTGGCAGGAACCAGCGGCACGTCATCGCCGCCCAGCGAGCCATACACGAAGGGCTCCTGCTTGTTCGTGGTGCTCCGCAGCACATCGTCGCGCACGAAGCCGAAGGCCTTGCGCAGGTCCAGGCCCGGCTTCGGCAGGTGTTCGACCAGCGCGATGGCGAACGGACTGTTTCTGGAATCGCCATCGGACGCCGTCGATCCCGCCTTCGCCGCGAAGGCAATCATGGTGTTGGGGCTGGTCGGCTCGACCTTGGCGAGTCCGCGCCCGATCGCGCGCGAGGCCAGCGTGCGCTTCATGGTCTTGGAAAAGGGATTGTCGCGGCAGGCGTCCAGGATGATCAGGCGCAGCTGCTTGGCAGGTTCGACCGCGAACAGCGCGCGCTCCATCGGAATAGTCTCGTCGAGAACATCGCCATCCGTCTCCAGCGCCGCGTCAGTCGGAATGAGATAGTTGGTGCCTTCGAGCTCGATGCCGTGGCCGGCGTAGTAGATGACCGCCATGTCGGCATCGCGCGTCCTGCCGGCGAATTCGCGCAACGTGCGCCGCATCTCGCTGGCGTTGAGATCCAGCCTGACGTCAACGAAATCGAAGCCGGCCTTCTTGAACATGCCGCCAATCAGGGTGGCGTCGTTCGCGGGATTGCCGAGCTTGGGCACGCTCTTGTAGGCGGAATTGCCGATCACGAGCGCGACCCGCCGATCGGCATGTGCCGGTCCGCAGGAAAGGCCAATGGCAAAAATCAACAAAGCAAATAGCCGAAACGGAATCACTTGCGTTCCCCCGAATGCAATTCCACGAGACTATTCGGACCATCGCCCAATTACCAATCCTTCCTATGTGATGTCTGTCACATAGAGGCTCTCGCATGGCGATATGGATAATGCGGCAAAGCGTCGCCCCTCCTGTCGGGCTGAGGGCCAAAGCCCGATCCCTGCTTGGGGTTCGCTACACTTGCACCACCTCGTGGCGCATCACGAAGGGTGCAAGCAGCGCATGCACCTCGTTCGCGACCAGCTCGCGCTGATCCTCCGGCAAGCCCGCAAGCGTGACAGTCGCGATCGAGCCGTGGCTGCCATGAGCGCCGACCTTGACCTTACAATCGATGCCGCGCTCGGCGAGCGGCGCAAGCACCTTCGCGAACACACGCTGGGCTGCGTCCCAACGCAGCTGCGGCTTGAACACCTTGCCGACGCCGGTCACCGGCATCGGATCGATCGGGATGACCTGCACGGGAACGGCCGCACGCTCCGGCGTGCGCTCGCGAACCCACGCCTCCAGCTCGCCCGGCTCGACTTTCGCGCCTGGCTTCAGCTGCACGTAACCGACAGGCAGCTCACCGGCATAGGCGTCGGGCTGGCCGACGACGGCGGCGAAACCGACGGCGGGATGACGAAACATGATCTCCTCGATCGGCGCCGGATCGATGTTGTGGCCGCCGCGGATCACGAGATCCTTGGCGCGGCCGGTGATCCAGAGATAGCCGTCCGCATCGAGCCGGCCGAGATCGCCCGAATTGACCCAGACCTCGTCGACGAAGGCGCCCTTGTTGTGCTCGTCATTGAGATAGCCGCCGAACACACCTGGCCCAGCCATGATGACAACACCGATCTCGTCAGGCGCGCAGTCGCGGATCAGGCGACCGTCGGCATCGAGCTGTACGATGCGGACACGTGAGTAAGGCATCGGCAAGCCAACCGAGCCGAGCCGGATCGGTCGCGACGGATAGGCCAGCGTGTGCACGCTCGAGGTCTCGGTCATGCCGTAGACCTCGACCACCGGCAGCTTGAGCTTGTCCTGGATCGCAGAGCCCACGGCGACGGGAATCGCCGAACCGCCGCCGGCGGCATATTTCAGGCTGGAGATGTCGGCATTGCCCGGCGGCACCGCCAGCGTGGCGGCAAGCACCGTCGGCACGCTCGACAGTGCCTCCGGCTTGAAGCGTTCGACCAGTTGCCAGATGTTCTTCACTGAATTCGGATTGCGCCATCCGCTCGGCGACAGCACGACGAGCGAGCCAGCGCCCGACAACGTCGCCAGCACCTGGGTCAGCGATCCTCCGACGTGAAACAGCGGCATACCGAACAGCATGTTGGCGCCGGGCTTCGGCTGTAGCAGCAGGTTGAGCGCCCAGGCCTGATAGACCTGGTTGGCATGGGTGTGCCGCACCAGCTTTGGCGTGCCGGTTGTCCCGCCGGTATGGAAATAGGCGGCGACGTCGCTGCCTGCAATCTTGCGGCCGCTGACGAGCCGGTCGGACGGCGGCTGCTTGATCAGATCGCTGAACGCAAAGATCCCTTTCGCCGGATCGCCGCCGCCGAACACCTGCACGATCGCCTTGAGATGCTTGAGCTGCGGACGGATCTGCTCGACCTTCTGCCAGATGTCGGTGCCCGGCATCGGCCCGAGCGCCACCAGGATTTTCGTTTTCGCGGCCTCCAGGATCTCTGCGATCTGGTGCGGCTCCAGCAGCGGATTGACGGGATTGGCGATGCCCGCGGCCTCGGCGCCGAACAGCGTCACGAAGGCATCCGGCACCAGCGGCAGCATGAAGCTGATGACGTCGCCCTTCTCCGCGCCGAGCGCGTGAAACATGTTGGCGGCCTGCGTGACGCGGGCGATGAAGTCGCGGTAGGTCACCACGACGGGCGTGTCGGCCGGATCGGCGTTTTGCAGGAACTGGATCGCCGCTCCATCGGGGTTGCGCGCCGCGCCTAACCTGATGGCGTCATAGGTGCTCTCGGCCGCGCCGCGCTCCGCGTAGGGGACCTGCTCGAAGGCCCGGACCTCCTCGTCCGTCGCCAGGTCCGGATAGTCGTTGCCGATGAGCCGATCGAGCGCGTGGATGCCCGCCATGAATTCCGTCCTCCCTCAGATGCATTTCCCCGCCCCTTGTCTTTTGACGTTGGTTCAGGCGAGGCCGCGCCCGATTGCCGGTCGCGCGGACAGAATGATGGATGATTTGGCGTTCGTCCATTGCCGGATGCAATCGGCCACTTGCGTTAAGACGCCGTCGAGAAGGGCCTATGGACGGTCCGGCGTCCAACCAACCACGTTGAAGTCGGCCGGCGCGGGCATCACCTCGGGCTCCGCAGTCGCCTTGCGCAGGATTTCATCGGCAAGGTCTGGATCCGCGATCTCGATCGGCACGCCTGACTTGCTGACGACGAGTATCCCGGTCAATTCGGGCGCCGCGGACATCACGTAGCGGTCTGCGGCTTCGATCAGCCGAAGCACCAGGAGACGTCGCTCTGCAACTTGCTAAGAGCCATCTCGGTCCTCGTGCTCGTTGACGCGATCCAGCATCTTTCTGCCCATGGCAAAGGCCCGGGCGTCGCCGCGATCGATCATGGCACGCGCGGCAACCGCGGCACGTGACCGAAGATCGGGCAGGCGATCGAGGTCGACATTGTCGAGAATGCGCGGTCCGTAGAGGCGGAGCGCATTGTCGAGGAGTGACTGGAGCTCCTTAATGCGGCGATGTTCCGCCCGCATCCGCGAGGCAATCGCCAGAACCTCGCCGCGGGCGTCCGGCGGAATGAGGACCTCGACCCGCACCAGATCTGCAGCACCACCCTCACTTCGGTATTTGCGCACACGCTTTTTTGCTGGGACCACGATAGCTGCTCCTTCAGCAACCCTACCATGCGTATCCCGGTTACGCCAATAAGCAGATGAAAAGACGATGTTTCTTATCGAAATCAGGAGGTGGGATGAACCTCTTGGCGCGATGCACGGACCAAGGACTGGTGGCAGGCTCGCCGAAAGCCGCCATGCCGCCACACGCGAGAACACCATGACCAAGCCGCTGCGAGAGCGAACCAGACCGCTTGTTGTTGCGCTTTCGATCGCAGCGGCGATCGCCCTGCCCGGCGCGGCGGTGGCCGAGGAGGCGCAGCTCGACAAGATGCGCGCGAAGGTCTCGGCCTTCATCGGCAACATGATGGAGAAGCAGGGCGGCTCGCGCATCGTCTACAAGGTCGATGCCGGCGCCTTGCGCGATTCTGTGGTCACCGAATTGCGCGACGACGCCTACAAGAACCTCCGTGAGAGCCGCATTGCGTTCTCCGGCCTTGCAATTCGCGACGGGAGCGTCGAGGTAAAGATTGCGGATGCCAGGAGTCGGGAGCAACTCGTGCGCAAACTCGCATCAGTTGCGGAGAATTTGCCCACGCATGCGCTCTCCGTGGTCGATGGCGGCGACGGCCTCACCAGACTCACGCCCACTGACGCTGCACTCGCCACCGGGCTGCACGATCTCCTCGAAGATTCCATCGCCATGATCGAGCAGCGCCTCAAGGACATCGGCATCAAGCTCGCCAGCGTCCAGCCCGACGGGCCGGACCGCATCCGCATCTTCCTGCCGGGCGTGATGGAGCCGGAGCGCGTGACTGCGGTCTTTGCCAAGAAGGTCCGGGTCAGCTTCCGTCTGATCGACATTTCGATGCCAGCGGAACAGGCGCAGCAAGGCACGCTTCCCGCGGCGGCGGAAGTGCTCTTCGGCTTCAAGGACAAGGTGCCCTACCTGGTCGCGAAGGACAGCGCATTGGAAGGCGACGACATCAGCTACGCCGGCCCCGGCTATGCGAGCGGCACGCAGGATCCGATCGCCTCGTTCCGCTTCAACGGGCGCGGCACCCGCCGCTTTGCCCACGTCACGGAAGAGAATATCGGAAAACCCTTTGCCATCGTGCTCGACGACAAGGTGATCTCGGCCCCCGTGATCCGCGAGCCCATCATTGGCGGCTCGGGCCAGATCTCCGGCAATTTCACCCTGGAGGAGGCCAACAGCGTCGCCATGATGCTGCGCGCCGGCTCGCTGCCGGGGCATTTGGCCCTGGTCGAGCAGCAGGTCATCCAGCCCGCCGCCAAGCCGTAGAGCTGCCGGTCTCCGCCTCTCCGGCCACGCGGACGGCCCCGACCAAGCTACTCCCTTGCGTCCTTTCCGGGTCTCGAAAACGCACGAAGCGGGTCCCGCGTGCGACAGGGGGCCAATTGCCGAATCCACCGTTCGGGATAGAATTGCCGAACCGCCGGAATGCTGGTCAAACGCTCGTCATCCGATTTCGATTATCCCTCTTCGGGACAGCGACGAAGACCGGCGGTCTTACGCAGGGGACAATATGATGCCGTCCGGCAGCGCAGACATTTCGTCGATCCTCGACCGCATTCTCAATGCGGCGGCGGACAATCTCAGGATCGCGAAGATTTTCGTCGAGATGGGCCTCGATCCCGACAACATCACCTATGACGTGCTGTTCAATCGGATACTGGAGATCGTGGTCCACAACATCACGTTTGCCAATCTGTTCGCCGCAGTCGGCGCCGGCTTCTTCGTCGCCACCCTGCTGATGCGGACGATGGTGCCGCTGCGCGTTGCCAACATGATCGGCTGTGCGCTCTTCGCTATTTTCGGCGCGCTCTCCGCGAATGTCTCGACGTTCCTGCTGTATCTTCTATTGCTTCCGATCAACGCCTTGCGCCTGCGGCAAATGCTCAAGCTCGTCAAGAAGGCGCGCCACGCCGCCGAAGGCGACATGTCGATCGAGTGGCTCAAGCCGTTCATGACCGAACGCAGATATCGCCGCGGCGACACGCTCTTCAAAATGCGCGATCCGGCGAATGAAATGTTTCTCACGGTTACCGGCAAGTTCCTCGTCAAGGAAATCAACATCGAGATTTTGCCGGGAACTCTCATGGGAGAACTCGGCTTCCTCACGCCGGATAACCGGCGAACCGGAACGGTCGAGTGCATCGAAGACGGTCAGGTCTTGACGATCACTTATGACCGGTTGCTCGAGATCTATTTCCAGGACCCGCAATTCGGCTACTACTTCCTGGTCCTCACCAGCCAGCGCCTGCTGCAAAACATCCAGCGTCTGCAGGACCAGCTGACCGCTGAACGAGCCGCGACCACGAACAGGATCGCATGATCGGCGCGATGGACCCGGCGCCGCCGTTCAGCTCAGCAGCAGCGCCATGCCCGGATCGCCCTTCTCCATCGCGCGCCGGTAGGCCGGACGGGCGCCGATGCGGCCGAGATATTTGACCACGTTCGGACAACGCGCGAGATCGTAGGGCTGGAAGTAGCGCATCGTGGTGAGCGAGAAGCCCATCATGATGTCGGCGGTGGTGAAGGCGCTGCCGGCCAGATACTCAGCCGCGCCAACCCTGGCATCGACGAGATCGAAGGCGCGATCGACGCGCGCCTTGATCGCAAGCAGCATCGGATTGTCCTCGGCGAGCTTGAGCCGGTTCAGAAGCATCAGCCGGCCCATACCGGCTTGCAGCGTGCCGTTGGCGAAGTGAAACCAGTACAGAAACTGCGCGAAGTCGGGATCGTCCGGGGCAAGCACGAGGCGGCCGTTGCCGTGTTTGGCAATGATGTAGTCAACGATGGCGCCGGATTCAGCGAGCACGAGATCGCCGTCGGCAATGACGGGCGCCGCCCCGATCGGATGCAGCGCCTTGTACTCGGCCGGCGCCAGCATGGTCACGGGATCGCGCGTATAGCGCTTCAGCTCGTAGGGAATGTCGAGCTCCTCGCAGAGCCAGACGATGCGCTCGGATTGCGATTTGCCGAGATGATGGACGGTGAGCATGGCTCCTCCTGCGACATTTGCCTGTCGGGCAAAACACCGCATTGTTTCTACGGCTTGGCAAAGGCCGTCAACTTTCGCCGTGACCAGCCGCAGCGCAGAGCGGCGCCCCTTCCCACTTCTGCCGGCTTGAGGTCTCAGCGGCAGCGCCGGCGTCGGGTTGATGACCCCGCAGATCAAGCCGGTGGCGCTGAGCCGCACGATCACATAGCCGCTGACGGTATGGACCGACCGGCAAAAGGAAGATTCGCCGCAAAACCGCCCCAAAAACCGAATGGTAACCATGATGGGCTAGGGTAATCACGTGATCAATTCTCCGACCATCCTGGTGTTCGATTCCGGCCTTGGCGGGCTCACGGTGCTGCGTGAGGTCGTGGCCGCGCGCCCGGATGCGCATTACGTCTACGTCGCCGACGACGCCTTCTTTCCCTACGGCCATCACAGCGAGGACGAGATCATCGCCCGCGTGGTGCCGCTGATGGGCGAACTGATCGGCACACATGATCCTGACCTCGTCGTCATCGCCTGCAACACGGCTTCCACCCTGGTCCTATCGCACCTGCGCGCCGTTTATTCCGTGCCCTTCGTTGGCACGGTGCCGGCGATCAAGCCGGCCTGCGCCCAGTCGAAGAGCCGCCGCGTCTCGGTGCTCGGCACCAAAGGCACGGTGAAGCGCGAGTACACCCGCGCGCTGATCCGCGACTTCGCCCAGGGTTGCGAGGTGACGCTGGTGGGCTCGCCCGAGCTCGCCTCGCTCGCGGAACGCGCGCTCGGCGGCGATACGATCAGCGACGGCGCCATTCTGGCCGAGCTCTCCCCCTGCTTCGTCGGCGATCCCGCCGACGCTGGCGCGCGCACCGATACGGTGGTGCTCGCCTGCACGCATTACCCGCTACTGCTCGAACGCTTGACGCGGCTTGCGCCCTGGCCGGTCGACTGGATCGATCCGGCACCCGCGATCGCCCGCCGCGTCTCGGACCTGCTCGGTCCGCACATCGGCGGCATCGTGCAATCCGGCGCCGAGATGATCTTCACCTCGAACCGCGTACATGGCCTCGGTGCAGCCCTGACGCCGTTCTTCGGCGGCCGCGTGCCGGCCTGACTTTGCGCGCCGACGGCGCGCTGCTAGGCTCTGCCATCGTCATTTGCCCGCAGGTTTCTCTCATGTCGGCCCCGACTACGCCGCTCAACCGTCTCCGCCAATTGTGGCGCGAGGGCCGCCCTGCCTTCGGCGCGATCGCGACCATCCCGAGCGTGCAGACCGTGCAGATCATGGCGCGCTCGCTCGACTGGATCATCGTCGATCTCGAGCACGGGCCGATCGGCTTGACCGAAGCGCATGCGATGATCGCGGCGACGACGGGCACGCCCTGCACGCCGCTGGTGCGCATCGCAGCCAACGAGCCATGGCTTGCTAAGGCCCCAATGGACATCGGCGCCTTCGGCATCAACTTTCCGATGATCACCAATCGCGCCGAGGCCGAGAAGGCGGTGCGCAGCGTGCGTTATCCGCCGCGGGGTGACCGGCTCTGGGGGCCTTTCCACGCGCCGTTCCGCTGGGGACAGTCGATGCCGGACTACATGGCGGGCGCCGACGATGAGATGATCTGCATGATCACCATCGAGCATCTCGATGCCGTCAACCGCATCGACGAGATCATGGCCACGCCCGGCATCGATGTCGCGGTGATCGGCCCCGGCGACCTCGCCACTTCCATCGATAAGCGCGGCCAGATGGACGATCCGGAGCTCCTGGAGCTGATCGCGCGCGCCGAAGCCGGCATCCTCAAGAGCGGCGTCCCGATCGGCGGCGTGGCGCGCACCGCCGAGCAGGCCAACCGGCTGGTCGACCGCGGCTACCGCGCGATCGCGCTCGGCTTCGACTGGTCGCTATTCCAGCGCGGCATTCTGGCCGCCTTCGAGGGCATCAAACGCTGAGTGGTTGCGGCCAGTCTTGCCGGGAACCGCGGCACTGCCAGGGTCAACTGTTCCAGGGGGGTGCATGACTCCAAGACCCATGGCGATAAGCCGTTGAAAATCATCGGTATTTATACCTTTGATAAGACCAAGCCGCTAGCGACGCCAGCGCCCTGATGATGCGGCGAACCGACTGGCCCCAAGCCGGTTGGTTCATGCTAGAGCAGGCGGCGAGCGGGAGGGCCCGTCCTGCCCCGTCCTGCACAGACTCTAATCCAGCGGGAACCGGAGAACGATGCGCGGTCAACCGAAGAACATTTCGCTGCCGCGCCGCCTGATCGTCGACCTCATGCGCGCCTCGATGGGCGTGCCTTTCGTCTCGCTGTCCCGCCCGCTTTATATCCGCCCCCTGCTCGAGGCCCGCGCTGGCGCGGCCGCACCGGCGGGCTGGGCCGCGACGTTCGTCAAGGCCTTTGCGCTCGTCGCCAAGGACGAGCCGATCCTGCGCACGGTCTACGCTAAATGGCCGTGGCCGATGCTCTACGAGCTTCCAAAGAGCGTGGCGTCGATAGCCATCGCCCGGATCGAGGACGGCGAGGAATGCGTGCTGCCGCAGCGAATCGCGGCCCCGGAGGCCCTGCCCCTGGCTGAGGTGGACGCCCTGATCCGGCACGCCAAGACGGCGCCGATCAAGGACGTCCCCATGTTTCGCAAGATCATCCGGGCAACGCGCCTGCCGCTGCCGCTGCGGCGCCTGTCCTGGGCGATCGGCCTGAATTTCGGCCGGCAGCGGGGCAATTGGTTCGGCAGCTTCTCGGTGACCTCGGTGGCCGCCTATGGCGGCGGCGAGCTTCAGGCCATCACGCCGGGCCCTTTCATCGTCAGCTACGGAGTGGTGGCGTCGGACCAGACCGTCCATGTCGTGATCCGCTGGGACCATCGGGTCACTGACGCCGCCCCAATCGCGCGGGTCCTGACCCGGCTGGAACAGGTGCTGAACACTGAAATCGCTACCGAATTGCGCGCGGCTGGACCGAAGCCGATCCGGGCGGTCAGGACATAATTCCGGGGTATTCGCATTGACAGCACGCCCTAAACTCCCCTAAAAGCCGCCTGCTCGCGGGCCGGTTTCGGCCCGCGAAGCGTTTCGCGACCCGTGGTCCTGTCCCTTCCAGCTTTGGGGATCGGACCTGTCGGTGCCGGGCACTAACCCGTCACACAGGAGGGCGCGTTTCCTCAAACCATGAACCTACAGAGGACGCGATGACTAAGCGCAGTGAGGCGAAGTACAAGATCGATCGCCGTATGGGCCAGAACATCTGGGGCCGCCCGAAGAGCCCCGTCAATCGCCGCGAGTATGGCCCCGGCCAGCACGGCCAGCGCCGCAAGGGCAAGCTCTCGGACTTCGGCGTGCAGCTGCGCGCCAAGCAGAAGCTGAAGGGCTATTACGCCAACATCAGCGAGCGCCAGTTCCACGGCATCTATGTCGAGGCGAGCCGCCTCAAGGGCGACACCGGCGAGAACCTGATCGGCCTGCTCGAGCGCCGTCTCGACGCGGTCGTGTACCGTGCCAAGTTCGTCTCCACGATCTTCGCTGCCCGCCAGTTCATCAACCACGGCCACATCAAGGTGAACGGCCGCAAGGTCAACATCTCGAGCTACCAGCTCAAGGTCGGCGACGTGATCGAGGTCAAGGAAGCTTCCAAGCAGCTCGCCCATGTGCTCGAAGCCAGCCAGCTCGGCGAGCGCGATACCCCCGACTATCTCGAAGTCGATCACGGCAAGATGACCGCGAAATACATCCGCATCCCCGGCCTCTCCGACGTGCCGTTCCCGGTGCAGATGGAGCCGCATCTGGTGGTCGAATTCTATTCGCGCTGATAGCTCGGCAGATCAACACTCAAAGGCCCCGGTTTCCGGGGCCTTTTTGTTGTGGTATTGTAGTGTCGATGCCTCAGACAACCGACCAACTCGCCAACGACACGCCCTCCGCAACGCCGAGTGAAGCGGAGCTTGAAACATGGGCCGCGCTGCCCCGCGACGAGCAGGTCCGCCGATATCAAAAGCTGTTCGCTCAGCCCGACTGCAACAACTTCACGACGGACACGCCGGACGACATCCTCGCCGCCGCGCGGCAACGCGTTGCCCAGCGCCGCCATGGCTGAGTACCGGCTATCGGAGCGCACCCGAGCCGATCTGATCGACATTTACGACTTCACCGAGAGCCAATTCGGCAAATATCAGGCTGAGGCTTACTACGCCGGCCTAATCCGTTCGTTCGGACTTCTCGCCGACTTTCCCCTTATCGGACAGCAAGTGGATGAGCTGGCGGTTGGCTATCGACGATTTCGCTTCCAATCTCATTTGATCTTCTACACCGTGCAATCCGACCACGTCGAAATTCGCGCCATTGTTCACGGCGCGCAAGACATCAGACCGCAATTGTTCGACTAGATGACGAGACCAGCCATGCTCTACACCCCTCCCCCCGTCGATCCCAAGGCGCCGCCCGTGCGCATCAATTTGCTCTCGGACACGCAGACGAAGCCGACGCCGGCGATGCGCGAGGCAATGGCGCGCGCCGAGGTCGGCGACGAGCAGGTCGGCGACGATCCGACCGTGAACGCGCTGTGCGCGCGCGTTGCGGATCTGCTCGGCAAGGAGGCCGCCGTGTACATGCCGTCCGGCACGATGTGCAACGTCACGGCTACGCTGGTGCATTGCCGTCCCGGCGACGAGATCCTCGCCCATGAGAGCGCGCACATCATCGCGCGCGAGGGCGGCGCGCATGCCGCGGTCGGCGGCTTCCAGGTCACGCAATTGAAGGGACCCGACGGCCAGTTCACGCCGGAAACCCTGCGCAAGGCGCTGCACCCACGCACCCGCTACCAGCCGCCGCAGACGGTCGTCAGCGTCGAGCAGACCGCCAATATCGGCGGCGGCACGATCTGGAAGAAGGCCGCGCTGGACGAGATCGTCGCGATCGCGAAGCAACACGGCCTCGTCACCCACATGGACGGCGCGCGCCTGCTGAACGCCACGGTGGCAACCGGCATCTCTCCGCGCGACATGACCGCGGGCTGGGATTCGGCGTGGATCGACTTCTCGAAGGGCCTCGGCGCACCGATCGGCGGCGTGCTCGCGGGATCGCGCGCGTTCATCGACGCGGTCTGGCAGTGGAAGCAACGCCTCGGCGGCTCGATGCGGCAGGCCGGCATCTGCGCGGCCGCCTGCATCTACGCGCTCGATCACCACGTCGACCGTCTCGCCGACGACCACGCCAACGCGCGCGCCCTGGCGCGCGGGCTGTCGCAGATCGCGGGCGTGGAGGTGCAGGAGCCCGAGACCAATCTCGTGTTCTTCAAGCCCGATGGCGCCGGCATTCCCGGCGACAAGATGGTGGCGGCACTCCGTCAGCGCGGCGTGACGCTCGCGATGATGGATGGCCGCATCCGCGCCTGCACGCATCTCGACGTCACGGCGAGCCAGATCGAGGAGACGATCGGCCACATCCGCGAGATCGTGCGCGGGGCCTGAGTCCCGTAGCCCGGATGGAGCGTAGCACAATCCGGGATTGTCGCCGGGCGGATGGATTCCCGGATTTTGCTTCGCTTCATCCGGGCTACGAAAGCGGCGTAACCGTCGAGCTCACCGCCCCATCGCCTGATAGATCAGCGTCTTCAGCGCCAGTTGAATCCGGCCGCGCTGCGTCGGGGTCTGCACCATGAAGATCCCGAACAGATCGTCCTCGGGATCGATGAAGAAGAAGGTGCCGCCGACGCCGTCCCAGCGATACTCGCCGAGCGGCCATGAGGTGCCCGGCGGCACCGAGGTGCGCACGGCAAAGCCGAGGCCGAAGCCGGAGCTCCCGCCCGGATAATAGTTCTGATCGCGCGCGATCCTGGTCTCGGGCCCGATATGATCTGACGCCATCAGCGCAATGGTCTCGGGCTTGAGATAACGCCGGCCTTCGTAGATCCCCCCATTGAGCAGCATCTGGGCGAAGCGGGCATAATCGCCGACCGTTCCGACCATGCCGGCGCCGCCCGACTCCCATATCGCCGGCCGCCTGATATCGCGAACCTGCGTTGTCGCATTGATGTTGCGATCGTCCGGCATCGGCTCGGCAATGCGGGGAAATTTTGCGGGATCGGCGACATAGAACGCCGTCTCGGTCATGCCGAGCGGATCAAGCAGCCGCTCCTTTTCGAACTGGAGCAGCGTCTTTCCAGAGATCACCTCGACGACGCGGCCGAGTACATCGGTGGAAAAGCCGTAGTCCCACACCGTGCCCGGCTGCTCGACCAACGGCAGCGTGGCGATCTTGGCGGCAAAATCGGCGTTGGCCAGATCGCTGTTGAAGAGGTTGGCATCAGCATAAAGCTCGCGCACCATGCCGCCCCCGTAATAGCCGTAAGGCAGTCCGGAGGTCTGCCGCAGCAGGTCCTTGATCGTGACTGGACGATCGAGCGGCTCCAGCGCCAGCGCGACCTTGCCGCCCTCGGCCTTCTTTTCGACGCCGACTTTCATGCCGGCAAAAGCAGGAATGAATTTCGAGACGGGATCGTCGAGCGCGAGCTTGCCTTCCTCGACCAGCATCATCGCCATGACGGAGGTGATCGGCTTCGACATCGAATAGAGCCGGAAGATCGTGTCCGCGCTCATCGAAATCTCGGTCGCGACATCGCGGACCCCGAAATTCTCGTAATAGACCGGCTTGCCGTGCTGCTGGAGCAGCAGGATGGCACCGGGAATCTTGCCGGTCGCGATCTCGTTCCTGATGTAGTCGGAGATTTTTGTCAGTCCCTCGGGCGAAAAAATGTGGGCGACACGCCCCTCGGCGCCTGCGTGCGCACCGATTGTACCGAACAGGAGAACGAGCGCCGCGATCAGCGCGCGGCGCCCGCGCATGTCAATTCTCCATGGCTTCATAAACCAACTGCTTCAATGTCCGCTGCACGCGCTGGCGTTCGGTCGGCGTCTGCTCCAGCAGGACGAAGAACATGTCCTGCTTGGGGTCGATCACGAAATAGCAGCCGGAGGCGCCGTCCCATTTCAATTCGCCGAGATCGCCGGGCGGCGGAGGCTTGGCATTGCCGGGATCGGTGCGGACCGCAAGGCCCAGACCGAAGCCGAAACCGTCGCCCGGGAAGTAGAAATAATCGCGATCGACGCCGGAGCTAGGACCGATCTGATCGGACGCCATCAGCTTGAACGTCTCGGGCTTGAGGATGATCTTGCCGTCGAGGCTGCCGCCGTTGAGCAGCATCTGCGCAAATCGCTCATAGTCTGCCATGGTCGTAACCATGCCGCCGCTCGCGAACTGGATTTTCTTGACGACGGTTGGATCGTTGATGCGACCGACCCGAAAATCACTGTCGTTCGGCACTGGCTGCGCCAGCAGCTTCTGCTTCTCGGGATCGGTGACGAAGAAGCCGGTGTCGACCATGCCGAGCGGGCCAAGCAGTTTCTCCCGCTCGATCTCCAGCAGCGGCTTGCCGGCGGCAACCTCCATGACCCGCGCCAGGATGTCGGTGGAGTGGCCGTATTGCCACAGCGCGCCCGGCTGGTTGTGCAGCGGCAGTTTTGCGATTCGCTCGGCAAACTCGGCGAGGTCAAAATCGCCGGCATAGATGTTGGCGTCGCGATAGGCCTTGCGGACCAGGCTGGCGCCATAGAAGCCATAGGTGACGCCAGAAGTGTGCGTCATCAAGTCATGCACCGTCATCGGCCGGTTCGGGGGCACGAGCTCGAGCGACTTGGTGCCGTCCTCAGCCTTCTTCTCGACGCCAACCTTCACATTGGCGAAGGACGGAATGTATTTCGAGACGGGATCGTCGAGCTTGATCTTGCCGTCCTCGATCAACTGCACCGAGACGACGGAAGTGATCGCCTTGCTCATCGAGAACAGGCGGAAAATGGTTTTGTCCGTAATCGGCGCCTTGCTGACCACGTCCTGCACGCCGAAGGCTTCGCGGTAGACCGGCTTGCCGTGCTGCTTGATCAGCACGGTTGCACCGGCGATCTTGCCGGTCGCAACCTCGTTCTTGAAGAACTCGCTGACCTTGGCGAGCTTGTCCTGGTTGAAATGCGCGCCTGCGGGGATCTCGTAGGTCCCCTCCGCGCGCGCCAGCGAGATCGCACCGAGCGACACGAGTGCACCGCAGACGAACGCGCGCCGTCCAAAATGTGAAATCATAGCCCCTCCCCGGAACACGGTCCGGCGGAGTGTACTGACCGCGTTAGTCGGCACAAGGGCCGGCGTGCCGCACAAGCGCCTCGATGTGGAGGTCGGCGCTCGGCTCCGAGAAGCAGCAGAAAATCACGCGGGTGACGGATGGTGCGGCCGGCAGCGTTTCGATGGTCGTGCGGACGGCAATATCGGCGGCCCTGTCCGCGGGGAAGCGAAAAACGCCGGTCGAAATCGCGGGGAATGCCACCGAGGTCAGCTCGTGCTTCCGGCACAGTTCGATCGAGCGGCGATAGCAGCAGGCGAGCAGATCGTCCTCGCCGAGCGTGCCGCCATTCCAGACCGGCCCGACAGTGTGGATCACATGCGCGGCCTTGAGCCGATAGCCTTTGGTGATCTTGGCGTCGCCGGTTTTGCAGCCGTGGAGCATGCGGCACTCGGCGATCAGTTCGGGCCCGGCCGCCCGATGGATGGCGCCATCCACGCCGCCCCCGCCAAGGAGCGACGTGTCGGCCGCGTTGACGATGGCGTCAACGCCGAGCGTGGTGATGTCAGCAACGATGACCTCGAGCTGGGCGCCGCCGATCCGGCGCGTCAGCGTGGTCAAGCGTCAGGCCGCAGCGTTGACCGCAACGCCCTTCTCGGAGAAGAGCTGCTGCAATTCGCCGGCCTGGAACATCTCGCGGATGATGTCGCAGCCACCGACGAACTCGCCCTTTACGTAGAGCTGAGGAATCGTCGGCCAGTTCGAGAAGGTCTTGATGCCGTTGCGCAGTTCGGCCGATTCGAGGACGTTGAGGCCCTTATAGCCGACGCCGAGATGGTCGAGGATCTGGACGACCTGGCCGGAGAAACCGCACTGCGGAAATTGCGGCGTGCCCTTCATGAACAGAACCACGTCGTTCGACTTAACTTCGTTGCCGATGAATTCCTCTATGCTCATATCCATGTCCTTCCGGGGCGGAGCCCTCAACGATTCAACTCGGGCCGGCTCAGCCGATTTAACCCGATACCTGCCCATATATGTAGCCCAAACCGTTGTGCATCCAAAGTAAAATGGCGGCGACGGGGCTCGGACGGCCGATCCGAAGCCCGGCCGGCGGCATGGGCTGATGACGCTAATATCATTGCCGAGGAGGACTTTCATACCGTAACGGAGCCCCTATCTAGGACGAACCTTGGTTTTGGAACCCGGCAATGCCAACAACGTTCTCTTGTCCTGTCTGGAGAAAAACGTGACGAAACAAGCCTCCGCCACGGCCGCCCCCGCGCTTTCGTCAGAGGTGTCCGCCCCGGGCAGCCTCGCCCGGTCCTTGGAGGATGCTTTTCTCACCGTCCGCAACGAGACCGAACGCCGGGCTGCGCCGCTATCGCCCGAGGACCAGCAGATTCAGTCGATGCCAGACGCGAGCCCGACGAAATGGCACCGCGCTCACACCACCTGGTTCTGGGAGCAATTCGTGCTCGGCGAGCACTGTCCGGGCTACCGGCCCTTCCATCCCGATTTCGCGTTCCTGTTCAATTCCTATTACGTCAGCGCAGGCCCCCGTCACGCCCGGCATCGCCGCGGCGACATCACGCGGCCAAGCGCCGATCAGGTCGGCGCCTATCGCAAGCATGTGGACTCGGCCGTCATGAAATTCTTCCGCGAGGCGGGCGAGGACACGCTTCAGGCCGTCGCGCCGTTGGTCGAGGTCGGGCTCAACCACGAACAGCAACACCAAGAATTGATGTTCACCGACATCCTGCACGCCTTCGCCCAGAACCCGATCCCGCCGGCCTACGATCCGGCGTGGCGTTTCCCGGCGTCGACGCGCACCGGCGAGGAATGGCTGACGCTGAACGAAGGCATCCATACCGTCGGCCATGTCGACGACAGCTTCCATTTTGACAACGAGAAGCCGGCACATCGCGCCCTGGTTGGCCCGGTCAGGATCTCGCGCAATCTCGTCAGCAATGGCGAATGGCTCGCGTTCATGCGTGACGACGGCTATCGGACCGCAACGCTGTGGCTGATGGACGGTTTTGCTGCCGTGAACAGCGAAGGCTGGGAGGCTCCGGGGCATTGGCGCAAGGTCGATGGCGCCTGGCATGTCATGACGCTCGCCGGCCTCAAGCCGGTCGATCCCGAGGCGCCCGTCTGCCACGTCAGCTATTACGAAGCCGACGCCTTCGCGCGCTGGGCCGGCAAGCATTTGCCGACCGAGATGGAATGGGAGGTCGCCGCACGCGCGGGCGCGCTGAACGACGCTTTCGGCATCGTCTGGCAATGGACGCGCTCCTCCTACTCACCCTACCCCGGTTACCGCGCCATCGAAGGCGCGCTCGGCGAGTACAACGGCAAGTTCATGATCAACCAACTGGTGCTGCGCGGCTCCTCGCTGGCAACGCCTGACGGTCACAGCCGCGTCACCTATCGCAACTTCTTCTATCCGCATCATCGTTGGCAATTCACGGGATTGCGGCTTGCCGATTACGACTAATTCTCATCCGACGACAACCGCGCGCCGGACAGCGCGTTCAGGAGAGTATCATGAATGTGCATGGCAGCGCATTGGCCGAGGCCCATCTTCCCGACGAGCAAACGACCGCATTTGCCCGCGAAGCCATCGAGGATTTGTCGCGGCAGCCGAAAAAGCTGTCGCCGAAATATTTCTACGACGCGACCGGATCGGAATTGTTCGAGGCGATCACGCGCCTGCCCGAATATTATCCGACGCGCACGGAGCTTGCGATCCTGAGGGAGCGCGGCAGCGAGATCACGAAGATCATTCCGGAGCATGCAGCGCTGGTCGAGTTCGGCGCCGGCGCCACGACAAAGGTTCGTCTGCTGCTCAACCACTGCAAGTTCGCAGCCTATGTGCCCGTGGACATCTCCGGCGATTTCCTAAAGGCCCAGGCGAACGGCCTGAAGCGGGACTTCCTCTCGCTCGGCATTCATCCGGTGGCAGCCGATTTCACCACGCCGTTCGAGTTGCCCAAGGCGGTCGCCTCGATGCCGAAGGTCGGCTTCTTCCCCGGCTCGACCATCGGCAATTTCGAGCCGCAGGAGGCCCAGGCCTTCCTGAAGAGCGCCCGCACGATTCTCGGCCGGGGCGCGCAGATGATCATCGGCGCCGACCTGGAGAAAGAGGAGCGCGTGCTGCACGACGCCTACAACGACGCCGCCGGTATCACCGCGCGCTTCAACCTCAATGTGCTGGTGCGCATCAACCGCGAGCTCGGCGGCAATTTCGACCTCTCCGCCTTCGCCCATCGCGCGATCTATAACCGCGAGCGGCATCGAATAGAGATGCATCTGATCAGCAAGAAGAGCCAGACCGTGCGCATGCTCGGCACGAGCTTCTCATTCCGGGCGGGTGAGAGCATCCATACCGAGAACAGCTACAAATACAGCCTCGAGCGTTTTGCTGCGCTGGCGCAAGGAGCCGGCTGGCGCGTGCGCGAGACCTGGACGGATTCTGCGAAGATGTTTTCGGTGCACGCGCTGGAGGCTGCGGAGTAAGCGCTCCGGCGCATGTCGCTGAACAAATTTCCGCCAGCCACGGGGCCGGCGGTTCAGTGTTCGGCGGCCTGCTCCGGCTTCGACCCCAGCGACACCGACTCCCACACCGCGACCACGATCATGATCACCGTCGTCACGACTGACAGCCATAGCGGCGAGAGATCGGCCGCAAACCAGCTCAGCGCCAGAAGCAGGATGATGCCGATGCCGTGCGAGAGCTGGAGGAAGCCGCGGATCGCGTGCTTGAACAGGATGGTGCCGATCAGGAATACCAGCGGCCCGCCGACCGTGCTCATGATGGTGCGGATGTCGGAATGGCCGCTCGGGTGCTTCAGCACCAGTTCATCCGAGACCGCGGCCAGGATGATGCCCGCGACGATCGGCATGTGCAGATAGGTATAGGCGAGCCGCGCCAGGCGGCCGGATTCGGTGGTCTTCGAGATCCGCTCAGCGCCGGCCTCCGCGCCCTTGTGGAAGTAGATCCACCACATCGCGATGCTGCCGACCAGCGCCGAGACGAAGGCGAGAATGTTGTCCGCCGTCCAGTCCAGTTCGGCGAAGGTCGCGCCATTGACGACGACGGCCTCGCCAAGCGCGATGATGACGAACAGGGAGCAGCGCTCCGCCATGTGGCCGCCTTCGACGGCCCAGGCCTCGATCGACGAAAACCCCAGCTTCGGGACCCAGAAGCGCACCGCCGGTGAGACGTACTCCCATGTGACCGCCGCGATCCACAGCCATAGCCGCGTTTCGCCCTCGAAAAAGCCGCCTGCAATCCACAACACCGCAGAGATCGAGAGCCACGTCAGGATGCGAATGGCGTTATGACGGACCTGTTGCCGATGGCGCGGGGTTGCGAACAGCCAGAACGCGGTGCGTCCAACCTGCATGGTCGCATAGGCAATCGCAAACCACAGGCCGCGCCCCTCGAACGCCGTCGGGATCGTGGTCGACAGCACGAGGCCGCCCAGCATCATCAGAAACAGCAGGATGCGGACCGGGGTCAGCTCGGGATTGAGCCAGTTGGTGACCCACGCGGTGTAGACCCACACCCACCACACGGCCAGAAACAGCACCGTGACGTGTACCGCGCCGAGCGGCGTAAAGTGGTGCAGCAGCGTATGGGAGACTTGCGTGATGGCGAAGACGAAGACGAGGTCGAAGAACAGCTCGGCGTTGGTGACGCGGCTGTGCTGGTTCGGCACGACGACGCGAAACATCGCACCGCGAGGATTATCCGCAGCCATCGTCGTCCCCCGCTCTCGCGATCAGGTCAGGTGCTCGTCAGATCACGTACTCGTCAAATCTTAAGTACCTGGCACCCCGGTTTGCAGTGCCAGCGCGTGCAGCACGCCGCCCATCTGGCCGCGCAGCGACTGATAGACGATCTGGTGCTGCTGGACGCGGGATTTGCCGCGGAACGATTCCGAGATCACGGTCGCGGCATAGTGGTCGCCATCGCCGGCGAGGTCACGGATGGTCACCTCGGCATCGGGGATCGCTGCCTTGATCATCGCCTCGATATCGTGGGCGTCCATTGGCATTCGGGTCTTGCTCCTCATCTCGGCTGCAAATCAGCCTCGGCGTCGAATCGCTGCCGGGGTCCCCGGGACCGGCAGGGCCAAACTTAGCGTGAACAGCCTTCTACGTCACGCCTTGAGGCACTATATCGGTGATCCGACCAGGATAAAGGCACGACAAAGTGCCGCGCACGGCAGATCGATCGAAAAAGGCGTGAAGTCATGAAGCTTCCAGGGCCCGACCACCCCATCACCATCACCCCGACCGCCCGGCGTATCCGCGTCACGGCGGGCGACATCGTGATCGCCGAGAGCACCAAGGCGCTGACGCTAAAGGAGGCCAAATATCCGGCAGTGCAATATGTGCCGCGGGAAGACGCCAACATGGCGCTGCTCGAGCGCACCGACCGCGTCACGCATTGCCCCTACAAGGGGGATGCGAGCTATTACAGCATCAAAGCCGACGGCAAGACGCTCGACAACGCGATCTGGACCTATGAGACGCCCTTCCCCGCAATGGCGGAGATTTCCGGGCATCTCGCCTTCTATCCGGACAAGGTGAAGATCGAGGAGGTTGGATAACCTCTCCTGTCATGGCCGGTCCATAGCCGTCCCGAAGGAGGGCGTCGCTTACGCTCGCCTATGTCCCGCCCATCCACGTTCTTGGTGCTTCGGATACGGAAGACCGTGGATGCCCGAGACCCGGCTCCGCCAAGGCTTCGCCGGGCACTCAGTGTTGGGCCGGCGAAGCTTCAGCGAAGACGGCAAGCCCGGGCCCGACGACCGCGCGCGGGAGCCGTGGGGCTACGCCCTGAATATCGTTAGCCCCAATATCAGCAGCACCAGGAAGATCACGACGAAGATGTAAAACAGGAAACGGGCGACGTCGGCAGAGGCGGCCGAGATGCCGGTGAAGCCGAGCACACCTGCCACGATCGAGATCAGCAGGAAGATCAGTGCCCATTTCAAGATCGTCATCGCCAGCTCCGCGACAATGGCCACTGCAATCGGCGGCCTTCACCCGTTTCGGAAACGCTAACCGCGTTGCGCGGAACTGGTTCCTAAAGGCACGACGGAAGGTTGTGGCGGCACAATCCGCCCTTGCTGAATCGGGTTCCCGGCGGCAGAGTCCGGCCGAGACAGAAACGCGACCGGGGCGACCATGATCACGATGTCACATTCCGCGGCGATCGGCGTAGAGGCGCATGCCGAGCCGAAGGCCAAGGTGCGCAATCTGTCGCTCGACCGCGCCCGCACCTTCCTGACGCTGGTGGTGCTGCTACATCACGCCGTCATTCCCTACACCTATTTCGGCCACACCGATCCGACCTCCTGGGTCGGCTTCGACATGATCGTGCTCGCCACCGACAGTTTCTTCATGGCGATGTTCTTCTTCCTGTCGGGCCTGTTTGCGTGGTCGGGAATCGCTCGCAAGGGGCCCGCGAGCTATCTGGCAGACCGCGTCCGTCGGCTCGGCATACCGTTCGTGATCTGCGCATTCACGGTCATTCCGCTCGCGTATTACGCCATCTCGCTGCGGCTCAACCCCGAGATCGGATTTTCGCAGTTCTGGTGGACTACGATCACGAAAGGCCCGTGGCCAAGCGGGCCGATCTGGTTCCTCTGGGTCTTGTTCGCCTTCGACCTGATCGCATGCCTCCTGTACCGGCTGTCGCCCAATCTGCTCGACCCTATCAACCGCCTCTCGCTGCGCGGGCGGCGCCGACCCGCGGAATTCTTCGCGGTCATGCTGGCCGTCAGCGCCGCGTTCTATGTACCCGGGCTGATGTATTTCGGACCAAGCAACTGGTTCGAGTTCGGGCCGTTTTCGGTCCAGCATGGGCGCGTGATGCTCTATGCGACCTACTTCTTTTTCGGCGCCGGCATCGGCGTTGCGAATATCGATCGCGGACTGCTCTCGGCTGACGGCAGGATGGCGAAGGTGAGCTGGGACTGGATGGTCTTGGCGATCGTTCCGTATTGCCTGCTGTGGGTGCTGATCTTCATCAAGCGAGAAATACTGGGGAATCCGTCTCCACTGCCGAACTGGTATGAAGGAATTTACGCCGTCTGCGTCACCGTCTTCAGCGTGGCCATCATGTTTCTGATCCTGGCACTCTTCCAGCGGTTCAGGCAGTCAGGCTCAGCAAGGCTACTCGATCCGATGCAGGCCGCTGCCTACGGCATGTTCCTGCTGCACTATCCGATCACGCTGTGGTTGCAATACTGGCTGTTCGACTACAATTGGCCTGCAATCGCGAAGGCTTCCGCCGTGTTCGTGCTGACGGTGATTCTGAGCTGGGCTGCGACCGCGGCGTTGCGGAAGATTCCGGGGGCGTCGCACGTGTTGTGAGGCACGGTCTCTCCTCGTCATTGCGAGGAGCCCTTGCGACGAAGCAATCCAGACTGCCCCCGCGGAGGGATTCTGGATTGCTTCGCTCCGCTCGCAATGACGGAGTTTGCGGCGGCCCCTCAGGCCGCCTTACCGCCCATATACTCCGGCAGCCAGCGCTCGAACGATGCACGCAACGTGTCGATCGCGACCGGCGCTTCGCCCGCGATCGCGATTGCGTCGCCACCGGTGGTGCCGATCCGCACGCAGGGCACCTCGCAGCCGCGCATCTTGGCGAGCACACGGCCAGCTTCCACCTCCGGCACGGTGACGAGATAGCGCGCCTGGTCCTCGCCGAACCAATAGGCGTGCGGCACGAGTGCAGCGGGCGCTGCGAGCAGCTTCGCGCCGATGCCGCTTGCCATCGCCATCTCGGCAAGCGCGACCAGAAGGCCGCCGTCGGAGAGGTCGTGCGCGGCGGTCGCGGTGCCGGCGTGGATCATGCCGCGCACACAGTCGCCGTTGCGCTTCTCGGCGGCGAGATCGACCGGCGGCGGCGCGCCCTCTTCGCGACCGCAGATGTCGCGCAAATAGACGGACTGGCCGAGCCAGCCGTGGGTTTCGCCGATCAGCAGGATCGCTTCGCCCTCGGCCTTGAAAGCCAGCGAAGCCGACTTGGTGAAATCGTCGAGCAGGCCGACGCCGCCGATCGAGGGCGTCGGCAGGATCGCGCGGCCGTTGGTCTCGTTGTAGAGCGAGACGTTGCCGGACACGACCGGGAAGTCGAGCGTGCGGCAGGCCTCCGAAATGCCATTCAGGCAGCCGACGAACTGGCCCATGATCTCGGGCCGCTCCGGATTGCCAAAGTTGAGATTGTCGGTGATCGCGAGCGGCTTGCCGCCGACCGCGGTGATGTTGCGCCAGGCTTCCGCCACTGCCTGCATGCCGCCCTGATAGGGATCCGCCTCGCAATAGCGCGGCGTGACGTCGATGGTCAGCGCCAGGCCCTTCGGCCCATCCTGCACGCGCACGACGGCGGCATCGCCGCCGGGCCGTTGCATGGTGTTGCCGAGGATGACGTGGTCGTACTGCTCCCAGACCCAGCGCTTGCTGCACATATCCGGCGTGCCGATCAGCTTCTCCAGCGCGGCACCGACACCCATCGGCGCCGACACCTCGCGGGCGTGCACGATCGGCAGTGCGGTGGCGGCGACATGCGGGCGGTCATAAAGCGGCGCTTCGTCGCCGAGCTCCTTGATCGGCAGGTCGGCCATGACGTCACCGCCATGCTTGACCACGAAGCGCTTGCTCGGCGTGGTGTAGCCGACGACGGCGAAATCGAGCCCCCACTTCTTGAAGATCGCCTCGGCTTCCTTCTCCTTCTCAGGCTTGAGCACCATGAGCATGCGCTCCTGGCTCTCGGAGAGCATCATCTCGTAGGCGCTCATGCCGGTCTCGCGGGTCGGCACCGCGTCGAGATCGAGGTCGACGCCGAGATCGCCCTTGGCGCCCATCTCAACCGCCGAACAGGTCAGGCCCGCCGCACCCATGTCCTGGATCGCGATGACACAGCCCTGCTCCATAATCTCGAGGCAAGCTTCGAGCAAAAGCTTCTCGGCGAAGGGATCGCCGACCTGCACCGTCGGGCGCTTCTCCTCGGACTTGTCGTCGAACTCGGCCGATGCCATCGAGGCACCATGGATGCCGTCGCGTCCCGTCTTCGAGCCGAGATAGACGATCGGCATGTTCACGCCGGAGGCGGCCGCATAGAAAATCTTGTCGGCATCGGCGAGGCCCACGGCCATCGCATTGACGAGGATGTTGCCGTCATAGCGGGTGTGGAAGCGCACCTGGCCACCGACCGTCGGCACGCCGAAGGAATTGCCGTAGCCGCCGACGCCGGCCACGACGCCGGAGACCAGATGCCGGGTCCTGGCATGTTCGGGCGCGCCAAAGCTCAGCGCGTTGAGGCAGGCGATGGGCCGCGCGCCCATCGTGAAGACGTCGCGCAGAATGCCGCCGACGCCAGTGGTCGCGCCCTGGTAGGGCTCGATGTAGCTTGGGTGGTTGTGGCTCTCCATCTTGAACACCACGGCCTGGCCATCGCCAATATCGATCACGCCGGCGTTCTCGCCGGGGCCCTGGATCACCCAGGGGGCCTTGGTCGGCAATCCGCGCAGATGGATGCGCGAGGATTTGTACGAGCAGTGCTCGTTCCACATCGCCGAGAAGATGCCGAGCTCGGTGAAGGTCGGCTCCCGCCCGATCAGCTTCAGGATGCGCTCATATTCGTCGGGCTTGAGCCCGTGGGCGGCAACCAGCTCGGGGGTGATCTTGGGTTCGTTCTTCATGGATTCGAGGCTTTCGGCGGGGTTGGCCGTTCTTAGGAACATCGGGGGCTCACGAAAAGCCCTTTATGGTGCATTTTACCGCTGTCCCACGTTTTGCGGCGGGGGATGCGGGAACAGGAATTGCAAGGCGCGGTCGGATCGGATTTAAGGGCTAAAGACCCGTAATTGAAGGCCCGTTTCCTTGCACGAATTGACCAAAGCGCCGCCGTCCCGCCGTCCCGACCTCCACATTGCCGCCGATGGGGAATTCCAGGGCTGGCGGACCTGGATCCGCGACAGTTTTGAGAGCCATATCGGCCCGTTCTGGCACAAGATCGAGCCGGACGGCAGTGTCCGCAGCGCTTTCAGGGTCGAGAAAAAGCACCTCAACGGCTCCGGCAACGTCCATGGCGGATGCTTCATGGCGTTCGCCGACTATTGCCTGTTTGCGATCGCCACCCACGAGCTGGATGGGCGGGCCGTGACCACAAATTTCGCCTGCGACTTCCTCGATGGTGCACGGGAGGGTGAGCTGATCGAATGCGTGGGCGAAGTCTCCCGCGCTGGCGGCTCGCTGATCTTCCTGCGCGGCAAGATGATGTCCGGCGACCGGCCGCTGCTCACCTTCTCCGGCACGATCAAGCGGATGAAGCGGAAGCCACAAGCTCAGCCAGACGCATAAGGCTCACCCTGCCTTGGCGTGAAGCGCTATTGTTTGGCGTCGTCCGCAAGCAATTTCCGGTATTTCGCGACGTCGAGCGTCACGAACTACCGCACAGCTCCGGCGCATCGGGGGTCATCGACCCGCGTTTCAGGCCGATATGAGGTAGCCGAGCTGGATGGCGAGAGCGTCGTGAATCCCCGTCTGCACGACCTCGGCTGGCTGAAAGCCGCTACTGTTTCCATAGAGCACGCCGACAGAACCTCCACTGTCGAGCGCGGCAATATCGAGGCGACCGTCGCCATTGATGTCACCGACCGAGATCGACGTGGTCGTTTCATCGCCATCCGGCGGAGAACCGTTTGACCAATTAGACGCTGGCTGGAAGGTCCCGTCACCGTTGCCCAGCATGGTGAATACGCTGCTGTTCGCACTGTGCGTCGCGCCGACGATGTCGAGCCTGCCATCGCCATTCAGATCGGCCAGGACCAGATCCGTGGTTTCCTCCGACTGATAGGAGATCGAGTTTAACGGAATGCCACTGGAGAGCGGCATCGCCGCTTGCAAAGTGCCGTCGCCGCTGCCCAGCAGCAGGCTCATGGAGTGGACGGTCTTGCCCGTCGCGAGGTTGTTGTCGTCAAATCCTCCAGTGACGACATCGAGCCTGCCGTCACCATTCACGTCGCCGACGGCAACCGCTTCCGTCATTTCATGATCGACGACGAGGTTTGCCGTCGCATAGGTCATGGGCGTCCCAAAGCTGCCGTCACCGTTCCCAAGCAGCATGCTGACGCTCTCGGTAGAGGCACCGCCGGACCCTGCCGCGCCGACGGTCACGATATCGAGCTTGCCGTCTGCGTTAAAATCGCCGCTCGCCAGCGCGTAGGTGATCTGCGACAGACTGGCGAAGACGGTCCCGGTGCTATAGGGCTTGCCTGCCTGGAACGTGCCATCGCCGTTTCCGAGCAACACGCCCACGCTGCCGGCGGAGAGGTCACCGGTGACCCCCGCAGTCGCGATGTCGAGCACGCCGTCCCCGTTGAAGTCGGCGATATCGAGCGCGTAAGTGTACTCCTGGTTGGGTCCCCACGATGTGCCGTTGTGATAGGTCGATGCGGCGCCGAAGGTGCCGTCGCCATGCCCGAGCAGCACCCCGACGCTGGCGCTCGAGTTGGTACCGAGGCCGGCAAGGCCGGCGGTCGCAATATCTGACACGCCGTCACCATTGAGATCGGCGATGCCGATCGCGGTCGTGTATTCAAGCGTGCCGTTATAGTAGCTTGTACCGTTGTGATAGGGGGCCGGAGCCTGAAATCCGCCGGGCTCATCATGCAACACAACGGCCACTGAGCCCGGGTCTGCCGCGATGTCCGTGAACTCCGCACCCGCCACGATATCCAGGTGCCTCGGTTCGTCGGCGCCATGGATGGTCACGTCGATAACTTGATGCGAGGTGCCGTCCGCGGAGCTGACCGTCAGCAGGTCGTGCCTGACATCATTGGCGGTCAGTGCCTGGACATTGGCCGCGCTATTGTCGAGCGTGTAGCCCCAGACACCGGTCGTCGGGTCGAACGCGAACGTCCCATAGGTGCCGGCCAGCGAAGCAGACGACTGGAACTGACTCTGGCCATGGTCGGGATCGGTGACGGTCAGCGCGCCACGTGCGGCCTGGACGGCGCAGTCCTCCGTCACCGTTCCGGTCGAAGTGCCACTGATCGTCGCAGGATCGTTGACGCCATCGACATGCACGTGGACGTGGGCCTCGCTCAGCCTGCCGTGCCCGAACCGGATCGCATACACGAAATCGTCGTCGATGACGTCCCCGGCCGCCATGGAATTGAAATCAGTCGCCCCGAGCGCAGATAGTGATTGGCTGAGATCGAGCTCGATTTGGCCGTGATTGATGCGGATCAGGTTGCCGTCGTCGGTCGTTTCCCAGGGCGAGGTCCCCTCGCGACCGACGTCCCTTGCCAAAAGCGCCCAGTCGAACCCCCACCCACCACCGTCGTCGATCGAATAGAGCCTTGCGGCGTGGCCCGCGCGATCATTTGCGAGCACGTCCAGCGACAGGACGTTGGTCGTGACCTGATCGACTAGCGCCTGATCTTCGGTCCATGCGAACGAATCGTTCACGGCGTGAGGCAACTTCGAACGCCAGGCTGAGCCGAAGTGCATGATGATGCCTCTGTCCAGTGGTTTACCTCTCCAGCCGCGACGATGTGTACGCGCAGATTGCGACCATTTTTGTACATGGACGAATCCGACCACCCCTGATTGAGCGGACTTTCGGTCAGGCACCATTGATGCGCCACGATCGCTGCACCGCCTGCAAAGAATGAATGATTGTGGATCGAAGCCTTGCGGCTACTTGGCGTCGTCCGCCAGCATTTTCCGGTATTTCTCGACGTCGCGCGACACAAGTTGCTGAAGCAGCTCCGGCGTGTGCTCGTCGGCATCGGGCGCGACCGTCGACAGATCGCCAAAACGCTTCTTCACCGCGTCGGTTTCTACTGCGGTGCGCGCGGCGGCGTTCAGCTTGGCGATAACGGCCGGCGGCGTGCCCTTGGGCGCGAAGAGGCCGTTCCAGCCCTGTGCCTCGAATTCGGGCAGGCCCGCTTCGGCGGACGTGGGCAAATCGGGCAGCGTGGCGAGCCGCACGGTCGAGCCGACAACGAGCCCCCTCACCAGCTTCTCGTTGATCGACTGCGAGACGGACGCTGCCGCATCGCAGACGCCGTCGATCTGGCTGCCGACCGCGTCGGTCAGCGCAGGCGCCGCGCCGCGATAGCCCACCAGTGTCGCCTCGATCCCGGCGGCCGTGACGAAACTCTTGCAGATCAAATAATTCGACGAGCCGACGCCGGCATGGCCGAGATTGATCTTGCCCGGATTGGCCTTGGCGTAGGCGATGAACTCCTTGAGGTCCTTTGCCGGAAAATCCTTGCGCAGGGCGATGATGCCGAACGTTTTCGCCACAATGGCGATCGGCAGGAAGGAGTCCGGCGTGAACGGCAGTTTTGGATAGATCGTATAGGCCGCGGCATTGGTGCCGGCATTGCCGATCGCGATGGTGTAGCCGTCAGGCTCGGCGCGGGAGGCGCGCGCCAGCGCGGTCGAGCCGCCGGCCCCGGCGACGTTCTCGATCACGATGGTCTGGCCGAGCGCAACGCCCATCTGCTCGGCGACGGTGCGGGCGATCACGTCGGAGGTGCCGCCGGCCGCGAACGGCACAATCAAGGTGATCGGACGCTTGGGAAAATCCTGCGCGGACGCAGCAGTCGCGAACGAGAGCACCGCGAATGCGGCGAGACACCGCTTCAAAATGACCGAGATCACGCGGCCTTTTCCAGGTGCTGGACCAGGCCGGCGAACAGGCCGCGGCCGTCGGTGCAGCCCATGATGTCTTCGACGTGGTTCTCGGGATGCGGCATCATGCCGAGCACGTTGCCGTTGTCGTTGACGAGGCCGGCGATCGAATGCGCCGCGCCGTTGATGTTGTGGCTCTCATCGACCACGCCGTCGGCCGAGCAGTAGCGGTACAGCACCCGCCCCTCGCCTTCGAGGCGCTTGATGGTCTCTTCGTCCGCTTCGTAATTGCCTTCGCCATGCGCGACTGGCACGCGGATCACCTGGCCCGCATTGTAGCCGCGGGTGAACGGCGTGTCGGAACGCTCGACGCGCAGATGCACGTCGCGGCAGATGAATTTCAGTTGCGCGTTGCGCATCAACACGCCCGGCAGCAGGCCGGATTCGCAGAGGATCTGAAAGCCGTTGCAGACGCCGAGCACGAGGCCGCCCTTGGCCGAATAGTCGCGCACCGCATCCATCACCGGCGCGCGCGCCGCAATCGCGCCGCAGCGTAGATAGTCGCCATAGGAGAAGCCGCCGGGGACCACCACAAGATCAGTGCCGGCAGGAAGCGACGTCTCCGCGTGCCACACCATCGCAGGCTCGTTGCCCGAGATCAGCTTCAGCGCGCGCGCCATGTCGCGCTCGCGGTTGATTCCGGGAAAAACGAGAATGGCGGCTTTCATGGTTGAGGTTCCGATGGTGGCAGGAATCGGCTTCGCGAGGGGCTAAATCGTGAAGAGACATAACCATTTGACGGGGATTTTACTAGTGCTAGCCTCGCCGGGCCGCCTTGTGCACAGGCCATGGTTATCGCAATTTGGCCATCGCAATTTGGCCGAACGATTTGCCGGGATTGAAACCATGAATGTCCCGTCGCTGCCCACATCCGCCGCCGAGCCGGTTTCCGCCGACGGCGTCGTCGCTGCCGGCGCCTATGTCGACGGACGGCGCGTCGCCAATATCGCCATCAGCGAGGCGTCTAGCTGGCGCGCCAAGCCCGGCCACGTGGTCTGGATCGGGCTGCATGAGCCCGACATGGCGCTGCTCGGCGCCGTGCAGAAGCAGTTCGATCTGCACGAGCTCGCCATTGAGGATGCCAACAACGCCCATCAGCGGCCCAAGATCGAGCAATACGGCGAAGCCCTGTTCATCGTGGCGCGGACCGCGCAATTGCTCGAGGGGCGGATTGCCTTCGGCGAGACTCATATTTTCATTGGTGATGGCTATCTCGTGACGGTCCGCCACGGCGCCTCGACCTCGTATACGGCGGTACGCGAGCGCTGCGAGAGCTGCCCGCGGGCGCTCGCCCGCGGCGAGGATTACATCCTCTATGCCATCCTCGATTTCATCGTCGACAACTACTCGCCGGTGCTCGAAAGCATTCACGAAGAGGTCGAGGGAATCGAAGACTACGTGCTCTCCCACGCCATCACCAAGGCCCAGATCGAGCGCCTCTACATGCTGCGTCGCGACCTGTTGCGGCTGCGGAATGCGATCGGCCCTCTGGTGGAGGTCTGCCGCCGGCTCGAGCACGACGAGCTGTCGATGGTGCGCCCGGCCATGCAAACGCTGTTCCGCGACGTCACCGACCACGTCCGCAACATCCAGGAGCGCATCGATTCCATGCGCGAGGTGCTCGCCTTCGCCTTCGAAGCGAGCCTGCTGGTCGGCCAAGCCCAGGAGACAGCAGTCTCGAAGAAGCTTGCCTCCTGGCTCGCCATCATCGCGATCCCCACCGCGCTCGCCGGCATCTACGGCATGAACTTCAAGCACATGCCGGAGCTGGATTGGGAGTACGGCTATTACGCCGTACTGAGCCTGATGCTGGTGTCGTGCATCGCGCTCTACTGGCGCTTCCGCCACGTTGGGTGGCTGTGAGGGCCGGCGGCCCTCGCCCGACTGCGCGTGTTAGCCACTCCGGCTCCTCGTCCTGAGGAGCGCGCCCTCTGCGCGCGTCTCGAAGGATGAAGGCCGAGTTGCAAAAGCCGGGCCTGCATGGTTCGAGACACGCATTCTGCGCTCCTCACCATGAGGATTTACGAGGCGGACTCAGACGATCTCGACGCGATAATTCTCGATCACGGTATTCGCCAGCAGCCTGTCGGCGGCATCCTTCAGCGCGGCTTCGGCCTTGGCCTTGTCGGCGCCGGCAAGCTCGATGTCGAACACCTTGCCCTGGCGGACGCTGGCGACGCCGTCGACGCCGAGCGACTTCAGCGCGCCTTCGATGGCCTTGCCTTGCGGATCGAGGATGCCCGTTTTCAAGGTAACGGTGACACGTGCCTTCACGTCGAAATCCCCTTTAGCTCTTCACCAGTACCGGGCCGGAGCCCGCCGGACGCTCGTTCTCCATCAGAATGCCGAGGCGCTTGGCGACTTCGGTATAGGCCTCGAGCAGCCCGCCGAGATCCCGGCGGAAGCGGTCCTTGTCGAGCTTCTCGTTCGACTTGATGTCCCAGAGGCGGCAGGAGTCCGGCGAGATCTCGTCGGCGACGATGATCCGCATCATCTCGTTCTCGAACAGGCGCCCGCACTCCATCTTGAAGTCGACGAGACGAATGCCGATGCCGAGGAAGAGACCGGTGAGGAAGTCGTTGACACGGATGGCGAGCGCCATGATGTCGTCGATTTCCTGCGGCGTGGCCCAGCCGAAGGCGGTGATGTGCTCTTCCGACACCATGGGATCGTTGAGCTGGTCGTTCTTGTAGTAGAATTCGATGATCGAGCGCGGCAGCTGCGTACCCTCCTCGATGCCAAGGCGCTGCGACAGCGAGCCGGCCGCGACGTTCCGCACCACCACCTCGAGCGGCACGATCTCGACCTCGCGAATCAACTGCTCGCGCATGTTGAGGCGGCGGATGAAGTGGGTCGGCACCCCGATGTCGTTGAGGTGCTGAAACAGGTACTCCGAGATCCGGTTGTTGAGGACACCCTTGCCCTCGATCACCTGATGCTTTTTCGCGTTGAACGCGGTGGCGTCGTCCTTGAAGTGCTGGATCAGGGTACCGGGCTCCGGGCCTTCGTAAAGAACCTTTGCCTTGCCTTCATAAATGCGACGCCGACGGCTCATGGGGATGTACCGTGTTTTGTTGAAATCCATGTATTTGGTGTGCTCCGGTTTACGAGAACTACGACCCACGGCGGAGCTGCCGTGAACAGCCCGGAACCCATGGAAACAGAACAGGAACCACGCCTTCAGGCAACCTATCCGATTGGCCGTCCCAGCACAATCGATCCGGCCCATCCGATGCCAACTTATACCGCCTTGCCTGCGGCTTAACGGCCCGTTGTTTTGCCGATTCGTGCCCCCTATCTAGGCATGCACCGGGGATGCTGCAACGAGGCGTCCCGCTTCATTCAGCAGGGTTGGAACAAGGCATGAGCACGTTCGACAAGCGCGAGGAAGGTTTCGAGAAGAAATTCGCTCTCGACGAGGAGCAGAAATTCAAGGCCGAAGCCCGCCGCAATCGGCTGCTCGGCCTGTGGGCGGCCGAAAAGCTCGGCATCACCGGCGATGCGGCGGCAGCCTATGCCAAGGAAGTGGTCGCGGCCGATTTCGAGGAAGCCGGCGATACCGACGTCCTGCGCAAAGTCACGGCCGATTTCGCCGCCAAGAACGTTGCCATCACCGAGCAGGCGATTCGCGCCAAGATGAACGAGCTGGTGGCGGTGGCAGTCGCCGAGGTGAAAGCGGGGAAATAAACCGCTGTTTTCTATCTGGCGCGCCGGCGTGCAATTGTCTTGCGCGCCGGCCGTTGCTTTCCGGGCTGCCGAATCGTCATGGCGTCGGTTGCGCCGTAATGCCGCCGGATGGCCTCCAGCAAATGCTGGGCGGCCAGGCTCAAGAACCCGCCGCGCCGCGTCACGACGGCGATGTCGTGGCTGGCGACGAGATCACCGACCGGGATGGCGGCGATGGCCGCAGACCTCAACTCCTCGGCCACGTGGCTTTCTGCCAGCAGCGCGAGGCCGAAGCCGGACTCGACGAGTCTCTTCTGGGCGGTGAGGCTGTCGACTGCCGTCCATTCAACATCGCCCAGGCCGCGGGTCAGAAACAGCGCAAAAACGTGCGCGGCCGCGATCTCGCGCCGACCTGGGATTTCGGGAAACGCGATCCAGCGTTCGCCGCTGAGCTCGGCGAGCCGCTTCACACGCTTGCCGGCGAGAGGATGATCAGGTGCGCAGACAACCTGCAATGTCTCGGTCATGACCGCTTCGCAGTCGAGGTCGCGCGAACGATCCATGTTGTAACGCAGGCCGACCGTCGCCTCGCCGCGGCGAACGAGACCGCTGACCTCCGCGCTGGTCGCGGTGCGCAGCGTGAGCGCGACACCGGGATTTTCCTTCGCGAACCCCGTCATGATCTTCGACAGGCGACTGTCGGCGAGCGTGCCGGTCACGGCGAGCGATACCGGACCGGCATTCTGTTTGGTCAGCGCCCGGATCGCCTGTTCGGCGTCCTGCGCGGCAGCGACGGCGCGCTCTGCGTAAGGAATCAGCACCCGTCCCGCATCGCTCAGCAGCGTGCGACCCGCCACGCGCTCGAACAGCGGCACACCGAGGTCCTGCTCCAACAGCGCGATGCGGCGCGAGATCGCCGGTTGCGAGCGGTGCAGGAATTTCGCAGCGTTCGAGATCCCTCCCCGGCGGTGAACCGCCAGGAAGGTGTTGAGGGCATCGCTGTCCATCGCCGCCACCTCATGCAAAAAGCTGATGACGTCAAGAGAAATAACAAATTTGTTGGATGGCGGAAAGGCGCCTATGGCTGATGCACATCGATCAGGATAACCGGAGCGATCAATGACGAGCCAATTGGAGAAGGCCAAAGCGTTTCGGGCGCTGCACACACGGCCAGGCGCCTTCATCATTCCCAACCCGTGGGATGCCGGCACGGCAAAACTGCTCGCGGCGATGGGTTTTGAGGCGCTCGCGACGACAAGCCTCGGTCTTGCCAACACGTTCGGCAGTTCGACGGTCAGCCTTGATGCCATCCTCGACAATTGCCGCGCGATTGCCGCCGCAACCGAACTCCCGGTCAGCGTGGATCTCGAGAATTGCGGCGCGCATGAGGCAAAGCGCGCAGCGGACGCGATCCGGCGCGCTGCCGAAACCGGCGCTGTCGGCGGATCCATCGAGGATTCGTCCGGTGAGCGAGAATGCCCGATCTATGATTTCGCGTTGGCCGTGGAGCGCGTGCAGGCCGCAGTGGAGGCGGCGCGCTCCCTGCCCATTCCGTTCACGCTGACGGCCCGGGCCGAAAATCTTCTGCACGGGCGCAACGACCTCGACGACACCATCAAACGGTTGCAGGCGTTCGAGGCCGCCGGTGCCGATGTGCTCTATGCACCGGGCGTCCACGACCTCGCAACGATCAAGACCGTGGTGGCGTCATTGAAAAAGCCCTTCAACCTCGTCATGGGCTTTGCCGATCCGGCGCTGACCTTGCCGCAACTGGCGGCGGCCGGCGTCAAACGCATCAGCGTCGGCGGCGCGATGTCGCGATACGCATTGGCCGCATTCCTGAAGAGCGCGCGCGAGATGAAGGAGAACGGCTCCTTCACCTATGTTCGCGAAATGGCACCGATCAAGGAACTGCGCGACGCGTTCGCCGCGGTCAGCCTTCCTTGAAGCCGTATTCCGGCACGTTGCCGCTGGCGCCGTAATATTTGTACGGCAGGAATTTGCCGGACATCGTGATCTTGACGCGGTCGCCCTTCGGATTGGGCAGGCGCTCCATCACCATGTCGAAGTCGATCGCAGACATGATGCCGTCGCCGTACTCCTCCTCGATCAGCGCCTTCCACGCCGGGCCGTTGACCATGACCAACTCGTAGAAGCGATAGATCAGCGGATCGGTTGGCGGCATCGGCATGCCGCGCATCGGCGTCTCGTTCAGCATCGAGACCTCCGACTTCGACAGGCCGAACAGTTCGCCGGCGTTGGCCGCCTGCGGCTTGGTCAGCTTCATCTGGCCGAGGATCGCGCCGACGATCAGCACCTCGGAATAGCCGCCGATCTGCTCACAGATGTGCTTCCAGCTCCAGCCCTTCTCGCGCTTGATGTCGAGCAGCTTTTCGGTCAGGTCTTCGCGTTTCATGTCAGGGTCTCCTCTAAAAGCATGATCCGGAAACGTGTGGAGCGGGTTTCCGAAGATCCATGCGTCTCCAAAATCAGGCGGTCAGGCCGGGACTGGTCCCGGATGTCCAGGTCGGTCGTTCTTCGTCGCTGGCGGCGATCGTCAATCCAGGCTTGCCGATGTGTACGACGGGCACGTTGCGCGGATCGTGATCGGGCTTCTCGGCCGCAAAATTCTTGCTGCGGCTGACCAGGAAATCGACGATGTGGTTGCGCAGCGCGTAATACAGCGGGTGCCGGTGCAGATCGGTGCGGCCGCGATCCTTCGGCAGCGGATTTTCGACGACCTCCGCCAGCACCGCGCCCGGACCGTTGGTCATGAGAAAGATCTTGTCGGCCAGGTAAATCGCTTCGTCCACGTCGTGGGTGATCATGAATGCGGTCTGCCCGGTCTCCAGGCAGATCCGTCGCACCTCGTCCTGAAGCGTGCCGCGCGTCAGCGCGTCCAGGGCCGAGAACGGCTCGTCCATCAGCATGATCTTTGGCGTGATCGAGAGCGCACGCGCGATGCCGACGCGTTGCTTCATGCCGCCGGACAGCTCCGACGGACGCTTGTGCTCAGAACCCGTCAGGCCGACGAGATCGATGAACGTTTGCGCGTGCGCCTTCACCTTGGCGCGGTCCCAGCTGCGCCATTTCGAGGTGACGGCATAGGCGACGTTGCCGAGCACGGTACGCCAGGGCAACAGCGCGTGGCTCTGGAAGATCACGGCGCGGTCGAGACTGGTGCCGGAAATGGCCTGGCCGTCGACGATCACGGCGCCCTCGCTTGGCGCATCGAGGCCGGCGAGGATGTTGAGCACCGTGGTCTTGCCGCAGCCGGAATGGCCGATCACGCAGCAAAACTCGCCGCGCGGCATCGACAGCCACAGATTCTCGAACACGGCCGTGGTGCCGCCACCCGCGCCCGGATAGCGCTTTGCGATGCCTTCGATGGAGATGAATTTCTCGGTCATGGCCCCTACTCCGGAAACGTGACCATGCGCGTGAAACGCGCCAGGATCTGGTCGAGCAGCATGCCGACGATTCCGATCAAGAGAATCGCGATGATGACGTTGGTGATCGACAGATTATTCCACTCGTTCCAGACGAAATAGCCGATGCCGGTCCCGCCGACGAGCATTTCGGCCGCGACGATCACGAGCCAGGCGATGCCGATCGAGATGCGCATGCCGGTCAGGATCGTCGGCGCCGCCGCCGGCAGGATCACGGTGAAGGCGCGCCGCAGCGTGCCGACCTCAAGCGTGCGCGCGACATTGATCCACTCCTTGCGCACGCTGGCGACGCCAAAGACGGTGTTGAGCAGCATCGGCCAGATCGAGCAGATGAAGATGACGAAGATCGCGGAGATCGAGGAATCCTTGATGGTGTAGAGCGCGAGCGGCATCCAGGCCAGCGGCGAAATCGGCTTCAGAACCTGGATAAATGGATCGAGCGCCTTGCTCAGCAGCGGCGACATGCCGATCAGGAAGCCAAGCGGAATGGCGACGAGCACGGCCAAGAGATAGCCGGTGCCGACGCGCGCGATGGAATAGCCGAGCTGGATGCCGAGCCCCTTGTCGTTCGCCCCGTTATCGTAGAACGGCCGTCTCAAATGCTCCCACAGCTTTGCCCCGACATCGAGCGGGCCCGGCATCGCGGATTTGCCCTGCGTCGCGGTCAGGCCCATCAGCTTGGCGTATTCCGGGCTCATCGTGGCGACGGTACCGGTCGAGCGCGTGGCGAGGTGCCAGATGCCGAGGAATCCGGCCAGCAGCACAATGGAGACGAGGCCGGCGCGGAGGCGGAGGGAGGAGGTCATCTGGCAAGACCTCGCCACGGTGTTGGGTGAGTGGTGTCTCTCACGACGCCTTCCTGATCTTGAAGCTCGCCAAATAATCCTCCGGCTTGCCCGGATCGAAGGTCTTGCCCATTACCGCGAACGACTTGTAGGCGTCGGTGGGCGGCGACAGGCCCATCTCGGTCATCAGCTTCCTGGTGTCGGTCGCCAGATACACCTGCTCGGCGACCGCCTTGTAATCGACATCGCCCTTGATCTGGCCCCAGCGCTTCATCTGCGTCAGCATCCACACCGCAAAAGACTGCCAGGGGAACGGATCGAAATCGACGCGCTTGGCATCCGTCTTCACGCCGCCGAGGCCGTCGGCGTAGGTGCCGGTCAAGACCTGCTCCAGCACCGTCACCGGCGCGTTGATGTAATTGGCCGGCGCGATTGCCTCGGCGATCTGCTTGCGGTTCTCCGCTTTCGATGCATACGCGGTCGCATCCACGATGGCCCGCGTCAGCGCAGCAAAACTGTTCGGCGCGGTGGTGATGAATTCGCGGCTGGCGGCAAAGCTGCAGCAGGGATGGCCGTCCCAGATCTCCTTCGACAGCAGATGCATGAAGCCGACGCCGTCATAGATCGCGCGCTGACAGATGTTGTCGGGCGCGAGGAAGCCGTCGATGTTGTCGGCGCGCAGGTTCGCGACCATTTCCGGCGGCGGCACCGAGCGCAGCTGCACGTCGGTATCGGGATCGAGCCCGTGCTCCGCGAGATAGTAGCGCAGCAGGTAATTGTGCATGGAGTAGTCGAAGGGGATCGCAAATTTCATCCCCTTCCAGTCCTTCGGATCGCGCTTGTCCTTGTGCTTCGTCGCCAGCACGATGCCCTGCCCATTGATGTTCTCGATCGCGGGCACCGCAAATGGAATGGCATTGGCACCGAGGCCGAGCGAGATCGCGAGCGGCATCGGCGCCAGCATGTGGGCGGCGTCGTATTCCTTGTTGATAGTCTTGTCACGGATCACCGCCCAGCCGGCGGTCTTGACCACCTCGACGTTGAGGCCATGTTTTGAATAGAACCCAAGTGGCGCGGCCATGATGATCGGCGTCGCACAGGTGATCGGGATAAAGCCGACCTTGAGGTCCTTCTTCTCCGGCGTGCCGGTTGCCGCGAACACCTCGGTCGCAGTCTTGAGCGGGAAGAACTGCGACAGCGCGGCAAGTGCGGTCGATGCACCAACCGACTTCAGGAAGGCGCGACGCGCGGCATCCTGCGGAAACATCGCGCGCATGACCGCGGAGGCGACGACGCCCTCGTAACGCTTCTCCTCGCTCTCGACGGGATCACAGCGCAGCGCCGGCGAGGCCTGCTCATGTTCGGCAGCTGAGCGATGGCGGCCGCATTCGCAGCCGCCACGGAGGTTACGGTCGGGATCAAACGGATTGTCGAAGGTGGACATCGGATCTCCTGCGCGACTTTGCAGCAAGCATTACGCAAGGAGCATGCCACCGCCTCCCGGCCGGCCAGCGCCTTGATGACACAGCACTTTCGGCAGCGCTTGGCTGCTACGAAAACTCGTGATAAACGAAAATTCGTAGTTCAATTACGAGATTTCGCAATGGCAACGACGCCAATGCCTGCCCACGACGATGTGGCCCCCGGGCTCGATCCGCGCGTCGCGGCGTTCGAATCCTCGGTCGAAGCAACGCTGCTGATCGATCCCTATGGCGACCAGATCGTGGATGCCAATCCGGCTGCCTGCGCCCTGCTCGGCTATGACCGCGCCCTGCTGCGGCAGACCAAGGCCAGCACGCTTCACGCCGGCCAGCTTCCCGCCCTCACCGTGTTCACCCAGGCTGTGCTGCACAAGGGCGCCTACTGGTCCACGGCGCTCAACCCGCGCCATGCCACCGGTCAAAATCTCCGGCTCGAATATGCCGGCTGCCTCCTGCCCCATGACGGCCGCACACTGGTGCTGCTCACGCTGACCGATCTCGAAGCCCGCCGCCGCCGCAACGTCGATGCCGCGGCCGAAGACCACATGCGCGGCGGCATTGCGACCTGGCAGCGTGTCGAGCGAGTGTTTCAGGACATCGAGCGTGAGAACCAGCTCATCCTGCGCGCGGCCGGCGAAGGCATCTACGGCGTAAATGCAGAAGGCAAGACCACCTTCGTGAACCCGGCCGCCGAGCGGATGCTCGGCTGGACTGCCGAGGAACTGGTGGGCAAGGAAATTCACCCGATCGTGCATCACACCCATCACGATGGCAGCCACTATCACGACCACGATTGCCCGATCTACGCGGCCTTCCGCGACGGCGCCGTTCATCAGGTCGACGGCGAGGTATTTTGGCGCAAGGACGGCTCGCCGGCCTGGGTCGAATACACCTCGACCCCGATCCGCGACCGCGGCATGGTTGTTGGTGCGGTGGTGGTGTTTCGCGATGTCAGCCAGCGGCGCGAGGCCGACGAGAAGCTGCACGCGGCTCTCGCCGAGGTCGATCGCCTGCGCGAGCGGCTCGAGCTGGAGAACGCCTATCTCCAGGAGGAAATCCGCATCGAGACCAATCCACGCGGCATCATCGGTAGAAGCGAGGCGATCCAGAAGACGCTGCGCCAGGTCAAGCTCGTGGCGCCGACCACCGCAGCCGTGATGATCACCGGCGAATCCGGCACCGGCAAGGAGCTGATTGCGCGCGCCATCCATGACGCTTCGGGCCGCAGCGACCGGCCGCTGATCCGCGTCAATTGCGCCGCGATCCCGCGCGAGCTGTTCGAGAGTGAGTTCTTCGGCCACGTTCGCGGCGCCTTCACGGGCGCAATGCGCGACCGCATCGGCCGGTTCGAGCTTGCCGATGGCGGCACGCTGTTTCTCGACGAGGTCGGCGAAATCCCGCTGGAGTTGCAGGGCAAGCTGCTGCGGGTGTTGCAGGAAGGCAATTTCGAGCGGGTCGGGCAGGAACGCACCCGCACGGTCGACGTCCGCGTGATCGCCGCGACCAATCGCAATCTCAAGCAGGAGGTGCAGCGCGGACGGTTTCGCGAGGACCTCTATTTCCGCCTCAACGTATTCCCGATCGAGTCGGTGCCCTTGCGCGAACGGCGCGAGGACATTCCGCTGCTGGCCCAACACTTCCTGACCCGCGAGAGTAAGGCTCTCAAATCCAACCTGCGCCTGTCCGAGGGCGACGCCCGGCGGCTCACCCGCTACGACTGGCCCGGCAACGTTCGCGAATTGCAGAACGTGATCGAGCGCGCCGCGATCCTGTCGCAGAGCGGTCGCCTGCGGGTCGACCTGCCGGATTCGTCCGGAGCCCAGATCGCACCCGGAGCTGCGCGCCAGAGGGCCGATGCGCGCCCGGCGGTCATGACCGCGCCCGAGATGCGCGACCACGAGCGCGCCAACATCCTGGCGGCGCTCGAGGCCTGCTCAGGGAAAGTCTTTGGCCCCGGCGGCGCAGCGGAAATTCTTGATCTCAAGCCGACAACGCTGGCATCGCGGATCAAAGCGCTTGGGATTGCGCCCCGCACCCGCGCGGGCTCGAGCGGCTAGAGAGTGGTGAGACTGGAAACGGTCGATGCGTCGAGGTTCACCTCTCCCCAGCGGGGAGAGGTCGGATTGCGTCTGGCGATGCGAAGCGTCGTCCAGCGCAATCGGGGGGAGGGGCCGCAGCAATCACTGGGGCCGTAACCCCTCACCCGGATCGCATCTTGCGATGCGATCCGACCTCTCCCTACGGGAGAGGTGGACCGGGTCTGGCGGCCTGGGGCGCTGTCACGCCGCCTTGGTGGTGACCTCCGTCGCAATCGGCAAGCCCTGCTCGATCGGCAGCGACGGATCGCGCGACCACTCGTTCCAGGAGCCGAAGTACATCCGCACGTCCTTCACGCCGGCGTTCTTGAGCGCGAGGAAGGTGTTCGAGGCGCGTGCGCCCTTGAAGCAGTAGAGATAGACCGGCGTGGTCGTCGAGATGCCGACAGTGGCGCACTCTGCCAGGATCTCGTCCTTGGATTTGAAGCGCGGGCCTTCGGCGGTCGGCTTCATCATGCGATACCATTCCAGCCACACGGCACCGGGGATGCGGCCCTTGCGCGGGCAGAAATCCTTACCGTACGGAGACGAGCTGTCGCCGATCCACTCATCGACGTCGCGCACGTCGAGGATGGCGATGCCGGGCTTGCCGAGGGCGCCTAACATGGTCTTTGCGTCGATCAGGATCTCGCCCGCCTCGGGCACGATCGAGAACGAGGCTTTCGCCGGCGCCGGCACATCTTTCGTGACCGGCAGGCCAGCTGCGGCCCAGGCATCAAAACCGCCATGCAGCACCTTGATCTTGGGGTAGCCGAGCATGGTGAGCAGATAGTAGCCGCGGCAGGACTGGCCGAACCCCGAGTTCATCGACTGCTCATACACCACAGCCGTCTCCTTGCCGGAGAGGCCTGCGGCACCGAAGGCGTCGGCGAACTTGGTCTTCAGCTCGCTCATTCCTTCCGGCGTCGACGTCGCGAGAAAGGTGAAAATCTCATGCACGTTTACGGCGTTGGGCAGGTGCCCGGCGCCGTAGGCGTCGGGGTTGCGGGTGTCGATGACGACACACGGCTCGGTCTTCAAGAGATCGGCAAGTTCGCTGGCAGAGATCAGAACGTCCGTCATTGGCAGCCTCTCCGTTGAGGTTAAGTGGTCTTCGGGGGTGGACTCGGGTAGACTCAGGCGTCGGCGAGCATCTTGCGCAACTGCTTGGTGGCGGGCGTGACGATCGCGACGAAATAGGCCTCGCGCAGGCGCCGCTGCGCGCGGTGGCTCTTCAGATAACCGCGCGCGCCACAATGGAGCATCGCTGCATGCGCCGCCGCGACGCTGGCTTCGCCCGCGCGCAAACGCAGCGCGATCACCTTGCGCCAATAGGTGTCCTCTTCATTGTAGGGATCGCGCGCCAGCGCCATGGTTTCGGCCTCGAGCTCGGCGGCGAGATCGCGGAAATTCACTGGCTGCTGCGGCAAATAGCGGTTGATGTGGCCGAGCGGACGATCGACCTCGTCCATGATGTTAATGCAGTCCCGGATCAGGCCGAGCGCCATGCCGGCCTGGAGCAGGATGAAGCCGGCCCGAATCTTCTTCACGAAGGGCGCCGCCGGATCGGCCAGGATCAGATCGTCCGGCACGAAGGCGTCGCGAAACTGCACGCCGTACGTGCCGGTGCCGTCCATCGCAAGGAACGGCTTACAAGGCGCGAGGGTGATCGCGGGATCGGCGCAGTCGGCAAGGAACATGACGGTGCCCGGCTCGTCCTCGCGCTCGAAGATGGTACCGAAATAATGATCGGGGCCGAGATTGGAGACCCAGGGCAGCGCGCCGCGCACGACGTAGCCGCCCTCGACCTTGCGTCCCTTCAGCTTGAGCTTCTCGATCCCGAAGAAGCTTTTCATCGGATTGGACAGCCCGGTGCCGCCGAGCAGCCGGCCCGTCGAAAAGCCGTCGCCGAAGCGCTTTGCCAGCTTCATATTGGTCGAATTGGCGGCGTACCAGACCAGGGTGTTCTGGCACCACGCCATGAAGGCGGTGGCGCCGCAGACCTCGCCGATCGCCGCCATCGCCTGGATCGCGCAGCGCAAGTCCGCGGGCCCTTCATGCGGCACGTGACTGCCCCAGGCGCCGACCTCGCCGAAGCGGCGCAGCAGCTCGGCCGGATAGACCGAGCCGTCGTCGACGCCGGCGGCGAGCGGCGCAAGCTGCTCCCGCGCGATCCGCGCCACTTCTCCCGCAATGGACGGTGCGGGCTGATCCAAAGCTTCGACCCGCGATAAAGCTAGTGTCCCCATGATCGTCTCCCGCACCTTTTCCACTGCCGCCGCGCGCTAGATGCCGACCTCAAGATTGACCGGACGGGTGAAGGTGTTGGCGACCGGCGACCATTTCTTCACGTGGGTGACCAGCGCATTGATCTCGTCCGGCGAGACGCCCTCGCATTCCATGTCGACCCTGACGCGCACGTCGGTGAAGCCGACCGGCTTGTCGGAGACGTCGCCGGTGCCCCAAACCGCGGTGATGTTGAGGTCGCCTTCGAGCTCAAGCTCGAGCTTGTTGACGATCCAGCCGCGGTGCACGGCATTAGCGTGCAGGCCGACCGCGAGGCAGGAGCCGAGCGCGGCGAGCGAAGCCTCCGACGGATTCGGCGCGGTGTCATCGCCGAGCAGGCCCGGCGGCTCGTCGACGATGTAGGGCGGCAGGTTGCGGATATAGTTGGCGTGGCGGAATTTTCCTTCCGCGACCGTCTTGCACTTCAAGGTCTTGATGACCTTCGGATTGGCCTTGCCGCTAGCGATCAGTTGCTCGAGCCCGCCTCTGTCGATCGGCGCAAGGCAGCCTGTCAGCACCGTTTTTTGAACGACCGCAGTCATCAGTTTTCTCCCTAGGAATCAGAAAGTCGATAGGATACCGAACGGTCTGTTTCCTTGCATGGAGCGTGCCAGACCGGTGCAAAATCAAAATGCGAAGCATTGGAGCCGCTTAGCGATCGCTGCCTGCGTATTGATCAGGGGCTTCCTGCTCAAAGGCGATGCAGATGCGCTTTGCCATGCGAATCTTTTCAGCTCGGAACAGATGCGGCTTGCTGATGCGGCGCGGCTGCGATTAAGTTGCAGCCCATGGCCAAATCGTCACTGAACAAGATGTCATCGAAGAAGAAATCGAATTCGCCGCACACAGGCGTGGGCGACGACGAATCCGCGCGCGGGCGTCTGCTGAGCGCGGCGACGCATCTGTTCTGCAAAAACGGAATCAACGCCACCGGCATCGATGCGATCATCGAGGAGGCCGGCACCGCGAAAACCACGCTTTACAAATTGTTCGGCTCCAAGACCAATCTCGTCAACGCGGTTCTGGAGAGCGAAGGCAAGCAGTGGCGCGAATGGTTCATCGGCGCCATGGAAGCAGGCGGCGGCGATGCACAGGCCAAGCTCACGCGCATCTTCCCCGCGCTGAAGAGCTGGTTCGCCGAGGAGCGCTTCTACGGCTGCCCCTTCATCAATGCGGTCGGCGAGCACGACAAGGACCAGAAGCTGTTCCGCAACATCGCGATGAAGCACAAGAAGATCGTGCTCGGCCACATCGAAAAGCTCGCCGGCGAGCTCGGCTCGGCCGAGCCCGCCGTGCTCGCGCACCAACTCGGCCTGTTGATCGACGGCGCCATCGTCGCGGCGATGATCTCGCGCGATCCCGGCGTGGCCGATACGGCCGCGCTCGCGGCAGGCCCCCTGCTCAGCCAGTCGAAGGCAAAGAAGAAGCGTAGCGCAGACCAGCTTGAGGCGGTGTGAGTCCTTAGCAGGTGGTTGGTTAGCGAAGCATAACCCACGCTTCTCTCGCCTCTTGTCACGCCTCCTGGCCCAGAGCTGGCGTGACCGACATCACTCTTCGCGGTCGTCGGCGCGGTCTGCTTCCGTGGACGCAAGGCTGCCGGCAGCCAGCAAGCCGTTCCCAAAGCCTATTCCGAGTGTTTTCGGCGCGCCACCACTTTGAAGACGACTTGCGGTGTCGGCGCCATTGAGCAACACTTGCCGCATTTCAGAGAAGATATTTTTGAGAGGCGTCATGCCTGAGATACTGGAATTGGTGCTGTGGTGTGCCGCGCTCGCGACGTGGCTGATGCTTCTCTTCGCCTTCGTCGGCAATGCTTTGAAGCCGCTCGCAAAGAGCATCCGCCGAGCGATCGGGGACGCGTTCAAGCTCAAGGTGAAGTGATGCCCGCTATGAGGTCCGATCGAAACTGAAACGGCCTGGCCCGGTGACGAAGATCAACATCGCGCCTCCCATGATCGAGATATTCTTTAAAAAATTGTTGTATTGACCCATCTGCTGCGCACCGGCGGGATATTCCCAGTAACGATGTGCAACAATCGTTGCCGCCAATACGAACACGAACGTCAGGACGGCGCAGTAGCGCGTACCGACGCCCAATATCAAACCAACGGATATCAGTGCTTCCACTGCGAGATTCACGATAGTGAACAGCTCAGGTGCTGGAAGGTTCAGGGACCTCAAATAGCCCACCGAGCCGCTGAAGTTGGCTAGCGCTGCGTACGCGCTCCCGACGAATACCCAGGCAAGTAGAATACGGCCAATCAAGATCAGTACGTCAGCTCTCCTCGTGGCGAACTCGTCGACTGCCGGCGACTGAAGATAGGATTTCACTGCTAGCCCCCCTTGTTGTCCAGGACCGGCTGAACACTTCCTCTGCCGAGAGCCAGCCTATCATGATTGGCGGATCACACGAAGCGCTGTCACCGTCTCTCTGGCGCGAGCAAAAGAAGCCTGCTTCGTCAGAATTGGGGCCCATCTGAAATGGAGCTTCGCAGCTCGACAGGACGAGCCGCCACTGTCCCTCTTAAGGTCAGTGGACGTGACGTATCTTGTGCGCTGAGTGGAGCACGAGCACGCGCCCAAAGCGTGCCCCTGCGAAGTACTCGATCCTTCGGCGATCATCCCTTCAAGCCGATCCAGCTCCGCCGCGATATCTCGCTCCAGCGGGTACGCGTGCACTCATTGTGTGGGACGTCCGCTTCTGACGGCTGAACCAGACTTATGAAGGCTTCGGCATTTCGCATCTCGAGCCCGGAGCTGACATTGCCGCGGACGATAAATTTACTATTTGGACGGGCTGATTTCGCTGGTCATTTCGCCAGCCGGCGAACTCCAAAACCTCTTCTCGGACTAGCCGCGACGGCCGCAAGCGCACCGCCGAAGCCGCGCTCCACGATGAAGCCGGGAAGCTGCTGGCCGCGGCCCGAACAACATGGATTGCGGTGGAGCGCGAGGTGCAGCTCGGACGCACTTCGAAGGGTGGATTAGCGGAGCGTAATCCACCTCTTCAATTTCCCCGGCCACAGAAGTAGTAGGTTACGCCATGCGGACCGCGCTTCGCGCAGCGTCGTAGGGTAGACAAAGGCGCGTAGCGCCGTGCCCACCAACTCTGTTTCACCTCGTTGATCGACGCGCTTCGCTTTGCCCACCTACGAGATCTATAAATTTACTATTTGGACCGGCTGATTTCGCTCGCAAAGCTATCGCATATGATAGCGGGAGGCCGCCGGACGCGCTCGGCCTGCATGGTTCGAGACGCCCGCTTTGGCGGGCTCCTCACCATGAGGGGGCAGATCTCTCGCCGCAGAACGCGACCTCATCCTGAGGGCCGGCCGTAGGCGGGCGTCTCGAAGGATTGGCCGCGGGCAAGCTTCCAGCCACGTTCTTGTTCATATGCGGTAGTCCTGCCTCCCGAGGGTAGAGCGGACACGCCCTAAGCTACCCGCTACGAAGCACCCGATCCTTCGGCGATCATCCTCTCAAGCCGCGCCAGTTCGGCCGCCAGATCCCGCTCCACGTCCGCAGCCCGCATCTCGATCACCCGATAGTCGCGTGCCTCGAGCCAGCTGCGCCGCGCCGCGCGGTCAGCGGCAATCGTCTCGCCCTCGCCCGGATTGACCAGCTCGATCGCGATCCGGTGCGGGAATGAGACGAAGTCCGGGATGTGCCGCCCCACAGGGGTCTGGCGCTTGAACCCACCTGCGAAGCGGCGGTCGCGGGTCAGGGCCTGCCACAGCAGGCGCTCGGCATCAGTCGGGTTGCGGCGGAGCAGGCGCGCGAGCCCGCGCACCGTGCTGCCGCTGTCGGGTGCCCCACCCTGCCCGTGCTCGGCCAGAAGCGCGCGCAGCCGCGTCGCCTGCTCGCCATCGAGCACGCCGCCCTTGGCAGGGCCTTTGCGTCCCTCCGCGATCGCCATCACCACGCCGTGCAGGGTGTGCATGTCCTGCTTGGTCGGGTCCATGCGGGTAAAGATGTTGCGCAGGTTGACCAGCATGGTGTCGCGCTTCTCGGCCGGGCGCAGAAACTCGACCTTGTCGAGCTCGCGGATCAGGTTCTCGAAGAAGGCCTGGATCTGGTGCTGCGAGGCGCGCTCGGATCGCTCGGGCATGCTGTGCGGCAGCGCGCCCGACGTCGCGCGCTTGAACCATTCGTAGCCGACCAGCAGCACGGCCTGGGCGAGGTTCAGCGAGGCAAAACCCGGATTGACCGGAAAGGTGACGATGCGGTTGGCGAGGCCGACCTCCTCATTGGTCAGGCCCCAGCGCTCCCGGCCGAACAGGATGCCGGCCTTGCCCCCGGTCGCGATGTGCCCCGCCATCTCGGTCGCGGCCGCCTCCGGCCCGACCACCGGCTTGGCCTGGTCATGTGCGCGCGCACTGGTGGCGAACAAGAGGTCGAGATCGGCGACCGCCTGCTCGACCGTGTCGAACAATTCGACTCGCTCCAGGATGTGGTCGGCGCCTGCCGCCGCACGCTGGGCGGCGATGTTGGGCCAGCCGTCGCGCGGGTTGACGATGCGCAAGGAGCTCAGGGCAAAGTTGCCCATGGCGCGCGCGGCCATGCCGATATTTTCGCCGAGCTGCGGCTCGACCAGGATCACGATGGGACCATCGAGGGCGAGGCCCGCCTTGCTCTTGTCAGTCCCAGACATCTTGCTTTGCTTTCACGCTTTCTCTCAAGGCCTTGGAGCGGCCGCCTCAGGTTTTGATTCAAGCCAGCCACCGGCCGGCCGTCCCGCGCGCCTGTCGTTTGCCTGTCCTGACAAAATTCTCAAGGGAAATAACGGGTTGGATTCGACTTTTGAATCTCTCCTGAAACCTCAGCCGACCCCAACCGAGCGGCGGGCGGCCGCTGCCCATCTGCGGAAGCTGGATGAGCTAAAACTGCATAATCCCTTGGCTTTCGCCCGCCGCGTCCCGGTGCTAAGAGGCGGCGGATATTCCCGTGGCGCGCCAATAGCGCCGTTCCCAAGAGGCTTCCCCGATCATGGCAAAAATCAAGGTGACCAACCCCGTCGTCGAGCTCGATGGCGACGAGATGACCCGGATCATCTGGCAGTACATCAAGGACAAGCTGATCAACCCGTTCCTCGATGTCGAGCTGATGTATTTCGACCTGGGGATGGAGCACCGCGACCAGACCAACGATCAGGTCACCATCGACGCCGCCGAAGCCATCAAGAAGGTCGGCGTCGGCGTCAAGTGCGCCACCATTACCCCGGATGAGGCCCGGGTGAAGGAGTTTGGCCTCAAGCAGATGTGGAAGTCGCCGAACGGCACCATCCGCAACATCCTCGGCGGCTGCATCTTCCGCGAGCCGATCATCTGCAAGAACGTGCCGCGCCTGGTTCCCGGCTGGAGCAAGCCGATCATCATCGGCCGTCATGCCTATGGCGACCAATACCGTGCCACGGACATCAAGTTCCCGGGCAAGGGCACGCTGTCGATGAAGTTCGTCGGCGAGGACGGCACCGTGATCGAGAAGGAAGTGTTCAAGGCGCCCGGCGCCGGCGTCGCCATGGAGATGTACAATCTCGACGACTCCATCATCGACTTCGCCCGCGCCTCGCTCAATTACGGCCTGCTGCGCAACTACCCGGTCTACCTCTCGACCAAGAACACCATCCTGAAAGTCTATGACGGCCGCTTCAAGGACATCTTCCAGGACATCTACGACCGCGAGTTCAAGACCGAATTCGAGGCCAAGGGCCTGACCTACGAGCACCGCCTGATCGACGACATGGTGGCCTCGGCGCTGAAATGGTCCGGCGGCTACGTCTGGGCCTGCAAGAACTACGACGGCGACGTGCAGTCCGACACGGTTGCGCAGGGCTACGGCTCGCTCGGCCTGATGACCTCGGTCCTCCTCACCCCCGACGGCAAGACGGTGGAAGCCGAAGCCGCCCACGGCACGGTGACCCGCCACTACCGCGAGCACCAGAAAGGCAAGGAGACCTCGACCAACTCGATCGCGTCGATCTTCGCCTGGACCCGTGGCCTCGCCCACCGCGCCAAGCTCGACAACAATCCGCAGCTCGCCAAGTTCGCGGACACGCTGGAGAAGGTCTGTGTCGACACGGTGGAAGAGGGCTACATGACCAAGGACCTCGCGCTCCTTGTCGGCGCCGACCAGCGCTGGCTGTCGACCACCGGCTTCCTCGACAAGGTCGCCGAGAACCTCGGCAAGGCGCTGGCGGCGTAAGCTGGCTCTCTCGCCACCGTCATTGCGAGCCAACGGGTCCGCGCGTAGCGCGGCCCGATGACAGGCTCCGCGAAGCAATCCAGAATCCCTCCGCGGGTAAAGTCTGGATTGCTTCGTCGCAAGGGCTCCTCGCAATGACCGCTCAGCGGTCGGTGCCCTCGCGCTCTCCTTGCGCCAATTCTGCCGCCGCAAGATCGCCGCTCTCCTCCAGCCGCGCCTTGGCCGTCTTGTGGACGTGGGCGGCCAGTGTTGGCATGCGCGCGATCAGGGCGTGAAAATCCTGGGCGTCGAGCACCAGCAGCCGGGTCTTGCGCGTCGCGGTCACCGTGCCGCTGCGCTTGGTCTTGTGCAGCAGCGCGATCTCGCCGAAGAACGTGCCGTCGGCAAGCTTCACATGTTGGCTGGGCAGCGCGATCTCGACCTCGCCGGCGGTGATGAAATACATCGATGAGGCGGCATCGCCACGACGCACCAAGATTTCGCCCTGCTCAATGGTGCGGGCCCGGAGCAGCCGCATGATGTCGGCGATCTCGGACGCCGACAGATGCGAGAATAGTGGCACGCGGGCCAGCATGCCCCAGGTGACGACGAAATCGCGCCGCTTCAGCTCTTCGGCAAAGGCGGTGGAGATGATCGCGACCGGCAGCGCGATCATGGCAAAGCCGCTGATGATGGCGAATGTCGAGACGAGCTTGCCGAGCGCCGTCACCGGCACGACGTCGCCATAGCCGACGGTGCCGAGCGTCACGATCGCCCACCACATCGCCTGCGGAATGGTGCCGAGCTTGTCCGGCTGCACGTCGCGCTCGATGGCGTAGAGCAGCGAGGCGAAGGTCAGCACCGCCCCGATCAGGATGACGATGCAGCCGATCAGCGCCCGCCGCTCGGCATGAACGGCCGCAAGCAGCGAGCGCATCGCCGGCGAATAGCGGATCAGCTTGAAGAACGGCAGCACGCCAAGCGCGGCCAGCGTTGCGTGCCTTCCCGACGCCAGCACGATTCCTGCGGGCAGGAACGCCAGCAGGTCGATGATGCCGAGCGCGGAGAAGGCGTAGGACAGCCGGTCGGCGAGCGCCGAGCCCTTGCGCGGCGTGTGGCCCGCCACCGTCCAGAGCCGCGCGAGATATTCCAGCGCGAATACGATCACGGCCAGGATGGCGATTCCTGCGAACAGCGTGCCGAACTGCGCGTCCAGTTCCGACACCGAGGCGAGGATCATCGCGACGACGTCGAGCACGATGACGCCGATGATCAGCTGGATGAAGCGCGACCCGGCCGAGTAGGCCAAGGGATCGTGCTCCAGTAATTCGTAGATGCGATCCCTTAAGTTGGGATCGGCTGAGCCACGTCCTCGGGGAACGAGGCGCACGGTCTCACGCGCCTGCCGATTTTTGTTCAGACATGTTTTGTCCAGACATGGCTTTTTCGATCGCCGTGAGCGCCGCAGCGGCGTTGGCGCCGTCGGGGCCGCCGGCCTGTGCCATGTCGGGCCGGCCGCCGCCGCCCTTGCCGCCGAGCGCTTCGGAGGCAACGCGCACCAGGTTCACGGCGTTGAAGCGCGCGGTGAGGTCCGCGGTGACGCCGACCACCACGCCGGCCTTGCCGTCCTCGGTGACGCCGACGATGGCGACCACGCCGGAGCCGATCTGCTTCTTGCCGTCGTCGGCGAGGCTCTTGAGATCCTTCATCTCGATGCCCTCGACCGCGCGCGCCATCAGCTTGACGTTGCCGATCTCGCGCACGCCGGTGGCCGCGCCGTTGCCGCTCGATGCGCCGCCGCCCATCGCGAGCTTCTTGCGGGCATCGGACAACTCGCGCTCGAGCTTCTTGCGCTCCTCCATCAGCGCGGCAATGCGCGCCGGCACGTCGTCGATCGAGGTGCGCAGCTCGTTTGCCGCGGTCTTCGCCAGCGCCATGGTCTCGTTGGCATGCCTGCGCGCATAATTGCCGGTCAGCGCCTCGATGCGGCGCACTCCGGAGGCGACCGCACTCTCGCCGGTCAGCGTGATCAGGCCGATGTCGCCGGTGCGCCTGACATGGGTGCCGCCGCAGAGCTCGACCGACCAGCCGAGCGCATTGGCGCCGCGCTCGCGCGCGGTCCGGCCCATCGAGACCACGCGGACCTCGTCGCCATATTTCTCGCCGAACAGCGCGCGGGCACCGGCCTCGCGGGCCTCGTCCACGCCCATGACGCGGGTCGTGACCTCGTCGTTCTCCAGCACCACGTTGTTGGCGATGTCCTCGACGCGGGCGAGTTCGTCCGGCGTGATCGGCTTCGGATGCACGAAGTCGAAGCGCAGCCGGTCGGGCGCGACCAGCGAGCCGCGCTGGGCAATGTGGTCGCCGAGCACCTGGCGCAGCGCCTCGTGGATGAGATGGGTCGCCGAGTGATGGGCGCGGATCGACGAGCGCCGCCCATGATCCACCTCGAGCTGCAGCGCGGTGCCAAGCTTTACTTCGCCGCTCTCCACCTTGCCGACGTGTACGAAGAGATCGCCGACCTTCTTCTGGGTGTCGGTGACGCGGAACTTGATTCCGCCCTCCCCTAGCAGCACGCCGGTATCGCCGACCTGGCCGCCCGACTCCGCGTAAAACGGCGTCTGGTTCAGCAGGAGGGCGCCGGTCTCGCCGGCCTTGAGGCTGCCCGTTTCCTTACCGTCCTTCACCAGCGCGTAGACAACGCCTTCGGCGCTCTCGGTCTCGTAGCCCAGGAATTCGGTGGCGCCGAGCTTTTCGCGCAGCGGGAACCAGATCGCTTCGGAAGCCGCTTCGCCCGAGCCCTTCCAGGACTCGCGCGCCTTGGCCTTTTGACGGTCCATCGCGTCGGTGAAGGCGGCCTGGTCGACGCCGATGCCGCGCGACTTCAGCGCGTCCTGCGTCAGGTCCAGCGGGAAGCCGTAGGTATCGTAGAGCGTGAAGGCGACGTCGCCGTCGAACATGTCGCCCTTCTTCAGGGACGCGCTCTTCTCGTCGAGAATGGCAAGGCCGCGGACCAGCGTCTTGCGGAAGCGGGTCTCTTCCAGCCGCAGCGTTTCCTCGATCAGGTTTTCCGCGCGCACCAGCTCCGGATAGGCCTGGCCCATCTCGCGCACCAGCGCCCAGACCAGCCGATGCATCAGCGGGTCTTTCGCACCCAGCAGCTGCGCATGGCGCATCGCACGGCGCATGATCCGGCGCAGCACGTAGCCGCGGCCTTCATTCGAGGGCAGCACGCCGTCTGAGACGAGGAAGGCGGAGGAGCGCAGATGATCGGCGATGACGCGGAACGAGGCGACGGTCTGCACGTTCGGTCCGGTCCCAAGCGCGGACGCGGTCGCATCGATCAGGTGACGGAACAGATCGGTCTCGAACACGCTGTCGACGCCCTGCATGATGCAGGCCATGCGCTCCAGCCCCATGCCGGTGTCGATCGAGGGGCGCGGCAGCGGCACGCGCTCCTCCTTCGTCACCTGCTCATATTGCATGAACACCAGGTTCCAGAATTCGAGGAAGCGGTCGCCGTCCTCCTCCGGACTGCCCGGAGGGCCGCCCCAAATGTGCTCGCCGCGATCGATGAAGATCTCCGAGCACGGCCCGCACGGACCGGTGTCGCCCATCGCCCAGAAATTGTCCGAGGTCGGGATGCGGATGATGCGGTCGTCGGAGAAGCCGGCGATCTTCTTCCACAGGCCGGCCGCCTCGTCGTCGGTGTGATAGACGGTGACGAGCAGCTTGTCTTTCTTGAGCCCGAATTCCCCGGTGATCAGCTTCCAGGCAAGCTCGATCGCACGCTCCTTGAAGTAGTCGCCGAACGAGAAATTGCCGAGCATCTCGAAGAAGGTGAGATGGCGCGCGGTGTAGCCGACATTGTCGAGGTCGTTGTGCTTGCCGCCGGCGCGCACGCATTTCTGCGAGGTGGTGGCGCGCTGATAGGGCCGCTTCTCCACGCCGGTGAAGACGTTCTTGAACTGCACCATGCCGGCATTGGTGAACATCAACGTCGGGTCGTTGCGCGGCACCAATGGCGAGGACGACACGATCTCGTGGCCGTTCTCGGCAAAGAAGTTCAGAAAGGTCGACCTGATCTCGTTGACGCCGCTCATGTTCATCCAATCGGGTGTGCTTGGGTCCGCGACACGCCCTCCAAACCGAAAGATTAGGCTGATATCTGCGGACAGAAGCGCTTTTAGACAAGGCCAGCTTCGCTGTCCAGAAACTGTGCAGAGAGATCAGAGGGTTGCCGCAAGCGCGCAATCCCGTTGCAATCCCGTTGAAAGCCGCTGCACCCGCGTTGACAGGCTTGGCCGGCCTGTGGTCTGTACCTATCTGTATCGTACGGCCACGTCGGGAGAGACCGGCATTGTTCGCCGGCGCCGAAGGAGCAACCGCCCCGGAAACTCTCAGGCAAACGGACCGCGTGGCTTTGACAGCATCTGGAAAGAGGCGCCGACGGGCTTAAACCCGGGTGGCACCCGCCGACGGGATAATACTCTCAGGCACAGCGACAGATGGGGCTTCGACTGGTGTCCATCGGGGAATCCTCCCCGGGGAACCGCCGAGGGCCCCTGTGATGCTTGCGCGCGACGACCAAGACTCCCTGAAACGTACGCCCCTTCACGGGCTTCATGTGTCCCTCGGCGGCAAGATGGTGCCGTTCGCAGGCTATGACATGCCCGTGCAATACCCTGCGGGCGTGCTGAAGGAGCACCTCCATACCCGCAGCTCCGCCGGCCTGTTCGACGTCTCTCATATGGGCCAGATCGCACTCCGGCCGAAGTCGGGCAAGGTCGAGGATGCCGCCCGCGCGCTGGAGCGGCTGGTGCCGCAGGACATCGTCGCAGTTGCGCCCGGACGGCAGCGCTACGCCCAGTTCACCAATGCGGATGGCGGCATTCTGGACGATCTGATGGTCGCCAATTTCGGCGATCACCTGTTCCTGGTCGTCAACGCCGCCTGCAAGACCGCGGACGAGGCGCATCTGCGCGCGCACCTCTCGGACGACTGCATCATCGATTCGCTGGCCGAGCGCGCGCTGATCGCACTCCAGGGCCCGAAGGCGGAAGCCGCGCTGGCGAAATTGTGTGCAGAGTCGCCCGGCATGAAGTTCATGGACGCCGGCCCCCACAAGGTGGACGGCATCGCCTGTTTCGTCTCCCGCTCCGGCTACACCGGCGAGGACGGTTTTGAAATTTCGGTTCCCGCAGCCGACGCCGAGCGGCTGGCCAAGACCCTGCTCGACAATCCCGACGTGCTGCCGATCGGGCTCGGCGCCCGCGACAGCCTGCGGCTGGAAGCCGGGCTCTGCCTCTACGGCCACGACATCGATACCGCGACCACACCGGTCGAAGCCGCGCTGGAATGGTCGGTGCAGAAGAGCCGCCGCACGGGCGGCGCCCGCGCCGGCGGCTTTCCCGGCGCGAAACAGATTCTCGCCCATTTCGACCAGGGCGCGAGCCGCCGCCGCGTCGGCCTGCGACCTGAGGGCCGTGCGCCGGTTCGCGAGGGCGCGCTGCTGTTTGCGGATGCGACCGGAGGTCAGCCGATCGGAAAGGTCACCTCGGGCGGCTTCGGACCGAGCCTGAATGCGCCGGTGGCGATGGGCTACGTGCCCACCGCGCTGAGCGCGCTCGATACAAAATTGTTCGCCGAAGTGCGCGGCCAGCTTCTGCCGCTCACGGTCGCCGCCATGCCCTTCGTGAAAAACACCTACAAACGCTGAGGATCGAAAATGACCACGACGCTGTACACCTCCGACCATGAATGGCTGGCCATCGACGGCGATGTCGCCACCGTCGGGATCACCGACTACGCGCAGTCGCAGCTCGGCGACGTCGTGTTCGTCGAGCTGCCCAAGGTCGGCCGCGCGCTGAAAAAGGCGGAAGCCGCCGCCGTGGTGGAATCGGTCAAGGCCGCCTCCGATGTCTACGCGCCGATCTCCGGCGAGGTGCTCGAGGTGAACGAGGCCGTCGTGGCAGAGCCGGCACTGGTCAATTCGGACGCAGGCGGCAAAGCCTGGTTCTTCAAGATCAAGATTACTGACAAAAGCGAGCTCGGCGGCCTCATGGATGAAGCCGCCTACAAGGCACACACGGCGTGAGATGAAGCAGACCCAAGCGATCGTCATGCCCCGCGAAGGCGGGGCATCCAGTAGCCACAGGCAGCACGGATTGAACCGAGAGGCCGCGGCGTACTGGATCGTCCGCCTTCGCGGACGATGACGGCGAGAGACATCAAAAGCGAGGACCCATGATGACCGCGCACCGCAAATCCAACGGCGACACTGCCGCCAGCTTCGTTCGTCGCCACATCGGCCCCTCGGCGCGCGATGTCGCCGCGATGCTGGACACCGTCGGCGCCAAAAGCGTCGACGCGCTGATGGCGGAGACGCTGCCCGCATCGATCCGGCAGGCTACGCCGCTCGATCTCGGCAAGCCCTTGAGCGAGACCGAGGCGATCGCGCATATGGGCGAGCTTGCCGCGCAAAACCAGGTCTTCACCTCGCTGATCGGCCAAGGCTATTCCGGCACGGTCCTGCCCGCGGTGATCCAGCGCAACATTTTGGAAAACCCGGCCTGGTACACGGCCTATACGCCCTACCAACCCGAGATCAGCCAGGGCCGGCTGGAGGCGCTGCTCAACTTCCAGACCATGATCTGCGATCTCACCGGGCTCGACGTCGCCAACGCCTCGCTGCTCGACGAGGCGACCGCGGCGGCCGAAGCCATGGCGCTCGCCGAGCGGCACTCGCCGGTCGAAGCAAAGGCCTTCTTCGTCGACAAGGACGTGCATCCGCAGACGCTCGCGGTGATGCGCACCCGCGCCGAGCCCTTGGGCTGGACCCTGATCGTCGGTGATCCCCTCGCCGATCTCGACAAGGCGGACGTGCTGGGTGCGCTGCTGCAATATCCGGGCTCTTCGGGCGCGGTGCGCGACCTCAGGCCCGCGATCGCGGCGCTGAAGGCCAAGGGCGCACTCGCGATCGTTGCCGCCGATCTGCTGGCGCTGACACTGCTCGCCTCGCCCGGCGAGCTCGGGGCCGACATTGCCATCGGCTCGGCGCAGCGCTTCGGCGTGCCGATGGGCTATGGCGGACCGCATGCGGCCTACATGGCGGCGCGCGATGCGCTGAAGCGCTCGCTGCCCGGCCGCATCGTCGGTCTCTCCGTCGATTCCCGCGGCGCGCCCGCCTACCGTCTCGCGCTCCAGACCCGCGAGCAGCACATCCGCCGCGAGAAGGCGACTTCCAACATCTGCACCGCGCAGGTGCTGCTCGCCGTGATCGCCTCGATGTATGCGGTCTATCACGGCCCCGAAGGGCTGACCCAGATCGCACGCAACGTGCATCGCCGCGCGGCCGTGCTCGCCGCCGGCCTGCGCAAGCTCGGCTTCGCGCTGCACTCCGACAGCTTCTTCGACACGGTGACGGTCGAGGCCGGCGGCAAGCGTGACGAGATCGTCGCGCGCGCGACGGCCGAAAAGATCAATGTCGGCCTTGGTGATGGCATCTTGCGCATCGCGCTGGACGAGACCACGACGCCGGCGACCGTGGAAGCGGTGTGGCGCGCGTTCGGCGGCAAGCTCACGTATGCCGAGATCGGTGCGACCACGCGCGAGGCGCTGCCGGACGCGCTGAAGCGCGCGACCTCCTTCCTCACCCATCCGGTGTTCCACGCGCATCGGTCGGAGACCGAGATGCTGCGCTACATGCGCAAGCTCAGCGATCGCGACCTCGCGCTCGACCGTGCGATGATTCCGCTCGGGTCCTGCACCATGAAGCTGAACGCGACCACCGAGATGATGCCACTGACCTGGCCGGAATTTTCCAGCCTGCATCCGTTCGCACCGCGCGAGCAGGCCAAGGGTTATCACGCGCTGTTCGCGCGGCTGGAAAAATGGCTGTGCGACATCACCGGCTATGACGCGATCTCGCTGCAACCGAATTCAGGCGCTCAAGGAGAATATGCCGGGCTTCTGGCCATCCGCGGCTATCACGCCGCGCGCGGCGAGGCGCATCGCAAGATCTGCCTGATCCCCTCCTCCGCCCACGGCACCAATCCGGCCTCCGCCGCGATGGTCGGCATGGACGTGGTGGTGGTCGCCTGCGAGAAGAACGGCGACGTCGACGTCAATGATCTCCGCGCCAAGGCCGAGAAGCATTCCAACGACCTCGCCGCGGTCATGATCACCTATCCCTCGACCCACGGCGTGTTCGAGGAGCACATTCGCGAGATATGCGACATCGTCCACGGCCATGGCGGCCAGGTGTATCTCGACGGCGCCAACCTCAACGCGCAAGTCGGTCTCTCCAGGCCCGGCGACTACGGCGCAGACGTCAGCCATCTCAATTTGCACAAGACCTTCTGCATCCCGCATGGCGGCGGCGGTCCGGGCATGGGCCCGATCGGCGTGCGGGCGCATCTCGCCCCGTTCCTGCCAGGTCATCCGGCGACAAAGGTTGATGCGCCAGTCGGCCCGGTCTCCGCCGCGCCGTTCGGCTCGGCCTCGATCCTCACCATCTCCTACATCTACATCCTGATGATGGGCGGCGAAGGATTGAAGCGCGCCACCGAGATCGCGATTCTCAATGCCAACTACGTGGCGGCGCGGCTCGATGCGCACTTCCCGGTGCTCTACAAGAACGAGAAGGGCCGGGTCGCGCATGAATGCATCGTCGACCCACGCGCGCTGAAGAACACGTCCGGGGTCACCGTCGACGACATCGCAAAACGCCTGATCGATTACGGCTTCCACGCTCCGACCATGAGCTTTCCGGTGCCGGGCACGCTGATGATCGAGCCGACCGAGTCGGAATCCAAGGCCGAGCTCGATCGCTTCTGCGATGCCATGATCGCGATCCGCAAGGAAATCGCCGAGGTCGAAGCCGGCCGCTTCAAGATCGAAGCGTCACCGCTGCGCCACGCCCCACACACCGTGCACGACATCGCCGATGACGATTGGGCCCGCGCCTACACCCGCACTGAGGGCTGCTTCCCCGCCGGCACCTCGCGCACCGACAAATACTGGAGCCCGGTCGGGCGCGTCGACAACGTCTATGGCGACCGCAACCTGGTGTGCTCGTGCCCGCCGGTGAGCGATTACGCGGAGGCGGCAGAGTAGCGGATTTGTAGGATAGGTTGAGCGGAACCCGTCCTACATTCCAATTCTATTTCTTCTTTGGGAGGACGTCCCAGCGCAGCGTGAGAAGCGCTCCTATTCCGGCGATCGACCCGATCATCCCCAACAGGATGATCGCGATCAGTATGGAATATTTGCGCGTGCGCTTGGCGCGCCGAGTTTCAACGACAAGCATAGCCCACCCCATCAACTCACGAACGACGCCAGTCTCCAGGCAACGTACCAGGCGCAGGATACGCTCAGCAACAAGATGCAATTAATGATTGTATCGAGTTCAGTGCTAATTCAAAACTCAGGCAAAACGAAACGGGCGCCGAAGACGTCGGCAACTCAACGTCCTCAGCGCCCGCTCCTCGCGAAAACTCTGCTCGCTAAAGCCTACTCGTCAGCCGGCTCGTCGCCGTCGGCGTCGCGCTCGGGGGTGCCGGCCAGAATCTGCTCGGCGATCAGGCCGGAGTTCTGACGGATTGCGGTCTCGATCTTGGCGGTGATGTCTGGATTGGCCTTCAGGAACGCTTTGGAATTCTCGCGGCCCTGGCCGAGACGCTGGCTGTCATAGGAGAACCAGGCGCCGGACTTTTCCACGATGCCGGCCTTGACGCCGAGATCGAGGATCTCGCCCATCTTGGAGACGCCCTCGCCGTACATGATGTCGAATTCGACCTGCTTGAAGGGCGGCGCCAGCTTGTTCTTCACCACCTTGACGCGCGTGGTGTTGCCGACCACTTCGTCGCGTTCCTTGATCGCGCCGATGCGGCGGATGTCGAGGCGAACGGAGGCATAGAATTTCAGCGCGTTGCCGCCGGTTGTGGTTTCCGGCGAGCCGTACATCACACCAATCTTCATGCGGATCTGGTTGATGAAGATCACCATGGTGTTGGACTTGTTGATGGAGGCCGTCAGCTTGCGCAGCGCCTGGCTCATCAGCCGCGCCTGGAGACCCGGCAACGCATCGCCCATCTCGCCCTCGAGCTCGGCCTTCGGCACCAGCGCCGCGACCGAGTCGATCACCAGCACGTCGACCGCGCCGGAGCGCACCAGCGTGTCGCAGATTTCCAGCGCCTGCTCGCCGGTGTCGGGTTGCGAGATCAGGAGTTCGTCGATATTGACGCCCAGTTTGCGCGCATAGACCGGGTCGAGCGCGTGTTCGGCATCGATGAAAGCGCAAATACCGCCCTTCTTCTGTGCTTCCGCCACCGTGTGCAGCGCCAGCGTGGTCTTGCCCGAAGATTCCGGCCCGTAGATCTCGACAACCCGCCCCTTCGGCAGGCCACCGATGCCGAGCGCGATGTCAAGCCCCAGCGACCCCGAGGACACCGCCTCGACATCCATCGAACGGTCGTTCTTGCCGAGCTTCATCACCGAGCCCTTGCCGAACTGGCGCTCGATCTGGGAGAGCGCGGCGGCCAGAGCTTTACTCTTGTCCATGGAAGATCCTTCGACGATACGCAGGGCAGTGGTGGACATTGGGTCGTGCTCCTTATGGCGAGGATTCGCTAGAGGGACAAACGGTGGGTGAGGCGGGCCGGCAGTAAAATCAATGTACCCGATTTGTTCCAGGTTCGCAATATGTTCTTTTCGACGTCTCGGCCTGTTTTAACCCCTAGTGGCCCAAGTTGATTTTCGCAGTGGCCTAACTTCGCTCCGAGCAGACCGTAACGACCGTTGCGGGCATGAGTGATTAATTCCCCGAGTTCCATTTGGCTGCTACAGTCCCGCCGTTAATTCTTGATGCAACCAAGGAGGAACGGGCCAATGCGTATTCAGCTTTTGGTTCTTGGTTTGGCAATTGCGGCGTTGAGTACTTTTATCACATCCACACCATCATTCGCACTTTGCAACGGTGTATGCACGGCAAAGTGCCAGAGTGCAGTGTCGCGTGGCGACTATATGAACATGGATGCCTGCATAAAAGTCTGGTCAAAGCGCAACGGCCCCACTGGCAAAGGATGTGGAAAGCCGGGTGCACCGTGGCAGTCCTGTGGTGATTAGAGCAACTGACAGGGATGCTAGGAGGCCGCCTCGGTGGGCGGCCTCTTTCATAGATCCATTTCATATTGCTGGCCGAAAATTCTTCTGACGTGGCCCTCGTACTCTGCCTCACTTTTCGATACCTGAGCGATGCCGAGTAGTTGCAAAACCATCAGCGGATAACATATCCACGGTTTACCAATGGCTCTTTTTCGAGCCTCTTACAGTGATCCCGTAACAGTTCGCCGAGCATGGGGAGGCTTAGGCCCCACTTCTCGGCGAGCCAAATGAACGTCATCCCGTTCGTGTGAATTTCCCAGCAAAGTATCTCGCCAAAAGTATCCCCACGGCCCGCTGGACTCACTCCGTTTTCTAGCTCGATTAGTTGGCGCAGCCGTTCCAAGTGGGAGTCCGGAGCAGTGGCCTGTTTTGCATCTGCGAATGGCCTATTCATGCCAGTACCGACGTTTCGGCCTGTTTTGCCCCTGGCCTAAGTTGGATTTGAGAGTGGTCGCGAACTCAGGGCTGGAAGTCGATGCCCCAGGAAAAGCTCTGTCAAAGTAGAATCTTGGCATGTTCCAATTCGAAGTATTCACTTTGGAACCGAGCGGCGCGCACGGGCATTAGGATCGAGATTGCACACCCCTGCGGTTAGGACCCGCATGCAAAGGCCAGCCATGAAGTATCGCCGCCGGTTCAAACAAAGCTCCCCCCTCGAAGAACGTTTGGCCGAAGAGGCTGAACGGCTGAGAGAGGAAGCCAGGAATCTGCCTCCCGGCTCCCTGCGAGAAACCCTGCTCCGCAAGGCCAGACAGGACGAGGTCACGGCTCACATTGCCGAGTGGCTGACCTCACCCGGCTTGCAGCCGCCCAAGCCATAGAGGCGACCGGGCTTGCCATGCCACGTCAAGAACGGCTCGCCGATCATTGCCGCGCGTCCTGCCGTTGAAGCACTCGGGGTGTTCGATTCCTCGAATGAGAGCGGGAAGCACGTGGTCCGAATTTGCGCCGAGCGTCCCGCATCAAGTCGAGCAACTCTTCTCAAGGTGATGCGCATCAAAGACACGCAGCAGGGTTGCCGTCATAATTCCGCAATCCTGAAGCAACGAATCTTTCCGCGGCTACCGGCTTTTTGGGGATGGGACCGCCGCGGTGGGGATCTGGGTCATGACCAACAACACGCAGCACCAATTCGCTCGGCGCAATCACCTCCTGGAAGCGGCGCTCGAGGAGATGGTCAAGTTCGAACGGAAGGAAAACGAGTTTCGCAGGAAGGACCGCGAGGAGCGCGCGGCCGAACTCCGCCTTCCCCTGGACGAGATCAATATCCATTAGGCCGCGCCGGCAATGCGCATCGTCATGGACGCGAATCGCATGCGGTTGCGGTATCCAAATACCTCCTCTAAATCATTGATCACGCAGCGAAATCGCCCAGCGACCTACTGTGCATGGGGTTGTTTTCGAGCTTTCGAAAAACGCGGCGGCGTCCATGGTGCAACCCGCCATCGGCGCGCCGGCTGCCGGCACGCGCGCACCGCCCTACATCAGCACCAGCAGCGCGATGCCGATCACCAGTACCACGAAGCCAGCCGCCGTCGCGGCGGCAAATGACCGCTCTACATTATCCATGATGCCACCCCGTTGTCGGCGCACCACGTTTCCCCCATGGCTTCGCCGAACGGACGGAATCTCGCCGACGGGTGTGTCGTAAGTTATGCAATCGGGTGTTCGAATTGGGACGTTGGAGCGCCTCAAAAAGCTCTCCCTTCCTTCATGACGGCGCGATGCTCGGTCGAAGCGCGCAGCGCTCTGCGGTTCGGTCCGCTCCTGTCAGGCTGCCGTAAGCAGCCCCGGTTACGATGGTCCGGCTTATGGTGTTGCAGCCCAGCACCTCAGCCTCCAATAGCCTCTCGCCCCGCTTGGCTCCCCAAGCGGGTTTTTTTCGTTTCTGCAACCTCTCAGCCGGTGTCCTCCTCCCGCGTCAGCCGCAGCGCGAACGCGCGGATCGCCGGCGCTGCCAGCAGCACGATGGGCAGCATCGCCGCCCATGCGACCAGCCACGAGATTGTCCAATGTCGAAGGAAGAGCATCGCGCTTTGCGCCGGAAAGCTGGCGATCCCCGCCGCGATCAGCGAGGTCAGGCCGGACTGGATGACGCCGAAGACGAAATGACTGTAGCGACGGGGAATGCCGAGCATGATGCGCCCATGTTGCCTTTGTCTATCTGGCAAGCAAGGCATGTGCCGTGGATCGCATGAGGCCAGCTTGGTCATCGGCTTCCGGTCATTCCCTCCGCGCGATGGGAGCCGCCGTGTCAGCGATACACCCATCGAACCTATCCGTGGTTCTCCGACCATGAACGGAGTTCCTGGGCCATCTGCCCGAGTTGCGGCGGAACTCGTCGGCAGCGTCTTGGCCGCTGGGGACGACGGCTCCAGGCGCGCCGCAAGCTTTCCGCCCCCGCGTCGTTCGGAATCCGATTTCGTTAGTTGCGAGCCACGCGCACTTTCGAGATTTTTGTGAATTATCCTAGGTTTACCGGAAGATTTCACTTGTCGGCGGAATATGTGATGTCCAACATTTTTCCGGTCATGGAAGGTGGATCATGGAGGCGACCATGAATCACAAGGGCATCGACTTCACTGTTGCCAAGACGGCGATTCCGGGTGTCTGGCAGTGGCAGTTCTGCATCGGCGACCAGATCAAGAGCGGCAGGACCGAGACCAAGATCGATCTATTGGCGATCCGGCGGGTGCAGCTGCGCATCGATCGGGAGCTGAAAGCCCTCGCACGCAAAACGGCCTGACCCGGCAGGATCGGCGGCTTTCAGGCCGATTTTGGCGCGGCGCGGCTCGCTTGGCTCGCAGGCAGCCGCCATGGACGGGCCATTCCGTAGACGCCCGGAATTGATCTGCCGGCCGTTTGGGATTGGATTGAGCGCCTTGTGGCTTGGGGGCAGGCCATCACGCGACCGGTGCCAGCCATGCCGCATTATTTCTTTCGAATCCGGAACGGCCGTTATTCCGGCTGTGCCGAGCATGCGACGGAATTTGCCGATCGCGATTCGGCCTGGAAGGAGATGACCAGCGTCTGCGCCGATATGGCCGCGGGCATCTCCCGCAAGCTCCAGGAAAACTCGGAGTGGCATATGGAGCTGCTCGACGAAGCCAAGGAGCCCGTGTTCCGGATCCGTATCGTCGCCGAAACCTTCGAGTAGGTCTTTGTCCCCGTGCCTGGCCCTAGTCGGCGCTGGGAAGCCGCCGCATGGTGAATTCGATCTCGCCGCCGGGCAATTCGCGCCAGTGTTCGACTTCGCTCATATAACCAGCCTTGGGATAGCGGGCGAAGAAGGCCTGCGCTCTTGCGCGCGCCGCCGGGCGGGGCAAGATGAAGGTTTCGCGCAAATAGCCGTCGCCGCTCTGTTCGGCCGGCTTGCCACCCGCCTTGCGCCGGCGCGCCATCCGTTCGGCGAGATCCCGCGGCCGATCGGCCATGTGATGCCTCCTCAACGCAACACTCTTTTGGGGAATGTAGGAAGCAGGCGGGGCGAACAGGAGTCCCGATTGGAGGCGCAAGCCGCCTCCACCCGTGATCGTTCAGTTGGCGGCTGTGCCGGTCTTGGACTTCTTGGGCGCACTGGTCGCGGCCGATGCCTTCGGGACCGGCTGCTTCGGCGGATCGGAGCGCATGCCGCCCCAGGGATCGTTGGACGCCTTGGAGTCCGGAATCTTCTTCAGCGTTTCCTTGTAGGCCTTTTCACGTTCGGCCTCCACGGCCTTCTCCTCCGGGGTCTTGCCCGGGCCATCCTGCAACAGGTTGATATTGGGCATTTGCGCATAGGCCGGTCCGGCCAGCACGGCCAGCACCGCGGCCATACGGAAAAGCTTCATCATTCGCTCCTTGATCATCCATAGAAGGGCGGATCGCCAGCGCCTTGTCGTTCCTGTTCAGCCCGGTCACGACCTTGGGGCCGCTAGAGCCGGTCCGATCTGCACGATTTCGGCGCGTTCAGCCAGTCGTCCCAGATCGGGCCGCATTTGGTGCACCCGTTGAGCGCAAGGCCGAGCGCGGCCAGACAAAAGACCAGGACACATCGACGCAACATCGTCCACCCCATTCCCAAGCGCGGCATCATAGAGGGCGAAGTCAGGCATTTTCAAGCCGACGGGACCGAGGGCAGACCGGGTGACTTTGCCGCGCCGATGCGCGCAGTATGGCCGAAACATCCTGCAACAATGGAGGACAACGACAGCATGCCATCGCAGCCAGAAGCGGAGTTCGGCATCGCCGACGCCAGACGGATCCTCGGCGATGTCTTCGCGCCCTGGGTCCAGGATCTCGACCTCTCCGTCGAGCGCATCGAGCACGCCCCGCCGCCGGATGCGCCGGACTGGCAACCGGGCGCATTGCTGCGCATGGCGTTTTCGGACCGGCTGTGCCGCCACGGCGGCGTGGTGTGCGGCCAGGCGCTGATGGCGCTGGCCGATACAGCGATGGTGATCGCGATCCTGGCCGCCAATCGCGGCTACCGTCCGATGACCACGGTCGACCAGACCACGCATTTCATGCGCGCCGTCTCCTCATCCGACGTGCTGGCCGATGCACGCGTGGTGCGGCTCGGGCGCACCATGAGCTTCGGCCGCGTCACCCTGCTGTCCGCCACCGACAACAAGCCGGTGGCCATGGTGTCGAGCGCGTTCGCGATGCTGTCGGGGTAAGCATCATCCCGAAAGCCGAGAGCCGCATCAGCGCAAAGCGCACCGCGGCTCTCGATGAGAAGTGTACGGGCCTCGGGGGTTACTTGCCGAGCACTTCGTCGGCCGCAGTGACGATGCTGACCGTTGGGTTCTTCCCGCAATAGGTGCCGAACTGCTTGGCATTCTCGACGAACACGTCGGTGTCGATGATCGCGTTGTCCTCGTCACCCTTGTACCAGCCGTCCATCCAGGTCAGCACCAGCTTGATGGTGTCGTCGCCGCTCTCGAGAAACTGTTTGCAGCTCATGGTCGAGAGATCGAGCTTGGTGGCATTGGCGGGAACGGACGACAGCGAAAGAGCTGCGGCGAACAAAATCGAAAGCGTGGTCTTCATCAATATCTCCATCGGCGCTCGGCGCCATAAAGGCTCGTGGCAAAAGTCGGCGTAGAGACGCTCCGCTTCGATTTCGTAAATGAAGTCTGAAGCGCGGTGCACGTAGCGGCAGTATTGAGTTTAGTTCAAGGTAATTTCTATGCACTATTTCACAATCATCGCTATGGATTAACGCGGATGATCGAAAAGCGTACGGCACAGCGGCACCGGGTCTTCAAGGGTGGCACGATCGCCTTTGAAAATAGCGGTTTTGCGTGCACGGTGCGAAACATGTCGGCAGGGGGCGCCGCAATCGATCTCGAAAACCCTGTCACGTTGCCGCAATCGTTCACGCTGTCGATTTCACACGACAAATTCGTGCGGAATTGCCGGCCGGTGTGGCGCAACGGCAGACGCGTCGGCCTCGCCTTCGTACAGTCGTGCACATGATGTGAATGAACGTTCGCATCGTGCACACGATACAGCGTCATGTCTGCCCGATATGGCAGCGTCCGTTGTACCGAAGGCGGCGTCGCGGCAGGATATCGCAGGCGGGTCGTTACAGCCCGCCAGCTTTATTTCGGCTTCTTGGCGGGTTCGGTGGGGCGGGCCCCGCCCCACGGATCATACTTATCCTTGGGTTCGGGAATGCGCTCGAGCGCCGCCTTGTAGGCCTTTTCGTCAACCTTGGGCTTGTTGTCCGGCTTGGCCGCGGGCTCATTGGGCTGGCGCCTGCCGCCGCCCATCTGCGCCTGCGCCGAGACGGCCGTCAGCGCCAGCACGGCCGCCGCGATGATCAAAATCCTCATTGGCGCAATCCCCCTCGTCCGGGGTACAAATTAGCCCGCAATCCCGTAATAGCCAATGCTGCGGCGTCCCCGACTTCAGCAAATGTTGATCGGACGGGACTTCGCCGGATCGCATTCCTGCCTATCTGATGGCCCGCAGGGGACCTTCACGAATGTTGCGGATCATTGCTCATGCGGCGTTGCTCGCCGGCGCGCTTGCGCTTGGCGCCTGCGGCTTTGCCGACAGCCGCGCGCCGGTACCCGAATTCATGCGCATGAAGGAAGCCGAACAGCCGCTGCCCGAACCGCCCCCGGACGTCAAACGCGTGGTCCGCGAACAGATCGACGTGGTCTTTCTCACGACGTCCTACCCTCGCGAAGTGCAGGTCGCCTCGCCCCATCACGAGGTCCGCGGACCGGGCTGGACCGCCTGCGTGCGCGCCCAGCTGACCTCCGCGACCGGAACGACGCTCGGCCCCCAGACCTACATCGTGACGATCACCGGCGGAAGGGTGATCGACCGCCGGCGCGCGGAGGCCGAGGACACCTGCGGGACGGAAACCTACGAGCCGATCTAGGAACAATTGACCACGACAAAGCCCGGTTCCGGGAAAATCCTGCAGATCCACCGGAACGATCGCCGACTCCCCTTCTTGTTACCGCCGAGGGCAGTTTCCGAGGAGGACAGGATGAGGACATTTGCGATTGCGCTGCTGGCCGGCGTCGGCGCGCTCGCTGCGGCGAGCGGAGCAAAGGCCGCCGACATCTACACGACCAGCGAATACACCAGCCCCGATCTCATCCAGGAAGTGCGGCTTGTCTGCGATGACGCCGGCAACTGCTATCGCACCCGCGGCGGCTCGCGCGTGATCGTGCGCGACTCCTATGCGACCATGCCGCGCGAGCGCTATTACGAGCGCCGCACCTATCGCGACTGGGACGACGGCCCGCGGGCTGGCGTCGGCATTCGCACGCCCGGCGTCAGCGTGGGCGTCGGTGTTGGCGATCGCTGGTAGTCCATCAAGACGTGAGCAAGGGACCGGGTTGCGACCATCGCCCGGTCCCTTCCACGTCAATCCTTTTCACGTCAAGTCCGTTTCACGTCAGGCCCCCGGCACAGGTCAGGCGCTGACCGTTTGCTGCTGGAATTGCTCGTAGGCGGCGATCGCATCGGCTGCGTACATCAGCGACGGCCCGCCGCCCATATAGATCGCCATGCCGAGCGTTTCCTCGACCTCCTCGCGCGTGGCGCCGAGCTTGACGAGAGCCTCAGTGTGAAAACCGATGCAGCCGTCGCAATGCGCGGCGACGCCGAGCGCCAGCGCAATCATCTCCTTGGTCTTTTTGTCCAGCGCCCCATCGCGACTGGCTGCCTGGGCGAGCGCAGCAAAGCCCTTCATCGTGTCGGGAATATCGCTGCGCAGCTTGCGCATGTTGGCGGAGATTTGCCGGGTGATCTCGGGATAGTTCTTGTGCATCGGACCCTCGCTAGCTGGGATTGACAGTCGTGGAAGTCGCTTCATGCGGCGCGCGCAAGGCGATGTAGATCGCGGGAATCACGAGCACAGTGAGCAGCGTCGACGACGCCAGCCCGAACAGCAGCGAGATCGCCAGCCCCTGAAAGATCGGATCGAGCAGGATGGTAGCGGCACCGATCATGGCGGCGAGCGCAGTGAGCAGGATCGGCTTGAAGCGGACGGCACCGGCCTCCAGCACGACATCACGCAGCGACTTGCCTTCGCCGCCGGTATGGCGGATGAAATCGACCAGCAGGATCGAGTTACGCACGATGATGCCCGCGAGCGCGATGAAGCCAATCATCGAGGTCGCCGTAAACGGCGCAGCCAGCAGCCAGTGCCCGACCAGGATGCCGATCAGCGTCAGCGGGATCGGCGTCAGGATGACGAGCGGCAAACGGAAACTCCTGAACTGCGCGACGACCAGCACGTAGATGCCGAGGATCGCCGCGCCGAAGGCGGCCCCCATGTCGCGGAAAGTCACCCAGGTGATTTCCCATTCCCCGTCCCACAGCAGCGTGGGATGTGCCTCGTCCGCAGGCTGCCCGTGCAGACCGATCTTGGGCTTCGGCAGCTTGCCCCAGTCATGGGCATCGATGCGGTCTGCTACGGCAAGCATGCCGTAGAGCGGCGCCTCGAAGCGCCCGGCGAGCTCGGCCGTTACCATGTCGGCGAAGCGCCCGTCGCGGCGGAAGATCGTCGGCGAACCTTCCTCCAGCGTTGCCTTCACCACCTGGCCGAGTTCGACCACTGTCTTGCTGCCGGGCACCGTATTGGCGGGCACCGGCGTCGATGCCAGCGCCTCGTCCCAGACTAGGTTACGCTTGCCCAGATGAACCGCGATCTCGATCGGGTTGCGGTCTTCGCCGCGATGCGAGTAGCCGATCGAGGTGCCGCCGAATAGCGTCTGTATCGTGTCGTAGACATCGCGCTGCTCGACGCCGAAAAATTCAAGACGGTCCTGGTCGATCGACAGCCGCAGGCGCGGCCGCTTGTCGCCGATGGAGTCGTCGATGTCGACGATGAAGGGAACTTCGGCGAAAAGCTTCTTGAGCTCGGCCGTGATCGCGCGGCGGGTGGCCGCGTCGGGTCCGTAGACCTCGGCTAGCAGCGTCGAAAGCACAGGCGGCCCGGGCGGCACTTCGACCACCTTGATGCTGGTTCCCCTGGGAGGATCGAGCGCTTTTAGCTTCTCGCGAAGCTCGATTGCGATCTCGTGACTGGTGCGCTTGCGCTCGCCGCGCGCCGTCAGGTTGAGCTGCACTTCGCCGAGTTCCGGGCGCTCGCGCAGATAATAGTGCCGCACCAGGCCGTTGAAATTGAACGGTGCCGCCGTGCCAGCAAAGGATTGCACCGAGGTCACCTCGGGCACTTGCCGGGCGATCTCGGCCGCACCGAACAGCGTGCGCTCGGTCGCCTCGAGGCTCGCGCCTTCCGGCAGATCGACGACGACTGCGATCTCTGACTTGTTGTCGAACGGCAGCAGCTTGACGGTCACCGACTTGGTCGCGAACAGCGTCATCGACAGCAGTGTCGCGATGCCGACACCGAGCAGGAATATCCAGGCCGACCGCTTGCTTCGCACGATCGGCGTGGCGAAGCGCCGGTAGAGCCGGCCGAGCCGGCCTTCATCGTGCGCCGGATGCGTCGACGCAACATTGTCATTTGGTGCGAGCTTGAGCATCAGCCAGGGCGCCACCACCATCGCGACGAAGAACGAGAACAGCATGGCGGCCGACGCGTTGGCGGGGATCGGCGCCATATAGGGACCCATCAGGCCCGACACGAATAGCATCGGCAACAGCGCCGCGACGACGGTCAGCGTGGCAACGATCGTGGGATTTCCGACCTCCGCGACCGCTTCGATGGTCGCCTGCAACCTCGAGCGGCCATCGCGCATGCCCCAATGGCGTGCGATGTTCTCGACCACCACGATGGCGTCATCGACGAGGATGCCGATCGAGAAGATCAGCGCGAACAGGCTGACCCGATTGATGGTGTAGCCCATCAGATTGGCCGCGAACATCGTCAGTAGGATCGTTGTCGGAATGACGACGAAAGTCACCACCGCCTCGCGCCAGCCGATCGCAATCGCAATCAGCACCACGATCGAGATCGTGGCGAGACCAAGGTGGAAAAGGAGCTCGTTGGCCTTCTCGTTGGCGGTCTCGCCATAGTCTCGGGTCACCGTCACCTGGACGTCGTCGGGGATCAGGCGCCCCCTTAATCCTTCCAGACGATGGGCGATGTCGGCCGAGACCACCACTGCATTGGCGCCGGCGCGCTTGGCGAGCGCGAGGCTCACCGCAGGCACCCGCGACCACTGCCCCTTCTCGTCTCGCGCATCGTTCCAGACCCGATGCTCGACCGTATTCGGTCCGATGATGACGGAGGCCACGTCCTTGACATAGACCGGCCGCCCATCGCGGGTCGAGATCAGGAGCAATCCAACGTCGGGAATGCCTGAGAGCGTCTGGCCGGCCGCGACATTGCGCACGACGCCCGAATCGCGGACCTGGCCGGCCAGGAACGAGCGATTGGCGTCCTTCACCTTGGCCACGAGCTGTTGCAGTGTGACGCCGAACAACGACAATTTCTCTGGATCCGGCTCGACTCTGATCTGCTGCGCCGCGCCGCCCGAAATGTAGGTCAGTCCGATGCTATCGACCTTGACGAGCTCCGAGCGCATCTTGTCGGCAAGTTCGAACAGGTCATGGTCCGTCCAGCGCTCGGCGGCCTCCGGCTTCGGGGACAATGTCAACACCGTTACCGCGACATCATTGATGCCGCGACCGACGATCAGCGGCTCGGGGATGCCGATCGGGATGCGATCGAGATTGGCGCGGATCTTCTCGTGGACGCGCAGGATGGCGTCCTCGGACTTGGTTCCAACCAGGAACCGAGCGCTGACCATGACGCGATCGTCCTCGGTTTGGCTGTAGACATGCTCGACACCGTCGATGCCCTTGACGATGGCTTCCAGCGGCTTGGTGACGAGCTCGACCGCGTCGGGCCCACGCAAGCCATCCGCATTGACGCGGATATCGACCATCGGCACGCTAATCTGCGGTTCTTCTTCACGCGGAATCACGATGACGGCGATGAGGCCGATGACGAGCGCCGCGAGCAGAAACAACGGCGTCAGCGGCGACGCGATCGTCGCTTTGGTGAGCCGGCCTGAGAGTCCGAGATTCACGGGCGCACCAACTGGTCGCCGGCAAGGATGCCGGACAGGATTTCAAGTCCGTCGGGAAATGTCGGCGTCGGCAATTCACGGCCGCGCTGCACTGGCACGTCGACCGTCCCATCGGCTTTTCGAAGCCGCACGTAGTCGATGCCGAACCGGGTCGTTACGTAGCCTACCGGAATGACGAAAGCCGGCCGCGCGCCACCGGGGATCCACACCCGCAGCCGGTCCCCGACAAAATATTCGCCGAGACCTTCGACACTGGCATCTGCAATGACGCGACCTTCTTCGATTTGCGGATAGACGAGATCGATGACTCCCCATTTGGACGCTTCTTCGCCGAGCTCTGCGCCGTCGACGCGAATCCTGTCCCCGGCTTTGAGCAGGCGCGCGTGCCGCTCCGGCACCCGCAGCCGCAGCTTGAAATGCTGCTGCGCAATCGTGACGATGGCGTCGCCGGGCAACGTCACGGAGCCGACAGTGACGAGCTTCTTCAACACCCGGCCACCGGAGGGCGCCAACACCTGACCTTCACTGAGCTGCTGTGCGATCACGGCGCGGTCGGCGGTCTTCGCACGCAGGCCGTTCTCGGCCACGTTCAGCGTGGTCCGGGCTTCGTCGAGCTTGACGCGCGGCAGCGTGCCGCGATCGACCAACCCCTCGATTCGGGTGAAATCGATCTGCGCCTGATTGGCCTGCGCATGCAGCGCCTCGATCTGTGCGTCCAGGGCCTTCATTTGCAGGACCAGCTTCTCGTCGCCGATGGTCGCGATTGCCTGGCCGGCGGTGACGCGGTCCCCTTCCCTGACATTAAGCTGGACGACGATTCCGCCGATGCGCCCGCGCGCCGGCACTACGCTGATACTTTCGACCGTCGCAAACACCGCCTTTTCGTCGGCGACAGGATGCTCGGCTACGGTGAGCGTTTCCGCCGCGGCGAGACCGGCGTGCAGGCCGACGGCCGCGAGAACCGCCAAAAATCCTAGGAGGCGCATGGGCATGTCCGTTCGATCATGGAACCGTCACACCGCGATGCGGTGTCCCTTTGTCATTTCATCGGTTTTGTCAGGCGGGGCGTTGATCCTGCTCAACGCGCCGCCGCTTAAGCGCGCATAAGCTCATCTCGTCTTTGTAGACTTCGGTGCACAGAACACCTGATAGAGCGTCTTCAGGATCTCGCGCGCCGGTTCGCTCGCAATCGAGTAGAAAATCGTTTGCGCGTCGCGCCGTGCGAACACCAAGCCGTCCTTGCGAAGGAGCGCAAGATGCTGGGAGACGGTGGAGTCCCTCAGGCTCAGGAATTCGGCCAGTTCGCCGACCGAACGTTCGCCGTCGATCAACTGGCAGATGATCAGGAGCCGGTGCCGGTTGGAGAGCGCCTTCAGCAACTCGCTCGCCTGGTCCGCCGCCCGCTCCATGACTTCGCTATTTATTTTCATACTTGCGTATATACGCAATTACGAATATATAGTCAAGCATAGAAGGGCCGGGACTGAACCGGCGGAGCGAATTTTCAACGGAGGTACCCATGGCGGAAGTTGTCGTACTCGGAGCCGGGCTGAGCGGAACGTTGATGGCGTATGAATTGCTGCCCCAGTTGAGAAAGGACGATCGCCTCAGCGTGGTCTCGCAGGGCGCGGTCTATCACTTTGTCCCCTCAAATCCCTGGGTCGCAGTCGGTTGGCGCAAGCGCAGCGAGATCGAGATCGATCTCGCCGACATCATGAAGCGCAAGGGCGTTCGCTTGCTCACGCAAGGTGCGAAACGCGTTCATCCGACCGATAACAAGATCGAACTCGGCGACGGGACATCCATCGACTACGACTTTCTGGTGATCGCGACAGGACCTGAACTCGCCTTCGACGAGATTCCGGGGCTCGGGCCGCAGGGCCACACCGAATCGATCTGCCACGTCGACCACGCCTCCCATGCGCGGGACGCCTTCGATACGCTCGCGTCGAATCCCGGCCCCGTCGTGATCGGCGCCGTTCAGGGCGCCTCTTGCTTTGGCCCGGCCTACGAATTTCTGTTCATCCTGGAAACGGAGCTGCGCCGGCGTAAGCTGCGCGATCGGGTGCCGATGATCTTCGTCACCTCCGAGCCCTATATCGGCCATCTCGGACTCGACGGCGTCGGCGATACCAAGGGCCTGCTCGAAAGCGAGATGCGCGAGAAGCACATCAAGTGGATCACCAACGCGCGCGTCAAGGGCGTCGAAGCCGGCAAGATGATCGTTGAGGAACTCGCCGACGACGGCGCGGTGCGTAAGACGCACGAACTGCCGTTCGCCTATTCGATGATGCTGCCGGCGTTCCGCGGCGTCGAGGCCGTCCGTGGCATCGAGAAGTTGACCAACCCGCGCGGCTTCGTCGTCGTCGACAAGTACCAGCGCAACCCCGCTTTCACCAACGTCTTCGCAGTCGGCGTCTGCGTTGCGATCCCGCCGGTGGCGGCGACACCAGTGCCGGTTGGCGTGCCGAAGACCGGTTTCATGATCGAATCCATGGTGACCGCGACTGCAATCAATGTCGGCGCCCTGCTCCGTGGCAACGAACCCACGGCGCAACCGACCTGGAACGCGATTTGTTTGGCCGACTTTGGCGATTCCGGCGTCGCCTTCCTGGCACAACCGCAGATTCCGCCGCGCAACGTCAACTGGTCGTCCAAAGGCGAGTGGGTTCACTACGCCAAAGTTGCCTTCGAAAAGTACTTCCTGCGCAAGATGCGACGCGGCGAGAGCGCGCCGTTCTATGAGCGCTTTTTGCTCGACAAGCTGAACATCGCCAAGATCAAGGAGGTTCGGACGGGCACATGAACGCGACACACCAGATCGTCTGCGGTCATTGCGGGCGGACCAACCGCCTGCCGGCCGAGCGCGCGCCGGAAGCTGCGCGCTGCGGCGCCTGTCACCAGCCGATGTTCACCGGCCATCCCGTCGAGGTCGACGAGGAAGCCTTTGGCCGCCATGTCGCCAATAGCGACATCCCCGTGCTGGTCGACGTCTGGGCGCCCTGGTGCGCACCTTGCCGCGCCATGGCGCCGATGTTCGAGCGCGCGGCGCACAAGCTGGAGCCGAAAGTCCGGCTCCTGAAGCTCAACTCGGACAAGGCGCCCGCTTTGTCGTCGCATCTCAACATCTCGGGTATCCCGACCTTGCTGCTGATGCGCGGCGGCCGCGAGATCGCCCGCCATGCAGGCGCAATGGACGCGCGCAGCATCGTGGCCTGGACCGAAACGAGCCTCAACCAATCGTAACGTCACCGCATCTTCAAGAGGAGTAAATCATGAATGTCGATAAAGCTGTCCTTGCCTTCGCAGGCTTCGTCGTCCTGCTCGGTCTGGCGCTCGGTACTTACGTCAACGCCTACTGGTATCTGCTGACGGCCTTCGCCGGGCTGAACATGATGCAGGCCTCGTTTACCGGCTTCTGCCCGGCCGCGATCGTGTTCAAGAAGCTCGGACTGCGCGGCGGCTGCGCGTTCTCGTGAGCATGCAAACGTAAGCTTTAGTGCGGGGGAATTTGCCATGACCGACGACACCTTCATCGAAGGGCCTCTCTACGAGAAGCGCAGGAAGGTCTATCCGCAGTCGGTGAGCGGGCAGTTCCGCCGCATCAAATGGGCGATTCTCTGTATCACGCTCGGCACCTACTATTTGCTGCCGTTCGTGCGCTGGAATCGCGGCGCCGGCCTGCCGAGCCAGGCCGTGCTGATCGACTTCCCCCATCGCCGTTTCTATTTCTTCTTCATCGAGCTGTGGCCGCAGGAGGTCTACTACTTCACCGGTCTCTTGATCATCGCGGCCATGATGCTGTTCCTGATGAACGCCGTCGCGGGCCGGCTATGGTGCGGCTACATGTGCCCGCAGACGGTGTGGACCGACCTTTTCTACGCCGTCGAGCGCTGGGTGGAAGGCGACCGGCGCGAACGCATGCTCGGAGACAAACGCGGCTGGACCTTCGACGGTGTCAGGAAGGCCGCACTGAAGCATTTCCTCTGGATCATGATCGCCTGGTGGACCGGCGGCGCCTGGGTGCTCTATTTCGCCGACGCGCCGACTTTGGTGAAGGACCTTGCGACCTTCCAGGCGCCTTTCGCCGCCTATCTCTGGATCGGCATCCTGACCGCCACCACCTACGTCTTTGCCGGTCACGCCCGCGAGCAGATGTGCATCTACATGTGCCCGTGGCCGCGCATCCAGGCGGCGCTCACCGACGAATGGGCACTCAACGTCACCTACCGGCGCGATCGCGGTGAACCGCGCATGTCGGTGAAGAAAGCGGAACTCGCCCGCACTCATGGCGACGTCGCCGGCGACTGCGTCGATTGCCACCAATGCATCAATGTCTGTCCGACCGGCGTCGACATCCGCCACGGCATCCAGCTCGGCTGCATCCAGTGCGGCCTTTGCATCGATGCCTGCGACAATGTCATGCGCGAGATCGGCCGGCCCGCCGGGCTGATCGGCTACGACACCGACATCAACATGCAGCGGCGCCGCGAAGGCAAGGCGCCGGTCTACCGTATCATCCGCGCCCGCACCCTCGTCTATGCCGCCGCGATTGCGATCGTCGGCAGCATCATGCTCTATGCGCTTGCCACGCGCGGCACGATGGACGTCAACGTGCTGCACGAGCGCAATCCGCTGTTCGTGCAGCTCTCGGACGGCGGGATCCGCAACGACTACACCGTGCGGCTCCTCAACAAGGGCGTGCAGCGATCATTCACGCTGGAGGTCTCGGGCCTGCCGGGCGCGGCCGTTCACGTCGCCGGCATCGAGTCTGAGCCAGGTCGCAAGCCGGTCGTCGAGGTCGGACAGGATCAGACCCGCGAGGTCAGGGTATCGGTGCAGGTCGGTCCCGCCCATCTGCCGCCGAACGCGGCTGATATCGCGATCAGGATCACTGATGTCGCCAGCGGCGAAAGCGCCAGCGCCCGCGACCATTTCGTCCCGGCCGACCGATAGCGCCCTTATCCGGCGGCGTGCCGCCGGATGCTCAACGCAACGTTAATACTACCGCTAGAATTGAAGCGGCGGGCCAACCGTATTTTCCAATCTTTGCGCTAAGCATGGCCGCGTAGCGCGGATTTTGCCCGCGTGAACGGGGACGACGGGACGTGGTCGACATCGCGCACCAGGCTGCGATCAATCCGGCATCGGCAGAGGGCGCCGCGACGACGCGCGCGCTCGTCCCGCTCACGGCGATCGAACCCGGCCAGTGGCGCGCGCTCGCGCAGCGGGCGATTGAGCCGAACGGCTATTACCTGCCCGGTTGGGAACTCGCCGTCAGCGCAACCGCGCGCGACCGCACCAAGGCCTCGGCGCTCCCCGCGTTCGACAGCTCTTCGAAGCGGCTGATCGGCCTGATGCCGGCCATCTCACTCTGGCGTGCCTGGAAGATCCCCCTGCCCGCGCTGGCGAGCGCGCATCCCTATGGCACGCTGTGCAGTCCGCTGATCGACCGCGACGCTACGACTGAAGCTGCAACACGACTATTGCAGCAGGCGCGCGAGGCCGGCGCACACGCGCTGATCCTGCGCGACGTCGCACTCGACGGCGCGGCGATGATGTCGCTCCGCGAGGTGCTCGGCCGAACCGGATTGAAGCCGCGCATTCTCAGCTCCTACATTCGCGCCAGTCTCGATGCGACGCAGGACGGCGACGTGCTGTTGCGCGAGGCGCTTGGCGCCAAGAAGCTCAAGGAGCTGCGCCGCCAGCGCCATCGCCTGGAGGAGCACGGACCAATCGTGTTCGACATTGCGCGCCGGCCGGACGAGATCGGGCCCGCGCTCGAAACATTCCTGCAGCTCGAAGCCAGCGGCTGGAAAGGCAAGCGCGGCACCGCGCTACTCCAGAATGCCGGCGATGCGACCTTCATCCGCCGCGCCGTGCCGGCGCTGGCGGAGACCGCGCAATGCGAGATCGTCACGCTGCGTGCCGGCACGACGCCGGTTGCCGCCGGCATCGTGCTGCGGCATCAGGACCGCGCCTTCTTCTTCAAGCTCGGCATCGACGAGCGCTTCGCAAAATATTCGCCGGGCGTGCAGCTCACGCTCGAGCTCACCCGCCATCTCTGCGCCGATCCGTCAATCGCCAGCGCAGATTCCACCGCAAGCGCCGATCATCCCATGATCAACCCGATCTGGCGCGGGCGCTTGGCGATCGGCGACGCGCTGATTCCGCTGAAGCGGAACGATCCAATGGTGGCCGTGATTCACGCGGCGTTGATCGCGCACGGCTTCGCGTACGAAACAGCGCGGCGCGTCATCCACCTGCTGCGCAAATAAAAGCGAACTACTCCGCCGCCTGCGCATTGATCTCCGCCGACACTTCGCGAATGGCACGCGCGAGCATGTTCGGGTCCTGAGCGCCTGAGACGGCGTACTTCTGCGCGAAGACGTAGGTCGGCACGCCGGAGATGCCCTTCTCCGCTGCCTCCTGCGCATCGCCCGAGACGCGCGCGACGTCCTCGTCGGTGGCAAGGCGGCGGCGCACGTCGTCTGCATCGAGCCCGATATCGGCCGCCGCCTGCACCAGCACATTCACGTCGGTGAGATCGCCGCCGTCGCGGAAATAGAGCTCCATCAAACGTTGCTTCATCTCGGGCGCCTTGCCGATCGCTTCCGCCCAGAGGATCAGGCGGTGGCAGTCGGTCGTATTGGGCTGGCGTGCGACCAACTCGGGCCGGTAGACGAGGCCTTCCTCGCCCGCGGCTGCGACGACGCGGCCGGCAATGCCCTTATAGGCCTCGACCGAGCCGAACTTCTTGGTGAGATAGTCCTCGCGGCTGATGCCCTCGCGCGGAACCCAGGGATTGAGGAAGAAGGGACGGAAGTTGAGCTTGACCGGAACGTCGGGCGCGAGCGCGAGCGCGCTCTCGATCCGGTGCTTGCCGATGTAGCACCAGGGGCACACCACGTCGGAGACGACGTCGATCTGGAGCGGTTTCAGCGTGCTCATATCAGGCGCCTCCTTCGGGCGATGCGGGTTCCCCGCAAGATAAGTCCAGGGCGCCCCGAGGCAAGAGCGCTAGCCCATTTTTGCCGCCATCTGCTTCAGCCGCTCGGCGGTGCGCTCGTCGGCCGGAAAGAACGTCTCCAGCGCCAGCTCCGACAGGGTGATGTCGACCGGCGTGCCGAACACCATGGTGGTCGAGAAGAAACTGAGAATCTCCCCCTGATGGCGGAGCTTGAAAGGGATCGCGACGTTGTCGCTCGACAAAGGTCCCGACCGCGCCGGAATCGGATAGCTCTTGAGATCGTTGTAGAGCTTGATCAGCTCCGGGTCGGCCGTCGCCTCGCATTGCCGATGCAATCGCTCCAAAAGATGTCCGCACCACTCCGCGAGATTGACCGTGCGCGGCGCCAGCGCCTCGGGATGAAAGGCAAGCCGCAGCACGTTGAAGGGCTGGCCGAGCAGCCGCTGCGGAATGCCCTCGAGCAGCGGCGCCACCATGCGGTTGGCGGATACGAGATTCCATTGCCGGTCCACCGCGAGCGCCGGATTGGGCTCATGCGCCTTGAGAACGAGGTCGATCGCCTGGCGGGCTGATTTCAAGGCGGGATCCTCCAGCGGACGCTGCGGGAAAGCCGGCGCGTAGCCGGCGGCGACCAGCAGCACGTTGCGTTCGCGCAAGGGCACGTTGAGACGCTCGGCGAGCTTCAGCACCATCTCGCGCGAGGGCGCGGCGCGGCCGGTCTCGACGAAGCTCAAATGCCGGGAGGAGATTTCGGCCTCGCCCGCGAGATCGAGCTGGCTCATGCGGCGGCGCTGCCGCCATTCGCGCAAATGATCGCCGATATGGATCGGCTGGCTGCGTTCGGTCCGGGCCGTGGATGCATGTGCGTTCATGGTCGAAAACCTAGCATGCGGATTTCACCCCATCCATTACCTCCGAAGTAATCGAATTGAGCCTCCGGCCAGCGCATCTTCCCTGGCACAGGAGATGACCATGATTGCGCTGCTGCTCTACCGCACCCTTGCAGACCACATCGAGCCCTGGGCCACAACGTTCGCAACCCGCATGCTCGCGCGCGGCCTCAACATGCCCGAGCCGCTGGTGCATTCGACCGGCGACTATGTCGTCGCGCAGGTCGTCGCCTTCGAACATGGCGTTTGCAAGTGCCTCTGTCCCTTCCGCCTCGCCGCTCTCGTCCGAGCCTGGTGGCGCGGACAGCACTGAGTTCCACCCCAAGCCCACCCCAAACCATGAGAGGAGACCATGATGATTAATGCATCCATCTTCCTGCGCCGCGCGCTGCTCGCCGACGCCATCTTCAGCGGCGTCGCCGCCCTTGGCTTCACCTTCGGTGCGAGCGCGTTTGCGGCGCTCTTCAACCTGCCTGAAGCGCTGCTGCGCGAAACCGGCCTGTTCCTGGTCGCCTACACCGCGCTGGTCGGCTGGCTCGCCTCGCGCACAGCGGTGCCGAAGCCGCTTGTCCTGCTGGTCGTGATCGGCAACGCCGCCTGGACCGTCGGAAGCATCGCGCTGCTGTTCTCGGACGCGGTGTCGCCGAATCTTTCCGGCGAACTCATGGTTGTGGCGCAGGCGATCGCGACGGGTGTGTTCGCCGAGCTGCAATATGTGGGATTGCGGAAGAGCGAGGGTGCGGTGGCGGTGTGAAGGTCAGCCATCACTAGGAGTCGTCGCCTGGCTCGACCGGGCGACCCAGTATTCCAGAGGCGGTCATTGTCTACTGACAAGCCGCGACGTACTGGATGCCCCGCTTTCGCGGGGCATGACCGCTGAGTTAGGAGCTTGCGCTACGCCCGCGAGCGTCCGACCTTGCCGCCGAAGTGCTTGCCGTTCAGCTTTTTCTTTTTCGCGGCCGGGGCCTTGCCAGCGGTCTTGTCGGCCTTGCGCACCGCGCGCGCCTTGACCTTGGCGCGCTCAGCCCGGGCTTCGGCGCGCAGCTTCTTGCGCTTCTTCTCGCAAGACTCGCATTTGCAGCCGATCGGCTTCAGATAGGCTTTGAAATAGTCGGTGCCGTAATCGTAGTTGATCTCGTCGCCCGGCTCGATGTTCTTGATGGCGCGGATATAGACCTTGCGCTCGCGCGGACGGACGTCGGATTCGGCGTTGGGCCGGCAAGAATGGTTGATGTAGCGGGCGAGGTTCTTGCGCACCGAGCCGTCGATGGTCCAGCGGCCGTTGAGTTCGAACAGGTATTTGTTCTCGATGTCATCATGCTCGGGGATGCGCGAATCCAGAATCGGCCCGAAATAGCGGACGATCCGGGTCCCCTTCTTGATCGGTTTGGTGGCGAAGAGGCCGAGCCCGGTCTTGGAGCGGCCGACGCGGTAAGGTTTGTTCGACGAGGTGGTTGGCATGATCAGTAAAACAGAGGACGCGAACAAGGCTCGATGAAGCCCAAGCGAAGCCGCTCTTCTAGAACGATTCCGCGCCCATGTCAGGTGTCTCCCGGGCTTGTTTGAACCTTGCCCACAATGAACGCGTCAGATGGAAGGAGTTCCGCTGCATCAAGGCCTCATGATGACCCGCATCGCCACCCTGTGCCTGGCCCTGTTGCTGATGGGCACCGGCCTTGATCGCGCCGCCGCCCAATCGCTGGGCAGCACCTACACCTCCACCGCGCCGAAGGATTGCCGCCAGATCGGCAAGCCCAGCGAGCTCGACGGCAGCACCACGCGCGTGTGCCCGGGCAAGGACGGCCTCATCGTGCTGATCGCCGAGGACGATCTTCGCGAAGTCGTCTCGGTCGGCCGCAATCGCAAGCTCGCTGCCGAGGAACCGGCGGCAAAGCTCTGGTTCGGCCCATTCAACTCGTCCGAAACCACCGTCGAGTGGCGCACCAATGGCGCAAAGCCGTTCGCCATCATCCAGCGCTGGCACATCGCTGACGGGACTGACCTCGACAAGCAGGGACGGCCCAACACCAAGGCCATGCTCGTCGTCACGCGGCTGCCGCCCGGACCGGTCTGCCATGTCGCCTATGTCGACGCCGTCGCCAATCCAAACGCCAATGAGCTAGCGCGCAAGGCCGCGGACGAGATTGCCCGCGGTTTTCGATGCGGCGAGGACGAGGCGAAGATCATCGGCGCGATCGGCCGCGCCGTCGAGGTCGCGACCAGGCGTTAGGCGTTCGCCTGGTGGCCGATCCGGTCAGCATCCTGGCGGCTTCGGCGTCACCGTCGACGTCAGCATCGCCTGGAGGAGCTGTTCAGCCGTGGTCCCCTTGGGCAGCCGCTCCAAAATATCCTTGAGCCGTCCGTCGAGCAGCAGCGTGGTGAAGCCGTGCACCATTGACCACGCGCGCGCGATCGCCGCGCCCTGATCGAGCGTTAGCGCATCGCCGCTGATCTGCTCCTGCCGCATCGCGCCGATCGCATTGGCGAGCCCGGCGAACGAGGCCTCGGCCGCCTCGTGCAGCGAAGGCCTGGAATGGTCGAGCCGCTCGGTGCGGAACATCAGGCCGTACATGCCCGGATGGGCCTGCGCATAGGCGACATAGGCCTTCGGCCGCGCCAGCATGCGCTCGAGCGGCGTGGTGGCGGCGTCGCAGGCCGAGACCATCGCCGCGTTGAACTGGCGGAAGCCGATCGCCGCGAGTTCGCTGACGAGACCGGTCAGGTCGCCGAAATGATGCGTCGGGGCTGCATGCGACACCCCCGCTTCGCGCGCCACCGCGCGCAGCGTGAGACCGGCGAGGCCCTCGCGCTCCAGCACCCGTTCGGCCGCCTGGAGCAGCGCCTCGCGCAGGGCGCCATGGTGATAGGGCGTCTCGGCCTTGGCGCTCGCCGTCCGCGGCGCGGGGCGAAGCCGCCCGCGGGAAGCGGGCGATGTCGTACGGATGCGGCGTGCCGTTTCGGTCTTCGTTTCGGATTTGGCCATGGGCAAGCTATATGACGCAATATTGACAGTGTAAAGATTTCACTTGACGGGCAAGGTCATCGGCGCTACCTAATCTTTACGATGTAAAGATCGGGAGGATACGCCGTGCAGCAGGACACCGTCGCCGAGCGCCGCAACAATCTCGCGCCGATCCCGTTCGAGGCCGACGCGCCCTTCCTCAAGATCGTCGGCGAATTGCCGCGCGAGCTGAACGGCACGCTCTATCGCAACGGCCCCAATCCGCAGTTCGACTCTCCCGGCGCGCACTGGTTCGTCGGCGACGGCATGCTGCACGCATTTCACCTCGAAAACGGCCGCGCCAGCTACCGCAACCGCTGGGTCCGCACGCCGAAGTGGCTCGCCGAGCACGACGCCGGCCGCGCGCTGTTCGGTGGCTTCGGCCGCAAGCTGCCGGATGCGCCGGCAAACCTCAGCGATAGCGGCGTCGCGAATACCAACATCATCTTCCATGCCGGCAAGCTCTTGGCGCTGGAGGAAGCGCATCTGCCGACCGAGATCGAGCCGGGCACGCTGGCAACGCGCGGCTATCACAATTATCAGGGCCGCGTCGCCGGCAGCTTCACGGCGCACCCGAAGATCGATCCCGTCACCGGCGAGCTCGTGTTCTTCGGCTACAACGCGGCGGGACCGCTGACATCCGCCCTCTCCTACGGATCGATCGATGCGTCGGGCAAGGCAACACGCTTCGAGCGTTTCGAGGCGCCCTATGCCAGCATGGTGCACGACTTCATCGTCACCGCAAACCACGTCCTGTTTCCGATCCTGCCGATCACCGGCAGCATGGAGCGTGCGATGAGCGGACGGCCGCCATATGCCTGGGAGCCGGACAAGGGCGCCTATGTCGGCGTGATGAAGCGCAAGGGCACGGCGAAGGACATCGTCTGGTTCCGTGCGGAGGCCTGCTACGTCTTCCACGTCATGAATGCGTGGGAAGATGGCGATCGCATCATCGCCGACGTCATGCAGTTCGAGGAAGCGCCGCTGTTTCCCCATCCCGACGGCCGGCCGACCGATCCCGAGAAATCGCGCGCACGCCACTGTCGCTGGACGTTCGATCTTGCCGGGAATACCGACCGCTTCCAGCAAACCTATCTGGACGATCTCACCGGCGAATTCCCGCGCATCGACGATCGCCGCGCCGGGCTGAAGAACCGTCATGGCTGGTACGCCTGCGCCAATCCGAGGCTGCCGATGTTCGGCGCGCTGTCTGGCATCGTCCATGTCGACGGCGCCGGCAGGCGGCTCGGCCATTATCTGCTTCCGGCGGGCGACACCATCTCCGAGCCGGTGTTCGTCGAGCGATCGAAAGACGCGCCCGAGGGCGACGGCTGGCTGCTCGCGGTGGTCTGGCGCGCGCGGGAGAACCGCAGCGACCTCGCCATCTTCAACGCCACCGATGTCGAGGTCGGCCCCGTCGCGCTGGTACAGCTCGGCCACCGCGTGCCCGATGGTTTTCACGGCAATTGGGTGGGAGCGCAGTAGCTCCCGTCATTCCGGGGCACGCCAATTGGCGCGAGCCCGGAATCCATTTCGCCACGCGTGTTGCCGCCCGATGGATTCCGGGTTCGACGCTTTTGCGTCGCCCCGGAATGACAGCTTAGATGTGTCACCAGAGAGGCCTCCCATGCGCATGCCCTCAATCACCGCCGATTGCCTCGCAGTCCTTGCCCTGGCCTGCGCCGCGCTCGCATTCCAGATGATCCGGCTGCGGCGGAGCAACCAGACCACCTTCAGCGGCGGCATCCTGCTTTCCATAGGCCTCTTGATCGCCTGCGCGCTGCCGATACTGTCGCTTCTGCCCTGGGCGGAATTCGCCGAAGAGGTATCCGACCAAGCCATTGCTGCAGCTCATCTTTTGCAGGTCGCTTACATTATTTTGACACTGTAAAGATTTCGCTTGACCGCGCATGGTCCCTGAACTAGCTATCTTTACATCGTAAAGATTGACCCACCGAGACGGCCCATGACGATTTTCCTGATCCTTGCCCCCTACGGCGTCTACACCTTCCTGCTGTTCGTGACCTCGGCGACGGTGAGCGTGTTCGCGGCCTCCGCGATCTGCCTCGCCACCATCGCAGTGGACGTGATGCGCGGCCGCTCGGTGAAGATCCTCGCCGCCGGCTCGGCGATGCTGTTCGCCGGTATCGGCCTCTACCTCGCCCTTGCCCATCCCGCGCTGAGCGAGATTGCGGTCAAAGTGTCAGTCGACGCCGGCATCTTCCTCATTTCGCTGGGCTCGATGCTGGTCCGCCGTCCCTTCACGCTGCAATATGCGCTGGAAGAAGTGCCCGCGGAGACCGCAGGAGTGCCGGGTTTCCTGCGCGCCAACTACACGATCACCGCGGCCTGGACCGCCGCCATGCTGTTGATGATGGCGGCCAACGTCGTCCTGCTCTATGTGCCCGGCCTCCCGATCTGGTCGAGCCTCGCAATCGCATTTGCAGCCCGCAACGGCGCGATATATTTTACGAAGTGGTATCCTGAGTATCGCAGGATCAAGGACATCGCCGCAGCCGCGGCGCTGCCCAACAGCTGATCGAAGCTTGACCCGAAAAGGATCGACGATGAAGGACGTGTTTGCCCGCCTCGCCTCCGACTTCCTTTCGGCCATCATCTTCCTGGCGATCTATCTCATCACCGACAATGTCGTCCTGGCAACCTCGGTGGCGATTGCCAGTGCAATCGCACAGGTGATCTACGCCCGCGTCAAAGGAAGCCAGTTGAGCTTTATGACCTATGCGAGCCTCGCGCTCGTCATCGTGCTGGGGGCGATGACGCTCCTTACCAACGATCCCCGCTTCATGCTGGCGAAGCCCGCGATCGCGCATTTCGCGATCGGCGTCATCATGCTCAAGCGCGGCTGGATGCTGCGCTACATGCCGCCGGTCGTCGCCGGGACGGTTCCGGAATATGTGACGGCTGCGGGCTATGCCTGGTCGGTGCTGATGTTCGTGATCGGCGCCGGCACGATCGCGGTCGCCTCCACCGGCGACCTGAAACTGTGGGCGTTCTACATTTCCGTGGTTGCCGGCGGCGCCAAGATCCTGGCTTTTGCCGTGCAATATGTCGTTCTGCGGCTCATCGTCACAAGCCGACTGCGCGCCGCTGCGCGCGCCTGACACAGTGTTAGGCAGGGGCTCCGAGTTGGGTTATAGGCTCGGCGCTGGACCGGCCGCGGATCGTCGCGCTTCGCCGGATGACCTTGGGAGACGGGAATGGCCGTGGACGGCAACTGGAATCTGACCATGACGACGCCAATGGGCGAGCGCCAGGCGGCGCTGACCCTTTTGAGCTCCGGCGGTACGCTGACGGGCACACTGGGCGACGATGGCAATTCCGCCGAGATTTTCGACGGCAGCATCAGCGGCGACGCCGTCAACTGGAAGGTCTCGATCACCAATCCGATGCCGTTGACGCTCGAGTTCATTGGAACGGCGTCCGGCGACAGCATGAGCGGCGAGATGGGCCTCGGCCCGATGGGCAGCTTTCCGTTCACGGGCACGCGCGCGTAGAGCACGGCGACCATGCGCGTTCTCCGTCTTATCGCAGCGACAATCCTGTGTGTCGCGACGCCGACGGCAGGGCGTGCGGACGACATCGAACCGGCGTGGCGCGCAAGCGCGCTCGCACTGGTGCCGGCAGGCTACGTGGCCGGCGCAGCATATCGAACCGACGGTTCGACCGGCTATCTCGCCGTCTATCCGGCAACGTCGAACGACCCGAAGATGCCAGCGAGCGTGTTCGCTGCGCGCCAAGCGCTCACGGTCACGCTTACGCAGGACGGAAAACAGGCCGTATCGGCTCAATTGAAGCCGCGCACTGAACCCGATCCCGACGACGACGACATCGATTCCGCAAAGCTGCACGCCGATCTCGCGGCGAAACGCGCAACGCTCCCCGAGGGTACCGAGCCCTGCGATCTCGGCGCGTGGTCGATCGACAAGGATCCGAGCGGCCTCAACGTGCGCGCCGAACCCTCGGTGAAGGCGCGCGTGCTCGGCACGCTGCCGCCGCCCTACCGGCTGAAGCTCGGCGGCAGCGAGAACACGCCCGAGGGCGGCTGGCTCACCGAATTCCGCATCATCGGTTTCAGGGACGGCTGGTTTCTGATCGAAGGCGCCAAACCGCCGGGCAAGAATTACGAGGACGAAACAAAGTATCCGCGCAATGCGCCAAAGCCCTATGCGGGACGCGGCTGGGTCGCAGCCAACAAGGTTGGTGCGGCCTACGCCAATGGCGGCACGCGCATGGGCGGCCTATTCCAGGCCCCCTTCGTCGACGCCAGATGGATGCCGGCGCAACGCGAGCTTGGCGACCCTATCGACACCGACGGCGGCCCGAAGCGGCTGCTCGCATGCAGCGGCTTTTGGAGTCTCGTCGAGAGCCAGGACGGCGTCCGCGGCTGGTGGCGCGGGCTGTGCTCCAACCAGGTCACGAATTGCAGTTAGCGCGCGCCGGACTTCGCCGGCTACTCATCGTGTCATACGCGGGCTTGACCCGCGCATTCATCTTTCCTTGAAGAGAGATGGATGGCCGGGTCAAGCCCGGCCACGACGAGTTGAGAGGCCTCCCTCATCAGCCCAGGTTCAACTCCTTGAAGAAGTCGTTGCCCTTGTCGTCGATGATGATGAAGGCGGGGAAGTCGACGACCTCGATGCGCCAGATCGCTTCCATGCCGAGTTCGGGATATTCGAGCACCTCGACCTTCTTGATGCAGTGCTCGGCGAGGTTCGCCGCCGCACCGCCGATCGAGCCGAGATAGAAGCCGCCATATTTCTTGCAGGCCTCCCGCACCGCCGGCGCGCGGTTGCCCTTCGCCACCATCACCATCGAGCCGCCCGCGGCCTGGAACTGGTCGACGAAGGAATCCATGCGGCCCGCGGTGGTCGGGCCGAACGCGCCGGAGGCGTAGCCTTCGGGCGTCTTGGCGGGGCCGGCGTAATACACCGGATGGTTCTTGAAGTAATCCGGCAGCGGCTCGCCCTTCTCCAGCCGCTCGCGCAGCTTGGCATGCGCGGAATCGCGCGCCACGATCATGGTGCCGGTCATCGAGACCCGCGTCTTGATCGGATATTGCGAGAAGGTCGCCAGAATGTCCTTCATCGGCTGGTTGAGGTCGATCTTGACGACCTCGCCGCCGAGCGACTGCTCGACCTGCGGCAAATATTGCGCCGGGTTGTGCTCGAGCTCTTCGAGATAGACGCCGTCCTTGGTAATCTTGCCGAGCACCTGACGGTCAGCCGAACAGGACACGCCAAGCCCGATCGGCAGCGAGGCGCCGTGGCGCGGCATGCGGATCACGCGCACGTCGTGGCAGAAATACTTTCCGCCGAACTGCGCGCCGACGCCGAGTGACTGCGTCATCTTGTGAATTTCCTGCTCCATCTCGACGTCGCGGAAGGCGTTGCCGTCGGGCGAACCGTGGGTCGGCAGCGCATCGAGATAGCGTGCCGAGGCGAGCTTCACCGTCTTCATGCAGAGCTCGGCCGAGGTGCCGCCGATCACGATGGCGAGGTGATAGGGCGGGCACGCGGCGGTGCCGAGCGTCAGGATCTTCTCCTTCAGGAAAGCGAGCAGCCGGTCCCTGGTCAGCACCGAGGGCGTGGCCTGGAATAAAAAACTCTTGTTGGCGGAGCCGCCGCCCTTCGCCATGAACATGAACTTGTAGGCCGAATCTACTTCTGAAGAGCCACCCTCGGCGTAGATCTCGCACTGCGCCGGCATATTATTGGCGGTGTTCTTTTCCTCGTACATCGACAGAGGCGCGACCTGCGAGTAACGCAGATTGCGGCGCAGGTAAGCGTCACGCGCGCCTTCCGACAGCGCCGCCTCGTCGTCACCGTCGGTGATGACGTTGCAGCCCTTCTTGCCCATGATGATCGCCGTGCCGGTGTCCTGGCACATCGGCAGCACGCCGCCGGCGGCGATGTTGGCGTTCTTCAAAAAGTCGAGCGCGACGAACTTGTCGTTCGGACTGGCCTCGCCGTCCTCGAGGATCGCGCGGAGCTGCTTCAAATGGCCGGGCCGCAGATAATGGTTGATGTCGCCAAAGGCGGCTTCCGACAGCGCCCGCAGCGCCTCGCGCGACACCACCAGCATGTCTTTGCCCAGGACCTTCTCGACCCGGACGCCCTCGGCCGTGATCTTCTTGTAGGGCGTCTCGTCCTTGCCGAGGGGGAACAGCGGTGTGTGCTTATAGGGCGGGACGGGCTTTGACGGATCGGGGAATGCGGTGGGAGCGTTCATGGGGCGAATCTCGGGGTTTTGGAGCCCTCGCGCGGGCCCCTAGCATAGAAGCGTTCTAAGCTTTTTTGCCGTAAAAGGAAGCGCTTCGGAAGCTCGCCTAAGTTATGGGTGAGCCCTAGATTTCGCGATGCCTCGCCCCGTGAAGAATGGCCAATACGTCAATTAGCTGGTTTGGCTGATCGATCGCATAGACGATGATGTAGGGAGCCTCCACCAGCTCTCGCGTCCCTTCAAGCAAACCCGGACGACCTACGTGAGACAGGCCGGAAACGGCAAGGCGCTCGACTTTCGTCCTGATGCGATCGGCCACCCTGGCTGCCGCGCGCGGGCTATCCTGAGAGATCCGCATCGAGATCACGAGCCGCCGACTCGTGAATAACGACCTTCATTCGCCGAGGCGCCGATCGAGCCGTTCCCTAAACTCCTCGAGGGTGAGCCGGCGCGCATTCGGATCGGACCGACGGCGGCGAACCTCCTCGACCTGCTCATCGGTCAACCGATGGACGCTCTCGTCCTGCGACTCCATGAGCATCAGCATCTTCGCCGCGTCTTCCTGACGCTCGGGCGGCCAGGTCAGAACGCGGTCCAGGATGGTCTTTACCTGCTCTTTGCTCATGTGTTTCATAATATCACGCACCTGCCAACATGAAAGACCCGCCCTTGCACTTCGCGCGCTCGGACGCTTCAATGGCCCCCTAAGGGGCATTTCATCATGATTTTGAAACTGAACGTCCGCGGCGCGCTTCTGCTTGCCGCCGCCATCACCGGTCTTGTCGCCCTCGCCGCGCCTGCGCGCGCGGACCAGTGCGACGACATCGCCAAACAGCTCGCGGGCGGTATCGACAAGCTGAAGGTCAACTTCAAGGCCGCCAACATCATCTATCTCAACCACCCGGCGGCGAAGGAGCTGTCGCTCGGCTGCCGCGCACAGGGGAAGACCTACGCCAACGAGCTCTATGCCAAGGGCGACCGCAAGCCGACGCCGCAGTTCTATGATCTGGTCGGGTCCGCAGCCGCGATCATTTTCACGCTGCCGAAGGGCGACACCACGACCGGCGCCACACGCTGCCTGAAGCGGATGGGCTTGTTGCGCGGCGACAAGGTGTCGATGCGGTACAAGCGCCTCAACATGGAATGCGCGCGCACGAAAACGGACGCCGCGATCGCGATCACGCGGCCAAAGGACGAGTAGGCGCACGCCTGCAGTCCCGCTCCGTCGCACACGCAGCTGGCGCGTACGAGACGCTGCCCGCCACAAACTCCGTCATTGCGAGCGAAGCGAAGCAATCCAGACTGTCTCCGCGGAGGGATTCTGGATTGCTTCGCTACGCTCGCAATGACGGAGGAGAGAGTGACCGCTCTTTCGAATCGTGCGCTCACGGAAGCACAGGCAGCGCTCAGCGCGCCAATCCCTTGCATTTTAGCGATTGCCTTGACGGAAGTTTCGTTCCTCGCAGGCCAGTGTGGATTGTTTCCATCTGTGAGGATGTGTGGATGAGTGTTTCCAGCGTTGCACCGCCGCCGATCGCGATCGTGGTCCCGAGCCACGACACGACCAAGCAGCAGGACGATCAGACCAAGGCCAAGGATACCGACCCGACCTACAAGCCGCCGCCGCCGGCGCCGCTGCCGCCGGGACAGGGCACACGGATCGATCAGCTCGCCTGATCGGGCCCGCCGACGATGATTCGCCTGATCCGGTTGATCGGGCCTGTTCCGCGTCCGGCCCCATCTTTGCCGGATGGCCAAGCGAATATTATGCATTATGCGACATTGCCCGGGGAACCGCGCATGATCGCAAAATTGCTGTTGCAGAATACGATCTTCGTTGTCGGGATGGGCGCGCTGCTGTTTGCGTCCGCCGGAACGCTACACTGGCCCGGCGCCTGGGCGATGCTGCTCGCGTCCGCCCTGTTCGGCCCGCTCTGCGGCTGGTGGCTTTACCGGCTCGATCCGGCGCTGTTGGCCGAGCGTCTTCGTCCGGTCATCCAGAAGGACCAGCCGCCCGCCGACAAGGCCTTCATGGCCGTGTTCGTGCTGGCGATGGTGGCCTGGCTGGCCGCCATGGGGATCGACCGGCGCTATCTCGCGTCCAACGTGCCGCTCGCACTACAGGCGCTCGGTTTTCTGCTGTTCATGGCCTCGACATTCTTCACGATGTGGGTGTTCCGCGAAAACTCATTCGCCGCGCCCGTGGTGAAGCTGCAAGCCGAGCGCGCGCAGCGCGTGATCTCGACCGGGCCTTACGCCCATGTCCGCCATCCCATGTATAGCGGCATGATCCTGTTCTTCGCCGGCCTGTCGCTGCTGCTGGGGTCATGGTGGGGACTTGCGATGACGCCTGTCTTCCTCGCCCTGTTCGCGGTCCGCATCCGCATCGAAGAGCGCACGCTGAGAGAGGGCCTGCCGGGCTATAACGACTATGCGGCCCGGGTGCCCTATCGCCTGCTGCCGGGTGTCTGGTGAGCGCGCATCAATAACGCCGGGCCGTTGGGAAAGCATCTTGTGCTCCGATCGACTGACGGACCGGCTAATCATCCAGCTCGCGGTAACGGCGGAAGATGCCCTGCTCGTTGAAAGCAATGCGGCGGTCGCTGGCGAGATAGGCCTTGATGTTCGGCCGCGCCGCGACGCGGTCGTGCAGTCCGACCAGGCCCGGGATATCTGTCTCGAAAGCCTTCATCCGTTTCGGGAAAGCGTAGCGCAGCCCGTCGACGATCTGGAACAGCGAAAGATCGACATAGGTCAATTTGCGGCCGGTGACGTAGGCATCGCCATGATCGGTCAGAAGCTGCTCGAAATAGCCGAGATATTTCGGCACGCGCTCGCTCCAGAAATCGGCCGTTCGCTTCTTCGCGGGCGGCTTCTGGTCCTCGTAGTATAGCGAAGGCCCGAGTGGATGATGGGTATCGTGGATCTCGACCACGAAGTCGGTGATAGTGAGCTGAAGCTGATGCACCCACAGTTGGCCTGCTTCCGTCTTCGGCGCGAGCCCGTGGCGGACGCCGAGATAGAGCAGGATGTTTGCGGTTTGGCCGATGACGAGCTTGCCCGCTTTCAGAAACGGCGGCGCGAACGGCGGCGTGCCGCCACGCCCGTCCATCATCTTCATCATCGCACTGGTGCCGCGCGGACCGCGTGCGACATCGACGTACGTCGCGCCCGCCTCCTCCAGCGCCAGCCGCACATATTCGCCGCGGCCCTGAATCTCGGGCCAGTAGTAGAGTTCGTATTTCATGAGAGGTCCGTGAACGTGGGTGCGGTCATACCAATGTAGCACGCAGGCCACGGTTCCGTCAGCGCTAGACGCTTGACGCACACACACGCTCGATTCACCGGCGCGACGGAATTCCCTATTGCCACCCCTGCGGCACGGAGCCGGACAGCCCATGTCGATTAATTGCTTCCCCAGACCGCTGCGGCCGGCGAGCATGCCGAGCTTGGCCGATCGCAAAGTGATCGCCCAGGGAGGACGTGGGGACAATTTGCTGCGGGCCGTTCAGGGCGGTGTCCGCGATCGGGCTTTGCCGCGAGCCGCGGCGCTAGGGGAGATCGTTCATGCATCGGAAGACCACCAGCCGCATTGCAGCGCTTGCGAGCTATGTCGCGCTTTCATGCCTTGCCGCCGGACCGGACTGCGCCTCCGCCGAGGAACTCCTGAAGGCTCGCCTTGCGCAAAACCTCGGGCCGATTTCCGGCCTTGCGATCGTAGCCAAGTCGAAAGGGATCTTCGAGAAGCATGGACTGGAGATCACGGTATCGAACTTCACCTCCGGCAAGCAGTGCCTCGACACCGTGATTGGCGGCGGCGCGGATATTGCAACGACGGCGGAAGCGCCGGTCACCGCGTCAGCGATGGCAAACCAGCCGATCGCCTTCGTGGCCGGCATGGAATATTCCGATCTCAAGACCGTGGTTGCCGCCAAGGCCGGCATCAAAACCAGAGCGGATCTCCGCGGCAAGCGGATCGCGTTCACCGCCGGCACCGGCAGCGAGGTCTATACGGCGACGCTGTTGAAATCGGCGGGCTTGACGGCCAAGGACGTCACCTTGGTCAATCTGCGCCCGCAGGAGATGCTGCCGGCGCTGGCGGCCGGAAGCATCGATGCGTTCGACACCTGGGAGCCACACATCTCCAACGCGAAGAAGGCGCTCGGCGAAGCTGCCGGCGAACTCGACACAAAGGGGACCTACTCCGAGACCTTCAATATCGTAGTGATGCGGCCTTATCTCGACGCCAATCCCGCGCTGGTCGAGAAGTTCATCGGCGCACTGATCGATGCCGAAATCTGGATGAAAGCGCATCCGGACGAAGCGATCGCGGTGGTGGCGGATGCGGCCGGCATGAAGCGGGACGAACTCTCGGCGATCTGGTCCGAGTATGTCTACCGGGTGCGTCTTGACGACCGGCTGATCGAAATCCTTCGAACACACGCGGCATGGCGCCTTGAAAGCGGCAATCATCCGCCGGGTGCGACGATGCCGGATTTCCGCAACATCATCGCCGCGGAGCCGCTCAAGAAACTCGATCCCGCGCGAGTCACCCTGTCGTGGAAATAGGTGCCGAAGCGATCGTGCAGAACCAGACTCCGAAGCGCGCTGCGGTGACGACCGGGGCTGATCGCCCTGGCCGGCGGCCGAGCTCAGGCCGCTTTCGTCGTCTCAATGTCCTCGTTGGAGTGCTTTCGATCCCCCTGTTCATTATTCTTTGGGAGCTGACCTCCCGATCGGGCATCGTCAATATGGTGCTATTCCCGCCACCGACCGTGGTTGCGGCAGCCGTCCTGGAATGGATGCGAAGCGGACAGTTTTTTTGGGACGTGGCGGCAAGCCTCTATCGGGTCACCGCAGGTTTCCTCCTCGGCAGCGCGCTCGGCGTCCTGCTCGGCATTCTCACGGGCCAATTTCCCGTCGTTTCCAGCCTGCTGTCGCCGCTGTTCCAGATCCTGCGGCCAATCCCGCCGATTGCCTTCGTGCCGATCGTCATTCTCTGGTTTGGCCTGTCGGAAGCAGGAAAGCTGTTTCTCGTCGTGTGGGGCGTATTCTTCACGGTATGGCTGTCGACCCATATCGGCGTTCAGAAGGTCGACCGCGGCTTGATCCGCGCCGCGTTGATGCTCGGCACGCCGCGGCGGCAGATGCTACAGGAAATCATTCTGCTGGGCGCGTTGCCCTACATCGTGGTCGGGCTGCGTACTGCTGTCAGCATCTCCTTCTACACGCTGGTCGCAGCGGAACTTGCCGGCACGTTTGCGGGCGTGGTCTACCGGATCGAGATCGCGCAGCAAAATCTACAGACAGGCCAGGTGATGGGCGGGCTGGCGGCGCTCGGGCTGATTTCCTTCATTGCCGATCGCCTGTTTGCCGCTCTTGCAGAACGAACGGTTTGGTGGCGCTGATGTCGGGATATCGGTCGACCACAAAACTGGCGCTCGCAAGTTCGCAGCCGTCTGTCAAGACGGTGTCGGAGCAACCGGCGATACAAGTCTCAAACCTGAGCATCGTGTTCGACACCAATCGCGGCCAGATGATCGCGGTAGACCGGGTTTCCTTCGACGTCGCAGCCGGCGAGTTCGTTTGCATCGTCGGTCCTTCGGGCTGCGGCAAGTCGACAGTGCTCAATACGATTGCCGGGCTGGAGGTGCCGTTCGAAGGCGAAATCCTGGTGGAGGGGTCGCCTGTGGGCCATCCGCGGCCTGATATCGGAATGGTGTTTCAGCAGCCGCATCTGTTTCCCTGGAAGTCCGTTCGCAGAAACATCGCCCACGGCCCGCGAATGCTCGGAAAGTCCGCGAAGGAGGCCGGTGCCATCGCGGACGATCTGATCGCGATGATCGGGCTTAAACGCTTCGCCGACGCCTATCCAAACACGCTATCCGGCGGCATGCAGCAGCGCGTCGCAATTGCGCGAGCACTTGCCAATGAGCCGCGCGTTCTGCTGATGGACGAGCCCTTCGGGGCACTTGACGCGCAGACCCGAGCGGTGATGCAGGACAATCTGCTGGAGCTGCGGGACCGGATCAAGGCGACCATCGTGTTCGTCACGCACGATATCGATGAAGCCATCGTGTTGGCCGACCGCGTCCTGATCATGAGCGCGGGGCCCGGTCGCATCCTGCGGGAAATCGCCGTCAACCTGCCGCGTCCGCGGTCGAGCGCGATCCTGATCGAGCCGACCTACCTGGCGCTCAAGCGAGATTGCCTCGAAGTCATTCGCGCGGAAGGGTTACGGGCGTTCAATCAATCGGACTCGAGCTGACCGCGCCGATGCTCGCGTGACGCCAAACCGCTAGCGCGCTGGCATGGTTCTTGAATGATCGAAGTCGTCTCTTGACGTGGAGCCGGCGATGCAGAGGGCGAATAGCGCGGTAGCGGCTGGCGTGATGCTGGCGGAGTCGGACAAACTTGTGAGGCCGCTGCCCGGCCTGTTGGATGGCCTAAGCAGCGTCGATTGCAAGCGGTTGCGCGCGATCGGACGAGAAAAGCTCTTGGAAGCGGGGCAGCTGGTCTGGAGCCAGGGCGATGCACAGAGCGGAATCTATCTCATCCGCGAGGGGCGCGTTCGCAGCTATTACGTGGCGCCCTCGGGACGGGAGGTCACGCTCGCCTACTGGTTTGCGGGCAATTTCGTCGGCGGTCCCGATATCTTCGGAATGGGTCCACATATGTGGACCTCGGTTGCAGCGGAGCGCAGCCTGCTGACGTTCCTGCCTGGCTTGGCCTTGCGGCGCCTCGCGCTGGAATCCGCATCGATCGCGGTGGCCCTGCTGGATGCGCTCGCTTTCAAGGCGCGATGCTATTCGGCGATGGCCCAGATGCTGGGGACGCGGTCAGTCACCGAGCGGCTGCATCGGCTGTTGATCTTCCTCTCGCACGTCTATGGCGTGCAGCGCGACGGTGAAACCGTCATTGGCATGCCTTTTACCCACGGCGATCTCGCAAACCTCATCGGATCCACCCGTCAGTGGGTGACGGTGCAACTTGCGCGCCTCCAGGAGGAAGGCGTCATCACCTACGATCGATCGATGATTTCGATTCTTGATCTTTCGACGCTCGATCGCGAGATGAACTAGAGCTTCTTAGAGCGAGGGAAGAGAGCTGGCAGCTGATTTAGCCATCGACCATCACGCTCAGGCGTCGATCGCACTCACGCGCGGGATTTCAGCTCGAACGCCGCGCTGCTGCACTTGCCTTCGATCTGGCGCGCCAGGCCGATCAGTGCTCGATCCTGCCAGGCCGGCGCCAGCAGCGTCACGCCCATCGGCATTCCGTTTGACAACGTCGCGTTCGGAATAGCCACGCCGCAGAGATCAAGCAGATTGGCGAAATAGGAGTAGTAACCGAGGCGATTGTTGAGGGTGATCGGATCGCGGTGCATCTCCTCGAGCGTGAACGGCCGTGGCGCCGTCGGGACCATCAGCACATCAATGCCGGCAAAGATCTTCTCCGCGTCCCGGCGCAGCCGATAGAGCGAGTGGATGGCGCCAAACGCATCGACTGCCGAATAGCCGAGCGCCGATTTCAGCACGGCCCCCGTGACCTCGAGCAAGGGAGGAGCTTCGATTTCGATGAGCGCGGCGATGGCCGAACGGCGCTCGGAAACCCAAGGGCCATTGAACATCAACTCGCCCGTCTCGCGGAATGGGGCGAAGTCAATCTCGATCGGTGTTCCGCCGGCTTGCGAAAGACGCTCACAAGCACGCTCGTACAGTTCACCGCATTCGGGCATGCCGAAGCATTCGACATTGGCCGCGGCAATGCGGCCGAACCGGAACCACGGCCCGACCCTGCCGCCGGACAAATCTTGGGGCGAACGGCTGTGGGGATCCTCGGGATCGAACCCTTCGATGACGTCGAGGACCGCCTCGCCGTCGGTGATGGTATTGCAGAACACCGAAACGCAATCGAGGGTCGGGCAGTTCGGCACCAAGCCGCGCGACGACACCAGCCCCAGCGTTGGCTTGATCCCGACGATGCCGTTGAAGCCGGCAGGAATGCGGCCGGAGCCGCCGGTATCGGTGCCGAGCGCGAATGCGACATGCCCGGCCGCCACAGCAACCGCCGAGCCGGAACTGGAGCCGCCCGAGACGTAGCGTGCATCGGCAACTGACGCGCAGGAGCCGTAGGGTGAGCGCGCTCCGGAGAGTCCCGTGGCAAACTGATCGAGATTGGTCTTGCCAAGGCAGATGGCTCCGGCCGCTACGAGACGCTCGACGCTGCGCGCGGAATGCCAGGGTATGTAGCTGAATGCCGGACACCCGGCGGTGGTCGGCATTCCCGCGACGTCTATGTTGTCCTTGACGCCAAAAGGAATGCCGAGCAGCGGCAGGCTCTCGCCGGCTCGCGCGCGTGCCATGAACCTGCGGCACTCCTCACGTGCTTCATCCCTTGGACGCACATGGATCCAGCAGTTGCGGTCACGTTCGGCCTCGATCCGGTCATAGGCCACATCGATCGCCTCCAGCGGCGACATGGAATTTTTCGCAATGACTTCGTGGCGTGTCCCGGAGCGCGCAATGGACTGGCTCACTGAGTATCTCCCTGTCGGCCGGCGTGATCGAGATTGCGGGAGGGCTGCTTGTGCAACAAGCAATTAAGTGCCTTGCCCGAACGCGAGTCGTCACCAGGGGCGAGCGCACACGCTCGGCGAGCGCCCGGATACCTTCCGTGAGAGATGAAACCGTGAGAAATTAAAATGGCGCCGCGGACTGAATCGCGGCGCCATGAATCTCGGGCCAGCAGTAGAGCTCGTATTTCATGGAAGCAGTCCGTGATTGCGTTGCGGCGAGTTTAGCACGCAACTACGAACGCCATGACGGCGGCGAGAGTTCCGCGCCTCAATTCGACGCGAAGCAATACAGCAGCCCGACGCCGCCCGTGCTCTTCAAGTCGGCCTGCGAGCAGCCGCCATCGGGGCCGCGCGAGGGATGCGAGCTGTTCCACGATTTCGACGGCTCGTCGTCGCGCAGGCCCTTCCGATCGGCATGACCGAGCATCGCAGCACCTTGCGTGCTGGACGACCAGTTCTTGCAGGTCTTGTCCTCGCCGGCGGCGAACGCAGTGCCATCGGGCTGCGTGCCCGTGAGGATATCGTGCCGGTTCGGCGTATCTCCGGCGCCGTTGTTGACCTCGCCCTTCTCGCTCAGCGCCGTCTGCTTTGTGAGGTTGTTGGCGGGGCCATGCAGGTCGGCAACATCCTTGGCGATGACCGCGCCCTTGGCATTCTGCCACGGCCCCTTGCCAATGCGATCGCGCGCATTGATCGCCGGCTTGCCGTCGGCGGCCTGCGTCGAGAGATAGGCGCGCCAGCTCTTGGCGCCGGCGCCGGCGGCCTGGGCGAGCTTCTGGCAATGCGCATCGGCTCCCTCCAGGCCGCCGAGATCCGCTCCCTTGCCGGGGCCGCTCGAGGTCACGAAGAAGGTCATGTCGGCTGACTGCGCCTGCGCGGATGGCGCGGCAAACAAGGCAAAGGCGGCAGCGGCAAGAATAAGAGCCGGGGATTTCACGGGTCCGTCGAAACGGGTCATCTCTTCCTCCGATTGTATTTTGTCGTTGGCTGCCTGACTTCAACCCAAAGCACGCCCTGTTATTCCGAGCTCCAAGGCGCCCACAACAAAAAGGGCGCCATGCCGAAGCACGACGCCCTCATTTGTTACCTCACGCGCGATCAGTTGGTCTGCTGGATCGCCGACAGTTCCCAGCCGGCGCCCGGCCGCCGGGCAAAGGTCCAGACTTCGGTGGCTTCGCCCGGTTGTTCGCTGCCCGCGACGAGCGCGCCGGTGTTGCGGTCGACCGTCTTGTCGGTGAGCGCGAAGCGCAGCGCCACCGTCGCATACTCGGTCTCGCCTTCGCGCCAGGCTTCCGCGAGGTCGCCCTGCAACAATTTGACGTTGGTCACCTTGTTGACGGCGTTGCGCGCGCGGTTCTGGGCGAGGTCCTGCTCGAAATAGGAGACCATCTCCGGCGTCGCGAGCGTGTGCAGCTTGGCCACGTCCTCGTTCGACCAGGCGGCCTGGACATCGCCAAGCAGGCGCTCGAACGCCTCATAGTCGTCGGGCTTGATCTCGAGCGGCGCGTTGTTGGCGCCGAAGCCGAAACCACCGAGAGCGCTGCGATAGTTCGTCTGCGGTCCCGGATCGGCACCGGCACTGGCATCAGCGTTGGCATAAGCCGCCTGCGGCGTGTGGCGGCGCTGCCACCACGACATCGCCAGCCGCACCACGACCACCACCAGCACGATCTGGATGATCAGGCCCAGGATCGAGGACAGGCCGCCGAGGCCGCCGAACAGGCCGCCACCGAACAGCATGCCCAGAAGGCCCGCGCCGAGGAAACCGGCCGCGAGGCCGCCCAGGAAGCCGCCGCCGCGGCCGAACAGGCCGCCGCGCGGGGGCGCAGCTGCGGCCGAGTTCATGCCTGCGCCCGGCTGGGTGTAGGTGCGGTTGAACTGCGACGTCGAGCCCGGCGCGGTCGTGGTCGACGGCGGGGCCGAGTAAGTCCGCGAGCCGCGCGAACCCGACGACATGCCGCCACCGACGCGGGCGTCGGCCGACGAGATCACCACCGCAGTCGGCAGCCCGAGCGCCAGTACGACGGCAATCGTCTTGAAGAGACTGCGGCTACGTTGCGAGAAATTCATGTGCTTTTCCCAAGTCCCCGGCATGGGGACGTGACCCTAAGATGGTCAGCCTTCCCGAAAAGGGAAGCCGGTTTCGGAACTTGTGACTGCGGCCCTCAGTCGCGGGGATGTGGCAAAAGCCCATATTTGGCGAGGGTTTTGACGGCAAAGCGCGTGGAACCGCGGTCGCCCGCTACCGGCGCGTTGACGGAGCCGGTTACCCCGCCTTCGCCATCGTCTCCTTCACCGCCGCCACAAGCTGGCTGAGCGTGAACGGCTTCGGCAGGAAGTCGAACTGCTGGCCTTCGGGCAGGCTCTTCTCGAAGGCGTCCTCGGCATAGCCGGAGACGAAGATGAACTTGATCTCGGGGTTCTTCTCCCGCATCGCCTTCAGAAGCGTCGGACCGTCCATCTCCGGCATCACGACGTCGGAGACGACGAGATCGATGCCACCGCTGTGCTCCTCGAGCACCTCCATGGCCTCGACGCCGTTCTCGGCCTCGACCACGGTATAGCCGCGCGAGCGCAGGCCGCGCGCGTTGAGTGCGCGCAGGCCCTCTTCGTCCTCGACCAGAAGGATAGTGCCTTGTCCGGTGAGATCGGTGCGCGGCTTGGCCTCCGCCGCGGGCGCGGTTTCCTTCGCGCCATTGGGTGAGCCAACCGCCGCGGGCTGCTCGAGCTGCGCGTCCGGCTCGGCATGGTGCCGCGGCAGGAAGATGTTGAACGAGGTGCCCTGCCCCGGCTCGGAATCGACATAGATGAAGCCGCCGGTCTGCTTGACGATGCCGTAGACGGTGGAAAGCCCGAGACCGGTGCCCTTGCCCACTTCCTTGGTCGAGAAGAACGGCTCGAAGATCTTGTCGCGGATGTCGGCGGGAATGCCGGTGCCGGTGTCGGCCACCTCGATGCGGACATAATCCGCGGCCGGCATGCCCTTGTAGGCGAGCTTGGCCGCTTGTTCAGCGCTGACATTGGCGGTGCGGATGATCAGCTTGCCGCCGTCCGGCATCGCATCGCGCGCGTTGACCGCGAGATTGACGATCACCTGCTCGAACTGGGAGACATCGACCTTGACCGGCCAGAGGTCGCGGCCGTGGATGGTCTCCTGCTTGACCTTCTCGCCGATCAACCGCCGCAGCAGCATGGCAAGGTCGCTCAGCGCATCGCCGAGATCGAGCACCTGCGGCCGCAGGGTCTGCCGCCGCGAGAACGCGAGCAGCTGCCGCACCAGAGTCGCGGCGCGCGTCGCGTTCTGCTTGATCTGCATGATGTCCTGGAACGACGGATCGGTCGGCTTATGCGCGTTCAGCAGGAAGTCGTTCGCCATCATGATGGCGGACAGCACGTTGTTGAAGTCGTGGGCGATGCCGCCGGCTAGCTGGCCGACCGTCTCCATCTTCTGCGACTGGTTGATCTGGTTCTCCAGCGCGCGCCGCTCGGTGGTCTCGAGCATGTGGACGATGGCGGCTTCAGTATCGTGCTCGGCCTCGTCGACCGGCGTGACGAAGAACTGCCCCCAGCGCTCTTTCGTGCCCTCGAGCGCCACCTCGACCGGCGCAACGTCGCCGCGGCCTTCGGCGGCCTGGTTGATGGCCGCGATCAGCAGGTGCCGGTCGCGCGAATTGACCGCGCGGAAGATCGATTTGCTGGCGCTGTCGAGCCCGAGGGCCTGCCCGAGCTTGGCGTAGCGGGCATTGGCGCGCACGACGTTGCCGCCGCGGTCGACGGTCGCAATTGCCATCGGCGTGTGGTCGAAGAAGCGCATGAAGCGCACTTCGGCGGCGCGGTCGGGATCGCTGCGCTCGTCGCGGGCGCGGCTGATGACCAGCGTGCGCGACGGCCCCGGCGCGCCGTCGGCGCCGAAGGCGAGCTTGTGATAGAGCCGCACCGGCATGGTCTTGCCGGTGCGCATGCGCAGGTCGATGTCGAAGACTTCCGTCTTCACCTCGCCCGGCACCGCCACGATCGAGGTCAGCAGCGATGTACCATCGCCGGAGACGATATCGGTCAGCTTCAGGCCGCCGGAGCCGATCTCGGCGAGGTCGTAGTCGAGCCAGTTCGCGAGCGTCGCGTTGACATAGACGAGCTCGCCGGCCGGATTGACCGAGAAGAAGCCGCAGGGCGCGTGATCGAGATATTCGATCGCATGCTGGAGTTCCTGGAACACGTCCTCCTGGCGCTCGCGGTCGCGGGTGATGTCGGCGATCGACCACACCGCATATTTCGCTTCGCGCTTGCCGGTGCCGAGCGGGCGCACCCGCATGCGCAGCCAGCGCCCCTGGCTGCCGTCATGACCGGAAATGCGCACCTCTTCCTGCTGGCGTTTGCCCTCACGCGCGGCTTTCAGCAGGCGGAACACCGCCTCGGAGACATCGGGATTGCCGATGAAGACGCGCTCGACCGGGCGCACCTCCTGCGGGCCGGTGGCGCCGGTCAGGGTCAGATAGGCGGCGTTGGAATAGACTACGTGGCCGCGCGGATCGGTCACCGCGAGCCCATCGAAGGCATGGTCGGCGATCCGCCCCATTACCGGATCGTCGAGATTGCGGTCGACGAAGCGGATGATGCCCGCGGCAAAGGCGAACAGGTTGAACAGGCCGACCATCGCCAGCACGGCGAGGATGCCGAGAATATAGGGCTGCGCCTGCGCGCGCCCGAGCGTCATCAGCCCGACGGCGACGGCGACGAGGCCGGCGGCCACCAGCAGCACAAGCGCGATGCTGCCCGAGCGCGGCGACGGTTCGTGCGCCGCAATGGGCTCTCGCGTGAGGTCGTGGTCGGTCTCGGCAGTCATATCAAGCCGGCGCAGCCTGTCGGCAGAGAATCAACGCGCTACGGGGCGCGCCGGGTCCTCCCTGCCTGAATCGGACCCGCAGGCGCAAGGGCAGCAAGGGTGAAAGGTACGCTGATTCCCAGATTACAGCCATTTCCGGTATTTTTCGGGAGCTTTATTGACGTCCGGCGCCGAATCCGCGCTTCAGCCGCATGACGTAGCCGATAACTTCGGCGACCGCGTGGTAGTGCTCAGTGGGGATTTCCTCGTCGATCTCGACGGTGGCGTAGAGTGCGCGGGCCAGCGGCACGTTCTCGACGATGGGGATGTCGTGCTCGCGCGCGATTTCCCGGATCTTGAAGGCGAGATTGTCGACGCCCTTGGCGACGCAGATCGGTGCCTGCATGCCGCGCTCATAGGACAGCGCCACCGAATAGTGGGTCGGGTTGGTGATGATCACGGAGGCCTTGGGAACCGCCGCCATCATGCGCTTCTTGGCGCGCTGCTGACGCAGTTGCCTGATCTTGCCCTTGATGTGGGGGTCGCCCTCGGACTGCTTGTACTCTTCCTTGATCTCCTGAAGCGACATCTTCTGCCGCTGGAACCAGCTTCGGTACTGGAAGAAATAGTCGGCAATGGCGACGATCGCGAGCGCTGCGACCACCGCGCCGAGCAGATGGATGGTCATGCTGGTGGCCGCGCCGAGCATGGCTGCGGGATCAAGCCTGACCATCGCCTCCATCCGGTGCCGCTCCGGCCACAGGATCACGGTCATGACCACGCCGACCGCGACCAGCTTGCCGATACCCTTCAGAAAGTTCGCCGCCGCCTGCTTGCCGAAGATGCGCTTGAAACCGGCGCCGGGCGAGATCTTGCTGAATTTTGGCTTCAGGGATTCGGCCGACCACACCAGGCGATGCTGAAGCATGTTGCCGGCAATCGCCGCCAGCGCCAGCATCAGCAGCGGCACGCCAAGCGCCGCAAGCAACGCGAATTCGAGCTGCTGCATCAGCGCGAGCAGAGCCTTTCCGTCGGTTTTGATCATCCAGGAATTGGCGAGCAGACCGCGCATTGGCGTCACCAGCCCGCCGCCGATCGAGCCCGAGAAGGTCGAGACCACGAGCGTGCCGCCCGCGATCACGAACCAGGTGTTGATCTCCTGGCTCTTGGCGACGTCGCCGCGTTCGAGGGCATCGTCCAGACGTTTTTGCGTCGGGTCTTCTGTTTGACTCTCGGGATCGTTGTCTTCAGCCATCGATCACCTTCACTTGAGCGGCATCATCTGGTGCATGACACCGATGAAGTAATCGAGATATGTGCCCATCATCGCCGAGATCACCACGCCGAGCACCAGAAAGCCCACGAAGATCGACAGCGGCACGCCGACGAAATAGACCTGCATCTGCGGCATCAGCCGCGCCAGCACGCCGAGCCCGATGTTGAAGACGAGGCCGAATACCAGGAACGGGCCCGAAAGCTGCAAGCCGAGCCGGAACGCCGCGGCGAACGCCCGCGTCGCGAGCGAGGCGACGTCGCCGCTCGACACGGTCTCGCCCGGCGAGAAGATCGTATAGCTGTCGTTGAGCGCGGCGATCACCAGATGATGACTGTCGGTCGCGAACAGCAGTGTCACGCCGAGCATGGTCAGGAAATTGCCGACCAGCACGCCCTGTTGGCCCTGGGTCGGATCGACCGAAGTGACGAATCCCAGACCCATCTGCTGCGCGATCACGGCACCGGCGACCTGAAGCGCCGACAGCGTCACGCGCGCGGTCGCTCCCAGCACGATGCCGATCGCGATCTCATGCAGCATCAGCACCAGCAGCGGAGCGATCGAACCCATGTCGACGTGATAGGCGTTGCGGTGCAGGGGCAGGATGATGAGCGTGAGCAGCAGCGCGATCGACAGTTTGATCCGCGTCGGGATGTTGGACTCGCCGAGCCCCGGCAACAGCATCACCATCGCGCCGACCCGAGCGAAAGCGAGCATGAAGGCTGCGGCGAGCGCCGGCAGCAGCGAGACGTCGATGCGCATAGCGCCCGCATTCTGCCTCAGCCGCCGATGATTCGCGATGATATCCGCAGCATGTGGGAATGGAGCGCGTCGGCCATGAACGGCAACGCCAGCAGCATGGTGGCGAATATGGCCAGGATCTTCGGCACGTAGATCAGCGTCTGCTCCTGGATCTGCGTCAGCGCCTGGAACAGCGACACGATGACGCCGACCACGAGCCCCACCACCATCAGCGGCGATGACACGATCACGATGGTCCAGATCGCATCGCGCGCGACGTCGAGGGTTTCAGGTCCGGTCATTACAAAGTTCCTTTTCATTCTCACCTCCCCATCGCTCCTGCGAGCGAGGTGAAGACCTATCCCCGTCATTGCGAGCGCAGCGAAGCAATCCAGACTGCCGCCGCGGAAAGGTTCTGGATTGCTTCGCTGCGCTCGCAATGACGATCGGGCGCCGAAATCAGATCGGCATCTTCATGATGTCTTCATAGGCCGCGATGACGCGGTCGCGCACCGACACCAGCGTGGACACGGCGACGTCGGTGTCTGCGACCGCCGTCACCACGTCCATCACGTTGGCCTTGCCGGCGGCCATCGCCACCGTCTGCGCATCGGACTTGCGGCCGGACTCCATGACGCTGCCGACGGCGTCTTTCAGGAGCGAAGCAAATGATTGCCCGGTCGCCTCGGTGCCCTTGCTGGCGCCGCTGTTCTCCAGCACGCGGGCAAGGTTGGCATAGGCATTGGCTGCGATTGTCGGTGATGCCATGGCTTAAGGTGTCCCGTTCAGGATTTGAGAATGTCGAGCGTGCGCTGGATCATCCGGCGCGTCGCACTGATGATGTTGACGTTGGCCTCGTAGGACCGCTGCGCGTCGCGCATGTCGGTCATCTCGACCACCGAGTTCACGTTGGGATATTTGACGTTGCCGGTGGCATCCGCCGCCGGATTGTTCGGCTCGTACTTGACGCGGAAGTTGGACTGGTCGGGCCGGATCTTGCCGAGCGTGACGACCTGCGCATCGAGCGTACGGTCGAGCGCGGAGGAGAAGGTCGGCACCTTGCGGCGGTAGGGGTCGCCGCCGGCGGTCTGCGACGTCGAATCCGCGTTCGCGATATTCTCCGAGATCACCCGCATCCGCCCGGCCTGCGCCCGCAGGCCGGAGGTCGCGATCGCCATCGAGCGAGCAAAGTCGCTGCTGTCATTTGCCATGGTTTACCTCCTCTAGCCCTTGCCGATCGCGGTCTTGAGCAGATGCAGGCTCTTCGAGTACAGCGAGGTCGCCGCCGCATAGTCCATCTGGTTGCTCGAGGACTTCATCATCTCCTCCTCGAGATTGACGGCGTTGCCCGCGGGGCGGGTCTCGAAGCCCGCATTCCTGTTCTGGTCGAAGCCCGAGGGCGAGCCGGATGGCGTCATGTGGGAGCCGCTGGTGCGGGCGAGGGCCAGGGGGCCCATCGAGCCGGTGACCGCGCCGGTCTTGTCGAACTTCGGCTCGACCAGATCGCGCGGCCGGAAATTGGGCGTATCGGAGTTGGAGACGTTCTCGGACAGGACGCGCTGGCGTTCCTGGTGCCATTGCATCTTGGTGCGAAGCGCCGACAGCACCGGGAGGTCGTTGATGGACATCGTTGCGGCTCCTTCCGCCCCCGGACCTGTGTCCGAAGCTAGGCAGAATTTGCCGCGTGTATGGTTAACGGGTGGTTAAAGGTGGCGCAGGCGCATGTCCCCTGCCGGGACAAGTCGTTGCCCCCGTGATTCTATGGTCCGAAAAGCGGCATTAACCCAACCGTTTGGCGGCCCGTGCACAGGCCAAGAAGTCGTTTTGGATCGGGCGATTCATAGGTTATTAAGAGCTGGGGACGGCAAAATCTGCCGTGGGACATTAAGAAATCGCAGTTTGGGGCATCCCGCGCCAGTGGTCGGCGCAACTGACCACGGGCACGAGAAAAGCGCCATTTGTCGGGGACAAGTATGCAAGGCAGCCCTATCACCTTCATCGTCGCGTTCATCGTCGTTCTGGCGTTGATTGGCGTCGCTGCATGGCTGGTTCGCCGATTCGCCAGCAGCCGGCTCGGTGCCAACACCCAGCGCGGCAGGATGCCCCGGCTCGCCGTGATCGATGCCGCCGCGGTGGACGGCCGCCGGCGCCTGGTGCTGGTCCGGCGCGACAATGTCGAGCATCTCCTGATGATCGGTGGCCCCACCGACATCGTCGTCGAACCGAACATCGTGCGCGCCGCGCCCGGCCGCGACCAGCTGCCGCAGCGTTCCAATGCCGCCGAACCGCCGCGTCTTGCGCCCATGCCCGACACCAGCGGCTGGGCCGACGAAGCGCCGCGACCCGAACTGCTCGATCATCCCGAGCCGCAAATGCCGGAGCCGCCGCCGCGGCCCTCGCGGCCGTCATTTGCCGACGAAGTGCGCCGGCCAGCGCCCGCTCTGGCCGAGCGCCGCAGCGATCCCCTCGCCGGCTTTACGCCCGAGCCGATCGCACCGCGCCCGGAACGCGAGCCGCGTCCCGAGCCGGCGCCGCCGCGCGTTGCCCGCAGCGAACCACCCTTGATGCCGCGTCCGTCCCGCCACAGCGAGCCGGTGAAGGTGCCGCCGGTGCGCGCCGAGCGTGCAGCCGCGCCGCCTCCGCCGATCCCGCAGGCTCCGCCCGTTCCGCCGCCGGCCCCGGCCCCTGCGGCGCCCTCGAGCGCCGAGCAGAATCTCGCCGAAATGGCGCAGCGGCTCGAAGCCGCGCTGCGCCGTCCGGCCGGCGAGACGGTCGCGCCTCCGGTTGCGCCCGAGGCACCTGCGCCGCGCGCGGCACGCGCCGAACCGCCCGCCGCACCGGCCGCGCCAGCGAAACCGGCCACAGAAAAGACCAGCTTCGAGAACCTCGAAGACGAGATGGCCTCCCTGCTCGGCCGTCCAAAGCCACCTTCGTGAGGCTGCCGGCCCTCCCGCGTAGAGTTCTTCTTCTTTCTGTCCTGATCGGCGCGGCCTCGCTCGCAAGCCCTGCGCATGCGCAGGACATCAGCATCAATCTCGGCAGCCAGGGCGGCGGCGTCACCGAGCGCGCGATCCAGCTCATCGCGCTGCTCACGGTGCTGTCGATCGCGCCGTCGATCCTGATCATGATGACGTCGTTCACGCGCATCGTGGTCGTGCTGTCGCTGTTGCGCACAGCGATGGGCACCGCGACCGCGCCGCCGAACTCGGTGATCATCGCGCTGGCGATGTTCCTCACCTTCTTCGTGATGGGCCCCGTCCTGCAAAAATCCTACGACGACGGCATTCGCCCACTCGTCGCCAACCAGCTCGGCGTCGAGGACGCGCTCCAGCGGGCCTCGGTGCCCCTGCGCGGCTTCATGCAGAAGAACGTGCGCGAGAAGGACCTGAAGCTGTTCCTTGATCTCTCGGGCGAGCCGCCGCCGACCACACCCGACGAACTCGGCCTGCGCATCCTCGTCCCCGCCTTCATGATCTCCGAGCTGAAGCGCGCCTTCGAGATCGGCTTCCTCCTGTTCCTGCCGTTCCTGATCATCGATCTCGTCGTCGCATCCGTGCTGATGTCGATGGGCATGATGATGCTGCCGCCCGCGACGATCTCGCTGCCGTTCAAGCTGATCTTCTTCGTGCTGGTCGACGGCTGGTCGCTGGTAGCGGGGAGTCTGGTGCAGAGCTACGGGGGCTAGCGGCCGGAAGGGCGTTCGCGCGGCACCCTACCGCGTCATCTTGATCTGCCGCACGGCGGGGATCTTCGGCAGTGAGCCGGTATGCTCGGCTTCGTCCTTGGCCTGGGGGGCTGCCGGCGCGCGGGCGGTGGCGTCGGGGAAGCGCTGCTTCATCTCGCGCAGGAAGCCGTCGAGCGTGTCGACGCTGGCAGCCAACTTGGCGATCTCGGCAAATTCGGCGCTGGAGGCTCCGGCCGGCTTGCTCGCGATGTCGAAGGCGAGCCGGTCGGCGCTCTCGCTCATCAGCGGCGCGTATTTCTCGCGGAAGCGCGACAGGCCGATCGAGTCGTCGGCCAGCGCATAGCCGACCGCGGCGCGGATGACGTCGCTCTTCTCCACCGAATTGAGCGGCTTGAAGTCGCGGAAACGCTCGCCGTAATAGAGTTCGAGCTGCTCGGCGGATTCACGCCAGCGCCGCGCCGCCCAGAAGATGTCGGAGCGCAGTCGGAGCACCTCTCGCCCCGAGACGTTGGAGACGATGTCGAGCGCGAGATCATGGCGGCCGACGTCGCTCTGCGCACGCGCCTCCAGCAGCAGGCGCTGCTGCCGCAGCTCGCCCGAGAGATCGCTGATGCGGCTCGCGCGCAGCGCCGAAATCGCCATGTCGGGCTTGCGGTTGGCAAGATAGATCATCGAAAGCCGCGCGGCGACCTGCGCGCGCGCAGCGCCTTCGAGCCGGTGGTCGACCTGGTATTGCAAGAGCTCGGCAGCCTGGTCGAGCAGATCGATCGAGGCCAGACGGTCGGCCAGGCGGCGGATCAGTTCGTCGCCGCGCCGGCCGATCGGCGTCAGCTCGCGGAACTCGTAGAACATCGCGAGCGCCTCGATCGGCGGCAACTCGTCGCCTTTCGGCCCCAGGAATATCTGCGTGAACAGGTCGGAGGCGAGATCCTGCGCCAGGCGCGAGGCCTCGGCATTCGGTTGAAGTTTGGTCGCCGTGCGTGCCGCGGTGAGCGCGTCACGGTAGCGCCCGTTCTCCGAGTACATCCGCGACAGCAGCTGGAGCGTCTTGACCTCGATCGCGTCGCCGCGCCAGGTCATCGACAGCGTTTCGAGCTCGCCCAGCGCCTCTTCCTTGCTGATCTCGTCGCGCTTCTGTCGCAGCGCGACCTCGAGCTGCTTGGCCTCTGCCGCGGCCTGACGGTCGTTCGAGGCGACCGCGATCTTGTAGTCGTCGAGCGCATCCTTGTCGTGACCGAGCGCCTCGGCGAGCCGGCCGCGCAGCACCGCAAAGGCGGGCGCCGTCTCGGGCGGCACGCCGACCACCTCGATCTCGCCGCGGCGCTTGGAGGCACCGGCATAGTCCTTGACCTCGAGCGAGGCGCGCATCGCATCCATCGTCACGATGCGCTGGATGTCCAGCGGCAGCGAGGCGATGGCGAATTCGACGTTCTTGAATTTCTCGCGCGCATCGGCCCATTTGCCCTGGCGTGCATAGGCGAGCGCCTTCCAGAGCTGGGAGTCGTGGCTGTTGCCGATCACGGGATTGGCAAGGTCCTTCAGGCCCTGCGCCGGCCGGCCGATCAGGATGCTTGCGATCGCATGCATGATCAGCGCGCCGCTCTCCTCCTTGTTGAGGGGATCGCTCAGCATCAGGTCGGTGACGGCCTTGGCCTCGTGATACATGGCACGTGACATGTAGAACTGCGCGAGGTCGAGCCGCGGCAGCGAGCGCATCGCCGGTTCGACGGCCGCGATCGCCGTGATCAGATCGCCCTGGCGCGTGATGAAATTCTCCGACTGGCCCTTGCGCCAATTTTCTGGACTGAAGATCGGCCGCACCGCGGTCGGCGCCCGCTCGGCGGAGATGTCGACCGGCGACAGCGTCAAGCCGCCCTTCTTGCCGAGAATGACCTTGTCGGCCCCGACCTCAACCCCGATCTCGTCGGAGTTTGGCCGGATCGCAATACCGTGCGCGGATTCCAGCAGCGAGAGATCGACGAGGTCCTGGCGCTTGATGAAGCCGCGGACCGGCCGCTGCGCGGTGACGATATAGAGCGTGTCGCCGGCGTCGGGATCGGTCAGCTTGTGCAGAAGGCCCGGATTGGCGAAGGGAATGGCGATGTTGGCGAGCGCGGGATCGGTGATGTTGCGCGACATCATCAGCGGCAGCGGCGTCGCCTGGATCTTGTCGGCGAGCGTCAGCAGCCAGTTCGTCTCCTTGCCGACCTCCTCGGTCGACAGCGAGTAGACCAGCGGCCGGGTGAGGCGAATGCGAACGGCCTGCCCCTTCTTGAGCGGGATGCGGCTGACCTCGCCGATCATCGCCCCGCCCCTGGCGCGGATCGGCTCGACGTCGATCGGTTTTGGCGTATCGAACACCAGCCAGATCGTATCGCCGCGGCGGAACGCTGCCGCAGGCGTTGCGACCTGAAGCGGGAACGTCACGCGCAGACCGTCGCTGTCGCGGCGCGCATCGACGCTGGCCGCGGCAGGCTGCGGCGCGGCCGGAGCCTCGGCAGCCTTGGTCGTTTCCTTGGTCGCTTCGTTGATCGTGTCCTTGATCGTTTCCTTGGCCGGCTCCTTCACGACCTCCTTGGGAGCCTCGGTGACCGCAGACGCCTCCGGCTTGGCGGGCGCAACCGCAGTTTCCGCGACAGGCGCCGCAGGCTTGGGCGCTTCGGCAGCGTGCGCAGCTTCGGGCGCGGCCGCAACCGGTGCCGGTGCTGGTTTCGGAGCTTCCGCAGGCGGCGCTGCAACGAGGGATTCCGGCTTGACGTCGATCTTGGCTTCGCGCGCGATCGTCTCGGACGTCGGCGGGATGATCTCGCGATGGGCGTCTTTCTTCTCGGCCGCCGGCTTTTCAGCAGCCGGTGCCGGTCCGTGACCGGCCGGCTTGGCCTGCGCGATCGGCGCCTCGGGCGTCTTGCCCTTGTCCGGCTGGAAGGCGATGTCGACGACGTAATTCTTCTCGTCGCGGAAGGAGTGCACGTCGGAATCGCCGATCAGCGATATCTCGACCGCGGTCTGGTCAATGTCGGCCCTCTGCTTGATCGAGGCCACGTTCGGCGGCGCCGCCACGACGGCATCGGCAAGATCGAAATTGAGGTTGGCGTTAAAGGCCAGCGTGAGCTTCTGTTCGTTGAGCACGGAGGAGACCCCGACGCCGTCGGGCATTTCGAACACGAAACGCACGAAGGTCGGTTGCACCGAGGCACGCACGCGGATCGTCGGACGCTTTTTGCTCTCGGCCGCGGCACGCTGGGCGCGCAGCGCCCGCTCGGCGACGCGCGCCCGTTCGGCGAGCTCCTTGACGACGTCCATGGGCAGGCTCGGCGGCGGTCCCTTCCAGCCCTCCGGCAGCAGGTCGACGAAGGTGCGCTCACCTGCATTCATGGTGTTGACGGTGACACGCCGCGCCAGCGACAACCGGATCGCACCGCCGTCGGGATCGCGCCGGGCGGAGTTGACGTAGTCGGGCGCGCCCTCCGGAACGCGGTCGACGGGAACGTCGACGGGGCGATCGAAACGGATGATGAGGATCGAGCCCGCGGTCGTCACCTCGGAGGGAACATCCTCGCCGAGCTTGATCACGAGACGGGCAAAGCCGCCGCCGGCCGCGAAAGTCGCCTCGCCGCGGATCGGGTCGGCGGCACGGGCAGCCGCGCTGAGGCCGATCAGAAGGCAGGCTGCCAGCACGGGCGCCTTGCGGACATGGCGCGACAGTCCTCGCGCCATGGCGCGGGCTCGCGACAACAATCCAGCGGCAGCCTCTCGCGCCATTGGCGGCATTTCTTCCGGTTCGACCGTCCATGCCGGCACTGGCGCCGGCCCGTTCCGTGAACTGTAGATTTTGGCAATTAAGGACTTCTTAAGTATGAGCCCTCAATTCGGCTTTTGCGTCGGCTTGCCATCGATCTTCGGGAGATCTCCGGCCGAGGCGGACTGGTCTCCGCCGCCATTGGCACGCCGCGCCATCTCGACCGTCAGCCGCTCGGCGGCCTCGGACGACATCAGGCCGAGGATGTCCGACATCTTTCGCGGGGCGATTTGCGAGGCGATCTCGATTAGCACGCCCATCTCCAGCCGGTCGAACACCCGCGCAGCGTCCTTGGGCTTCATGCCTTCATACATGGTCACGAGGCCCTTCATGCGCTGGGCTTCGGCGGCCTTCTGCTCGGCCTGGGTGGTGGAGATGCGGGATTCCACCGCCTTCATCTCCTCGACCTTGTTCTCGATGCGCTTCTCGGCCGACTTCAACAGGCTCTCGCGGATGTCGATCTCGCGCTGGCGGGCCTCGATCTCCTGGCGGCGCGACTGCAGCCGCTCCAGGATCGCGCGCTCCGAGGCCGAGACCTGCGGTTGGGACTCCTCGACCTTGACCACGGTGCCCTCGGGCTTGGTCTCGGGCGCGGCCGGCTTGGGCGCCTCCTTCGGCGCACCATGCGTCGATCCCGTGATGTCGGGGTCTTCCCGCCCGGTCGGGAAATTCAGGTTCTCCTGTGCCCACGACTTCTTCGCCGAATTCGGCTTGTAGTCGAAGACATAGCCGCCGTTGATCGCGAGGCCCGCGACCTTCAGCATGGCGAGACCTGCGACCGCAACCAGGACGACGGGAATGACGCGGATGTTACGAAAGGACTTCATACCTTGACTTTATGCAGCCAGACCGTTGGACCTTCGGCGCTCGGAGAATGCTTCGGCCGCAGCCGCAACCGCCTTCGCCGCCGAGGGCCTGGCCGCGGGCGCGGCAGCCATTTCCGGATTCGTGACCGGTCGCGCGGCGATCGCGATCTTGGAGAGACGCCGCACCACGTTGTCGGCTTCCCCCAGCTGCTTGTAGAGCTGGTCCGACATCTGGGTGGCGGCGGCGAGCTGGCTGCCGAGATTCTCGTTGACGTCGCGGACGGCGAGCTTCAGCCCGCCGATCGCGCGCTCGGCGATCTCGGTCGCGGTGATCAGCTCGGCGATGACCGCCTTCAGCGAGTGCTCGTCCGCCTTCAGCCGCATCAGCCGCTTGTTGAGCAGGATACAGTAACCGATCGTGAGCATCAGCAGGATAGCCACCAGCGTCTCGATCGCCATTCCCAGGGAGTGGTTCATGGGGCCTCCATCATCTTGTTCTGCTCGTCCACTTTCTCGAACATCGCAAGTGTCGTACTTGGCTTGCGCAGGGGTTTCGTCACCCGTATCGCGACGCGGTCGCCGACCCGGCCCATGCGTCCTTCGGTAAGGGTGACGTCGCCGCAGCGCACGGTGACGTTGGCATCCGCCCGCATTTCGAGCGGCAACGTGTCGCCGACCTTCAGCCGCATCAGCTGCTTGAGCGGAATGTCGGCCTCGTAGAGCACCGCGTCGACGGAGATCTCGGCCTGCCCGATCTCGGTGGCGAAATGGCCTTCCCAGATCTGATCGCGGCCGAACTTTTCGCCCATGAACATCTGGAGCAGGACGCCCCGGATCGGTTCGATGGTCGCATAGGGCAACAGGAGTTCGATGTTGCCGCCGCGGTCTTCCATGTCGATGCGCAGGCGCACCAGGATCGCGGCGTTGGCAGGACGGCTGATCGCGGCGAAACGCGGATTGGTCTCGAGCCGGTCGATCGTGAAGGTCACCGGCGACAGCGGCCGGAACGCCTGCTCGGCATCGGCCAGGACCACCTCGACCAGGCGCTTGACCAGCTCGGTCTCGATCGTGGTGTAGGGCCGGCCCTCGATGCGAAGCTGGCTGGTGCCGCGGCGGCCGCCGAGCAGCACGTCGATCATCGAGTAGATCAGGTTGGAATCGACCGTCGCCATGCCGAAGTTTTCCCACTCCTCGGCCTTGAAGACGGTGAGGACGGCCGGCAGCGGGATCGAGTTCATGTAGTCGCCGAAGCGCACCGAGGTGATGCGGTCGAGCGAAACTTCGACGTTGTCGGAGGTGAAATTGCGCAAGCTGGTCGTCATCAGCCGCACCAGGCGGTCGAAGACGATTTCGAGCATCGGCAGACGCTCGTAGGAGACCATCGCCGAATCGATGATCGCGCGAATGCCGGAATGATCGTCGAGGGTGACGTCGCCGACGGTGAAACCGAGGAGATTGTCGATCTCCTCCTGCGACAGCACGCGCTCGCCGGAGTTCTTGCCGCTGCCGAGATCGCGGCTGCCGTCCTCGACCATGGCCGCCCATTGCAGGGCCATGGTCTCGGACAATTCATTCTCGGAAGCAGCCTTCGCGGCCTCAGCGGGATCCTCGGAATCAAGCGAGGCCTCCCATTGGGCGGCAATTGCATCCTGATCGACCTGGTCGTTGCCCGCCATGATCCCTAGTCCACCCTGTTCACTGGATCACGACTTCCTTGAACAGCACCGCGCCGACCTGGATCGGCGCGACCGCGGCATTGACGCGCTTGGTCAGCTCTTCCTTGAGGCGAAAGACGCCCGCGGAGCCGTTGAGGTCGGATGGGCGCAGTTCCCGCACATAGGTCTGGAAGATGTCGGTGACGCGCGGCATCGTCGGCTTGATCGCCTCGATCTGCTTCTCTTCCTTCAGCTCCAGCACGATCTTCAGCCGCAGATATTGCACGCGCTCCCCGGGCGTGCCGGCGAGGTTGACCATGATGTCGGGCACGTCGACAAAAGCCGGCGGCTTCGGCGGCGCCGCCGCCTCGGCATGATGCTCATCGTCGCCGTGACGAAAGAAGAAGAACCAGGTCGCCGCGCCGCCGCCGAGGATGGCGAGCAGGCCGATGGCCATGATGATGAGCTTGAGCTTGTTCTTCGGCGCAGCGGCTTCTGCCCCTTCGGCGGCTGCACCGCCTTCCGCTTCATTCTCTGCCATGGTTGCCGGGCTCGCTCATCTCTAAGTCGGATCGAAAGAGCGAAGCCCCCTGGCAGACAATGACGCGATACGAATGCCCCAGCGCAATGCGCTCCTCTTGCACGCAAACGCTACGGTAATAATGGTTAACGGAATCTTTCGATTGGGTCTCAGCTAGGAAAATTCTGCCGGGCAAACATGGTCAACAGACCCTTTCTGCCGCCCCTCGGCGCCCGCGATAAACAGCCAAGTATTTGTAATAACGATATTTTCCGAGTTGGCACGGCTTTCGCTCAGAAGGGAGCGAGACCCAACGGTTTGGGAGAACCTGACGGTCTCGTTCACGGGGTTGGCCAAGACGCTTGGGAGAGCGACGCGGCGGGCCCCACTCAGGGGAGATTGATCCGATGCAGAACGCGCTTCTGATCGGCTTGTCACGGCAGATGACGTTGGAACGGCAGATGGATGTCATCGCCAACAACGTCGCCAATGCCAACACCAACGGCTTCAAGGCCGACCATTCTCTGTTCGAGGAGTATCTCAACTCGAACGCACGCGAGGACAATTTCGTCGGCTCCGACCGCCGCGTGTCCTATGTGCAGGACCGTGGCACCTTCCGCGACGTCGGCCAGGGGCCGATGGAGCCGACCAATAATCCGCTCGACATGGCCATCGACGGTAACGCCTTTTTCGCTGTGCAGGCCAATGGCGGCGAGCGCTACACCCGCGATGGCAAGTTCTCGCTCAACAGCACCGGCCAGCTCGTCACCTCCGACGGCAACCTCGTGCTCGGCACCGGCGGCCCGATCACCTTCCAACCGACCGATCACGACATCAACGTCGCACCCGACGGCACCGTCACCGTGCTCGAGGGCACGGCAAAGACCGACTCGATCCGCGGCAAGATCCGCATGGCCTCGTTCGACGATCCGGCCAGGCTGACCAAGCTCGGCGCCAATCTCTATGACGTCGGCTCCGCGACCCCGCAGGCCGACGCCAGGTCGAACGTGCGCCAGGGCTACATCGAGAAGTCGAACGTGAACTCGGTCGGCGAGATGAGCCGCATGGTGGAGGTGATGCGCAGCTACACCTCCATCGCCAGCCTGCTCCAGCAGCAGAGCGACATGCACAAGTCGGCGATCGAGAAGCTCGCCGACGTTCCGGCCTGATTAAGGGAGAACTGACATGCAGGCGCTTCATACCGCAGCGACCGGAATGGCGGCACAGGAACTCAACGTTCAGGTGATCTCCAATAACATCGCCAACCTGCGCACCACCGGCTTCAAGAAGCAGACGGCGGCGTTCCAGGACCTGATCTACGAGCACGTCCGCCGCGTCGGCGCCCAGGCCTCGGACCAAGGCACCATCGTGCCTGTCGGCGTCGACATCGGCGGCGGCGTCAAGACCGTCGGCACGCCGCGCAGCATGACGCAGGGCACGCTGTCGCAGACTGGCAACGATCTCGACCTCGCGATCTCAGGCGAAGGCTTCTTCAAGATCCTGATGCCCGACGGCACCTTCCAGTACACCCGCGACGGCACCTTCCAGATGGACAATCAGGGCCGCATCGTCACCGCGCAGGGCAACCCGGTACAGCCGACCATCACCATCCCGAACAACGCCTCCGGCCTCACCGTCAACGAGCAGGGCCAGGTCTCGGTGACCCTGCCGGGTTCGTCGACCTCGGCCGTCCAGGGCCAGATCGGCGTGACCCGTTTCATCAACAAGGCGGGCCTTCAGCCCGTCGGCAACAACCAGTTCACCGAGACGCCCTCCTCCGGCCCGCCGCAGGACGGCACCGCGAACGCCGAAGGCTACGGCAAGCTCACGCAGGGCAGCCTGGAGCAGGCCAATGTCGACGTCGTCTCGGAGATGAGTGACCTGATCGCGGCCCAGCGCGCCTACGAGATGAACGCCAAAGTCATCAGCGCCGCCGACCAGATGATGCAATCGACCACGGCGCTGTTCCGCTGAGGTGATGACGATGATCCGCACCACGCTCGCCACCATCTCTGCCCTCGTCGCGTTGGCGCTGCCGGCGCAGGCCGCCGACGACGGCATTGCCGCGCCGACGCTGCGTGCCAGCGTCACCGTCACCTCCGACCTGGTGCGGGTCGGCGATCTCATCGACAATGCGGGCTCGGCCGCGCTGATCCCGGTGTACCGCTCGCCCGATCTCGGCACCACCGGCGCGCTGCCGGTCGCGCAGGTCCTGAGCGTGCTGCGGGCCAAGCAGGTGATCGGCGTAATGACCGGCGACATCAAGGAGGTCGCGGTCACCCGCCTCGCCCGCACGCTCGGCAACAAGGACCTCGAAAACGCGGTCGCCTCGGCGCTGGAGCGCCGCTTCGGCCTCGGCGATGCCGCCAACATCACCATCACCCTCGACCGCGGCATCTCCGAGATGCGGCTGGATGCCTCCAACAGCGGCGCGCTCCAGCCGGTCGCGACGCGTTACGACGCACGCAGCGGCCGTTTCGACCTGACCTTCGAGATCAGCAACGACAACAACCCGGCGCCGACCAAGCTGCGCTTCACTGGCACCGCGATCGAGACCGTAGAGGTCGCCGTGCTGACGCGGGACATCGAGCGCACCGAGATGCTGAAATCCTCCGACGTCGCTCTGGAGCGCCGGCCGAAAGCAGAGGTTACGGGCGAGCCCGCCTCGCGCGACCGCGCGGTTGGCATGCAGCTCCGCCGGCCGATGCGGGCGGGCACGCCGATCCGGGTTGCCGACATGGCACGGCCCGAATTCGTGCAGCGCGACCAGAACGTCACCATCATTTACCAGGTGCCCGGCCTCTACCTCACCACGCGCGGCAAGGCGGTCGAGAGCGGAGCCGAAGGCGACATCGTCAGCGTGCTCAACATCCAGACCAAGCGCACGCTGTCCGGCGTCGTCACCGGCCGCGGCCAGGTCACGGTCCAGGGCGCCAGCCAGTCCGTGCCGATGGCCCCTGCGGTCGAGCAGACCTCGTCGCTCCAGCGCGAAACGCCGGCCGCGGCTGCCCCTGCTCCGGCCTCGCAGACCAAAATCTCGCAAACCCAGATCCCGCCAGCTCAATTCCTGCAAGCTCAAGCCAAGTCAGAGTAAGTCATGTCCGCTTTCAGTTCGGCTTCCCGTCTTCGTCGCCTCGCGCTCGCCGGTTTGCTGCTCGCAACCTGTGCGCTCGCGAGCGGCTGCTCCTCGATCGACCGCTTGTCGCAGATCGGCGAGCAGCCGAAACTGTCGGCGATCGACAATCCGACGACGCAGCCCGGCTACAAGCCGGTGCAGATGCCGATGCCGAAGCCGGAAGTCGCCTCCTACAATCCGAATTCGCTGTGGCGCAGCGGCAGCCGCGCGTTCTTCAAGGATCAACGCGCCCACCAGGTCGGGGACCTCCTGACGGTGGCCGTCAACATCACCGACAAGGCCAACATCGAGAACGACACCCAGCGCAGCCGCACCAACTCGGAAAATTCCGGGATCAGCGACTTCCTCGGCGCCAAGACGATCACCCAGGCCAACAAGATCTTGCCCGGCCGCATCCTGACTGCCGACTCCACCGCATCCAGCGAGGGCAAAGGCAGCGTCGAGCGCAAGGAAGCTTTGCAGACCAACGTCGCCGCGGTCGTGACGCAAGTGCTGCCGAATGGCAACCTCGTGGTCGAAGGCAAACAGGAGATCCGCGTCAATTACGAGATCCGCGAGCTCGTGGTCGCCGGCATCGTCCGCCCCGAGGACATCCAGAGCGACAACACCATCGATTCCACCAAGATCGCCCAGGCCCGCATCGCCTATGGCGGCCGCGGCCAGATCATGGACGTGCAACAGCCGCGCTACGGCCAGCAAGTCATGGACGTGCTGCTGCCCTTCTAGCCTTCTCCCAAGCTCCCACATCGTGTTCGCGAACCTAGGCGCGAACGACGATGTACGACGCGGCCCTCGCTAGCTCCCCTGGCGAGGGCCGCATGTATTTTGCGGTAGCGATTTGGCCGATTGGTCCGCGACCACGAATAATGATGAGCGCGAGCCTAGCCACGCGCTCCAGTGTCATCGTCCGCGAAGGCGGACGATCCAGTACTCTGAGACATCCGTGGTTGCATCCATGTGACGCGGCGTACTGGATTCCCCGCCTTCGCGGGGAATGACTATAATGACTATGGAGAGTGCCGCTGCACCATCACGTAAACTCCGCCTCCACCGTCCCCAGCCCGTCCAGCTCCATCCGCACCTTGTCGCCCGCCTTCAGCCACAGCGTCTTGACGAGGCTGCCCGTCAACACAAGCTGGCCCGCATGCAGCCCCTTGCCTTCGGCGGCGAGATGGTTGGCGAGCCAGGCGAGGGCGTTGTGGGGGTGGCCGAGCACGTCGGCGCCGGTGCCGTGGCTGACCTCTTCGCCGCCCACGATGGCGCGGCCCTTGACTGTCTTCAGGTCCGGCACGGACGAGCGCGGAACCGACGGCCCCAGCACGCAGCCGGCGGCGAAGAAATCGTCCGCGATCAGCGTGGGCGCGCCCATCGTCTCCCACTTCACATAGCGGTCGTCGACGATCTCGATCGCGGGATGATAGGCATCGACGGCTTCGCCGACCCATTCGGCCGTGAACGGCGCCTCGCCGGGCGCGAGGTCGCGCTTCAGCCGGACCGCGATTTCGCATTCGACGCCGACGCGGACATAGTCGGAGGCGGCGAGCTTCACCCCGCTCTCATGCACGCCCTTCTGGAACACCCCGCCGCCGCAGGGATGCGGGATGCCGATATAGTCCTGCATCACCTGGCTGGTGCAGCCGATCTTGTAGCCGACCAGCGGCCCGAGATGCGGCAGCAGGAGATCGTGGAGCGCACGCTGGACTTGATAGCCCTCGGCTTCGTCGGCGGGAGGACGCTCCAGCGCCGCGAGCGGCGCGTGATTGCGGCGCGCGAGCGCGATCGCCTTTGCGGCTTGGAGAATTTTGTCCATCGGCGCCGCCTCCCACGCTACGCGATCATGCGTGGCAGTGGAGCATCCCCGCCCCCGCCTGACAAGCATGGGCGCGGCCGTACAGCGTCCCGCCTCGACCAAGCCAGGCCGGACCACCCGCAAGAGCAGGCCAACCCCGTCGCGGAACAGTTGCCGCCTCGTGCCGGCGTTTAAGGAAAAATTTGAGTTGCGCGAGGCTTTATGGAGGGGTGCTCATCCTGCAGCATTGCTGCAGATGACGCGAAACGCGTGAGTGCAGCGATGCTTGATGTTGCTCGCCCGGCGCCTCAACATTCGAGTCGATCCCGTTGATGCGACTCGCAAAACTTCTCGCACTTGAGGTGAATGCTGTTTCTCATCTGAACTCACGTGAGCTCGGAGGAGTTGAGTCTAGCCCATTGATCGCGATTCAGTTTTCGCGATTGCGGCGGCGGGCTTGGGGCGGACGGCTGAAAAACAGCACACAACGCCAACCGCGGCGCGAGGCGGCGCTTTGCGTCCACAAAAACAAAGAGCCGCAACTCTGCGGCTCGGACTTTATTCGTCGCGATAGACCTTCTCGCGCTTCTCGTGGCGCTCCTGCGCCTCCACCGAGAGCGTCGCGATGGGCCGGGCCTCGAGCCGCTTCAACGAGATAGGCTCGCCGGTTTCCTCGCAATAGCCATAGGTGTTGTCCTCGATGCGCTGGAGCGCGGCGTCGATCTTGGCGATCAATTTGCGCTGGCGGTCGCGGGCGCGGAGCTCGATGGCACGGTCGGTTTCGGACGAAGCCCGATCGGCGAGATCGGGGTGGTTCACGTTCTCCTCCTGCAACGCTTGCAGGGTGAGCTTGGACTCTTTGAGGATCTCATCCTTCCAGGCCAGGAGCTTCAAACGGAAGTACTCCTTCTGCCTGTCGTTCATGAAAGGCTCTTTTTCGGTTGGTCGGTAATTTTTCAACTTTTCCAAGGGCGGCCTATCTGTCTAAGCAACGACTCGCACACGGAACGGAGTGCGTTGAGCCGGGCTTATATAGCGGCGTCCTGTGACAGACAATATTTCCCTCCTATCTGGGGGCCCGCCCCCAAGCCCTTGCACAGGAAGGTTTATCCGCAAGGGCCCGGGGACGGCCGAGACTCAGTAGCCGACCGTGAAGCGCTGCCTGAGGTGGGCGGGACGCTCGATCTCGTCGGCGAGCGCGATGGCGTAGTCGGCGAAGGTGATCCAGCTTTTGCCGTTCGCATCTGCGAGAAGCTGATCCGTCCCGAGCCGGAACTTAGCCGTCCGTTCGCCCTCGATGAACAGGGCCGACGGCGAGATGAAGGTCCAGTTCAGGTCCTTTTCCTGCCGCAACAGATCGAGGAAGGCGGAACCCGCCTCAGCCTCAGCCTTGTATTGGGCCGGAAAACCGGGAGTTGTGACCAGCTTGACGCCAGGAGCGACCTCCAGACTGCCGGCTCCGCCGACGACGAGGTAGCGCCCCACCTTCGAGTCCTTGGCCGCGCCGACCAGTTTGTGTGGATCGCTGGCGAGGAAGTGCACGGAACTCACGGCAACGTCGTGCCCGGCCCACAGCTTGCTCAGACCAGCCTGATCGAGCACGTCGCCCTTGGTCGGCCTGACGTTCGGCAGCGCCGCAATCTTCTCGGGATTCCGCGCGATCGCGGTGACGCTATGGCCGCGGCGGGACAGTTCCTTGGTAATTTCGGACCCGGCCCGGCCCGAGGCGCCGGCAACTGCGATTTTCATGGAAGGCTCCTTTGCTTCTGTGGTAACTAGTGGTTACTAGATATCGCAAGGAATGCTGGTGTTAAGAGAGCACTTTGTGCTTACCTGATTACGCGGGAGTAACCGGTAAGCGCGACCAGCAGGCCAAATCGAAACGGATCGCGAGGAACGAGCAATGAAGCCCGACGTCTATGCCGCCGATTGCCCGACGCGCCAGATCCTCGACCGCGTCGGCGACAAATGGGCGGTGCTGATCCTGCTGCTGCTGCGGGAGGAGCCGATGCGCTTCAACCGGTTGCGTCGCACGATTGAAGGCATCTCGCAGAAAATGCTGAGCCAGGTTCTCAAATCGCTCGAACGCGATGGCCTGATCAAGCGCCGCGCCATCGCGACCGTGCCGGTGACAGTGGAGTATTCGATCACGCAGCTCGGTGTGACCCTCGCCGCTGCCGTCGATCCCTTGCGCGACTGGGCCGAACAGAATCTGAAAGACGTGCTCGCCGCCCAGCGACGCTACGATTCACAGCTGAAAGAGGAAGCGGCGTAAGCGCTACGCCTGCCCGGCCTTCGCCAGCTCGACCTCGACACGCAGCTCGATCTCGGAGAGCACGGCATCGAGGCCGGAATCGCCTGAGGACGATTTCAGGTTCGCGGCGGCATCGCGCAGCCGCATCACGGTCGAAGCGTCGAGATTACCGGCAAGAAGCCCCATCTTGAGATCGTCGAGCACGTCGAGCGCGGTCTTGCCGCGGGCGACCGAGCGCTTGCGACGCTCGACCGGATCTTCCTCGACGCCCTGCATCGCGAGCAGCGCGTCGATATTGGCTGTGGCCTTTGGCGCTGCGGTCGCCCGCGTCTCCTGCGCCGACGAGGTGTCGGGCAGCACGAAGGTACCGGAGCCCGTCCGCCTGGCCTGGCTGGCCGGCGTTCCGAGCGTGGTGCCGTTCGGTCCGTAGATGCGCATCGAAGCAATCCGGGTGGTCGATGGCCGCAAGCTTCGCCGCTTTATGGTTAATGATGCGTAAACAGCCCGGCAAAAACTGCCGCCAGGCGGCAGTTTCGCTCCTCAGGGCGAACATCCGCTGACACCGGTCGAAACAGATTTATTCAACCTATTCAACCGCCTAACCCCATTATCCGACGTTGGCACAACGCTCGCAAGGAAAGCGTCGGACCAGCTCGTCATGGGAGTGTCGAACAGGTCCGAGATTTGAGGAGCCTCGGGGAGCAGAGGATGCCAGGCGTTCGTTGGGTGAGATTTTTCGGGGTGGCCTGCGCCGCGCTGTCAGCGCTGGCGCTCTCGGCCGCGTCCGTCAATGCGACCTCACGCATCAAGGACCTCGCCAATATCGAAGGCGTCCGGCAGAACCAGCTCATCGGCTACGGCCTCGTTGTCGGCCTCAACGGCACCGGCGACACCCTCAACAACATTCCCTTCACCAAGCAGTCGCTGCAGGCGATGCTCGAGCGCATGGGCGTCAACATCCGCGGCGCCACCATCCGCACCGGCAACGTCGCCGCCGTGATGGTGACCGGCAATCTGCCGGCCTTCGCGACGCAAGGCACGCGCATGGACGTCACCGTCTCGGCGCTCGGCGACGCCAAGAACCTCCAGGGCGGCACCCTGCTCGTTACCCCCCTCCTCGGCGCCGACGGCAACGTCTATGCGGTAGCCCAGGGCTCGCTCGCAATCTCCGGCTTCCAGGCCGAGGGCGAAGCGGCGAAAATCGTGCGCGGAGTGCCGACCGTGGGGCGTATCGCGAACGGCGCCATCATCGAACGCGAGATCGAGTTCGCACTCAATCGCCTGCCGAACGTACGCCTTGCGCTGCGCAACGCCGACTTCACCACCGCCAAGCGCATCGCGGCGGCCGTCAACGACTATCTCGGGGTCAAGACCGCCGAGCCGATCGACCCCTCGACCGTACAGCTTTCGATCCCGCCGGAGTTCAAGGGCAACGTGGTCGCCTTCCTCACCGAGATCGAGCAGCTCCAGGTCGATCCCGATCTCGCCGCCAAGATCATCATCGACGAGCGCTCGGGCATCATCGTGATGGGCCGCGACGTCCGCGTCGCCACCGTCGCGGTCGCGCAAGGCAACCTCACTGTCACCATCTCCGAGAGCCCGCAGGTGAGCCAGCCCAACCCGCTGTCGCGAGGGCGGACCGTGGTAACGCCACGAACCGGCGTCACCGTCACCGAGGACGGCAAGAAGTTCGCCGTCGTCAAGGACGGCGTCTCGCTCCAGCAGCTCGTCGACGGTCTCAACGGCCTCGGCATCGGCCCGCGCGACCTCATCAGCATCCTCCAAGCCATCAAGGCGGCGGGCGCGATCGAAGCCGACATCGAGGTGATGTGATGCAGACGGGCATGATCAACACCGCGCACGTCGTCTCCTCTGCGTTCTCCGTGGAGAGCCGCAACGGTCGGCCCGATTTCGAGCTCGCCGCCGCGCTGCAAAAGGTCTCGCCGCAGCAGCAGACCAAGGCGCAGAAGACCGCCACCGATTTCGAGGCCATGTTCCTCAACAGCATGTTCTCGCAGATGACCTCGGGCCTGAAGGGCGAAGGCCCCTTCGGCGACACGCCGGGCACCGGCGTGTGGCGCTCGATGCTGACCGAGCAATATTCCAAGAACTTCGCCAAGGCCGGCGGCGTCGGCGTCGCCACCGAAGTCTACCGCACCCTCATCCTGCAGCAGGCGAAAACCATCCGCACGGCATAAGGTCCCCTCGACATGAACCACTTCAACGCCTCTCGTCAGCCGATGCCCGGGCAGCGCCCGAACAGCACGCCCGGCAGCGCCGAGGCGCGCAAGCTTGCCGAAGGCCTGATGGATGCGATGAACGCCCTGCTCGGCCTGATCGAGCATGAGACCGAGCTCGTCCGCGCCGGCAAGGTCCGCGAGGCGATGACACTCGAAAGCAAGAAGCAGGAGCTGTCGCGAAACTATGTCGGGGCCGTCAGTCAGCTCAAGGCGAACCAGGCCCAGCTGGCGAAATCCGCGCCCGAGCTGCTCTCGACGCTGCATCGCCACCACGACGCCTTCCGCGCCATGCTCCAGGTCAATCTCACCGTGCTCGCCACCGCCCACGCGGTCTCCGAGAGCGTCGTGCGCGGCGTCAATGCCGAGATCCAGAAGCGCAACGTGCCGAACACCTATACGGCGGCGGGGCGCCGCGCGACCCCGGGCCCGCGCCATATCACGCCGCTCGCGGTCAGCCGCTCGCTCTGAGCGGGCGCGAAAACCACCTGCAATTTTACGAAAATTCACGCGGCGATATCGTCGCGCAATTAGGTACGTTCGCTAACCGGGTCTTCAAACCTGGTGTTCCATGGTTGCGTATTGAGAGGGGTTGGGATTTGACTCACGTTAGGCAACCAGGAGGCTGCCATGAGTACAGATTTCAGCATCAGGCCGGTGGGGATACCGGCCCCCGTGCAGATCGTAACGACGTCGAACGCGGCGGCGAATGAGGCCGTACAGACCGATTTGCCGGTGAGCCAGACGGTCGCCGCAAGCGATACCAGCGCGGCTGTGCGCAACGATCTGCACAGCAACGAAAACGTCTCGCGCCAGGTCGTGTTCGACCAGGCGGCTGCATCCTTCGTCTTCCAGGTCGTCAACGAGAGGACCGAGGCGGTGGTCAATCAATTCCCCGACGAAGCGATGCTGCGCCGGCGAGCCTATTTCCATGCACTTGATCTGAAGTCCGAGCCCTCGCGTCCGCTCAATACGGACCTCAGCGCCTGACGATCACGCATCGAGCGTCGCGACGGCGGTGTCGAGATACGTCGAGCCGGTCGCGGGATCTGTGACGACGTTCTGGGCTTTGCGGGTGTCGGTCACGGCCGGCCGGAAAGACCAGCAGCGATATTGCGGTTGATCTCGATCAACGGGCGGAAGTGATCGAACTGCGGGCTCATCTGCAGCGCGGCGGTCTGGCTCAGCACGAACACGCTGATGTTGGCGATCTTCTGCCGGACGTCGATCGGCTGCGGATTGTTATCGCGCATCGCTTCGCTGAGGAAGATGGTCCAGAGCTTGCGATTGAACATCAGGGCCTGCATCGTCTGCTCGCTGAGCGGATCGGCGTTGTTGATCGCATCCTGAAGCTTGTTCGCTGCCTTGAGCAGGGTCTGCGCCTCGACGTCGCGAGGAGATGCTGTGGTCGTGGCAACACGCGCGTAAGCCGAGGCAGCGGAATTCGACATCAATCACACCTTGGAGGTTACCTAGCCCGTTGAACGCGCTTAAGGATTTGTTCCCAACCCTAGGCAGCACCGCTTAAGATTTGCTTACGTGAGAGAGTGGAAGCACTCCGGACAATTACGGGCCGCGGATTCTTCCTCAAGCCCAAGCTAGATGCGCGTGCGTGCGCTGTAAACGATCGCGTCTATCATGCGCTGATTTCGGCTAATCTTGTCTTAGCAATCTCGCTCAAAAGGAACGGCGAGGCCCTGGCCTCGCCGCGATTTCGGATGCGGAGATTCTCAAGCTCGGGATTAGCGCAGCAGCTGCAGCACGCTCTGCTGCGACTGGTTGGCGAGCGACAGCGCCGAGACCGCGATCGACTGGCGGGTCGAGAGCGCCTGGCTGTTGGCCGCTTCCTCGTTGGTGTCGGCCAGCGTCAGGTTGGACGAGCCCGTCTGCAGCACGTTGATCAGGTTCTTCGAGAAATCCTGACGCACCTGCACGATCGAGAGGTTCGAACCGAGCGCAGAACCTTCCGAGCGCAGCGTGCTCGAGGCGGCGTTCAGGCTGGTCAGCACCCTGTTGGTGGCGCCATTGTCGATGAAGTCGATACCGTTGACGAGGTTGCTGAGACCGAGGCCCGCCGCGTTGAAGACCACGCCGTTGATGCCGAGTGTCGAGCTGCCGGTCTCGTTGAAGATCAGCTTCAGCGTATCGCCATTAAGCAGGTTCACGCCGTTGAAGGAAGCATCCTGCGAAGTCGTGTCGATCTGCGCCAAAATGTTGTTGAACTGGTTGACCAGGTTTGAGCGCGCCGTCTGCGCGACCGGATCCTGGATCGGCGGCTGGGCGGTCGTGAAAGCGATCACACCCGTGATCGTGCCGCCGACCGCGCCCCCGGCAGTCACCGAGCCGAGCGTCGAGGAGGCATACTCGTTGACGGTGGTGATCGTGAGCACGCCGTTGGCGTCGATCGTCGCGGTCAGATGGTTCGCCTGCAGCTGAGAGTTCAGTTGATCGAGCGTCTTGACGGTGCCGTTGGTACCATCACCAAAGGTCACGTTGACCGGCGTGCCGCCGTTGAACGAGGTAAAGGTCAGGGTCTTGCCCGAGATGCTGCCCGCTCCGGGCGCGCGACCAGCAGTAAAGGCCGTGCCGGTGCCGGTCGGACCGGTCAGGCCGAACGCGGACAGCGCGTTGCCCGTGCCGGTGATCGACAAATCCGCCGTGGTGCCGGTGCTGAGCTTGAGAGCTCCGTTGACGACCGAAGAAAGCGACGAACCGCTCGCCGCAACCACGGCACCGCCGCTGACGATGCCGGCGCCCGAGGCCAGGTCGATCGCATTCAGTGAATCCTGAACGCTTGCGCCCTGGAGATAGACGACGGAGTTGCCATTGTTGTCCGTCACGATGTTGCCGATCTTGGTGGACCCCGTCGGAGCGGCAGCAGGAACCGCCGCGTTCTTGAACGACACCGTCTTGCCGTCAACGTTCAGCGTGGAGCCGTCGTCAACAAGCGTGCCCAGCGTCGCCGAGGTCGTCAGCCGCGCCTTGGTAACACTGACGTTGCCAGAGCCGGTCGCGGTCGTCAGACCGAGCGCCTTGAGGAAGTCGGCCTTGCCGGTGACGCTGAGATCGGCGCCCGTTCCGGTGGTGAGGGTCAGAACACCGCCGGCGATGGCTGCGTTGGTGCCTGACGAGCTCGACAACGTCGCGGTGCCGCCTGTGATAGCGGCCTTTTGCACGCCACTCGCGAGATCGATCGCATCCATCACGTCCTGGACGGTCGCGGCCGGGATGGCATTTGTCCCGAGGTAAACGGTCGAATTGCCATTGCCGTCGGTGACGACGTTGTTGTTCCTGCCGGAACCGGCGGGAACGCTGGCCACCGCAGGCGCAGCGCCGGCCCTGAACGTGATGGTCTTGCCGTCGACGATCATCACATCGCCGTCTGACGGCGCGCCGTTCGCCGCGATGGTGGTGGCACTGGGCGTGCCGAGCAAGGTGAGGCCCGCCGCAAGGCTATTTGCCGTACCGGCACCGTCGGGAGCAGCAAATCCTGCCAGTGGCTGCGAGATGCCACCGAGCGTGGTCGCGCCGGTGATCGGAGTCGTACCACCAGCAGTACCGTTGGTGATGACATTACCGGTTGCAGTTGCGTACGTGTAGCTCGTGGTGCCGCGAAGATCGGCAGGCGTTGCGCCGGGGATCGTGGTCGTGATGTTCGACTTGGTCGAATAGCCGACCGTGGTCTGGAGCGCCTGGTTCGCGATCGATTTGGCGCTGTCGATCAGCTTTTGCAGCGAGGTGATGCCGGTGTTGGCGGCCTGGAGCACCTGCACGCCGTTGTTGATGCCGTCGAGCAGGTTGCTGATATCGCTCGCCCGGTTGTCCAGCCCCTGTGCGGTGAAGAAGTTGGTGGGGTTGTCGAGCGCCGTGTTGACCTTCTTGCCGGTCGAGAGGCGCTGCTGTGTCGTGGCCAGCAGGTCGGCCGTCGACTGCAGCGACAACAGGTTCTGGCGAACCGACGCCGAGAGAACGATGTTGGACATTGGCTGGTCTTCCTCTTGAACCGGGTACGAATCGGGGCTCGCCGATCTGGAAAGCGGGCTTTTGTCCAGTTTTAGGGGCTGTCCTTTAAAGTATGGTTAACGGCGGTTTAAGGGATACGGTTAATGCCGGGTTAGCGCGTCTTCCCGGCTTGGACCGCGGACTCTGCGCGGTTCCCGCACACGCAAAAAAGCGGCGGGGCCGCCGAGGCCCCGCCGCCATATTTACCTTATGATTTCCGTCGTTTGTTAGCGGAGCAGCTGAAGCACGCTCTGCTGCGACTGGTTGGCCAGCGATAGGGCGGAGACGGCGATCGATTGGCGGGTCGACAGCGCCTGGCTGTTGGCCGCTTCTTCGTTGGTGTCGGCCAGCGTCAGGTTGGACGAGCCGGTCTGCAGCACGTTGATCAGGTTCTTGTTGAAGTCCTGACGGATCTGCACGACCGAGAGGTTCGAACCCAGGGTCGAGGCTTCCGACCGCAGGGTGCTCGAGGCCGAGTTCAGGCTGACGAGCACCTTGTTGGTCGCGGCGTTATCGATGAAGTCGCTGCCCTGAACCAGGCCGGCGAGGCCGAGACCCTTCGAGTTGAAGGTCACGCCGGTAATATTCAGGGTCGACTTGGCCGTCTCGTCGAAGACGAGCTTGAGCTGATCACCGTTGAGCAGGTTGACGCCGTTGAAGGACGCGTCGACCGACGTGGTGTCGATCTGCGCCAGGATGTTGTTGTACTGGGACACCAGGTTGGAGCGGGTGGCCTGCGCCACGGGATCAACAGTCGGCGTCGTCGCATTCGTCCAGCTCAGGGCCGAGGTGATCGTGCCGCCGATCACGCCGCCTGCGACTGCCGAGCCGATTGTCGAGGAAGCATACTCGTTGGTCGTCGAGATCGTGAGCAGGCCGTTGGCATCGATCGTGGCCGCAAGGTTGTTGGCCTGAAGCGCCGTATTGAGCTGATCGAGCGTCTTGACCGTGCCATTGGTGCCGTCGCCGATGGTGACGTTGACCGCCGTGCCGCCGTTGAAGGAGGAGAAGGTCAAGGTCTTGCCCGAGATACTACCTGACGCGGGCGTGCGGCTCGCGGTGAAGGCGGTCCCGGTGCCGGTCGAACCGGTCAGGCCGAGCGAGGACAGCGCATTGCCCGAGCCGGTGATCGACAGATCCGCATTGGCGCCGGTGGAGATATGCAGCGAACCGGCGACCAGCGAGGAGTTGGTCTGACCGGTTGCGGTGCTCAGGGTCGCCGTACCGCCGGAGTTGGATGCGGTCTGCACGCCGGTGGCGAGATCGATCGCCTTCAGCACGTCGGCAATCGTACCCTTGTTGAGATAGACCGTCGAGTTGCCGCTGCCGTCGGTCACAACGTTGCCGCTCACGCCCGAGCCACTCGCAACCTGCGCCGCAGCGGGGGTTCCACCGTTCTGGAAGGTGATGGTCTTGCCGTTGACGTTCAGGGTCGATCCATCCTGCACGAACGAGCCGAGGCTGCCCGATGCAGTGACGCGAGCCGCAGTGACAGTGGCACTACCGGTACCGGTCGCCGTGGTCAGCCCCAGAGCCTTGAGGATGTCGGCCTTGCCCGAAACGCTCAGATCCGCACCGGTCGAGCTCTCGAGGAGCAGCGCACCGCTGCCGTTGACGGTCGAGGCGGTCTGGCTGGTGTTCAGCGTCAAAGTACCGGCGACGTTGCTCTGCACACCGCTGGCGACGTCAATCGCGGTCAGCACGTCACCGACCGAGGCCTTCGTCGTAGAACCAAGATAGACGAGCGAATTGCCGCTCGCATCCGTATAGACGTTGCCGGTGGTCACGCCGGCCGACGCAGCGACCTTGGTGAATCCAGTCGGTGCCGTACCCGGCGCGTCACCCGAAGCAAAGGTGATGGTCTTGCCGTTGACAGTGAAGGTGTCACCCGCGACAACGCCGGCGTTGGCGTCACTGACAGCAGCCGTGCCGTTCAGGAGGCTGGCCGCCGTGGTCGCCGCGTTGATCGCGGTGCCCGTATAGGTGGCCACGGCCGATGCGCCCAGCGTGGTCGTCGAGATCGCTGCCGTGACGCCACCAGCTGTGCCGGAGAACAGCACGTTGGAAAGCGCGGTCGCGCTGGAATAGGTCGTGGTGCCGCGCAGGTCGGACGAGGTTGCGCCCGCGATCGTGGTCGAGACGTTCGACTTGGTCGAGTAGCCGACCGTGGTCTGCAGCGCCTGGTTGGCGATCGACTTCGCGCTGTCGAGCAGCTTCGACAGCGAGGTGATGCCGGTGTTGGCGGCCTGGAGCACCTGCACGCCGTTGGCGATGCCGTCGAGCAGGTTGTTGATGTCGCTCGCGCGGTTGTCGAGCGACTGTGCCGTGAAGAAGTTGGTGGGGTTGTCGAGCGCCGAGTTCACCTTCTTGCCAGTCGACAAACGGGACTGGGTGGTGGCGAGCAGGTCGGCGGTGGACTGGAGAGAGAGCAGGTTCTGACGAACCGACGCAGAGAGAACGATACCGGACATAACTCTTACCCTTCTGGTTTACGCGTCTTCGTTCGACCGTTTCGGATCGAGTGACGCGCACAGCCTGCGCGGACATGGCTAACAAAGGGTGAAACCCGCTCGGCAACCGTAAGCGCTGGTTCACCATAAGGCGGCGCCAGCACGTTTGCCCCAATAATGATCCGCTTGAAATCCCTTGATATTTTGTGGCGTTTGCGTCCCGTTAACCATAACCAACGGTTACTTTTCCAGGAGCGATCAGGCCCCTTCGCGATCGCTCTGCGCAAAAAGAAAGCGGCGGGGCCGAAGCCCCGCCGCCATGACTTGATTGCGATGTCAGCCGCTATTAGCGGAGCAGCTGGAGCACGCTCTGCTGCGACTGGTTGGCCAGCGACAGCGCGGACACCGCGATCGACTGGCGGGTCGACAGCGCCTGGCTGTTGGCCGCTTCCTCGTTGGTGTCGGCCAGCGTCAGGTTGGACGAGCCGGTCTGCAGCACGTTGATCAGGTTCTTGTTGAAGTCCTGGCGGATCTGCACGATGGAGAGGTTCGAACCCAGGGTCGAGGCTTCCGACCGCAGGGTGCTCGAGGCCGAGTTCAGGCTGGTCAGCACCTTGTTGGTCGCGGCGTTGTCGATGAAGTCGGTGCCCTGCACCAGGCCGGCCAGACCCAGACCCTTCGAGTTGAAGGTCACGCCGGTGATGTTCAGGTTCGACTTGCCGGTCTCGTCGAAAACCAGCTTGAGCTGGTCGCCGTTGAGCAGGTTGACACCGTTGAACGAAGCATCCAGCGAGGTCGTGTCGATCTGTGTCAGGATGTTGTTGTACTGGGACACCAGGTTGGTACGGGTGGCCTGGGCAACTGCGTCAGCGACGGGCGCCGTGGCGTTCGACCAGCTCAGAGCCGATGTGATCGTGCCGCCGATGGTGCCACCCGCGACAGCCGAACCGATGGTCGAGGAGGCGTAGTCGTTGGTCGCCGAGACCGTGAGCAGGCCGTTGGCGTCGATCGTGGCGCTCAGGTTGTTGGCCTGAAGCGCCGTATTGAGCTGATCGAGCGTCTTGACCGTGCCACCAGTGCCGTCGCCGAAGGTGACGTTGACCGCCGTGCCGCCGTTGAAGGAGGAGAAGGTCAAGGTCTTGCCCGAGACGCCGCCCGACGCCGCAGAACGGCTCGCGGTGAAGGCGGTGCCGGTGCCGGTCGAACCGGTCAGGCCGAGCGAGGACAGCGCATTGCCGGTGCCGGTGATCGACAGATCCGCGTTGGCGCCGGTGGAGATATGCAGCGAACCGGCGACCAGCGAGGAGTTGGTCTGACCGGTTGCGGTGCTCAGGGTCGCCGTACCGCCGGAGTTGGATGCGGTCTGCACGCCGGTGGCGAGATCGATCGCCTTCAGCACGTCGGCAATCGTACCCTTGTTGAGATAGACCGTCGAGTTGCCGCTGCCGTCGGTCACAACGTTGCCGCTCACGCCCGAGCCACTCGCAACCTGCGCCGCAGCGGGGGTTCCACCGTTCTGGAAGGTGATGGTCTTGCCGTTGACGTTCAGGGTCGATCCATCCTGCACGAACGAGCCGAGGCTGCCCGATGCAGTGACGCGAGCCGCAGTGACAGTGGCACTACCGGTACCGGTCGCGGTGGTCAGCCCGAGAGCCTTGAGGATGTCGGCCTTGCCCGAAACGCTCAGATCCGCACCGGTCGAGCTCTCGAGGAGCAGCGCACCGCTGCCGTTGACGGTCGAGGCGGTCTGGCTGGTGTTCAGCGTCAAAGTACCGGCGACGTTGCTCTGCACACCGCTGGCGACGTCAATCGCGGTCAGCACGTCACCGACCGAGGCCTTCGTCGTAGAACCAAGATAGACGAGCGAATTGCCGCTCGCATCCGTATAGACGTTGCCGGTGGTCACGCCGGCCGACGCAGCGACCTTGGTGAATCCAGTCGGTGCCGTACCCGGCGCGTCACCCGAAGCAAAGGTGATGGTCTTGCCGTTGACAGTGAAAGTGTCACCCGCGACAACGCCGGCGTTGGCGTCACTGACAGCAGCCGTGCCGTTCAGGAGGCTGGCCGCCGTGGTCGCCGCGTTGATCGCGGTGCCCGTATAGCTGGCCACGGCCGACGCGCCCAGCGTGGTCGTCGAGGTCGCTGCCGTGACGCCACCAGCCGCGCCGGAGAACAGCACGTTGGAGAGCGCGGTCGCGCTGGTGTAGGTCGTGGTGCCGCGCAGGTCGGTCGAGGTCGCACCCGCGATGGTGGTCGAGACGTTGGACTTGGTCGAGTAACCGACCGTGGTCTGCAGCGCCTGGTTGGCGATCGACTTGGCCGAGTCGAGCAGCTTCTGCAGCGAGGTGATGCCGGTGTTGGCGGCCTGGAGCACCTGCACGCCGTTGGCGATGCCATCGAGCAGATTGTTGATGTCGCTGGCGCGGTTGTCGAGCGACTGCGCCGTGAAGAAGTTGGTGGGGTTGTCGAGCGCCGAGTTCACCTTCTTGCCAGTCGACAAACGGGACTGGGTGGTGGCGAGCAGGTCGGCGGTGGACTGGAGAGAGAGCAGGTTCTGGCGAACCGAGGAGGAGAGAACGATACCGGACATACTGTTACCTTTCTGGTAGCTACGCGTCCTGTCTGACCAAGATTGATCAAACGACGGGGCGCAACGTGCGTCCAAGCCTCTAACAATCCGTGAAATGAAACCCCGGGTTTGTCTGCGCCGGGCCTCCGAGGGCCCCCCTGGAGGCCCAAGTCCGGACTGCGCAAGAAATCAGCGCTTTGAAATCGCTCACGTTTCCGCGATGACGGCCGGCGTTTACAACCCGTTAACCACATTCAGCAAGGATTGGACCCAAATCAGGGCCGGCAGCCATCATTGACAGGGCACGCGCGAGGCTCGTTACAACGCGGCAGATGGAGAACAGGCATGGCTCTCAAGGTCGAACTCAGACCACACGAACGCATCATTGTCGGCAACTGCGTGATCACCAACACCGATCAGCGCGCCCGCCTTCTGATCGACGGCGACAACGTGCCGATCCTGCGCGAGCGCGACATCCTCACGCCCGAAACCGCCGACACCCCGGCCAAGCTCGTCTATCTCGCGGTGCAGCTGATGTACATCTCGCCGGATCCGCAGAGCCAGCACGGCACCTATTTCAACCTGGTGCGTGACATCGTCACCGCCGTGCCGAGCGCCTGGCCGATCATCGAGGACATCAACAACCACATCATGAGCGGCGATCTGTACAGGGCCCTCAAGGACGCCCGCAAGCTGATCGCTTATGAAGACAAACTCCGGGATCAATACGAGGCCACGCATCCCAAAAGCGACGTCAAGGGCGACGTCAGCTCGGCCGCCTGAGCAGGCTTCCGCGCATCCAAACGAAAAACGCCCCGGACCTGGTCCGGGGCGTTTTTCATTTCAGTCGGCATTGATCTCACGGCGCCGCGAGCGGCGGCGCCTCGACCTCGATCAGACCATCGCCGGTTCGCCGCGCGCCAAACTCCAGGACCGCCGACACCAGCGCATCGATGTCTCCCTCGTCCGTGCGATGATTGACGATCGCGGCACGGATCGCGAATGTGCCGTCCAGCATCGTGCTCGACGGCGCCGCAATGCCGGACTCCTGGATGTCGGCGACGATCTCGCGATTGATCTCATCGGCGGCACGGTAGCGGAAGCAGACGATGTTGAGATTGACCGGAGCCAATAATTCCAGCCGCGGCTCGGCAAGAACCCGCGTCTCCAGATATTTTGCCAGCGCACAGCTTCGCGCGATCACTGCACCGAGCCGTTCGGTGCCGAACGTCTTCAGCGTGAACCAGGTTTTCAGCGCGCGGAAGCCGCGCGACAGATCGGGGCCGAGATCGCAGGGCCAGACCGCGCCGGCCGCAAGCCCCCTCGCCTCGCGCTGCAGATAGGCCGCCGGTTGCGCAAACGCCTGTCGGTGCTGCTCGCCGTCGCGGACCAGCAGGAAGCCCGCGTCGTAGGGCACCTGCCCCCATTTGTGGAAATCGAGCGCGATGGAATCCGCAAGCTCGATGCCGCCGAGCAATGGCGCAAGCTCGGGCGAGAGAATCGCGAGCGCGCCGAAAGCACCGTCGACGTGAAACCAGATTCCCTCCTCGTGGCACAGCTGCGCCAGCGATTTGAGATCATCGATCGCGCCGATATCGACCGTGCCGGCGGATGCAACCACCAGGAACGGCTTGAAGCCGACCTCGCGATCGATCGCGATCTGTGTGCGCAGGGCGGCGACGTCGATGCGATGATCGGCATCAACCCTGATCTTGCGCAGCGCATCGGTGCCGAGCCCGGCGATATCAATCGCCCGGGAGATGCAGCCATGCGCGGCTTGCGAGGTATAGGCCGTGAGCAGCGCGCCGTCGTTGCCGATGCCGTGCTGCCGTGCCAGCGCGCCGAGTGCGCTGGTGCGTGCCACCAGCACGGCCATCAGATTGGCCATCGATGTGCCCGTGACGAAGATGCCGCTCGCGCCCTCCGGAAACTCGAACAGGCGACGCATCCAGTCGACGATCTGGCGTTCGACCTCGATCGGCATGTGGTCGCGCCCGCCGAGATTGGCGTTGAGTCCCGCTGCCAGCATCTCCGCGAGCATGCCGACCGTGGTGCCGCCGCCATGCACCCAGCCCATGAAGCCGGGATGGACATTGCCGGTCGCATAAGGCGCGACGCTCTCCGAGAATTCGCGATAGACGTCCGCAAGGCCGGTTGGCCCGCGCGGAACGTCAGTCCTGAACGCCGCGCGAACATCCTCGGGTATCGGCTGCCAGACCGGCCGCGCGCGAACATTGGCAATGCTGTCGATGGTCTCGTCCAGCATGCGATGGGCGAGCGCGCGAACCTCGTTCCAGTCCTGCGGATCGAGCGAGGCATGGGTGACGGCCGGTTGCGTGTTGCGGACGATCTCGTTCATGTGGCGCGCCCCTCGTTCGCTTTCGCGTGCCGCGACAGCATCGCCGCGAACGCGGCAAAGATCTTGCGCATCTGCGGCGGCTTGTACGGAAACACGACCGGCGAATCCATGTTGTGCACGACGGCGGTATTGTCGGCCTCGAACACCAGAAGCTCGCGATCCTGGTTCTCGGCACAATCGACGATGAAATAATCGAGGCCAACGCGCCTGCACATCTCGTCGAGCGCGCTGCGGTGACGCGCCGCGAACGCGTGATCGAAGTCGAGCATGAAGATAGCTTCTTCAGCACGCTTCTCCTCGCTGAACGCCATGTAGGCGTTGAGATACCAGATGTCCCAGCGATCGGCGATCGCCATATGGCAGGCGTAAGGCTTGCCGTCGACCATTGCGAGACGATATTTGCGGTAGAGCCCGTCAGGGCTCGCATAATCGACGAAACGCGCAACGAAGAAGTCCTGCTCTTCCCGCTCGGCAAGATAGGCGGCGAGCGCCGACGCGTCGTCGAGCTTTCCGAGCCCGACGCCGGCATGCGAGCCGCGCGGCCGCGCGATCATTGGAAAGTGCAATTCGCCCGCGATGTCCTCGCACGCGATCCGCCCCGCGGACAGGTTCGATAATTGCGCGCGCGTCGCATGGACCGTCGCCGGAATATCGAGACCGGACACGCCCTTCAGCAGCCGATACAGCTTGTCGCGATCGAGGTTGCCGATGAGATCGGGGCGATTGAGCAGCGGCCGCGGCCAGTGCGGTGCGGCCTTTTCGATCAGCGCGAGCGCCTCGCGGCATTCCTCGGAATCGGATGCGACCACGATGGCAACGTCGTGATCGGGCAATTTCTCCGGCAAGCCGACGCCTTTGACCACATAAAGCGTCAACAGCTCGATGTCGGAGCCTTCGAGCAGGAATTCGATCGGCGTGTTGCCGCCCATGTCGATGTCAGCCGCAAGCGCGAGCACACGCAAGCCGGGTTTCGGCCCTGTGCAGGGTGTACGAAACAATTGATGGAAGGTGAGCACCTCCGACTGGATCGCAAGCCCCTGCGCCTTGTCGCCGAGAAGCTGGGTAATCAGCGACAGATCGAGGCCTTCGCCCGCCAGTGCCGTCCCCGCCGCGATCCGCGTGACGAGCTGGTCGCGCAACGGGTGCAGATCGACACCTTCGAAGGCGCGGCGCGTCAACTGCGCAAAGCCGATGCGGTCGGCATAGTCCGGCGCGGTCACACCGATCGGCGTAGAAACTGGATGCTGCATCTCACACCTCGAACGCGGACTTTTTCGGTACGGCCGCACCACTCGCACGGCCAAGCAGCAGCTCGATCTTCACCAGGACGTGGGCGATACGATCGAGGATGTGCTGCACATTGCGTTGCGCCTGCGCGGCATCAGCCGACCAGGCCTCCGTCACCAGCCGTGCGCCGAGACAGAGCCGCAGCACGGCCTGCGACGCGCCGTCCGGCCGCTCCAGCCGAACCGGCTGGCCGATCAGGCAGCGCTGCGCGGCAATCTGGCGGTCAGCAGCACTGCCGCTGATCTCGCCGTTCATGTCGGCCGCCAGCGCGCGATGAACGGCGCTGGTCTCGGCATTCGAGACCGGTCTGCCGTCTCGCAGCAGCGTGAACGGAAAGATCGTCGCTTGGGCGAATTCCTCGTCGTCCACACCGGCCTTCGCATGCGCGGACGGAACGGCCTGGAGCGACGGCGACAGCGCGATCATGCAGTCGATGCCCGCAGCAAGTTCGGCCAGTGCCTTGGCACGGAAGGCGCCCGGCACGGCATAGTAGCTGCCGATCTCGGTGAGCGCCGCCTCCCAGCGCAGCCATTGGCCGAAATTGGGCCGGCGCTCGAAATGCGAGCGCAAGGTGATCCACGCCTGCGGCCAGTCGCTGCGGCCGGCATAGTCGAGCAATCCCGGCGCGATGCCACCGGCCCGGTCGATCAACCGCGAAAGACCTTTCGGCACCAGCAGAGCGCCGCTGAAGGCTGGCCCGCCGAAGAATTTCGAGCCGGTGATCAACACCATGTAGCCGCGGTCGAGGTAGGAGCGCAGCCGCCGGCGCCCGAGCCGGGCCTGGCAGGCATCGACGACGACCTGAACCTTGCCGGGCCAACGCCGCGCGATCTCGTCGAGGCAGGCCGCGCTCGGCGCTCGCCAGCCGAGCTTTGACGAATCCATGATCTGAAGCAGCACGGACGCGCCCTGCGCGATCGTGACCTCGACCGCGCGCAGCACTGCGGCATCCGCATCCGGACGCATCGCAATGTCGGACGCGGTGTCGAGCAGCGGCACCGCGATGCTGTCGCCGGCGAGGCCCGCCACCGCACCGTCCTTGCGCACGGCAAAGCCGCCCGCTGTCATCGCGCTGAAATGGCGACCGCGCGCGGTGTACGCCGTCCCGCTACCGGTCTGGTCGGTGCCGACCACGATGGTCACCGGCGGCACGCCGAGCACCGCACGTGCCAGGAACAGGGCGTGGAGCTGGGAGTCCGTGCCGGACGGCGAGAATACGATGTCCACCCGCGGCGAGAGTTGGAGGTGGCCGCGCAATTCGCCGCGCACGTCCTCGCAACGCGCATCGAAGGCGACTTCGACCTCGTCGAAAAGACATTTGTGCATGAGTTCTTCGCGCGCCAGCGCAGCGCGGTCATAAGCGGCCTGCGAGATCGATGCCGCGGTCGAGGAGGCGAAATTCCAGATCTCTGGCTCCGGCGAGGGCGTACAACCATAGACGTTGACGCGGTCTGTCGGATCGAGCGCCAGCCGCGGATCTCCACCGCAGACGAGCAGCGTATCGAGCGGTGTGAAGAGATCGCGCAAGCGGTAGCGCGAGCCGCCGTTGGACGCCCGCTCCGGGTCTGACGGACGGGATGCGCTGGCGCTCATCCCGGAACGCTCACGCCGCATCGGCCGCCGCAGCGGGCGTCGGCGCGAATTGCGAGGCGATGTCGCCGTGGAAGACCGACGGCCCGACGTGATCGAGCGAGCTCTGGATGTCGGCCCAGATCTCGCCGCCGATGTCGGTCCAGCGCTTGCAGAAGGCGAAGTCCTCGGAAAGATAAGTGCCGGTCACCGGATCTATCATGCATTCGAACAGCGCGAACCGGTTCTGGCTCGCCGCCAGCGAGTCGTGCGAATGCTCGCGGAAGAACTGAAGAGCGGCGTGGTTCGGATGGCGGCACATCGCCTCCAGCACGTGGCGCCGGATCATCAGGAACCCGGTGCCGGCATAACGTACGCGCGTAAAACCGTTGACCACCACGATGCGGTCGGGATCGTCGATCTCGAGCACGTAGTCGAGCGAGGCCGCCGGCACATCGTCCCTGCCCGCCTGGATCGCCCGCTTCGCCTTGTCCCAGTTGACGCGCTTGATCGGATAGCAGCCGGCGACGACGTCGGCCCCGCATTCGATCAGCCGGAACACCTGCTCCGGCTTGAAGCCGATGTCGGCGTCGATGAACAGGAAATGCGTCGCCTTGGGATCGTCCAGGAACATCGCGACCAGATTGGCCCGCGCGCGCGTGATCAGCGCGTCGCCGTCGCGCAGCAGCACCTTCAGTTCGAGATTGGACATGCCATGCACGGCGCGCTGGAGTGCGAAGATCGAGCTTGCATAGATGCTCGACACCTGCCCGCCAAAGCACGGCGTCGCGACCACCAGTTGCATCCTGTCCGACATCGACGGCTCCGCCCCGCTCAAATCCTCACCAAGAGGTAAACAGGCATGGTTAACGCCGCCTTAATGAGCCCTACAGGAATTTGACGAGCGAGAGCTGCGCGAGCTTCGAGGTCGTCTGATAGGACGCCTGGAGTGCGTTCTGGAGCGAAAGGATCTCGCTCGCCACCTGGTCCGGCGAGGCCGACTCCGCCTGGTCGATGATGGTCTGGAGTTGGGCCTTGGCCTGGGTCTGCCGCGTGGTCGCATCCTTCATCGTGTTCTGGGCCATCGCGATGTCGGTCTGGATGTCCTCGATACGCTGCTGCCCGGGCTGCTGGGTCAGCGCCTGGGTCGTGCGCAGGCTGAGCGCCGCAACCTGTCCGCCCGAATACTGTCCGGTCGGCGAGGTCGAGAACGTCCCGAACACGGCGGTCGCCTGCAGCTGCCGGCGGATCGCATCCTCATTGGCCTGCGCGCCATATTGCACGGTGATGGAATCGTCGACCCGCGCCATTGCGGTCGAGCGGGGCGAGCCGGGGCCGTCATTGCCCTGGTACCATTTCACGGTATTGGCCGAGCCGTTCACCAGGCTGGTCGCGGAGCTCGCCGGCGAAGAGCCGACGCGCAGCGGCGGCTGCGTGGCGGTGATCGGCGACGAACTGTATCCGAGCGAACCGAGCGCTCCCGTATTCGAACTCGTGATGTTCAGGCTAGCAGCATCGTCGGTATTGATCGTGATCGCGCCGCCATGGACCGTCGAGGGCTTCGAAGTCCCCGTGATCTGGTCGATCTTGCCGAGCAGGCTCTGGATGCTGTCGGTGACGTTGATCTGGTTGCCGGTCGCGCCTGAATTGACGAAGGTGAGCGTGGTGCCGTTGACGGTGATGCTGTCGCCGGCGACGAAGCCGGGCGAGATCGAGTCCGAGGGGCTCGTCCCGGACAGCGCCGTCGCGCCGGTGATCGGCGCAGGCGTCGCCGCCTGGTTGTTCACGGGCGCGCCGATCGCCGAGCTCGCGGTGTTGAAGAAATTGTCGCCGGCGACGATGGCGGATGCCGCCACCAGCGAGGTGTTGGCGAGCTTCTGGATCGCGGTGTTGAGCGCCGTATTGAGGTTCGAGGCGGTGTTGGCAGGGGTGGTCGTATCGATCGCGAAGCTGCCGACCGGCGTCGGCGTGGCCGTGGATGCGGTCAGGTCGATCTGCTCGGTCGTGCCGTCCGGCAGCGTGAACTTGAGGCTCAGCTTGTCGCCGTTGCTCGGATTGGTGCCGTTGAGATCGACCGAGAACGACACCGGCGAGCCGCTCGGCCCGGTGACGGTCGCACCCGTCAGCGTCGAGGAGACCGCGGCGATCTTGAGCCCGAACGGCGAGCCGGCGGCGTCCTCCGACACCTGCACTGAGCTCGGTGTCGGCTGTGTCTGCACCAGCCGTCCCATCCCATTGGCACCGAGATCGGCGGCCTGGCGCTCCGCCATCACGGTCTTGAAGCCGGCCTGCGTGGTGGTGCCGTTGATGATGTCCCCGGCATCCGCGACCGGCTGCGTGTTGAAGGCGGTTCCCGAGAACAGATAGCGGTTGCCCGACTCCGTGTTGAGAACGCCGACCATCGAGCCGAACTGGGCCGCAGCGGTGTTCTGCGCGACAGTCTGTCCGTTGACGTTGAGGGACTGCGCGGTGTTCGCGGCGCCCGTCTGCACCGTGCTGCGGATCGTCGTCAGCGCCTGCAACGCCGTGTTGGCGAGGTTGATGTTGACGTTGACGTTGGTGATCGTATCCGTATAGGCGGCGATGTTGGAGAGCTGCGCGCGCGAGGCGATCGCGAAGCCCTCGTTGGTGCCCATCCCGGAATAATTCTGCGACAGCTTGCCGGTCGACAGCTGCGTCGACAGGTCGGTGAGCTGCTGATTGATGTTGCGGATCTGCGAGCCGAGAATCGACGAGGAGTAGTTGATGCTGCTGATCGACATGTTTCAGAGCCCTGTACTGGTTACACTTGAGCCTGGAGCAACGTGTTCATCATGCTCTGCACCACCGACATCACGTGGGCGTTGGCGGCATAGGCATTCTGGAGCTGGATCAGGTTCGACATCTCCGAGTCCAGGTTGACGCTGGAGGTCGAGTTGAACTTGGCTTGGAGCGTCGAGACCACTACGCTCTGGCCCTGCTGGAGCTGGGTCGCCTGGGTCGCGGCGTTGCCCTGGACGCTCAGGAACTGCTGGAGATAGTTCGAGACGCTGCCGGTGAAGGGCTGGCTCGCCGAGCCGAGACCGCTCTGCGGCGAATAGGAGAACACCGCCGAGGTGAGCTGCGAATAGAGATAGTCCGAGCGCGTGGTGTCGCCCGCGGGTGTCACCGGCGAGGTGCTGTAGACTGACAACCTGGTCGGATCGTTGACCAGCTGTGTGTTCACAGCGATGCGTCCGGCAAGGCCGGTCATCTGCGAGCCCGAGGCCGTGCTCGCGCCGGTATAAAGCGCCTGGCCGCCGTCGGTGAACAGCGGCAGCTGCGGACCACCGGAGGTTAGCGAGGAGACGGTCTTGGTGCTCGACGCCGAATTGATCTTGGCGAGACCGCTGTTGTCGTCCGTGACGCGCAGCGTCGTCGCGGTGGCCGGCGACGGGGCGGCGGCGAACGACAAATGCGAACTGGAGAGCGCGGTGTTGAGCGCCGAGGCGATCGCGCCCATGCCGCCGGAGAAGTTCACCCCGATCTGCATCGGGTTGGCGTTGGTGGCGTTCTGGAGCGGCAGCGCCGCGGGATCGGTCACATTGACAAGCGTGATCTGGCGCTGCGTGTTGGTGGTCGTGTCCGTGTAGGTGATGTTGACACTGTTGCCTGGCGCTGCCCCGGCAAGGTCAAGGTCGAAGCCGGCGGGTGGGCCGGAGACCGCGCTGCCGGCCGTCGTCTTATCCGAGAGTGCGCTCGACATTGTCGCGGCGAGCTGGTCGATCTGGTTCTGCGCCTGCACCAGCGTCTGGTCGCGCAGCTTCAGATCGGCCGCGATCTGGCCCGAAGACACTACGTTGTTGGCGACGACGTCGACCTGCGAGCCGTTCGGTAACTTGATGTTGAGCGCACCCACGCCGGACTTGGCCGGATCGATGTTGTAAAGCGAGGTCGCCGACAGCGCGCCGGCGGACGCAAAGGTGAATTGCGAGGCGAGCCCGGCGCCAACGAGCTGGATACCGGTTGTGGTGTAGATGTTGGCCTGGTTCGAACCATCGGTGGTGACGCGGACGTCGACATATTTCGACAGCGTATTGATGGCCAGGTCGCGCTGGTCCATCAACGTCGCGGCCGAGGGATCGTTTGCCGACAGCCCCTGGAGCTTGGTGTTGATGTCGGCGACCTGCTGCATCGCCGCATTGGCCTGCTGTGCCGAGCTGCCGAGATCCTGCTCGACATTGGAGCGCAGCGACTGGATGCCCTTGGTGGTGACGTTGAGCTGCTGCGCCAGCGCCTGCGCCGCCCCAACGGCAACGGTCTGCGCCGACGAAGAGCCGGCGCTGGTCGAGAGTGCCTGTAAAGCCGTGGTGAAATTGTTCAGTGCGGTTTCGAGCGTACCGCTGTTGCCGGGCGTGCCATAGACATTCTGAAGCTGCTTCAGGATGTTGGCCATCTGGTCGGCGTAGCCGCTGCCGCCGGTCTCGGTGCGCAGCTGGTTCAGCACGTAGGTGTCGAGTTCCCGGCTGACGCCGGTCGTCATCACCGTCGAGCCAAAGTCGCCGGTGGTGACCTCGATCTGGTTCGGAGTCTGGACGACGTAACCCGGCGTCTGCGAATTGGCGACGTTCGAGGAGACGATCGAGAGCGCGGCCTGATTGGCACGCAGACCGCTCATCGCGCTGGCAAGGGCTGAACTCAAACCCATGTTGACTAGCCGCCTTTGGTTACGTTACGCGTCGATCAGCGCAACACGTTCAAGAGATCCTGGACCATCGAGTTCGCCGTCGTGATCACCTTGGTGTTGGCCGAATAGGCCTGCTGGGTCACGATCAGCTTGGTGAATTCGTCGGCGATGTCGGTGTTGGACCCTTCCAGCGACGAACCGCTGATGGTGCCCGAAGCGCCGTCGATGGCATTTCCCGACTGTTCGGTCGCGGCATAAGCGCCGCCGTCGAGCGCCTTCAGGTAGTTGGTGCCGTTGAAGTGCGACAACGATACCTGTGCAAGATCGAGGTTCTGGCCGTTGGAAAAGGTGCCGACCACGAGGCCATTGTTGTTGACGGCGACCGAGCGGAGCTGACCGGCGGCGTAACCATTCTGGGTGATGGTGTTGATGGTCACCGCGCCGCTGGTGCTGGCATATTGCGTCAGCCCGCCCGAGGAGATGTTGAAGGCGACCGAGCCGAGCGACTGGCCGCTGACGCTGACATTGTTGATGGTGATGCCGGAGCCGCTCGGCGAAGTCAGCGAGCCGTCGCTGGCAAAGGTGAAGGCCTGTCCGGTATTGACCCAGCCGACCGTCGTGCCGGTCGCATTCGGGTCGGTCTGATAGAACAGGTTCCAGCTATCGGTATGACCCGCGCCCAGCGACGCGCTGTCGGTCTTGGCCCAGCGCAATTGCAGGTTCACCGGCGTGCCGGCGGCGTTGTAGGCGGTCACCGCGCCACCGCTGATCGATTCCTTGGTGAAGGTGGCGATGTCGTTGCCGATCACGCCGCCGGTGCCGGCGGTGCCGCCACCGTCACGATTCTTGGTGATGGTCGAGGTGAAGCCGAGCGCGGCGAAGGCCGCACTGTTGGAGCTGGACACCTGCAGGTTGGAGACGGTGCCGGTGTTCAGCGTAATCACGCCGCCGCTGCTGATCGATGAGCCCGAGGCGCCGGAGAGCGCGTCGATCTTGCCGAGCAGGGTCGTGATGTTGTCGGTGATGTTGATCTGGTTCGGACCGGAGGCACCCGAGGCCATGAAGGTCAGCGTCTGACCGTTGACGGTGATCGTGTCGGCGGGCGGGCCTGCCGAAAAGCCCGATGAAAGAACCTCGGCGCCGCCGGCGGTCGCACTTCCGCTCAGCACCGTGGCGCCCGAGATCGCGGGCGAGGACAGCACGTTGCCGCCGCGCGTCACGCTGCTGAGGCCGAGAGCCGTGGCTGCCGTGCCGCTGTTGACCGCCACGTCGACGCCGGTGCCGGTCGATATCACGATGTTGCCGCTGGCAGACAGCGATGCCGTGACGCCGGCGCCGCCGGCGGTCTGGATCGCGCTCAGGATGCTGGCCACCGTGGCCGTTGTGCCCGCACCGAGGCCGATCGTGGTGTTGCTGCCGACCGTCGAGACCGTGGTGCCGCCGTTGAAGGTGATCGTGTTGCCGTTGATGGTCAGCGTCTGGCCGCTCAGCGCGGTGAGGATGCTGGACGCCAGATGCGTGCCCACGGTGTTGTCGAGGGAGGTGGACGTCGAGGCCACCGCGGACGAGTTGTTCTGGAGCGCAACCGTGCCGGTCCCGGTCGTTGACGAGTAGGCCGAGCGGATATTGCCGGTGGCGGCTGCGCCGGACACCGTCGCGTTGGTATAGGGCGCTGGCGGCGTGCCCACCGGCAGCGGGTTGGCGGTGAAGTCCGATGGATTGAGGCCGCCGGCCGCGAGCAGCGAGCCACTTGCCGCCGTGGTGCTCGCTACCGTATTCGGCTGGGTCGGCAGGTTCGCCGCGTACTGGATCGAGGTGGTCGCCTGCGCCGGGATGAAGTTGTTCTGGAATTTCAGTACGGTCGCCACATTGCCCTGCGGATTGCCGGTCTTCGGGTCGACCGTGACGCCCATCAAATAGTAGCCGGCGCCGTTGACCAGGTTGCCGTTGGCATTGAGTTGGAAGTCGCCGCGCCTCGTGTAGTAGGTGACGCCGCTGAACACCGGCGAGTTGTCGACGATGCCGGTCGCCTTCTGGATCGAGAAGAAGCCGTCGCCGGTGATCGCCATATTGGTGGCGACGGTTGAGCCGGAGATCGTGCCCTGCGTGGTGATGGTCGCCTTCGCGTTGGCCGTCACGCCGCCCGCGACCTGCTTGCTCGGCACGGAGGAGTCGGGAATGAGGTCGACGAAGCTGGTCCCGATGCCCTTGTAGCCGGTGGTGGATGAGTTCGCGATGTTGCCGGAAATGTTCTGAAGCGCGTAGGACTGCGCCTGCAGGCCACCCACCGAGGTGTTCATTGCATCGAAGATACCCATAACTTTGTCTCCAAATCCGATCTCGGCGGCCGGTCGACCAGGGCCGCAGTCGGAGGAGACAGTCGCAAGGGCTATGCCAATGCGGGTATTCTCATGAAATCAATGACTTGAGAAAAGATACCCCGGTCGGGCGACCGGGGCACAATTGCCGGGCCGGCAACAATTGCCGGGATCATTCTAGGTTGCGGACGCCGCCGCCGGGTGGAAGACCAGCGCGAAGCCATCGATGCAGTAGCGCAGCCCGGTCGGCTTCGGACCGTCGTCGAAGACGTGGCCGAGATGGCCGCCGCAGCGGCGGCAATGCACCTCGGTGCGGAGCATGCCGAACGTGCGGTCCTCGGTCTTGCCGACATTGCCCTCGATCGGCTGGTAGAAACTTGGCCATCCCGTACCGCTCTCGAACTTGGTGTCGGACGCAAACAGCGGCAGGTCGCAGCCGGCGCAGGCGAACACGCCCTTGCGATGCTCCTTCAAGAGCGGGCTCGAGCCGGGCCGCTCGGTGCCTTCCTTGCGCAGGATTTCATATTGCTGCGGCGTGAGCTGGGCGCGCCACTCGGCGTCGGTCTTCTCGATCTCGAACTTCCCGGCGGCCTTGTCGCCAGCCTCGGCCGGGGTCGCTCTCAGCCAGCGGAAGGCCGCAAGGCCAAACAGGCCGGCGACGGTCGTCAACAGAATGCGGCGGTCAAACATCTCATTCTCCGTGCGCAGAAGTCCCACGCCTGAGATACGGGCTCTAACGGCCGACGTTACACTTTCGGGCGGACTTTTCTCTCAATTTACTGCGAGAGCCCCTAGTCGTGGGGAACCGGTTCGGGGGCCTTGGCCGCGGGCGATTCCGGCCGGGGGACCGGAGCGGCTGGTCGCGGCCGGCCGTTGGGCTGCGGACGGCGCGGGCCGGTGCCGGCAGCCTGGTTGGCCTCGGCCAGCCGCGCCTCGCGCTCCCTGTCCTTGACCCGCGCCCGTTCGCGGTAGCGGGCGAGCGAGCCGGCGGCGGCGGAGCTCGCCCTGCCCCAGATTCCGACCAGCTGGCCGGCGACCCGCCCGGTCGCCCCGCCCGCCCATACCAGTTCAAACGGTGAGAACAGCCGCCAGCGCTCGTCGCCCCACAAGATGCTGCGCGCGATCATCTGCCCGGCCATGGCGGAGGTGTTCATGCCCTGACGTCCGAACCCGCTCGCCACCCACAGGCCTTTGCGCAACTGGCCGATCTGCGGCATGCCGTGCACGGTCTGGCCAGTGGCGCCGCCGAACGTCTCGGTGATCTCGACATTGCCGAGACCGGGGAAGATGGTGCGGATCCTGCGACTGACGGCACCGGCAAAGCGCTGCGGGCGCGCCGCCCAGGTCATCTCCGGGCTTTCCCACATCAGGCGGTCGCCATCGATGATGCGGAAATGATCGACCCCGTCGGAATCCATCACCGATCCCTTGAAGGCGATGATCTCATGCACGCGCTCGCCGAGCGGCGCGGTGACGCCGGCATAGCGCCAGACCGGCAGCAGCGTCTCCGACAGCCGCTTCAGCGGCGCACCGAGATGGATGTTGCCGGCAAGCACGATGTGGGTGGCGCGCAGACGCGCCGAAGGCGTGACGATGCGCTTGCGGATGCCGGAATGATCGATGCTGACGACCGGAGTGTCCTCGAAGATGCGCGCCCCCGCCCGCCGGGCCAGCGCCGCGAGGCCATGCACGTATTTGCGGCCGTCGACGTGAAACGCCTTGGGATAGTAGACGCCGTGGAAGTAGCGATCGGTCTTGAGCACGTCGCGGACACGATCGGCCTGCCAGCCCTCGACCTCGGTGTCGAAATCCTCGGTGAGCATCTGCAATCGGCTGATCAGCCGGTCACCGCCATCGACGTTGGAGACCTCCAGCACACCGTCGCTCGGGCCGATGCCCGGCATGTTCGCTTCTGTGGCGTTGGCGCGGACGAACTCGGCCCCCTCCTTCGACAGCGTCCACAATTCGCGTGCGTCCTCGAAGCCGATGCGCTCCATCAGCTCGGTGAGCGGCAGCGCAAAGCCCGGCATCACGGTGCCGAGCTGGTTGCCGGAGGCGTTCCAGCCGATATGGCGGCCCTCGAGCACCGCGACGCTGGCCCCGAGCCTGGCCGCCTCGAGCGCGATGGAGAGCCCGGCAAGCCCTGCCCCGATGACGCAGATGTCGGCATCGAGGTCAAACGACAGCCGGACGCGCTCGCGCAAGCCGGCTTCTTCCTGGGACACGCTTGTGAAAGTCTCGCTCATGTCGTTTTCTTAAAGGACTATGCGGGCGCTTGCCACCTTGTCCTCAACCGGCGCCTGTAGATTATCCTTTTAGATTATCCTGGACGTGTAACGATTCGAGAATGCCATGCGCCGTTTGATGCTGCTGCGTCACGCCAAGACCGAGACTGACGCGTCAAGCGGCCGTGACCGGGATCGCCGGCTCGACGACCGCGGTCACAAGGATGCCGCAGAGATCGGCGACTGGATCGCCGCCCATCCGCCCTTCCCCGATGCCGTGCTGGTGTCTCATGCCGTCCGGGCCCGGCAGACTTGGGACATCGCCTGGGAGGCGATGCAGGACCGCGTCGCCGCGCCGCAGGTCGAGATCCTGCCCGAACTCTATGGCGCCGATCCGGCGCAGATCCTGGAGACTGTTCGCACTGCAACCATCCCGGCAAATCCCAGGCGGCTGATGCTGGTTGGCCATAACCCCGGCATGCACGAGGTCGCGCTGATGCTGATCGGCAGCGGCGATCCGGCCGGCGCCAAGGCGCTCGCCCACAATCTGCCCACGGCGGGGCTTGCGATCTTCGACTTTGACGTCAAGGATTGGGGTGACGTGGCCTACCGCCGCGGCAAACTGGTGCTGTTCGTCAGCCCCAAGCTGCTTCGACTGGGATGAGACGCGCGGGCGCCGTCTCGACCAGTCGGTGTCACTTGATCGCAAGACCTGCTGACCGCAAGATCGCTGACCGCAAGACTCGCCCACTGCAAAGACTCGCTCACTGCAAGACTCGCTGACCGCAAGATCGCTGACTGGAAGATTTGGAGGCGCAGATGTTCAAGTCCATCCTCGTGCCCATCGACCTCGCCGACACGGAGCTGGCAAAGCCGGCGATCGCAACCGCGGCAACGCTGTCGCAGACCTGGAGCGGCACGGTGCGCCTGCTCAACGTGCTGCCGATGACGCCGGTGATGCTCGCCGAATACGTCCCGGCCGATTTTGACGAGCAGCAGCGCCAGACGTCGGAGGAAGCGCTCGCGATCGTTGCACGCGAATCCGGCATCGACGCCACGCGCATCTCGAGCGTGGTGCGCCAGGGCGGCATCTATCACGAGATCCTGGAGGAGGCGGCGCACGTCAAGGCCGACCTGATCGTGATGACCTCGCACCGGCCGGCGATGCGCACCTATTTCCTCGGCTCCAACGCCGGGCATGTCGTGCGCTATGCCAAGTGCTCGGTGCTGGTGGTCAGGCACTGAGCTCGGAGCAATATCTTGAAGCAATGGTGGCGGAGATGGACCTATGAAGTCCCGCTCGCGTTCGGCGATGCACTGTGGGAGGTGCTCGTCGTACAATTGGCGGCGTTGCTGGACAGACTGACGGTGCGGAAGGTCATCGCCTTCATTCCCATCGCTATCCTCGTCCTTGCCTACTATCACAGGATCCCGATTCCGCCGGAGCTGATGCTGGTCGGCGATCTCCTCGCCTATATCGACATCTTCTCGGCGCTGTTCCTGCTCGGCGTGCTGAGCCGCGTCACCACGATTCTGTTCGTCGTCAAACAGGCCGCCACGCGCATCGCGACGTTCACGGGCAACGTCGCTGCGCACTTGCCGCGCCTGGATGTACGGCATCGGCGCCAACGCGGCGCCGCGACAAGGCCTCACCGCAAGCCCGACCGCTCTGAAGACGATCGAGCTCTTGGCGGAGCGTGGGACCAGGCCGCCTTCGCCTGATCCATCTGCGCTCGTAGCCTGGATGGAGCGCAGCGCAATCCGGGGCCGCTGTGTCCGCTGGCGATGACCCCGGATTACGCTGCGCTCCATCCGGGCTGCAAGACCTTGCGTTACCCCACACTTGGTCATTGCGAGGAGCTCGCGACAAAATTGCGTAGCAATTTTGCGCTGATGCGACGAAGCAATCCAGACTGGCGCCATGGAGGGATTCTGGATTGCTTCGCTGCGCTCGCAATGACGATGTGGAGACACGTATTTCGCTACGCCCGGCTCCGCCGGACGTAGCGAAAGGACGATCAGAGATACCGCGTCAGCTCGGCTTTGACCTGCCCGTAGACGGCGTCCTCGATCTGGCTGCGCGTGATCCCGATGTCGCGCAAAGCGCGGTCGTCGAGCTCGTTCAGCGTCTTGACGGCGGAGCGGTGCTCCAGGCGCTCGAACAGCGCATAGGCGCCGTTGGCGAGCGTGCGGAAAAATCCGCCCGATGAGGAGGGGCGTAAACTCCGCCCGGCGGTCTGCGAGATCGTGGTCATTTTCCTTCTCCGGCCTAAACGTCCCGCGCGGCGAAGCAGATGCCGTTGGCGCAAACGCGGGAAGCGCCTGCACCTCATTTGCCTTCGGATTGCTCTCGCTCACCTCGGCTCAATCGCGGAACTTGATGGAACCTAAATGCTCCAGTACAATGCTCGGTACAAGGAAAACATTGCTCTCGGTGCAATAATGTCCAAGTTCGAGTACGTGAAGCTTGCCGATGCCATTGCCGCCGATATCTCTAACGGCACGTTAAGACCCGGCGACCGGCTGCCGCCGCAGCGCAATTTTGCCTATGACCGCGGCATCGCGGTCTCAACCGCGAGCCGGGTTTATACCGAGCTCTTGCGCCGCGGGCTTGCCGTCGGCGAGGTCGGCCGCGGCACCTTCATCTCCGGCGACGTCAGGCGCGAAGTCGAGACGATGAGCGAGCCTCGCGATGCGCGCATCGACCTCGAGGTCAATTACCCGCTTTTGCCGCAGCAATGGGCCATGATCGCCAAGAGCCTTGCGGGACTGGAGCGCGTCGATGCGCTCGAATCCGCGCTGCGCGTCTCGACCAGCACCGGCACCAAGAGCGCGCGCAATGCAGCCGCCGCCTATCTCGCGCGCAAGGACTTCACGCCGCAGGCCGAGCAGATTGTCTTCACCGCCAACGGCAAGCAATCGCTGGCGGCCGCTATCGCAGCCCTCGTTCCCACCGGCGGCCGCTGCGGCGTCGAGGCGCTGACATATCCCTACGTCAAGAGCATCGCGGCGCGGTTAGGTGTGACGCTGGTCCCGATTCCGATGGACGAGCACGGCGCGCGGCCCGACGCGATCCAGAAGGCGCATCGCGAGGCACATCTGTCGGCGCTGTATCTCCAGCCCATCATCCAGAATCCGCTCGGCGTCACCATGAGTCCGACACGGCGCGCCGACATCATGCGTGTCGCCGAAAAACTCGACCTCACCATCATCGAGGATACCGTTTACGGCTTCCTTGCCGACGACACGCCGCTTGCGGCACTCGGACCGGACCGCTGCATCGTGATCGACAGCCTGTCCAAGAAGGTCGCGCCGGGCCTTGCGCTCGGCATCCTGGTCGCGCCGCCGCGCTTGCGCGAAAGCGTGATGAGTTCAGTGCGGACCGGCGGCTGGATCGCCTCCGGCCATGCGCTCGCGGCCGGACAGCGCCTGATGGCCGACGGCACTGTTGCCGAGCTGACGCGGCTGAAGCGGATCGACGCCGCCCGTCGCCAGCAGACCGCAGCAAGGCTGCTCGCCGGCTACCAGATCGGCGCCGATCCCCGCTCCTATCATCTCTGGCTGACGCTGCCACCGCATTGGCGCTCGCAGACTTTTGTCGCGGCCGCAGCCCGGCGCGGCATTGCGCTGACGCCGTCCTCGACCTTCGCGATCGCGCATGGCCACGCGCCGAATGCAGTGCGGCTCGCGCTCGCCCCACCCTCCCCCGAGCAGCTCGATTCCGGCCTGCGCACCATCGTGTCGCTGCTCGGCACCAAGGAGGAGGATTTCGACTCGACGGAGTAGCGATTCCTCTACGGCAGCAAGGACCGAGGCACGCGATCGAAGTCGTAGCCCTGCGGCTGATTGCGCAGCACGAAGCCGCCGACCTGCCAGGCAAACAGCGCGGCAAATCCAACGATGAACAGCGCGCCCGCGAATTCGCCGATGATCAGCGCGCGGATCAACAGTCCCGTCATCGCGGCCGCCAGGGCCGCCAGGAATGCCAGCACCGCCGCATAGGTCTTGCGGCCGAGGCCCGCGGTCAACTCGGCCCGGCTGCCCGCCGTCGCCATTCGCGCATGCAGCTCCAGGATGAAATCGCGAAAACCGTTGTCCTGCGGCGCCATCAGTGCGGCGGTCTGCCAGCTCGTCGACAGAATCGCGATGCGGCCGCCATCGGCGTGGCGCACATCGGCGCGAAAGCGGTGCTGCTGCATCGACACCGGGCGGAACGACAGCCGGATCGCGCTGATCTCGTCATAGCGCCAGACGCCCGAACGGCCGCCGATCTGCCAGGACAGGCCTTCATCGGTCAGCTCGAAGCGATGCGCCGAGCCGATCAGCGACGCCTTGTAGGCGTAGCTCGTGGCTGAAGCGGGCCGCGCCTCGGAAAGCTGCATCTTCACGATCGATCCCGTCCGCGCAATCCCGTCAGCGATCCGCTTGCGCGATCGCCCTTGCCCATCCTACAAGCGGGGCATGGCTGAGACGATCTTTTTTCCGCGCCGGCTGATTCTCGGCGCCGCCGTGATCTCCGGCGTGTTGCTCGCGCTCGCGGTGCACATGCTCGGCGCACGCTACGGACTCGACCTCGGCGGCCTCTGGCGCTCCGACACCCATGAGTTCATGCCGGCGGGCGCGGCGATCGCCTGGTGGCTGATCGCAACCGTCGGCTTCTCGGGCGGCTATTTCACGGCGACACTGATGCAGAGCGCCGTCTCCGGCCAGATCCCGCAAAGGATGCGGCAATTCCTGATCGCGGTCGGGGTGCTTCTGCTCGCGGGCGCAGGGCAAGCGGCCTCGGCGCCGAGCCCGATCCCCACCGTGTCCGGCGTGCTGGCGGGCCTTGCCGCACTCTGTCTCGGCGCGGTGATGGCGTTCTGCGGCGCGCATTTCGCGCTGCGCCGCGCGTAAGTCCCGGACAGCTTAGGCGGAAGGCGCGTCGCCTCCACCGTTTGCTCACATTGTTCGTCCTCGCGCCTGTGCGCCGAGCCGATCGCGGCGGCGGCCAGCAGCAGGACCACTGCCGAAATGGCGAGTGACAGATGCAAGCCTTCCATGAACGCGCCTTCGCCTGCGATCAGCGATCCGAACAGCGCCGCCATGGGCAAGACGCTTGGCGGCGGTGTTGCCGAGCTGGTCGAGCGCGGTGTTGACGATGGTGACATCGAGCTGGACCACCCCATAGCCGAGGCTCATGGCGGCCAATGTGAGAGACGTCGCAAGACCCGTCGCGCGCGGGGCGCTTCTGGAGTCGTCGAAGGCTTCGAATTTGAATGTATCGGCTCGCATGCTGCACCTCGATCGCAGCCCCATGCGAAACATACGCCTCCGGTGCACCATCATATTTCGAGAATGGCCGAAGGATAGATGCCAAAAAGAAGCCAAAGGATGGATGCCAAAAAGAAAAAGAAAGCGCCGCGCGTCGGCCGCGCGGCGCTTTCCTGGCTATACTCTCGCTAGCTGGCCGCGCGCAGGTTCACCTTGCTTTCGGCAAGCGAGGTGAGCTTCTTGTCGGTCGCCTTCTCTTCCTCGAGGGTCTTGGCGAGCACGGTGGCGCAGTCGTTGCGGCCGAGCTGCTTGGCCCAGGCGATCAGGCTGCCGTAGCGCACGATCTCGTAATGCTCGGCGGCCTGCGCCGCGTTGATGAGCGCGGCGTCGAGCACGGCCTTGTCGGCGACTTCGCCCGCGGTTTCGTCGGCCTCCTCGATGATGCCGTCGATCGCCGGGCAATCGACCGCCTTCACTTGCGCGCCGTGCATCTTGAACACTTCCTCGAGGCGCTTGACGTGCTGCCTGGTTTCATCGAGGTGCGTCAAAAAGCCCTGCTTCAACTGCGGATCGGTGGCCTTATCTGCCATTTTTGGCAGTGCTTTGGTGAGCTGCTGCTCGGTGTAGTAGATGTCCTGCAGCTGATGCACGAACAGGTCGTTCATGGTCTTGATGTCTTTTGTGAACAGTCCCATCGTTCCAATCCTCGCACATTCCGGAACAGGACAGCACGGCTCGTACACGAAACCGCATCCTGCCCTGTTCGATTGCTGATGCGGCGCTAACCGGCACGCCGCGACGATGTTCCGAAAAAAGCCTGCATCGCTTTGCGCTGGAACAATGCCGGCGGGGCGAAGATTTGACACCATATTGCTGCAAGGGCGTGATGTGAGCCGGCGATCGCGACTCAATGCTTAACGCGCCGCCAATGTGTACCAGGTATGACAAACGCAGCCGTCCAACCCAGAACCTATCCTTGTCAAGGGCTGCACAAGTCGCGGTTTTTGCCTTAATGAGCTAGAGGATGCCTAGCGATCGGCGCCCACCTTTGGCAACGATCGTGCCGACCGGCCAATGCTTGACCGGATCGGACTTGCCCCCGCCCGGGAGGATGAATGCACGGACTGCTGCCCGCGCTGAAACGCGGCTTCAAGAGATGGATTGGCTGGCGACGGCTCGGCATTGCCGCGAGCGTCTTCATCATAGCCTTGGCCATCGCGACGCTTGCGCGGACCCTCAAGGGCATCGATACCGGCGTCATCCTGACGGCGTTAACCGAGATTCCCCGCGGCAATATCGGGCTGGCCGCGATCTGCGTGCTTTTCGCGTTCTGCACGCTGACCTTCTACGACTTTTTTGCGCTGCGAACGATCGGCAAGAAGCACGTGCCCTATCGCATTGCAGCGCTCTCCAGCTTCACGTCCTATTCGATCGGCCACAATATCGGCGCAACCATGTTCACCGGCGGCGCGATCCGCTTCCGGATCTATTCGGACTATGGGCTGAACGCGATCGACGTCGCAAAAATCTGCTTCCTCTCCGGCCTGACCTTCTGGCTCGGTAACATCTTCGTGCTCTCGATCGGCATGGCCATCCATCCTGATGCCGCCTCCTACATGGATCAGCTCCCCTCGTCGATCAACCGGCTGATCGCATTCGGCGGCCTCGCCGCGATCAGCGCCTATCTGGTCTGGCTCTGCATGGGCGAGAAGCGCCGCGAACTCGGCCAGAAGGGCTGGAAGGTGGTGCTGCCGTCGGCGCCCCTGACGCTGGTGCAGATCCTGATCGGCGTGGTCGATCTCGGCTTCTGCGCACTGGCGATGTACCTGCTGGTGCCGGCCGATCCGCAGATCGATTTCCTGTCCCTCGCCGTAGTGTTCATCCTGGCGACGCTGCTCGGCTTTGCCAGCCATGCTCCCGGCTCGATCGGCGTATTCGATGCCGCCATGCTGGTGGCGTTGCCCGAATTCGGCCGCGAGCAGTTGCTGGCGACCCTCTTGGTCTTCCGCATCCTCTATTTCGTGATCCCGTTCGGTCTCGCCATCTCCATCATGGGCGCGCGCGAACTCTGGATGAACGTCGTGGAGCCCTGGCAGGAACGCCGACGGCTTGCGGAGGCATGCGCGCAGGCCAATTTGCCGAAGCAGGTGGCAGCGATGGAGCGCGAGCGGTCGCTACGGCAGGCCAAACGCTAAGCCGCTGGACGGCGGCTCGCAAAACCGTCAGACCAATGTGCAGGCGGAGAGCCGTTCCTCTCTTATTTCCGCCTCAACTTTGCCGTTGAAGACGCGGGCCATGATCCCTGTACCCCTTCGCTTCCTCTCCGCGGGCGCCCTGTTGCTTGCCGGAATTCTCATCGCTTTGCTGCCCGAACCCGCGGCTGCGCAGGACGCAGGCGCCATGCAGATATCTTGGGAGGTACGCAACCGTTTCCGGCTGTTCCGCGAGGAGCGCGACTTCCTGCTCCATGTCGAAAACGCTCGCAACCGCAGCATCCTCGCCGCCGAGCAGTCGCTGGAGCTTCAAAGCGAGGGGCGCGGCTGGGCCCGCAACATGGTCAACCGGCTCTGCATCGATCTCCAGGGCCGGGTCAACCAGCCCTGCACCCGCGACGACGTCAAAGAGAACTACCTCACCCCGGTCGACCACCCCGTCACCGTGCGCCTGACCGGCGCGGTGCCGGTCGGGGCCACCTGCGCCTGGTCGTTCGATGACGGCGACGGACCGCAAGCCTCGACCTTCGACTGCGCCGAGCCGGTCAACCTGCGCGTTCGTTACGGCAAACAGACTGTAGCGAGCGTCGACGTCTCCTCCGGCTCCGATCCGACCCAGCGTGTCCAGACCGAGATCCAGGTCCGCGACATCTTCGTCGCCGGCCTCGGCGACAGCATCGCCTCGGGCGAAGGCAATCCGGACCGCCCGCTGGCGCTGTCCGACGAGGGCTTCTGCTTCCGCTCCTATCTCGGCAGCGCTGGCGCGCAGTACTATCGACCAAGCCGCGCCGGCTTCAAGGGCGGGCGGGCCTGCGAGGCGCCGGATACGCTCGCCAACTGGCAGCGCTACAGCGCGCTCTGGTTCAATTCTCCCTGCCACCGTTCGCTCTATAGCTATCAGACCCGCACGGCGCTCGCGCTCGCGCTGCGCTACACCCACGTCGCGGTGACTTACCTGCCGCTCGCCTGCACCGGCGCCAGCATCGGCGATGGTCTGCTCGGCTCGCAGCGTGCCCGCGAATGCCCGCCCAGCAAGAACGGCGCCTGCCAGACCAGCGTGAGTGCGCAGGTCTCCGAGCTGCGCGAAGCGCTCACCGCCGCCAAGAAGCGCCAGCCCGACCGCACGCTCGATCTCGTGCTGCTCTCGATCGGCGCCAATGACGTCTACTTCTCCGGCCTCGTCGCCGACGTCATCGTCGATACTGCGACGGAGCGCGCGCTGTTCCGCCGCTCCGGCGTGATGGCAAGCGTCGACGATTCCCGCGATGCGCTGGCGCGCGAGCTGCCGCAGAATTTCGTCAAGCTGCGCGAGGCGCTCAAGCCGCTGGTCGGCGGCGACCTCTCGCACGTCGTCTACGTCTCCTATGCCAATCCGGCGCTGGCAGATGGCGGCGTGCCCTGCCGCGGCGGCCGCGCCGGATTCGACATCCATCCCGCCTTTAACGCCGATCCGCAGCGCCTCGCCCGCGTCTCGACCTTCGTCGACACCGAGTTCCTGCCGCAGCTGAAGGGCCTCGCCACCTGCACCAGCGGCGCGCTGTGCCGCGATCCCGAAGCCGATCGCATGACCTTCGTCGACACGCATCAGGCGGCCTTCGCCAATCACGGCTTCTGCGCCCATTCCGGCAACGATCCCGAATTCGACCGCACCTGCTTTGCCGAGAACGGCCAGAGCTTCAATCCGGACATCGTGAGCGCAGCGAGCCAGCCGATGCTGTGCGGCCGGAGCGCCTCCGAATATCGCGCCTACCTGCCGCGGGCGCGCTGGATCCGCGACGCCAATGACAGCTATTTTGCAGCGATGACCTATCCGCAAGGCTTGCCGGCCGCGAGCCAGCCGACCGACATCCACGACGCGACCTGGGGCGTGCTCTCGGCCGTCTATGGCGGCGCCGTGCATCCAACCGCCGAAGGCCACGCCGCGATGGCCGACGCCACGCTGCCGGCCGCGAGCGCCGCGCTCGGGCTGGATGCGGTGCCGCCCGGCGTAACGCGCGGACTGTTGCCGCAGCTGCTGCCGAGCGCGCAGCAGTAGCAAGGCGAGCTCTCTCCACATCGTCATTGCGAGCGCAGCGAAGCAATCCAGAGTCCCTCCGCGGAGAGATTCTGCGGCGCCTCGCCGCCGGTCCCAACTCGCAATGACGAGAGCGTAGTTCGCACAATCCACACCCACGGTGTCATCACCCGCCTTGTGCGCACTTGCGCACCGGGGCGGGTGATCCAGTACTCCGTGACGGCTGTGATTGAATCGAGAAGCCGCGGCGTACTGGATTCCCCGCCTTCGCGGAGGATGAACGGTCGCGTGAGGATCCCCTTACTTCCGTGTCGAGTTGCCGAAGTCAAACCCGAACGGATTTCCCTTCGCGATGTAGGCACGAGGCCCGATCCCGCTGTTGCCAGCGAAATAGCGTGGAGCCGCTTGATCGCCAGACTGCTCAGGGGCTTCCAGAGATAGCGAGACGGCACAGATGAATTTTGTCGGCTCATCGTTCTCGGTGCGGCAGAGTCCGCCGTTTTCAATCTTCCAGCGGTTGATGAAGACGGTTCCAGCGGCTTCGGCCGATAGATGCAAGAGGTCGGCGCCTTCCGGCGACTTGGGGATGGAGATCACAGTAATTCGTCCGTCGGGGCCATAGTACTCGCCTGCACGGCCGTCTGGCTTCCCGTCCGGACCGAGCCGCACCATCGTGTTTCCGATGATTTTTGAGGTCGCTTCAGCATCACTCAGCCCGACTGACCGCAGTGTCTTGCCGAAATCCTGGGTGTGCAGCGACAATGGGAGAGTGTCCGGTCGGAGAAGCTCAGGTTTTGGAACGGGATCGAAATTCGGAAAGATTGTTCCGTTCCCTTTGACAAGCTCGAACTTTCCCTTGATCAGATCATGATCAATCGGGTCGCTCGCCGCCCTGTCAGTTCCCGGCAAGGTAACACGACCAAGCACCTCGCCCTCGGCAACCTTCGTCGGATCGGAGCGCCGGGCAAAGGTGAGCTTGAGTTCGTGATCTTGACACTGCTCGTATTGATAGCTCTCGCAGAGCCGACCTTCCTTGAGCGCCACGAAGAGAAGCTCGCATCCGCCAGCCTCGCTGTGGAGTCTGATATCCCGGCGAGCGAGGCCGGACGGATCCCACCCGCGGCAACGATATTCGACCTGGTCCGACATAAAGTATCGGAACGTCGGGATCAGCTTGCTATCACCCACCGACCGCAGAGTGTTGCCGACGAGAACCTTGAAGGCTTCCGGGCCGCGAAGGGTTGCCGGCTTGTTCGCATCCGATGCGGCCGCACTGAGACCCTCCGGCGCAAACGTGATTGCGCTCAACAGCGCGGCAGTGAAAGCCCGACGCCACGATTGTGCCGTCGCAAAGGATTTCAAAAGAACGACGATTTGCGTCAGCATCCTTCCTCCCGCGCCAATACTCGATGCTAGCCACAATCGGCCTACAAGTACAGATTGCGCCTTGTCCGCCTGCTTCTTGGACGGGCCACTTGTCCACCCTCGCTGACGATTGAAAGCGGACCAGACGTCCGGCACTGCTCTCGCCGCCCATCGCTTCGATACTAGCTACGCACTGGCGCGGCAGTAGAAGCAAAAACGAACTCTCTCCACACCGTCATTGCGAGCGGAGCGAAGCAATCCAGAGTCGCTCCGCGGAGAGATTCTGGATTGCTTCGCCGTGCTCGCAATGACGAGATTGGACTTCGCACCCTCCACACGCATGTTGTCATCGCCAGCGAAGGCGGGCGATCCAGTACTCCGTGACAGACGTGATCAAATCGAGGCGCCGCGGCGTACTGGATTCCCCGCATTCGCGGGGAATGACAGCGGAGTACGTGGCGATCACGTCGCAAACTCCGCGTACGTTCCCACCACCTGCCGTTCCATCAATCCAAAAACGGCATCGATCGATACCCCCTTCAACTTGGACACTTTGCCGCGCGCGCCTCTAGGAGTCGTCTTGAGGAAACATTTCGAATTCTAAGGAGGCGCATGATGAGCGCAGTTGTGTCCGCAGCGGACGTGAGGAGGTCTCGCGTCAGGCTGCTCATCGTGACCATGTTGTTCCTGGTCACGACCGTCAACTATGCCGACCGCGCCACGCTCTCGATTGCCGGTCCCGCGCTGTCTAAGGAGCTCCATCTCGATCCTGTCGCCATGGGCTACATCTTCTCGGCCTTCGGCTGGTCCTACGTGATCGCGCAGGTACCGGGCGGCTGGCTGCTCGACCGCTACGGCTCGCGCCTCGTCTATGCCTTCTCCATCATCGTCTGGTCGCTGTTCACGATGCTGCAGGGCTGGGTCGGCTTCTTCAGCGCCGGCACCGCGATCGTGGTGCTGTTCGCACTCCGCTTCCTGGTCGGCATCGCCGAAGCGCCCTCCTTCCCCGCCAACGCCCGCATCGTCGCGGCCTGGTTTCCCGGCAACGAGCGCGGTACGGCGTCCGCCTTCTTCAACTCCGGACAGTATTTCGCCACCGTGATCTTTGCGCCGTTGATGGGCTGGATCGCCCATGCCTATGGCTGGCGCTACGTGTTCTTCGTGATGGGCGCGCTCGGCATCGTGATGGGCCTGGTCTGGATCAAGACCATCTACGGGCCGAAGGAGCATCCGGGAATCAACGACGCCGAGTTCGACTACATCAAGGAAGGCGGCGCGCTGGTCGATCTCGATGCGCCCCGCGACGAGCGCGCGCCGAGTTCAGGTCCGGGGTGGAGCCACATCCGCCAGCTTCTGTCCAACCGCATGATGCTCGGCGTCTATCTCGGCCAGTACTGCATCAACACGCTGACCTATTTCTTCCTGACCTGGTTCCCGGTCTACCTCGTCAAGGAGCGCGGGCTGTCGATCCTGCAAGCCGGCTTCGTCGCCACCTTGCCGGCGCTGTGCGGCTTCATCGGCGGCGTTCTCGGCGGCGTCATCTCCGACGCCATCCTGCGCAAGACGGGCTCGCTGACGCTGGCGCGGAAGATCCCGATCGTCGGCGGCATGCTGCTGTCGATGTCGATCATTGCCTGCAACTATGTCGACGGCCAGGCGCTGGTGGTCGGCTTCATGGCGCTCGCCTTCTTCGGCAAGGGCATCGGCGCACTCGGCTGGGCCGTGGTCTCTGACACTTCTCCCAAGGAAGCGGGCGGCGTCTCCGGCGGCCTGTTCAACACCTTCGGCAATCTCTCCTCGATCACCACCCCGATCGTGATCGGCTACATCCTGGCCGCGACCGGCTCGTTCAACGGCGCATTGCTGTTCGTCGGCGCCAACGCGCTGGTCGCCGCGTTCGCCTATCTCGTGGTTGTGGGCAAGATCGAGCGGGTGGTGCTCAAACGTTCCTCCTGAGAGCTCCGGGCAATCGGCGCGGACCAGGCAACTCAACGGCGGCCTAAACAGCCGCCGTCTTTGTTTCGGGGAAGATCGATGCTAGAAGTGCCAGGGAAACGCCTTATCCATCCAAGGCATGTATCAATGTTCGACCTCAACCAGCTCCGCTGCTTCGTCACGGTCGCGGAGGAACTGCATTTCGGCCGCGCCGCGGCGCGGCTGAACATGACCCAGCCGCCGCTGTCGCGGCAGATCCAGGTGCTCGAGCACATCATCGATGCGCCCCTGCTCGAGCGCACCAGCCGCTCGGTGCGCCTGACGCCCGCCGGCCGCAGCTTCCTGCCGGAAGCCCGGCGTATCCTGAAGCTTGCGGAAAGCGCCTCGCAGGTCGCCCGCCGCATCGCGCTCGGCAAGACCGGTTCGGTGAAGATCGGATTCACCGCGGCCGCCGCCTACGGCTTTCTGCCGGAGCTCGTCGCCGCCTGCCGCGCCAAACTGCCCGAGGTCGACTTCTCGCTGAAGGAGATGGTGTCGGGCGACCAGTTCGAGGCGCTGGGTTCGGGCCAGATCGATGCCGGCCTGTTGCGTCCGCCGATCGCGCGCCCCGAAATTGCCAGCCGCCGCGTCGTCGCCGAGCCCCTGCTCGCGGCGGTCCCGAAAAAGCATCCGCTGGCGAATGCCGAAAGCATCACGATCAAGGATTTCGACGGCCAGCCCTTCGTGATGTATTCGCCCTATGAAAGCCGCTACTTTCACGACCTGCTGGTGGCACTCTTCACTCGCGCCGACATCCTGCCGCGCTACGTCCAGCATCTCAGCCAGATCCACTCGATCCTCGCCATGGTCCGCGCCGGGCTCGGCCTCGCCATCGTGCCGGCTGCGGCTACCAGCCTCAAAATCTCGGACGTGCGCCTGCGGCCGCTCAAGCTGCGCACGCGCGTCCCGGTCGAATTGTTCATGGTCTGGCGCCGTGACGATGAAAATCCGCTGGTCTCGGCCCTTGTGAAGATCGCGAGCGAATTGTCCTCGGCGGAGGCGATGGACGATTGATGCTGAATCCGCATTGGTCAATATAGGCTTTGGCTTGGACGCGCATCGAACGGTCTCCTAAATAACGGCGCATGGACGCGCGGCTTCAGCTGCGTCCTCGACAACACCAGACAAGGGAGCAGCGCCCATGAGCAAGATGACCCCGCAGGAAATGGCCCAGAAGATCGGTTCCGGCCTCCTGTCCTTTCCCGTTACGCCGTTCAAGGCGGACTACTCCTTTGACGAGGCGACCTACCGCGCCAACATGGATTGGCTGTGCGGCTATGACGTCGCCGGCCTGTTCGCCGCCGGCGGCACCGGCGAGTTCTTCTCGCTAACGCCGACCGAGGTTCCGCAAGTCGTCAAGATTGCCGTCGACGAGACCAAGGGCCGCGTGCCCGTGCTCGCCGGCACCGGTTACGGCACCGCGACCGCGCGCGAGATCGCGATCGGCGCCGAAAAGGCCGGCGCCGACGGCCTCTTGCTGCTGCCGCCCTATCTCACCCACTCCGAGCAGGAGGGCCTTGCCGCCCATGTGGAGGCGATCTGCGCTTCGGTGAAGATCGGCGTCATCGTCTACAACCGCGACAACGCCATCCTGCAGCCCGATACGCTGGCGCGCCTCGCCGAGCGCTGCCCGAATCTCGTCGGCTACAAGGACGGCATCGGCGACATCGAACTGATGACCCGCGTCTACACCAAGCTCGGCGATCGCCTCACCTATGTCGGCGGCCTGCCGACCGCAGAGACCTTCGCATTGCCCTATCTCGACATGGGCGTGACGACCTATTCCTCGGCCGTGTTCAACTTCGTCCCGGAGTTCGCGACCAATTTCTACACCGCCGTGCGCAAACGCGATCACGCGGCGATCCATGCCGGGCTGAAGGATTTCATCCTGCCGCTGATCGCGATCCGCAACCGCAAGAAGGGTTACGCGGTCTCGATCATCAAGGCCGGCATGAAGGTGATCGGCCGCGACTCCGGCCCGGTCCGCCCGCCGCTGACCGACCTCACCGAGCAGGAGATCGCGGAACTGACCGCGCTGGTGAAAAATCTGCCCGCCATCGCTTCGACACAACAGGCCGCAGAATAACGCCCAGACACAAGGGAGGAGCAGCCGATGGTCCAGAACGGAATCTCCGGCGCGTCAGTCTCCGGCGCACCAATCGTGACCGCGATGCAGGTGATCCCGGTCGCGGGCCGCGACAGCATGCTCCTCAACTTAAGCGGCGCGCATGCGCCGTTCTTCACCCGTAACATCGTCATCCTCGCCGACAATGCCGGTCACACCGGCGTCGGCGAGGTGCCGGGCGGGCAAAAGATCTGGCAGACGCTCCAGGACGCGCGCGATCTGGTGATCGGCAAGACCGTCGGCGCGCTCAACAACATCCTCGCCGACGTCCGCACCGCCTTCGCGGACCGCGATGCCGGCGGCCGCGGCAAGCAGACCTTCGACCTGCGCGTCATGATCCACGCGGTGACCGCGATCGAATCCGCGCTGCTCGACCTGCTCGGCCAGCATCTCAACCTGCCCGTTGCCGCCCTGCTTGGCGAGGGCCAGCAGCGCACCAGCGTCGAGACGCTCGGTTATCTCTTCTTCGTCGGCGACCACGTCAAGAGCAAGCTGGACTACGTCGCGGGCGAGACCGGCAAGCCCGAATGGTTCAACCTTCGCCATCAGGAGGCGATGACGCCGGAGACCGTGGTGCGGCTCGCGGAAGCCACCCACGACCATTATGGCTTTGCCGACTTCAAGCTGAAGGGCGGCGTGCTGCGCGGCGAGCAGGAGATCGAGGCCGTCACCGCGATCGCCAAACGCTTCCCGAACGCACGCGTGACGCTGGACCCGAACGGCGCCTGGTCGCTCGATGAAGCGATCCGGCTCTGCAGGGACATGCACGGCATACTCGCCTATGCCGAGGACCCCTGCGGCGCCGAGGCCGGCTTCTCCGGCCGCGAGATCATGGCCGAGTTCCGCCGCGCCACGGGTCTTCCGACCGCGACCAACATGATCGCGACCGACTGGCGGCAGCTCTCGCACGCCTTGCGCCTCGGCGCGGTGGACATTCCGCTGGCGGATCCCCACTTCTGGACCATGCAAGGCTCGGTGCGCGTTGCCCAGACCTGCCGCGACAACGGCCTGACCTGGGGCTCGCACTCCAACAACCATTTCGACATTTCGCTCGCTATGTTCACCCATGTCGGCGCCGCCGCCCCCGGCAAGGTCACCGCGATCGACACCCACTGGATCTGGCAGGACGGCCAGGCCCTCACCAAGGAGCCGCTCCAGATCAAGGGCGGCAAGATCGCCGTGCCGGAACGGCCGGGCCTGGGCATCGAAATTGACCGGGCAGCCATCGAAGCCGCGCATAGCCTCTACAAGCAGCATGGACTTGGCGCCCGTGATGACGCTATTGCCATGCAGGACCTGATCCCCGGCTGGACCTTTGACGACAAGCGTCCCTGCCTCGTGCGCTAGAGCGTGATCCCGGACAAGCGGATACCGGCTTTCCGCTGAAGATCATGTCCAAACTGGAAGTGAAACTTTTGGAGGACGAGAGATGACTGCGATCCTGAAAAACTTCATCGGCGGCGAATGGGTCGACGGCTCCGGCGTCACCAGGAATATCAATCCCTCTAACACCAAGGACGTCGTCGGCGAATACGCCAAGGCCGACAAGGCCCAGACCGAGAAGGCGATTGCCGCCGCCAAGGCCGCCTTCCCCGCCTGGGCGCGCTCGACGCCGCAGGAGCGCTATGACGCGCTGAACAAGATCTCGACCGAGATCCTCGCCCGCAAGGAAGAGCTCGGCCGCCTGCTTGCCCGCGAGGAGGGCAAGACTCTGCCGGAAGGCATCGGTGAGGTCGGACGTGCCGGCCAGATCTTTGCGTTCTTTGCCGGCGAGGCGCTGCGCCTGACCGGCGAAAAAGGCGCCTCCGTCCGTCCCGGCCTCGACGTCGAGCTGACGCGCGAGCCGGTGGGCATCGTCGGCATGATCACGCCCTGGAATTTTCCAATCGCGATCCCGGCCTGGAAGATCGCGCCCGCGCTCTGCTACGGCAACACGGTAGTGTTCAAGCCGGCCGAGCTGGTGCCGGGCTCGGGGCATGCGCTGTCCGAGATCATCACCCGCTCCGGCATTCCCGCCGGCGTGTTCAACCTGGTGGTCGGCTCCGGCTCGGTGGTCGGCCAGACCCTGATCGAGCACCCGGATGTTGCGGCGATCTCCTTCACCGGCTCGGTGCAAACGGGCCGCAAGATCGCGCAGGCCTGCGTGCTGTCGAACCCGATGAAGAAATTCCAGCTCGAAATGGGCGGCAAGAATCCGCTGGTCGTGCTCGACGACGCCGATCTCAAGACCGCGGTCGAGGTCGCCGTCAACGGCGCCTATTTCTCCACCGGACAGCGCTGCACAGCCTCCTCCCGCCTGATCGTCACCGAAGGCATTCACGACCGCTTCGTCGCGGCAATGACCGAGCGCCTCAAAGGCCTGTCGGTGGACGACGCACTCAAGGCCGGCGTGCATATCGGCCCGGTGGTCGACCAGAGCCAGCTCGACCAGGACCTGCGCTACATCAAGATCGGCCAGGACGAAGGCGCCAAGCTCGCCTTCGGCGGCGAGCTGCTCAACCGTGAGACGCCCGGCTTCTATCTCCAGCCGGCGCTGTTCACCGAAGCCAACAACAACATGCGCATCGCGCGCGAAGAAATCTTCGGGCCGGTGGCGACCGTCATTCGCGCCAAGAATTACGAAGAGGCGCTCGCGATCTCCAACGACACCGAGTTCGGCCTCGCCTCCGGCATCTGCACCACCAGCCTGAAATACGCCTCGCATTACAAGCGCAACAGCGAGTCCGGCATGGTGATGGTCAATCTGCCGACCGCCGGCGTCGACTATCACGTGCCGTTCGGTGGCCGGAAGGGCTCGAGCTATGGCGCCCGCGAGCAGGGCTCCTATGCGCGCGAGTTCTACACCACTGTGAAGACCGCCTATACCTATCCCGGCTGATAGCCGATGATCGTAGGGTGGGTTAGCCCGCGGCTGCGCGAAGCGCAGTCCGCTGGCGTAACCCACCAACGCCACGATGCACCAAGCTTGGTGGGTTACGCGTTCCGCTAACCCACCCTACACTTTCGGAGTCCTCGATGGACCAGTCAGTCGCAGCGAAAGAGCAGCCCCGCTACATCAAGCTCAACGAGCGCGACAATGTCGCGATCGTCGTCAATGATTTCGGGCTGCCCGCCGGCTCCCGCTTTGCCTGCGGATTGACGCTGCGCGCCTTCGTGCCGCAGGGGCACAAGACGGCGCTGGTCGATATCGCGCAAGACGAAGCGATCGTGCGTTATGGCGAGGTGATCGGCTACGCGCTCTCGCCGATATCGGCAGGCGAATGGGTCGACGAAGCCCGCATCCGCATGCCGGAGGCCCCCGATCTCGACAAGCTCGAAATCTCGACCGCCGTCCCCGCGCCGCTGCCGCCGCTCGAAGGATTTACCTTCGAGGGCTTCCGCAATGCGGACGGCTCGGTCGGCACCAAGAACATTCTCGGCATCTCCTCCTCCGTGCAATGCGTCAAGGGCACGATGGAATATGCGGTGAAGCGCATCCGCGCCGAGCTGTTGCCGAAATACCCGAACGTCGACGACGTCGTGCCGCTGACGCATGCCTATGGCTGCGGGGTCGCCATCACCGCGCCCGACGCAGTGATTCCGATCCGCACGCTGCAAAACATCGCGCTCAACCCGAATTTCGGCGGCGAGATCTTGGTCATCAGCCTCGGTTGCGAAAAGCTTGCGCCCGAACGGCTGGTGCCGGAAGGCGTCAGCGATGCCATCGTGCGCATGCAGGACGAGGCCTTCGACGGTTTTGGCGCGATCGTGGATGCGATCATGACCCAGGCCGAGGCGCGCCTGAAGATCCTCAACAAGCGCACCCGCGAGACCTGCCCGGCCTCCGACCTCGTCATCGGCCTGCAATGCGGCGGCAGCGACGCCTTCTCCGGCGTCACCGCGAACCCCGCCGTCGGCTTCGCCGCGGACCTTCTGGTGCGCGCCGGTGCGACCGTGATGTTCTCGGAAGTGACGGAAGTCCGCGACGCCATCCAGCTGCTCACCCGCCGCGCCATCAACGAGGACGTCGGCCGCGCGCTGGTGCGCGAGATGGCCTGGTATGATTCTTATCTCGCCCGCGGCGGCGCCGACCGCAGCGCCAACACCACCCCCGGCAACAAGAAGGGCGGGCTTGCCAACATCGTCGAAAAATCGCTTGGCTCGATCGTCAAATCCGGCTCGAGCGCGATCACCGGCGTGCTGTCGCCCGGCGAGAAGGCGACGCAGAAGGGCATGCTGTTTGCTGCCACCCCCGCCTCCGACTTCATCTGCGGCACGCTCCAGCTCGCCTCAGGCATGACGCTGCAGGTGTTCACCACCGGCCGCGGCACGCCTTACGGCCTTGCGGCCGCGCCGGTCATCAAGGTCGCGACCCGCAGCGAGCTCGCGCGGCGCTGGAAGGACCTGATCGATTTCGACGCCGGCCGTATCGCCACCGGCGAGAGGACCATCGAGGAGACCGGCTGGGACCTGTTCCGCCTGATCCTGGACGTCGCTTCGGGCCGCACCAAGCCGTGGTCGGATCGCTGGGGCATCCACAACGACCTGACGCTGTTCAATCCGGCGCCGGTGACCTGAGAGCGATCAGACGCCGGCAAAAACTCCAAGAGGACGTTCAATGTCCCGCATCACGACCCTTCGCACGATCCGCATCGATGAGCGGCCGAATTTGATCTGGGTCGAGATCGAGACCGACGAAGGGCTGACCGGCCTTGGCGAAAGCTTTCGCGGCGCTCAGGCGGTTGAGGCTGCCGTGCATGAGCTCGCGGCGCCGCTGGTGCTGGGCCAGGACTCCCGCCGGATCGAGTCGATCTCGCGCCAGTTGCTGACGCCCTATCTCGGCTTCCACAGCGTCAGCGCCGAGGTGCGCGCCGCCAGCGCCATCGACATCGCACTATGGGACATCAAGGGTCAGCGTCACGGCATTCCCGTGCACGAGGCGCTCGGCGGCGCGAGCCGGCTCGAGATCCGCGCCTACAACACCTGCGCCGGCTACGCCTACAATACCAGGAGCGCCAAGCGCCGCGAGATCGGCGCGGACGATGCCGCGCTCGGCCCCTATGACGACCAGATCGCCTTCATGCGCGACGCCGGAGCGCTCGCCGAGAGCCTTTTGAGCGAAGGCTATGGCGCCATGAAGATCTGGCCGTTCGACCCGTTTGCCGCCAACGGCGGCCATTCGATTTCGCTCACCGACCTCAAGACCGGCCTCGAACCGTTCCGCAAGATCCGCGCTGCCGTTGGCGAGCGCATCGAGATCATGTGCGAGCTGCACAGCCTGTGGGGCGCACAGACCGCCGAGCGCATCTGCCGCGCGCTCGAGGATTACGGCGTGTTCTGGGTCGAGGATCCCCTCGGCAAGATGGACGATGTGCAGGGCCTTGCAGACCTCAGGCGACGCGTGAAAACGCCGATCTGCGGCAGCGAAACGCTGGCGGGCGCAGCGAGCTTCCGCAGTCTGCTCGCGGCCGACGCCATCGACGTGGTGATGCTCGACATCGCCTGGTGTGGTGGCCTGAGCGAGGCGCGCAAGATCGCCGCGCTCGCCGAAGCCTACAACAAGCCGCTCGCCCCGCACGATTGCACCGGTCCAGTCGCGCTGATGGCGGGTCTGCATCTGGCGCTGCATGCGCCCACCGCGATCTTCCAGGAGGTCGTGCGCGCGACGTTGTCGACCTGGTATCGCGATCTCGTCACCGCGATTCCGACGGTGAACAACGGCATCGTGTCTGCGCCGCGTGCGGCCGGTCTCGGGCTTGCGCTCAACCCGGACTTGCGACGCCGCGCGGATGCAGTGGTGCGAGAGACCCGATACGAAGCGTAGGCGCGACCGACGGAGAGACAGGCGACGGGGCTCGCGAAACCGTCCGGAAACATTGGCGCGGAAGATTTCCTGCGCGCTTCACCGCCCCCGCATCACGCAACCAAATACTCTTCTGACGGCGATCGAATGTTCGCATAGGAGCGAACCTGTTGCGGCATTGCCGCGACCAAACTCCGATTGCCATTTTCCACGGAGATTTTCCAATGCGCGTTGTTTCGATGATCGCCGTTCTCGGCGCAATGATTGCCAGCTCGGCCGGCGCATTCGCCGCCGAACGTCCCTCTTACGAAGTGAATTCATTTCCGATCTCGGCGATGCAGGTCCAGGTGCTCGGCGCCGCCGGAATCGACGAACAATCGGCGACGCCTGCGATGATCGTCGCCGGCATGCCCGCCTCACCCGCGCAGATCTCGGTGCTGTCGCCGCGCGTCAAGCGGCTCGCAAATGTGAACGCGCAGAGCGAGGCGCGCTGAGCACTCCTGTCATTCCGGGACGCGAGGTGCGCTCCGGAATGACGCGCGATCTCTACGTCATACTGCCCGGCATGAAGCAGCGCACGTGCGGGTGGCCGTCGATATAGTGCTTCCACACCATGGTGCGGCCGATCTTGTTCGGCTCGGTGATGACGGCGCCGTCGGGCACGATGACCCATTCGCCGTCGAGATGCACGCGATAACGCCCCCGATCGGACTCCCAGTCGACGTCGGCCACGACATAGCCGTCGGCATCCGAGCAGCATTGCCCGTATTCGCTATGCAGGCTCTCAAACCAGGGTTTTAACGGCGAGGTGGCGTAGCGCCCGTCGTCTCGCGCAAGCGCGGACGTCGCCAGCAGCGTCGCCAGCCCCAACAGCGCCGCCGCACACGGTCTTGCAAGTCTCATGTCGTCTCCCGCGGATCGCAATCACCGCCGCGGGGGTAAAAGCTGCCGTCCGCCGTCCGCACGGTGTGCGGCAGGCGTGGAGACGGCGACTCATCCCCCAGCAGCTTTGCCGATAGCTATGCAAATCCGGCGCCAACGCGCATTCCGGGGAACTACTGGAGCGATAGCGCGGCACGAGCCACACACTCGCTGTCATCGCCCGACTTGATCGGGCGATCCAGTATTCCAGAGAAGGCGAAGAGGATACGGAGAAGCCGCGGCGTACTGGATTCCCCGCCTTCGCGGGGAATGACAGTGGCGTGTGAGGCTGCGGCTACGGCTGCCCACCCACCATAGCGGCGGTCGCGGCGCCCTTACTGCTTCGGCGGCGCCATCATCGCGCCGCCCTTTTTCGCCGCGGGTGCCGGTGGCGGTTTGGGCGCGGCGGCCTGAGCGGGCAGGTATTTGGCGACGATGGCGGGGTCGACCTGCGCGATGTTGGCGTCCGGCAGGCGGGTCCAGGTCTCGTCCTTGCCGAACAGGGAGATCCCGAGAAAGCCGCGCATGGTCAGCGTCTGCCCGTCCGGGCTGATCGACATCTTGGCCTTCCAGATGTTGCCGTCGCGCGGATTGACCACGTTGCCGCCATCATACTTCAATCCGTCGCGCTTCATGTCGCGGATAAAGGAAAGGCCGAGCACCGGCGCGTTCTTGCGATCGTCCGTGCATTTCGCGCAGACCTCGTTCGGATCGTCGCCAGGACGCGGAAAGGTCTTTGCGATCACGCCCTCGAAGATGCCGTTGTGATCGACGAACAGGAACCATCCCACCGTCTTGCCATCTTCGACCTTTTGCCAAAGGCCTGCAGCAGTCGGCTGGGCCTGCGCCGCAGCCGGGACTTGCGACGCAGCCGGGCTCGCCGCGCCGAGCGACAGCGCGAGCGCCAGGAACGAGAGCAGCCGAAGGCCGGGAAAGAGATTCAGCATTATGATCACCTTGCTAACCCGCGACTTGAGTGGCCGCAGACTACGGCGATTTCGCGAACGGCTCCAGCACCAGAAACATGGGGCATCGCCTCCCTGTCCGCCGCCGTTAATGGACGCCAAGCTTCTTCTGCAGGCTGGAGGACGAGGTCGTGTACTGGAACACCAGCCGCTTATCCGGATAGACGTAACGATGGGCTTTTTGCGACATCAGCGCGCCTTCGTGGAAGCCGCACAGGATCAGCTTGAGCTTGCCGGGATAGGTGTTGATGTCGCCGATTGCGAAGATGCCGGGCACGTTGGTCTCGAACGCGCTGGTCTCGACCGGCACGAGATTGTTCTCCAGCGCAATGCCCCAGTTCGCGACCGGTCCGAGCTTCATGGTCAGCCCGAAGAACGGCAGCAGGGTGTCGCAGGCGATCTCGGTAATGCTGTTGTCGTTGCCCTTGATGGTCGCGCCGGTGAGATTGCCGGCGCTACCCGCCAGCGCGGTGACCTGGCCGAGCCTGAGATCCATCTTGCCGTCAGCCACCAGCGCGCGCATCTGCTCGACGCTGTGGGGAGCAGCGCGGAATTCGTCGCGCCGGTGCAAAAGCGTGATGCGCTTGGCGAGTGGATGCAAATTGAGCGTCCAGTCGAGCGCGGAATCGCCGCCGCCGACGATCAGCACGTTCTTGTCGCGGAACGTCTCCATCTTGCGCACGGCGTAATGCACCGAGGTGCCTTCATAGGCTTCGATCCCCGGCACCGGCGGGCGCTTGGGCTGGAACGAGCCGCCGCCGGCCGCGATCACCAACACCTTGCACTCGAACACCTTGCCGGCGTCGGTAGTGCAGCGAAACAAGGGATCGCCGATCTTCTCCACCGTCTCCACCATCTCACCGAGATGAAAGGTCGGATGGAACGGCTTGATCTGTTCCATCAGCGCATCCGTGAGACCCTGGCCGGAGACCTTCGGAATGCCGGGAATGTCGTAGATCGGCTTTTCCGGATAGAGCTCGGCGCACTGGCCGCCGATCTTGTCGAGGATATCGACGAAATGCGTCTTCATATCCAGAAGGCCAAGCTCGAAGGCGGCGAACAGGCCACAGGGGCCGGCACCAATAATCAGCACATCGGTTTTGATCGCGTCGCTCATGTCGTCTCTTTATCGATCGTTGTCGGTGGGACGCCGCCCAGCGGGCAGAGGAACCCTGCCTGTCTAGCCAACGGGGATGGATCAGGGAAGGCATAAAAGCGGGAGCGCCCCGCAGCCGCGCCCACTTGCCGGGTCAAAATAACTGGGATGTAACGAGGAAGGATATGACGGAGATCAACCGGTGAACGCACCAAGCCGCCTCGATACGACGCCGCGCCTGGAGGACTTCCCCTATCGCCTCGGCGACAATGTCCGCTTCGGCGATCTCGACCCCAACCAGCACGTCAACAACGCGGTCTACGCCACCTATTTCGAGACCGGCCGCGTCACCTTGATGAAGAGCCCGCAATATGGGCTGACGCCGCCGGGCCTGGCCTGGATCATGGTGCGCCTCGACATGCATTTTCGCGCCGAGCTGCGCTGGCCCAATACGATCGAGCTCGGCCTTGGCGTCGTCAAACTGGGACGAACCTCGGTGACCTTCGAGCAGGTCGTTTTCTCTGAAGGAAAATGCATCGCGTCGGCAACGTCGGTCGGCGTCATGCTCGACGAGGCGACGCGGCGGCCGGCACCGCTCACGGCGGAGATCATCGCCAAGCTGACGCCCTGGTGCAAGCGGGGCATCGAGGTCGTCCCGCCCGCCGCTTAGAACAGAAGAATGCTCAGGCCTGGCGTTCCGGCGTCGCCACCACGAGGCCGTCGAGTTCGTCGGACACCTTGATCTGGCAGGACAGGCGCGAATTCGGGCGCACGTCGAAACCGAAGTCGAGCATGTCCTCTTCCATCGGCGTCGGGCTGCCGACCTTCTCGCGCCAGGCTTCGTCGACATAGACATGGCAGGTGGCGCAGGCGCAGGCGCCGCCGCATTCGGCCTCGATGCCTGGAATGCTGTTGCGGATGGCGGCTTCCATCACAGTCGCGCCGTTCTCGACGTCCACCGTACGGGTTTCGCCCTTGTGATCGACAAAGTGAATTTTGGCCATGTGTGCTCGTGCTGCCGCGATCTAGGGAATAAAGGAGGGTCCGGGCTGTCCTATAACGGGTCGATCAGCCCGGCGCCATAGCGTTTTGATGCGAAGTGGATGCCGGTCCGCGTGAAGAAAACGCGTCAAAACAAAAGACTAGGTGCGCAAGCCACCCGCATCCTGCGGGCCCCGGCCTAGAGCGTTTTCTAGCGAAGCGGACCCCGGTTCGCGTGAAGAAAACGCGTCAAAACGAGAATCTAGAGCCCCGTTCCGATTCAATCGGAACGGAAAAGGCTCTAGTGCTTCAAGATCGCCTCGATCGCGGCGCGGACCTCGGCCACCGCCTCTTTCAGCGCGGCGAAAGCATCGGGCCGGCTATGGCCGGACCGGATCGCGGTCTCCAGGCTGGCGGCGGCGTCCGCCACCGCAAAGGCGCCGATTCCGCGCGCCGAGCCCTTGAGCTTGTGCGCGAGTGCACCGGCCTCGGCCGGCACCGCCGCCATCGCCGCGACCAGCCTGACCGCCTGCTCGGCGAACATCGCCAGCACTTCCTGTTCCAGCTCGGCATCGCCGAGCGTCATGCGCGACAGGTGGTCGAGATCGAGCGGGCTGTCGATGGGCGCAAGCGGGGGCGAGGGCATCCATTCCATCCGTTGCAGATCAGGCGTCATGGCGCAGACCCCGGCATCGCGCGACATTCCGCCGGTCCGGCGGCAAGGTTCCGCCAACCCAAGCACGGAAATGGTTAACGAAATGTTTGGGCCGTTTTACGTAATTCTGCCGGTTTATTGACGAAAAGTCGCCGCAATCGGCCAAGTTCGGTGGAGAATTTCATTTGTTGCTAAGGCGTTAGGGCGCAATCCTGTTAACGATGATTAAGATTGTCTTAACCGCGGGCATTTCATTCGCGACGCTCTGCCAATAGGATGTTGCGGAAATTGGCGGACAAGCCGTCCGGGTGGGGATGGCTCGGAGATCCGCGTAAGCGGCATGATCCGATCTGTGGGCTTGCGTAGCGCGCAGGGCTCGCGGGGAGACGCGTACAAGTAACGAGGGCTCGGACTGAACATGGCGAACACTCCGAAAAAGGTCAAAGACCCCACAGAAGTTGCGCTTTCTGCGATCCAGGAAGCCCTGAACATCAGCGACACCGCCGCGGACACCAGCCGCAACGCGTCGATGCGTAATGAATCCGCACCTCAGGTGGCGCCGCCGGCGCCTCCGATGTTCGACGAGCCGGCCTTCGAGCCGCGTCAGGCCGCCAACGAGCGGGCGGTGTTCGAGCCGATGGAGGAGCCCCGGACCTCGCGCCGCGCCGCCAATGACGACCGCGAGACCATCGGACAGTTGCTCCAGGCGCTTCAGAAGGGCCGCCCTGCCCGCAGCGTCTACACTTTCGCCACCATCTTCGCCGGCATCTGGCTTGCAGCCTGCGCCGCGCTGAGCGTCGGCTTCCTGCCCTCGATCCAGGCCGCCATGGGCCAGAGCGGCGGCGTGCTCGTCGTCGCCGGTCTGGTCGCGATGTTCTTTGCGCCCATCATGCTGTTCTACTTTCTGGCGAGCCTGGTCTGGCGCGGGCAGGAAATGCGCATGATCGCACAGGCCATGGCGCAGGTGGCGATGCGCTTCTCCGAGCCGGAAGGTTCGGCTTCCGATTCCATGGTCACCGTCGGCCAGGCCATCCGCCGCGAGGTCGCTGCGATGGGCGACGGCATCGAGCGCGCGATCGCGCGCGCCGGCGAGCTCGAGACGCTGGTCGCCAACGAGGTCGCAGCGCTGGAACGCGCCTATTCCGACAATGAAGTGCGCATCCGCGCGCTGCTCCAGGACATCGCGCATCAGCGCGACAACCTGGTCGGCCAGGCCGAGCAGGTCCGCAGCGCCATCTCCGGCGTGCAGATCGATCTGCGCCACGACATCGCGCTGATCTCGGACGCGATCGCCTCGCGCGTCGACGAAGTCGCCAAGAGCATCACCGGCGCTTTGGAAGAGCGCGGCGCCCACATCACGGGGGCACTGAGCAACGCCGGCGACAACATGATCCTCGCGCTCGGCGAGCGCGGCGGCGACCTGCTCGACCGTCTCGAGGAAGCCAGCAACGAGACCACGCGCGCTGTGCTCGACGCCAGCGAGCGGCTGACCACCAGCCTCAACTTCAAGACCGGCCACGTCCACGACGAGTTCGTCGACCTCGCCGACCGCGTCCATGAGATGCTGAACGAGCGCATCGACCGCATCACCGGCGAGTTCGAGCAGCGTTCCGCCGCGATCGTCGACGGCATCTCCGAGCGCACCGAGCAGGTGCACGATTCCCTGAAGAATTCGTCCGACTCGCTGCTGCTCGAGCTCGAGCTGCGCTCCAACGACCTCTCTGCCAAGATCGACGACGCCGGCAACCGGCTCGCCAGCCAGATCATGACCTCCGGCGACAAGGCGAGCGAGGCCCTCGACGCTACCGTCAACACGCTGGTCGCCAAGGTCGTGAGCCAGACCGAGACCGCGCACGACTCGCTGTCGCTCCAGATGAGCGCGTTCGACGAGCTGGTGAAGAACCAGGGCTCCGAACTGGTCGAGAAGTTCGCCCGCGACTCCGGCACGCTGGGCGCATTGATTACGCGCCACATCTCCGAGTTCGACCGCACCGTGAAGACTTTCGGCGGTGAGATCGTCGAGCGCATGGGCCAGCGCACGCAGGACATCGCCGAGACGCTGAAGACCTATGTCGACAATTTCGACACCCGCTTCACCTCGAACGGCGGTCGGATCACCGCGCAGCTCGACCAGCGCCTGGTGCAGTTCGAGACCACGATCGGCGAGCGCGTCAGCAACCTCGACTCCTCGCTGAACGGCAAGATCACCAGCCTCGACGGCACCATCGGAAGCCACATCAAGACCTTCGACGAGCAGCTCGGCGGCCGTGTTGCGGCGCTCGAACAGTCGTTCGATACCCGCACGAAGTCCGTGACCGAGACCATCGATGAACGCCTCAACACGCTCTCCACGTCGCTGACCGATGGCGCCACCCAGGCGATCCAGTCGATCGACTCCCGCCTCACCCACCTGACGACGTCGCTGACCGACGGCGCATCGCAGACGATCCAGACGATCGACACGCGGCTGACGCACCTCACGACGACGCTCACCGGCGGCGCATCGCAGGCGCTCGAGTCCATCGACACCCGCCTCACCTACCTGACCACCGCGGTAACGAACGGCGCCTCGCAGGCCGTGCAGTCGATCGACACGCGCCTCAGCCTCCTGACCTCGACGCTCACGGACGGCACCGCGCAGGCGATCGAGGCGGTCGACCGCCGCATCACCGGCGTCACCGAGGTGATCGACGGCCGCAGCATGCATCTGACCGACACGGTCACCGCGCGCTTCCAGGATATCCAACAGGCCATCGAGACCAAGGTAGGCGCGGTCGCCAACGACATAGACGTGCGCGTGGCGCAGTTCGAAGACCTGCTCGGCTCGCGCGTCGAGGCCGTCGCCGGCCGCATCGAGAGCAGCGGACGCCAGGCCAGCGAGGACATGATGTCCCGCGCCGAAATGATCTCCACCACCATCCGCTCGCATGTCGAGGACGCCGAGCGTTCGCTCACCAACCTCGTCGTCAACACCAGCGAGACGATCCAGACCGGCGCGCGCACCGCCCAGCAGTCGCTGATGACGGTCTCCTCCGACGTCAACGCCCAGCTCAAGATGACCTCCGCCGAGGTAGAGCGCGCGCTCACCGCGGTCGGAACGGGCGCTGCCAACTCGATCCTGAGCAGCGCCCGCGAGGCGCAGTCGACCCTGGTTGCGGCATCGGGCGATGCGTCCAACCAGATCAAGTCGCTGTCGGCCGACGTCGAACGCACGCTGTCGGCGGCAGGCTCGGCAACCGCGGCCTCCATCCTGGCCGGCGCCCGAGAGGTGCAGACTACGCTCGTCACCGCCTCTTCGGACGCGGCCAACCACGTCAAGACGCTCACCGCCGACGTGCAGCGCTCGCTGTCGATGGCCGGCTCCGCCACGGCCGAGTCGATCACCGCCGGCGCACGCGATGCGCAGGGCACGCTGATCGCGGCCTCGACCGAGACCGCCAACCAGATCAAGGCGCTGTCGTCCGACGTCCAGCGCTCGCTCTCGATGGCGGGCACCTCGACGGCAGAGACCATCATGACCGGCGCCCGCGAGGCCCAGAACACCCTGGTCACGGCGTCTTCGGACGCGGCGAGCCAGGTCAAGTCGCTCGCGGCCGAGGTGCATCGCTCGCTGTCGCAGGCGGGCCAGATGACCGCCGAGACGATCACGACCAGTGCCCGCGACGCCCAGAGCACCCTGCTCGCGGTCTCGGCGGAACAGACCGGCCAGGTCCGCTCGCTCGCGGCCGAGATGCAGCGCGCGCTGGCGACCGCCGGCGGCGCCACCATCGAGGCGCTCACCAGCGGCGTGCGCGAGGCCCAGGGCACGCTGATCTCCGCATCGACCGATGCGGCGAGCCAAATCAAGTCCCTGACCACGGACATCGAGCGCACCCTGACCGCGGTCGGCGCCGATACCGCCTCGACCATCCTCAACAGCGCACGCGAGGCGCAGAGTTCGCTGACCTCGACGTCGGCGGACGCCGCGAGCCAGATCCGCACCATCTCGACCGAGATCGAGCGCACCCTGAGCACGGCTACTGCGAATGCGACCAACGACATCCAGACCAGCGCGCTCAACGCCCAGAACGCGCTGATCAACGCCTCCAACGAGGCGAGCTCGCGGGTCAAGTCGAGCTCGGCCGATGTCGAGCGTTCGGTGCTCGCCGCCAGCAGCAGCTTCGGCCAGGCCATGACCGGCAAGACCGACGAGATCGTCACCTACGTGCAGCAGCAGTCCGACCGCCTTGCGAACATGATCGACGCCAAGCGCGGTTCGCTGGTGGATGCGATCGGCTCCAAGACCAGCCAGCTCACGCTCGACATCGACCGCGTCACCTCCGACGCGCTGAAGTCGATCGAAACGCGCGGCCACGCGTTCTCGCAGACGATGATGGGCAACGGCTCCGAAGTGGCCCGCACGATCAACTCGGCGAGCGAGATCGCCACCGGTGCGGTCAACAAGTCGCTCAAGGACCTCGAGCAGGCCTCGCGGGCGGCGATCGACCAGTCGCGCCAGGTCTCGATCGCGGCCGTCACCGAGATGCAGGAGACCAGCAAGATCCTGCGCACCGACACGGTGGCGCTGTTCGAGCGCCTGCGCGAAGGCAACATCCTGCTCCAGGAGGTGCTGACCGGCGCCCACGACAACCTCAACTCGCTCGAGCGGGCGCTGGTGACGCGCGTTGCCGATTTCGTCTCGGCAATGAACGACGTCACCTCGCGCAACGGCGCGGCGACGCAGAACCTCGAAGACCAGCTCAACGTCTTCAACAGCAAGACCACGAAGGCGCTGCTGGATCTCGGCGAGCTGTCGACCCAGTTCGACGCGCACGGCAAGGCACTCGTCGATGCCGCGCAGGTCGTCGAGCAGAGCAACAAGAATACCACCGCTTCGCTCGCCGAACGCAAGCAGGCGCTGGAGTCGCTCGTCACCACGATCGACCTGCGTACCGCCGATCTCGACCAGCGGCTGTCGCGCTTCACCGGCCTGCTCGATGAATCGCTTGCCGCCGCCGAAGAGCGCGCCCGCGACATCGCCCGCGTCGTGGCGGAGACTGCCGGTGCGGGATCTGCCGCGATCACCCGCCAGTTCGAGGCGGTGCGGTCGGCCTCCGAAGAGGAGCATCGGCAGACCATCGAGACCATGCACGACATCTACCGCCAGACCACCGACGAAGCGGATGCGATGTTCAAGCAGTCGGCCGAGAAGTTCGGCAACCTCGTCTCCAGCATGAAGCAGATGGCGTTCGAGATGCACAACGAGCTCGAAGCCACCCGCAACGAGCTGCGCCGCGGGGTGCTCGAGATGCCGCAGGAGGCCGCCGAGAGCACTGCGCAGATGCGCAAAGTGATCGTCGACCAGATCGAGGCGCTCGCCGAGCTCAACCGCATTGTGGCCCAGCATGGCCGCGGCCTCGACGTCACTACGACCGGCCGCGCCAGTGTGCAGCAGCGCCAGGAAGAGCCGGCGATGGCAGCGGTCGGCGGCCGCGGCACCGAGACGCGCATGCGCGACACCGGCAGTGCCTCCACCCTGCCGCCGCCGGACCTCGGCATGCCGGCCTCGCGCCGCACCGAAGCGCCGCCGGTCGCACCCGCCGGCAACGACCAGGGCCGTGACGGCTGGCTCTCCGACCTCTTGAGCCGCACGGACGCCAACCAGGGTGCTCCGACCGGACGTGAGGCCCCGCGCGGCCGCGCTGCACCCGCTCCGCAGCCGCAAGCGCCGCAGGGTGGGGGCAATCCGCTGGAATCGCTATCGCTCGACATTGGCCGGCTGATGGACCGCAACCTCGCCGCCGAGATGTGGGACCGCTACCAGCGTGGCGAGAACAAGGCCTTCACCAAGCGCCTCTACACGCCCGCCGGCCAGAAGGCCTTTGACGAGGTCGCCCGCAAGTACCGCGCCGACCGCAACTTCAAGGGCACGGTCGACCGCTACGTCGCCGAGTTCGAACGCCTGCTCGACGAAGTCGCCCGCGACGGCCGCGGTCCGCAAGAGCTGCGCAACCACCTGACCTCGGAGACGGGCCTGGTCTACACCCTGCTCGCGCATGCGGCGGGTCGGCTGGGGTAAAACGAAGCTCGCGAATGGCGAGGAGCGAATAGCGAATGAAAACAGAGGCCTTGCGGCCTCCGTTTTTTGTTTGAGCCGTCATTGCGAGGAGCCCTTGCGACGAAGCAATCCAGACTGCTTCCTCGCAGTCCCTTTCCTTCTCCCCTTGTGGGAGAAGGTGGCGCGAAGCGCCGGATGAGGGGTTGTCGCCTCGTATTCAACTGAGGGAGATGCGCGCGCGGAGAGGAACCCCTCATCCGACGCGCTGCGCGCGCCACCTTCTCCCACAAGGGGAGAAGGGTTCGCCGCTACTGCCGCTTGCGCTCGTTCGCGGCCGCGGGCTTCGGCGCCTCGGCGGGCGGCGGAGCAGCCGGTGGCGCGCTGTTGCTGGCGCCAAACAGCACGCGGGTCGGGTTGCGATCGAAATTGTTCACGGCACGGCTGATGTCGCCGAGGGTGCGCCGGCCGTCAGTCATCAGTGCGCCGGAGCGCTTGTCGAAGTCATCGGCCAGCTCGCGTATCGACTTCACGGCCTGGAACAGTTCGCCGCCATCCTTGCCGCCGGCCAGCGTGTTGAGGCCGAGCATGAGACTGTCGGCCTTGAGCACCACGCCGTCGACCTTGGCCATCACGCCATCGATCTTCTCGGAGTTGCGCGCGAGCGAATTGGTGAAGATCTCGAGATTCTTCAGCGAGTTCTTCACCGACTCCTGATTGTCGGCGACGATCTTGTTGATGTTCTGGAGCGTACCGCGGATCGCCTCGGTGACGTCTTGAAGCTTGTTGGGATCGGCCGTCAGTGTCGGAATGCCGTCCTCGTCGAGCGGCGGCGCGGGCGCCGCCTCCTCGCCGCCCTTGAGCGAGATCGCGGCAACACCGGTGAGGCCCTGGAATTCGAGGCCGACGAGGGTGTCCTTGCGGATCGGGGCATTGTTCTCGACCATGGCGAGTGCGACAACCCGCCGCGGGTTGTCGAGCTTCACCGAGACCACCTCGCCCACCCGGATACCGTTGAAATTGACGCTGCCGCCGTTGCGCAGGCCCGCCGCCGGACCCTCGAACACGACGCGCAGCGGGCTGCGCTGCTTGGTGGTGTGCAGCGACTGGAACCACAACACGAAGCCGATCGCGGCAGCGATCACCGCCAGCGTGAACGATCCGATCAGTACGTAATTTGCCCGCGTTTCCATCAGCTACTCCGGCACCTCAGCCCATCACCGCGCGAGCGCGCTTGCCATGGAAATATTGCCTCAGCCAGGGATGCTGCGAGGCCTGCATGTCGGCGATCGACCCTGCCGCAATGATCTTACCGTTCCCTAAAACGGCGATGCGGTCGCAAGCTGTGTAAAGGCTGTCGAGGTCGTGGGTTACCATGAAAACGGTCAGCCCCAAAGTGCGCTGGAGCGTCCTGACCAGCTCGTCGAAATCGCCGGCGCCGATCGGATCAAGGCCCGAGGTCGGCTCGTCCAGGAAGACGAGGTCCGGATCGAGCGACAGCGCGCGCGCCAGCGCCACGCGCTTGATCATGCCGCCGGAGAGCTCGGACGGAAAGCGCTCGGCCACTTCGGGCTTGAGGCCGACCATGGTGAGCTTGGCGATGGTGATCTCGTCCATCAGCCGCTGCGAGACCCGCAAGTATTCGCGCATCGGAAACTGGATGTTCTGCCGCACGGTCAGCGAGGAGAACAGCGCGCCCTGCTGGAACAGCACGCCCCAGCGCCGCTCCACGTTGCGGCGCTGCGACGTATTGGACGCATCCAGATCGACGCCGAACACCTCGATGCGGCCGGCAACCTTCGGCACGAGACCGATGATGGTGCGCGTCAGCACCGACTTGCCGGCACCGGAAGGGCCGACGAAGCCCAAAATCTCGCCGCGCTTGACGTCGAGGTTGAGGCCGTCGAGCACGCGCGTCGTGCCGAACTGCACGGTGATGTCGCGGACGCGGATGATGGGGTTTTGGATCTCGCCGGCCATCATCACATCCCGATGGAGGCAAAGAAGATCGCGAACACGCCGTCCATGACGATGACGAAGAAGATCCCCTTCACCACCGAGGATGTCGTGTGCTGTCCGAGCGATTCCGCGCTGCCCTGCACCGCAAGCCCCTCGACGCAGGCGACAATGCCGATCACCGCCGCCATGACTGGTGCCTTGACGATGCCGACGATGAAATGGTCGATCGAAATGGCGTCGCGCAGCCGCAGCAGAAAGGCTTCGGGCTCGACGCCGCCATAGAGCCAGGCGACGAGACCGCCGCCATAGAGCGCGGCCATCGCGCCGAGAAAGGCCAGGATCGGCAGCGCCAGCACCAGCGCCAGCATGCGCGGCAACACCAAAACCTCGATCGGGTCAAAGCCCATGGTGCGCAGCGCGTCGATCTCCTCGCGCATTTTCATCGAGCCGAGCTCGGCGGTGTAGGCGCTGCCCGAACGGCCCGCGACCATGATCGCGACGAGCAAGACGCCGATCTCGCGCAGCACCAGCACGCCGAGCATGTCGACGACGAAGAGATCGGCGCCGAAGCGGCGGAAGTGGAAGATGCCCTGCTGGGCGATGATGCAGCCGATCAGGAAGGTGATCAGCACCACGATCGGCACCGCGCGCCAGCAGACCTGCTCCAGATGATGCACGGTCGAGGTCAGGCGGAGCGAGCGCGGATGGATTAGCACGCGCCCGCACGCCGCGAGCACCGCGCCGAGCATGTCGATCAAGCCTGCCACCGTGCCGGCGACACCGGCCACGGCCCGGCCGATCTGCTCCAGCATGCCGGTGATGGTGATCGCACCGGTATCGATCACGGGCGTCGCCCTGACCCGGCGGACCTCGTCGACGAGGCTCGAATAGTTGGCGGAGAGTCCCGCGATTTGCGCCTCGACGGCACCCTGGGTGAGGCTGCGGCGCAGCCGCTCGATTAGCCAGGCGCCGAAAGTGTCGAGCTTGGCGACCTCGGACACGTCGATGAAGATGCTTTGCGAACCGCCGGCCAGCTTCTCGGCATCCGCGACCATCCGTTCCAGGACCGGCGCGAAGCTCGCGGTCCAGGTTCCGGTAGCGCAGAGTGCCAGCGCATTGCCCTTGGCAATCCGTTCCAGCTTCGGATCGCCGCTCAAGATGTCCGCTCCCATGCCCGGGCGGAGAAAAAGTGATGGATGCGCACGCGCCCTTGCCTAGAAAAGGTACCCCAACTGGCCATTGTTAGTTGCAACAGGTAACTAGCAGGTTCAGATTTCGCCAGAGTTCAAAATGACTTCCAGCAAAGTTCCGGCACTTCGCGCGCGAATCGAGCGCTTCCCGATCGCCGGCAGCTTCACGATCAGCCGGGGCGCCAAGACCGAGGCCGTGACTGTCGTGGCCGAGGTCAGAAGGGACGGTCTGACAGGCCGCGGCGAGTGCGTGCCCTATCCCCGCTATGGCGAGACCCCTGAAGCTGCGCTTGCGGCCATCCAGGCCATGCAGGACGCCGTGGCTGGCGGTCTCACCCGGCAGGCCCTGCAATCCGCCATGCCGCTAGGAGCGGCCCGCAACGCGCTGGATTGTGCCCTGATCGACCTTGAGGCCAAGGCCGCAGGCCTACGAGCCTGGGGCCTGCTGGACCGCCCGGTGCCGGGCGAGCGCACCACGGCCTACACCATCTCGCTCGGCACCCCCGAGGCGATGGCGGCGGCGACCGCCAGGGCGGCGCACCGGCCGCTGCTCAAGATCAAGCTTGGCGGCGACGGCGACGACGCCAGAATCGCGGCGGTGCGCAAGGCCGCCCCCGAATCGGAGCTGATCGTGGACGCCAACGAGGCCTGGACCGAGGCCAATCTGGAATACAACCTCGCCGCCTGCGACGCCGCCGGCGTCACCCTGGTCGAACAGCCGCTGCCGGCCGGCAAGGACGATGCGCTAGCGCGGATCAAGCGACCGCTCGCGGTCTGTGCCGACGAGAGCGTGCATGACCGCTCTTCGCTCGCGCCGCTCCGCGCGCGCTATGACGCCGTGAACATCAAGCTCGACAAGACCGGCGGCCTCACCGAGGCGCTCGCGATGGCGGACGCCGCACAGGCGCTCGGCTTCGAGATCATGATCGGCTGCATGGTCGCCACCTCGCTATCGATGGCGCCGGCGATGCTGGTTACCCCGCAGGCGCGCTTCGTCGATCTCGACGGTCCCCTGCTGCTGGCACGCGACCGCGATCATGGGCTGCGTTACGATGACAGCCTGGTCTATCCGCCGGACTCCTCGCTCTGGGGATGAGCCTTGAGCCGGTGCCGTGCCGACCAGATCAGGAGCGCACCGAGGCCGGCCATCGCGGCCATCACATAATACAGGCCGTCGCCGATGCGGGCGTAGATCGCGCCCGACGCGATCGAGGTCGTCGCGCCCAATAAGCCGATGCACGCGGCATAATAGCCCTGCCCGCGCGCGATCTGATGCGACGGCACGCGCTGCACCAGCAGATTCATGGTGCCGAGGATGGTCATTCCGAAGGTCAGGCCGTGCCCGAGTTGTACGACCGCCAGCAGCGCCAGCGGCGGATCGTGCGCTGTGACGACCCAGCGCACGACGGCGCTCGCACCGCCGATCGCCATCAGCGAGGATGGATGCAACGAAACGCGCGGCGATAGCGCGAAGACGACGATCTCGGCGATCACTCCCAACGTCCAAAGGCCGGCGATGGTCAGCCCGCCAAGGCCATGGGCCTGCCAGTTGATGGCCGAGAACGTGTAGTAGGCGACGTGACTGCCCTGGATCAGCGCCGCCGAGAGGATGACGGCCCAGAAGCCGGCATCGCGCAGCAGCGCCTTGCCGGCGGGTATCTCCGCGCTCCTGCGCCGCACATCGTCCAGTGGCTGGAGCAACAGGCTGGCGAGCACTGCCACGACAGCCCACGCGACGATGACCCAGATCAGCTCGCGCGCGGCAATGATGTCGACGAGATAGCCGCAGGCAAGCGAGCCGGCGGCGAAGGCCGCCGAGCCCCACAGCCGCACCGGCCCGTAGTCGATGCCGTAGCGGGCGACGCCGCGCAGCGCATAGGCGTCGGTGAGCGGGATCGTCGGCGTCCACATCATGCAGGTCAGCGCATAGATCAGGAGCAGCGCCAGCGGCTGCTGCTGCAAGCCGACCGCCGCAAAGCCCACCGCGGTCGCCAGCACCGACACCATCATGCCGGCGCGAACGGCATGGCGCTTTTCGGCAAGGGCGGTGGCGTAAGGCAGCGTGGTGAATCGCGTGATCGCCGGCAGCGCGTTGATGATGCCGATCCAGGCGGCGTCGATGCCGATCGCTTTCAGCCAGACCGGAAAGAACGGCAGATGCGTGCCCGAGACCGCGAAGACCGCCGAATAGAACAGCGCCAGCCGCACGGCGAATCGCCGCTTTTCGGACGCTGCGATGGGGATTTGTGATTCGGGCGCCATCAAACCAATTGCGATTCGGTCGATATCGTGGTGATCGTTAGCGTAACGCGCAGTGATTTGCGCGACGAGAATGACATGGCCTCTGAAGCATTTGCCCTCTCGCCTATGTCTGCCCGTGCGGCCGAGCCGAACGAGCAGGACTACGACGCGATCCGCGAAGCCTTCATGGAGACTGCGCGCGGCCGCTGGTTCCTCGGCGAATTTGCCAGGCGCAACCGCAATGCCGACACCAGCATGGTGCTCGATGCGGTCGCGAAAATCGAGGAAACCCTTGCGGCGCAGCGACAACCCATCGTCGAGGACCGCTTGCCCGAGGCGCTGGTCCAGATCCGCCACGCCATCCGGGAGGCCGAGACGATCGCGATCGGGGCGTTCGACCCCGCCGCGATCGAGGCCAGCGCCGGGCCGATCCAGCGCGGGGTGCGCATCATCAAGGAGATCTCCTGGCGCTGGCGCGAAATCGGCGCCGACGGGCGAATCTGCGATCTGATTGATTCGCAGCTCGCCGCCATCGAGACCGCCTGCACGCAGGTTTTGAGCATCGACCCGCGCGCCGACCTTGCGGCCGCTTTCGATCTCTTGAAGGACCGGGTGGCCCAGACCGACGCGGACGACAGCGCAGCGCCGCAGGTGGCGGTGCCGCCGTCCCCGGCGCAAGAGGCGCCCGCGATGGCGGACGTTCCGCCGGCTGAGACCGCGCCCGCCGCGATGGCGAGCGAAGCGCCCGCGGCTTTTGCGGAGGCCCTGCAAGACATCGCCGCGGCTCCGGCGTCTGAAGCCGCCGTTGAGATCGCCGCGCCCGTTGAAGCGATGTCCTTTGCCGAGGAGACGATGGACGCCTCCGTTGCGTCGCAGGTCATCGCCGAAAGCCATGTCGCGGTGGACGAGAGCTTCGCTGCGGCTGAGGACGAGCCTGCCGCCCTCGCCGAGACCGCCGAAGAGCTTCCGTTCGATGCGGCCGCGGAGGCCGAGGACGAAGCCGTGCTCGAGCGCATCGCGATGGAGATGGCCGCGCCCGATCCGGATTTCGACGAGATCGTCGAGCCGGTCGAGATCGCCGCGGCAATGCCCGAGCCGATCGTCGCGGAAGTCGCAGCGCCGGTCGCCGCCGAGATTCCGGAGCCGCCGGCTCCGATTGCGGAAGAGCCGCAGGTAGCCGAGGCGCCGATCGCGATGGAATCGCTGGCGCGCCTCACTGATGCCATCGCAGCGGCCGCCGCCGAGGTGATGGAGCGCCCCGTGCCGGCGATGGCACAGGCCGCAACGCTGCCGATGCCCTCGCCCATGCCCATGTCCGAACAGTCACTCGGCGCCACCATCCTCGCCAGCGGCATGCTGCAAAAGCCCCGCACCCCCGCCAACGATCCGCTGGCCCCGCTCCGCCGCATGACCCAGGCCGAAAAGATCGCTTTCTTCTCGTAAGACGAGCAGGACCCATCAACGCCGTCATTGCGAGCGCAGCGAAGCAATCCAGAATCCCTCCGCGGAAAGACTCTGGATTGCTTCGCTGCGCTCGCAATGACGGAGTATCAGGCAGCAGCGCCGCTCACTCTCGTGTCCCGGACGCGCTGTAACGCTTCTTGGCGCTGCTGCGCAGAGCCGGGGCACGACACCGCAACGCTATTCACGCTCGTTTCGAGTCGCTGTTCGGGACATACCCGCGCCACCATCACCAAACTGACGAGCCTAACGTCGTTTTGAGCGCGCGATCAGCCCCGGCTCCTCACCCGCAATTCCAGACCGCGCCGATCGGTGTCCGTGTCCAGCATGGACCGAAGCTGCCGCCGTTGTAGCGGCCGCCGCCAAAGCCGGGACGGCCGAAATAGCGCCACTCGCCGTCCCAGCCGTAATATTGGGGGACCGGATCGATGTACCAGTGGCGGCGATCGCTGCGCGAGAGGCGGCGCATCGCCTCCTTCTGCTTGTAGAGCGGAATGCTGTTGCTCAGCGGCTGGCGATAGCCCGGCAGGAAGCCGTAGCCATGCCAGGCTTGCGCCGGCCGTTTCTTGATCGGCGCAGCCGTAGCTGCGACCGACACCAGCGACAGAATGATAGCAATAGAGAGACACACGAAGCGCGACATGAGTTCACGATAGATAGTCGGTTGCAGGAAGGCCATTCAAATTCGAGTGCAAGGCGATTGCAGGATCACGGACCAATCGAATTGTCCGGAACTTGCTCTAGCTGATCACGCCCTTCCTGATCAGGAAGCATCCGTAGCCCCTGCTGTCCCCGACCTGCACGACGCCAAAGCTCGCCGCCGCCGCGCGATAAAAATCCGGCCGCGAGAGCTTGCCGGGACTGACGGGGCGGCCGACAGCGCGTTCGATCTCCGCCAGCACCGCGCGCTGCACGTCGGGCACGCGATCGGGATCGTCGACCGGCATCATCACGCGCACCGGATCCGGATCGAAATCGTCGAGCGGATAGAGCGTCATGATGGCGCGCACGGCGGTCTCCATGCCCATGCCCGGCAACTGGATCAGGCGCCGCGACAATGTGCTCTGCGCGATGCGGGTGGCCGGATGATTGGCGTCGACGACAACGAGGTCGTCGCCATGGCCCATGGAAGCCAGCAGCCAGAGCAGATCGGGCGTGAGGATCGGATCGATCGATTTCAGCATGTGACGGTCTATCTCCCCAAGGCATGTCTTTCGACGGCGTAACCGGCAAGCGAACGTTCACCATAGCAGGTTCCAGCGTGATTCAGATCACGCATGAGACGATGGTGATCGCGATCACGGACCCCAGGCTCGAACGCGGCCAAGCTTGCCCGCAACCAATCTCGTATCGAGATCAGTGCCAAAGGAGCACGCCATGTTCCGCCTAAAGCCTTTCCTGATGACCGCCGGCCTGCTCGGAAGCCTGTTCGGCTTCGCCTGCGGCCCTGTTTCCGCGCAAGTCGCCCCTGTCGAGCCTGCCCCGACCACGCTGCAGGGCCCGGAGCAACGGGTGGCGCTGGTGATCGGCAATTCGAACTACCAGAACGCACCGCAGCTCCAAAACCCCGATAATGACGCGCAGTCGATGGCGCAGTTCTTGAACTCGGCCGGCTTCGAAGTGGTCGCCGCGACCGACCTGACCCAGAACGACATGCTGCGCGTGGTGCAGGACTTCTCCGCCAAGGTCGCTTCACGCGGCCCCAACACGGTGGCGATGGTCTATTACGCCGGTCACGGCGTGCAGCTCGCCGGCGAGAACTATCTGGTTCCCGTCGACGCCAGGGTCTCCAGCCCGACCGAGCTCGTGAACAATTCCGTGCGCCTCGTCGACGTGATGTCGACGCTGGAGACGATCCCGAGCCGCATGCGCATCGTCATCCTCGATGCCTGCCGCAACAACCCGTTCCCGACCGTCAACGATGCCGGTCGCGGCCTTGCCATCGTCGATGCGCCGAACGGCTCGATCGTCGGTTACTCGACGGCGCCGGGCGCGGAAGCGCAGGACGGCACCGGCGGCCACAGTCCCTACACCCAGGCCTTCCTCAACGTCGCGCGCGAGCCCAACGTGCCGATCGAACAGCTGTTCAAGCGCGTGCGGCTGGAGGTCAACCAGACCACCAGCGGCGCGCAGATCCCGTGGGAAAGCTCGTCGCTGACCTCGGACTTCACTTTCTTCGGCGACACCGCTGTTGCCGCCAACCGTGCGCCGGTGAACGCGCCGGTGGTGCAGATGGCGTCCAATCTGCCGAGCCGTTCGACGCGTCAGGCCTATGACTACGTCGTGTCCGAAGGCCGCCCTGAATACTATCAGGAGTTCATCCAGATGTATCCGCACGACCCGCTGTGCGACCACATCCGCTGGCTGCTCTCCAACCTCCAGATCTCGCAGGCCTGGCACAAGACGGTGCTTGCCAACTCGCCGGTCGCCTACAAGAGCTTCTATGACAGCTACAGCAACAGCCCCTATGCGCCTGTCGCGCTGAAGCTCCAGGCGCAGCCGAAGCTGGTCCCGTTGATGCAGGCGACCAGGTTCCTGGCTCCGCAGACCATCAACCCGACCTTCAAGATCGGAAATCTCGGCCAGCCCAAATACATGCCGCTGGTCCAGCAGGGCAACGGCGCGCAGATCAACGGCAACCAGCCGATCGTGCACAAGCCGGTCGACAGCAACGTCAACGGCAAGCTCGGCGGCCAGATCAATGGTCAGGTCATCAACCTGCCGACGGGCAACCAGCAGAACGGCACGCCGTCGCAGACGCCGGGCAAGATCGTCACCCTGCCCGCGCCGACCCACACCACGACCAACAATGGCGGCATCGGAAAGATCGTCACGCTGCCCGCGACCAACGTCACGCAGAATTCCGGCAATGCCCAAAATTCCGGCAATGCCAATGGCAACCCCGGCAAGATCGTCAGCATGCCGGTGAATGTCGGCAAGAGCGGCTCGAATGCCGACGTGAAGCCTGTTCAGACGCAGACCAACCCGATCCGCATCAACAACGGCAACACCGGTATCGTGAAACTCAACAACAATCCGGTGAACAAGATCCAGGTCCAAAACGGCCAACAGAACAGCCGCCCGCAACTCAACACGATGCCGAACCGCATGGTCAACGGCAGCAACAACTTCCGGCAGTCGATGAACCAGGCGCCGAGCATGAACGGCGGCAACAACCACCGGAGCTTCATGCACTGATCGCGCAGAAAGCGCACACACGACAAAGGAGCAGAGCGGTAACGCTCTGCCCCTGCTTGATGTGGGCAAATAGAACAAGATCAGCTCGAGTGCGGCTCGGTCCTTACCTCTCCCCAGCGGGGAGAGGTCGGATTGCACCTGGCGATGCAAGGCATCGTCCAGTGCAATCCGGGTGAGGGGCCGCAGCGATCGGTGAGACCGTAACCCCTCACCCGGATCGCATCTTTCGATGCGATCCGACCTCTCCCCACGGGAGAGGTGAACCGAGCTCCCTCGCTCGCGCCGTTCAATTGGAATCAGGCCACCAGCTCGGCGAACAGATCAGCGTCGACATTGCCGCCGGAGAGCACGATGACGACGTTCTTGCCGGCGACGTCGAGACGTCCCGCAAGCAGCGCGGCGAGGCCGACGGCGCCGCCGGGCTCGACCACGAGCTTGAGCTCACGATAGGCAAACGCGACGGCGGCGCCGACTTCCTTATCCGATGCGGTGACGCCGCGCGCCAGCAGCTTGCTATTGATCGCAAACGTCATCTCGCCGGGGATCAAGGCCATCAGCGCGTCGCAGATGGTGCGGCCCGCAGGCGCATGCGGCTCGCGGTGGCCTGCCGTCAGCGAAAGGCCGTGATCGTCGAACGCCTCCGGCTCGGCCACCACGATCTCGGCCAGCGGATAACGCGCCTTCACCGCGGTCGCGACGCCGGCGATCAGGCCGCCGCCAGAGGCCGGCGCCACAACGATATCGGGCGCGAGGCCGAGCGCCGCCAGGTCCTCGGCGATCTCGCGGCCGGCGGTGCCCTGCCCCGCGATCACGAACGGATCGTCATAAGGTCTGACCAGCGTGGCGCCGCGCTTCTCGGCGATGCCGCGCGAGATCGCCTCGCGATCGTCGCGGTCGCGGTCGTACAGCACGACCTCGGCGCCGTAGGATTTGGTGCGCTCGCGCTTCGACAGCGGCGCATCCGCAGGCATCACGATGGTCGCCTGCATGTCGAGGATCTTCGCCGCGGCCGCCACGCCCTGGGCGTGGTTGCCGGAGGAGAAGGCAACGACGCCGCCGGCGCGCTTGTCCTGCGGGATCGAGGCCACCTTGTTGAAGGCGCCGCGGAACTTGAAGGAGCCGGTGCGCTGGAGCATCTCCGGCTTCAGGAACACCTTTGCGCCGACGCGCTCGTTGAGCACGGGAAAGGACAGCAGCGGGGTGCGGATGGCAAAAGGCGCGATCACGCGTGCTGCGGCATCGATATCGGCGGGGCCGATCGGAAGGGGCTGTTCGGTCATAACAGATGTTATCGCGTTGGATCAGGTGCCGGCAAGACATCTCGGTGCGAGGATTTGCCCGTCAGGCGACGATGCGGGCCTGTTCCGCGCCGTTCCGGCCGGGCAGCACAGCGCCGACCGCCAAAATGCTGTCGATGAAGGCCCGGGCCGAAGCCTCCCAGGTATAGTCGGCGGCGAATTCGACGCAGGCCTGCCGGGAGATCTCGAGCGCGGCGAAACAGGCGTTGCGCAAATCGTGATCCAGCGCGCCGACCGGCGCATCACCGATCACGTCGCGCGGTCCCTTCACCGGGAAGGCCGCGACCGGCAGGCCGCTCGCCAGCGCTTCCAGCAGGACCAGGCCGAACGTGTCGGTCTTGCTCGGAAACACGAACACGTCGGCCGCCGCGTAGATGTCCGCCAGTTCCTCGCCATGCTTTTGGCCGAGGAAGATCGCATCGGGATAGGCCTCTTCGAGCGCGACGCGCGCCGGGCCGTCGCCGACGATCACCTTGGTGCCGGGCAGGTCGAGGTCGAGGAAGGCCTCGAGATTCTTCTCCACCGCAACCCGGCCGACCGAGAGAAACACCGGCGACGGCAGGCACAGATCGATGGCGCGGGGGTGGAACAGGCTGGTGTCGACGCCGCGCGGCCACAGCACAACATTGGCAAAGCCGCGCTCGCCGAGCTCGCGCGCGAGCGCCGGCGTTGCCGCCATCACGGCGCGGCTACTGCTGTGGAATCGGCGCAGCGCCCGCCAGATCAGGGATTCCGGAACCGGCACCCTGGCGCGGACATATTCGGGAAAGCGGGTGTGGAAGCTGGTAGTGAACGGCAGCTTGCGTTGACGGCAATAGCGGCGGACCATCAGGCCGATCGGCCCTTCGGTCGCGATATGGATGCTGTCGGGACGGGCTTCCTCGATCAGCTTCGCGATTCGAGCCGGCCGCGGCATCGCCAGCCGCACGTCACGGTAGCTCGGCATCGCAAAGGTGCGGAACGATTGCGGCGTCAGGAACGTGAACTCGGCGCCGAGCGTCTCGGCGGCGTCAGCGAGCTTGGTCAGCGTCCGAACCACACCGTTGACTTGTGGGTGCCAGGCGTCGGTCGCGACCAGGATGCGCATCAAGCCGCCCTTGCCGCGACCTGTGGGACGGCTGCCTGCTTCTGCAACTGATCCGCCCAGGTGATGATCTCGAAATGGCCATCGTCGTGCTCGACCAGCGCCGTGCAGCTCTCGACCCAATCGCCGCAGTTCATGTAGCGGATGCCGCCCTCGTCGCGGATCACGGCATAGTGGATGTGGCCGCAGATCACGCCATCGGCGTCGTAACGGCGCGCCTCGGCGGCGAGCGCCTGTTCAAACGCGCCGATATAGTTGACGGCGTTCTTGACCTTCTGCTTGGCCCATTGCGACAGCGACCAGTACGGCACCTTGAACATGCGCCGGAAGAAGTTGACGAAGCGATTCATCTGGATCGCGAAGTCGTAGGCCTTGTCGCCGAGATGGGCGAGCCAGCGCGCGTTCTGCACCACGAGGTCGAAGATGTCGCCGTGGATGACGAGATAGCGCTTGCCGTCCACGCCGGTATGGACGGTGTTCTCGACGACGTCGATGCCGCCGAAATGCGTGCCGTAATAATTGCGCAGGAACTCGTCGTGGTTGCCCGGGATGTAGATGACCTTGGCGCCCTTGCGCGCCTTGCGCAAAAGCTTCTGGACGAGGTCGTTATGCGATTGCGGCCAGTGCCAGCTCGATTTCAGCGCCCAGCCGTCGACGATGTCGCCGACGAGATAGATCGTATCGGCGTCGTGGAAGCGCAGGAAGTCGAGCAGAAGGTCGGCTTGTGAACCGCGGGCTCCGAGATGAACGTCGGAGATGAACAAGGTGCGAAAGCGCCTGTCAGGGCTCTCGTCACTCACATCATAACTTCCCATGCGACATGCCTGTAACAATATCCCGTGACAGGGGGATGACCGATTGAACCTTTGAGGCACCTCAGATACGAATCACACCTCGCCTCGCCTTCCCCGCGAATATCAGTCGCATGCGACAATCAGGCGACACGGCGCCGCAACGGGCCCCGCAAAAGCACGGAACAGCTTGGCCTCATTGGTTAACGACGGAAGCCGCCGCGCTGCGCGAATCCTGCGTCAGTAGAACTTGTGGAAATGATGGATCGGCCCGTGGCCGTGGCCGACGCTGAAGCGGTCGGCGGCCGCAATTGCCGCGCTGATCCAGGCCTTGGCGTTGCGCACCGCGCGCTCGAGATCCTCGCCCTTGGCAAGTCCCGCCGCGATCGCCGAGGACAACGAGCAGCCGGTGCCGTGGGTGTTTTGGGTGACGAGGCGCGGTGCCGCGAGCGCGATGGTGTTTTCGGCATCGACGAGATAGTCGGTGCTCTCGGCGCCCTCCCCGTGCCCGCCCTTGATCAGGACCGCGCGGCAGCCGAGCGCGAGCAGGCGGCGCCCCTGGCTTTCGATCTCGGTCTCGCTTCGCGCGACCGGTTCGTCGAGCAGCGCAGCGGCCTCCGGCAGGTTGGGCGTGATCATCGAGGCCAGCGGCATCAACTTCAAGCGCAGGGCGTCGACGGCATCGGACGCCAGCAGGCGGTCGCCGGAGGTTGCGACCATCACGGGATCGAGCACGACGTAGCGGGGCATCCAGCGCGACAGCGCGGCCGCGATCGCATCGATGCTGGCCGCCTGCGCCACCATGCCGATCTTCACCGCGCCGACGTCGAGGTCGGAGAACACCGCATCGATCTGTGCGGCAACGAAATCGGCCGGAACCGCATGAATGCCGGTGACGCCCTTCGTGTTCTGCGCCGTCAATGCGGTGATGGCGGAAGCGCCATAGACGCCGAGCGCGGCAAAGGTCTTCAGATCGGCCTGGATGCCGGCGCCGCCGCTCGAATCGGAACCTGCGATAGTGAGCGCCACGGGCGTCGTCATGGGGCGATTTTCTGTTGATTTTGGGCCATGATCCGTCCTAGCGCGCATGCCGGAGGGCAGCAAGTTTGCTTGCGCCCGGAGGCAGCAAGTTCGCTTGCCAATTCCGGCGGGTTTTGGCCTATTAGCCGCCAGATGTGCCTTCGGAGTGACTGTAATGGTTCCTTTTTTCGTCCAGATCAAATGCAAGCTCGGCCAGTCCTATACGGTCGCCAACGCGCTCGCCGAAGCCGAGATTGCCTCCGAAATCTACTCCACCGCCGGACAGTACGATCTGCTGGTGAAGTTCTACGTCGACAAGGACACCGACATCGGCCACTTCGTCAACGAGAGGGTGCAGGTGCTGCCCGGCATCCAGGACACCCTCACCATCATCACCTTCAAGGCATTCGGCGCGAGCTAAGGTCCGGCCTCACGCGCCACCTTGCTTGCGTTTTGGCGGCGTCGGCCCATCGACCGGCGGCAGTGACTTCAGATAGGCCGCCATCGCGGCGCGATCCTCGGCCGTGAGCTGCGCCAGATTCTTGATGACCGGCCGCATCGCGCCTGACGCGGTGTCGCCTTCGGGCATCTCGCCGGTCTCGAGAAAATCGGCGATCTCCTTCTCGCTCCATTCTCCGAGGCCCTTTTGCGTGATGTTCGGCACCCAGCCCTCGCCTTCCGGATTGGGGCCGCCGGCAAAGCGCTGCGCCGTGATGATGCCGCCCAAGAGGTTGCGTGGGCTGTGGCACTCCGCACAGTGGCCAAGGCCGTTCACGAGATAGGCGCCGCGATTCCATTGCGACGAGCGCGTTGCATCCGGCACGAACGGCCCGCCGTCCATGAACAGCAGTTTCCAGATGCCGACATTGCGGCGGATGTTGAACGGAAACGGCAGGTCGTGGTTGCGCACCCGGCCCGGCACGGCCGGCAAGGTCTTCAGATAGGCGAAGAGATCGCGAACATCGTCCACCTTCGCGATATGATAAGACGCGTAGGGAAATGCCGGGAAGTAATGCGCTCCCTCCGGCGAGATGCCCCGCATCACGGCGCTGACGAAATCGCTCTCGCCCCAGCGCCCGATGCCGTCGGTGGGATCAGGCGAAATATTGGGAGCGTAGAACGTCCCGAACGGCGAGCCGAGCGGCAGGCCGCCGCCGAGCCGCAGACGGTCCGGCTGGCTGGGGACGGCATGGCAGGACGAGCAGCCGCCGACGTTGAATATTTCCTGCCCGTTGGCAAGATCAGGCGCGCGGGACGGCAGCGCAATCGCCAGCGCAGCCGGGGCCGTCAGCCACCAAAAGACGCCCAGTGCCGCGACGGCAACGAGGAGAGTGGCAAGGAGAGTTCGTCGCAGCATTGAGGCATTCCATCCAGATCAAGCGAATTTACGGGTGAGGTCGCGGCCGTTCCAGCCACGAATAATTTAGATAGTTTGATTCGTCGGCGGGAATAAAATCAAACCTGCACTGTTTGCAGATTGACACCATCAGACGTCAACAGGGAGACCACCATGAACAAGCCCGTTTTTGTCACGCTTGCGCTCGGAGCGGCCATCGCTTTTGCAGGTCCGGCCTGCGCGGAAAAATTGAAGGCGACTCTCAGCGGCAAGTCCGAGGTGCCAGCCACGACCAGCAGCGCCACCGGCACAGCCGATCTGGACTACGACGCCGCCAGCAAGAAGCTCGCCTGGAAGGTGACCTATTCGGGCCTGTCCGGTCCCGCCACCGCCGCCCACTTCCACGGCCCCGCCGAGGCCGGCAAGAACGCCGGCGTCGCGGTCCCGATTCCGAACGCGGCGTCGAGCCCGGTCGAGGGCAGCGCGACGCTGACCGATGCGCAGGCCGCCGATCTCCTCGCCGGCAAGCTGTACGTCAACATCCATACCGCCGCCAATCCGGGCGGCGAGATTCGCGGTCAGGTGACGAAGTAAGCGATAAACTGCGTCGTCGCGGAAGGGCCGAGTGCTGGAGGGGGCGCTCGGCCTTTTGATTCCGGCTCGCGCAATAAGCGCCCAACAGCCCGGACGCGCGAAGTTGCATCAGTCGGGCAGGATCGCTCATGAGAGGCTCAGCGCATGGGAGAGGTCTGCAATCAGGTCCGACGGGTTTTCGATGCCGATCGACAGCCGGATCGTGGAATCGAGAATGCCTATTTTCTGGCGGATCTCGGCCGGAACGCCGGAATGGGTCATGGTCGCCGGCAGGCTCGCAAGCGATTCCGTTCCGCCAAGGCTCACCGCAAGCTTGAAGATCTGCAGCGCGTTGAGGAATTTCACCGCCGCTTCCTTGCCACCGGCGATGTCGAACGAGAACGTCGATCCCGCGCCGAGGCATTGCCGCGCGAACACCCGGCCGGCTGGCGACGCTCGTTCGTGATGACCGAGATAGTGAACCCTCGCCACCTTGGCGTGATCGCGCAGGAAATCCGCAACGAGCCGCGCGTTCGCATCGGCCTTCTCCATGCGCAGGCTCAGCGTCTCGAGCGAGCGGTTGATCATCCAGCACGAATGCGGATCGAGCTGGGTGCCGATTGCGCCCCGTAGCGCCTTGATGCCCTTCATCATCGCCTTTGAACCGAGCGCGGCGCCGGCGATCAGGTCGGAATGGCCGCCGACATATTTGGTCAGCGAATACAGCGAAATGTCCGCGCCCTGCTCGATCGGCCGCTGAAACACCGGCCCGAGCAGCGTATTGTCGCAGGCGATGATCGGTGTGTGTCCCTGGGTCTTCCCGATTGCATCAGCGACGCGGCGGACCATCGCGATGTCGACCAGGCCGTTGGTCGGATTGGCCGGGGTTTCGATCAGAATCATCGCAACCCGGCCCTTGCGCATGGCCTCCTCCGAAGCCTGCTTGACTGCCGCCTCGTCGACGCCGTCGGCGAAGCCGACAGCACCGATCGAGAGGCGTGCAAGCGTGTTCGTCAGCAGCGTTTCCGTGCCGCCATAGAGCGGCTGGGAGTGCAGAATGACATCGCCGGGGCGGATGAAAGCGAGGATCGTGGTCGCGATCGCGGACATGCCGGATGAGAACAGCGCGCAGCTCTCGGTGCGCTCATAGACCGCGAGCTTGTCCTCGACGATTTCGCTGTTGGGATGGTTGAAGCGCGAATAGACCAGGCCCGCGCCCATCCCTTCCGGCGGCTCACGCCGGCCGGCGACGTAATCGAAGAAGTCCTGCCCGTCCTCGGCCGTCCTGAACACAAAGGTCGAGGTCAGGAACACCGGCGGCTTGATGGCGCCTTCCGACAGCTGCGGATCATAGCCATAGGTCAGCATCAGCGTTTCGGGTTGCAGCATATGGTTGCCGATGTGGGTCTTCGACGGAAACGGTTTTGCCATGGCCTGTCTCGCTGTCCTGGTTGGATTCTCGTCGCGCGTTGGAACTCCGTGTAGTTGGGCAAGATTATCCAACGGCGCACGTCAATGTCGCGGCGGCTGAGGTGAAGATAGCCGCTCTGACAGCGATCCGTCAGGCCTTGCGAGCAGAATTTCCCGCTACCTTGTGCGCGTCGACTCAGGACGGGTGGCGGCCATGTCCGTCATGGACGCCACAGCGGCGCCTCTCTCAGCCTGTCATTCCCCGCGAAGGCGGGGAATCCAGTATTCCAGAGACGTCCAACGTTCCCTGCACTGCCGTGGCGTACTGGATCGCCCGCCCCAGTGCGCACAAGGCGGACGATGACGCCGAGCTTGCAGCAATGACGGTTCAGACAACGCACGCAAATAAGCCCAAACCGCTACTTCAGCTTGAGCCGATACGTCTCATGGCAGTCGTTGCAGCGGTCGTTGACCGCGGTGTAGGCCGCCTTCAGGCTCGCGACGTCGGTGATCTTGCCCTTGACGTCGGCGATCGCCTTCTGCACCGGCGGGATCTTGGAATCGAAATCGGCCTTGTTCTGCCAGACTTTTGGCGACGCACCGTAGCTGCCGTTGACCACGTCCTGCTTGGGATTGATCTCGAAGGTTTTTGCGATCTTGGCGACGTCGGCCTCGAGATTGGCGAGCGCCTCGTCGACGGCCTTCCGGTTGTAGGGGATGTCGCCCTTGGTCATCTTCTGGATGACGGTGTAGAGGCTCTTGGCCTGCGAACGCATCAAATTGTCCTGTTGAACGGCGACCTCCTGCTGCGCCATCACGGCGCCTGCGCCCAACAGCAGGGTCGTCGCGACAATCATCATCCGTTTCATTGCTTGTTCTCCGGCTCGCAGAATTTGAGAAAGACCGTCCACCCGTTTCACGGGTATCCGTCCATCCAGATTAGAACCCCGTGCGCGACATTTATTCCCGCACGGGGAGATCGGGGATTTGTTAAAGGCTGTGACGCCGATGGTGCTCGTGGATGGCGATCCACACCCGCTCCGGCGTCGCCGGCATGTCGATGTGGTCGATCTTGTATTCGCGCCACAGCCCGTCGACGATGGCGTTGACGACGGCCGGACAGGAGCCGATCGCACCGGCCTCGCCCGCGCCCTTCACGCCGAGCGGATTGGTCTTGCAGGGGACGTTGGCGGTCTCGAACACGAAGGACGGACCGTCAGCCGCGCGCGGCAGCGCATAGTCCATGTAGGTGGCGGTGATGAGCTGCCCGTCACTGGCGCCGTAGACCACCTGCTCCATCAAGGCCTGACCGATGCCCTGCATGGCGCCGCCATGCACCTGGCCGGCCAGCAGCAGCGGATTGAGCGTCTTGCCGAAATCGTCGACGATCACGTAATTGACGATCTTGATGATGCCGGTGGCCGGATCGATCTCGACTTCCGCCAGATGGGTACCGTTCGGATAGGTACCGTCGGCGCTGGCGAAGGTCGCGCTGCCGTTCAGCTTCGAGGGATCGGCGCCCGGCCGCTTGGCGAGATCGGCGAACGAGATCGAACGGTCGGTGCCGGCGATCCGTACCACGCCCTCCGAGATCTCGAGGTCGCCGGCGCCAGCTTCCAGCGCCTGCGCCGCAATCTCCTTCAGCTTCTGCCCGAGTTCGCGCGTGGCACGCTCGACGCTGACGCCGCCGGAGGGAATCGAGGCCGAGCCGCCGGTGCCGAGACCGGTCGCGATCTCGGCAGTGTCGCCCTGGCGGACATGCACGCGCTCCGGCGGCAAGCCGAACTGCTCGGCGACGATCTGCGCATAAGCGGTCTGATGACCCTGCCCGCTCGATTGCGTGCCGATCAGGACGGTGACATCGCCATTGGGATCGAGCCGCACATTGGCGGTCTCTTCGCCCATCACGCCACAGATCTCGACATAGCTCGCTAAGCCAATGCCGCGGATCAGCCCCTGCTTCTTGGCGAGCTTTGCGCGCTTGGGAAACTCCTTCCACTCGGCGATCTCCATCGCCCGCTTCAGATGCGCGGCGAAATCGCCGGAATCATAGACCTTGCCCGTGGCCGTCTTGTACGGCAGCGCCTTTGGCTGAATAAAATTCTTGCGGCGGATGGCATCCGGCGTCATGTCGAGTTTTCGCGCGCACGCGTCGACAAGGCGCTCGATGACATAGGCCGCCTCGGGCCGGCCCGCACCGCGATAGGCATCGACCGGAACGCTGTTGGTGAAGATGGTGCGCACCCGGCAGTGGAAAGCCCGGATGTCGTAGAGGCCGGGCAGCATGCCGGCGCCGCCATGGGGAATGTAGGGCCCGAAGGTCGACAGATACGCACCCATGTCGCCCATCAGGTCGCAATCCATGGCGAGGAATTTGCCGTCCTCGGCGAGCGCCATCTTCGCGGTGGTGACGTTGTCGCGGCCTTGCGCGTCACCCATGAAATGCTCGGTGCGGTCGGCCGCCCATCTCACCGCCTTCTTCAATTTGCGCGCGGCGACCGCGACCAAGGCGTATTCGCGGTACGGAAACAGTTTTGTGCCAAAACCGCCGCCGACGTCGGGGCAGATCACCCGCATCTTGTCGGTCGGGATATTCAGCACGTTCTGGCAGAGGATATCGCGCAGACGGTGGCTGCCCTGGCTGCCGACGGTCAATGTCAGATGATCATTCTTGGCGTCGTATTCGCAGACCGCCGCGCGCGTCTCCATGAAGCTTGCGACCACGCGCGGATTGACGATGGAGATTTCCGCGACCGCATGCGCCTTCGCAAAGGCGGCTTCGGTCGCGGCCTTGTCGCCGATCGAGACGTCGAACAGCACATTGCCGGGCTTGTCCGGCCAGACCTGCGGCGCGCCCTTTTTCACGGCATTGACGACGCCGGTCACCGCCGGCAGCGGGCTCCATTTGACCTCGATCGCCTCGATGGCGTCGCGGGCCTGGTCGATGGTCTCGGCGACCACGAAGGCGATGGAATCGCCGACATGGCGCACCTCGTCCTTGGCAAGGATGGGGTAAGGCGGGCCGGTGAACGGATCGGTCTCGAGATTGAACAGGCACGGCAGATTGCCGAGATCCGCAACGTCGTCGGCGGTCAGGATCAGCGCAACGCCAGGCAGCGCGCGGGCGCGGCTCACATCGATGGTGTATTTGGCATGCGCGTGCGGCGAGCGCAGCATCAGGGCGTGAAGTGCGGCCTGCGGCGCATAATCGTCGGTATAGCGGCCCTTGCCGCGGATGAGTGCGTCATCCTCCTTGCGCAGCACGCTTTGGCCAACGCCGAACTTGATGGGAGCCGCCATTTTCTCTCCATGTCCTCATGGTTGTTTTGCCGCATACTGCCGTGGAAAATGTGACAAGGCAAACGGCTTTAGCTAGGCATATTGATCGCTGGCCGGGGAAGCCCAGCGCACCCGCACATGGCGTTCTGGAGGGCGGGAGAGAGTTCGGCTTCATGGTTCGAGACGCGCCCAAAGCGGCGCTCCTCACCATGAGGGTCTAGGATTACGCCGCGAAACGAGACCTCATCCTGAAGAGCCGCCAAAGGCGGACGTCTCGAAGGATCAGCCGCGAATAGGCTGCCCACCAACTCCTCTTCAAGTTACATCACACCACGGCCCCACAGATGCGTCGTGCTATCTCTTAGCCTATCGATAGCCCGTTCTAGCGTGACGTAGTCGATCTCGTCACGCGTCAGGCCGATATCCATCAGCTCCCTGTCACTCAGATCCTGCAAGGTGACTCGTGGGCCCTGCCGCCGGCGCCGCTCCTGAAACGCACGCCAGTATCGCGTGATCAGGCTTAAAATGCTCCTCGCCAATGCGATGTCGGGGCGCAGCGCCGCGGCATCGCGCTCGGTCGCGGGTGCGATGTCCGTCTGTTGAGGTGGCATCGGATGCTCCTGCTGTTGTGCCGGCAGGGAGCGTGGCCAAAGAAAAGGCCCCGTCCGATGCCGGCGGGGCCTGGTGGAAGAGATGTCGTCGTCGAATTCCTAGCGCACGACTCCTCCCACGGCCCAGCCGAAGCGGGTCATGTGGTTGCAGGTGACTTTGCGCACTGATTTGATCATGTGGCGTCAGTACCACAGCAACTATGCAAAATCAAGGGCTGTGCGGATGTAGGTTGCACCTTAGAGGCGAGCACCCGCTCCGGCGCATTCGTCCTCCGTAAAATGGACGCGACGAATCTATTGAAGTCGCCTAGCCGCGCACCAGTGAGAACAGCCAGCCGCGGCCGAATAGCACCAGGATACAGAAGGCGTAGATGAAGGTCCCAGTGATCATCAGCAGCGCCAGCGTCATTTCGTCCCGGAAGCTCGGCATGGTGGAGAAATAGATCGCGCCGAAATGCGCGGTCAGCCATAGCCCGGCGGCGAGGATCAGGCCGATCAGGACGAATTTGGCGAGCGATTGCACCAGTGCCCGATCGAATGCGAGATAGCCGCGCCGCACTGCGAAGGTGAGTACGAGCAGCAGATTGGTCCAGACGCCGACGGCGGTCGCCAGCGCCAGGCCGATCTGGGCCAGCGATCCCATCAACGCGACCTTCAACGCGACGTTGACGGCAATGCCGGTCAGAGAGGCGCGGACCGGCGTCGCCGTATCCTTGCGCGCATAGAAGGTCGCGACCGCACTGCGGATCAGCACGAAGGGGATCAAGCCGATGGCATAGGCGGCGAGCGTGGCACCGGCTGCAGCAGCATCGGCCTTTGAGAACGCGCCGCGAGCGAACAGCGCACGCATGATCGCCTCGGGCACGGTCACGAAGGCCGCGACGAACGGCACCGAGAACAGCAGCGTGAACTCGAACGCGCGGCGCTGTGCCTTCATCGCGCCGTCATGATCATTGGCCGTGATCCGCCGTGACATCTCCGGCAGCAGCACCGTGCCGATGGCGATGCCGATGACACCGATCGGCAGCTGGTTGAGGCGGTCGGCATAGTAGAGCGCCGACAGCGCGCCGGCGGGCAGGAAGGTCGCGATGATGGTGTCGGCGAACAGCGCGACCTGCGTCCCCATCGAGCCTAGCGTCGCCGGACCGAGCGCCTTGAAGAAGGCGCGGACATCTTCGTCGAGCTTGAGCGGTGCAAAGCGCGGCAGGCCGCCGTGGCGGGCGAGATCGCCCGCAAGAAGAAAATATTGCAGGAAGCCCGAAATCAGGACGCCCCAGGCGGCGGCGTGCCCCGCATTGGGAAACCAGGCGGCCAGCGCCAGCGTCATCATCATCGCGACATTGAGGAAGATCGACGCGGCCGCGGCGCTGGCAAAACGCTGCATCACGTTGAGCATGCCGCCATAGAGCGTCACCAGCGTGATCAGCAGCAAATAGGGAAAGGTGATCCGGGTCAGTTCGATCGCGAGCTTGCGCTGCTCGGCATCCTCACTAAAGCCGGGCGCCAGGATGCTCATGGCCTGTGGCATGAACAGCCAGGCGACGACCAGGAGCATGACCTGCGAAGCCAGCAGCAGCGTGAAGATGCGATCGGCGAACAGTTTTGCGGCTGTCTCGCCGCGCTCACCATGGACATGGGCATAGGCCGGCACCCAGGCGGCGTTGAAGGCGCCCTCGGCGAAGATCGCGCGGAAGTGATTGGGCAGCCGCAGCGCCACGAAGAAGGCGTCGGCCACCGGGCCGGCGCCGAGGATCGCCGCGAGCATGATGTCGCGGGCAAATCCCGTCAGCCGCGAGAGCAGCGTATATCCGCCAACCGTGAAGATACGTCCGAGCATGCGTCTGTTCTAAAGACTTATCCGTCAACCGATAAGGCTCTGAAGTCCGATGTGATCAAAAAAGACGGTTGCTCGGCTGTGTTCACCTCTCCCGTAGGGAGAGGTCGGAGCGCATCGAAAGATGCGATCCGGGTGAGGGGTTACGGACCCTCCGAACGCTGCGGCCCCTCACCCGGATTGCTACGCAATCCGACCTCTCCCCGCTGGGGAGAGGTGAAGCAGCGGCGCGGCAAAACGGCCAGATCAGCCCGAAACCGCACCGCGGACTGCGGCGATGATTCGCTCCTGGGCGGCCTCGTCGAGATAGGGGTGCATCGGCAGGCTGATGACGTCCGCCGACAGGTTCTCGCAGCCCGGCAGGCCGCCGTCGGCGACCGGATAGTGCTTGTAGGCGGTCTGCTGATGCATCGACTTCGCATAATAGATCGCGGTCGGCACGCCCTGGGCCTTCAGCGCGGCGGCAAAGCCGTCGCGGTCGGTCCCCTCAGGCAAGCGGATGGTGTACTGCGCCCAGACCGAGGTGCAGCCGGATGCAAGGCGCGGCACGGTGACGACATTGGACAGGCCGCGCGCATAGCGCTCCGCAACCTTGTTGCGGGCAGCGACCTCGTCGTCGAAAATCTTCAGCTTCTCGATCAGGATCGCGGCCTGCATGGTGTCGAGCCGGCCGGTCAAGCCGAGGCGGACGTTGTCGTATTTGTCCACGCCCTGCCCATGCACGCGGATGCTGCGCAGGGTGGCGGCGAGCTCGTCGTCGTCGGTGAAGATCGCGCCGCCGTCGCCGAAGCAGCCGAGCGGTTTGGCCGGGAAGAAGCTGGTCGTGGTCGCGAGCGCCTCGGTGCCGAGCTTGCGGCCCTCGTAGCTCGCGCCAAAACTTTGCGCGGCGTCATCGATCACGAACAGGCCCTCGGCCTTCGCGATTGCCGCGATGGCGTCGTGATCGGCGGGCTGCCCGAACAGGTCGACGGGAATGACCGCCACAGGCTTCAAGCCGGCCTTCCGCGCGGTGGCGATGCCGCGCTTGAGGGACTCAGGACTCATGTTGAAAGTCGCTTCGTCGACATCGACGTAGACCGGCGTAGCGCCGGTCCGCGCCGCCGGCGAGGCGGTGGCAATGAAGGTGAACGAGGGACACAGCACGGCATCGCCGGGGCCGACGTTCTTCGCCATCAGCACCATCAGCAGCGCATCGGTGCCGCTGGCGCAGCACACCACGTGCTTGGCGCCGCAATAGGCCGCGAGCTGCGCCTCGAGCTCGGCGACCTCCGGGCCGTTGACGAACTGGCAATGGTCGAGCACGCGCTTGACGGCCGCATCGAGCGAGGCGCCGAGCCGGCGTCGCTGCGAGCCGACATCGATGAACGGAATGGGATCGGAACGCAGATGCTGGTTCATGGCGCCTTGCCGATTGTCTTGCGTGGTTGGAGCTGTCGACATGGAGGAGGATCAGCCGGCGACGCGGCGCGGGCCCGTGCGGGCTGGCGACGACGTGGCGGCGGGCCGCGATGGCGTTTCGAGGCACTGCGTGGCGATTTCGAGGCTGGCAACGCCCTCGTCGCCGGTCACCGCCGGCGTCTCGCCGTGGCGGACGGCCCGAAGGAACGCGATCAGTTCGGCGCGCAAGGGCTCGTCGTGCCCGACCGGCAGATGCCGCATCGAATAGCTGCCATCGGGCTTGAAGCCGAAACATTCGGTGACCTGGCGCGTCAAGAGATCGCCCATCACATATTTGCCGCGGGTCGCGACCGTGACGCTGCGCGCCTTGAACGGCGTCAGCCAGTTGGTGTTGATATGGGCGAGCACGCCGGATGCGGTGCGGAACTGCAACAGCGCGATATCCTCGCGCTCGGCCACAGCGCTCGACAATTGCGGCTGCACCTCGACGATGTCGGATTCGGTGAACCAGCGGATCAGATCGATGTCGTGCACGGCGAGATCGATGACGACGCCGACATTGGACATGCGCGGCGGGAACGGACCGACGCGCGTGATCGCGATCGAGAGTATGTCCTCGCCCGCGATCGCCTGCTTGACGGCGGCGACCGCCGGATTGAAGCGCTCGACATGGCCGACCATCAGCGTCACGCCGGCCTTTTGCGCGGCGGAAACGATCTCGCGGCCTTCCGCGACCGTGGACGCAATCGGCTTCTCGACCAGCACGTGGATGTTCTTGGCGATGCAGGCGAGCGCGATCTCGTGATGCAGATGGGTCGGCGCCGCGATGGTGACGGCATCGACGCCCGCGGCGAGCAGCTGATCGAGCGTTTCGAAACCCTGGCAGTTGGCGAGCTCGCATGTGCGCGCGAGGTGAACCGGCGAAGGATCGACCACACCGACAAGGCTGACGCCGGGCAACCCCGCGAGCACGCGCGCGTGGTTGCTGCCCATCACGCCGGCACCAATGACGCCGACGCGCAAGCCGGCCTTTGCCGGTGCAGACCCTTTGGAACTCATCTGAGCAAACCCCGATTCAACGCAAATCCCCGGGCCGCTTCTAGCACGGTCGCCACATTTGTGGCGAATGCCGAGGGTGCGGACCGGACACGATTTGATTCAAAAAGTTACATGCTCCCCGGGCCTTAAGCCGCTGAAAGATACCGCTCTTTCGGCCCGGATCGCGTGATTCGGAAGTTTGCTGGTCACGACCTTTGATAGTCGTCTTCAATCCGGATGATGTCGTCTTCCCCGAGATAGCTGCCGGTCTGGACCTCGATCAGCTCCAGCATGATCTTGCCGGGGTTCTCCATCCGGTGCACCGCGCCCATCGGGATGTAGATCGACTCGTTCTCGTGCACCGTCTTCACGGTCTCGTTGACGGTGACGCGCGCGGCACCGCGGACCACGATCCAGTGCTCGGCGCGGTGATGGTGCTTCTGCAGCGACAGCCGCCCGCCGGGCTTGACCACGATGCGCTTGACCTGGTGGCGCTCGCCATTGTCGACGGACTGGTAGCTGCCCCAGGGCCGATGCACCTTGAGATGCTCCTCGGTGACCTTGGGCGCGACCGCCTTGAGCTTCGTCACCAGCCGCTTCAGGCCGTTGGCATCGTTCTGGCGCGAGACCAGCACCGCGTCCGCGGTCGCCACCACGACGAGATCATCGACGCCTTCGAGCGCGACCAGCGCTTGGTCGGTGGTGACGTTGCAGTTGCGGGAGTCTTCGAACACCGCGGCGCCGTGCGCGGCGTTGCCTTGCGCGTCCTTGTCCGACAATTCCCACACCGCGTGCCAGGAGCCGACGTCGGACCAGCCGCAGGACACCGGCACCACCGCGGCACGCGAGGTCTTTTCCATCACCGCATAGTCGATCGAGATCGCCTTGGCCGAGCCGAACGCCTGCGGCTCCAGCGTCACGAAGGACAGATCGCGGCCGGCATGGGTGACCGCATTGGCGATCGCTTCCACGCTTGCTGGGTCGACCTTGCGATATTCGTCGAGCAGCAGGGTTGCCGGGAACATGAAGTTGCCGCTGTTCCAGAGATAGCCGGAGTTGACGTAGTCGGCGGCCTTCACCGCGTCCGGCTTCTCGACGAAGCGGGCCACCGCATGCACCTCGCCCGAGATCGCCTCACCCGGGCTGATATAGCCGTATTCGGTTGCGGGCCGCTCCGGCTTGACGCCGAAGGTGACGATGCGCTCGGCGCTCGCGGCAACGAGGCCTTCGCGGCAGGCGGCGACGAAGGCGGCAGTGTCCTGCACCACGTGATCGGCGGCGAGCGCGAGCACGACGGCATCAGCGGCGCGCACTTGCGCGAACACCGCACCCGCGGCAATCGCGGGGCCGGAATCGCGCCGCATCGGCTCGAGGATCACGTCGGCCTCGATGCCGATCTCGGCCAGCTGCTCCAGCACCATGAAACGGTAGGACGCATTGGTGATGACGATCGGCCGGTCGAACAGCGACGCCTCCGAGACGCGCAGCAGCGTGTCCTGGAAGGTCGAGCGTGCGCCGAACAGCGGCAGGAATTGCTTGGGGCGAACCTCGCGCGAGGCCGGCCACAGCCGCGTGCCGGCACCGCCGCACATGATCAGGGGGATAATGCGTTTGTCCATCGTCATCTCAAACCTTGAAGTAGTCCCGATACCAGGTGACAAAATTACGGACCCCGTGCTCGATCGGCGTTGACGGCGCAAAGCCGGTGTCGCGCATCAAATCCTCGACATCCGCGAACGTTTCCAGCACGTCTCCAGGCTGCATTGGCAGCAGCTCTTTGTTCGCCGTCCGGCCCAGCTCCCGCTCCAGAAGCGCGACGACATGCATCAGCTCCTCGGGGTGGTGATTGCCGACATTGTAGACCCGAGACGGCGCATTTGCGGCAGCCGGCTCGTCCGCGGGCACCCGGTCGATCAGCTTGGATACTACACGGGTCACGTCGTCAATATAGGTGAAGTCGCGACGCATCCTGCCATGGTTAAAGAGCCGGATCGGCCTATTCGCCATGATCGCGTTCGCGAACAGAAACATGGCCATATCGGGCCGCCCCCACGGTCCGTAGATGGTGAAGAAGCGCAGGCCCGTGACCGGCAGCCGGTAGAGATGGCTGTAGGACTGCGCCATCAGCTCGTTCGCCTTCTTGGTCGCGGCGTAGAAGCTGACCGGATGATCGGTCCGGTCCTGCACGGCAAATGGCAGTTTTGTGTTGGCGCCATAAACGGAGGATGACGAGGCGTAGACGAGATGACGACAGAAATTGTTCCGGCAGCCCTCGAGCACGTTGAGAAAGCCCTGGAGGTTGGAATCCGCGTAAGCGTGCGGATTGTCGATCGAGTAGCGCACGCCGGCCTGCGCGGCGAGATGCACGACTTTGGCGAATCCGTGCCTGGCAAACAGTGCCGCGATGGTGTCGCGGTCGGCCAGATCGGCCTGCACGAAGGAGAAGCGGGAATCGTTCCGCAGCAAATCCAGACGCGCCTGTTTGAGCGCCGGATCATAATAGCTGTTGAGATTGTCGAGGCCGACGACGGGCCGGCCCTCGCCCAGGAGCTGCCGGGCGACGTGAAAGCCGATGAAGCCGGCGGCACCCGTGACCAAAATCGCCTGATCCGTCATCCTGTTCCCAAAGGGTCCTTCACCCGCGCCCGCGATCGGCGCCTGTTTAGCTGCTGCTTCGAGCGGGCGATATCCCGCCGCCGTTCATGACCGCTTCCGTTCATGACCGCTTCCTTTCATGACAGCTTCCTTTCATGACAGCTTCCTTTCAGCTATTGCAAGATCGGCGCCAAGACCATACCAAAGCGGCCGAATTCGGCGCTTCGCGTCGGGTCGCCACAAATCTTCGCAAACCCTGTTCATGCGGGCGAGATGCGCCGAATCCTGCTGTCGACGGCCAAAATCCTGATTTCCGCGGCGCTGCTCTATCTGGCGCTGCGCAAGGTGGATCTGTCCGAACTGTTTTCGCGTTTCACCGTGACCAGCCTGTTCTGGATCGGCATGGCGATCGCGATCACCTTCCTGCAAATCTTCGTCGGCGTGCTGCGCTGGCGCGAGGTCAGCGCCGAATGCGGCGCGCCGCTCGAGCTCGGCCGCGCCATGCGTTACAACGTGATCGGCGCGTTCTTCAACCAGACCCTGCCATCGGCGATCGGCGGCGACGCGGTCCGGCTGTGGCTGGTCGCGCGCGCCGGCGCCGGATGGCGCGCGGCGACCTACTCGATCTTCGTCGACCGCGCGATCGGCCTGATCGCGCTTGCGATCATCATCGTCGCGAGCCTGCCCTGGAGTTATGCCCTCATCACTGATCCGCACGGACGATCGGCATTGGTGCTTGTCGACCTTGCGGCGCTTGCAGGCGGCCTCGGCTTTCTGGTCTTCGGCGCGCTGAAATGGCCGTGGCTGAAGACCTGGTGGGCCACGCATCACATCCACGCCTGTGCGGTGATCGCGAACCGCGTGATCTTCAGCGCGACGCGCGGACCGATCATCGCCATCCTGTCGCTCGTCATTCACGTGCTCGCTGTCGTCATCGCCTGGTGCGTAGTGCAGTCGATTGCCGCGCCGGTCGGCTTCGGCCAGGTCTTCCTGCTGCTGCCGCCGGTCATGCTGATCACCTTGATGCCGATCTCGATCGCCGGCTGGGGCGTACGCGAGGCCACGATGGGGCTGGCCTTCGGCTTCGCCGGGCTCGCTGTGAACGAAGGTGTCAACGTCTCGCTGCTGTTCGGCGCCGTCTCGTTCATCGTCGGCGCGGTTGGTGGCCTGGTCTGGATCCTCAGCGCCGAAAAAGCCGCGCAAGGATCGGGGCCGATCGGGGTGCCGGAGTGAATCCGGCCGACGCCGCCCTCGCCGTCGGACCATCGCTGCTCGCCATCGCGATCGCCGCGCTGATTTCGGCCCTCATAACCTGGACCAGCCGTCCCCTGCTGCAGCGCTACGCACTGGCGCGTCCGAATGCGCGGTCCTCGCATCGTATCCCCACCCCGCAGGGTGCGGGCATCGCGGTGATCGCCGCCACGCTGCTGGTTGCTTCGGTCTGGGCCAACATCGCGATCCCGCCGGCGCTGGTGGCCGCGACGGTGCTGATCGCGCTGGTCGGGTTTGCCGACGACATCGTGTCGCTGCCGGTGCTGGTGCGGCTGGTGCTGCAGGCCGCCGCCGTCGGCGCGGTCGTGTTCACCTCGCCCGAGACTGCGCGCATCGTTCCGGCCCTGCCGCTCGCGCTGGAGCGCGGCCTCATCCTGCTTGCGGGCGTCTGGTTCGTGAACCTCGTCAACTTCATGGACGGGCTCGACCTGATGACCGCGGCGGAAGTGGTGCCGGTCACCGCGGCGCTGATGCTGCTCGGATGGCTCGGCGAACTGTCCTGGCCGGCCGCGCTCGTCGCCACGGCGCTGTGCGGGGCCATGCTCGGCTTTGCGCCATTCAACCGTCCGGTCGCAAAGGTGTTTCTCGGCGATGTCGGCAGCTTGCCGATCGGCCTCCTGCTCGGATGGTGCCTGCTGGAGCTCGCCTGGCATGGGCAGCCGGCCGCAGCGCTGTTGCTGCCGGCCTATTACCTTGCGGATTCCACCATCACGCTGTTTCGCCGCATCGCAAGACGCGAACCGTTCTGGTCGGCGCACCGTTCACATTTTTACCAGCGCGCCACCGACAACGGTTTCACGGTCTCGCGGGTGATCGCCGAGGTGCTCGCGCTCAACCTCCTGCTCGCACTGCTGGCCATCGTCACCATTCGTGCCGGTTCGGCGGCTGCCACGATGCTCGCGCTGCTGGCGGGCGCAATCGCAGTTGGATTGGTGCTGCGGCGGTTCTCGCGCCCTCAGGCGTCCTGAGCCGACAGCGCAAGCCGCAAGCCCTCATCGAGCGTGACCTGGGGCTGCCAGCCGATTGCGATCGCCTTGGAGACGTTGAGCTCGAGCGAGCCGATCAGGCTGTCATAGGTATCCTGCCGGCCGATCACGCCGAGCAGCGAGCCGAGCAGCTCCGGCGGCATGCCGAACAGCCGCGGGCTCTTGCCGGACGCCAGCGCCAGGCGCTCGATGAATTCGGGCGTCGAGACCTGTTCCCTGTCCGCCACCAGAAAGATCTCGAAATTGCTGGCGGGGTCGGGATGGGCGAGCCGGCGCAGGATGAACGACGAGAGGTTCTGCACCGCGAGGAAAGCGCGGTGATTGCGGATCGCGGCAAAGGGCAGCGGCAGCCCCAGCTGCACAGCACGCGACAGCAGCGCAAAATTGCCCTTGGCGCCCGCGCCATAGACCAGCGGCGGCCTGATCACCGAGATCTTCATGTCGGTGTCGCGCGCCAGCGTCCTCAAGCCCGCCTCGGCCGCCGCCTTGGACATGCCATAGAGGCCGCGCGGCGTCAGGATATCGTCCTCGCTGAACGGCGCACGGCCCTCATTGCTGCGGCCATGCACGAGAACCGTGCTGATGAAGATGAACTGGCGCACGCCGGACGTCGCCGCACTGCGCGCCAGGTGCAGCGTGCCGGCAATGTTGACGTTGCGATAGAGCTTGACCGCATGCTCCTCGTGCTTGTGATGCACGCGCGCGGCGAGATGGACCACGGCGTCGACGCCGGCGAGCGCGTCCTGCCAATCGGTTTCGGGCCCGATCGCTTTGATGACGACCTCATCGCCGATGCCTTCCGGGCTGCGGACCGCGCGGCGGACCGACCATCCCTCGCGCGCCAGCGCAGGCACGACATGACCGCCGACGAAGCCGCTCGCTCCCGTGACCAGCACCACCGGCTTGCGTTCGCTCATCGTTGCTCCGCCAATTCGGGACTGTGCAGCAATTCGTCGACCAGGGCGGCATAGGCGTTCATCGCGCTGGCGCGATCGAACTTCGATGCCGCCTTCACGGCCCGCTCCGTCATGGCACCGGTGTCGGAACGCGACGCATTGCGGATTGCTTCGGCCAGTTGATCGGCGCGGCCCGGCGTGACGACCCAGCCGAGCCCGTTTTCCACCACCGTCAGCGCGGCCTCGGCTTCCGGCTCGGAGACCAGCACGACGGGACGGCCGACCGCCAGAAGATTGTAGAATCGGCTCGGCACCGACACCCCGGCGACGTCCTTCCGGTACGGAATGATCCAGAGGTCCGCAGAAGTCAGGAACGCCTCGAGCTCCGCATCCTCGACGCGCGCCACGAAGGAGACATTGGGCAGGTTCGAAGCCGTCTGCAACTGTTTCAGCCGATCGAAGCCGATGCCCCAGCCGGAGAGCAGGAAGTGAATGTTGGTCTCGTCCTTCAACAGGCGCGCCGCCTCGAACACGATCTCCGGATCGTGGGTGAAGCCGAGATTGCCCGACAGGCCGACGACGAAGCGGGCCGACATCGCCTTGCGAAACGGATTGTCCGGGGTCACCGGCCGCGGGGCGGGCACGAGTGTCGCCCAGTTCGGGATGAAGCGGATCTTATTCCGCGTCATGCCGCGATAGCTCAGCAGCGGCCGTTCTGCATCGCGGCCGATGGTGATGACGGCATTGAGCGTGCGGAACATCAAGGCGTTGGCAGCGCGCATCGTCCGGGTCACGATCGAACCGGGTTTGAGAATCCCCGCCGTCACCAGCACCTCGGGGAAGAGGTCATGCAGGATCAGCGCCGAGCGGGCGCGCCTCACCCTTGCTGCCGCGGCGACCGCGTAAGGCAGCATGAACGGCGCAGTGACGGTGACCACGACGTCGCCGGGCCGAAGCTGCCGCAGCAACGCAAGGAAGGTGCGCGCGACGAACAGCAATTCGGCCGCGCCACGCCGCACCAGCGCCGCCTTGCCGGTCACGCGGTTCTTGACGGCGACGATGCGCGGCTTGCCCGGACCGGCCTGCGACGCCGGCAACGCGCCGGGCGAGCCCGACAGCACGACGACCTCGTGTTCGATGGCGAGACGGCAGGCGATCTCGGCCATGATCGCCGCCGTCGTGCTCGGATCCGGCGGATAATGCTGACTCGCAACGACGATCTTGCCGGGAGGCTGCATGGTCAGGCCGCGGTCGACCCGAATTCCGGAACCGCATCCTTCAGGATGGTCCTGATGGTGGCGCGATCGTCCCGCGCGATCGCCTGCTCCAGCGCCGTAATCCATTTGCGCAGGGTCTGCATCGGCGGTTCGTTCGGCTGCGCAGCCATGATGCCGGCGACGCCGATCTCGCGGGTCGGCTCCTCGGACGCGAACAGGATCTCATTCAAGCGCTCTCCCGGCCGCATTCCCGTGAACACGATCTCGATGTCGTAGCCGGGCTGAAGGCCGGACAGGCGGATCATACGCTCGGCGAGGTCGACGATCTTGACCGGCTGGCCCATGTTGAGCACGTAGACCGAAACGTCCGAACGCACCGTTCCGAGCGCATGCGTTGCCGCCGTGATGACGAGGTCGCAGGCCTCACGAATGGTCATGAAATAGCGGACCATGTCGGGATGCGTGACCGTCACCGGGCCGCCGGCCTCGATCTGGGCCTTGAACTTCGGCACCACCGACCCGTTCGACGCCAGCACGTTGCCGAACCGGACCGAGATCAGCCGCATCGCCGGCTTGGCGCCGCCGGCCGCCGCCGCAAGGTCGTGATCGAGCGCCTGGCAATACATCTCGGCGAAACGCTTGGTCAGGCCGAGCATCGATACCGGCTCGATCGCCTTGTCGGTGGAGATCATCACCATGGCCTCGGCGCCGGCGCTGAGCGCCGCGTCCGCAACGTTGACCGAGCCGAAGATGTTGGTCTTGACACCCTCGCTCCAGTCACGCTCGAGGATCGGCACGTGCTTGAGGGCTGCGGCATGGAATACGATGTCCGGCTTGAACTCGGCCATCAGGCGCATGACGCGCTCGCGGTCGCGGATGTCGGCGATCCGCCCTTCGACCGCAGCACCTGTGCCCTGCGCGGCGAGCGCTTCCGTCACCGCATAGAGCGCCGGCTCGGAATTCTCCAGGATCAGGAGGCGCGCGGCGCCGAAAGCGACGATGCGCTCGCAGATCTCCGAACCGATCGAGCCACCGCCGCCGGTGACGATCACCGCCTTGCCTTCGATCAGGGCTTCGAGGCGCGCATAGTCGATCTGCTCGCTCGGCCGCAGCAGGAGATCCTCGACGGCCACCGCGGTCAGCCGCGGCGTGTCGCCGCTCTCCAGCGAGGGCATGCGGTTGACGATCACGCCGAGCTTACGCGCCCGCATCAGGATCGATTCCGGATGAGCCTCCGGCTCGAACGCGGACGGCGTCATCACCAGGCGGGCGATCGGCTTGTTGCGCTTGGCGAAGTCCGCGATGACATCCTCGATGTCGTCGACGCCGCCCAGCACCGGCACGTTGCGAATGAACTGGCCGCGATCGGAGCTGGAGGGCGACAGCACGCCGACCGGCCAGATCCGTTTGATGGCGCCGCTCTCGATGCCGCGCAACAGCACCTCTGCATCCGCTGCGCGGCCGATCAGCAGCGTCGGCGCAGCATCCTGGGTCCGGGCACGGCGCCGCACCCGCGTATAACGGAAGTAGCGATAGGCCATGCGCGACGCGCTGAGAGCGGTAATTTCAAGGAACCAGTAGAGGACGATTGTCACCTTGCCGAGGAAGAACGCGCCGCGCACATTGGGGGCAACGAAGATGTAGTCGAGGACGAGGAGCGCAACCGTCAGCACGGTCGCGACACGGATGATGTTCAGCGCGTCGGGCAGCGAGATGAAACGCCATTTCGTCGTCGTCAGGTTGAAGATGAAGAACACGACCACGGCGAAGGCAAGGAAGTAGGGCAGGATCTGAAACAGCAGCGGCAAACGGTCGTGGAAACCCTCGCCGCCCTCGAAACGCAGATAGAAGGCGGCAAACAGCGCCGCCGTGGTCGCCAGAAGGTCGTGGAGCGCGATCAGGAAATTGCGCAAGGTGAGATGCGAAAGACGCGTCATCCGACGACCGATGCTATCCAGTTGAGTGCAACTGACCGCGCTGATAACCCATCCCGCCAGGAGTTGCCAGCACAAGACGACTTATCAGCACAAGACTTGGCAGCACAAAGACTTGGCAGCAAAAGACTTGGCAGCAAAAGACTTGGCAGCCGCACGGCCCCTCAGGCACCGGCTTCGCCGAGCTTCGGCGGCGTGCGGCCAGCGCGAAGCACCATGCCGCCGGCAACCCCGACGCCGATGACGTACATCCAGCCCTCGTGGAAGTCGAACAGATGGGAATTGAACAGCGAGGTGAAGACGTTCTGCACCACGACCAGCAGGCCCACCCAGTTGGCAAGTCCGTCGCCGCGGAACAGCATCAGATGCAGGATCCACATCGTGTAGAGAACGACGACGCCGATGACGCCCCATTGCACGGCCACGGCCAGAGTCTGGTTGTGAGGATTCGGAAAGACCCTGACGCCCGGGACCCAATCGGCACTTCTGGAAACCTTGTCGAACAGGCCGAACACGGAGCCCGTCCCGTTCCCCGCGATCGGAGCCTGCCGGAAAAACTGAATTGACTTCTGCCAATATTCGAGGCGCTCGCCCATCGACGTCGGGACGTTCTCCTGCGTGTAGAGCTGATAGTCTCGGGAAAAGGTGTCTGCGGTCTTGCGCAATTGCGGCGAGGTCTGCCAGGCGAGTGCTGCGCCGACGAGCAGAGCGGCGGGGATGATTGCGATACTGCGCCACCTCAGGTGCAGCAGCGCGAACACGCCGAGCATGATCGGAACGGTGACGAGTGCGGTGCGCGACACCACCACGAAGGCCATGTTGACGAAGAAGCTCAGCGCAAGCGCGGTTAATAGCCCGGCAAGCCAGTACCTCTTCTCACGCAGCAGCAGCACGACGGGATAAGCGAGCGCGACCGCACACAGGGTGAATTCCTGGCTCTGGTCGATGTAGTTCTTGACGAAGATGCCGCGCTCGGCGTCGATCGCGGGCTTCAGGGAAAGGCCGGGATTGAAGGCGACGAGCCACGACATCACCGACAACAGCGCGCAGGAGACGAGGAAGGCGCCGAGCACCCAATATCCGCGCGAGGATCGTTCGAAATGATACAGAAGGACCGGAAGCACGAGCAACTTCGCGGTCGGATTGACCGCGTAGAAACGCGCGCCCCACGGTGCGTCTGACCACAGCGTTCCTAACAGCGCGAGCAAGACCAGGGCAATCGGCGCCGCGCAGATCGGACGCTTGAGCGATTGCAGGAACGCCTTGACGTCCAGGAACGGCACCATGCAGGCGAGCATCGCAATGTTGAAGATCGCTGCGAGCGTGGTCGACCAGGGCAGCGAGGCGGCCGTGAGAATGGCGAGCAGATCGACCGTCTCGCGCCAGGCCGCCGGACTGCGCAGGCGCCGCCACAGCATCTGGCCGGTCGTCTCCCGGGCAAGCGCCGTCACTTGTCCCCTCCGCGCGCGCGATGGACCAGCGCCGTCGTGCTGAAACCCTGGAGGATGTCGACCAGCACGACCGTTCCGCCGGCGGCCTCCACGACCTCGTGGCCGACCACCTGCTCGCGGGTGTAGTCGCCGCCCTTCACCAGGGCGCTCGGCTTGATCCGGGTGATCAGGTCGATTGGCGTATCCTCGTCGAAGATGACGACGAGATCGACGGCTTCAAGCGCCGCCAGCACCTCGGCGCGTGCGCGCTCGTCCTGCACCGGACGGTCCGCGCCCTTCAGCCGCCGCACCGAGGCATCGCTGTTGAGGCCGACGATGAGGCGGTCACAGGCGGAGCGCGCCGCGGTCAGCACCTTGACGTGGCCGGGATGCAGGATATCGAAACAGCCATTGGTGAAGCCGACCCGCAAGCCCAGCCTGCGCCATTCGGCGAGCTGCGCCTCGAGTGCGTCGGCCTCGAGCACGATCTTCTCTTCGGCCGCGAGATAGGCATGCGGCAGGATCGTTCGCCGCAGCTCGGCAGCGGTCACGCTGGCGGTGCCCTGCTTGCCGACGGCGACAGCGGCTGCTGCATTGGCCATACGCAAGGCCGTATCCCAATCCGCGCCCGCCGCGAGCGACACGGAAAGCGCTGCGGCGACAGTATCGCCGGCGCCGGAGACGTCCCGCACCTTCACAGGGTACGCCGGAACATGAACCGCTTCGCCATGGCGCGGCACCAGCGTCATGCCGTGCTCGCCTTGGGTCACCAGGATCGCCTCGCAATCGGCGAGCCGCATCACGTCCTCGGAGGCGTCGACGATGCTCTGCGCCGTGTCGGCGCGGCTGCGGGTCGCTTCCGAGAATTCCTTGCGGTTGGGCGTGAGCAGCGTGGCGCCGCGATAGATCGCCCAGTTGAGGCTCTTGGGATCGACGATCACGGGCTTGCCGAGTATTCGCGCGGCGTCGATGGTGTGGCGGATCACGCGCGCGGTCAGCACGCCCTTGGCATAGTCGGACAGCAGCAGAATGTCGGCGCGCGAGATCTGCGGCAGGATCGCCTCGATCAGCCTGGTCTCGATCTCGTCGGAAGCTGGCTGCGCCTGCTCCCAATCCGCGCGCAGCATATGGGTGGAGAAATGCTCGGAGACGAAGCGCACCTTTCGCGTCGTCGGCCGCGACGGATCGCACACCAGCACGCTTTCAATGCCGGTCTGCTCGGCAAGCGCGGCCGCGAGCCGCCGGCCCGCATCGTCATCGCCGACGAGACCGACGAAGATGCAGCGCGCGCCGAGCGAGGCGACATTGCGCGCGACGTTGCCGGCGCCGCCGATATGGATCTCGCTGCGCCCTGCTGCGATCACCGGGGCCGGCGCTTCCGGCGAGATCCGCGACACCTCGCCATAGACGAACTCGTCGAGCATGATGTCGCCGATGCAAAGCACCGTCCGGCCCGCAATGGCTTGCCCGAGAGCATCGAAATCGAGAATTGGCGTCGGCATGGTCAAAGGGCCTCAGCGAAAGCGATCGAGCCGGTCGAGATAATCCCCGACATAGGCCTTCACCGCGTCCTCCAGCGTCGTGAAGCCGCCGTTATAGCCGGCACGATGCAGACGATCGACCTTGCTCTGGGTGAAGTACTGGTAGCTGCCGCGGATCGCCTCGGGCATGTCGATGTATTCGATGTTTGGCTCGCTGCCGAGTGCCGCATAGGCGGCAACAATCAGGTCCTTGAAGCTGCGCGCCTTGCCGGTTCCGACGTTGAACAGCCCGGACACCGAGGGCGTCGCCCATAGCCACATGATGACCCGCACGACGTCGTCGACATAGATGAAATCGCGGCGCTGATCGCCGTCGGCGATGCCCTCGCGGTGCGACTTGAACAGTTGCACAGTGCGGCCCGCCCTGACGTCGTCGAAGCGGCGCGCCAGCACGCTCATCATCGAGCCCTTGTGATACTCGTTCGGGCCGAACACATTGAAGAACTTCAGCCCGGCCCATTGCGGCGGCAGCTTGTCGCCGCGCGCCACGCGCTCGGCGACGGCGAGATCGAACAGCTGCTTGCTCCAGCCGTAGAGATTCATCGGCCGCAGCTTCTTCAGCGCCGGCAGCGACGCGTCATCGTCAAAGCCGGCGGCGCCATCGCCATAGGTTGCGGCCGAAGAAGCATAGACGAACGGCACTGCATTGGCCGTGCACCAGTCCAAGAGGCGCATCGACAGGCGGAAATTGGCCTCGATCACGAGATCGCCGTCGGTGGCGGTGGTCTCGGAAATCGCTCCGAGATGGATCACGGCGTCAAGCTTGCGGTCCTTCAGCCACGCGAGCAGCTCGGCCGGCGGGACGATATCCACAAGCTGCCGCTTGGCGAGATTGCGCCACTTGCCGTCGGTGCCGAGGAGATCACAGACCACGACGTCGCTGCGGCCGGCCTCGTTCAGCGCGGCGACGACATTCGATCCGATAAAACCGGCCCCGCCGGTCACCAGCAACATTCCAAGATCCCTGCCCGAATTTCGAGGTCCGGTCTTGCCCTAGCGCATGATCCGCCAAAGTGTAAGCGGTTTTGGGACCGGCGAGCTGCCGGCTTTACCTGCCGGCCCGGAGCGGCTACCGAACCGACACAATCAGTGCGCCAGCGGCCCGATCAACAAATGAACAGCGATTCGCAATTTAAGGGGCGTGAGGGCCGGAGCGACACCCGCCCGATCCTGATCATCCCCTATATGTGGATCGGCGATTTCGTCCGGAATCACACCGTCGTCCGGGTTTTGAAGGAGCGCTGGCCGAACCGGCCGGTCGATCTCCTGACCACGTCCCTGTGCGCCCCGCTGGTCGATTACATGCCCGGCGTACGCCACGGGATCGTCTGGGACCTGCCACGCAGCCAACTCGCCGTGGGCCGCCAGTTCGGCCTGGCGAAGCTCCTGCGCGAGCGGAACTACGGCACGGCCCTGGTGCTCCCCCGCACCTGGAAAGCGGCCATTGCGCCCGCACTGGCCGGCATCCCCGAGCGGGTCGGCTTTGTCGGCGAGTTCCGGTTCGGCCTGCTCAACCGCTGGCGCTGGGGCGAAAAGCGGCTGCCCCGCTTCATCGACAAGAATGCCGCCCTCGCCCAGCCCGCCGGCGCGCCGCTGCCGGCGGAATGGCCGGTACCGCAATTGCGGGTTCCGGCCGAGGAGGTCGCCCGCTGGCGGCAGGCCAATGGCCTCGGCGCAGGCGCGGCCGTGGCGCTCGCCCCCGGCTCGGTCGGCGCTTCAAAACGCTGGACCTACTATCCCGAGGCCGCCCGGCTGCTGGTCGAACGCGGGCTGGAGGTCTGGGTGGCCGGCGGTCCCGGGGAAAAGGGCCTAGCGCAGGAGATCGTCGCCGCGGGCGGGCCCGGGGTGCGAGATCTGACCGGCACCGACCTGCGCAACGGTGTGCTGGCCATGGCCGCGGCCGATGTCGCGATCTCCAACGACTCCGGCTTGATGCATATCGCGGCCGCGCTGGGGACGCCCACCATGGGCATCTTCGGCCCGACCAGTCCGTACCTCTGGGCCCCCCTCAACGGCCTTGCCGCTACCGTTGTCCAGGACAAGAGCGCTCTCGCCTGCCAGCCCTGCCAGAGCACGATCTGCCGCATCAACGACCACCGCTGCATGCGCGATATCGCGGCGGCGGAGGTGGTGGCGATTGCGCAGCGGGTGCTGAGTCAGGCGGGGGCGCGGGCTACGACGTGAGGCCGTCGAGGCTGCGCCGATGGTGACATCATGCCGGTGTTTTGCCCGACGCGTCAAATTGATTTCGCAAAATCCGCACTCAATCCCGCCGGCCGCCAAGCCATTGATTCCGCTGGCACCGGCTACTGTGCATGGGGTTGTTTTCGCGCTTTTTGATCTCGACCCGAGGCGGTCGTTCAGAGCAGCGGACGATAGACCTCGCCGATCCGTGCCGCCTCGGCGTCGAGACTGAACATCTCAAGCACGCGGGCGCGGCCACGCTCGCCCATCGCGGTGGCCGCGGTCACGTCACGCATCAGCGGCTCCAGTGCGGCGACCAGCGCATCGGCATCTCCCGGCGGCACCAGCACGCCGGTGACGCCGTCCTCGACCACCGGCTCGGCCGCTCCGGCACGCGCGGCGACCAGCGCGCTGCCCGCCGCCATCGCCTCGATCAGCGTCAGCCCAAAACCTTCGTTGCGCGAGGTGAAGGCGTAGATGGTCAGGCGCTGGTACCAGCGCTGCACCTCATCGATCGGCAGCTCGCCGGTGATGACGATGCGCGATTGCAGGCCTGCAGTTTCGATCCGCTTCTTCAGATCGTTGGCAAAGGAAGTCTGCTCCGCCGTGACCTGGCCGACGATGACGGCGGTGAAATCCGGATAGCGCGGCAACAGCATGCACATCGCGTCGACGAACACATCCGTGCCCTTCTGCGCGCGCACGCGGCCGAAGCAGCCGATCGCGTAGCGGCCCGGCAGCGCGGCTTCCGCAAAGGCCGCGGCGCGAACTTGCGGCGGCGCATAGACGTCGGTGTCGACGCCATGCGGAATCACGCTCGCCTTCACCTTCAGGAACGACGCCGAGATGTCGGAGGTCGCGATGATCGCGTCCATGCGCCGGATCAGCCAGCGCGTGATCCAGCTGTGATGGCGCTGCGCCGCCGAGGTGAAGACGAGCTTGAGCGGCCAGCCGAGCGCGCGCAGCGCGACGCCCGCGATCATCTCGTTGTTGCGGCGCGCGTGCCAGATCAGCGGCGTGCGGCGGCGCCATAATTTCAGGACATCGGCAACGCCAAGGCGCGCAATCCCCTCCGGCGCGTCCGAGCCGAACCAGCCGGCGCGGAACAGCTTCGCCAGCCGCGGCGCCACCATCCGGTTGGTCGCGGTGACCCCGGAATAGCGCCTGTGCAGATTTGGCACGATCACCTGCAGATCGCCCGGGGTATTCGCCACGTCATGCTCCGTTTCGAAAAGGTCCTATACGCAACATTAAGCATAGTGGCCAGTTCAGCCGCGCCGAAACCCCCTCTTCACCGCATAAACGTTAGCTTCATGCGTTGATCGAAGACGGGTGAGATCATGACTGTGCTTGTCACCGGCGGCGCCGGCTATATCGGAAGTCACACGGTCCTGGCGCTGGCGGAAGCCGGCGAAGACGTCGTCGTGATCGACGATCTCTCCACGGGTTTCTCCGCCTATCTGCCTGAGGGCGTGCCGCTGTTCATCGGCGATGCCGGCGACGAGAACCTGCTCGAAGGCGTGATCGCGCAGCACAACATCGAGAGCATCATCCATTTCGCGGGCTCGGTGGTCGTGCCGGAGTCGATGCGCGATCCGCTCGGCTACTACCGCAACAACTTCACCACCGCGCGCAACCTGCTCAACGTCGCGGTCAAGCGCGGCATTGGCCGCTTCATCTTCTCCTCGACCGCCGCCGTCTACGGCAATCCGGATCAGGTGCCGGTGCCCGAGCACGCGCCGACGCGGCCGCTGTCGCCCTACGGCTCGTCGAAGCTGATGACCGAGATCATGCTGCACGACGTCGCCTCGGCTTACGGCATGCAATATGTGACCTTGCGCTATTTCAACGTCGCCGGTGCCGATCCGCAGGCCCGCATTGGTCTTGCCACCGTCGGCGCCACGCATCTGCTCAAGATCGCGGTCGAGGCAGCGACCGGCCAGCGCGCCAAGATCGACGTGTTCGGCACCGACTATCCGACCCAGGACGGCAGCTGCATCCGCGACTTCATTCACGTCACGGACCTGTCGCAGGCGCATCGCTCGGCGCTGTCGTACTTGCGCCGCGGCGGGGCCTCCACGACGCTGAATTGCGGCTATGGCCGCGGCTATTCGGTGCTCGAGACCATCGACGCGGTGCGGCGGGTTTCGGGGCGCAGCTTCGCCGTGCAATACGCGCCGCGCCGGCCCGGCGACATCATGACCATGGTCGCCGACACCAGCTGCATCCGCAGCCTGCTCGACTGGAAGCCGCAATACGACGACCTCGAGACCATCGCGGCGCACGCGCTGGCCTGGGAGGACAAGCTGCTCCGTGAACGCCATGGCGAGCTCCGCCACGCCGCCTCGGCCTAGAATCCATCCAGGCGCAAGCCCTTAATTGGGCTTGAAAAGCGTGGCTTTAGCGGGCACAGAGGCCGTTCGATCCCTGACGCGCGGGCAGGCTTTTTCCTGTGCCGTCAATGGACTGCGGATGGCCCAGTTTCCAAAGAAAATCACCGACGATCCCTACGCGGCAGCGGTCCTGATTCGCCGCCTGGTCACGGAACAGGGCGTCATCTACTGGCGGCGCTACCTGGTTGCCTTCGCGCTGATGGCGCTTGCCGCAGGCTCGACCGCGGGCGCGACCTACGTGCTCGGCCAGGTCATCAACCAGGCTTATGTCGACAAGAACATCCCGGGCATCGCGATGTTCTCGGGCGTGACAGTCATCCTTCTGTTCATCAAGGGCGTGGCGACCTACGGCCACATGGTGATCCTGACCAAGATCAGCAACGCCATCCTGGCCACCAACCAGCGCCAGCTCTTCGCCAAGTTGATGCGCGAGAACGTCGGCTTCTTCTCCGAGCGGCACTCGTCGGAATTTTTGGCGCGGCTGACGGCCGGCGCAAAGTCCATCACCGACGTCCTCAACATGCTGGTCAACGCCGTCGGGCGCGACCTCATGATGCTGCTCGCCATGATCGGCGTGATGGTGTGGCAGGATCCGCTGATGTCGTTCATCGGCCTCGTCGCGGTACCGCCGGCGATGCTGGTGCTGCGCAAGCTGGTCAAGCGCATCAAGGGTCTCGCCTTCAACCAGTTCACCGGCACTGCCGACATCATGGAAACGATGCAGGAGTCGCTGCAAGGCATCCGTACCGTCAAGGCCTTCACGCTCGAAGAAGCCATGCAGAAGCGCATCGACGAGAACATCGCAATCGTCGAGCGCAACGCCAACAAGATGGCCCGCGTCGCCAACCGCTCCAACCCGCTGATGGAAATGCTCGGCGGCTTCGCGGTGGCCGGCTGCCTGCTCTATGGCGGTTACAGCGTGGTTGCACTCAACGCCACGCCCGGCGCGTTCTTCTCCTTCATGACCGCGTTCCTGATGGCGACCGAGCCGGCCAAGCGCCTGGCGCGGCTCAACATCGACCTGAACAGCCAGCTCGTCGGCGCGCGCATGCTGCTCGAAGTCGTCGACAGCCCGGCCAGCGAGCAATCCGACGACGACAAGCCGGCGCTAAAGCTCTCCGACGCACGGATCGAGCTCAACGACGTCAGCTTCGCTTACCGCACCGGCGAGACCGTGCTCAATCGCATGAGCTTCGTCGCCGAGCCCGGCAAGGTCACCGCGCTGGTTGGCCCCTCGGGCGGCGGCAAGTCGACGGTGCTGGCGCTGCTGCTGCGCTTCTATGAGGTGACGCAGGGCGACATCGTGATCGACGGCCAGTCGATCGGGTCTATTTCGCGAAAGTCGCTGCGGGCGCAGACCGCCTATGTCGGCCAGGACGTCTATCTGTTCCGCGACACCATTCGCAGCAACATCGCCTTCGGCAGGCCGGGCGCGACCGAAGCGCAAATCATCGATGCCGCCAAGGCAGCCTGCGCGCACGACTTCATCATGAGCTTCCCGCTCGGCTACGACACCCCGGTCGGCGAGCACGGCACCCAGCTCTCCGGCGGCCAGCGCCAGCGCATCGCGGTGGCACGCGCGCTGATCAAGAATGCACCGATCATCCTGCTCGATGAGGCCACCGCGGCGCTCGATTCCGAGTCCGAGAAGCAGGTGCAGGAGGCGATCGAGCATCTCTGCCAGAATCGCACCACCATCGTGATCGCCCATCGCCTGCACACCATCATACACGCGGATGCGATCCTTGTGGTCGAGGGCGGCGAGATCGTCGAGCAGGGCCGGCACGACGAGCTGCTCCGCCGCTCGGGTCGCTACGCCTCGTTCTTCCGGCTGCAACATCACGACACCGGCTCCTTGGGACTGGCGCCGATCGGTGCAACCGCCTAGCATTCCTCTCACCCCAAGAGTTACCCCAAGAGCAGCGAGATCGCTTCATGAACGCCGCCTCCTACGTCATCCCGCTTCCGCCGCAACCATCGCTTCCCGTCGTCGGGGAGTCCGGCCGCTACCCGGTGCGCCGCATCTGGTGCGTCGGCCGCAACTATCTCGAGCACATCCGCGAGATGGGCAATGACGAGCGCGCGCCGCCGTTCTTCTTCGCCAAGCATGCCGACATGCTGGTACCCGATGGCACCAGCATTCCCTATCCGCCGCTGACCAAGGATTTGCACCACGAGGTCGAGCTGATCGTCGCGATGAAGAGCGGTGGCCTGAACATTCCCGCCGACAAGGCGCTCGACCACGTCTATGGCTATGCCGTCGGCATCGATCTCACCCGCCGCGACCTTCAGCTTGCTTCACGCAAGAAGGAGCGTCCCTGGGAGATCGGCAAGTCGTTCGATTATTCCGCGCCCTGCTCCGCGGTGCAGCCGGCCGCGAAGATCGGCCATCCGGCCAAGGGCAAGATCTGGCTCACGGTCAACGGCAAGGAAGCGCAGAAGGGCGACCTCACCGAGCTGATCTGGAACGTGCCGGAGATCATCTGGCAGCTCTCGCAGCAGGTGAAGCTCGCCGCCGGCGACATCATCATGACGGGCACGCCGGCCGGCGTGTCGCAGCTGCAGCCCGGCGACAGGCTCGAATGCGGCGTCGACGGCGTCGGCGCGCTGAGGGTCTCGATCGGCCAGCCGGAATAAGCTGCCAGGACCTTTGGACATCGAAAGGCCCCGGACGTGTCCGGGGCCTTTTTCTATTCCGATGACGTGGACATGCCGGATTCGATCTACCAGGCCTTCACCGGTCGATCGGCGTGGCTTGCCTGCGGCACACCACGGTTGAGCGACATATGGGAATGCACGCACAGCCAGCCGTCGGCATCCCTGGCAAACACCATCGTTGCCCGTCCGGGACGTGGAAACAGACTGCCGTCGGGATGGTAGCCGGTGCTCGTCCACGGCGCGATTACGGTCGCCATCGCGGCGTCGGGAGATGCCAGAACCGAGGTCTGCTCCAGGACGAAACGGAAGTCGGCCGTCTTTGGCCAGACGTTGTCCCATTGCGTCGTGACCCATTGGTCCAGGCCGGGGATGACATCGTTATGCGTGCCGAAGGCAAGTACATCCGGATGGAAGAGCGGCCTCGCCGAGGCGTAGTCGACCTCGCGGACATAGCCCGCGAAGGTTTCCAGCCATTGGTGGAAGAACTGCGTTATCTCCGCGTTCGCGGTCGGCAAGGGGGCCATGGCCTGCTCCAGTGACTGCGGCGATCACCGCAGTGCCGACATCAAGATCAAACCGAGGATCAGCGCGGTCAGCGAATATTTCAGCGTGTAGTAGACGTTGCGGTTCCAGTCCTTGACCTTGCGGCTCGCAAGGTGGATCTCGTAGAGCTTGCCGAACACCTTGTTGAGCACGCCGACGCTCTCGCCATCAACGTTCTGGGTGGCCGACGCCTTGACGACGTGATGGCTGACCCAGCGGTTGATCGCGGTCATGAAGCCGTATTTCATCGGGCGCTCGACGTCGCAGAACAGAATGATGCGGTTGACGTCGGTCGCATTCTCCGCGCTATGGATGAAGGTCTCGTCGAACATGAAGGCCTCGCCGTCGCGCCAGACGCATTCGACGCCGTCGACCAGGATGCGGCACTTGTTCGAGTTCGGCGTGACGAGACCGAGGTGGTAGCGCAGCGAGCCGGCGAAGGGATCGCGGTGCGCCCCTAACTTGCCGCCCGGCGGCAGCATCGCGAACATCGCGCCATGCACGCTCGGAATCGAATTCAACAGCTCCACCGTCTTCGGGCACAGCGTCCGCGCCGAGGGCAGGAAGTCGTCGTACCATTTCAGGTAAAAGCGCTTCCAGCCGCTCTTGAAGAAGGAGTAGAAGCCCCAGTCGTTGTTCTTCGCAGCGGCGCGGATAAAGCCCTCGTCGAACAGGCGAACGGCCTCGTCGCGAATTGTTTCCCAATTGTCGCCGAGCGGCTTGAGCTCGGGAAACTGATCGACCGAGATCACCGGCCTGTTCGGCACGGCCGAGCCCGCATACATCAGCACGTTGTAAGGCGCGAGATAGGTCGAGTGGTCGCCGAGCTGGCGCGCGAAGCGCAGCCGCTGCTTGCCCCGGAAGTGAACGTAAATCGTCGATGCTGCAAGCACATAGAGCACGACCAGTTGCGGCGCAAAAAGCTGCTTCAGCATCTCCCCGTTCCCCAGTGACACAGCTGGGGACGTCCTCTACCTCGACCCGACCCAGGCGGCAAGATATTGACCGCTGGGTTGCAATCACTCTGGAGAGAGCCCAGAGATGGAACTTGGGCTGAATCAGACCGAAACGAACCGAATCACGCCCGCGACAGCGCCTGGAGACCCTTGAAGGTCAGGCGCTTGGGATCGGTGACGCCGGCGAGATAGAGCCGGCGGATGAAGGCGATGACGGCGTCGCGGTCGCAATCGGTCAGCGCGACGACGGCGTCGACCGCGATCTTCTGGGCTTCCATTGGGCTCACCTCGGCCTTGCGAGTAACCCCGGCCGAGACAGGTTAGGACTCCCCGGTTAATCCGGCGTTAAGATAAACGGGGTTTAGGACCTGTTAAACTTTGTAAAACTAAGCGCAAGAAACTGCTGCGGCGCAGTCTTTTCTTGTTTAAATCCGTTAACAAATCGTTAACTTAATTAAGCCCCCACCTTTAGCTGTGGGTTAGTTGGCCACTCCGGGACGTAATCGCCATGCCGCGCAAGCCACCCAACAAAGTCAAACTGAACGAACTCACTCTCAAGCGACTGAAGCCCAAGGCCAAGCCGTATCTGATTTGGGACACCCTGCAACACGGGCTTGCGGTCCAGGTGCAGCCAAGCGGCAATGCGGCGTGGAAGTGCATCTACTCTCGGCACGGCCGACCGCGCTGGTTTCACATTGGACGAACCGACGCTATTGGACTCGCCGCCGCTCGCCTGCTGGCGGCCAAGGTCATGGTGCAGGTCGCCGAGGGCAAGGACCCGCAGGCCGATCGCAAGGCCGAGCGCACCAGCGGCACTTTCGGTGAATTGGCAGACCGCTACCTCGATCACGCCAAGAAGAAAAACAAGTCTTGGAAACAAGCCGACAAGCTGGTGCAGCGCTATCTGTTGCCGCGCTGGAGTAAGTTGCCGCCTGCTGATATCGCGCGGTCCGATGTCAAGACGATGATGGCCCGGATTGCGGCTCCGATTCTTGCCAATCAGGTATTGGCCGCAGCGTCGTCAATCTTCACGTGGGCCATTCGCGAGGAACTGGTCAAGATCAATCCCTGTGTCGGAGTCGAGCGCAACGCGACCACCGAGCGCGAAAGAATTTTGTCGGACGCCGAGCTAAAGAAATTCTGGCTGGCATTCGACGACGCGGGTCTGGTCGAGGGCACGGCGCTAAGAATGGTTTTGCTCACTGGCCAGCGCCCCGGCGAGGTCGTGCACATGCGTACCGAGCATATCGATGAAGATGGCTGGTGGACCATGCCGGGCAAACCGGTGCCGGCGCTGCACTGGCCGGGTACCAAGAATGAAAAGACCCACCGGATTTGGCTGCCGAAGGCCGCGCAACAGATCATTGCCGACATGGAGACTAGCGGACTGTTGTTTGTCGGTTCGCGCGGCGTTGCTGTCACGGGTCTGGACAAGGCCATGCGCGCGATCTGCAAGAAGCTTGGAGTCGAGCGAGCGACGCCGCACGATTTGCGACGTACTCACGGCTCGACTGTTACCGGCCTTGGCTTTGGCAGGGACGCCATGAATAGAATTCAAAATCACCGCGAAGGCAGCATCGCCGACGTTTACGATCGATTTGAATACGCCGAAGAAAATAAGCGGATTATGGAAAGCGTTGCGGCAAGATTCATGTCGCTGATCGACGGCGGCGGTGCAGTCAACGTGGTTGCGTTCAGCAAGCCTGCCAAATAGCAGGCTTGCGGGTTTTGCCCGATTTTACAAAGCCTTATAAAAATACTTGCGCTCACAAACCCCGGTAGGTTAGCGTAGCCGCACAGGTAAACGGGCGGGCCAGCCCGAATATCCAATACCGACACCCGACCTGAGTTGGCCGCTTAAAGGGTAGCAAGAAACGGGAGTCGCAACCGACGCTTTAACGAGCGCCGTTGCGGCTCCCGTTTTATTTTGCGGCTGCACGGCGCTCCCAACGGGAGCTATCCAAATGACGTCCCACAAGACCAGCCACAAAGCTGCGGCGGCACCGTCAGCCGCACCGTCAGCCGCACCGGCGCCCCCCACCGTTGCCGCTGCCCGCGATCCTAAATCCCCTCTGCGACTGATCGACAGGACTGAACTGCTGCGCCGTATCCCGTTCAGCTTTCCAACGATCTGGACCTGGATGAAAGCCGGAGAATTTCCTCGTTCTCGCGATACCGGCGGCAAGGCGACCTGGGTGGAGTCCGAAATTGATCGTTGGATTTCGGAACGCCCGCGCAAACTGCTGAAGGGCGATGATGGGTGGCAGCGCAAGGGCGCTGATAAGGAGTCGGCATGACCCCGCTCAAGGGCGACGACAAAGGCGCAGCGTGATGATGATGAGAAAAATTCTGCCCAAATTATTCTGCTCCAAATGCGGAGCCAGGGCGGACGCGACTTGCGCTTGCGGCGTGGCCTATATGCCAGCCCGTGTTGCAGCGGCCAAGGCTGTAGCGGCACATCCAGGAAAGTCAAATCGAGCTATCGCCAGGGACATTGGGGTTGATGAAGGAACGGTAAGAGACGCCCGGCGTGGAACTGCGGAATTTTCCGCAGTTCGAATTGGTCTCGACGGCAAAGCGCGTCGGGTATTCCGGCGGCACGACAATCCAACCCCGGACGAGTTAGTTCACATACCCGCCGCCGAAAAACTGATCGATGGAATTACGCCGTTCATCAATGCGCTCAGGAACGAAGGAAAAATCCGTGAAACGATAATGTCGCCGAATAGAGTCGCCGGAATTGTGCAAGGACTGTTATCTCAAATCTTCAAAAGCAGTCTGTCGCGAATCTGTAAAGCCAAGGCTTGTGAGGATTGCGCCAACGAGTGGAATATCGACCCAGCAAAGGTGACCAAGAATGAAATCGACGCTGTGCGTGCGGCAGCCGACGCGTGGAGCGCTTTGCATCAGAGGTTAGCGGTGGCGGCGGAAGAAGACCCGCCTGTTTTAAGGGAACAACCCCCGCCGGTTTGTCGAGAACCGGCGGGGTAGGCATTACGCGCAAGCGCCAAGACCCATTATTAGGTCTTCCCACCCCGGCGAGACCGGTAGCCAAGACTGCTGCTTTTGCAGTCGGTGAAATCGAAAAACGAAATCAGAAATCGGAATCCCACAGAAAGGAATGAGCAATGACCTTCAACCGATATGAAAGAGATTCACATGGCCAATTCAACAAATGGCCCCGTTCGACGCAGCCACGTCGAACAGGGCAAAACCAAATTAGTTGCAAAGGCAACCATAGTCCAGCCGGCCGGCGGGGTCAAGGTCTCCGACACGGGAGGCCGCCATGGCACGTAACGGCAGCCACCAACGTCAAGATTCGACGGCAAGCCCCGACCGCGCGCTTGCCAGCCATAAAATCAGGGTCATGCAATTTAGCGGTGCCGCCACTTTCGCGCGTCCTGAAAGAATGACCTTGCCGGATTTGGCCGACGAGATCTCGTTGACGAAAACCGAATCTAAAAAGCCGATGCCTTGCTTGTCTCTCTACGACAATGGTGAGGTCGAGGTTGCCGGGATCAATGCAAAAATCAACGAGACCGATATCGGCCAAGTCTGCAAACGATTCAAGAAAGCCAAGATCCGCGCGCTGATCTACGATGGCCCGCATAATCTGATCGCCGCGCCGCAGCTGCAAGCCGTGATTCCGTTTTCAACGCCGCTATCGTCAGAGCAGTTGCCAGCCATGGCGGCACGGCTCAACGGACTGCTCAAGGAAAAGCTCAGTGGCAAGAGCTTTAATCCCGAGGCGCTCCTTCCTTACGGCGCCGTTGGCGATCAACAGATCAAGACCGAAATTGTCGACGGCGACTTTATCGATCAACGTGACGATCTCGACGCCGGGGCAATCGATTACAATCCCGATATCGATCTGGACGGTGTCGATCTGGACTCACAAGGCGTCAAACAGCTCAACGCCGATCACGCCGTGCTGCCGATTGGAGGCAAGACCCGCGTCGTGACTTTTGGCGAGCTTGAGGAATTTCCGGGACGCCAGTCGATTGTCATGACACAGAGTCTCGGCGACTTTGCCTCGCTGCAAAATAAGTACAGGCACGAGTATATGGACGCCAAAGGCGAGAAGAAAACGATTCCATTGGGGTCCTACTGGATCGACAGTCGCTATCGTCGCCAATACGACGGCGGCATGGCTTTTATGCCCCACAAACGAGATGATAAAAAACTCAACCTTTGGCGCGGCTATGGCGTCAAGCCGGTCAAGCCAGAGGGCAAGAGCGGCGCCGCCGGGTGCGCCAAGTTTCTGGATTTTATGCTCAAAGTGATCTGTAGCGGCAACGAACGCCACTTTGACTATCTCCGGAAACGCGAGGCGACGATCCTGCAAAGGCTAGTGCGGAGCGAGATCGCGCTGGGTCTGTACTCCGAGCAGGAGGGCGTTGGCAAAGGATTCTATGAGACCGTCATGCGCCACTTGGTCGGCAACCACGGCATGGCGATCACCCACCCACGGCATATCGTCGGAAATTTCAATCCACACTTGGAGACGCTGTTGCGACTGACGGCCGACGAGGCGTTGTTTGTCGGCAACCACGAGCACAGAAATATGCTGTTTGCTTTGATCACCGAGCCGACGATCACAATCGAGCACAAAGGCTGCGCGGTCTACAGTGTCGACAACTATCTCAACATATCCATGTTAAGCAACAGCAGGCATTTTTTCCCGGCGAGCGGCACGGCGCGGAGAGTCTTTATCCCGACTACGTCGGCCGATCACATGCAGGACTTCAAATTCTTTGCCGCAATTGACAACCAACTCCGCAACGACGGCGGCTTTGAGGCACTGTTGTATCACTTGCTGCACGAGATCGACCTGACTGATTTCAATGTCCGCGCCGTGCCAAAGACCGCAGGACTGGCGGAGCAAGCCGCGCTTGGACGCCGTGGTGTTGACGGACTTGTCGAGGAGGCGTGCAGCATGGGCCGAGTGCCTGCGGCACATTGGAACAAACCGGGCTGGACCGTCACGTCCGGCAAAGAGCTTGGCTACGGACTCTTTCTCTACATTGACAGTCACCGCGACAAGGAGCTGGTGAACCTTGGCGCGCATAAGGTGATCAGGAGACTCGTCGCCGAATGGGGTTGCCAAGCGCTGGGACCAACGCGCGATCCTACGCGTGACAACAAAGAGCGCCGAAGGTCCATGCTGCAATGGCCAACGCTGGAGGACTTGCGGACCAAGTTTGTAGAGCGCTTTGGCGATCAGAAATGGTTAAGCCCCGACGACGTGAGTGAATGGACGGTCACTGGCAGCGAGCAGCCGGGCGAGCCGGTCGACTTGTATGAGTCAGTTGCTGACTTGATCAACAGAGCCAAACCGGGCGAGCCACCATTCTAGCGTGTTGTCAGGGTTTGCTGCACGGCTGACAACAACCCTGACAAAAAATTGCTAATGAAATTAATGGTTTAAGTTAGTTTGTCAGGGATGTCAGCTTTGTCAGCTTATTAAAGGGAGAATAATAATAAAGATAGCGGTGTGCTGCACAAACGCCTGCGCTCCGGCCCGCGCAACTTTGCGGGCTCGAATCCCTGACATCGCTGACAAATGGAAATTCTCCTAATAAAATCAGGAGGTTAATCGTGTCAGGGATTCGTTTCATTCCCCTGACAAAGCCCTGACAACGCTGACAAATTTGGCTGGCGCCGCAGGTTTTAAGGCAGATTCGAGGTTAGCTCAGGCAAGGCGGTAGGGCAAGCAGACAAGGCCATAGGTGCCGCGCTGTCCCCCTGTCCCCGGGCAAGCGGCAAGACGGTGCGACGCCCCATTAGCTGGGCCGGACAGGCGCTTGGCGGGGCAAGGGCAAGGCGGGAGGTCGGTAATGCATGGCGGTAAACCCAAGTCTGGCGTGATTGAAATCATTGTCCCCCCCGCTAGGGAGAACAGTGTCTCGTTCGAAGCGAACAACTTGACTGTCCGCCCGCCCCTAATCGGGATCGCGGTTATTTATTTCACCTGCCCGTGCTGCCGTGGTCGCGGCTACCTGATTCCGAAGCCTGACATTGCACTTGTAACCGACACGATTGCCGATTCCATCGGTGAAGAACCCTTCACGGTTGACCAATTGTTTCGTCATGCCGAATTCGACGAAGCGCTGCGTACTGCTCTCGTTGGGAGAAGCCGCAAACAGCTTGGCCGGTTGCTGCTTCAAAACATCGACACAGACTTCGACGGCTATTGTATCGAGCCCTGCGGTAAGGAGCACGGTAGCAGGCTGTGGAAGCTCTCGTTGCGGAGGGTTTGAGCAAACCCCCCTAGCCACTGGCGATCCGCGCACTTGAATATCTATGGTCCCTCAAAATCGAGGACAGTGGGACCAGCGCGATGGAACATCATCTCGGCACCTATACCGACCGCTTGCAAAGCGAAAGACGCTCGCGACCCTTGTATCGAGGCATTGTTGCTCTTGCCCGCGTCGACTCCGTGCACGCCGCCGAATTCGCCAAGTCGACATGGCCGGGTGATCGGGCGACGGTCGAGACGATTCAAAAAAGCGCGGTCATTCCAACATCGACCACGACCAGCGGACTTGCTGTAACCGGCGTCCCCGATCTGGTCAGCATCATCGGGCCGATGTCCGCGTTCGGTGCGGTCGCCAGCCGCGCGATTCAATTGGCGCTCGATGGAGCCAATTCGATTCTGGTGCCGACCGTCACCGCGAGCGCGAGCGGTGTGGCATTCGTCGCGCAAGGCAGTCCGTTTCCGGTTCGGCAATACAGTTTTGACGGCCCAACCCTGACGGCCAAGAAGCTCGCTCTGGGCGCTGTCATGACGCGGGAGCTGTTCGAAGGTTCGAACGCGCCGACGCTGGTAAAGGCGAAACTCTCAGAAGATCTGTCGCTCGGCGTGGACAGTTTATTCCTTGATGCGGTTGCTTCCGATACCGTCCGTCCAGCGGGCCTGCGCAATAACGTGAACGCGACCGCTGCGACTGCGGGCGGCGGTCAAGAGGCAATGATCAAGGACCTCGCCAATCTCGCCGCAGCGATCGCGCCCTTGGCTGTCTCGCAATCCAACATCATTTTCCTCGCAGCTCCCGGCGAAGCCACCAAAATTTCGATCCGGACCAACGGCACCTTCGCTTATCCGGTGTTTGCGACGGCCGGGCTCGCCAGCGGCATTGTCCTCGCGCTCGCGACCAATTGCCTCGCGGTCGCAGGCGACGCCGCGCCCCGATTCGAGATCAGTCGTAATGCGGTCATGCATATGGACGACAGCGCCACAGCTGTTGCGCAGATTTCAACAGTCGGCACCCCGAACTCCGTCGCCGCCCCGTTGCTCTCAACCTACCAGCAAGATGCGGTGGCTGTGAGGTTCATCTTCGAAATGAATTGGGCGTTGCGGGCTTCAGGCGCAATCGCTTGGACTCAAGCAGTGACGTGGTGACGAATATGCATCGTTCAATTCAAAAAGCGCGCGAAACGCTGGAGCGCACGGCGTCGCTAGAGGCGGAATTTGAAAATTGGGCCGCAGCGCATGCGGAAGAGCTAGCGGAAATTGACGAACGGCTCGTGCAACGCGACGAGCGACGGCGCGAAGAGGTTCTCGCGGAAAGCCGAGCGCGACATGAGCGCAGTCAGTCACAGCAGCCGAAAGCGGACGCTGGCTGGAATAGATGGTTTGCCGCAAGCTTTGATTCACGGATCAAATCAGTCGTCGTGGCTATTCTCAAGAAAGTTGCGGCGGTGAGCAAAAGCCACACAGCACAGATCACGGGCCTGCGCAACGAGATCGCTGAGCTGCGAGGTGAGATCGCCGATCTTCGTTCCATCAAGACCTATCGCGGCGGCACAAGCCGCATGGCAACGGCAATCGAACGGCGGAAAGAAAGACGCAATGGATTTTCGCGACTGGCTTGAAAACGAGCTCTCTGGATTGGAATTTGACGAGCGGCTGGCAATCCTAGTCAGCGCAGTCAAGCATCGCAGTTTGGAGTCGTTGATCGCGGCGCGCAACGCATCGGTCACGACGCGGTTTCGATGCGCGGATGTTTTACGCGATGTCGCGGACCGATTGGAATATGGAGGCAGATAGTGAAAATGCGATGGAAGCCGCCACTACGCAAGGCGCGATCGAGTGCAGACGACCGCCTGCAAAAACGACTTGTCGAGCGCTTCAAAGCCGAAGAGGAGCTGCGTGGATGCTCACCGTTCAAGAAGAAAAAGCGGCCTGTGTTGAGAGACAGGAGGTGGGCGGAGTGATGACCGCTTAAGACCTCCACCAGCAGCCCGGCTGTGTTGTTTCAAATCCTCCGCATCCGGGCTGCTGGGATTAGAAATAGGCCAGGGGGGCGAGTAACTTTCATTCTATTCTGCTCTATCGCGGACCACGGCCTGGTGAAAGACCCTTGATACTAAGTTTTCGATTAGCGCGGAAAATGATTAGGAGATGAAATGGCGAAAACGATTTATCAATATCCCGGTGGCGTCCCGCGTTATTACATCGCGTCCCAAGCTTCGATTGCAACCACCGACGATGTCTCAGAGAAAAAAGAAGAGTTGCGTGATGCTATTACGCGCTCGGTCTCGAAAGCAGAACGTGATGCTCTTCTTTCGAAACTCTCGAAACTTGATGATGGCATTGTAGAAGTCGATGTTATCCATGAGTGCGGCACCGCGTGTCCCGCATTCTATGTCCTCAATGATGTTGTGCACGACTACAACAGCGGTGCTGCCACCTATTGGATCGATGATGGAATGCCTGCGCGCTATCTGCATCCCTATGACGGCAGTCTTCCGTCACTCTATTTGTGCGAGGATTGAAGATGAAGAAACCATCTAAACCAGCACTTAAGATCGTGTCTGCATCGACTGCTACCACAACCCAGCCATCACGGAATTTGGGAAAGCATGGTCTCGCTCTTTGGAACAAGATTAATTCAGAATATGAAATCGAGGATGCCGGCGGCGTAGAAGTTTTAGTGCAGATTTGTTCAACCCTAGATCGCGCTGAATCTCTCGCCGCTGAAGTTGATCGAGATGGACCAGTAGTCATGACGAAGCACGGACTAAAAGAGCATCCTGCTTTGCGTGCAGAGCTAGGCTGTAGAGCATTCATCACCCGCAACCTTCAAAGATTGGGCCTTAACCTAGAGCCGCTGAAGAACGTCGGTCGTCCACCGGGAGCGCGTTAATGACCACAACACGCACACCCATCAACCGTGGCCGCAAGCTTCGCATCACGCCGGAAATTCTCGAAGCCTACAAACGCGCGCGCAAACTTTACGACACTTCCAAGATTGACGAGTGGGGGCTGCTATCAGACCAGTGCCGTGCTGCGTGCGGCTATCTGCACGTTTTGCTCGGCCGCACGGCTTGCGATCTCGATATCTTCGACACCATCGGCTGCGAGGCTGAAGGACGAAGCTGGAATGAAAAGCCGGAGCAATTCGCGGACGCGCTGGCGGTCCGGCGGGAGTTGGAGCGACTGGCGTGAAATACTGTCAATGGTATGCGCAACGACGACGCGAAGCCCGAGCAGCGCAAGAGGCTGCCGACCCGGCGCTGGCTCGTCGACGCGAACGATCAAGACGCTGCCGTGCCAACCGCAAGCAGAAACTATCGGAAATGGAAACCGCTTTCTTGATGGCGCTGAACCGACGTGCAGTCGAGGCACGACAACGCGGCGGCTGCGGCAACGACAAGGTTACTCTTCCCGTCGGTGAGGTGCTGGCGCGTGAGCTATCGCAGGTGCTGCGAGCGCTGGACCGGGCCCGCCACCGATCCGAGGAAAATTAATGTCTGCGAAAGTGGAAGACTCCGTGCTCGACGGCGGTTTGAATGCGCTGCGCGCCAACGCCAGCCAACTTTTCCTAAGCACAATCGAGCCGACAACCTTCGCCGAAGCCGTATCGTTCGCGATTGGCAACGCGGATTACGGTCCCGGCGGTATCTTCGTCGATCCGCCCGCGCCTTGGGCGCCGAACGGCCGCAAGCTGACGTCGATCACCATGGTCGGCACGGTGACGTCACACGCGATGGTGAACTGGTGGGCGCTGTGCAGCCCGACCGGCTTGCTCGTGCACGGCACGATAGCAGCGCCGAGGGTCATGATCGAGTCGTCGTTTGAATTCGTGCCGGTTGTGATCGGCATGCCGAAAGGAGTCTGAAATGTTTCCCAAAGCGAGCGAACAAGCGATTCTCATCGTCGACGGGCGCAGATTTACCGACTGGGAGACGGTCCAAGTCAGAATGGCTCTGAAGGAGCACCCCTACTACTCATATCGCTTCACTGCGAGCGAAGGCATGCCTCTGGCCCGTAACTGGGCGGCGCTGCGCATTATCCCCGGAATGGAGTGCACGGTTATCCTCGCTGGCGAGCACGCCGTCACCGGTCTGGTCAACAGCCGGCAGGTGTTCTTCGACGCCCGCCGCCACCACATCGAAATCCAAGGCAGCAATCTGACGTCCGGACTCGCTTCTGCCGCCGCGATCACCAAGACCGGCGAATTCAAGGACGTCACCTACGCGCAGTTTGCAGAGGCGCTGGTCAAGCCGCTCGGAATCAAATTCCTGACCGAAGGCGGCACATTGCCGACCGACAGATTCCCGCGCATCTCGATCACTCCCGGCGAAAGCATTCTCGACGCTCTGGAGATGCCGCTGCGCTCGCTTGGCTCGTTTTCGTTTACCTCCAACAATGCCGGCGATCTGGTCGTGGCGGTGGGACCGGCCGGAGGCGACGACACGGTCTACGAAGGCGATCTAGGCCGGCCATCGATCCTTGAAGGCAGAGAGATCATTTTCAACATGGGGATGGCGAACGGAATCTATTCGACCATGGGAAGCAAGCCCGGCACCGACGAGGAATGGGGCGCCAAGGTCGCGTCGGTGCCGTACTACGCCACTCAGTTTCCGTCACTGGCGGGAAAATACGCGCCGCAGGCGCAAGTGCTGGAGATTCCGGCTTGGAGCAAGGCGCACTTGCAAGGCCGCGGTGCCGCCGACCGCGATTGGCAATCCGAGGACATGATTACGATCTTCGCGACGGTGCAGGGTTGGCTGCGGCCGAGCGGCGGCTTGTGGCAACGAAATCAGACCGTGCATGTGGTGTCGCCGATGCTGGTCATGGACGGCGCGCTGCCGCTGACGGTGAAGACCGCAACCTTCACCCAGGACGACCAGACCGGGACGAGGACGACGCTGGAGCTGGTCAATCCGCTGGCGCTGGGCGGCTTGATTCCGCAGGGACCGGGAGGCGGTTAGGTTAGATGCGATTTGTCTTTTGTTGATGGTGGTCTGCCATTAAGTTCTACTGTTCCGATTGCTGCTTCAAATTCCGGCTTGGGCATCGCCGCCATACGCTGCCATTGCGAGGCTTGCTGGGTGCTGATGCCAAGGTCTTTTAGGGTAGAATCACCTGCCGCCCGAGGCGGTCGGTGATTTGACTTTTGGTCCCCACCACACCTTTCGCTTTCGGCATCTTGCTCAACAACTCCCCGGCACGACGTTCAGCACGTCGCCTGATTTCGGCAGCGCGTTGTTCGGCATAGGTATCGGCGGCAAGTCGCCTGTCCCACCGGCACCCCGCGTCGGGCCAGAAACGGCCCGCCCATGCGAGTTCTGGGCTCCGGTTGTCCATACCAGCCCGTCGCGCCGTCCGGGCCACGTCTAGGGTCGGCGCGATTTACGCTTAGCTTGTCGTTAGTTTTTGGCTCACCTTCTTCTAAAAACATCCAATAAGCTCAATAAGTTAGATGAAATTTATCGACTAATCCGGCGTTAACCGTTCGGGCAGCATTGCCGATTCAGCGCCGCGGCCGAATACGCAAAACAACGCATTGCCGGCCCGCGCAGATTCCGGGCGCAATCGCGTCGGCGAACGGCGCTACCTGGCACCGGGCTTTGCGATGTTCTGAGCAAGCGATTTTAGCAACTCGGTTTGCTTCAGGACCAGCTCGCATTGCTTTCGCGCATGCGTGCTCGACAGCTCAACCAAGTCCGCAAACGTCGTCGCACGGCCCAACTCCCGCGCATACTCTAGCGTCGCGCCCGCATTGACTTTCATCAGTTCGAGGACGACGGCGCGACACTCGGCTGCCGTTCCAATCGCCTCGATGAGGTGGCTTTCCGCGGCGGCGACGCCCTCGACCCCCGGTGCCCCACCGGCTAGCCGTGGCTTGGCCAGGTCCTTGGCATAATCCAGCGCAGCGTGAGCACCAGCCTTCACGCCCTCCAAGGCACGAGCCTGACAATCCTTGGCCATGTCCAGGATAAGATCGGCGGTGGTGCTGCCCGGAGGCTCAATCGTTGCAGCGATGACGCTGGCGGCTTCTTGTGTCGGCACCGTCGTCGAAGCAGGCGCTGCTTGCGCGATCCGCGGCGCATCCTGACGGTCGACGGTGACCGAGCCCGGGGGCATCGCCAAGCCCTCGTCGACGGCGCGGCTCACCTCCGCGGTCAGGGCCACCAGCGAACGACGCCTGGCGCGTGCAATGTCAGCAGGCTGTCTTGAGCGCGGCTTGCCCATGATCATTCGACTCCATGATAAGGCGTTCCGATATCCAACCCCACAGGGCCACGATTTCCTCCGAAGCTTTTCCCTCCGGCGCGAACTCGGTCACGCCCAGCCCTGCCCCCAGCGCATCCTGGTGGTCGTTGCGCTGCCCAATGAAGGGGAGCGCAAGCAAGCCGAGCGCGTTGAGCGAGGTGGCCGCTTCGCCCAGCCGGCAACCCCGTGTGGGCGTCTGATTGAGGATGAAGCCAAACCGGCGATCGAGCCTGCGAATAGCGATCAGCGTAGGTATTGCGGCTTCGATATCGGCCGGGCTCGGACGAGCCGGAATGAGGCAAAGATCGGCACTGGCAATGGCGCGCGCCGCCAGGGCATTGTTCGTGGCGGCTGTGTCGATGATCGCGAGCCAGATCCCTTCGGCCTCGAGGCGGGATAAGATCTGCTCGATTTCAGCAGGTTCGTTGACGCGCTCGACACGCGGGTGAAGATTTTCGCGGCGCTCTCTCCATTTCGAGATCGTGCCTTGGGCGTCCGCCTCGACAAGCGCGACACGCTCTCCGCGCGCCATGGCGGCCACTGCGAGCCCAACAGCCAGCGTACTCTTGCCGCTTCCGCCTTTTTGCGTGACCAGAGCAAGGACGTGCATGTTCCGCGCTCCCCTGAATGTCAGCGACGCGGAACTCAGACGCTGCATGCAACGCAAAAACACTACTTCAAGTCGCGATTCACCTCAAGCGGTCAACGGGCTCTTCCGGCAACATACGGAGATCAGGAATACCGCATCACGCCATCGTCGATCCGGCCGAAGCGCAGGGAGACGATGTCGAGGGCGTAGTTCTGGTACAGCCGCCACGGCTGCTTCGAGCCCTGCTTCGGCATCTTGGCGACCGAGCGCTGCACATACCCCGAGGTGAAGTCGAGTGACGGCTGCGCGGTGATCGTGGGATCGTCATTGTGCGGCATGCACTGGCGGAAATTGTGCCGGTCCATATAGTTGATCAGCCGGCAGACATATTCGCAGGTGAGATCGCATTTCAGCGTCCAGGACGCGTTGGTGTAGCCGAGGGCCGAAGCCATGTTCGGCACGTCGGCATACATCATGCCCTTATAGGTCAGCGTGCTGGCGAAATCGACCGTGCGGCCGTCGACGCTCACCTCGAGCCCGCCCACGGCCTGGAGCACGAGCCCCGTCGCCGTCACGATGATGTCGGCGGCGAGCTCGCTGCCGTCCTTGAGGCGGATGCCGTCGCGCGTAAACAAGTCGATCTCGCTGGTGACGACGGCGGCGCGCTGCTCGCGGATCGCCTTGAACAGGTCGCCGTCGGGCACGAGGCAGAGCCGCTGATCCCATGGATTGTAGCGCGGCGTGAAATGGGTGGCGACGTCGTAGTCGGGCCCGAGCGCGCTTCTCACGCCCTTGAGGACCAGTTCCTTCACCTTGGCGGGGCGGCGCCGGCTGAGCTGGAAGAAGAACATCCCCCACATCACGTTGCGCCAGCGGATCAGATGATAGGCCAGCCGTGTCGGCAGATTGCGGCGCAATTTGTTGGCGACAGGATCCTGCGCGGGGCGCGACACCACATAGGTCGGCGAACGCTGCAGCATGGTGACCTGCGCGGCCTTCCGGGCGAGCTCCGGCACCAGCGTGACCGCAGTCGCGCCCGACCCGATCACGACGATGCGCTTGCCCGCGTAGTCGATGTCGTCGGTCCATTGCTGCGGGTGTACGATGCGGCCGGCGAAATCCTCAGTGCCCTTGAACTGCGGCGTGTAGCCCGCCTCGTATTTATAATAGCCTGAGCACATGAACAGGAAATTGCAGGTGAAGCGCACGGTCTCGGTCGCGCCCTCACTCTTAGTGCGCTCGGCCTCGACGGTCCAGCGCGCCTCACTCGTCGACCACGACGCGCGCTTGACGCGATGGTGGAAGCGGATGTGCCTCTCGATGCCGTTCTCGGCCGCGGTCTCGCGCACGTAGTCGAGAATCTGCGAACCGTCGGCGATCGCCTTCGGGTCGATCCACGGCTTGAAGGAATAGCCCAGCGTGAACATGTCGCTGTCGGAGCGGACGCCGGGATAGCGGAACAGATCCCAGGTCCCGCCGATGCAGTCGCGGCCCTCCAGGATGACGTAGCTCTTGGCCGGGCACTTCGTCCGAAGATGATAGCCCGCGCCGATGCCGGACAGCCCGGCACCGACGATGAGGACGTCGACATGTTCTTGTGGCATCGATCTTCCACCGTCGTCATGCCCCGGCTTGACCAGGGCATCCAGTATTCCAGAGACGACGCTACTTATCACGTCTGCCGCGGCGTACTGGATCGCCCGGTCAAGCCGGGCGATGACAGTGGAGGTTGTGGCCAAGCTCTGTCAATCTCACTGCGAGCCGAAGCGTCACAATGACTGCAGACTGCGCTGAGCCCGGAACGATCAGTACCGGTAGTGGTCGCTCTTGTACGGACCTTCCGGCTTGACGCCGATGTAGTCGGCCTGGTCCTTGCGCAGTTCTGTCAGCTTGACGCCGATCTTGGCAAGATGCAGGCGCGCGACCTTCTCGTCCAGCGACTTCGGCAGCACATAGACTTCCTTCTTGTACTTGCCGTCCTTGTTGTTGGCGAAAAGCTCGATCTGCGCCAGCGTCTGGTTGGTGAAGGACGCCGACATCACGAAGGACGGATGGCCCATCGCATTGCCGAGGTTCACGAGGCGGCCTTCCGACAGCATGATGATGCGGTGCTTGTCGGGGAATTCGATCTCGTCGACCTGCGGCTTGATGTTGGTCCACTTCAGGTTACGCAGACCCGCGATCTGGATCTCGTTGTCGAAGTGACCGATGTTGCAGACGATGGCGCGATCCTTCATCGCACGCATATGCTCGATGGTGATGATGTCCTTGTTGCCGGTGGCGGTGACGAAGATGTCGGCGCGCGGGGCGGCGTCTTCCATGGTCACGACTTCGTAGCCTTCCATCGCCGCCTGCAGCGCGCAGATCGGATCGATTTCGGAGACCATGACGCGGCAGCCGGCCTGACGCAGCGAGGCGGCCGAGCCCTTGCCGACGTCGCCGAAGCCCGCGACCATCGCGACCTTGCCGGACATCATCACGTCGGTGCCGCGGCGGATGCCGTCGACCAGCGATTCACGGCAGCCATAGAGGTTGTCGAACTTCGACTTGGTGACGCTGTCGTTGACGTTGATGGCCGGCCACAGCAGCGTGCCGGCCTTCTGCATGTCATAGAGACGATGCACGCCCGTGGTGGTCTCTTCAGAAACGCCCTTGATGCTCTTGGCGATCTCGGCGAAGTAGCCCTTCGGCTTTTCCTTGAGCTGCTTCTTCAGAAGCGCGAAGAAGACCTCCTCTTCTTCCGAACCCGGCTTGTCCAGGAACTTGGTGTCGCCGTTCTCGGCGCGCAGACCAAGATGGACGTACATGGTGGCGTCGCCGCCGTCATCCAGGATCATGTTCGGGTAACCGCCGCCGTGCCAGTCGAACAGCTTGGCGGTGTAGTCCCAGTATTCGGTAAGGCTCTCACCCTTGACGGCGAACACCGGAATGCCGGCGGCTGCGATTGCCGCCGCGGCGTGGTCCTGGGTCGAATAGATGTTGCAGGAGACCCAGCGAATGTCGGCGCCGAGCGCTGCCAGCGTCTCGATCAGCACTCCGGTCTGGATCGTCATGTGCAGCGAGCCGGCGATACGCGCGCCCTTCAAAGGTTGTTTGGGGCCGTATTCCTCGCGGGTCGCCATCAGGCCCGGCATCTCGGTCTCGGCGAGCGAGAGCTCCTTGCGGCCGAAATCGGCGAGCGAAATGTCCTTGACGATGTAATCGGTGAAGCCGGGCTTCGCGTTCATGAGAGGTTCCTATTTGTTTAGCTGGTCATTCCGGGCGTCCGCAAAGGAGCGAACCCCGAATCCAGAAGTCCGAGATTCCGGGTTCGCCGCTGCCGCGGCGCCCCGGAATGACATAGGTGACTAGAGCGCGCGCTTGAGTTGCTCGACCAGGTCGGTCTTTTCCCATGAGAAGCCGCCTTCGTTGTCGGGCGTGCGGCCGAAATGACCGTAGGCCGAGGTGCGCGCGTAGATCGGGCGGTTGAGGTCGAGATGGCTGCGGATGCCGCGCGGGGTGAGGTCCATCGCCTTGGCGGCGGCGTTCTCGAGCTGATCCTCCGGCACCTTGCCGGTGCCGTGGGTGTCGATATAGATCGACAGCGGCCGCGCCACGCCGATGGCGTAGGCAAGCTGCAGCGTGCAGCGGTCAGCAAGACCGGCCGCGACGATGTTCTTGGCGACATAGCGCGCCGCGTACGCTGCCGAACGATCGACCTTGGTCGGATCCTTGCCGGAGAACGCGCCGCCGCCATGCGGGGCCGCGCCACCATAGGTGTCGACGATGATCTTGCGGCCGGTCAGGCCGGAGTCACCGTCGGGACCGCCGATGAAGAACTTGCCGGTCGGATTGATGTGCCAGATGGTCTTCGACGTGATCCAGTCGTTCGGCAGCGCCTCGCGCACATAGGGCTCGACGATGTCGCGGATCTGCTTGGACGAGATGTCCTCGACCAGATGCTGGTGCGACACCACGATCTCGCGCACGCCGACCGGCTTGCCGTTCTCGTACTGCACGGTGACCTGACTCTTGGAGTCGGGGCCCAGCACCTTCTCGCGGCCGGAGTGGCGCGCTTCGGAGATCAGGCGCAGGATCTTGTGGGCGTAGAAGATCGGCGCCGGCATCAGGTCGGGCGTCTCGTTGGTGGCGTAGCCGAACATGATGCCCTGGTCGCCCGCGCCTTCTTCCTTGACCTCACCCGGCTGCAGCGCATCGACGCCCTGGGCGATGTCGGCCGACTGCGGATGCAGCAGGATCTCGATGTCGCACGTCTTCCAGTGGAAGCCTTCCTGCTCGTAACCGATGTCCTTGATCGCGCCGCGGACGACACCCTCGATCTGCTCGTTGGTCACGGACTTCGGACCGCGGGTCTCACCGGCGATCACCACCTTGTTGGTGGTCGCGAGCGTCTCGCAGGCGGCGCGGATAGCCCACGGATCGATGCCGGCTTTCGGCCCTTCGCGGTAGAACAGATCGACGATTTCATCGGAAATCCGGTCACAGACCTTGTCGGGATGCCCTTCGGACACGGACTCGCTGGTGAAGAGATAGGACGCGCGCATCAGTAACCCCCTGTCCCGCCGCTAGCCGGCGGTCGTTTGCGATGTTTACCTTCGGATGATGTCAATCGCGCCGGCGCGAGATGACGTAGGATTCGTCGAGAAACCAGAGCCCGTTATACTTCCGCAGCACGTCCCTGGCGGCGTCCAGAGTGCGGCCGTTCTGAGTCATTTCTGTCAATCGGTCGTCCTCAATCTGAGCGACATACACCGCCGCATTCCACGCTGCAAAGGCCGTCGAGGTTCCGATGGTACCCGTCACCTCGTTGGGCAGAGCTTCCATATCATACCTGAAGATCGAACGGTTGTCCGCATAAGCATTAAAATTTAAGTCGCGGCCCAACGATCCAAGCTCGTACTTCACCGCGCGCAATAGCTCATGGCGGCTCACCGAGAAAGGATTTTCTCCAGGCCAGATCGCCTGGATCATTTCCATGCCCGGATCCTGGCCGTGGGAGTGGATTCCGATCAGCCGCCCGCCGGGCCGAAGCGCCCGCGCCAGCGGCGCAATGATCCGCTTTGCCCGAAAATTGACCGAGGACAGGGCACGGTAGGGCTGGGATGCGATAATGAGGTCGAAATTGGCTTCGGTCTGGCCCGGCCGCGGAATGGTCGAATCCAGCAGGAACCTGTGGTCCTCGCGATAGAGCACGAGGACGACGGGCCGCTCGTACAACGGCATGGCCGTGCGCGGGCTGATCGCGGCGCGCCAGTTCTGCTCCAGGAACGGCCTCAGCTCGACGATCTGCTGCTCGAACTCTCCCGATGATGCACCCCGGAGCGGGACTTCGTGCCAGACGGTGGCAGCAGCTGCCGCAGGCGATGCCGGCGTCAGCCAGGGCGCCTCCGAATAGAACATGTTGGTGAAGACGAACACCGACGCCGGATGCTCGAAAATGCGATCCGGCACCTTCTCCAGCGTCAGGCGCAGGTCCTCGAGACTGAGCTCCTTGCCGGCCACATAGAACGGCATGTGCGGAAAGCGCTGGTGCGTTGCGCGCAGCACCCGCGCCAGCACCGTGCCGTCACCGACACCCGCGTCGAACATGCGCAGCGCCGGTGGCCGCGGATGGATGGTGGCAAGCTCGAGCGCCACGCGATCGGCGACCACCCGCTTCTCGCTGCAGGTGTGGACGAACAGCAGGTACTTCTGCCGGTTCTCGAAGAAGCGGAAATTGCCGCGCGGATCGCGCTTTTCCGGGGGCACCTGCAGTCCCCGCGGCGGCGGCAGGCCGCCGGTCATCGACGCCGCCATATAGGCCTGGATCCGGTCCAGCGTGTCGATGGTGATGCGCTTGCCCTCGCGCAGGCGCTGCACCAGCTTCCCATCGTTCACCGCACGCCGGCCAAACGTCGATTCCGCCATGTCCGCCTTGCGGCAGAACTCGGTGATTTGGCTGAGGATTTCGTCGTTTTTCATCAGTGGGATTGCGGTGGGCAGAAGAGTTGGGGGACCTCCCCTTAGCAAATTCTGCCCACTAAGGAAATACCTCAGGAGCTGCTCCACTCCCTCGTCGATAGGCCCACCAGGCTCTCTGCGGACACCCCCATCGTGCGTTTGGCTGTGCCTACACTTACCGGTATACATTGCGAACGGGGATGTTCGGGGCAGGGTATGTTCAGATTGTTTTGGCTCGTCGCTTGTCTTCTGGCGGCATTATCGGGCGGCGCACGCGCAGGTTATCTGGACGAGAATCCCGACGAATTATTCGCATCAGTCTATGAGAGGATCGGCGTCCTGCCCGTCGCAGCCGCGCGCGACCCATTTGTCTGGCTGCGCCTGGAAGAGCTGAAGCGCGAGCCGTGCGACCAGAAAAGCATCAACGATCTCGCGCTCATGCTGGACAAGCTCGGCTACCGGCGACAGGCCGCTGACGGGCTCTACAAGTTCGTCATGAATTGTGGCGCGCCGATCACCGCGCTGCACCGCTCGATCGACATCTATCTCAAGCTCACGGACTATCCCAGAGCCGTGGAGGTCGCCGACGAGTTCATGCGGCGCGCACCAACCAATCACGACGCGCATTACTTGCGTGGCGTCGCGCTTGAAGGCCTGAAAGACTATCACCGTGCGCTGGCCGATTATTCCGATGCCATCGAGCTCTATGGCGCGGACAAGAAATCGATCTCGAGCCGTGTCTTCCTGCGCATGGCAGGCGCCTATGCCGCCCTCAAACAGTTCTGCGAGGCCACAGCGCCGATAAATCTGTGGGTTGCGCTCGATCCGGCCACCCGCGACACCAGCCAGACGCGGAAGATCATCGCTGACTACGAAAGCCAGGGCCATTGCGTCGAATCGACAGGATTCCGCAAAGAAAGCTTCCCCCTACGCGGGCAGAAGAACGTGATCACGGTGAAAGCTGCGATCAACGGCGTCTCCGGACTGTTCATCCTCGATACCGGCGCGAGCTATGTGTCCGTGAAGGCCGCTCTTGCCAGCCGCGCCAAAATCTCCGAAGCCGGCACGAGTGAGATCACGCTCATGACGGCCAACGGCCAGAGCAAGGCGAAGCTATCCAGGGCCGACAAAGTTGCTCTCGGCAAGCTGGAAGCAATCAACGTGCCCGTGGCGATCCAGACCACGGATGACAAGAGTTACGGCGCCGGCGTCGATGGCCTGCTCGGCATGAGCTTCCTGTCACGGTTCGAAGTTCAAATGGCCGGGGGCTTCATCGAGGTCCGCACCCGCCAACCGAAGAAGTAAGCCTGCCCCAACAACCGCAGGATCTGAACCGACGATCCCCTGGGACCGACAAAAGGGTCACGTCCTCCTTCTGTTGTATCGTCAGCATCCGAGGCCCCATGCGCCGCCTGCTCGTCGCGCTCTCCCTTCTCTTGGCAACCCTGTGGTCTGCGCCCGCATTCGCGCAGGCGCGCAGTCAGCTCGGGCCACTCTGCACCACCGACACCACGCCGACCGACCAGATGATCGATGCCTGCACCAAGATCATCGCGCTGAAGGTCTTCAAGGGCGAGCAGCTCGCGACTGTCTATTTCTGGCGGGCAGTCGGCTGGAACAAGAAAGGCGATTACGCAAAAGCCGTCGCTGACGCCACCGAGGCGATCCGGCTCCAGCCGAGCCAGGCGGCCTACAATCTGCGCGGCTCGGCCTACTACGACAGGGGCGAGCACGACATCGCGATCGCGGATTTCGACGATGCGCTAAAGCTCGGTCCGCCTGATAGCACCATCTTCCACAACCGCGGCAATGCCTGGCGCGGCAAGGGCGATTACGCCAAGGCGATCGCCGATTACGACGCCACGATCAAGCTGGAGCCGAAATCGGCATTCTCGTTCCAGAACCGCGGCATCGCGAAGGCAGCGCTCGGCGATCTCGACGGCGCCCTCGCCGACATCAACCAGGCGATCCGGCTCGATCCGACGCTGCCGCAGCCGCTGATCAACCGCACTGCGATCTGGCGTGCGAGGGGCGATCTCGATCGCGCCATTGCCGATGGCTCCGAGGCGATCCGGCTTGCCAAGGAGAAGCCGCCCGCCAACATCATGACGCCGCCGAACAGCGTGCTGATCGCGGGCTACACCCATCGCGCGCTAGCCTATGAGGCCAAGGGCGACTACGCCCGCGCGAGGGATGACTACAAGGCGACGCTGGCGATCGTGGCCTCCGATGCCGGCAGCAAGGCCAATCAGGCGACCGCAAAAGTGCGGCTGTCGCTGGTGACGGATGCAGTCGCGCCAATCCCGCGCGATGCGCCGACCCCGACCGTGGCCCCGTCGCAGCAGCGGACCGGCGCAGCGTCAGCCCCCTCGCCCGCCCCGGCCGCTCGCGGCACGCGGATGGCGCTGGTCATCGGCAACGGCGCCTATGCACATGTCAAGGCGCTGCCCAATCCGCCCAACGATGCGCGCGCCGTTGCCAAGAGCCTGCGCGACATCGGCTTCACTGTGTCGGAAGGCGTCGACCTCGACCGCACAGCCATGCAGAAGATGACGCGCGACTTTTTGCGGGAGGCGGCGCGAGCGCAGGTCGCAGTCATCTACTACGCCGGCCATGGCGTGCAGGTCGACGGCCGCAACTATCTCATTCCCGTCGACGTCGAGCTCAAGCCGGGCGCGAGCATGACTGATGCGATGATAGACATGGACACGATCATGGCCGGCCTCGACGACCAGGTCCGCACCAACATCCTGATCTTCGATGCCTGCCGCAACAATCCGATGGCGCATCAGGTCGCATCCACGGGCGCCAATCGCGGCATCGAGGGCGCATCGGGCCTCGCCGCGCCGACTAGCCTCGGCGCCGGTGCAACGCTGGGCGCCGGCACGCTGATCGCATTCGCGACCGCGCCGGGCCAGGTCGCGCTCGACGGCGAAGGCGCCAACTCACCGTTCTCGGCCGCCCTCTCCCGCCACCTCGGCACGCCGGGGCTGGAAGTGCAGCAGATGCTGACGCGGGTGCGGACGGACGTGGTCTCATCGACCAAGAGCAAGCAGGTGCCGTGGTCGAACTCGTCGCTGCTGGGCGAGGTTTATCTGGCGGAGAACTGAGGGGGCGGGCCTCAAGGCTCGCCACACACTCAGCTGTCATCGCCCGGCTCGACCGGGCGATCCAGTATTCCAGAGACAGCGAGAGGTACGGAGAAGCGGCGGCGTACTGGATTCCCCGCCTTCGCGGGGAATGACAGCGAGCGAGGGCTTACCCGCCCCATACTTCCTTCGCGATCTCCACCGCGAGGCTGAGCTTGGCCCACTGCTCTTCCTCGGAGAGGATGTTGCCTTCCTCGGTCGAGGCGAAGCCGCATTGCGGGGAGAGCGCGAGCTGCTCCAGCGGGACGAATTTGGCGGCTTCTTCCAGGCGGCGCTTGATGGCGTCCTTGCTCTCGAGTTCGCCGAACTTCGACGTGATGACGCCGACCACGACGACCTTGTTGCCCTTGGGCAGGAAGCGCAGCGGCTCGAAGCCGCCGGCGCGGTCGGAATCGTATTCAAGGAAGTAGCCATCGTAATTGGTGCCGGCGAGCATGGTCTCGGCGACCGGCTCGTAGCCGCCCGAGGAAATCCAAGTCGAACGGAAGTTGCCGCGGCAGACATGCGTCGTCACCACCATGTCGGCAGGCTTCTCGGCCAGCGCGTAGTTGATGATGCGCGCATAGATCTGCTGGAGGCCCTCCGGATTGTCGCCGCGCTCGCGCGCCTTCTGCAACTCATCCTGCGAGCAGAGATAGGCCCAGACGGTGTCATCGAACTGGAGATAGCGGCAGCCGGCATCATAGAAGGCCTTGACGGCTTTCCGATAGGTCTTGCCGAGGTCCTCGTAGAAGGCGTTGAGATCCGGATAGACGTCCTTGGAGATCGCCTTGCGGCCGCCACGGAAGTGCAGCACCGCCGGCGAGGGGATCGTCATCTTGGCGGTGACGTGGGCCTGGTCGGCACACTTCTTCAGGAAGCGGAAGTGATCCAGCATCGGATGATCATCGGGGAAATCGAGCTTACCGATCACGCGGACTGCGTCGTGACGCGTCTCCACACCCGCGAACTGGATGCCGGTCTCGGGGTGAAACAGCTCGCAGCCGGTCAGCTTAGCCAGGAAGTCGAAATGCCACCAGGAACGGCGGAATTCGCCGTCGGTCGCAAGCTTCAGGCCGATCGAGGCCTGCTTGTGCACGACCTTCTCGATCTCCATGTCCTCGATCTTGCGCAGATCGTCGGCCGAGATCTCGCCCTTCTCGAGACGGCTGCGGGCTTCCTTGATCTTGGCGGGACGCAGGAGGCTGCCGACCTCGTCGGCGCGGAAGGGGGCTCTGGTTCGCTGCATTCTTCTAACTCCCGGGATGCTCTAGTGGGCGACCGCTCCGGCGACGCCGAGGTGGCGCTCCAGGACCGAGGGGTCGGCCTTCAGCGCGGCGCTCGGGGCGTCGTGGACGATCGTTCCGCGCTCCAATATCACAACGCGGTCGGCCAGCCCCAGAATCTTTTGCGCATTCTGCTCGACGATAATCGAGCAGATGCCGCCGGCCCGGGTGATGGTCCCGATCGCCTTCAGCAGTTCCTCGACGATGATGGGGGCAAGGCCCTCGGTCGGCTCGTCCAGCAGCAGGACCTTCGGGTTGAGGGTCAGCGCGCGGCCGATCGCCAGCATCTGCTGCTCGCCGCCGGAGAGCTGGTTGCCAAAATTGCTCCGCCGCTCCTTCAGCCGCGGGAACATCTCGTAAACCCTGTCGACCGTCCAGGGGCCAACTTGCGCCACGGCGGTCATGTTCTCTTCCACCGTGAGGGAACGGAAGATGTTGCGCTCCTGCGGCACCCAGCCGATCCCGGCGCGCGCCCGCTGGTCGGGGCGCAAGGTCGTGACGTCGGCGCCGGCGAGCGCGACGGTGCCCGAGAAGCGGCGGGTGACGCCGACGATGGAGTTGATCAGCGTGGTCTTGCCGGTGCCGTTGCGCCCGAGCAGCGCCAGCACCTGTCCCTCGGCAAGACGCAGGCTCATATTCGGCAGCACCACCGCCTCGCCATAGCCGGCGCGCAGGGATTCGATGGCCAGCAGGTCAGACATTGACCGCCTCCTCGCCGAGATAAACAGCCTTGACCTGCGGGTCCCGCGCGACCTGGTCCGGCGGGCCCTCCGTGAGCAGCGCGCCCGAAACCAGCACCGAGATGCGGTCGGCAAAGGAGAACACGAGGTCCATGTCATGCTCGATCAGGAGCACGGTGACGTCGCGCGGCAGGCTGCCTACGACCGCGAGAATGTCGTGGCGCTCGCTCTCGGGCACGCCGGCGGCGGGCTCGTCGAGCAGCAGCACGCGCGGCTTGGCCGCGATCGCGACCGCGATCTCGAGCAGGCGCTGCTTGCCGTACGGCAGCGTCACGGTCTGCTCGTTCATGACGTCGAGCAGATGGAAACGCGCGAGCAAATCGGCGATCTCGCCGTTGACGTCACTGCGTGTCCCCATCCGCCGCCACCAGTCGCCGCCATGGCCGAGGCGTTCGGAAACCGCAAGGCCGATGGTCTCCAGCGGGGTCAGGTCGGGATAGAGCTGGTTGATCTGGAAGGTGCGCGACAGGCCGCGCAGCACGCGCTTGTGTACGGCAAGGTCGGTGATGTCCTGGCCTTCGAGCAGGATGCGTCCCGAATTCGGCTTGAGCACGCCGGTGAGCTGATTGATCACCGTGGTCTTGCCGGCGCCGTTCGGGCCGATCAGGGCGTGGCGGGCACCCTGCTCGATCTTCAGGGACAGGTCTCGGGTGACGCGCAGGCCGCCGAACTGCTTTTCGAGATTCTGGGTTTCGAGCGCGATGGTCATGCGTCGCTCTCCGGCACGGCGACGACGGCCTTGCGTCCGGCAATTTGCTTGATCACGAGGTTCGGCACATACAGCGCCCAGCGATGCAGGCGCTGGCGGCCGACCAGCACGATCACGACCAGCACGAGACCGATCCAGAACTGCCAGTATTGCGGGGTGATGGTGGAGAACAATTCCTGGAGCATGCGGAACAGCACCGCGCCGATCAGCCCCCCATAGAGATAGCCGGTGCCACCGATGACGAGCACCAGCATCAGGTCGGCGGAGCGCTCGAAGGCGAACACGTCGAGCGAGGCGATCGCCGTGGTCTGGGTGAACAGCGCGCCGGCAATACCTGCGTAGAACGCCGCCAGCGTATAGATCGCGATCAGGCGGCGGTTGACGGGGATGCCGATCGCCGCCGCACGCAACGGATTGTTCTTGATCGCCCGCAGCGACAGCCCGAACGGCGAATGCACGACGCGGCGGGCGAGCAGGAACAGCAGGAACAGCACGGCCAGCGAATAGAAGAAGCCGGTCTTGCCGAACATGTCGAACGGGATCTCGCCGAAGATCGGCTGGATCTCGATGCCCTGAAGACCGTCGGTGCCGCCGGTGATCTTGGAGAAGCGCTCGGCGAGCGCTTCGAGCAGCAGCGCGATGCCCAGGGTCACCATCAGCCGGGTGAGGTCGACGCCGCGGATCACCAGGAAGCTCGTGGCGAAGCCGAGCACCATCGCGGCCAGGCCGGCGACAACAAGCGCGAGCACGGGCTCGTTGACGATGCCGTGAAGTGCAAGAAGCCCCGCAGCATAGGCGCCGACGCCGAAGAAGGCGGCATGGCCGAGCGAGACGATGCCGGCATAGCCGAGGATGAGATCGAGCGACATCGCAAACAGCGCCAGCCGCAGGATGTCGGTCATGATCAGATAGCGGTTGGGAAACAGGAAGCCGCAGGCCAGCACGATCAGCCAGAAAGCGGCTTCGCCATAGTGCCAGCGTGCCTGGCGCTGGGCGTGATGACCGACGTCGGAAGAAGCGCTCATCGGCGAACTCAACGCGCGGCCGTGCGGCCGAACAGGCCGTTCGGGCGCCAGATTAGGATCACGATCATCATGGTGTAGATCACGAAGGGACCCATCTTCGGCACGTAGTACTTGCCGGCGACGTCGCCGATGCCAAGCAGGAGCGAGGCCAGGAACGGCCCGGTGATCGAGGATGAGCCGCCGACGGTGACCACGATCAAAAAGTAGATCATGAACTTCAGCGGGAAGTACGGATCGAGGCCGAGGATCTCCGCGCTCAGCGCGCCGCCGAGGCCGGCAAGGCCACATCCAAATGCAAACGTGAAGGCGAACACCTGCGGCACATTGATGCCGAGGCCGCTTGCGGCGCGGGGATCGTCAACGGCGGCGCGCAGGCGGCTGCCGAAACGGGTCTTGGCGAGCACCATCTGAAGCGCGATGGTGAGCAGTCCGCAGATTACGATGATCATCAGCCGGTAGCGGCCGATGCCGACCCCGAACAGGTCGAACTGCCCCTGGAGCCCGGTCGGCAAATTGATGAAGACCCGCGACGAGCCCTGAATGTAGTCGACGGCGGCGACCGACATGAAGGTCAGACCGATCGTGAACAGCACCTGGTCGAGATGGCTGCGCGCATAGAGGTGGCGGTACAGCGTCCGCTCAAGCGCGATGCCGATTGCAGCGGCGGAGACGAAAGCGAGCGGCAATGCCGCGAAGAACGGCCAGCCCATCCGGTTGACCAGCACCATGCAGACATAGCCGCCGGCCATGGCGAAGGCGCCATGCGCAAGGTTGACGAAGTTCATCAGTCCCAGCGTGACCGCGAGCCCGCAGGCCAGCACGAACAGCAGCATGCCGTAGGCAACGCCATCGAACAGGTTGGTGAGGATAGAGGTCATCGAAGATCGAAAATCATCTCAAGTGTGGCCAAAGGCCGTGCTGCGCTCCCTCTCCCGCGTGCGGGGGAGGGTTGGGGTGAGGGTGTCTCCACGGAGAGACTCCCAATGTGGAGAGAGCCCTCACCCGGCGCGGGACGATGCTTCGCATCGCCCGGATCGCGCCGACCTCTCCCGCAAGCGGGAGAGGTGTGCAGAGAGCCCCCGAGTGGCGCACTTTCGCGCGTCACTTCTTGGTCTTGCCGAGATCCTTGACGGCCTCGAAAGTGGCGAACTCGACATTGTAGAGCTCGCCGTCGACCTTCTCGACCTTGCGGATGTAGATGTTCTGCACGATGTCGCGGGTCTCGGGGTCGATCGAGATCGGGCCGCGCGGGCTTTCCCATTTCTGTCCCTTCATGGCCTCGACCAGCTTGGTGCCGTCGGTGTCGCCATTGGTCTTCTTCAGCGCTTCATAGATTAGGTGAATGCCGTCATAGCCGCTCACCGCCATGAAGCCCGGACGATTGCCGAAAGCCTTCTTGTAGGCCGCAACGAAGTCCTTGTTCATCTGCGAGGGATGCGCCGCGGAATAGAGGTGCGCGGTGACCGTGCCGAGCACGGCGTCGCCCATGTTGTTGAGGAGATCGTCGTCGGTGACGTCGCCCGGTCCGATCACCTTGATGCCGGCCTTGTCGAGGCCGCGCTCGGCATACTGCTTCATGAAGTTGCCGCCCTGGCCGGCCGGCACGAACACGAAGATCGCGTCGGGCTTGGCGTCCTTCATGCGCTGAAGGAAGGGCGCGAAATCAGGGTTTTGCAGCGGCACCTTGACCTCTTCGACCACCTCGCCGCCGCCCGCAGTGAAATTCTGCTTGAAGAAGTTCAGCGCGTCATTGCCGGGCGCGTAGTCGGAGGTGAGCGTCGCCACCTTCTTGATGCCGTTCTTGACGGCCCAGTCGCCGATGATGGTGGAGGACTGCGCCAGCGTGAAGCTCGTGCGTACGATGTAGGGCGAGCGCTCGGTGATGATGGAGGTGCCGGCCGCCATCACGACTTCCGGGATCTTGGCTTGCGTCGCCAGCGGCGCGGCCGCCAGCGCGGCGGGCGTCACACCGAAGCCGGCAATGAAATTGACCTTGTCGTTGACGATCAGCTCTTGCGCGGCGGTCTTGGTCTTGTCCGGAATCGCGGCATCGTCCTTGAGAACGATCTCGATCTTCTTGCCGGCGACGGTGTCGCCCTTCTGCTGCATGTAGAGCTTGATCGCATTCTCGATCTGCTTGCCGGTCGAAGCTTGGCCGCCGGTCATCGGCAGGATCAGGCCGACCTTCACGACGTCCTCGGCCTTGACGGGCGCGGCGGCCATGACGCCGGCAACGGCCGCCACTGCGGCGGCCCAACTGGCCTTCCAGGAGACCCTACAAGAAAGCTGTTTGCGTCCGAACATCAGATGTCCCTCCCCTTAATTCCTGACCTCTTGTGCGCCGGACCGAGTGCCCGGTCCTTGTCTCACCATAGCTCACGCACGAGCCCTATCGCGCGTCAAATGGCGTCTTTCGCGCAGCCCTTGTCAATCGGACGTTTGGCGACCGTTCGGCGCAAGCCGAGCGTCCCACTTTTCCGTCGGCAAGGGGCTATACCGCGGTTACGTCAGGGTGACCCAGGCACCCCAACCTCGACCGCTTTTATTTGTACGATTGTACAAATAAAATGGACCTGTCAACGAAAAAGCCTCTCGCCGATCAAGCCAAGTCCCATTTGCCGCCAAGCCCTCGTGCCGTAGTCTAGAAACTGGGCGAACGGCGTGGATGGAGGATTCCGTCTTTCTTTTGCAGAATTTGGACATCGCAAAAGCCCGATCGGCCGCAACTTGGTAGCTAAGTACCTACCTCGAATAAGTCTATTTTACCTTGTTGAAGGCTACTGTCCCGGCACCCGCCTGACCTTTGTCGTCCAACCAGACCGAACCCGCGTGCCCCACAAATGTCGAAGCCCGTCCGTTCCCTCGTGTTCCTCCTCGCGCTTGCCGCGGGGCTGTCCGGCTGCGGCACCGTCAACGAAAAGCTCTCGGCCGGCATGGGCGACTACGTCCCGCAATGGGCCGGTGGCCTGCCGGCGGACGCTCCACCGCGGGCCGGCACGCCGCAATACGACGCCTACATGAAAGAGCGCGAGCGCAAGCGGCTGCTGCCGGCCGCCGATCGCGAGAAGGAAGAGCAGGCGCAGAAGGGCGCGACGGGCTCGGCGCCCGGCAACGCGGTGCGTTAGGGGCGAATGGCGAATAGGGAGTAGCGAATAAGGAGGCTGACTTTTTTCTATTCGCTACTCGCCACTCACCATTCGCTAATCCATAAACACCACAGTCTTGCGGCCGTTGGGGATGACGCGGTCATCCAGATGATAGCGGATCGCGCGGGCGAGCACGCGCCGCTCGATGTCGCGGCCCTTGCGGACGAGATCTTCGGGCGTGTCGCGGTGGCTGATGCGCTCGACGTCCTGGTCGATGATCGGGCCCTCGTCGAGGTCGCGCGTGACGTAATGGGCGGTGGCCCCGATCAGCTTGACGCCGCGCTCATGGGCCTGGTGATAGGGTTTTGCACCCTTGAACCCCGGCAGGAACGAGTGGTGGATGTTGATGCAGCGGCCGGACAGCTTTGCCGAAAGATCATCCGACAGGATCTGCATGTAGCGGGCGAGCACCACGAGGTCGGTACCGGTCCTGGCAACGAGGTCCAGGATCTGCGTCTCCTGCTCGCGCTTGGTCTCCTTGCTCACCGGCAGATGGTGGAACGGGATCCCGCCGAAATCGAGCCCGGCATAGGCTTCGCGCGGATGATTGGAGACGATCGCGGTCGGGATCATCGACAGCTCACCGGTGCGCCAGCGATAGAGGATGTCGACCAGGCAGTGGTCGGACTTCGATACCAGCAGCATCACCTTGCGGTGCGCGGCACGGTCGCGCATCTGCCATTCCATGGCGAAACGTTCCGCGATCGCAGCAAAGCCGGTCTGCAGTGCCGACAGCTCCACGGCGAGATCGGCCGCCGTGAACACCACGCGCATGAAGAACTTCTTGGTCTCGACATCGTCGAACTGCTGGGCATCGAGAATGTTCTGTCCATTGTGGGCCAGAAACGTCGACACCGCGGAGACGATGCCGGGGCGATCCGGACAGGACAGGGTCAGGACATATTGATGATCGGGCATGGGCCTTGATGAAGGTTTGTGCAAACGGCGCGGAACCCCGCGATTTGCGCCCTGCTCTATCACCGACCTCGCCCTTGCGCCAATCCCAAGACTTCAAGGTCAAGACTTGCTTCAACGTAAAGCGCGGAGTCAGGATGAACAGACGATTGCGAATTCTGACCGGAGCATCCCCATGGCCGACCGCCTGAACGGCTACCGCATCCTGATCCTGGAAACGCGCGAGGAGGCGCAGTTTTCAAAGCTGCTCGCCGAACAGGGCGCCGAGGTCGTGCAATGCCCGATGTTCACCATTCAAGACGCGCCCGATCCCGCCCCGGTCGAGGCCTGGATCCGCCGCGCCATCGACAGGCCCTTGGACGACCTCGTGCTGATGACCGGCGAAGGCCTGCGGCGGATCATGAAGCTCGCGCGCGAGCGCGGGCTCGACCAGGCTTTTGTCGCCGCCCTGGCAAAATCGCGAAAATTCACCCGCGGGCCGAAGCCTGGAAAGGCGCTGCGCGAGATCGGGCTCGAGCAGCAGCAGATGACGGAGAAGCCGACCACTGAGGGCGTGATCGAGATGCTCGCAAAGCTCGATCTCGGCGGACGGCGTCTCGGCTTGCAACTTTATCCAGACAAGGACCATAGCGCGCTGACCAGCGCGCTTGCCGCGCAAGGTGCCGAGGTCGATACCGTGCTGCCTTACGTCTACGATCCCAAGGCCGCCGATGCCAGCATCGTCGCCGCCATCGACGACATGGCGGAGGGACGGATCGATTCCATCGCGCTGACCAATCTCGGCCAGGTCCGCCGCCTGATCGAAGCCGCGAAGGCGCATGGCAGCGAGGCGCGCTTGCGCGCCGGCCTGGAGCGGACGCTGATCGCGTCGGTAGGGCCGGCGGTCTCGGGCGAGCTCGAAGCGCACGGCTTGCGCCCGGACATCACGCCGGCGGAAGACGCCTATTTCATGCGGCCGCTGATCTCGGCGATGGCAACGGCGCTCGCGGAGAAGCGCCCGAGGTAAGGCTCATTCTCAGGGTTGCGCTGGCGATACGTTCGCGTTTTTTGCGCGAGACCGGATGAGGGGTTGCGCTCTGGAGAGATGGGACTGCAAACGCTTTCTCCTTTTGGTCCGTTGCTTCACACGATAATTCATTTCGGTGAAGCACTTCACAGACACCTTTCGACCAATTCCGCATGATCCGGTGCGAACGGGAGATTGAATGCGATGTTGCATCCTTCAGCCTTCAATGGAATCATTTGTCGTAAGCTGTTCAAATCCGCATTTTAAGACCATTGCGTCCTCGCCATTCCATATGCCGGTAATGACGCCGGTTCACCTGAAGTCAGAATTTTACACTCAAGCCGATGTGCTTGAGCGACAACAAGATTCAAGCCAGGAGTGCGTTCGATGGCCCTCGCCTATTATTTGACGATTGACGGCGTTATTGGCAATTCCACCGCTCTTCACCATGAGGGCGCCTTCAACATCATCGACTACAGCTTTGACGTCAGCGCACTGATCAGCGCCACCAGCGGCGGCGGCACGTCCAAGCCGACCTTCT
>NZ_JAACFT010000039.1 GCF_029051685.1 Bradyrhizobium sp. CSA207 | reverse complement strand
GCCTCCTCTCCCTCTCCCCGTGAAGGACGGGGAGAGGGAGAGGAGGCAGCGCCGCTGGCCTTGAGGGCAGCAGAGACGCTTTTTTTCTTCATCGCACTGACCGGCAAATTGGCGGCATCGCCGTATTTCTTCGCGCCCGCATAGGCGCCGGCCTTGCCCTGCACGGTGCGCTGTTTGGCGGTGGGATCGTCGACCACGGCGAGCTCGGTGGCGCGCAGCCGCTTGACCTCGTCGCGCAGGCGGGCGGCTTCCTCGAAGTTCAAATCGGCGGCGGCCTCGCGCATCCGCGTCTCAAGATCGCCGAGCACGGCCTCGAAATTGTGGCCGATCGAGATGACGTCGTCGGTCATGTCGTGGCCGCCGATCTCGACCAGCACATGGTCGCGCTCGTAGACGCTGTTCATGATGTCGCCGATCGACTTCTTGATGCTCTCCGGCGTGATGCCATGCGCCGTGTTGTACTCCACCTGCTTTTCGCGACGGCGGTCGGTTTCGGCGATGGCGCGCTCCATCGAGCCCGTTATCTGGTCGGCATAGAGGATCACCTTGCCGTCGACGTTGCGCGCGGCGCGGCCGATGGTCTGGATCAGCGAGGTCTCGCTGCGCAAAAAGCCTTCCTTGTCAGCATCGAGAATCGCGACCAGCGCGCACTCGGGAATATCGAGGCCCTCGCGCAGCAGATTGATGCCGACCAGCGCGTCGAACGCGCCGAGCCTGAGATCTCGTATGATCTCGATGCGCTCGATGGTGTCGATATCGCTGTGCATGTAGCGCACGCGAATGCCCTGCTCATGCAGATATTCGGTGAGATCCTCTGCCATGCGCTTGGTCAGCACGGTGATCAGCGAGCGGTAGCCGGCATTCGCGGTGGCGCGCACCTCGCCGACGAGATCGTCGACCTGGGTGCGGGCCGGGCGGATGTCGACAGGCGGATCGATCAGGCCCGTGGGGCGAATGACCTGCTCGACGAACACGCCGCCGCTCTCGTTCAGCTCCCAGCTGCTGGGCGTCGCCGACACAGCAACCGTCTGCGGCCGCATCATGTCCCACTCCTCGAAGCGCAGCGGACGGTTGTCCATGCAGGAGGGCAGGCGGAAGCCGTATTCGGCCAGCGTCGCCTTGCGGCGGAAGTCGCCTTTGAACATGGCACCAATCTGCGGAACGGTGACGTGGCTTTCGTCGGCGAACACCAGCGCGTTGTCGGGGACGTATTCGAACAGCGTCGGCGGCGGCTCGCCGGGCCGGCGTCCGGTGAGATAGCGCGAATAGTTCTCGATGCCGGCGCAGCTTCCGGTCGCCTCCATCATCTCGAGGTCGAAGGTGGTGCGCTGCTCCAGCCGCTGCGCCTCCAGCAGGCGGCCCTGATCATGCAACTGATCCAACCGCATCTTTAACTCGGACTTGATCGACTTGATCGCCTGCACCAGCGTCGGGCGCGGCGTCACATAGTGCGAGTTGGCGTAGATCTTGATGAATTCGAGCTCGTCCTGCTTGTGGCCGGTGAGCGGATCGAACTCCTCGATATTCTCGACGGTGTCGCCGAACAAATTCACGCGCCAGGCGCGGTCCTCATAGTGCGCCGGGAAGATGTCGATGACGTCGCCGCGCACGCGAAAGGTGCCGCGGGTGAAATCGGCCTGGGTGCGCTTGTATTGCAGCGCGACGAGGTCGGCGATGAGCTGGCGCTGGTCGATGCGCTCGCCCTTCTTCAGCGCAAAGGTCATCGCGGTGTAGGTCTCGACCGAGCCGATACCGTAGATGCAGGACACCGAGGCGACGATGATGACGTCGTCACGTTCGAGCAGCGCGCGCGTCGCCGAATGGCGCATGCGGTCGATCTGCTCGTTGATGGACGAATCCTTTTCGATATAGGTATCGGTGCGCGGGACGTACGCTTCGGGCTGGTAGTAGTCGTAGTAGCTGACGAAATATTCGACCGCGTTGTCCGGGAAGAAGTTCTTGAACTCGCCATAGAGCTGGGCGGCGAGCGTCTTGTTCGGCGCCAGGATGATGGCCGGGCGCTGCGTCGCCTCGATCACCTGGGCCATGGTATAGGTCTTGCCGGAGCCGGTGACGCCGAGCAGCACCTGGGTGCGATCGTTGCGCTGGATGCCCTCGACAAGCTCGGCGATCGCGGTCGGCTGGTCGCCGCGCGGCTGGTAGTCCGACTTGATCTCGAAGCGCACGCCGCCTTCGGACTTCTCCGGGCGCGGCGGCCGGTGCGGGGTCCACACCTGCATCGAGCCGTCGTTGCCGCGGAACTCCGGTCGTCCCTCGCGGATCAGCGCCTCCAGCGCCTCCGCGGTCGCCTTGACACCGAGCGCCTCCATCTTGTTGCGGGGTGGACGGGCCAGCGCCTCGGCGTCGTCCTCTTCCGTCGGCAGCCCGAGCTGCCGGGCCAGTTCCGGATCGAGCGTCGGAATCGTGGCGGCAGTTCCGTAATTGGCCTGTGGTGCTTCGTCGAAACCACCGCTCTCTCCGCTCCCTCCCCCCTTGTGGGGGAGGGTCGGGGAGGGGGCTGAGCCACGAATCACGTCGCCTGCAATTGTCCGCGTATCCTGCGGAAACTCCTTCGGCGTCGAGGCCCGCGCGCGATGCGCGGCAGCCTCGCCTCCGGAACGGCGGTCGCGCGAATTGTCCGGCGGCGGCTGCAGGCCGGTACCCGAGCCAAGCCCGGCATCGCCGCGATTAATCGCCGGATTAAGCAGTTCGGCCAGCGCCGGCCCGATCGGCTGCACGTCCGGCCGGTGTGCTTTGGAGTTCGGCGCCTTGGATTTGGGAGATTTTGCGGGGGGAGCAGGTTTCTTCGCCATGCCCCGAATATGGGACGAGTCCGCCCCTCAGGAAAGGGCGAATGCCCGTCTACGCGCAGGCTGCTGACAGCAGGTTGGCAGCAGGGCAGCAGCGGATCTTGCGATCACGCCGCCGGCGGCGGTCCCTCGTCGTGCCCGGCTGCCAGATTCGGCTCGAGGATGTCGAGATGGATGCCGCCGCAATCGGTGCAACGCATGGTCCAGTACTCGCATCCGGCGCGGCCGCCGATCACACGGAGCACGCTGAGATCGCCGTCGCATTCCGGGCAATTTGACAGCACATTGCGGGCATAGATCCTCGGCCGCTGTGCGTTGTCGATGTCGGTGACTGACATCCCGGTTCCCCCCTTTACGCCGCTGTCCCGTTTGAAATCCCGCTCGCTTATTCGTCGTCGCTGTCGGAGCGCCGGCGGAAGCGATCGATGTGGCTCTTGGCATCGGCGATTGCGGCGTCGGGATCGGGCCAGGCAAAGCCGACTTCCATGGCGGGGAACAGCACGCCGTCGATGGCAAGCGGGCTGAAATCGGCGCGCCGGATACGGGCGTGCCACAGCCCCTTGCCCGCCTCGAAGGATTCGATGTCAAAGCCGTCGTAAAGGGTCGTCATTGGTGTCCCCAAGTGTCCTGTACAAGTGTCTTGTAACCGTGTTGTTGGAGGATCAGGGGACCATGTTTCCGGTCTGCCGTATGTGAAGCCGTTCACAAGCGGCTGACTTTTTCGCCCCGAGCGCTACTTGAGAGCGTCAGTTCCGCGCCGCAGTGCGGCCGATCCGCCTGACGGGGCGGGCTGCAGGCCCGGCCGCCGCACGCATGATCCAGCGGCGAAAGGCGGCAAAGTCGCGCTGCTCGGTCTGAAAACTGCGATAGAGAAGATACCAGCGCATGCCCTTGGGGACCGAAAGGTCGAACGGCGCGACCAGGCGTCCGGCGGCGAGGTCGTCGTCGATATAGGGCCGGATGCCCATGGCGATGCCGAGCCCGTCGGCGGCGGCCTGAAGCGCCTGGCCGTAGAACTGGAACTCAGGCCCGCGCGCGGTGATCCTTGTGAGGCCGGCGGCCTTGAGCCAGATCGGCCAGTCCTCGGGCGAATGCGCGACGTGGATCAGGCTCGGGCCCTTCAGATCGGCCGGCCGCTTCAGCGTTGCGGCTAGCCGGGGCACGCAGACCGGCGTGAGGTCGCCGGCGAACAGCGGCTCGGCCACCAGTCCCGGCCAGTCGCCGGTGCCGAGCTTGATGCCGCAGCTCCAGTCCTCGCCGAACGGCACCGACGCGCCGCCGGTGGTGAAGCGCACCTCGATGTCGGGCTCCTCGGCGCGAAATTCCGACAGCCGCGGGATCAGCCAGCGCATCGCAAAAGTGTGCCCGACGCCGATGGTCAGCACGCGGACGCCGGAGGGCGCGGTGACCTGCGCGGTGAGGCTCGCCAGCGCATCGAAGATCGGGGTCAGTCCGCTCTGATAGGCGCGTCCCGCCTGCGTCAGCACCAGACGGTTGGCCTTGCGCTCGAACAGCGCGACGCCGAGCCGCTCCTCCAGCAGATGCACCATGCGGCTGACGGCGGCGGCCGACACGTTCAGCTCGACGCCCGCCGCAGCAAAGCTGCCGGTGCGCGCCGCCGCTTCGAATGCCTTGATGCCGTTGAGAAAGAGCAGCCGCCGCAATTGCCCGACCCTCAGAAAAGCTGATGCCAGGGCAAGATAACTCAGTTTGCGCAGCTGCGGCAAGCCGGGCACAAACATCGGCGTAATTCGTGGCGATTTGCTGAGGCAGAGAGGCTGCCCTTCGCCTCTCCCCGCGTGCGGGGAGAGGCCGGAATCCAAGCGCAGCGCGGATTCCGGGTGAGGGGGAGCTTCCGCGAATCCAACTGCTACTTTCCTCGCGGAGGCTCCCCCTCACCCCACCCTCTCCCCGCAGGCGGGGCGAGGGAGTGAAGCATCTTGCGTCCCTTGCTTGCCGTGCCATCACCGGAGACCTCTCGTGACATCAATCATGATCGCTGCCCTTGGATTGCTGATGGTCGGGACCGCGTTCCTGTCGGGGCTGTTCGGCATGGCGGGCGGGCTGATCCTGATCGGCGTGCTGCTCGCCCTGATGCCGCTGCCGGCCGCGATGGTGCTGCATGCGATCACGCAGATGGCCTCGAACGGCTGGCGCGCCTTGCTGTGGCGGGCGCATATCCGCTGGCGGCCGGTGTTCGTCTATCTGATCGGCTGCGCGCTGGCGCTCGCGCTGTGGTCGATCACGCGCTATGTGCCGGACAAGCCGGTTGCCCTGTTGATGCTGGGTGTCACGCCGTTCATGGCGCGGATGATGCCGGCGGGCATCAAGCCCAACCCCGATAGCATCTGGCAGGGCACGTTCTACGGCTCGGTCTGCATGGGCCTGATGCTGATGACCGGCGTCTCCGGTCCGCTGATGGATACGTTTTTCCTCGGCGGCCAATTCGGCCGGCGCGAGATCGTGGCGACCAAGGCAACCTGCCAGGTCGCGAGCCATTTCGCCAAGCTGGTCTATTTCGGCGGCATCATCGACCAGGCCGCCGCGCTCGATCCGGTGCTGGCCGGCATTGCGATCGCAGCCTCCATGCTCGGCACCAGCCTGGCGCGCCGCCTGCTGGAAGCGATGAGCGACCACCAATACCGCGTCTGGGCGACGCGGCTGATCACCACCATCGCCTGCTACTACATCGCCCATGGCAGCTGGCTGCTGGTCCGCACGCCGGTGCTGGCCGCCTTCGACAAGGGAGGTTTGCAATGAGCGAGACCGCCGATCCGCTGGTGCTGGATTTCGTCGAATGGGTCGCACGCGAACCGCGCGCCTATGCCGAGGTGATCGCGACCTGGAAGACCTCGTGCCCCCGCCTCACCATCTGGGAAGACGCCGCCGACCGCGGCTACGTCGCCCGCGAGACGCTGCCGGGTCTCGGGCTGATCATCGCGGTGACGGAAGACGGGAAGAGATTGCTGCAGATCAACGGGCGGTGACATCTTTGCCTCGCCCCGCCCCGTGAAGGACGGGGAGAGGGAGAGCACCCGTCTCCACATCGTCATTGCGAGCGCCAGCGAAGCAATCCAGAATGTCTCCGCGGCGGCAGCCTGGATTGCTTCGCCGCAAGCGCTCCTCGCAATGACGGAGCATGAGGAGGCCGCAATCATGTCACTCAAACTGTTCGAACTCGTCGGCACCGACGCCTCGCGTCCCTTCAGCCCCTACTGCTGGCGTACGCGAATGGCGCTTGCGCACAAGGGGCTGTCGGCGGAATCGCTGCCCTGGCGCTTCACCGAGAAAGGCGCGATTGCACCGTACGGCTCCGAGAGGGTCCCGGTGCTGTTGCATCACGACAAGCCCGTCGTGGATTCCTGGACGATCGCGACCTATCTCGAAGACAATTTTCCGGACCGCCCCTCGCTGTTCGGCGGCGATGGTGGGCGCGCAATGGCGCGCATGCTCAACGCCTGGGGCGACATCGCCATTGTCGGCGGCATCTTTCCGCTGATCATCGCCGACATCCCCAAGAATCTTGCCGAGGTCGATGCCGCCTATTTCCGCAAGTCGCGCGAGGCGCGCTTCGGCGGCAAGCCGCTGGAAGAGATCATGGCGAGCCGGGATGCCGGCGTCATCGCCTTCCGCAAATCGCTGGAGGTGATGCGCCAGACGCTGAAGCATCAGCCCTATCTTGGCGGCGGCGCGCCGAACTATGCCGACTACATCGTGTTCGGCGGCTTCCAATGGGCGCGCGTGGTGAGCCCGTTCAAGCTGCTGGAGGCGGACGATCCGGTTTATGCCTGGCGCGAAAAACTGCTCGATGCGTTCGACGGGATGGCGCGGAAGTCACCGGGGTTTGCGGTGTGAGTTTCGTAGCCCGGATGGAGCGAGCGAAATCCGGGATTGGTGTCTGCGGAACTATTCCCCGGATTACGCTTGCGCTCCATCCGGGCTACGCGACGCCGCTTCCGCCGCCGCCTTGCGCAAACATTCCCGGCACAGGCAATCGTCGCCCTTGACCGGCATCGGCAGCCGCGTGGTCTCTTCCGCGCACCAGCAGGAACCTGAGAGGTCGCAGCCGAACTCGGCGCCGCAGCGGGAGCAGGCGAGGCGGCGTGGGCCCGGTTCCTGCAACGGAGATTCTTTCGAAATTGTCATGCTTTGCGCAAAAGCTTTGCCATCATTTTCACGTCGGGTTCATCTCCCGCTGCGGTATATTATGCGACGTGCGTAGCCACGCAAAGCGCTTCACGACTGTGCGAAGGACAAATCGATGGCCCGCGATTCGCAAGCCGCCCTGGTTGCGCTGAACCGCTTCGGCTTTGGCTCCCGCGGCGGCGCGTCCGGCGATCTCATCAATGCGGCGTCCGACCCGCGCGGTTTCGTCAAGGCGGAACTGAACCGTCCGAGCGGCGTGCTGCTGGAAGCGCCCGGCCTGCAATCGACGCCGCAGCTGGGGCAGGCCGCGTTCGCCTACCAGGATCAGGTCAAGCAGGCGCGCGAGGCCGCGGCGAAAGCCGGCACGCCCGCTGAAGCGCCGCCGGCGCAAACGCCGGGCGATCCGAAGCCCGACAACAAATTGCGTCGCAATCTCTCGCTCAACATGGTGACGACCGAGATCGCCGGCCAAATGGCCGAGGCGAAACCGGCCGACAATGCCATGAAGCCGGAGAGCATGCAGCCGAGCGCAGCCGCGCCGCCCGCCGCAAAACCCGCACCGCAGCCGCTCAACGTTATCCAGAAAACCTTTCGTGCCGAAGCGCTGGCGCGGTTGCAGCGCGCGACGCTGGTCGAGTGCGGCTTCACCGAGCGGCTGGTCGTGTTCTGGTCCAACCATTTTTGCATCTCAGCCAGCAAGGGCGAGCTGGCGCGGATGTGGGCCGGCGCGTTCGAGCGCGAGGCGATCAGGCCGCACGTGCTCGGGCGCTTTGCCGACATGCTCAGGTCCGTCGAGCAGCATCCGGCGATGCTGTTCTTTCTCGACAACCAGCAGTCGCTCGGGCCGGACTCGCGCGCCGGCCAGAATCGCAAGCGCGGGCTGAACGAGAATCTCGCGCGCGAGATCATGGAGTTGCATACGCTCGGCGTCGGCGGCGGCTACACCCAGGAGGACGTGACCTCGCTCGCGCGCATCATCACGGGCTGGAGCTTTGCCGGCCGGCAGGGGCAGTTAGGGGCACCTGGCTCCTTCGTGTTCAACGCCAATGCGCACCAGCCTGGGCCGCAGCTGCTGCTCGGCAAGACCTATGAGGCGACCGGCTTGGCGCAGGGCGAGGCCGCACTCGCCGACATTGCGCGCCATCCCTCGACGGCGAACTTCATCGCCACCAAATTCGTTCGTCACTTCGTCGCCGACGATCCGCCCCAGGCTCTGGTGGCGCGGTTGCGCGAGGTCTTCGTCAAGACCGACGGCGATCTCAAGGCGCTCGCAACCGCGCTGGTCGATTCCAACGAAGCCTGGCAGGCGCCGCTGACTAAGCTGCGCTCACCTTACGATTTCCTGGTCGCCAGCGGCCGGCTGCTGGCGCGCGTGCCGGAGGATCCCGGCAGCTATCTCAACAGTCTGAACCTGCTCGGCCAGCCCCTGTGGTCCCCGGCCGGACCCAACGGTTTTCCCGACACCAACGCCGCCTGGGCCGCGCCCGAAGGCGTCAAGCTTCGGCTCGACATCGCGGCGCAAATGGGCGCGCGGCTCGGCAACAATATCGATCCGCTTGACCTCTTGGAATTCGCAGCTGCCGACGCGGCCTCGATCGAAACGCGGCGGACCATCGAGCGCGCGGAGTCGCGTCAGCAGGCGCTGGCGCTGCTGTTGATGTCGCCGGAAATGCAGAGGAGATGACGATGGATTGCTGCGAGAACCGGCTCCTCACCTCGCGCCGCGGCCTCCTGCTCGGCGGCGTCTCTTTCGCGGCGTGGGCCTACTTGCCGAAATTCGCGCGCGCGGCGGATGGGCGCGATCCCCGATTGATCGTGGTGATCCTGCGCGGCGCGCTCGACGGACTCTCCACCGTCGCGCCGCTCAGTGACCCCGATTATGCCGGCCTACACGGCTCGATCGCGCTCGCGGCGGACGGCGCGCATCCCGCGATCATGCTCGACTCTTTCTTTGCGCTGCATCCGGCGATGCCGGAATTTGCGCGCATGTACCGCGACAGGCATGCCGCGGTGATCCACGCGGTGGCGACGCCCTATCGCGACCGCTCGCATTTCGATGGTCAGGACGTGCTCGAAAGCGGCTATGCCGGCCCGGGCCGCGTGCAGTCCGGCTGGCTCAACCGCGCGCTCGAAGCGTTGCCGCGCGGCGAGCGCGTGTCGAGTGCTCTTGCCGTCGGGCCGACCACGCCGCTGGTGCTGCGCGGCAATGCTCCAACCGTCGGCTGGGCGCCGGTCGCACTGCCGCAGGCCGATGACGACACCGCGATGCGGCTGGCCGATCTCTACCGCCATCGCGATCCCGCGCTTGCCTCGGCGTTGTCGCAGGGCCTTCAGCTCGAGAAGGCCGCGAGCGGCGACGACATGAAGCCGAAGGGCGGCAATGCGGTCGCGCAGATGCGGCAGGTGGCGCGCGGCGCGGCCAAGCTGATGGCGGCCGACGACGGCCCGCGCATCGCGGCGCTTGCGTTCGACGGCTGGGATACGCACGCCAATGAAGGCGGCCCGGTCGGACGCCTGGCGTTTTTGCTCGGCGGTCTCGATGGCGCGCTCGCCGAATTCGAAAGCGGTCTCGGCGACCGCTGGCGCGATACCGTCGTCGTCGCCGCCACCGAGTTCGGCCGCACCGCGCGCATCAACGGCACCGACGGCACCGATCATGGCACAGCCACCGTCGCGCTGCTCGCCGGCGGCGCCGTGAAGGGCGGCCGCGTCATTTCCGATTGGCCGGGCCTCAAGCTCGCCAATCTCTACGAGGGCCGTGACCTCAAGCCCACCACTGATCTGCGTTCCGTGATCAAGGGCGTGCTGCAGGCCCAGTTCGGTCTGTCCGATCGCGTGCTGGCCGAGACGGTGTTCCCCGACAGCGCCACAGCGCGGCCGATGAAGGGGCTGGTTGTCTAACCAAAACTGTCATTCCGGGGCGCGCCTCAGCGCGAACCCGAAATCTATTCATCCGCGGCAACATGGATTCCGGGCCTGCGCCTTGCGGCGCATCCCGGAATGACGACATGATTGGCCGAGCATCAGGAGACCACCCGCATGTACATCGCCATGAACCGCTTTCGCGTCGCCAAAGGCTCTGAAGCCGCCTTCGAGCAGGTCTGGCTGTCGCGCGACACGCATCTGGACAAGGTGCCGGGCTTCGTCGAATTCCACCTGCTGCGGGGGCCCGACCTCGAGGATCACACGCTGTATGCTTCGCACACCGTGTGGGCGAACCACGCCGCATTCGAGGCCTGGACCAAGTCTGAGGCATTTCGTGCCGCGCATCACAAGGCCGGCGACAACAAGCCGCTTTATCTCGGCCATCCCCAGTTCGAAGGTTTTGAGGTGATGCAGACCGTGGGACGCGGCGCGAAGTAGTGCGCCGCGCCGAAAACGTCAGCCTTTGGTGATCTGGTCGATCTCGGCAAGGTCATCGGCGCTGAGCTGCCAGGCGATCGCCTTGACGTTCTCCTCGACCTGCTCGACGCGGGTGGCGCCGGCGATCACGCTCGACACTTGCGGGCGCCCGGCGAGCCAGGAGAAGGCGAGCTCGAGCATCGAATGGCCGCGCGCCTTGGCGAAGGCCTGGAGCTTCTCGACCACATCCTCGTTGCGCGGCGTGACGTAGCGGTCGCGCAGTGCCGGCACTTTGGCAAAGCGCGTGTCGGCGGGCGCCGTGGCACCGCGCTGGTACTTGCCGGTGAGCAGGCCGCTCGCCAGCGGGAAGAACGGCAACAGACCGAGCTTGTACTCCTGCGTGGCCGGCAGCAGGTCCTTTTCGATGTCGCGCACCACCAGGCTGTATTCGTCCTGGGCCGAGACGAAGCGGCTCACGTTCATCGCGCGCGCGGTGAACTCGGCCTCCGCGATGCGCCAGGCCGGGAAGTTGGAATTGCCGATGTAGCGGACCTTGCCCTGCCGGATCAGGTCGTCGAGCGCACGCAGCGTCTCTTCAATCGGCGTCAGCGGGTCGTGGTCGTGCTGCTGGTAGAGATCGATGTAATCGGTCTTGAGCCGCGTCAGGCTGGCCTCGACCGCATTCATGATGTAGCGGCGCGAGGCGCCTTGCTTGGTGCCGTCGGCCGCCATCGGCTTGGAATATTTGGTGGCGAGCACGATGTCGTTGCGGCGCTCGCCCAGCACGGTGCCGAGCACCGTCTCCGAGCCGCCCATGCCGGCGTAGATGTCGGCGGTGTCGAACAGCGTGATGCCGAGATCGAGCGCGCGGTGGATCACCTTGCGCGAGGTCTCCAGGTCCGTGCGCTGGCCGAAATTGTTGCAGCCGAGCCCGACGGCAGAGACGCGCAGGCCGGAGGCGCCGAGATTACGAATTTCCATGGGAGGTCCTGTCAGAGCAAAGCAGCGGCACATTGTGACTGCGGTGCGCGGCACCGGCAAGGCGCTGCCTGCGTTGCAGCCATGCTGACAAGGAAGCTGCGGGCAAAAAAATGCGGCCCCTGTCAGACGCGGCGACTGACGGGGACCGCTTTGGGGCGCTTGATCGGTGACGGGGGGCCTGATCAGACGCAGCCGCAACCTAGCCCTGGAGTGTTACGCGCTGGTGACAGCCGAACTTATCCACAGGCACATCAGCCGGGGATCAGAAGATCTTGCGATAGACGATGAAGCCGGAGCGTTCCGCAACCTTGTCGTAAAGGGCCTGCGCGGTGACGTTGGTCTCGTGCGTCTGCCAATAGACGCGCGGCGCGCCGACGCTCCTGGCTCGCTCGTAGACGCAATGGATCAGCGCCGAGCCAACGCCCTTGCCGCGTGCCGCCTCGGCGGTGAACAGGTCCTGCAGATAGCATGACGGCTCGATCGCAGTGGTGCTGCGATGGAACAAATAGTGCGTCAGCCCGAGCAGCCGGCCGTCGCTCTCCGCGACCAGCGCATGCACCGGCTCATAGGCATCGAAGAAACGCTGCCAGGTCACGCGTGTGATCTCGGGCGCAAGCGCGGTCGGGCCGGAGCGGCCGTAGAAGGCGTTGTAGCCGTCCCACAGCGGCAGCCATTGTTCGTAGTCCTGCTTGGTGACGGCGCGAATGGTGAGCGACATGTGAGTTTCCGCGATCGATCGATGAGGCGTCCTTCATACGTGATGATGGACGCACCTATCAATCGCGCTGTTGTCGTGTTTGCAAAAGGTCTTCCTGCGGCCACCCTTCGAGACGCCCCGCCTTTGGCGGGCTCCTCAGGATGACGTTCCGCAGCGAAATCTTAGACCCTCATGGTGAGGAGCGACGCTTGCGGCGCGTCTCGAACCATAAGGCCGAGCCCTCGCATCACTCCGCAACACGCAGATAGCGGATCAGCCTGCGGCCAGTGGGATCGCGCAGCGAGCGGTAGTAATCGGCGCGGGACGGCGCATCGGTGTGGCGCACGAGGTCGGTGACCGGCGTGTAGCTCAGCATGCGTCCGCCGTCGGGCAGAGCGGCGCAGACGAAGCGCAGCACCTCGCCATTGCGCAAGCTGATGTTGATCGGCGTGGTATCGCCGATCCGCACCATCTCCATGCGCTGCGCGATGAAGGTGCCGAGTTCGTCCTCCGGCAGTTCGAACGCGCCTGTGTCGCGGCCGTGATACATCAGCGCGATGAAGGGCGGCTTGCTGTCGGCTACTTCGTCCGGCAGCGCAAAATAGTCGCGGAACGCGCGGTTGATGAATTCGGCGCGCGTCTCGGCATCGAGCAGCACGATGCCGATATCGACCTGGTCGAGCGCAGCCGACAGCCGCGCGGCGGTGGCGTGGTTGCGGCGCTCGGAGGCGAATGCGCCGATCAGGCGCTCGCGCATCAGCCCGGTGGTGGCGGCGGTGGCGGCGGCCGCGAAGGCCAGGAGAGCGAGTGCGACCAGGTCTGCCGCGGCGAAGCCGGGCCCGGCGCGATGGCCGAGGACGTACGGCGCCGCGCCGACCATCGCGATGACCGCGCTGGTCATCGCGGAGGCGAAGCCCGACAGCGAGCCTGCAACGGCGACGATGCATACGAATAGCGGCGCGGGCGAGGGGACGGGCAGATGGCGGTCGAGCAGGACCGCCAGCAGCGCGATCGCTGCCGTCAACGCCGGACCGGAGATGGCACGCCATCCGAGCCGCATGGGCCTGTCTCGCTGCTCCCGTACGAGGTAAGGCCGCAACATTGACTGATTGTTGCGCCAATGCGATGCGATTTCGTGCGATGCGCTTAAGGCAGACTTACGCAGGCGCACAAAGCTTTCGGATGATTTTAGACCAAGTGCGCGTGCTTCACGCGTTGTTGCAGGGGCGCGTTCAGCGTCGACGTCCCCGGGCTCTTGCGCATGCCGGTGAAAATCAACAGCGACGCCGCGACCAGGATGGCCGCAGTCAGGGTGATTGCAACGACTACCACAGGCGATTTCATCGACGTCCTGTCGCGATGCCGGCCGGCACGGGCCGCACGGCGCCTTGAAGGCTGGTCAAGGATGAAACGGGGATCAGACCGGCAGGCCCATCGCCATGGTCGTCTTGGTCGACAGCACTGTCAGGGTGACGATCAGACACAACGACAACGCGGCGACGGCGAGCGAGGCCGCCACCGCATGGGTCAACCGGGAAGACGCGACGGTGGCGGGTAGGCCCTGAAAGCCTGCCGTGCCGGACGCCCGAATCATGGTCTAAATCCTTCAACGTGCGGGCGAATCACCCGCGACTTTCCACATTTTCCCAGTTTCAACCGGCAACATTGCGGCGGCCGTCGCGCCAAAAAAGGCGGGATTGCGGCAAAGACAGGCGTTATGCCCGCTATCCGCCGGAGCAGCGTTTAGCGGTCAGACACCTGCCGCGATGCTGGCCGGATCGTCGACGTCGGCCGGCCGCCAGTCCATCGCGACGTACCCGGGCGCTGCTTCGACGCGCTTCAGCCAGTCCCGGATTGCCGGGAAAGTCGAGAGGTCGAAGTCGCAGCGGTCGGCGAGATGGGTGTAGCCGTAGAGCGCGATGTCGGCGACCGTGAGCTGACACGCGGCGAAATAGGCGTTGGCCTTGAGGTGATTTTCCATCACCTGGAGCGCGCCATAACCGCGCTCCATCCAGTCCTCCAGCGAATGGGTCTGGAGGTCGCGGCCGCCCCTCACCAGCGACAGCCAGAAATAGGCCGCACCGATATTCGGCTCGAGCGCGTGCTGCTCGAAGAACATCCATTGCAGCGCTTCGGCGCGTTCGATGCGGTTCTCCGGCGCGAGCGGTGTGCCGACGGCGACATACCAGAGGATGGCGTTGGATTCGGCGAGGTAGCGGTCAGCGCCGACCTCGAGCAACGGCACCTGGCCGGACGGGTTCTTCGCCAGAAAATCCGGCGTGCGGCTCTCGCCGCGCAGAATGTCCACCTCGACCGCTTCGTAAGGCAAGTTCAACAGCGCCAGCGCCAGGCGGACCTTGTAGCTGTTGCCGGAGCGTTGCATCGAATAGAGCTTGTACATTCTGAGAATGATTCCGAACGACGGGAAAGGCGCGGTGCTTGTTGCCCCGCAACGCGGCTAAACAATGATGCGGTTGCGAATCCGCCGCAAGAGCCGGTCAATAGAAAAACTCGAAAACCCTACCGCACTGCAACGCTGCGGAAGATCATTTTCGTAACGCGATGCAATTCAGATCACGCTTGCGTCAACATGCGGACGCATCGCTCCGCGCGATCGTGTGCAAGGTAGGGCGATAGAGCTTCCGCACGTCATGGCCGGGCATAGCCGTCCGAAGGACGGCGTCGCTTCCGCTCGCCTATGTCCCGGCCATCCACGCCTTGCTCCGTGGCCCGAAGAACGTGGATGCCCGGGACAAGCCCGGGCATGACGAACCTCTGTTTGCATAACAATCAACGTTTGCATGACAATCAACACGCAAAATTGCTCCGAGGACAGGCCATGCCGGATATGAGGGATTCCGTCGGCAAAGTTTCGGAATATTGCGTGGAATCGTGCCGCGAAACGCCCGGATTCGTAAACTTTTCCAGGATTGGCCGAAGTTTCTTGCGATGCAGCGGCGCACGTTTTAGGGTGGCTCATTCCCACAATCAGAGTCGTGAACGCCTCAAGGGTTCACGACGCTCGCCAGGAGATGATGATGTCCTTCCTTGCTGCTGCGCTCGACCGTGTGAAGCCGTCCGCGACCATCGCGGTCACGGATAAAGCACGCGCGCTGAAAGCGGCGGGCCGCAACGTCATCGGCCTCGGCGCCGGCGAGCCGGACTTCGACACGCCCGCCAACATCAAGCTGGCGGCGATCCGCGCCATCGAGGCCGGCAAGACCAAGTACACTGCGGTCGACGGCATTCCCGAGCTGAAGGAAGCGATCATCGCGAAGTTTCAGCGCGAGAACGGCGTCGTCTACAAGCCGAACCAGATCATCGTCGGCACCGGCGGCAAGCAGGTGCTCTACAACGCGCTGATGGCGACCATCAATCCGGGCGACGAGGTGATCATCCCCGCGCCCTACTGGGTCAGCTACCCCGAGATGGTGGCGCTCGCCGGCGGCGAGCCGGTGCCGGTGGTCTGCACCGCCGCGGCCGGCTTCAAGCTCCAGGCCGAGGCGCTCGAGCGCGCGATCACGCCCAAGACCAAATGGGTGATCCTGTGCTCCCCGTCGAACCCGACCGGCGCGGCCTATACGCGCGCCGAGCTGAAGGCGCTCACCGACGTGCTGGTCAGGCATCCGCACGTCTGGGTCATGACCGACGACATGTACGAGCACCTCGTCTATGACGACTTCCAGTTCACCACGGTGGCGCAGGTCGAGCCGAAACTCTACGACCGCACCCTCACCGTGAACGGCGTGTCCAAGGCCTATTGCATGACCGGCTGGCGCATCGGCTATGCCGGCGGCCCGGCCCAGCTGATCAAGGCGATGGCGACGATCCAGTCGCAGTCGACCTCGAACCCGAGTTCGATCGCGCAGTGGGCGGCGGTGGAAGCGCTGAACGGCCCGCAGGACTTCATCCCTGCCAACAACAAGGTGTTCAAGGAGCGCCGCGACCTCGTCGTCTCCATGCTCAACCAGGCCAAGGGCATCGAGTGCCCGCGGCCGGAAGGCGCGTTCTACGTCTATCCGTCATGCGCCGGCACGATCGGCAAGACCGCGCCATCGGGCAAGGTGATCAGCAACGATGAGGAGTTCGTCACCGAGCTGCTGGAGACCGAAGGCGTCGCCGTCGTGCAGGGTTCGGCCTTCGGCCTCGGCCCGGCTTTCCGCATCTCCTATGCCACCGCGACCTCCGACCTCGAAGAAGCCTGCAAGCGTATCCAGCGCTTCTGCGGCAATCTGCGTTGATCGCGTAACAACGAACTTGTCTTGCGCCGCATACGATGCACCCCTCTCCCCTTGTGGGAGAAGGGAAGAGCACCAATTCGCGGCCGGCGATCTGGCACCGCCAGGACTCTTGTGGCATAGACCATCGCGCGGCTTGTGCCGCGCCCTCCATGCCCGCCTCACTTCCATCGCCGGAGACACTCAATGCGCCGTTCATTCCTTCTCGCCGGGCTCGCCGCCGCGAGTCTTGTTGCCTCGGTTGCCGGCGGCAGCGCACAGCAGCGGAGTGTCCAGGTCGGCGTGCTCGAATGCCGTGGCGGCGCCAGCGTGGGCTTCGTGGTGGGCTCGGTGACCAATCTCGGCTGCGTGCTGCGCGTCAACGGCGTACCCGATGACCGTTATGTCGCGACGATCCGCAAAGTGGGCCTCGACATCGGCATCACCCAGGAGACCGCGCTGGCCTGGGGCGTGTTCGCGCCGGTCGACCGGCTGGGACCGGGCGACCTCTCCGGCACCTATGCCGGCGCGCAAGGCAGCGCCTCGGTCGGCGTCGGCCTCGGCGGCAACGTGCTGGTCGGCGGCTCCAACAACTCGATCGCGCTCCAGCCGCTCAGCGTGCAGGGCCAGGTCGGCCTCAACGTCGCTGCCGGTCTGGAAAGCCTGGAACTCCGTCCGGGGCGTTAGCAATTTCGCGTGAGCGATCGCGCCGCTCGACAGGCGCGATTTCGGCGACGACGCACCGCAGCGACGTTTCGCGCTTGCCAAATCTTGGGGACGGGCAGAGCATCCGCCTTTGCCGACCCAATCATGGGCCGAGCTCCATACCAAGGAGGCGGCGAATGGGACAAGACGTCAGAAGTCCCCGAGGTCCACGGTGCATTGCACTGGTGGGCCCTTTCCAAAGCGGTAAAACCACACTTCTTGAAGCGATACTGGCGCGAACGGGCGCAATCTCGCGCGCCGGCAGCGTCGACGCCGGAACCTCGGTCGGCGACGCCACGCCAGAGGCCCGTGATCACAAGATGACCGTCGGGCTGACCGCCGCCACCACGAGTTTCATGGGCGACAGCTACACCTTGCTCGATTGTCCGGGTTCCGTCGAGTTCGCCCACGACATGCGCGCCGCGCTGCCCGCGGTCGACGCCGCAGTCGTGGTCTGCGAGGCCGACGAGAAGAAGCTGCCGCAGCTTCAGATCATCCTGCGCGAGCTGGAGGAGCTGAAGATCCCGCGTTTCCTGTTCCTCAACAAGATCGACCGCGCCAACCAGCGCATCCGCGACACGCTCGCAACGCTCCAGCCGGCCTCGCGCGTGCCGCTGGTGCTGCGCCAGATTCCGATCTGGAAGGACGAGCTGATCGAGGGCTTCGTCGATCTCGCCCTGGAGCGCGCCTTTGTCTATCGCGAGCACAAGGCCTCCGAGGTGATCGCGCTCCAAGGCGGCGATCTCGACCGCGAGAAGGAGGCCCGCTTCTCGATGCTGGAGAAGCTCGCCGACCACGACGACGCGCTGATGGAGCAATTGCTCGAAGACATCCAGCCGCCGCGTGATGCCGTGTTTGACGACCTCGCCCGCGAGTTGCGCGAAGGGCTGATCTGTCCGGTGCTGCTCGGTGCAGCCGCGCGCGAAAACGGCGTGCTGCGCCTGATGAAGGCGCTGCGTCACGAGGCGCCCGGCATTGCCGAGACCGCAAAGCGCCTCGGCGTGCCCGAAAGCAGGGACGCGCTCGGCTTCGTCTTCAAGACGCTGCATTCGCAGCACGGCGGAAAGCTGTCGCTGACACGGCTGCTCGCCGGCCATGTCGACGACGGCGCCACGCTGCAATCATCGTCCGGCGGCGCCAGCCGCATCTCCGGCATCCTCGCCGTCAACGGCGCCTACGACAGCAAGCGTGCTTCGGCGGAAGCCGGCGACACGGTGGCGCTCGGCAAGCTCGATCCGATCAAGACCGGCGACACGGTGTCGAGCGGCAAGACCCCGCCGGCCGCGCTCGCCGCTCTCGAGCCGACGTCGCCGGTGCTCGCGATTTCGATCGCGGCCCCCGACCGCAAGGACGACGTCAAGCTCGGCCAGGCGCTGGCGCGCCTGCACGAGGAGGATCCGTCGCTGATGATGGTGCAGAACGCGCAGACCCACGACATCGTGTTGTGGGGGCAGGGCGAGATGCATTTGCGCGTGGCCAGCGAGCGATTGCGCGACCGCTTCGGCGTCAAGGTCACCTCGCATCCGCCCGCGATCGGCTACCAGGAGACCATCCGCAAGCCGATCATCCAGCGCGGCCGTCACAAGAAGCAGTCCGGCGGCCACGGCCAGTTCGGCGACGTCGTGCTCGACATCAGGCCGCTGCCGCGCGGCGACGGCTTCAAGTTTGCCGAGAAGGTGGTCGGCGGCGCGGTGCCGCGCAACTACATCCCGGCAGTGGAGGAAGGTGTCATCGACGGATTGACGCGCGGTCCGCTCGGTTTCCCCGTCACCGATGTGCAGGTGACGCTGACCGACGGCTCGTATCACAGCGTCGATTCCTCCGACCTCGCCTTCCGTACGGCGGCGCGGATCGGGCTCAACGAAGGCCTGCCACAATGCCAGCCGGTGCTGCTGGAGCCGATCCACGTGGTCGAGATCGTCTGCCCGACCGATGCCACGGCCAAGGTCAACGCGATCCTGTCGGCGCGGCGCGGCCAGATCCTCGGCTTCGACACCCGCGACGGCTGGAGCGGTTGGGATTGCGTCCGCGCCTTGATGCCGGAAGCCGAGATCGGCGAGCTCATCGTCGAGCTGCGTTCGGCCACGGCCGGCAGCGGCAGCTTCACCCGCCAGTTCGACCACATGGCCGAAGTGACCGGCCGCGCCGCCGACCAGATCATCGCCGCGCATCGCGTCGCGGCCTGAGCTGTAAGGGAGGCGCCATTCTCTCGCTCCCTTGCCCCGTTCTCACGGGGACGCGACGAGCTCCGCTCGCGCTGAGAGGGTGGGGTGAGGGGGCCGTCTCCGCGAATGCGGTCTGATTTGTGAGTCGAATGCGATCGACAGGCTTACGAGTCGGTTGGTTCTCCGCTCCTAGCAATACCGTGTTCATCACCGGGGCGTCGCCCGCCGTCCGCCGCGCGTTGTTGACCCACGGCGTCACCCCCGCCGCGCGCGAAATATCGCGAGACCATCGCGCGCGCGGTCGCCGACATCAAGGGCACAGCAAGCGCGGCTGTTCCCGCAGCGGATGATGTGGCCGCGAGCTAGAAGGCGCCGCGATTGGCCTTCATTGCCGCCGGCAGGGCTGCTGCGCGCCCTCTCCCGCTTGTGGTGAGGGCTGGGGCGATCGCGGCCGTTGCGATGCGGCGCTCGCGCGCTTGACAGAGCTCGCGGGACGCGAAATGGATCGCCTCGACAAGACCCCGAGGCAAACATGACCGTGACCAAGGCTCCCGCAGCCTGTCTGATCGGATGGCCGGCAGCGCATTCGCGCTCGCCGTTGATCCATCATTACTGGCTGCGCACGCTTGGGATCGAAGGCGGCTACGTCATCGAGGCGGTGCCGCCCGACGACTTACGCGATTTCGTGCTGCGGCTGTCGCTGCGCGGCTTCGTCGGCGCCAATGTCACCATCCCGCACAAGGAAGCTGTGCTCGCGCTGTCGACACCCGATGCGCGCGCACAGGCCGTAGGCGCCGCCAACACGCTGTGGTTCGAGGGCGGCGAATTGCGCTCGACCAACACCGACGTCGAGGGCTTCATCAACAATCTCGACGCCAGCGCACCCGGCTGGGATCGGGCCGAAGAGGCGCTGGTGCTGGGGGCGGGCGGCTCCTCGCGCGCGGTCGTGTTCGGCCTGCTCGAACGCGGCGTCAGCCGCGTCCATCTCGCCAATCGAGCGATCGCCCGGGCCGAAGCGCTCGCAAGACAGTTCGGGCCGAACGTGCAGCCCGTGACGTGGGACGGAATCAATGACGTACTGCCGCGCGCAAAACTTCTCGTGAACACGACCTCGCTTGGCATGCACGGCCAGCCTCCACTCGATGTCGATGTGGCGCGCCTGGCGCAAGCGTCCGTCGTCGCCGATCTCGTCTATGTCCCCTTGGTCACGCCGCTGCTTGCGGCCGCAACGGGGCGCGGATTGCAGACCGCCGATGGGCTCGGCATGCTGCTGCATCAGGCCGTGCGCGGCTTCGAGCTGTGGTTCGGCCAGCGGCCAGAGGTCACGGCGGAACTGCGCGCGCTGGTCGAGGCCGATCTCACAAAGACTTGAGCGAATAGCGCGCAGTCTCCGGAGTTCTATGTCCGTAGGGACAATCCGGAGACCGACATGTCTGTTCAACGTGCAACGTTTACACGTCCGCTCATCGCTGTCGCGATGGTGGCCGTTTCCACCCTCTATGCACTCGCGCAAAGGGCGCCGGTGCCGACGCGCGTGCGCGGCACGATCGAAACCGTCGATGGCGACACGATGCAGGTCAAGTCGCGCAGCGGTGAAGACGTCAAGCTCCGCATCGCACCCGACATAAGCGTATCCGGTATTGCGAAGACTTCGCTTGCCGACATCAAGCCGGGTTCGTTCATCGGTGCGACCACTGTGCCGGGCCCGGACGGCGGCCAGAATGCCGTCGAGGTCCATGTGTTTCCCGAGAGCATGCGCGGCACCGGCGAAGGCTCGCGGCCCTATGACCTCAAGCCCAACTCCAGCATGACCAACGCGACGGTGGCCGAGAGTGTCGTCGGCAATGACGGCCACACCCTGCTCGTCAAATACAAGGACGGCGAGAAGAAGGTGTTCGTCGCCGACAACACGCCGGTGGTGACTTTCGTGCCCGGCGACAAATCCGACCTGAAGACCGGCGCCAAGGTTATCGCCTTCGTCAAGCCGCTGCCGGACGGCTCACTCGAAGCCAATCGCGTCAGCGTCGGCCGCGAGGGCCTGACGCCGCCGATGTGAGGGATGAACGGCCACCACTCGGAGGTCAGGGACGCACGGCTTCTCGCTCCCTCGCCCCGTTCTTACGGGGAGAGGGTGGGGTGAGGGGCCGTCTCCGCGAGTCGGCTTTGACTTGTGAGATGACTATCTAGTTCAGAGGTCATCACACGAGTCGAATGGACCTTCATTTCGGCAACCAGTCTGCCCTGCCCCTCACCCGGATGCGCCGGACGATGCTTCGCATCGCCGAGGCGATCCGACCTCTCCCCGCTGAAGAGCGGGGAGAGGTTAAGTACGGCCGTCACTCCGCAATGATGTGCTCGTCGATCTCGTCGATCCGGTTGACGCCGCACAGGCCCATGGTCGTGAGCAGTTCCTTCTGGATGATGTCGATCGCCTTGGCGACGCCGGCCTGGCCGCCGGCACCCAGGCCGTAGGCATAGGCGCGGCCGATCATGCAGGACTTTGCTCCGAGCGCGAGCGCGCGCATCACGTCCTGGCCGGAGCGGATGCCGCCGTCGAACATGATCTCCATCCTCTCACCGACGGCGTCGACGATCTCGGGCAGCACCTCGATCGAGGACGGCGCGCCGTCGAGTTGGCGGCCGCCATGGTTGGACACGACCAGCGCCTGCGCGCCGGTCTTGGCGGCAAGTTCGGCGTCCTCGACGTCGAGGATGCCCTTCAAAATCAGCTTGCCCGGCCAGATGCTGCGGATCCAGTCGATGTCCTTCCAGTTCAGCGAGGTGTCGAACTGCGAGTTGATCCAGGTCGACAGCGATGTGATGTCGTCGCTGATCTTCAGATGACCGGCGAGATTGCCGAAGGTGCGGCGCTTGCCCTGCAGCACGCCGGACACCCAGGCCGGCTTGGTCGCGAAATCGACCAGCTTCGACAGTGACCATTCCGGCGGCACCGTCATGCCGTTCTTGATGTCCTGATGACGTTGCCCGATCACCTGGAGGTCGACGGTGAGCACGAGCGCGCTGCACTTGGCCGCGATCGCGCGCTGGATCAGCTCCTTGATGAAACCGCGGTCCTTCATCACGTAGAGCTGGAACCAGAACGGCTTCTCGACACTGGCCGCGATGTCTTCGATCGAGCAGATCGACATCGTCGACTGCGTGAACGGGATGCCGGCGGCTTGCGCGGCGCGGCAGGCGTGGATCTCGCCGTCGCCATGCTGCATGCCCAGCAGGCCCACCGGCGCAAGTATCAGCGGCATGGTCGAGGGCTCGCCGAGAATGGTGGTCGCGGTATCGCGCTTGGAGACATCGACCAGGATGCGCTGGCGAAACTTGATGGCCTGCATGTCCTCGCGGTTGGCGCGCAGCGTTTCCTCGGCATACGAGCCGCGGTCGCAATAATCGAAGAACGCCTTCGGCACGCGGCGCTGATGCAGGGTGCGAAGATCGTCGATACAGGTGATGTGCTTCATGAACGTTTCCCCGCCCGTCTTGCATCGGAAGATTTAGGGGTCATCTAGCATGGTTGGACGCACAGCCAAATCGTTTGCAGATCCTCTGCAGGGAGGGCGCCATGACCAGACCGCGCAGCCAGCCGACGCCGGAAGAGATCAAGGAGAAGCTCCGGCTCGAAGAAGCGCTGGAAGAGGGACTGGAAGAGACCTTCCCCGGCTCCGATCCCGTCAGCGTCACCCAGCCGTCGCCAAGCCTTGGGGACAGCCACATCAAGCGCACCGACTAGGCGGCGGGTTCCGCTCCGTTCCGACCCCGGCGAGCCGTAACCATAATATTAACAACAAGTTATCAGGGCCGCGGCGACCCCGGTTCCGTAATGATTCATCATATTTTTTGAAGCCAAGTTAGCCGCAATGGCCTTATAAGACCTCAGCAAATCAGGGATGCGGGGCCCGTTCGGGCATCCGCGGGTTGTACAACGGGATTCCCTGGTTGTTGCCTGGGGGACGAGATGAGCCGCAAATATTTCGGGACGGACGGGATTCGGGGCCGCGCCAACGGACTGATCACGCCGGAGCTCGCGCTCAAGGTCGGCCAGGCCGCTGGCCTGGCGTTTCAGCGCGGTGATCATCGCCATCGGGTCGTGATCGGCAAGGACACGCGCCTGTCGGGCTACATGATCGAATATGCGATGGTCGCGGGCTTCACTTCGGTCGGCATGGACGTGCTGCTGGTCGGCCCGATGCCGACGCCGGCGGTCGCGATGCTGACCAAGTCGATGCGCGCCGACCTCGGCGTGATGATCTCGGCCTCGCACAATCTGTTCGAGGATAACGGCATCAAGCTGTTCGGCCCGCAAGGCTTCAAGCTCTCCGACGACGTCGAGAAGCAGATCGAGCTGCTGCTCGACGAATCGCTGGACAAGCGGCTGGCGCAGAGCGCCAGCCTGGGGCGCGCCCGCCGCATCGACGGCGTCCACGACCGCTACATCGAATTCGCCAAGCGCACGCTGCCGCGCGATCTGTCGCTCGACGGCCTGCGCGTCGTGGTCGATTGCGCCAATGGCGCCGCCTACAAGGTGGTGCCGGAGGCGCTGTGGGAGCTCGGCGCCGACGTGGTGCCGATCGGAGTGGAGCCGGACGGCTTCAACATCAACAAGGAATGCGGCTCGACCTCGCCGGAAGCGCTGTCCAGGAAGGTGCGCGAGATGCGCGCCGACATCGGCATCGCGCTCGACGGGGACGCCGATCGCGTCATCCTGGTCGACGAGCGCGGCCATCTCGTCGACGGCGACCAGTTGCTCGCGGTGATCGCGCAGAGCTGGAAGGAAGACGGGCGACTGTCGCGGCCCGGCATCGTCGCGACCGTGATGTCCAATCTCGGGCTGGAGCGTTTTCTGAACGGGCAGGGGCTCGAACTCGTGCGCACGCCGGTCGGCGACCGCTACGTGCTCGAGCAGATGCTGAGCGGCGGCTACAATCTTGGCGGCGAGCAGTCCGGCCACATTATCCTGTCCGATTATGCCACCACCGGCGATGGCTTCGTTGCTGCCTTGCAGGTGCTGGCAGTGGTGCAGAGGCTGCGCCGGCCCGTGTCCGAGGTCTGCCACCGCTTCGATCCGCTGCCGCAGATCCTCAAGAACGTCCGCCACAAGGGCGGCAAGCCGCTCGACGATAAGGACGTCAAATCGGCGATCTCCGACGGCGAGAACCGGCTCAACGGCCACGGCCGGCTCTTGATCCGCTCCTCCGGCACCGAGCCCGTGATCCGTGTCATGGGCGAGGGCGAGGATCGCGTCCTGGTCGAGGACGTCGTCGACACCATCGTCTCCGCGCTCGGCCACGCGGCGGCTTGAACTTCTTCCTTCTCCCCTTGTGGGAGAAGGTGGCGCGAAGCGCCGGATGAGGGGTTCTATCCGCGCATACCAATTGCAAGATGAGTTCGCGGAGGCAACCCCTCACCCGTCTCGCCGCTGCGCGGCGATCCACCCTCTCCCACAAGGGGAGAGGGACGAAGACACACGCGCATTCCAGCCATCGAGGATTGGCGGTGGTTCGGCCACAGCTTGCATCGTAACTAGCCGGATGCGGCGGTTCGCCGCGTCTGCCGGGATCGAGCCTTTGAACAAGCCTGTGGTGGTCTCCGAGGAAACGCTGACCGAGCCGGTCGTCGTCAGCGACATCGCGCCCGCTGCCAAGCCGGGCGCGGGGCCGGCCTATGTCGTGCTCGCCGGCATCAGCTTCTCGCACTTCCTCAACGACACCATGCAGTCGCTGATCGCATCGGTGTATCCGATCCTGAAGGACACCTACGCGCTGGACTTCGCGCAAATCGGCATGATCACGCTGGCCTTCCAATTTACCGCTTCGCTGCTCCAGCCGGTGGTCGGGCACTACACCGACAAGAAGGCGCAGCCTTATTCGCTGTCGATCGGCATGGCCTCGACCTTCTGCGGCCTGCTGCTGCTCAGCGCCGCGCACCAGTATCTCGTCATCCTCGTTGCAGCCGCGTTGGTCGGTCTCGGCTCGGCGGTGTTTCATCCCGAATCCGCGCGCATCGCGCGGCTTGCATCGGGCGGCCGCTACGGTTTTGCGCAGTCGGTGTTCCAGCTCGGCGGCAGCTTCGGCACGTCGATGGGACCGTTGCTGGCCGCGCTCATCGTCGTGCCATTCGGACAGGGCAGCATCGCCTGGTTCTCCTCGATTGCGTTCCTCGCAATTGTCATCCTCTGGCGCATCGGCCGCTGGTACGCGCCGCAGATCACGACAAGGAAGGCGGCACCGGTTCACACCCAGCCGGGCGGGCCGAGCTCGCGCCGCGTCGCGGTCGCGCTGGCCGTGCTGGTGGCGCTGCTGTTCTCAAAGCAGCTCTACGTCTCCAGCCTGTCGAGCTACTACATCTTCTACCTGATCGACCGCTTCGGCGTGTCGACGCAGACCGCCCAGATCTATCTCTTCATCTTCCTCGCGGCGAACGCGGTCGGCGCGTTTCTCGGGGGTCCCTTGGGCGATCGTTTCGGCCGCAAGATCGTGATCTGGATCTCTATTCTCGGCGCGCTGCCGTTCACGCTGGCGCTGCCCTATGCCGGGCTTGCCGGCAGTGCGGTGCTGTCCGTGATCGTCGGCCTGATCATCTCCTCGACGACGTCGTCGATCATCGTGTTCGCTCAGGAACTGGTGCCGCATCGCTTCGGCATGATCTCGGGCGTGTTCTTCGGCGTCGCGTTCGGCATCGGGGGCCTGGGCGCCGCCGCGCTCGGCAAGCTTGCCGACCACACCTCGATCGCGTTCGTCTACCAGGTCTGCGCCTGGCTGCCGGCGATCGGGCTGCTTGCAGTGTTCCTGCCCAGCCTGCCGCGGCACCCGCGTTAACGCATTCTTTCTTGCCGCAATGCGGCTTCATCAATCGTTAGCAATTGCGGCGCGCGGGCGCAGCAGTTTTGCAACGCTCGCGCCGCATCCGCGTGTGCGGTCAGAAAAAATCAACCTTAAAAATTAGGGTTAAGCGGCGCTTAAACATTTGGTGCCAACGTCCGGGCCGTGAGTTTCCAGAAAGTGAGGCGCCGTATTGCCTCACCGGCCAAAAGGACGAAGCCAATGCGTAGCGTTAAGTCTCTCCTTGCCGCGGGTGCGGCAACCCTGATCTCGTCGATGGCGTTCGCCGCCGATATGCCGATCGCGGCGCCCCCTCCCATGTACGCGCCGCCGGCCCCGCCCGCCGACTTCGGCGGCTGGTATCTCCGCGGCGATATCGGCATGACCAACCAGAGCATGAAGAGCCTGCACAGCGTGAGCATTGACAGGGTCAACACCAGCTTCCCTGGCTCGCTACAGGACAATGGTTTCGGCTTCGACAGCTCTCCCCTCTACAAGCTTGGCGTCGGCTATCAGTTTAACAACTGGTTCCGCGCTGATCTCACCGGCGAATATCGCGGCAAGGCGAACCTTCACGGTTCGCAGAACATCCCTGCGAACTCTGCCTATGCGGTCGCCAACAACCAGTTCCTTGTCGACAATTATTCCGGCAGCAAGTCGGAATGGGTGGTGATGGCCAACGCATATGTAGATCTCGGTACCTGGTGGTGCGTGACGCCCTATATCGGTGCCGGCATCGGCGGCGCATATAATCGCCTCAGCGGCTTCCGCGATGACGGCGTGATCTCGACCGGTGGCGTTCAGAGCAGCAGCGTCACCTATGCGGGTGACTCCGGAAAATGGAATCTCGCATGGGCCGTGCACGCTGGTCTTGCTTACAAGGTTACGCCGAACGTGACGCTGGACCTGGCTTACCGCTACATCAACCTGGGGGATGCAGTGACAGGGCCCACCCACTCCTTCGACGGCGTCACCGTGGTGAACGGCAGCCCATTTACGGTCAAGGACATCACCTCGCATGACCTGATGCTCGGCGTGCGCTGGAACCTTGATCAGCCGACGCCGGTCTACCATACGCCGCTCGTCACAAAAGGCTGATCGTTCGCCTTATCGCTTAAGACCTCTTAACGGCGCGGGATCATCCCGCGCCGTTTTCCTTTGCGGATTTTTCATGGCTCCACGGTGATGAAGGCGCCGCCGCAACCATTGGTTAAGGTTAACGGGCGATGATCATCGCAACAGTTCGAGTCCGATTTGGAGCGTTGTGATGCGTAGGCTTTTGTTGGCGGCGGCGATGTTGGGGACGGTGTCTACCGCGCACGCGGCCGATATGCCGGACCTGCCGATCCTGCGCGGCGGATTTACCGACGGCCTGAGCACCACCGCGGTCAACTGGCAGGGTTATTATGTCGGCGGCCAGGGCGACTATGGCACGATCACATCGAAGATCGCGTCAACCATCAACAGCGATATTCAGTCGACCTTCGTCACGCCGGGCCCGCCCTACAATTGGCAGCCGCTCGCCGCCGCACACAGCAACAGCGCCGGCTACGGCGCGTTCGCTGGATACAATGGGCAATGGGACGACGTCGTCCTCGGCCTCGAGGCGAACTACATTCACGGCGGCTTCAAGTCGACGTCGAGTTCGACGGGACAGACCTACAACAGCAGCAATGTTCTCGTTGCCACCACCGGTACATCCGCGGTTGTGGGTGTGTCCGACTTCGGATCGTTGCGCGTGCGTGCTGGCTATGCCTGGGGATGCTTCCTGCCCTATGCCTTCATCGGCGGTGGGGTGGGTAGCCAGACCGTCGACCGCTACGCCTCGGCGTCCCCGACTTCGGTGCTGCCGGCGACGACGTTCGCGAGCAAGAGTAAGCTGGTCTATGGATATTCCGGTGGCCTCGGCTTCGACGTCATGCTGGTCGGCGGCCTCTTTGTGCGTGCCGAATACGAGTTTCAGCGGGTGACGTCGGACATCGAGTCGAACATCAACACCGTTCGTGCCGGCCTTGGCTACAAGTTCTGATCCTGCGCGCCGCAGGCGGATTGACAGGTTCCCTTCGTCCTGATGCTCTGTCGCTCCAGAGCAGGGCGGCAGCGATGAAGATCTACGGCGACAGCAATTCCGGCAATTGTCTCAAGGTGAAGTGGGTCTGCGACAAGCTCGCGCTGCCCTACCAGTGGATCGAGATCGACACGCGCAAGGGCGAGACGCGCACACCGCAATTCCTGAAGATGAACGGCGCCGGCCAGGTGCCGACGGTCGAGCTCGACGACGGCCGCACGCTGGCGCAGTCCAATGCCATCATCCGCTACCTCGCCCGCGACAGCGCGCTCATTCCGCGCGACGCATATGCTGCCGCCAAGATGGACGAATGGCTGTTCTGGGAACAGTACAGCCACGAACCCTATATCGCGGTGTGCCGCTTCCAGCTGGTCTATCTCGGCAAGGGCGCCTCCGAACTCGATCCGGACAAGGTCAAGCGCGGCTATGCGGCGCTCGATCGTATGGAACAGCATCTTGCGACGAACCGCTTCTTTGCCGGCGAGCAGGTTTCGCTCGCCGACGTGTCGCTGCTCGCCTATACGCGTGTGGCACATGAAGGCGGCTTCGATCTCGGTCGCTTTGCTGCCGTTCGTCACTGGATCAGCGAGGCCGAAGCCTATCTCGGCCTTCCGCCGGCACGTTGAATTCGAGAGCATCCGCATGAACGCCGAGCGTATCTCCATTCGTCCCGCGCGCCGCGACGACGTTGCCGCGATCGTGGCGATGCTCGCCGACGATCATCTCGGGCGCGCCCGCGAGCGGGTCGAGGATCCGCTGCCTGCCTCCTATTTCGAGGCCTTCGAGCGGATCGAGCGCGATTCGAATCTCCAGCTCGTGGTTGCCGAGAGCGAGGGCAGGGTGGTCGGCTGCCTGCAACTGGCGATCCTGCCCGGTATCAGCTCGCAAGGCGGCTCGCGGGGCCTGCTCGAAGATGTCCGCGTTGCTTCCGATTGCCGCAGCCGCGGCATCGGCGAGCAATTGGTGCAATGGGCGGTCGCGGAAGCCAGAGCGCGAGGCTGCAATCTGGTCGAGCTGCTGACGCATGCAAGCCGCGTCGATGCGCAGCGTTCTACAAGCGGCTTGGATTCGCTGCGAGTCATGTCGGCATGACTGTTCGCTTTTGATGCAGCCCGGCGCGACCGTTGCGCCGTCAGCACAATTGGATCGCGCGTTCGTTCATCTTAATGGCTGGTAAACTACCCAGCCGTCGTTCACGTTGATCTCGGAACCAACGGTGCTACGGCAGCGTCGGACACCGAGCTCGGTCGGTTCGGGGATTTTCATGACAAGCTATTCGATGATCAAGGTCGGCAACGATTACGTTGTGCAGGCCAACGACAAATGCATTTTGAAAGTCGGCAGCCGCCGCAGAGCCGCGCAATTGATCAGCGAAGCCACGGACTTGCTGAATGCGCTTGCCGTGGTCGAATCCCCAAAAATCGCGCCGGAGGCGCCATCACTGGCGCGCGAGGCTCCGGAACTTCCTTGACGACCCGACCCGATTCCCGTATCAGCCGCGGCGGGACACCTCCCCCCAACGGGAGGCTTACTATCTGGAAGGGTAGACGATGACTGTAGCGAAGCCCGCGTCGCGGCCGACCGTGCCGCATTTCTCCTCCGGCCCCTGCGCCAAGCGCCCCGGCTGGAACGCCCAAAATCTCAAAGACGCAGCGCTCGGCCGTTCGCATCGCGCGAAGGTCGGCAAGACCAAGCTCAAGCTCGCGATCGATTTGACGCGCGAAGTGCTTGAAGTGCCCGCCGATTATCGCATCGGCATCGTGCCGGCCTCCGATACCGGCGCGGTCGAAATGGCGCTGTGGTCGCTGCTGGGAGCAAAGCCCGTCACCACGCTCGCCTGGGAATCCTTCGGCGAGGGCTGGGTCAGCGACATCGTCAAGGAATTGAAGCTCAAGGACGTCACCAAGCTCAACGCAGCTTACGGTGAAATCCCGGACCTTTCGAAGGTCGATCCCAAGTCCGATGTGGTCTTCACCTGGAACGGCACCACTTCGGGCGTGCGCGTGCCGAACGCCGACTGGATCAGCTCTGCCCGCGAAGGCCTGACCATTTGCGACGCGACCTCGGCGGCGTTCGCGCAAGCCCTCGACTGGGCCAAGCTCGATGTCGTCACCTTCTCCTGGCAGAAGGCGCTCGGCGGCGAAGCCGCGCACGGCATGCTGATCCTGTCGCCCCGCGCGGTGGAGCGGCTCGAGACCTACAAGCCGGCCTGGCCGCTGCCGAAAATCTTCCGCATGACCAAGGGCGGCAAGATCAACGAGGGCATCTTCGTCGGCGAGACCATCAACACGCCGTCGATGCTTTGCGTCGAGGATTATCTCGATGCGCTGAACTGGGCCAAATCGATCGGCGGCCTCAAGGCGCTGATCGCGCGCGCCGACGCCAACACCAAGGCGCTCGCCGACTGGAAAGCGAAGACGCCCTGGATCGATTTCCTGGCCAAGGACGCCTCGATCCGCTCCAACACCTCGGTGTGCCTGAAGTTCACCGATCCCGCGATCACCTCGCTGCCGGTGGATGCACAGGCCGACTTCTGCAAGAAGCTGGTCGCGCTGGTCGAGAAGGAAGGCGCAGGATACGACTTCGCGTATTACCGCGATGCCCCGGCCGGCCTGCGCATCTGGTGCGGCGCCACCGTCGAGGCCAGGGACGTCGAGCTTCTCACGCAGTGGATCGACTGGGCCTTTGCCGAGACCAAGGCCGCGTTGCCCAAGGCGGCGTGAGGTTCTGACTCTCCCCTGGAGGGGGAGGGTCGACGCACCGTCAGGTGCGTCGGGGTGGGGTGATCTCTCCACGCGGCGCACTGTTGAATTTCGCATTGATAGCTTCACCCCACCCCGGCGCTACGCGCCGACCCTCCCCCTCCAGGGGAGGGTGTGAAGGAAACGCTCCCATGACCAAGCCCAAAGTTCTCATTTCCGACGCGCTCTCTCCCGCCGCCGTGCAGATCTTCAAAGACCGCGGTGTCGAGGTCGACTTCCAGCCCAATCTCGGCAAGGACAAGGACAAGCTCGCCGAGATCATCGGCAATTACGATGGCCTCGCGATCCGCTCCGCGACCAAGGCCACGGCCAAGATCCTGGAGAAGGCGACCAACCTCAAGGTGATCGGCCGCGCCGGCATCGGTGTCGACAATGTCGAAATTCCCGCTGCTACGGCAAAAGGCATCATCGTGATGAACACGCCGTTCGGCAATTCGATCACGACCGCCGAGCACGCCATCACCCTGATGCTGGCGCTGGCGCGCGAAATCCCGCAGGCCGACGCCTCGACCCAGGCCGGCAAGTGGGAGAAGAACCGCTTCATGGGCGTCGAGATTACCGGCAAGGTGCTCGGCGTTGTCGGCTGCGGCAACATCGGCTCGATCGTCGCCGACCGCGCGCTCGGCCTGCGCATGAAGGTGATCGCCTTCGATCCGTTCCTGTCGCCGGAGCGCGCCAAGGACATCGGCGTCGAGAAGGTCGAGCTCGACGAGCTCTTGAAGCGCGCCGATTTCATCACGCTCCACACCCCGCTCACCGACAAGACCAGGAACATCATCGATGCGGCCGCGATCGCCAAGATGAAGAAGGGCGTGCGCCTGATCAATTGCGCCCGCGGCGGTCTGGTCGACGAGCAGGCGGTGGTCGATGCGCTCAATTCCAAGCATATCGCCGGCGCCGCCTTCGACGTTTTCGTCGAGGAGCCGGCAACCGAGAACGTGCTGTTCGGCCATCCCAACGTGATCTGCACGCCGCATCTCGGCGCCTCCACCACCGAAGCGCAGGAGAACGTCGCGCTTCAGGTCGCCGAGCAGATGTCTGACTATCTGCTCACCGGCGCGATCTCGAACGCCGTCAACTTCCCCTCGATCACCGCGGAAGAGGCGCCGAAGCTGAAGCCGTTCATCGCACTTGCCGAGAAGCTCGGCTCGTTCGCCGGCCAGCTCACCGAATCCGGCATCCTCAAGGTGCAGATCACCTATGAGGGCCATGTCGCCGAGATGAAGATCAAGGCGATCACCTCCGCCGTGCTGTCGGGCCTGCTGCGTCCGATGCTGGGCGAGGTCAACGTGGTGTCCGCGCCGGTCGTCGCCAAGGAGCGCGGCATGGTGGTGGACGAGATCGTGCGCGCCGCGCAAAGCGACTATGAGAGCCTGATCACCGTCACGGTGGCGACGGAGCGCCAGGAGCGCTCGGTCTCCGGCACCGTGTACCATGACGGCAAGCCGCGATTGGTTGACGTCAAGGGCATCCGCGTCGACGCCGAGTTCGGCAGATCGATGATCTACGTCACCAACGAGGACAAGCCCGGCTTCATCGGCAGGTTCGCGAGCCTCCTGGGCGATGCCAAGCTCAACATCGCCACTTTCCATCTCGGCCGCGTCGCGCCCGGCAGCGACGCCATCGCGCTGGTCGAGGTCGACGGCGCGGTGCCGGCCGACGTGCTCGCCAAGGTGCAGGCCCTGCCGCAGGTCAAGCAGGTCAAGGCCCTGAGGTTCTAGATCAACGATCTCGCCTCTTGCGTCATGGCCAGGCATAGCCGTCCAAAGGACGGCGTCGCTTCCGCTCGCCTATGTCCCGGCCATCCACGCGTCTCCGCACATGCGGAGCCAAAGACGTGGATGCCCGGGTCAAGCCCGGGCATGACGAGTGGATGGATCGAAAGACGCTCGCAGGATATTCCGACATGCGGAACAACGCCGCCCTTTTGCGAGGGCGGCGTTTTTGTTGAGGCTTCGCCACGCTTTATTTCTCCCGCCGCCGCCCAACTTTGTGTACCAATGGCGCGAGGACGCTCCGTTCAAAATCGTTTCGAAAAGGGAGAAAACAATGCGTGAAGCCGTCATCGTTTCCTATGCGCGCACAGGGCTGGCGAAGTCCGGCCGCGGCGGGTTCAACATCACGGCGCCGATGAGCCTCGCGGCGCACGCCATCCAACATGCGGTCGACCGCGCCGGCGTCGAGAAGGACTATGTCGAGGACAGCTATCTCGGCAATTGCGCCCATGGCGCGCCGAACATCGGCCGCCAGGCGGCGCTGCTCGCGGGTCTGCCGAAGACCACCGCGGGCGTGTCGGTGAACCGCTTCTGTTCCTCGGGCCTGCAGACCATCGCCATGGCCGCGAACTCGATCCGCTCCGACGGCGCCGATTGCATCGTCGCGGGCGGCGTCGAGAGCATCTCGATTCCGGGCGGCCCTCTGCCCAAGGAAGCGGTGGATCCGGAGCTGTTGAAGGTTGCGCCCGACATCTTCATGGCGATGATCGACACCGCCGACATTGTCGCGGAGCGCTACAAGGTCAGCCGCGAATATCAGGACGAGTTCTCGCTGGAATCGCAGCGCCGCATGGCCGCGGCCCAGCAGGCGAACAAGTACAAGGACGAGATCGTCCCGATGAAGACCAAGATGAAAGTGGTCGACAAAGCGACCAAGGCGGAGTCGATCGTCGACTACGTCGTCGATCGTGACGAGTGCAACCGGCCCGAGACCACGATGGAAGGCCTCGCCAAGCTCGAGCCGGTGAAAGGCCCCGGCAAGTCCGTCACCGCCGGCAATGCCAGCCAGCTCTCCGACGGCGCCGCTGCCGTGGTGCTGATGGAAGCCAAGGATGCCGAGAAGCGCGGCCTCAAGCCGCTCGGCCGCTTCGTCGCCTGGGCCACCGCCGGCTGCGAGCCGGACGAGATGGGCATCGGCCCGGTGTTTGCGATCCCGAAGCTGTTGAAGCGCACCGGCCTGAAGATCGACGACATCGATCTGTGGGAGCTCAACGAGGCCTTCGCCAGCCAGTGCCTGTATTGCCGCGACAAGCTCGGCATCGATCCCGAGAAGTACAACGTCAACGGCGGCTCGATCGCGATCGGCCATCCCTTCGGCATGACCGGCGCACGTCTCACCGGCCACATCCTCCTGGAAGGAGCGCGCCGCAAGGCCAAGTGGGGCGTGGTGACCATGTGCATCGGCGGCGGCCAGGGCGGCGCCGGCCTGTTCGAGATCTATAGCTGAGCAGCCCAGTGTGAATGCGAAAGGGCACGGCGCGAGCCGTGCCCTTTTTGTTTGCGCTGCTTCTAGCTGGCGAGCTCTCTCAACGCGGGTCGTCCCGGCGAAGGCCGGGACCCATAACCACCGAATTGAATTTGGCGAAGACACGTCGTTGCGGGACTAACACCGTGCGCAATCGATAGATTCCGCGGTATGGGTCCCGGCCTTCGCCGGGACGACGATGTGGTGGAAGCTATGCGCCACACACTCAAGCGTCATCGCCCGACTTGATACCGCATTTCGTGCTTACGCCCGTTCCAGCGTCGGTGCGAACACCACTTCGATCAGCGTGCCGGTGTTGGCCGCGCTCTTGATGTTGAACCGGGCGCGGTTGGCTTCGACCAGCGCCTTGGTCAGCGACAGGCTGAGGGCCGAACTGTCCGAGGCATCGCCGGGCGGCGGCGTGCGGAACGGCTCCATCGCGGCCGCGACTTCCCGCTCGGAGAGGCCATGACCGGTGTCGCGGATGCGCAGCGCAACCTCGCCGCGGTCATTCAGGGCGGTCGAGACGATGACCTGGCCGCCGGCACTGGCGAGCCTGATCGAGTTGGAGATCAGGTTGATGGTGACCTGCCGCAACGCGCGCGCGTCCGCCGTCACCTGCGGCAGCGCATGGGCGAGCGAGGTGCGGATGATGATGCGTTCGCGGTTGGCCTGCGGCTGCATCACCACGACGCAGGCTTCGACCAGGTCGTTGAGGTTGAGGTTGGCGAAGGTGAGGTCGAGCTTGCCGGTCTCGATGCGCGAGAGCTCGAGCAAATCGTCGATGATGGTGATCACGCGCTCGCCGGAGGCGCGGATGTCCTTCATGTATTCGCCGTAGCGCTCGTTGCCGAGCGTGCCGAAGCGCTCGGAGATCATCACTTCGGCAAAACCAATGATGGCGTTGAGCGGCGTGCGGATCTCGTGGCTGATCCGCGCCAGCATGTCGGCCTTGGCGTTGGCCGCGCCGTCGACGAGATGGCGTGCCCGCGTCAGCTCGCTCTCGCCCTGCTTGCTCTGCGACAGGTCGCGGAACACTGCGAAGAAGTTCGGGCCGTCGGGCCGGGTGCGGCCCATGATCATTGCGAGCGGAATGACGCCGCCGTTCTTCTCGCGTCCGAGCACCTCGCGGCCATGGTCGAGCAGGCTCGATATGTCCTGATTCTTCAGGCTGTCGAGATAGTCGACGACGATTTGCTGACTCTCGGGCGCGAACAGCGTCACCAGATTCGTTTGCAGCAAGGCTTCGCCGTCATGGCCGAACAGCGCCTCGGCGCTGCGGTTGCAGGCGTGGATGTTGCCTTCGGCATCGAACATGACGATGCCTTCGGCCGTGGTGTCGAGGATCGCGGCGAGATCTTCTGCTTCTGCATCGCCGGCCTCGAGCTCCGGCTCGGGAGCGACGGGGGCCGTTGCAACCGGTTCGGCGATGACAGGTGCGGCGACAACGGGCGCAGCCTGCGGCAGCGCGCAGATCAGCGCATGTGCGGATAGGCCATCCCAGTCGATCGTGTGCAGATGCGCCTCGGTGGTCGCGAGCGGCGCTTCACCGTTCGCCACCGTCGCGCTGATCGTCACCGGGGTGCCTGCTTGCGACGTGCTGCTGGCGGCGGACACGCCGGGCTCGACATAGAGCGCATCGAGCCCGCCGGCATCCTCCAGCGCGCTCAAATCGGCATAGCCCATGCGCGCGAGGAAGGCGGGGTTGGCGTAGAGCAGGCGGTCGAGCCGGTAGATCAAGATTCCCGTGGGCAGCAGGTCGAGCAGTGCGCGGTCGCGCGGGCTGTGGCCGCGTGCGGGCGGTGTAGGTTCGCTCAGCCATTCGGCCGGTCGTTGCGGCGCTTCCCGCGCCGGCATCGGCGGTTCGGACGCAATCGCCGTCGCCAGCGGCTCGGACGTTTCCGCCGCGATCGTCTCTCGGTCGCGTTCGAGGCGCTCGGACAATTGCCGCGCGAGCTCGTTGAACGCGCTGTTCTCGACCGGCGTCAGCGTCGGCGATCTCGTATCGCCGGGCGCTCGGAACGGCACGACATTGGGAGGCGTTTCCACGGATGTTTCCAGACCGGTTGGGTGTGAATTCGCTGCGGTGACGGGTTCGGGCAGTTCAGCTTCAGGCTCAGGCTTAGGTGCCGGCGGCTCGATCGGTGGAGGCGGCGCCTCCGGCTCGGGATCCGGCTCGATCACTTCGGCAGACAAGCTCTGCGGCACCTCCGGCTCGGTGAGCAGCTCGAAGCGCCGCAGCGCATCGAGCCGGTTGAGGCCGTCGAGATCGCGGCAGACGCCAAAACCCTTGAAGCCTGCGAAATTGCGCATCCCGTCATAGACGGGAAGCCCCGCGAGCTCGACCGGCAGGTGCTCGCCGCCGTCGGCCGGCCAGTTCACGGTGATGCCGGCCCAGGTGTCGTGGCTGGCCAGCGCCGCCGCGACTTGCCCCTCCGGATCGAGGCCGAACGCGTCGGCGATCTCGCGCCAGGGGCGGCCGAAGCCGGCGGCCGTGCGCGGGCCGATCAGGCCGATGAACTCGCCCGAGAGAAGCACAAAGCGGCCCTCCGCATCCATCTGCCACAGGAAGCGCAGCGGATGCTGACGCGGTGCGGACGGCTCCGCATGGCCCGACGGCGGCTCGACCATGCCCGCTGTATTCGGCTCAGCTTGGGGCGGCACGATGGCCTCGGCCAGGTTTTCAACCGGAGTTTTGGGCGCAGCTTCGATCGGGTCTTCGATCGCTTCTTGGACAGGCTCTTGAACAGTTTCTTGGACGGCGTCCTGGACCGGCGCGACGTCGGGCGCTGCGTCGCTTGCGGGCGGCGCGGGCACTTCCGCGATCGTCTCGGTCGGCGCCGGCGCGTCGGCCGGCTCGGCGAACGCATCGAACAGTGCGATACCGAACGGCATCTCGTTCGCCTGCGCCGGCTGTTCGTTATCTGGCGGCGCGGATGAAGCAGCTTGCATTGCGACGTCTTGCTGTGGCGCGGCCTGCACGATCTCTTCTGCAGTCTCGGGTGCAGCCTCGCGCGCGGCTTGCACAGGGGCGGGCTCGATCAGCGCGACGAGACCGATATCTGCACCAACTCCGACCCGTTGCAGCACCATCTGGCCGATGCCGATGGGGATCCGGGCGCTGCCCTGGGCCAACGCATCGCGTCGCGCCTGCTCGAGGCCGGCCTCGACGAGATCACGAAAGCCGAGCAGCGGGCGGGCGGCATCGCTTGCGCCGGCGAACAGGCCGTCGGGCGCGAACGCCGCCATCGGCACCGCAGCGCCCTCGACCAGCCGGTGCAGGCGTTCGACCAGCGGCATGGTGCGGCCGGCCGGATCCATCGCGGTGACCAGCACGCCATATCTTTCGGCAAAATGGCCGCCGTCGGCGAATGCGAGCCGCGCGCAGGCGCAGGTCATCAGGGTGCCGAGCGGGGCGCCGAAGCCGCGCAGCCGCTCGAGCCGCACCGTGCCGTTGGCAGCCAGCTGGCGCGCGAGGCGGACAATCTGGCGGCGATGGACGTCCGCCGGTCCGAAGGGCTTTTGCGCCAGCGCTGCGGCATGGGCCGCGCCGAAGAACTTTGCGCCGACTGGATTGGCCCAGAGCACGCGCGCGCCGTCGATCGACCAGAGCCAGGCGGGCAGCGCAGAGGTCGCGTGCACGGCCAGCCGCGGATCGCCCACGCCTCGCACCTGGAAATCAGAACTAGTCATCCAACCGGCTTGTATCTCGCTGTCACGCTTCAGGTGGGGCGGCTGCCGGGAATGACAGCCTTAAGAAAGGGTTAGTATCGCCCGCAGGCGCCGGCAGGTCCACGGTCCGGCCTAGAGGCAAAGACCTAAAGCCGCGATAACCTTAATGCTGCCGAACCCGCAAGCGGCAGCCCGGGTCGCATCCGCAGGATTCGCGGGGGCAAGCACTAGAGCTGGATGATTTTGGCTTGAACCGGTTGGGCCGCGGGCGGTCACCTCTCCCGCTTGCGGGAGAGGTCGACGCGCTCGAAGAGCGCGTCGGGTGAGGGCTCTCTCCCCACCGGGATTGTCCCGCTGCGGACGCACCCTCTCCCCAGCCCTCTCCCGCAAGCGGGAGAGGGAGCGGATCGCCCTCTGGTTCACGCTATGCGCGCCCTCAACCTCGGGTTCACCTCCCTAGGAACTTCATCCTCTCCGAGATTAAATTTTCGCAGGCGCCCTCCAATCACATTGCGGTGCACAATGTTGACATATTAGGCAGAGATGGTTGCGTCGCTGGGCGAGCCATCTCGTTTGTTTCGTGTTTCCAGTCTCCGTACCCGCCAACTTATGGCCCCGATCGGGCCGGCGGGCGCGCCAGAAGGCTCACTCCGTTTTTTCATTATCGTGAGGGACAACCATGACAGGTGCGACTGATCCGTTTTCTGCCTCGATCATTCCGTTCGAGGTCCCCGAGCAGATGCGTGCGTTCGCCGAAAAGGGCGTTTCGCAGGCCCGCGAGAGCTACGCCAAGTTCAAGGACGCTGCCGAAACCCACAACGGCACCGTCGAGGCCGTATTCACCACCGCCAGCAAGGGCGCGAGCGAGTACAGCGCCAAGCTGGTGGAGTTCATGAAGGCCAACACCACGGCCCAGCTGGACTTCGCCCAGGAGCTGTTCAGCCTCAAGTCGCCGTCGGAAGCGCTGGAGCTGTGGACCGGCCACACCCGCAAGCAGATCGAGACCTTCCAGGCCCAGGCCAAGGAGCTCGCTGAGATCGGCCAGCGGGTTGCCACCGCGACCGCCGAGCCGATCAAGGCCTCTGCCTCGAAGTTCTACCCGCCCGCGGCTTAAGCGAAGCGGCCTTGAATTGACGCCGCATGATCCGGACCGAAGAGCCGCGTGAGCGCAAAGTGCGAAGCGGTTTTCCGATAAGACCATGCCCAAGAACAAGAAACCCGGGCCGTGAGGTCCGGGTTTTCCTTTGGAAATAACGTTGTTTGAGGGGCGATTCTGCCCGTTTGCGGCCTTGCCAAAAACGGCCGTTGCACCTAGTTTCCGCCCCGTTCAGCCCCCTTGGTTCTCGGCCCGTTCAAGGCGCTCCCCGAGGCGGCTCGCAAGGATGCAGTTGTAGCTCAGTTGGTTAGAGCGCCTGTCTGTGGAACAGGAGGTCGGTGGTTCGAGCCCACCCAACTGTACCAAACAAATCAAATATTTAGAGAAAACACCGGAAGGCGGCGGGCTCTCGTAGCTACCCGATAGCTACCACAAGGTGATGGTGCGTTGCGCTCGCTCGTGCGCAACCGAATTTCACATGCCTGGCAGGTTATTCAGATGCCGCTTAGCCCGGCCTGAGACTCGACGATCCCAGCTTTCAGGAAGTCTCGCCGGTGAAGGTTGACGACGACGTGGAGTAAACCTTGATTTTTTCACGCCGCGCCGACGACCAACTAGGATCTCGGATGCCTTCGCGGCCGAAGCCGCGAAGAGGCAGCGTTCGGCCGGCGCTTAGTGGATCCGATCCCGACCGCGGGTGTCGGATGCTGAGCTTATGCCGAATACGCACTTGAGCCGGCGCCCGAAAAGTCAAAACATTTTCGCCAAAAAAGTGCGATAGCGCGCGGCTCTGGAAATTGCCTTTTTGCTACTTACTTATTCTCGATGGCCAATGGGTGAAGGCAACCACGGGCGATATCTGTCGAGAAAGCAGCTGAAGGCATGGGGACCTGGAATAAGGATCGTGCGACCAAGCGCATCGACGCGAAGATCGACGCACTACCGCTCAAGGACATCGAGATCAAGGAGTATGTCCGCGAGACGGACCTGTCGGGGCTTTCCGGCTCGACCGCCTACCGCGTCGATGGCGTCCATGTCTATGCCGACATTCTCAACCTGCGTGATCTGCTGAATGTCACCGGTGTGGAAGGCGAGGTCTGCCACAAGCGGACCCTTCGCTTTCTGAACATGCATTACCGCGCTGCGCACCGCATCATCGGCGCTGTCGGGTCGATCTTCGTCGATTTCCACAATCAACGTCTCCATACGGTCTTCCCCAAGCCGTATGACGATGCGGCCAAGCGCGTGCATCGGGCAGTCGCCACCGCGCAACTGATCATCGATGTCCTGGCGCGCACGGGCGAGGATGCGGATCACCCGGCAGCCAAGGTGCGGGTCGGCATCGACACGGGCAAGGCGCTCGCCGTCAACAATGGTCGAAGAGGTCACCGCGAACCGTTGTTTCTGGGGCCGCCCGCCAACTACGCCGCCAAGCGGTCAGGCGGCGGGTCGGCACCCGGCATCTTCCTGACCAACGAAGCTCGGAAGGCCATCGGTCTGCCAGAAGCGCGTGATGTTGATACGACGCCGCTGACCGCCGACGAAATCGCGGCGAGTAAGGCCGCGGCCAAGCTGGACGTGACCGTCGACAGCATCGTGAAGGAATGGGCCGAGGACCTGAAGAACAATCCCATCGGCGATTTCGTCTTTTCCGGACACACGCCTCCTTTCTCGACCCTTGATATCGAGGCTCTATCCGTCAAGAATTCGCGACGTCAGGATGCGGCATCGATCTACGGCGACCTGGACGGCTTCACGGCGTACGTCGGCGCCAACATCGGTACGGACGCGGGTGCCAAACACGTCGTCAGAGCGCTGCATGTGCTGCGGTCGGAACTCGACGCCGTTCTTCACGAAGATTTTCAGGGACGCAAGGTCAGATATATCGGCGACTGCATCCACGGCCTTTTGGCCGAGGGAACTGCCCAAACCACGGACGCGGTCGAAACCATCAGCAACATGACGCTCTGCGCCGCCGCGATGCGCAGCAGCTTCGACCTCGCATTGAAGAGGTTGAAGGAGAAGGGCACCGATGCGTCGAGCTTGGGCCTTCAGATCGGTTTCGAGTACGGGCCCGTAACAGTCACGCGTCTTGGAATGAAGGGTGCCCTGGTGCGCTGTTCGGTGAGTCGCGGAATTCTGGAAGCCGAACGCGAACAAGGGCGCTGCAAGGCCAATCAGACCGCGATCGGCAAAAACGCATATTCAAAGTGCAGCCATGGCGTGCATGCCATATTCGGCGACATGCGCATCCGCGGTAGCCTCGACTACGACACTGCGCTGAACGAGATGTCGGGGAAGGACGACAAGACCGCTCGGGCAATCAAGGCAGCAGCGGCAGTGCCGCTCCTGAAGCCGGCTTCGTCCGCTTCTACGCCGCTAAGTTTCCCCGACCGCCCGACCGGGCCCACCAAGCCTGGCGGATTTGCGTGACGTGGTACCTTACCGACGTGGCTAGATTCCGAGCCGAGCGGCAGGTAATCGAAATTCTCGCTCAGACGGTCGACTGGTTTTCCACCACGACTTGGCGGTTCGACGATCGGCTTCGGCTGGTGCTGGATGCGGAGATCGAGGCCGGCGGGCGGATCTATCCGATCTATCTGCAGTATCCGGACATGTTTCCGCATACCCCGCCGTCGGTGTTTCCGCGCGGCGATGGTACCAGGTGGTCGTCACATCAGTTCGGCGCCGGCGGCGAGCTCTGTCTCGAATATGGACCTGACACCTGGACACCTGACCTCGGGGGAAAGGACCTGATCGAGAGCTGTCATAGGCTTCTTCAGCTCGAGCGTCCTACCGGAGGCGAAAGGAGATTTGCGCCATCACGGCACGCGGAAACGCTCGGTCAGCAACTTCGCTCCCGATACAGCCGGTTTGTCGTTACGCGAGCTTTCCAAGCCTTCATCGAACAGCTTCCGCTGCGCATTCCACTGACCGCAAGTCTGGTCTCGATCTACCACAAGGAGGCCGTCGTTCACGTGGTCGAGAGTGTGAAGTTCTCGGAGGAGACGTCTTGGGCGGATCAAAGCGTGCCGAGCCAGCTGGCAAGCGAATACATGCAGCGCGAAATCCCGATTTGCCGCTGGCCCGCAAGCGATGGACCGCCTTCGACCGTGAGCCTCGATGCTTTCGGGAGCTGTTTCGCTGCCTTGGGCGCGCCACTGAAAGGAAGCCATGCGCTCGTCGTCCATGGGACCCAATTGAGCGTCTATTTCCTAGATCATGAACATAATGCCGTCATAGAGGTCGCCATCCTTCAGGCCGAGCCCGATCTGGCACGCCTGGACGCGGACCATGCTGCTCTCGTTGACAAGAAAGTAGGGTTGATTGGCTGCGGCTCATTGGGCAGCAAGGTCGGCAGTATGCTCGCGCGAGCCGGCGTCGCGCAGTTTCTTCTCATCGACGACGACATTCTTCTCCCCGACAACTTCGTACGCAACGACCTGGATTGGCGGGATGCGGGAGCCCATAAGGTACCGGCGCTGGCTAGGCGCCTGCAAATGGTAAATCCTTCGGCCGACGTGATCCAGTGGCGTGCCAGGCTGGCGGCGCAAGAGGCGAACGAAAGCGCCGAGGCAATGCTGAGCAGAATCTCGCAATGTGACCTGATCATCGACGCGACTGCAGATCCTAACGTACTGAACCTGGTCTCGGCGGTGGGCGCCGCGGCGAATAAGCCTATCCTGTGGGCCGAGGTTTTCGGCGGCGGGATCGGCGGGTTGATCGCCAGATCTCGGCCAGGTCTGGAACCTTCTCCACCATACATGCGGCGAGCCATCGAGAATTGGTTCGGTGAGCGCGGCGCGCCGCCCGCAAGGCCTGCCAGGCCCTATGAGGCCAACCCTGACGGGGCCGAGCCATTGATCGCCGACGATGCGGATGTATCGGCAATCGCTGCGCACGCCGCTAGGTTCGCCTTGGATCTTCTGATCGGTCGAACGCCATCAATGTTTCCGTATTCCGTCTATGCTATCGGCCTCGGCGTCGGCTCCGTATTTTCGCAACCCTTTGAAACTTTTCCGATCGACGTTGGTCCGCCTCCACCCGAACCGCCGACGAAAGAACTGTCGAGCGAGGAGACTGCCGCCGAATTCGCTGCGCTGGTTGCGCTGCTCAAGGATAAACTCGATGGAACTACTTCTGCCCCGCCAGGTCGTGGACCTGCTCAAATGTGAAATGCGTGGTAGGCGGAACGAGATTGGCGGTGTTCTCGTCGGGGAGCATGTTGAAGGAGAAACATTCCGAATCGTCGAAGCATCGGTGCAGCGGACCGGTGGCTCGGCCGTCCATTTCGTTCGTGATCCGAAGCATAGTCGGGAATTCCTGGACGATTTTTTCGTGCGAACCGGCAACGACTATCGTCGCTTCAACTACATCGGCGAATGGCATTCCCATCCATCCTTCGAGCCCGTTCCCAGCACTTCCGACATCAAGTCCATGTATGACATCGTCGAAGATCATGATGTGGGCGTGAATTTCGTCGTGCTCATCGTGGCGCGACTTCTACTGCGCAGCTCCCTGCAGTTGTCTGCGACCTTGTTTAGAGCTGGCGAGCCGCCCGAGGTGGTCAACGTCGTGATCGAAGCCGGCGCATCGAAGAAGGGGCGAACACTGATTTCGCGCATCTGCGACTTTTTCAGAACGTGAACGTGCGCACGCGCCGCATCCCGGCAAGATCGCAGATCTGGCTGCGGACCGGCTGGAGGCGCTCCTTGAGCGTTATTTCAAGGCCAATTCGGCGCAAGGCGCGTTACCTAGTCGTCGCACCTCCTAGGGGTTTCTCATAAAGCGTTCGTAAGTATCCTCGAGATGGGTCTCATCGCCGAACCAGCGCCGCGGCTCCGCGTCGCCCAAGTGGAGCAATGTGTAAGTGGTATCGTACTTCTCGCTCCGGAACGTGAGCTCGCGCACTCGCTCGTTGAACCAGACGCCGGCTTCATGCTGTATGCCCGCGCGCGCTTCCGGCGTAAAATAATCCTGACCCGCCGCAGATCCCGGGGGCAGAGGGACAGGTCCGCGGCTAGTGCGGATAACGGCGCCGCTAACGAGCGCAGGATTGCTGGACCAGGACCACTTCACGAACCCATCGACCGATGCAACGAGAAGCGCCCGTATCTCGGTGAAGCGCAGCCATCGCAAAACGGCAGCGACGAGCGACACCTCGTAGCGATCGGCGCATCGTCCCAAGACCTCGAAGTCCGGCTTGTCCTTGGGCAAGACCTGTTCTCTGAAATCGTCGAGCGGCATCAGCAGCCACGAAGCAAATTCGTTGGCTTCCCGTTCGACCTCGAATTTGGTCCGACCGTCGATATCGGCTTCGCTGGAGTGGATACCGTTCCGATATTTCCTTCGATGAAGCAGATAGTGGCCGAATTCGTGGGCCAATGTGAATCTACGCCGGCCGGAAGACTGTCCGGTCCCGTAAACGATGCCCCATCTGCTGCGAGACTCCGCCGGAATCAATGCGCCGACGAAACCGTCGAGTTCCTCTTCCGACACCTGCGTGATGGGATCGGCCGGAAACAAGGATCTCGATGTCTCGATAGCGAGCTTGCCGACGTCGAAACGATACCGGCCTGGCGGGTTCACCAAATTCAGCATCTGATTGAAGTGGTTCGCCCACCGCTGCGGACCCCAGTTCTCGAAGTCCATTGCCTACTCGTCCAGCGCCTTGGCCAGCCGTCGCAACCGGGCACGCGCTTCCGGCGACATCGCCTGATATTCCCTGAAGAAGGCCTTGTCTTCGGCGGCTTCCAGCTTCTCTGCCGGGTCTCCGCCCAGCAGGTAGTCGACAGTCACGTCCAACGCCTTCGCCAACCCGACCAATTTCTCGCCCGAGGGACGGGGCAACTCGCGATTTTCCAACTCCCAAAGGTAGGATTTGCTTAGACCAGCCTGCTCGGACAACTGGTCGAGCGTTAATTTTGCTTTTTTTCTCAGAGACTTGATGCGATCGCGGATCGTATCGGCCACGCGCGAACTCCTCCACTCTTTTTCCAAGTTCGGAGTAGCATCATATCCTGTCCTTGACTATCGGCAAGAATCGGATAAGTTCGGTATGGCGGTATTTTCCATGATCCAAGAGCGGATTCGCGGACGCCGACGGGGGCTTATTATGGTGTTCTCACCCGAAATCGACCAGCAGTTGGATAGGTTCCTTCAACAACATTGTCCCGAGCCGGACGTGATCCGCGCCGCGCTCTCGCGCGACCCACTCTGTGGCGTTGCCGAACTGGTGGCGGACGAGATCATCTGTCGTCACGGCGGCCGGGTGCAGGAATGTTGGCTCATCCTGAGCGGCCAAGTGGAGGTGCGCTCCGACGAACAGAACGTCACTTTCCGTCACGCCGGCGAGATGGTCGGCGAGCAGGGTCTCTTGCATTTCCTCTCCAAGAAGAACGCGGCACGGACCGCCGAGATCAAGGCGCGCGGTCCGGTGAAGTTGCTTCGGATAGACGCCGCCTTCCAAGAGAGCCTAGATGGGCCTGAAAGGATTGCCTGGATCCTGACCCTGGCCAGCGTGGTCAACGAGAAACTGGAGCAAGCAACGCAGGGGCGTTCGAAGCTCCGAAGCTCGGCGACCGACCAAGAATTGCTGCTGCGGCGGTTCACCGACGGCGATGCACTGGGTCTGGTTAAGATCGCTGCATCAGGGCAGACGTCCGCGATTCAGCGGCGCCGCGCGATCGTCTACTTCGCCGATATCGCCAATTTCAGCGTCTGGTCGGCCGAAAAGGATCCGATCGAAGTGGCGAAGCATCTACGCGCGCTGGCGACGATCCAGATCGATAGCATCAGGAAAGCCGGCGGCCAAGTCGACAAACTCATGGGCGACGGCGCGATGGGATACTGGTTCATCGACACGCCGGAGCGCGAGCAGCTCGAACCTCCTGCAGTCGTCAAGTGCGCCATGTCCATCGTTGAGCAGACGAGCCGATATTTCCAAGACCATCATCTGGACCTCGGGATCCGGATCGGCCTCCACGCTGGCGACGTTTCCTTCGGAGATTTCGGCGCCGACAACCGGATCGCCGTCACGGTTCTGGGAGCGACCGTCAACACGGCGGCCAGGTATGAGCAGGCGAAGTCGCCTGAGCTCGGTCACATCCGCCTCAGTCCCGTGCTGCGCGAACTGATCGTTCGCGCCGGCGTCGACCCCTCAACCTTCCGGGGCCCATCGAAGGTGGAAGTCAAGCACGGCGTCGAATTCGACGTCTTTTGCATCTGATGGAGCCATCGATGTCATGGAATGCGGATCGCGCGAAGACCAGAATTCGCGAACACATGAAGACGGTCCCGACCGTCGACGGCAACATCGCTCTGGACTCGGCAAAGGCGTTCGCCAGTGTCACGAAGAGCGGTCTGATCAGCCGGCTGCCGGTGCGCCAAGCGTTCCTCGTGGAAGGTGCCCATCTTTATGGGCAGCTGCTGGATTTTGATGATCTCGTCGCGGAAAGCGGCGTCGAGACGGAGGCGTCGCACCGCAAGCTCCTTCGGTTCTTGAGCATGCACTACCGCGTCTGGGATGCCATCGTCGACGGAGACGATGGTGACCGCATCGATTACCATGGCGCCAGGCTCCACGCCGTGGTCACGTCTCCAGCCGGCAACCCTGCAGCGCAAATCGCAAAGGCTGTCGCGCTCGCCCGCAAGCTCGCGGAGGCGGCCGAAAAACTGGGCCAAGCTCATGGTTTTCCTTCACGCATTCGCTTCGGCATCGATCATGGCCGTTGCCTCGCGATGACGACGGGACGTTCGCACGAAAAGGACACCCTGTTTCTCGGCCGCCCGGCAAACCACGCTGCCAAGCTCGCTGCCGCGGAACAAGAGGAAGGTATCTTCCTGACGGATGCCGCGCAGCGGCGCGCGAAACCGGGTGCGGTTAGAAAATCGGCAGGCAGAGACGTCCTGGACGAATCATATGTCGCCGAAGCGGTGCGCAATTTCGCATTCGACAAACTAGATCGCCGAGTGGCCGAAATCGCCACCGACGTTGTCGAACCCATCTTCCATTTCAAGCGGCCGACGCTGCCCCTTTCCAACGTGAAATTCGCAGATCTGACGCCGGCGAAATCGGTTCGGATGGGAATGGCGACGATCTTCGCAGACATCGACGGCTTCACCCGCTTCGTCGATGACGCAATCGAAGGTGGCGCCGATGAAATCCGCAAGGCAGTGACGACCGTCCACGTGATCAGAGAGGAGCTCAATTCCGTCCTGAAAGAGGATTTCGAGGGCAAGCGCATCCGCTTCATCGGCGACTGCATTCACGGATGCGTCGCCGAAAGCGAGCGTGTCGACGACGCTCCCAAGTCCGTACGGCAGGCTGTGATATGCGCGACCGCGATGCGATCTTCCTTCGACCTATGCCTGGAAGCCGTCGGTTCGGACGCGGACATCGATCTCGCGGTCGGCGTCGAGTACGGTCCCACGCCGATGACGCGGCTCGGTTACCGCGGCGACGACAGCGTCCGCTGTGCCGCCAGCAGGGCAACTATTGATGCCGAACGGACGCAACAAGGCATCGAAGGTGGTGGTATTCGGTTGGGGCCTGTCGCGCAGCGGGTGGCCGAACCGATGGTGCGCAAGGTATTCGCTTCGGGTCCGCTGATGTCGTTTGATGCCGCAAGTGATCTGCTCGCAGCCCCGCAATCTCCGACGGTTCAGATCCTTCGTAGCGAACCGTCAGCACGTTCGCATGTCATCTCCCCGAAGCGTGTTTAACGTTCAGCAATGTCCATTGCCGCACTGGTCCTCAACGCGCCGGACTGGGCTGAATTACGGTTGGTCGATGGACGCCAGGCCGAGATCGACGCGGTCTTAACCCGCAGTAGCGGCGCCTTTACCCGCTTGTTCGAACTCGTCGTCATCCATCTCGCTCACGAGGTGAAGGTGTTCGAGCGGGTGAGCGGCAAGATGCTGCCGACCTCGTGCCCCGATCGACACATCAACGACGACGGTTCGTTCTGTCTTGGCCTTCGCGCCGGAGAGGGCATCACGCGAGAGACTGCGGAAGCATGGTGGCGGAAGCTGCACGGCTTCCTGCTATGTCAGGAGACTGCCGCCCAGAGCGGATTCTGGCCAGCAGGCGCTCAAATATCCCATGGAGAAGCAGGCGAAATCGAACTCCTTGCCGAAGCGGCGGCGGATACTCTCGGACTGCTGCATGCATATCGCGAAGCGGTTGAGTTCGATATCGGTCCCATAGCGGCGAGCCTATACAAAATCAATCGGGCGACCGGGTTGCTGAGAAACGGGCGCAGTGCTTGCCTTTGCGGTCGCAAGGACAGGCGAAACAATACTCTCCTCCGACGAGATTGCCACCGTTTCAGTTGTCCGATCGTTCTCGAGCACGAAAGGCGCGCCGCGGCCGAGCGGTTCTGGCGTTCCATGCAGGGCCGGCCGTGTTGCGGCACAATGCGCGAGTGTCCGTTGAAGCGGACGTGATCCTACCAATTTCGTTGCTGCGCGAGCCCACATCTTCAACTGGGCGGATCTACCGCAATGTCCTGTGCTTCCGCGCACCTAGGCATTCGCCGGGCTACGCTGGACGATCTGCAGTGTTGAGATGTGCACGCCGGCAAAAAGCGCATAGAGTCCGGCCTCGAATCTTCCCATAGGCCGTCTCTGCTCCCATGACGCTGAAATCTTCCGACTTGGTCCACCAAAGAGAGCTGAAATTAGAGCTGCAGGCCGAAAAAGGCGGCCACAAACTGGAAGCGCTCGCGACCGCGTTGGTCGGTCGCCTTGTCGACATCTCGTTGCATTTGGCGCGGTCAGGGTTCCAGCACGGGGGAGATGCAGGTACTGCAGGGCAGGAGGGGCGCCGCCTCCGACTGGAGGCGAAGAAATACGCCGACACCACAGCCCTGAGCGATCGCGAGTTGCTCGGCGAGATCGATCATGCCTTGGCCCGGGACGAAGGGCTCGAGGCCTGGATTCTCGTCGCCACGCGCAGCGTTCCCGAACAGCTTGCGCACGATCTCATTCAGAAGGGGGAACGCATCGGCGTTCCGATCATCATTTTGGACTGGTCCGATACAGATTTAGCGCCGTTGGCCGCTCTGTGTGCGGGGCATTCCGATCTCGTAGATCTGCACATATCAGAGAAGGCGGCAGATAGCGCACGAGCGCTGCAGCCCGCCGCTTACGACGCAATCGAAGCGTTAAAAAGGAATCTGCAGGTATGGAGCCTCGGATTCGAAACGCTGCATGTTCGGTCGCATCGCAAACTCCACGACATATGGAACTCGCCGCGGACATCAACAGCGGAGCTCGGTCAAGACGCTGCTGGCGGAGCGCAGCCGAACAAAATCACTAGAGAAAAAGTTCATTCGGAGCTGGATGGGTGGTGGCAAGGGGCTGCCCGCGGCGACGCGCCAGCTGCAGTGATAGGGTATGATGGGGTCGGAAAGACCTGGAGCGCTCTGGATTGGCTTAGGGATCGTCAGGCCGACCAGCCCATCGTGCTCATCGTGCCTTCGTCGGCGCTGGCGCCGTCTGTCGGTATCTCGGAATCCGGCGTGAAGGAGATCCTTGCCAAGCGCCTGCATGATCTCGCGGGAGTTCGGGACGTCGAGCACTGGCTGCGCCGGCTTGAACTCTTGCTGAAGCGTCCACCCGAAGAGGGTGCCGTCGTCACCATACTGCTGGATGGACTGAACCAGGAGCCGTCGGTGCCGTGGCTGCCGCTCCTCAAGTCGCTGCAAGGCCCCGCGTTCGAAGGCCGCGTGCGGGTAATGATCACGACGCGCAGGCACCACTTCGAAGAAAGGCTATCGGAGCTTCGCGGGCTTGCAGTTCCTGCCATAACAATCGCGGTTGATCCCTACGAGCTGACGCCGGCAGGCGAGTTCGACCGCATGCTCGCATTCGAAGGTCTCGAGCGAAGCGACCTGCATGAGGATCTGGTGGAGCTCGCCAGCATACCGCGACTGTTCAAGCTCGTAATCCGCTTTCGTGCCAAGCTCGTCGAGGCCGGCCAGGTTACCGTGCATCGCCTGTTGTGGGAATATGGGCGCGACAGCTTCGGATACCGGGCCGGAAAATCCTTCAGCGAGACCGATTGGCGCGCCTGGCTCGCGGATATCGCGCACCGTCATAGGCAAGGCATCTCGGACTATTCGCTGAAGACCCTCAGCGAAACGGCCAGTAGGCCCGATTTAACCGAAGGTCAGGTCTACGCTCGGCTCAGCGATGTAATTGACGGACGTTTTGCGATCGCGGGTTCCGCCGGCCGAATAACCCTTGACCCGACTGTCGTCGCTCATGCGCTTGGTGCGGCTCTGCTGGCGAGACTGGACGACGCGAGTGCAGGGAGTTTTCAGGAGATCGAAGCGGAGGCGAACGAGTGGCTTGATCCGATCGCGGGCCTCGATCAGCGCGCAGAGATCTTGCGGGCTGCAGTATCGATCCTCGTCGAGCGGCAGCACTCCGCGCAAACTCCAGTCGCAGGTGTTCTCGTCAGCGCTTGGTTGCAATCCCAGAACGTCACGGACGGCCATCGGCGCGAACTCGCGATGCTCGCACCGAACATTCCGGAAGCGCTGCTCGATACAGTGGAGCATTCGGACGAACGTTCCCAGACGTCCGCACGATTGTGGGCGGTCAACGCGTTGCGCGCCATTCCGAGAGCCGTAGGCAGGCCCCTCGATGTCATCGTTGCGCGCGTCCGCAGATGGCTCTCGATCGTATCGCGCGACATCCACGAGGACACCGATTCCGCCGATATCGAGCGTCAACGCGCGGATCGCTACAGGGCCCGCATCGGAACCGACGCTTCGGGCGCTTTGACGGTGCTCGGGGTCGAGCTCCATCTAGTCGATCGCGATGATGGAAGTCTCGAGGCCGCAGTACCCTCTATCATCGAGGGTTTTCCGCTTGCCGAATTTATGCCTTGCTTCGAAGTTGCCGCGGTAGCATTCGCGATCCGTGGTCACAGCGAATGCTGGAGGGGGCTCAAGTGGCTCTGCTGTCTGAACGAAGTAGACCCGGATGAGACGGCGCGCGCACTGCGCACGCTGTCTGACGACATCACGAGGCGGGCCGTAGAACCCGGTGTTCATGAAAATCTATCAGGACGGGCCGCGGTGCTGTTACTTTGCATGACCGCGCTCGAGGTGGACGAGAATTCAGCCTGCTCGATCGACGGCAGGCTCGATGACCGCTACATTTATCAACGGGATTATCTTCCAAACCCGGCGCGCAGCATGTTCGCGCTCGAACGCCGGCATGCCGACCTTGCCCTGTTGGACCAGGAATGCTCGCTTCGGTATCGGATCCAGCGCACCCAGGAGCTTTGGTTAGATCCCACTTTTCGTCCACCGAACGATATGATCGCGGAATTGATGCGCGCGGCGGCCGAATTGGACGTCAACAAACTTAATCGAGAGATGGGAAACACGGATGAAGATTGGTTCTTCGAGCAGCTGGAGCTGGCGCTGGCGCGCTGCGCTCCGGATCTCCTCGCCGACATTATGAGGCGAAAGTTGCGGAGTTTCTCCACACGTTCGGCGGCGGCGCGTCATTTCAGTGCCGCCCATGCCAGCGATCACTACATTCTGGCGGCGGATGCGGAAGCTCAAGCGGCAAGCGACCTTCGCCTGAGCGCACGCGAAGGGGACGCGCGTCGGGAAACATTCGTGGCAAGCGATCTGGTCAGACTGGAAATCGCAAACATGGACAACGCGCCGCCGCAGTTCGATCGCATAATCGCCGCCGATCTCACCACCATACCCGCGGATTTCACGGCAGTGATGAAAGCCCCGACCCCCGACGAGATCGATCTGCTGATTGCTAGATACGGCGGCGAGGAGAGCAAGAAGCAGAGGGACTTGATCGTGCTGCTGTCCGTTCATCCGCGTGCATTCAGCGATGCCGCGTGGGAATGGCTGACAGGCAAGATCGCGAAATCAGACGATCGAATTCGCGGCGTATTGTTTCGAATGCTGACTTTGGCGGACGCCGCCCGTTTCGGGCGCAGGCTTGCTGCCGAAAATTGGTCGTGGAAGCCGGGCGCACCTCAGTGGATCAATCATTATGGATCGGGAGCGCTCATCAGGGCGGAAATCGCTTCGCCATTCGAGTTACTCGCGCCGCGGATCGCTCCTTGGCGGTTGCTAGAAGCGGTGCGAACGCGCGGCTCCGATCCTTTTGAGCTTGCTCTCGCAGCCGAGATGCTCGACCTGGTGATGATGGCAAGCGAGCTCTCCGCGCCGGATCCAGGGTCGAGCCTTACGGTGGACAGGACAGAAAGACGCTTCATTCCTTTCGTCGTATCCGCTCGCGCGCGGCGTGAAACGCAAGGCGACCCTGCTGCGTCCTTACGTGCGCAGATGAATGCCGACGCGCTGGTCAACGCGCAGATGCGCGCGTTCGATACGGCCAATGAGCGTATCGATGCGGCGCGAAAATCGGGGGCGAGCCTGTACTTTGCGAACATCGAGGCAGAAGACATCGAACTGATGGTTCGCCACCACCGCGACATCGTTCAACGATGGCTGCAGGGTCATCGCGAAGCTACGGCCGATTTCAAGCGACGGGTTCACCTCGCCGAGCCGGCCTACCTTGCTCTTTGCGAAGCATTGCTGAATCACGATCCGGCCGTCGGGGTCGAACTATGGCGTGCACTCCGATCCGTCCAGGCAACGCGGTACCTCGGCGCCGGAGGCATCGACGACCTGCTCCACATTCCGTTCCGCGTTGGTGACTCACCCGAAGTGATGGGGCTGCGCGACGATTTGTTGGGTTTCGCCTTCTGTCGGACGGACCGGGACCTACTCGAAATTGCCGCCGTCGCCGCCTACAACGGGAAGGCCGATTGGCTCGCTTCCAAGGCCTCGGCCGATACGGCGTCGCCGCTGGCGTGGCGACAAAGACGCGGTGTCTTGCTGGCGGGCCTCGGAGTGCGTAATGAGCTTCCCGAATCGGAGGCGTGGCCGGACGGTCCAGTTCAGACCGACCGCGCCGATCTGCGCCGATGCGCTGCACGGCTTCGGTGGTCGGAAGCCTGTGCCAGACATTGGTGGCTTGCCTATCTCGCTGCCGATAACGTCGAAGACGCTTACGCATCGTGGGTCCTGTTCGAGCGCTCGGCGGATATTCGCGCCTGGACGTGGATGCGCTTCGACGCGGCGCCGTCACATGCCAAAGGCGGCTTGATGGGGCGCAAAGTGGCTCACGTTCAACTCAACTTGTCCGATCTGAAATCGGCTATGAAGAAGCGTATGGACGGCGCCGAAAGGAAATTCCTCGACGAGGACATCGTCCAAGGCATCAGCCCTTGGGAGAGATCCTCGGAGACACTCTAGCCAGCTGCCTAGCGTCCGATCAATGCTGATTGCCCAAGAAGAGGTTAACGGTAGCGAATGCTTCGCGGGGCGTACGGTTTCAGGGCGCTTTGGGAGCCTTGTTCCATTCATTTATCTCGACGCGCGTTTTTAGCGCCCGGACGACGAGCGCCGTAGCCAGCAGAAATGGGCCCACGAATTCCGGTACGGATAATCTTTGGTCGACTACGTCGAGACGGTTCGTGGACATCGCTAGGCCAATGGCGCCAAGGGTAAGATAAACGTAGTCGAGCTCCTTGGCCCAGTGTTCGCCACGCCATTCCGTCAGATATAGAGCGCCGCCCCGGAGAAGCATCTCTCCGATCGCGACGTACAAAATTCCCGCATAGACGGTCGTTGCTGCGATGAGATCCAGATAGTGAATACGGTCTTGCCGCGAGAAATCGACGATGAAAAACACGACGATGCTCAGATATCCGATCCCAAGCAGGACATAGAGGTATGTCGGTATTTCGCGGCCAGGGCTGCGGAACACTTTCGCAAAGTGGAAATGCAATAGGGGTACCAAGTTTGCCAGAAAAGCAATAAGCGGAACGTTGTCCGGGAAGAATCGCATTTTGTCTCACCCATCCCAATCCAGCTCAGCGCCCGATCAAGCGGAGGCGAGCGTACGAATTTTAATATCCCAACGCCCCGAGTTGACGGTCGCTCATTCCTGTTTTGTCTCAATAGGCGTAGATACAACCGCGCCACGCGAACTTCTATAACCGATTAATGTTGAGAGCATGCGATGAAATGGGGAGACAACGCCCGAGATTATGATGCCGCACTGGCGGTGTGGCCGCACTATCGCCCGCTGTTCGATAACTGGTTGATGCAGGAACTGGTAGAGCAAGGCGACAAGGGTCCAATCTGGCGCGACCGCAGGGTGCCGACCGAGAATGGAGGCGTGCGCGGCGACGTCTATCCGGACCGAGAGGCCGCGCTATCGGCCGCCGCCATACTCAATCAGACGTTGCATGTCGCGCTCGCAGCGCGCGAGATGGATGCGGAGAGGAAACGTTCGCTCCAGCTTAAAGTCGCAAAGAACTTGCAATCCAAAGAACGCCTTCGCGACGAAGAGGAGCTTATGCTTGCAGAGGCACGCCGACGGCACGCCAAAGACCCGCGGCCGGATCCTTCTGCGATTGTGCTGCCTGCAGAGTCGGCTTCTTTCCGTCAGGAACTGAGCGAACAGCTTTCAGACATGCCCTATCTGAGGATCGCGATCGTGACGGTCCGGAAGACAGATCGCAGTTGGCACCGCTCCATTCTTTACCTCTCGCACGACAATAAATGGTCCAAGCCTTACATCGCCGGCGAGCGATCCGCGGCAAAAGCCTTGCGAGCACGGATCGCCAACGGCTTTGGCTACAGCGTCGACGACCATTGGGGAAAGACAAAGGCTAAGATTCGGCAGATCTTGTTGCCCCGCGCCAACCAGTTGCTTCAACTCGCAAGCGTACAGCGTATGCTGGCGGAAGCATTGGCCAATGGTCAAAAGGTGCTGGTCGCGAACGGCATCGTCTTCTGGTACGAAGATGATGGCGGCATCGGGTGGCAGGTCAAACAGACCACTTCCACCAAAGAGTCCGAGGGAAGCACCTTGTGGAAGGAAGGCACAATCCGCTCGACCAACCACGGCCGATTGGTCATTTTGCCCTATATCAAGGATAGCGGCGAGCATGTACGCGGGCACACTAGGAACGGTCCAAATGACGGCAGAGCCAAACCAAGGCACCCGGGTCATTATGTCGATATTCCGTTTGCTCAACTCCACGGGGACCTCATGATCGGTCTCTTCGGCGAATTGCCCTACGAATAGCCTGGATCGCGCGCTCGCGTTACTACAGAGCAAACGGAAGCCTTGGATTGTTCCGCTCATCGCGGGTTTGAGAAGGCTTCCGCGGCGGCGAGAGCAATACGATGATGCGTGCGCTGCGATCGTTAGATCGATAGACCAAGCTCCAGCTCTGCTTCGTTGTCTTGTAACGACGAAACCGACACCCCCAACAGCCGAACTGGCTTCGAAAAAGGCATCTCGTTCTGAAGCAACGCGACCGATAGGCGTTCGAGATCCGCGCGACTCGAAACGGCGACTGGTACCGACCTGCTGCGCGTAATCATCTTGAAGTCGTTGAACTTGACCTTCAGGGTTACCGTTCGTCCTCGCGCTCCCTTATCTTCGCAGTGCAGCCAGATCTTGTCGATCAATGGCTGCAGTTCGGCGACCATGGTTTTGAAATCAGTTAGGTCGTTGAAAAAGGTATTCTCTGCGCCGACCGATTTTCGTATTCGATCGGAGCGGACCTCGCGGTTGTCGACGCCTCGCGAGATCCAGTAATAATAGCTTCCGGCCTTCCCGAAGTTTGCCTGCATGAATTCGAGAGACTGATTGCGCATGTCGAGGCCGGTGTGGAGGCCGAGCGAGTTCATCTTCGCGCTGGTCGCCGGTCCGATACCATGGAATTTGCCGACCGGCAGGGCTTCTACAAATGCCGGGCCCATCTCGGGCGTGATGACGTACTGGCCGTTGGGCTTGCGGTGGTCGGATGCGAGCTTGGCGAGAAACTTGTTATAGGAGATGCCGGCAGAGGCGTTGAGGCCGGTTACCTCCTTGATCTTCGCGCGGATCGCGAGCGCGATATCCCGGGCTAGACTGTATGTCCCCCCACAAAATGAGGCGACTCACCCTCGATGTTGCGACGAGGGTTGCCCGGATGGACCGGGTAGAGCCTCAAACAAGGAGGGCGAGTCGTGGGTCATCATACCGAGGTCTTTGTCGGAATCGATACGTCAAAATCGCGCAATGCTATAGCCATTGCCGATGGCGGCCGTGGCGGCGAGGTACGATATCTCGGGGAGTTTCCTGCCACGGAGGCAGCGATCCGAAAGCTGGTGGCAAAGCTTGCAGCGAAATGCTGTCAGTTGACGTTTTGCTACGAAGCAGGGCCAACAGGATACGGTCTCTACAGACTGCTCAAGAGCCTCGGCCATGACTGCCTGGTGGTGGCCCCCTCGCTCGTTCCGAAGAAGGCCGGCGATCGAGTGAAGACGAACCGGCGCGATGCGGTAAGCCTCGCCAAGCTGTTGCGCGCGGACGAGCTCACGGCGGTGTGGGTGCCGGACGAGCGCCATGAGGCTATGCGCGATCTCTCGCGCGCCCGTCAAGCAGTGAAGAAGGACCTCCAGGGCAAGCGTCAACAGATCTCGTCATTGATGCTGCGGCTGGGACGCATCTATCCGGGCAAGACAACGTGGGGACCAGCCCACATGAGATGGCTCATGTCGCAGAAGCTCGAGCATCGCGAGCAGCGCATCGCATTCGAAGAGTTACTTGAGGGGATACGCCAGGAAAGTGAGCGGCTGGAGCGTTTGGAAGATGCCATCCGCGAGGTAGTACCCGAGTGGTCGCTCGCCGAGGTTGTGTCGGCCCTGCAGGCGGTGCGTGGGATTGATCTCATTGCGGCTGTGGGGGTGCTGGCCGAGATCGGTGATCTATCCCGCTTTCAAAATCCGCGCGAGCTGATGGGCTATCTGGGTCTGGTGCCCACAGAAAACTCGACTGGCGACCAAGTCAAGCGAGGCGGCATCACCAAAGCCGGTAATGGGCGGGCGCGACGTATTCTTGTAGAGGCGGCCTGGAGCTATCGATATCCGCCGCGCGTGAGCCGAGACAAGCAGCCAAAGGTGGAGGCCGCACCGAGAGTCGCGCGCGAGATTGCGTGGAAAGCGCAAACCAGGCTGTGCGGACGCTTCCGCTCACTCGAGCGGAAGGGCAAGCGGCGAACCGTAATCGTCACGGCGATTGCCCGAGAGCTATCCGCCTTCATTTGGGCGATCAATCGCGAGCTCATGCCACCTCGACAGGCGTGACATCGTTGGGGGCTGTGGACCGCTCGAGTCGTGAGGTGCGCTCGACCGGCCCACCGCCCCCTTTGTTGCAATCAAGATCAGGGGGCAGTCGCAGACATTAATCGTGCAGAAGTGAAGGCGGGACCACGGCAGGGGAAATCCTGAAATCCATTATGTGGCCGATCATCCGATCGACGCCCGACGCTAGACCAGGGACAGCCCCAGACGAAAAAACGGAAATGCGGTATCGAACCCGCGCATCAGAGCCTGTTCACCGACGTCTTTGAGTCCCGCCTTCTCCTCTGCACGATCCATCGGCACAAGAACTTCACGATGAGTCCTCGTGGAGATGAGAAACCGTGCGCTGTGTGCTTGACTGGGGACATCAGAATGGTATGCCCTGGAGATTTTCGGTGACGTCGAGGTAGGCCTCATCCAGCGACAGCGGCTCGATGATCGGAGTGTGCTCGGCAAAGATCTCGCGGATCTGCTGTGAGACCGCCTTGTAGACCTCGAAGCGAGGTTTCACGAAGATAAGCTCGGGGCACTGCCGCTTGGCCGTCACCGACGGCATGGCTGACCGGACACCAAATTTACGGGCTTCGTAGCTAGCGGCTGCCACCACGCCGCGCTCGCATAGAAAGCGTCCATGTCGATGTGGATGATCTTGCGTTGGCGGCCCGGGGAAACCGCCTGGTCGTCGTCCCCATCCATCACGTTGTCGGCCCGATCGGGTCTTCCTTGGCGCCGCGGGCGACGATCCGAAGCGTTCCGTCGGCGAGCGGCCGCTGCAGCTTCAAGGCCTCGTCCGAAGAGGCCGTCATCCAGGCCTCTACTTCGTCGGGCGTAGTAAGGATCACCGGCATCGCCTTCGGGTGGATGGCGCCGACTTCAGCGTTGGGCTCGGTTGTCAGGAACGCGAAGAGATCGTTGGTCGTCTCGCCTTCCTTCACCTTCCGGACGGAGGTCCAGTTGGTCCAAATGCCGGCAAAGCAGGCGAGGGGACGGGTCTCATCGAGCGCGAACCAGATATCGCCGCCCTCGGCCTTGTTGAACTCGCTGAAGGAGTTGAACGGCACCACGCAGCGATTTTCGGTCCCCAGCCATCGCGTCCAGTGCTTGCTTTGAACGTTGCGGATGTTTGTCGTTCCGCTGTCCGGCTCCATCCGCAGCAATTCCTTGAAATCCACTGCCTTGCCCTTGGCCTGCAGCTTCTCGGCGCGTTTCTTGGTGGCGTCCATCAGCGCATTTGACGACGACGGCATTCCCCAGCGCGCCGTAGCGAGTTCGCAGCCCTCGGCCCCGTTGCGCACGATCGGCGCCTTGTAATCGGGAAACACTCCCGGCATCGGCGCGAGATTACCAACGTATCGGTTCACGACGCGGAACAGCGCGCTGATGGCGGCTTGGTTGGTCGTGATCGAATAGAGATTGCACATCGGTCAGGCTTCAGTCCGAGGGTGGCGCGGCTGCCACGCCAACTGTAGTAGAGTCGCGGAAGGACGCCGGCCCACCTTGGCGCATTTGCGGCAGCGCAGCCGGCTGGCGAGATCGTGCACGAAGGTGGTCGGAGGATGTTTCATCGCCGCGAGGTCGACTTCGCTCGGCGTCTTGCACCGCGCGCACTGAATCTCAAGCCAAGGGAAGCCTCCATTCACCGCTTGGTCGATGGTAGGCGACGGATCTATTGGTTCGCCGTCTGACCACATCCGCTCGTTCCAGCTTTCGCAAAGCAGCTTGTCGGCCTGCTGGATAAGCGCTTCCCCTTTCGCGCGCGTCTCCGCCGACCGGGCGGCCAGGATGTTGGCCATTGCCCGCGCCTTGCCGAGCTCTTTCGCCAGAGCCTTGCGGTCGCCGCCCGACAGGGGCGTAGGGTGATACTTCGGGGCCATCCGGACATCCAAGCGCAAGAGATCGGATCGGCGATATTGGAAGCGGCTACGGCGTGTCGAACGCCGGCCAGCAGCCGTCTTCTTCATGCCTGCCGGTGCGCTGCTGGCAGGTGTTGTCGAGCAGCCGCTGCGCGACGTCCTTCCAGACCGCGTTGACGCCATACAACCGGACTGCATCGGCAGTCTGGATTTCCACGGTCCGCTCGCAGCGGCGGCAGCAGACGCGCAGGACGTGGCGCTGGATTTCCGACAGACGTCGCTGCTGCATCTGGGCCCCGGTCGCGCCGGCACGAGGGTCTTTGAGGACCGATTCCCAGTATTCGGCCGGAAGACGTGCATCTAGAGCCGCGGCGGGGGGAGCCGGCCTGCGAGCGGCCTCGGCGGCCAGTTTTTCCATCTGCTTTGGGGTCGGCATGCGCCAGCTCGCGGGTCGATCCGTCATGCCGGAATTAGAACATAAAGAGAACAAAAGTCGAGTCTGCTCAAGCCGCGGGAAGAAAAAATCACCCTGTTGGACGGGTCGCGATGTCGGAACCAAGCCAGGCCATTCGTCTTGAATCCGGCATCAGTATTGGAGTTCCCCGCCATGGCCCCCCGCGCTAACTGGAAAGGCTTCCTGCGTCTTTCCCTCGTCACCTGTCCGGTAGCGCTCTATCCCGCCACGTCGGAGTCCGAAAAGGTCTCCTTCAACCAGCTCAACCGAAAGACGGGCCACCGCATCAAGTACGCGAAGGTGGACGCGGACACGGGTGAGGAAGTTGAAAACGAAGACATCGTCAAGGGCTACAAGGTCGATACCGATACGTACATCGAGGTGACCAAGGAGGAGCTCGAGAATGTCGCGCTGGAATCGACGCGAACCATCGAGATCGACGAGTTCGTCGACCGCAGCGAGATCGATCCGCGATATCTGATCCGTCCCTACTATCTGCGTCCGGACGGTAAGGTCGGCCACGATGCCTTCGCCGTCATTCGCGAAACCATTCGCGAGATGAACAAGGTCGCGATAGGTCGAGTGGTGCTGACCAATCGCGAGCACATCATCGCGCTCGAGCCGCTCGACAAGGGGCTGATGGGAACGCTGCTGCGTTATCCCTACGAAGTCCGTTCTGCGGATGAGTATTTCGATGATATCCAGGACGTCAAAGTCACCAAGGACATGCTCGACCTCGCCAGGCACATCGTCAATCAGAAGGCGGGACATTTCGAGCCGGACAAGTTCGAAGACCAGTATGAAACCGCCCTCATCGATCTCATCAACCAGAAGCGCGCCGGTAAACCCATTACCGCGAAAGCGCGTCCCCGCGGCGAGAACGTGGTGGACCTGATGGACGCGCTGCGCAAGAGCATTGGAGCAGACGCGGCGACAGCGACAGAATCGCAGAAGAAGCCAGGCAAAAAGGCGCGCAAGGCGGCGGCCGGGCAGAAGGAAATGCTGATGCCAATCGCCGGCAAGAAACCGGCCAAGGAGGCCGCGGCGAAGAAGCCGGAGGCCAAACCGCAGCGGAAGTCAGCATAGCGGGTCGCTAAGCATCCAGTGGCGCCAGACGGCCGTTACTTCGTCGTCCGCGGCAGCGAGCGATATGGCTGCGCTGAAAAAGACTTCCAGAAAATCAATGTTGAGTGCGGGCATTCTCGCCTACCGCAAGGGCGCTCGCGGGCTCGAGGTTCTGCTCGTTCACCCCGGCGGTCCGTTCTGGCGCAAGAAGGATAATGGCGCTTGGTCGATTCCCAAGGGCGAAATCGATGCCGCGGATGCTCCGGAGCAGGTCGCGCGGCGCGAGTTTGCCGAAGAACTCGGCCCGAATGCTTCGATTGGTCCACTCCGGACGCTGGGGGAGATCCGACAGCGAGGAGGCAAGCGCGTTATCGCATTCGCCGGAGAAGGCCATTTTGATCCGGCGGCGCTGACCAGCAATACCTTCGATATCGAATGGCCGCCACGAAGCGGTCGACGGCAGAGCTTTCCCGAAGTCGACCGTGCGGAATGGTTCAATATCGAGTTCGCGCGGACGAAGATGCTGTCCGGGCAGGTAGAGCTTCTCGATCGTCTGTTGGCGATCGCGGTTGAGAGCGCCGGGAAATGACGTTCAGGATTGGAATCATTTCGGACACGCACGGCCTGTTGAGGCCCGAGGCGGAACGAGGCCTGACGGGTGTCAATCACATCATCCATGCCGGCGACATCGGGCGCCCAGAGATCGTCGACGCGCTTCGCCGGATCGCGCCCGTCACGGCCATCCGTGGAAACATGGACAGCGGCGAGTGGGCCCGCCAATACCCCGAGACGAAGCTCGTGTGCCTGGCGGGAAAGTCGATCTACGTTCTGCACGACCTGAAGACGCTGCAGGCCGATCCCGGCGCCGGCATCGACATCATCGTCTCCGGGCATTCACACGTGCCGAGGATCAACACGATGGGTGGCGTTCTTTACCTGAATCCCGGCAGCGCGGGACCGCGGCGCTTCAAGCTGCCGGTCACGCTTGCGACGCTCGAAGTCACGCGTGAGGGCGTGCGACCGGAAATCCACGACCTTGGAGGCGACTGAGCGCACCACCGCGCGGGAACTCACAGCGGAGGAGTCGAATGCGTTGATTCGTTCCGTTTGCCGGTTACGCCCGAAGGGATTATTTGCGCGGACGTTCTCGCTCGCGCACGACATCCTTCGCCTGCTTGTCGGACCTGAGCCCGAGGTAGACGGGCTGGCGCAGCTCGCCCTTGCTCGTCCACTCCGCGAATTTGACCGCGGCCACCAACGAGGGCCTGACCCAGGTCGTGGCGGCGTCGGCCTTCACTTTGGTAGGAAAGGGTGATTTAGGGGTTGTCAGCTTCACGAGCTTGGCATGGAGGTCTTCTAAGACCTTGTGGCTGAAGCCAGTGCCGACATGTCCGATGTAGCGCCATGCATCGTCTTCCCGCACGGCGAGGACCAGGGCGCCGAAGAACGGCCGGGTGCGCCTGGGCGCTGTGAAGCCGGCGATCACCACTTCCTGTCGCTTTGCCGTCTTGATCTTCAGCCAATCCTCCGTCCGGCTTCCGGACGCATACGCGCTGTCGGCGCGCTTCGCCATGACGCCTTCCAGACCCTTCCGCTCGGCCTCGGCGAAGAATTTGATACCATTCCCTTTGCGGTGAGGGCTGAAGGCAATCAGCTTGTCGGGCGGCAGAATCGCCTTTAGCCGCTTCTTGCGCTCGAGGAGAGGCTGCTTGCGCAAGTCCACTGCGTTCTCAAACATGAGATCGAAGGCGTAGTACTGGAGCTTCGCCTCATGGCGCAGCGCGTTTTGAAGCAGCTGGAAATGCGAGACGCCGTCCTTACCGATCGCGACAAGCTCACCATCGATCACCGCGTCGCCCTTCACGCCCTCCAGCGCTTTGGCGACCTCGATATAACTGCGGCTGATGATCTTGCCGTTGCGGCTGTAGAGCGCAACCTTGCCCCGCCGGATTTCCGCGATCATCCGGAAGCCGTCGTACTTGTCCTCGAAAACCCAGCCGGGGTCGTCGAATGGCGCGTCGGTGAGCGTAGCAAGCATCGGCTGCAGGCGCTTGGGCAGAGTCGACGTCCGGCTCATCCGAGGCCAATCCTTAAGAGCGCGTTCCGAAATGCATGGACGTCCTTCAAGGATTAGGGAACGCTACGAGGCCGCGTCATGTTCCGCAGGCGGGGCGGCGTGCGCGAGGTGGACGATCGATCGGGGGAGCGCGGATCAGACCGATGGCCAGAAAATTGAAGACCTATCAGACCTCGCTGGGCTTCTTCGATCAGGCGATCGCGGCGCCATCCATGACGGCAGCTCTGGAGGCGGGGGCGCCGACAGCAATCTCTTCCACCAGGGCGCTGCGAAGGAAAGCCACGATCCGGACGTCATCGCCGCGACGTTGGCAAAGCCTGGTGTCGTTCTCAGGCGCCCGGTTGGGACCAACCGGCCTTTCAGCGAACATGCCGAGCTGCCCACCGACCTTGCCGGCGGCCGACCAACGAAAGCCGCCCGCAAGTCGAAAGGCCCAAAGGCGAAGAAGCCATCCTCCCGCCCAATCGACAAGACTGCGGAGCGGAAGGCCGCTCTCGCCTACGAACGGGAGCAGACGCGCCGTGAACGTGAACGGGCGATGGAGGAGGCCGCCAGGCAGAAGGAGCGTGAACGCCGTCAGCAGGCGGTCGGCAAGGCGCAGGCTGCATTGGACAAGGCCGAGCAGAAGCGCGCGAAGCAGGCCGCCGCCATCCAGGCCGATATCGAGGCTCTTGAGAAGAAATCGCAAATCGAACAGGCCCGCTGGGACAAGGAGAAGGCGCAATTGGAAGCCGCGCTGCGGCGCGCGCGGGGTTAGTTTCTGTGGGGCGGCCCGGAGCGCAGGCCAGCGATCACCTTCAAGCGTTCAGCGTTCGGGATCTTGGACGCGTGCTGCGGCTTGGTTCACCGCCACGCGTTCTCGTCGCTTCTCAGGGTCAAGCTCCATCACGGCCTGATGTAGCTCGGCCGGTATCGTCAGTTCACTTTCCAACGGCTTGTTGGCCCACTGCCAGAAGCGGTCGAATGCATCCATCACAGGTCCTCCCGCAGGCCCCGGAAGAACGGGTGCCGAACCTTTCCCTCGGCCGACTTCGCGCGATATTCGATCTCTGCCAGAAGCTTGGGTTCAACCCAAATGCCCTTGTGGTCGATGCGCTTGGCATAGGGCTGGGTCTTTCGAATGAGGGGTTTAAGCCGCTTCTGCAGATCGGCGGCCGAGACCTTGTCAAAGCCGTGGTCGACCTTGCCGGCGTAGACCAGATCGTCGCCCTTGCACCGGCCGACATAGATGCCGTCCCACTTCGTTCCCTCGAGTGCGAAACCGGCAATGGTCAGCGTCTCCCGCTGGGCGCAGGTTTTCTTCACCCAGTCGCTTGTACGGCCCTTCGGATAGGGGCCGTCCCGGACTTTTGAGACGACGCCTTCGAGACCGACCTTGCAGGCGTGCGCGAACATCTCGCGTCCCTCGATCTCGAAGCTTTCGCTGAACTGAACGTCGGTGCCGATTAGGATCTTCTTGAGTTCGGTTTTGCGCTGAATGAGCGGCAGCTTCCGGAGATCGCGGCCGTTCAGATAGAGCAGATCGAACGCCACCAGCACGATCTTGATCGACTTGCCCTTGAGCTCGTTCTGTAGCACAGAGAAATCGGTGCTGCCGTCGGCGGCGGGAACGACGATCTCGCCGTCGATCACGGCCGAGCTCGCCTTGATGCGCCAGGCATCGTGGGCGACCTTCTTGAAGCGGTGCGTCCAATCGTGGCCGCGCCGGGTGAAGATCCTGGCCAGCTCGTTGGCCAGATGCACCTGGACCCGATAGCCGTCGAACTTGATTTCGTGAATCCATCGCCTGCCGGACGGCACCTTCTCGATCGAGGTAGCCAAGGCCGGTTCGATGAAGCCGGGGATGGGCGCCTTCACGCCGATGGCCGCGGGTCCTTTACGCTGAAACGCCACTGAAGCACTCCACGCGACAGCTGATTCAAACTGACACAGTTCGAATCGTTCCGGAACCCGTGAATCCTTTGCTGCGTTGGTCTGCTATCAAATCCGACAGGAGGAGCCTATGGCGGCAGCGAAGAAGAAGACGGCGCGCGGGCGCAAGCAGGACCGGGCTCGTGTGGCCGGCGGGCAAAAGTATGAAGTGGGGTACGAGTCCAAAAAGACAGGGCGGTCCGCTTCAGCGGTCAAGAAAGCTGTCAAGAAGGTCGGCAACAGCCGGAAGCGGGTCGAGAAGCGTCTGGGGCGCTAGGTCTTTGCTCGCTCGATTGTCCGACGCGTGCCTAGACCTCGGGCGGGCATTCGGGACAGGTGTCGCCGATCGAGTCCAGGACCTCGATCATCGCGTCGGCGGCGGCCTCGGGCGAAAGACCCGGAGGCGCATCCTGGCGGACGATTTCGAACGCCCGCTCACGGGCGTGCGGATCTGCTCGGTCCCGCATCCAGCCGTGGTACTCGCACTCGCGGATCGCGCCTGTCTCCTGCAGCACGGCTATCGCCCACCCCCGTACCGTGCGGATCGCCGTCCGCCTCTCCTTGGTCATCAGCATCAAGATCGCTCCCCCGCGAGAATCCTTGCAGCCCTCGATTCGTTCCGGCTGCTAACACAGAGCAGGGATTCCAAAACGTCTGGGCAGGTGCTTTTCCACGTATTCTGCCGCCCTGTGTAAAACCAAACACGCAGCAATCTTGTCTTCCTTTTGCGAGTCGCGCATGACGACTTTCAGCGCCTCGTCTGGCAGAGGGCGCTGGAGCGCCTTTTGCCTCAACCGGCTATACGACGGCGGTCGGTGAGATTTACGGTAGCCTCAAGGACATTGGAATGTGTCGAACCGCTGTCGCATTGATTCTCGCCATTCTGTCGAGCGCGGCGCTGGCCGATCAGTTTGTCGGACAGGCCAGCGTGATCGACGGCGACACGTTGGAAATGCATGGAGTGCGCATCCGGCTTTGGGGCATCGATGCACCGGAGAGCAGCCAGCTGTGCCGCGGCGAAGACAGCTTGCAATATCGTTGCGGCGCGCAGGCCGCGAACGACCTTGACGCCTTCATTGCCCGCCGTCCTGTCAATTGTGTCCCAGTCAGCCTCGACCCGTATGGCCGCACGGTTGCGACCTGCTCGGTCGCAGGTAGGGATCTCGGGGAATGGCTTGTACGCAACGGCCTTGCGTTGGATTGGCCCCAATACTCGAAGGGCAGGTATCGTGAAGCTCAGCGCGGGGCTGAGCGCACCGGCCAGGGACTCTGGAAGGGCAGCTACGTCGAGCCGTGGCTCTATCGTGCATGCATCCGCGCACGTGGAAGGCCGTCCGCCTGTTCGGATGATGCAAATGCCCATCCTTGATCGATCCCTGCGAGGCGCCAGTCCACAACATGGGTTGGCCAATCACCGGACTTGGGCAGGTGGCTCTGGCGCGGTTTGGGCGACTCACGCTACTCATCATTCCCAACACCTCACTGTACAATGGGAATGAAATGGTTGCAGCCACCCGTGAATTGCCGGCCTCTGGTTACGCGCTTGAAGTGGACGGCCGGCTGAAAGCCGAATTTGCAACCAGGGACGGCGCCAGGGCAGGTGGCGAAGAACTAAAGAGGCGTTTTCCCATGCTTGAGATCAGGATCTATGACGCGCAGACCAATGCGCGCGAGGAAATCTAAATCCACTGATTCAAGTATTGGCGGAGTTGGTCGGCCAGAGCGCGTGCGGCTGTCGCCGCACCGGGCTCTCGTGAACCGAGCCGCTTTGCGTCTCGGCCATCCGGCTTCGATCCCTCGCGCAAGCGGATGCGGAGCTCCTCGCCGGGGGCACTCGGAAAAGGGGCTCGCCTGCGGCGACCGCTATCACTGCCCCGTTCCCGGGTGCCGCTATTAAACCGGTCTTGTCGCTGCACTCGGACCCGCGTGCCCCTTCGGGTCGCTATGCTCACGCTCTCCGGGTACCATTTCCGTTGTGGCGATGCGCCCCTGGCGCACGCCTGGTCGGGCCTGCGGCCCTAGGTAGCTCAAAGCAATTCCCATGAACACCCGATGGAAGGCGGGCTGCGTCGCAGATGTCGCATCCTCTCGGGTAGAGGCGAGAGTCAGAGTGTCGGCGCGGTTTTGCCGTGACGGGTTACAGGCTGCGAGAGAGGCTCGCGGCGCCCGTCGCGGAGATCCGCGATGCCCAGACACTATCCTCAGGCGCGCACCGGTGAGGACCGGGCAAGCCTTTATGACGACATCACCAACAAGATCATCGCCGAGCTCGAGGCTGGCCGAGTGCCGTGGGTGCAGCCTTGGGGCACCGCGGCGGCGAAGAGGCCACTGGCCTTGCCGAAGAGCGCGGCGTCCGGCCGTCAATACAGCGGCATAAACATCTTGATTTTATGGGGTGCCGCGACCGAACACGGTTTTACAGGTCAGAGCTGGCTTACATTCCGCCAGGCGCTGTCGCTCGGTGGTCACGTCCGCAAGGGCGAGCGAGGCACCACCGTCGTCTATGCCGACCGCTTTGTGCCGGTCGACGAAAAACGCCGCGCGAGCGAGAGCGGTGAGGAAGCGCAGGCCATTCCGTTTCTCAAGCGCTTTACGGTCTTCAACTGCGATCAATGCGACGGCTTGCCTCCAGAGATCGCAACAACGGCGCCGCCTCCGCCGCCAGGCCTGATCGAGCCCCAGGTCGGACACCTAATCAGAGCAACAGGCATCGACTTCCGCATCGGCGGCAACCACGCCTTCTATGCGCCAACGGAAGATTATGTGCAGGTGCCGCCACCGCAAGCCTATTTCGACCCGATCAATTGGCATCGAACGGCCTTGCATGAATTGGCGCATGCCAGCGGTCATTCATCACGTCTCAACCGTGACCTGTCAGGCAGCTACGGTACCAGGAAGTATGCGTTCGAGGAGTTGGTTGCGGAAATCTCATCTGCGTTCAGTTGCGCCTCGCTCGGCATCGTGCCGACGGTGCGGCACGCCGACTATATCGGCTCGTGGCTGGAGGTGCTGCGAGAGGATAATCGCGCGATCGTGCGGGCGGCGTCGCAGGCCAGCAAGGTTGCTGATTACCTCCTTGGCTTCCTGCCGGAAGTGGTTGTCGACATGACGACCGATGGAGCGGAGCAGGAGGCGGCGTGAGTTTCTCACCTGTTGCCTCGAACAAGAGAGTGAGAGGTGGCGGCGGTTTTCGCGACGGGTTGGAGGCCGAGAGAGAGGCTCCCGGCCGCCCGTCGAGGAGAATCGATATGACGAAGGCTGTCCAAAAGATCACGCTGTCCCCCTCACGTGACATTCCGTTCAACAAGCTGGTCCTCAGCCAGTCCAACGTCCGGCATGTGAAGGCGGGCGTTTCCATCGAGCAGCTCGCCGAAAGTATCGCGCAGCGCACGCTGCTGCAAAGTCTCAACGTGCGGGCGGTTGTGGACGCCGAAGGCAATGAGACCGGCATGTTCGAGGTGCCGGCCGGAGGCCGCCGTTATCGTGCGTTGGAACTTCTGGTGAAGCAGAAGCGCATGGCAAAGACGCAGGCCGTTCCTTGTGTCGTGCGTGAGGGCGGCATCGCTGAAGACGACTCGCTTGCAGAGAATGACGAGCGGGTTGGGCTTCATCCGCTCGATCAGTTCCGAGCCTTTCAGACCATGAGTGGCGCCGGCATGTCCGAGGAGGATATCGCGGCTCGGCATTTCGTGACACCTGCCATCGTGAAGCAACGGCTCCGGCTGGCGTCCGTGTCGCCAAAGCTCCACGACGTCTATGTCGAAGACGGCATGACCCTCGAGCAGCTCATGGCCTTCTCTGTGACAGCCGACCATGCCAGGCAGGAGCAGGTCTGGGAGAACGTCAGCCGATCCGGCTATGACGAACCGTATCAGATTCGGCGAATGCTCACGGAGAATACGGTGCGCGCGTCCGATCGCCGCGTTCAGTTCATTGGGCTGGATGCTTACGAGCAGGCCGGCGGCGGCGTGTTGCGGGATCTGTTTGAGCACGACGATGGAGGCTGGCTCCAGGACGTCGCCTTGCTCGATCGTCTCGTGACAGAAAAGCTCAAAGCTGAAGCCGAGTCGATTGCAGCCGAAGGCTGGAAGTGGATATCGCTCGCTGTCGATTTCGCCTTCGATCACACTAGGGGCCTGCGCGAGCTCGAGGGCAAACCCGTCGATTTATCCCCCGAGGAGCAGGCCACCATCGATGCTCTGAACGCCGAGCAGGCCAAGCTTGAAGCCGATTACCAGGATGCCGACGAGTTGCCCGATGAGGTCGATCAGCGTCTCGGCGAAATCGAGACGGCACTGATGGCGCTCGAAGACCGGCCGATGATTTACGATCCGGCCGAGATCGCCCGCGCCGGTGTCTTCATCAGCATCGATTCCGAGGGGCGCCTCTCGGTGGATCGGGGTTACGTCCGGCCGGAGGACGATTTGTCGGCAGACGATCCTGAGGTCGGACATGCCGACGACACCCAGTCGATCGAGGGGAAGGCGGCTGGTACTTCCGTCCAGCGCTCGGTCATTGCGGTGGCCGGCGGCGCTGCTGACGCGGAAGAAGATGATGAGGACGCGACAAAACCTCTGCCGGATCGGCTGATCACGGAGCTGACAGCGCATCGCACGCTGGCGTTGCGGGATGCGCTGGCAGAAAATCCTGCGATCGCGTTCCAGGCGGTGCTGCACAACTTCGTGCTGACGGCCTTTTACCGGTTCGCATCGTCCGGGAGCTGCCTCGAGATCGGACTTCGCACGCCGACCTTTCCGGCTCAAGCGCCCGGCTTAAGGGAAAGCGCGTCGGCGAAGGCCGTCGAGGCGCGGCATGAGTCCTGGAAGGCACGTTTGCCGAAGGGTGAGAGCGATCTCTGGGAAGTTCTTTCAGCCCTCGATGGCGACGCACAGGCATCCCTGTTCGCTCACTGCGCGTCATTTGCGGTCAACGCTCTCTACGAGCCGGCCAACCGCTACAATCAGGCCCGCGTCTCCGCGCACGGTGTCCGCACCCGGCTCGACCACGCCGATGTGCTGGCGCGCGCCGTCGGGCTCGACATGGTGCAAGCGGCGTGGAAGCCCTCCGTCGACAACTATCTCGGCCGGGTCACCAAGCCTCGCATTCTGGAGGCGGTGCGGGAAGCGCGAGGCGAATCTTCCGCGCAATTGATCGATCACCTGAAGAAGGCCGACATGGCCAAGGAGGCCGAGCGTCTTCTCGACGGTTCAGGCTGGTTGCCGGAGCCGCTGCGTCTGATCGATCCAGATGCGGCGTCAGGGGAGCAGGAGGGTGAAGCGGGCCCGCTGCCCGAATTCCTCGCCGATGACGAGGATCGGGAGAACGCGAGCGACGATGATCCGCAACAGCTCGACGCGGCTGAATGATGTCTAGAACGGGATGGCTCCCGCCATCCCACAATTGCTCGGGGACCGGTGTGCCGCGCCGGTCCCCATTTTTATGGGTGAGGACTGAGAGGGAGAGCCGGGCCGGGAAGGGTTTGAGCCGTCGGGTCTTAAGGAGAGCGCCTGATGGTTCGACCCGCTTCTGCTCTCCGAAAGAAATCCTGCCATGACCGAATCTCTCGCCGGCGGCGCTGCCGCCGCGCCGCTCTCGATGCGTGCCGCTGCAACTCTCACCTCCGCCGCCGTCAGGGCCGCGCGACAGCTCGTGATTGATCTCGAGCGCAGCCGTCGCATCGATGCCGCTGTGCTGCGCGGCGCCATGGAAGCTGCCTTCGGCGCTTCCGACGCCTCTGGCGTCTGGAACTGGAAGACCGCCTACGATGTCTGCGAGGCGGCAACCGTTCTGTTCCTTCGCAAGTTTGGCCCGGCTATCCGCGTCAAGGCCGGCTCGACGGCCGCGATGCTGCCGATGCTCGCGAGATTCGCCGTTCTCCTGCCGACCCACACGCGGCGCTCCGAAGACAGCCAGACCCTTCAACAATTCTCGACGCCAATCCCGCTTGGGCTTGCCGCATGCACTGCTGCCGGCATCACGCCGTCCGATCGGGTTTTGGAGCCCTCCGCAGGGACCGGCTTGCTCGCCATCTTTGCCGAGCTCGCCGGCGGCGCCTTGGTATTGAACGAGTTGGCCGAGACACGCGCGGCGTTGCTCGACCAACTATTTCCCAACGTTAAGGTCACTCGGTTCGACGCCGCCCAGATCAATGATCACCTCGATGCGGGTGTTGTACCGAGCGTCGTCTTGATGAACCCGCCGTTCTCGGCGTTGGCGAACGTCGATCGGCGGATGGCCGACGCGGCTTTCCGGAACATCGCCTCAGCCTTGGCGCGTCTTTGCGACGGCGGGCGTCTGGTCGCCATCACCGGCGCGAGCCTTGCTTCGGATAACCCTGCATGGCGAGATGCCTTTGTTCGTCTTCAGGAACGCGGGCGGGTGGTGTTTTCTGCCGCCATCGATGGCGCAGTCTACGCCAAGCACGGAACGCAGACTGACACACGACTGCTTGTGATCGACAAGCAGCCCGCCGCAAACCCGAACGTCCTTCCTGCTTCACTTGGCATGGCCGGCGATGTCGCCGCGTTGCTTGACTGGGTGACCCAGTATGTGCCCCCGAGGCTGCCTGTTCTCACCCCCGTCATGGTCGACGTCATCCGGCGCCCCGCGGCGCTGCGGCCGGTCAGCGCCTTTGCGCCACGGCCGTCGTCCACTTCGGGAGAGGGTGCGCCAGAGGACGTCGAACTCACCTACGAGACGGTCGAGTGGACACCTCCGGAAGGCGCTCGACTGACCGATACGCTTTATGAGGAATATGGACTGCAGGCGATCCATATTCCGGACGCGCATGCGCATCCGACCAAACTTGTTCAGTCCGCCGCGATGGCCTCGGTCGCGCCGCCCCAGCCGTCTTACCGGCCACATCTGCCGGCCAAACTCGTGACAGACGGACTTCTGTCGGACGCCCAGCTTGAGAGCGTCATCTACGCCGGCGAGGCGCATTCCGAGTTTCTTGCGGGCTCCTGGACGGTCGACGCGACCTTTGATGTCGCGGCGGCCGCGCGCGACGATGCAGAAAATGCTGTCCGCTTTCGGCGCGGCTGGTTCTTGGGCGACGGCACCGGCGCGGGCAAGGGTCGGCAGGTCGCCGGTATCCTGCTCGACAACCGGCTCAAGGGCCGCCGCCGCGCGGTCTGGATCAGTAAATCCGACAAGCTGATCGAAGACGCGCAGCGCGACTGGTCCGCGCTCGGTATGGAGCGGTTGCTCGTGACGCCGCTGTCCCGTTTCCGGCAGGGCACACCGATCCGGCTCGCGGAAGGCGTCCTTTTCACCACCTACGCTACGCTGCGCACCGACGAGCGCGGCGAGAAGCTTTCGCGCGTTCGGCAGATCGTCGAATGGTTGGGCTCCGACTTCGATGGAGTGATCGTCTTCGACGAGAGCCACGCGATGCAGAACGCGGCAGCCCAGAAGGGCGAGCGCGGCGACCAGGCGGCCTCTCAGCAGGGGCGCGCGGGGCTGAGGCTCCAGCACGCCTTGCCGAATGCCCGCGTCGTCTATGTCTCGGCAACCGGCGCCACGACCGTGCACAATCTCGCCTACGCCCAGCGGCTGGGATTGTGGGGTGGAGCCAATTTCCCGTTCGCCACCCGCGCCGAGTTCGTCGAGGCGATCGAGGAGGGCGGCGTGGCGGCGATGGAGGTGCTCGCGCGCGACCTCAAGGCGCTCGGTCTCTATGCGGCGAGGTCTCTATCTTACGAGGGCGTCGCGTACGAGCTCGTCGAGCACCAGCTCACGCCCGAGCAGGTTCGCATCTATGACGCCTATGCCGATGCGTTCAGCATCATCCATAATAATCTCGACGCCGCAATGCGGGCCGCCAACATCACCGGCGCGACGGGAACGCTAAACCGGCAGGCAAAATCCGCGGCACGATCTGCTTTCGAAAGCGCCAAGCAGCGCTTCTTCGGGCATCTCCTGACCTCGATGAAGACGCCGTCGCTGATCCGATCGATCGACCGCGATCTTGAGGCTGGCCACGCCGCGGTCATCCAAATCGTGTCCACCGGCGAAGCGCTGATGGAGCGCCGGCTCGCCGAGATCCCGACCGAGGAGTGGGGCGACGTCCAGGTCGACATCACGCCGCGCGAGTATGTCCTCGACTATCTCGCCCATTCCTTTCCGGTCCAGCTCTACGAGCTATTCACGGATTCTGAGGGCAACCTCTGCTCCCGGCCTGTCTATCGTGACGGCCAACCGGTCGAGAGCCGGGAGGCCGTCGCCCGCCGCGACCGTCTGATCGAGAAGCTCGCCTCGCTCCCGCCGGTGCCTGGGGCGCTGGATCAAATCGTGCAGCGCTTCGGCACCGATATGGTCGCCGAAGTGACCGGCCGCTCGCGCCGCATCATTCGCAAGGGCGACCGGCTGGTCGTCGAAAACCGGGCCGCTTCGGCCAACCTCGCCGAGACGTCGGCCTTCATGGACGACGCCAAGCGGATCCTCGTGTTCTCCGACGCGGGCGGCACGGGGAGGAGCTACCATGCCGAGCTGTCGGCGCGGAATCGCCGGCTGCGGGTCCACTATTTGCTCGAGCCCGGCTGGAAGGCGGACGCCGCGATCCAGGGGCTCGGCCGCACCAACCGGACCAACCAGGCGCAGCCGCCGCTGTTTCGCCCGATCGCAACCGATGTGAAGGCCGAAAAGCGTTTCTTGAGCACCATTGCGCGCCGGCTCGACACTTTGGGAGCCATCACCCGCGGCCAGCGCCAGACCGGCGGGCAGGGCCTGTTCCGGCCCGAGGACAACCTCGAAAGCCAGTACGGCCGCGACGCGTTGCGCCAACTCTATACGCTGCTCGCACGCGGCAAGGTCGAGGGCTGCTCTCTCAAGAGGTTCGAGGATGCGACCGGCCTGAAGCTGACGGACGCCAACGGTCTCAGGGATGACCTGCCGCCGATCACGACGTTCCTGAACCGGTTGCTGGCGCTCACGATCGATCTTCAGAATATCCTGTTCACCGTGTTCGAGCAGCTATTGACGGCTCGGATCGAAGGTGCGGTTGCCTCGGGCAGCTATGACGTCGGGCTGGAAACGCTCCGGGCCGAAATCTTTGTCGTCACTGACCGGCGCACGATCTACGACCATCCCGGCACCGGCGCCGAGACCCGGCTTCTCACGATCACCCAGCGCCAGCGTAATCATCCAGTGAGCCTGGATGATGCTCTTCGTGTCTCCGATTGCCATTCCGTCCTGTTGGTCAATGAGCGCTCTGGACGGGCCGCCGTGCAAGTCCCGGCGGCGAGCGTGATGCTCGATGACGGCGAAATCGAGAGGCGCGTCCGCCTGATCCGGCCGATGGAGCAGCACAACGTTTCCTTGAACATGATGGCAGAGAGTCATTGGGTCCAAGCAGAGCGTGAACGCTTCGCCACAGCCTGGCTGGCGGAGCTTGCCGAAGTGCCCGAGTTCACGGAAAGCACGATCCACGTCGTGGCCGGCTTGCTGTTGCCCATCTGGAAGCGGCTGCCGAACGAGTCGACCCGGGTCTATCGGCTGCAGACCGATTCGGGCGAGCGGATCGTCGGCCGCAAGGTCTCGGGTACCTGGGTCGCGAATGTCCTTGCGGCTGGCGCGCCGGCGTTGACGCCGGACGCTGCCTTTGCCGCGCTCATGGAGGGGCGGACCGTCCTTGAGCTTGCGGAGGGGCTCCAGCTTCGCCGCGTCCGGGTGATGGGCACACATCGCATCGAATTGTCCGGCTTCAACGACACGATGCGCGATCGCTTGCGGGCCTACGGCCTCTTCGGAGAGATCATCTCCTGGAAGCTGCGCATGTTCGTGCCGTCGGACGCAAGCGGCGTCGAGATCCTGTCGAGGGTGCTCGACGCCTATCCGCTTGTGCGCATCGCTCAGCGGGAGGCAGTGTGATGTCCCGCGATGCTTCCGAACTGGCTGGCCGCCTCGCGCGCGAAGCGGAGGCGGTGTGCCGACACTATCTCTCCAATGGCAAGCGGGCGGGGCGGTACTGGGTGGTCGGCGACGTGCACAACACCGCGGGCCGCTCACTGTTCGTGCGGCTCCAGGAATCGCCGAAGGGGCCGGCGGGCAAGTGGACCGATGCCGCAACTGGTGAGCATGGCGACCTCCTTGACATCATTCGCGAAAGTCTGGCGTTGCAAGACTTTCGTGAGGTCGCCGAGGAGGCGAGGCGCTTTCTCAAGCTTCCTCGTTCTGAGCAGCAACCGATCCCGAAACCGGTTCGTTCGCCAGCGCCGACCGGATCACAAGAGGCGGCTCGTCGGCTCTTTGCGATGTCCAGCCCGGTTGAAGGGACGGTAGCCGAGAGGTGCTTACAGCGTCGCGGAATAGCCCGCATCCACCATGGTGGCAGTCTGCGCTTCCACCCACGCTGCTACTATCGGCCGGACGACCATCTGCCGATCGAGATCTGGCCGGCGATGATTGCCTGCGTCACGGATCTCGATGGACGGATCACCGGCGTGCACCGCACCTGGCTCGATCCGGATGGCTTTGATCGGGTTCGGCTCGGCAAGGCTCCGATCGATACACCACGACGCGCGATGGGCGACCTGCTCGGCAACGCCGTTCGGTTCGGTGTGGTGGACGACGTGCTCGCTGCCGGCGAGGGTATCGAAACCATGCTTTCGCTACGCTACATGCTGCCGACGATGCCGATGGCGGCTGCGCTTTCGGCCAATCACCTCTCGGCCATGTTGCTCCCGACTGGCCTGCGTCGCCTTTACATCGCCCTCGATGCCGATGCCGCTGGCGACACGGTGCACGCGGTTCTAACCCAGCGCGCAACAGACGCCGGCATTGAGGCGATCGCGCTGTCGCCCCGGCTGGGCGATTTCAACGAAGATCTGCAGGTCTTCGGTGTCGATGCCCTCCGAGCAGCCCTGCGGTTTCAGCTTGCGCCAGAGGACGTCGTTCGCTTCCTGCATTCGTCGACGGTGGCCGCGGAATAGCTCCCGGTGTTCGATCAATGTTGATAGGCCGGTCATAGGCGAGGCCAATACCGAAGAGGACGCGACCTCGGCCTTCTAGAGGGCGATCGGACGGCAAGCGGCCCGGGCCGGCAATGGCTGCGTCCGGCTATTTTCCGCCGCGCGCCGGCGACGAGAAGACACAATAGCCATCAAATCGGCGCGCTTTGCATCGCGAAGCAAAATAGCCGGCCTCCGCCATCCTCCGCTGTCGCTTCGGCCCTGTCGGGTTCTGGTCCGTTCCGCCCGCCGTCAGAGGATCGCCACGAAGGCCGCGAAGGTCGCGGCCCATCCGGCAAAGGACCTCTTCCCATGACCGACCATGACGACATCGAACCGCAGCACGCCTCGTCTCCAACGGACCACGTCCTCACCGAACTACAGCTCTTCGGCTATCGTCCCTTCGACGACCAGCCCGATCCAAGACCGCTCCCCGAGGGCAAGATGATCGCCGGCGCCATAGCGGACATCTTTGATGCCCTGGTCGCGACCCTGAGCGACACGCGGCTTGAACCGGACCTTGACGACCTGCTTTGGTCGACCGTCAACCTGTTCCATCGAGCCGTCGACCGCGTCGAACGCCAACTCGATGACAACGAACAAGCGCAGCATAAGAGCCAGCGCGAGCAGAACGGCTCGGAAGTGCGATCGGTCGAACTCGAGCGCCTGACGGCCGAAGGCATCTCACTGATCGAGCGTCGCAATTGCCTGGAGCTGTTCCGGGATCAGGCCATCGAGCGATTTGAGGTCCACACCGGCTCGGCCTGGCGTCCTCGGTCGGGATCATTGGTCAATCACCGAACGCTCACCGCGGCAATGATCGATTCCCGTGACTTCATCGCAGCAAAACGCCGCGCCGAGACTGAGGTCATGTTGCCGCCGGGGCCGAAGATCGCACTCACCGGCGGGCTCGATTTCAACGACCATCATCTGATCTGGGATCGGCTCGACAAGGTTCATGCCAAGCATCCCGACATGGTCCTCCTCCATGGCGGCTCCCCGAAAGGCGCTGAACTGATGGCTGCGAAATGGGCGACCAATCGCAAGGTGCCACAGATCGCCTTCAAGCCCGATTGGACGAAGCACGCCAAGGCGGCGCCGTTCAAGCGCAACGATGCCCTGCTCCAGCTTCTGCCGATCGGCGTTATGCATTTCCCGGGCACGGGAATTCAGGATAATCTCGCTGACAAGGCGAAGCGGCTCGGCATCCCGGTGTGGAGGTTCGGCGGCGCGTGAGCGCCGTCGTGCTTGACCTCGAGACAACTAGGCCGGAGTTGCACGCCGCAACTCCGCCTCGTTTCGATTTTACGTCCGAATCCGCGCCGTGGTGGTGGTGGAAAGGCGCGACCGGTACATCTATGCACATGGAGCCACCACCATGCTCGCGCTTGGGCTTGTTCTCAATACACTCGGCATTGGCTTGTTCTGCTGGGCGATCTTTGCGCTCGCTGTGTATCCCCTGCCGTTTTTCGTCGCACTCAGTGTCGGGATGTTGGCATTTCGCGATGGCGCCGGCGTCGTCGGCGCGCTGCTGATCGGAATTGCTTCTGGTGCGCTGACACTTGCCGCTGGTCAGGTCGCCGTTGCCGTTAGTCGGTCCTTGATCTTGCGCATCGCGATCGCAACCGCGTTCGCCGTCCCCGCGGCAATCGCCGGCTATCATCTGGTGTTTGCCTTATCGCAGATCGGGGTGCCTTCGCTAGCTTGGCGCGAGGCCTTCGCTTGCGGAGGTGCGGTTTGCATCGGCGGCACGGCATGGACGCGCTTGATCGCGTTCGCGGGGACCCGCCCGTCGGAGTCGGCCGGGGTGGCGGAGAATATGCCTCAACCAGTTCTCACAGCCGCCACGCATGAGTGATGACGCTTCGACGCCATCGGTTGGGCAAGATCGCACGGGGCGCCACGTTGAACGAGGGGGCTCGAGCTTGAAAGAGAGGTAGCCGCGCTTCTCCTCGGAAAGCTTTAAGCAAGACGTACCGATCTCGACGTTATGCGGTGCACCGCATAACGCGGATTATGCGTAGCGCGGGATTATGCGGAGTCGTTGGCTGATAGCCGGGGCTTTCCCGGGCTTTTGTGGCTGCGCCGCTCCGCATAATCCCGTGGAG
>NZ_JAACFT010000038.1 GCF_029051685.1 Bradyrhizobium sp. CSA207 | reverse complement strand
GCACGATCCGATCGAAGGGCTGTCTATCCAACAAGACGGCGCTCGCGATGGTCTTCAAACTGGTCGAGGGCGCGCAGAGAACCTGGCGTCGTCTCGACGGTCATAACCAGTTGCCAAAACTCGTTCTTGGTGTGACATTCAACGACGGCATCGAGGTCATCGCCAAGCCGACCGACCGTCAGCCCGCAACCGCCGCCGCCTGACCGGCCCCGGACGTCACCAAAATTTGGCGATAGCTCCAGGCATCGGATAGAAAAGGCATTCCCGTGGCAAATATTTCGGTAGCGGCCGGCGCGCCGGTCTGCGACGCCCGTACGCGCATTGCGATCTTGTCGCCATCAATCACTTTCTCGCCTAAAGGCCGATGACCTTTATACTTGACCTGAAACTGAAATGTTCCGAGCTTCCGGACCTCCTTCTCGACAGGGATAGAACAGAGGCTAGCGTCGTTCTGAAGGAGGGTCCGATCATCAGGTACTATTAGCCTCCCAGAGCAGCGGCGTTCTGTACCTAGGCACGATCGTAGAACAATTGTCCCTATCGTCTCGTAGTCTCTTCTTGCTCCTTGACGAGAGGAGCTCCTTTCGAGATTGGTCAGAGTCTCGACGCCATTCGGCGTAACGAGAACCGTTTCGCTAAGCTCGTACTTCGCGTCGCCTTCCTTCATCCCGCCGCGCGCGTTCGTAGTGCTCTTGCAGCCAGCAAGGAACTAGACGATCGATTCCATGAAACCTGCATCATGGAACCTATGGGTTGATGGCGGATTCCTTGTTTTGCGGTTGGCGAAACGAGGAGCGACATCATGGCAGGATGGCGGCGAGCAGTCGAATTGGCAATGACGAACGAAGAGATTGAAAGATTGACGGCTCTTTCGCGGTCGCGGTCGCGGACCGAGCCGGCGGGCCGGGTATCGCGGGCGCAGATGCTGTTGGCCTATCGCGAGAATCCTTCGTTCTGTGCGGTGGGGCAAAGCGTCGGGGTCCACCATCAAACGGTTCAGCGCTGCGTGGAGCGGGCGCTGGGCTATGGGCCGCTGGCGGCCATCGAGGATCGACCACGGCCGGGCAAAGAACCGGTCATCACGCCGGAGGCCAAAGCCTGGTTGGTGTCGCTGGCGTGCGATAAGGCCAAGGAGCACGGCTATCCGCATGGGTTGTGGACGACGCGGCTTTTGGCACGTCACGCACGCGAGCACGGACCGACGTCGGGGCACGAATGTCTCGCAAAGCTCGTTCAAGGCACGGTGTGCAAGATCCTCGGCCAGGAGGAAATCAAGCCGCACAAGGTGCGCTACTATCTGGAACGTCGCGATGCCGAGTTCGAGCAGAAGATGGCGGAGGTTCTGTGCGTTTATCGCGAGGTCCGGGTTCTGAAAAAAGCCGCCGCCAAGTCGCGCAAAGCCATCAAGCGAGTGGCGATCGTTTCCTACGACGAAAAGCCGGGAATCCAGGCCATCGCAACGACAGCACCCGATTTGCCGCCCAAGCCCGGCGTCCACGCCACCTTTGCGCGGGATTACGAGTACAAACGTCATGGCACGCTGAGCCTGTTGGCCGGAATCGACCTGCTTACCGGGAAGGTCCACGCGCTGGTCAGAGACCGCCACCGCAGCCGGGAGTTCATCGAATTCCTCAAGCGTCTCGACGCCGCTTATCCGGCCGGCACCACGATCAGGCTGATCCTCGATAATCATTCTGCGCACATATCGAGAGAAACAACAGCTTGGCTCGACGCTCGACCGCCTGGACGCTTCGAGTTTACCTTCACGCCCAGGCATGGTTCGTGGCTCAACCTCATCGAGGGCTTCTTCTCCAAATTCGCCCGCTCGGTCTTGCGCCACATCCGGGTCGCCTCAAAACACGAGCTCAAAGAGCGCATTATGGCCGGCATCGACGACGTCAATCGCCACCCCGTCATCCACACGTGGTCATACAAACTCGCCGACGCCGCCTGATAGGATTCGAACCAAGGAAACGCTGACCTAGGTGTCGCGCCCGCTGAGATCAGCGCGAACTCAGCCACCCACTTTGTGCAGTTGTTGCTGCCCGGAGTGAACTAGAATCGGCACGAAGAGGAGCAACTCTACTTGACGGCTCCGAATCTCTTACGAATCGTTCGTGGGAAGGATGCGGATTTCGTTCGTGTTGATAGTGACGCCGAGTAGATCACCAGGCTTCGGATGGCGTCCAAACGGAAAACGCTCCTGCATCGTTAGTTGCTCTCCATTGACATCAAGCACGATCCGTGTTGCTCCTCCGTAATAGTTGGACTGAAGGACGCGGGCCTGTAGGTATACCCCAGCGGCGCCATCGGTCGAGAGCTTTATCTGTTCGGGACGGATCACGGCCGTCCCAGGCCCAGCGCTCCAATTGCCTACCAGACGCAAGCCCGCAGTTGACGTGAAGGCGCCATCCGGTCCGACCGTTCCCCTCAGCAAAGAACACCAGCCGATGAATTGCGCGACGAATGACGTCGCCGGCGCTTCGTAGATCTCGCCGGGTGTACCCAGCTGTTCGACCTGGCCGGCGTTCATGACCACAATGCGATCTGACATGGTAAGTGCTTCTTCCTGGTCATGTGTTACAAACAGGGTAGTAACGTCGACACTCCGGATCACCTCTCGCAATTCTTCCCGCATACGGATCCGCAGTTGCGCATCGAGGTTTGAGAATGGCTCATCAAGAAGGAGTACTGCCGGTCGCATTGCCAGCGCGCGTGCGAGTGCAATCCGCTGTTGCTGGCCGCCAGAAAGTTGACCCGGCAACCGTTGAGCCAAATGAGGCAGTTCGACGAGCCTGAGCATCTCCTCAACGCGTTGCTCACGCTTATGGCGGGGCCACTTCAGATTTTCCAGACCAAATGCGATGTTTTCTGCTACGGTCATATGTGGGAACAAAGCGTAACTCTGAAACACCATACCGGTATCCCGCCGATAGGGCGGCTGATGGGTCATGTCGATGTTATTAATGCTTACCATTCCGGAGGTCGGTTCTACAAACCCAGCGACCATACGCAAGGTCGTTGTCTTGCCGCAGCCCGATGGTCCAAGGAAGCAAACCAGTTCGCCACGACGCGCACTCAGCGAGACATTCGCAACGGCAACCGTTTCACCATATTGCTTTGAAACGGAGCGCAGCTCGACAACATAGTCCTCGGCTCGATGCATGGCGCTTTCGTGCTCTTTCGACAAAGCTCGCATGTCCCCTCCTCGCACTACGCTAACCTTTCTGCGCCGATAAGGCGCTCGATCGTCAGTATGACGATCAATGTCACAATGATCATAATGCTCGATACTGCCGCAACGAGTGGGTCATAGCTCGTATCGACATAAGCGAAGATCTGTACGGGCAAAGTCACGTTCCCGCCATAAGTGAGGAACATGGAGACGGTCACGTTGCCGAACGACGTCACAAACGCGAAGATCGCAGCAGAAAGCAGGCCGGGCAGGATAAGTGGCAGAGTAATGCGTCGTATCACCTGTAACGGCGGCGCTCGAAGGTTCATTGCCGCCTGCTCGAGCAGTTGGTCATGCAAGGAAAGACTCGCTAAAATGGTTCGCACAACGTAGGGTACCGCAAGAACGAGATGGCCAATGATCAGGGGATAGATGGTCTGTGTAAGACCGAGCCACACGAAGAGCTGTAAGAGCCCGATGCCGAGCACGACAGCTGGGACAATCAATGGCGAGAAGGCGAGTCCTTGGAGGAATGTTTTCCCCGCGAATGAACATCGGTTCATAGCAAATGCGCCGGCGAAGCCAATCACCAGCGCGATGATGGCAACGAGTACCGCAACGTAGGTGCTGGTCCAGAGCGCTGTCACGAACAGTTCATTCTCCCAAGCCTTTTGGTACCAGCGCAGCGAAAAGCCAGTTGGAGGGAAGTTCATTGTGTCGCCGCTGGTGAACGATAGGGCGATCACCAGCACCGCCGGTAGCGCGAGCATCGTATACACAATGGCACGAATGAGTGCGCCGGAAGCCGCCATCGCATCATCAATGAAATCAGACCGCATAGCGTTTCCCTCCGGCGATCAAACGTGAGGCAATCAGGGCGTTTATCGCCGCTGTGAACCCGAATCCGCTCACAAACAGCACGAAAGCCATTGCTGCGCCTGATGGCCAATTCAGCTCTGACATGATGCGCTCATAGATGAGGCTTCCAAGCATCGCGATGCGAGCTCCGCCAACCAGGCGAGGGGTGACGAAGGCTGAAATCGACAGCACAAAGACGAGATTAAAGCCAACAAGAATGCCAGGGACCGCGAGAGGAATGATAATTCTTCGGAAGGTCGTGAAGCGATTAGCGCGTAGATTTGCGGCCGCCTGTTCGAGAACCGGATGTATTTGAGTGACGACGCTCATGACAGACAAGATCATGAACGGAACGAACTGCTGCACCAGGACTAGCAGCACAGCAGGTCGGGTAAAAAGAAACTGTTTTGGCGAGGAAAAAATGCCGAGACTTATGAAGAGCGAATTGACTACTCCATTGCGCCCAAGGACGATGAGCCAGCCAAATACAATGACCACCAGACTAAGCGTCAGCGGCATGATCGCGATAATCGTCCGCCATCGCCGCTCCAGAGGCGGCAGACGAGCGAGTGAATATCCAACAGGGAAGCCGACCAGCAAGCAGATTAGGCTTACAGCGAATCCATCAATGAATGTCTCCAACAACACAGAGGAATAATAAGAATCCGAAAAGAACCGAATATATTGCTGCAGGCTGAAACCGCCCCCTTCGAGAAGATGACTGCCGGGCAGAAAACTTGATCGCAACAATCCTAAAACTGGCACGACGAGAAAGCCGGCAAGAAGCAACACCATCGGGGCCAGCAAAAGCGCTGGATTTACGATACGGCGACTCAAGACGGAGTGCTTCACGGCGGCACCTTTAATACCTCTGCTGAATGCACAACGGCCACTGCGCGCACCACGCCACACGAAGCGCTGAGGAGTAACGATCCAGTTAGCTTCGGATGATTTTATTGACTTGCTCGATCCGGGCGCTGCGATCTGTGATCCACACTTGCCAGTCGATCTTCTTTTTCAGAGCATTGCGCTGCGGCGAATTGAACAAGAGGTCTCTGCGAAGCTCTTCGGGCAAATCGACATCGGTCGTTACACTCTCGCGAAGCGCCTGGGGTAAGGCGAGCATGCCTTGATCAGAGAGCAGTTGCTCAACATAAGCGTGCGCAGCTTCCGGATATTTCATACCCTTGATGAGGTTGATGTAAGTGGTAATTGAGTAAACGCCTTGAGGTGGAACAACGGTCACAATGGGAATGCCCTTAGTGCGCAATTCGTGAGCGCGACCGTCCCAGAAAAACCCTGCATACGCCTCTTCGTTTTGGAACATCTGCAACTCGGCGACCGTTGCCTGCGCGAGCGCGACGATGTTTGGCTTCGCCGCTGCCATGACCTTGTATGCCGGCGCCATATCTGTGATTGAGCCGCCATTTTCTTCGGCTAGGCCAAGCAAATATAGGCTGCTGGTATCGAAAGTGGGAGCCGGAATGACTGCGCGACCAGCGAGATCAGCACGGGCAATATCGGAGTACGAGGCAAGCGGCTGCTTGATGTATTTCGAATTGTACACCGGGACGACGGCCGCGACACTGAACGGCACGCCATAGTCGCCAAATTCGCGAAACCCAGGAAGTATCCGTTGGACGTTGCGAACGTCTGACGCCCCGACCTCCTGGATCATGCCCGCCTTAAGGAGTTCAACCATGTAAGGACTATCGGCCATAAACATGTCGAATGGAGGATTATCCCTGTTTGCGATTAGCTTAACGAGATCCGTTGAGGTTGCGCCGGCGATGAATTGGATCCTTAGTCCGCACTTGTCCTCGAGCGGCGCAGCCACAGCCTTTCTTAAGGCTTCGTCGTAGAGACCGCCGAATCCGTTTACACGCAGTGTGATCCCAGAAAATTTCTTCGATTGAGCCTGAACGTAGGGTGCGGCCAGAACGCCAGCCGCAGCCACTGTCGCCACTTTCAAGAATTCGCGCCTTTTCATTCCCGATCTCCTCTGTTGCGCTCTATCACCAACCGCAAGCCGCTAGGTGCCGCCGCCGATCGTCACGGGATGCCGAACTCGACGGGGAATGTTATATCGCCCCGCCCCGCGGAACGACCGCGCACAGAGTCGGCACAGGCTCAGCCATCCGCGCCCGGAGTTCACATCAGTGATCGCAGCCACCATCACCCCAGGCGCACACCCGCCAGGCCAACAATCAACCGGACTCGCCCGCCCTCGTTCTCAGCAGGAACCGCTTCAATACTCACCTTCCGCCATCACCCCTGCGAACAAATTTGCACACTCTATCGACCACGGCCATTGAATCACCGCGCAACGTGGATCGCGCTCGCCTAAATAAGCCTTACACCATATGGCTCCTGAGCCTCGCTCCTCGGCGCTCCGAACCGTGATCGTCGACCAACGGAAGATTTCATTGTTACGTCAATATCATCAGAGGTCGGCCGATTTTCTTGAATTTTTGGCACGGCTGTGCCGAAATTCTACTTTGGTTGGGCTTATTGCGACGATTTTCTACATGAGAATCCGATTGACGCTCTATCTGCGCTCCAGCGAGGTCCATGAGCTGGGCTCAGCCCGGAGTTGCATCCCGCCTGAATTTGCTTTTCGGCCGGCCGCGCTCGTCGCCTTAGGTGTAAGCGGCATGAGACCTCCACCTCGTCATCGCGCGGCTCGCTTGAGATACAACCTGGCATGAGCTGATGGGTGGAGGTGAAGCGATGGCAAATGCCATGTTTGATGCCAGGCAGGAAGGCGACTCTTATCGTCGCGTTGAGGTGATCACCGGGGAGCGCCGGCGGCGACGGTGGACCAGCGAGGAGAAGGCCCGGATCGTGGCGGAGAGCTTTGAGGAGGGTGCGAACATCTCCGAGGTGGCGCGGCGCAATGGCGTTTCCCGCGGACTGCTCACAGTGTGGCGACGCCAGGTTGCGGCGACGGTGGCCGGCAAAGCCCAGAACTTCGTGCCGATCCAAATTGGTGCCGAGAGCGATGGCGGGAGATCTGGCGCGTCCGAGTGTATTTCGCCGGTACAGATGAAGCCCTTGGAGATTGCCGCACCGCAGGCCAAGGTCTGTGGAGTGGTCGAGATCGAGATGAACGGGGCGCGCATCCGCGTCGAGCCGGGAGTGGATCCGGCGACGCTTTCGGTGGTGCTGTCGGCGCTTCGAGGGATCCGGTGATTGCGCTACGGTCAGACCTTAAGGTGGTTCTGGCGGCACAGCCGGTCGACTTTCGCAAGTCGGTGCACACCCTGTCGGCGCTGGTGAGCGAAGCGCTACGTGCCAACCCGTATTGCGGCGACGTCTTCGTGTTCCGCAGCAAGCGCGCGGACAGAGTAAAGCTTCTGGCGTGGGACGGCAGCGGCATGGTGCTGGTGACGAAGTGGCTGCACCAGGGGCGCTTCACCTGGCCGCCGATCCGCGACGGCGTTGTGCATTTGAGTGCGACGCAACTCGCGATGCTGCTCGACGGGCTTGAATGGACGCGTGTCTCACCCAAGCCTGTGAAGCAGCCGGCGGTTGTCGGCTGAGAGGTGAGGATTTCGCTGGAGCCTGTAGCGCGCGGATGTATCTTTTGATCATGGCGATTCGCTCCGATGCTCTCCCGACCGATCCAGCAGCGCTAACCGAGATGGTGCTTGCGCTTGACGCTGAGAACGAGAAGCTGCGCGTAGCAATGCAGACGCTCAAGGAGATGATCTTCGGGAAGCGCTCGGAGCGGCTTGCCGCACTAGTGGCCGAGCAGCTCGCGCTTGAGCTTGGCGATCTTGAGACCGGCGTCACGCCGCCTGCAGCTGCCAACGACGATACAGCTGCGGCGAAGCCGCTGGGCAAGCCGCTGCGGAAGAAGGCGCGCCGCAACATCGGTTCGCTGCCCAAGCACCTGCCCCGCTGCGAGCAGGTGCTGGAGCCGGAGGCGACCGCGTGCCCGTGCTGCCAGGGCCAGCTTCACAAGATTGGGGAGGACGTCAGCGAGGTGCTGGACGTGATCCTGGCGATCCTGCGGGTGTTACGTACGGTCCGCCCCAAATATGGCTGCCGCAGCGGCACCGATGGCGTGGTTCAGGCGAAGGTACTGCCGCGCCTGATCGAGAGCGGCATGGCCTCGACCGCGCTGGTGAGCCACGTGGTGGTCTCGAAGTTCGCCTGGTATCTGCCGCTCTATCGGCAGGTGCAGATTCTGGCCGGCCAGGGCATCCATCTTGACCGCGCAACACTCGCCGGCTGGGTGAAGCGTGCCGCCTGGTGGCTCAAGAGCCTCTATGAGCTCCAGCTGCGGATGATTCAGGCCGCGTCGCGCGTGTTCTGCGATGAGACGCCGATGCCGGTGCTCGATCCCGGACGACATCGCACCCGCATCTGCCAGTTCTGGGCGCATGCCATGGATGACCGGCCATGGGGCGGTCCCTCGCCGCCGGCCGTTGCCTACGTATTCGCCGGCGGCCGCGGGGAGGAGATTGCCGGACAATTAATGGGCTTTTCCGGCATTCTGCAGGTGGATGGTTATGCCTGAGCTCGACCCGCAGGCCTACCTGACCGACGTGCTGGAACGTATCGTTTCCGGGAGAACCAAAAGCCATCAGCTGCACGAGCTGCTCGCCTGGAACTGGAAGGCGGCCCGCCAGCACATTGCGCAGGCCGCCGCGTGAGCCCACGTCGCCTTAAAGCATCGTCACCGATGGCCGCCGCCGCGATGCCGCTTGCGGCCCTTGAGCGATGGCTGCAGGCTCGCATCGATCGGCATCCTGCTGCCACCAGTCTGCCCATGCTCGACGGCTACGTCGCCGCGATCGTGGCCGGACCAGTGTCGATGAGCCCGCTCGACTGGATCTGTCCGCTGCTCGCCATCGATGCCGATGCTTTCAACCACGGTGGCACTCCGGAGTTCGCGGCGATCTCCGCCGTCGCGCAGCGCCATAACGAGATCAGCAACGTCCTTACGACCGCGCCCGACCGGTTCGAGCCGATGCACCAGCGCAAAGCCAATGGCGATGTCGATCTGGGACCCTGGTGTCAGGGATTCTACACCGCGATGCGGCTCAGGCTATCGGCATGGGCGCCGTTGCTGGACGCCAGCAACGTCAATCACGGACTGCTTCTGCCCATCCTGCTACACTGCCGCGACGATCAGGGCCGTCCGCGGTCGGACCGCCACCAGTGGACTTTCTGCGCAACGCCTACGCCGATATTCCAGCGGCCGTCGAGGCCACGCGCCAACACTGGATGCCGATCCGCTACGCACGCGCCTGCTGATTTCCGCAGACGTGGGAGCTCATACCGGTTACGATCATGGTGACCGAATTGGGACTCACGCGAAGTGATTCAACTAACTTGATCATTCACCCGATGGCGAAGCTAATGGACTCACTAACCGGTGGTTTCGTTACCGTTTCCCAAACTCTTTGCGCAATGTCCCAGAATCGACTCCACAAGCGGGAACAGGTCGCAGCGCGGGATAGTCTTCTTCACCAAAAATCGCACCCGGCGCGATTACGTGAACGTCGCCCGACGGCGTAGATACCTGTATTCGTCGCAAGTGGGGGTGTTTAGATACGTCTTCGATCTGGTTGAGCCGTCCATACGCAAGTCCGGCAGCCTCTAGTTCACTCATCGCCTCGTCGCTCGAGATTTGAGCAAACCGATCGATGACGATTTTATCCAAGGCAGCCCTGTTGCTGATTCGCTGCATGTTGTCGACGAAACCTGGCCGATGGATCAATTCCGGTTGCTTGAGGAATTTGGCGCAGAAGTTCACCCATTCACGATCATTCTGGACCGAAAAGACGATATCTTTGCCGTCCGCGCAGCGATACGCTCCATACGGAGCTAGCGACGGGTGGTTAACCCCAGTTCGCGCAGTCCGGTGGCCACCGTACTCGAATTGAAGCACCGGAACGTTCATCCAGTCCGCAATGGCATCAAACAGCGATACGCGAATGCTCATTCCTTGCCCCGTGCGCTCCCGCACCAGCAGCGCCTGCAAGATTGCGTTGAGAGCAGTCATGCCAGCGGAAATATCACATACAGACACCCCGACACGCGCCGGACCATGTGCTGTTCCGGTGATGGCGCAAAGCGCGGTCTCGGCTTGCACGATCAGGTCATACGCTTTCAAATGCGACAGCGCACCCTTGTCGCCGAATCCGGAGATGTCACAGGTTATCAGCCGGGGGAAGCGCTTTCGAAGATCGACTGAGCCAAACCCAAGCTTTTCGATGCTACCAGGTTTTAGATTTTGAATGAAGACATCAGCCCGAGCGACCATCTCGTCAAGCACTTCGCGGTCTTCCTCGACAGTTAGGTCGAGGCAGATCGATTCTTTTCCACGATTTAGCCAAACGAAATACGCACTTTGCCCATTGACCAGCTTATCGTAATTTCGCGCGAAGTCGCCCTCAGGGCGTTCGATCTTAATGACGCGCGCACCAGCATCGGCAAGGCGCGAAGAAGCATAGGGGGCTGCTACCGCCTGCTCGACGGCAACAACGGTAATGCCCTCAAGTGCCGTTGTCATGCGGATCCCGCTCCGACATTCGGACGTGAATTCTGGGCGCGCCTATGATTCAGTATGGAAAGTAGTCTGCTTTGCTCATTTCCGACGATCGATATGCCCTCATCGACGCCCATGCCTGGTCTAGCGAGAATCATGTCAGCCTGTGTAGCCACTGCAATGTTTACCGCAGCCCTCGCTGACAAGTCCGTTTCGGTGCAGCTCCCGCCAACATATGCACCGACCCCATTTTCCTTACACAACAACACAGCCCTAGCAGAGTCAGCAATCGAACCAACGTCCGGCATCTTAATCTGGATCAAGTGAGCCGCTTTTGCTTCGGCAAAGAGCCGGATGTCATCCAGCGTATTGCATTGCTCGTCGACTACGATTCGGGCTTCTGTGCCGCGCCTGTCAAGCAGCGCGACGATCTTGGCGTACTCTTGCAGCTGAACTTCAGTTGACCCGAAGTCTGCCGGACACTCAATATGAAGTCGGTAGCCTGGAACATCATCCGCAAGTCGCGCGATGAAATCGGCAATTTTTTGCGCGTCCATTCCGATCTCGAGGCCTATCCAACCGTAAACGTCAAAATGCAGAACAGGATGGTATCCGGACTCTCCGATCTGCGCTATGCGTCTCGCGACCCATTTGACAAATTCCCGGAACGTGCCCCCTGAAGCGCCAAACTTTGCGCGCGAGTTAATCAATCCATGCGGGAGCACGTCGACAGACTTGAGGATCATCTTATCAACGTTCAATTCTCGCGCATCCCCACTCTGGGCGTAGATTGGAACTCGCCTCTCCGGTAATGGCAAGGAAAATTCCGAACAAATCACTTCGGCAAGTGTCGTTCGGGCATTATGAGCGGCGGCGCGAAGCAAAGCTTGGCTCACGCCATATTCGATCGCGAGGGGTAGACGCCTGTCCTCATGACATGCGAGCACACGTTCACAAGCGCTGAGGAAGTTAGAGACGTCTACACCCAGAAGCCGCGGGATAACCACGGATCTCGTGAGTGCTTCGATGGCGTCGAGCCGAAAGACTGGCTCACGACCGCCTGTCCCGGAATATTGTACGTTCATCATGTCGCCCCACACGATCACATCGTCGGGCAAGACTAGACCGATGCTGAGCGAACGCGACGGCATACGGACACTGGTAAAGCCAGGGGTCCGGGGCGCTCCTAGATAGCAAAAACCGTCCTGAGTAGCGCCGGCACGTATTGCAGCTTGATCGTCATAAAAGAAGCTTCCGTTCCCAGGAGCCAGAATAACATGTGTTATCGTCGGAGAGATCGTCATTTTGCGCTCAATCTAAGTCCTATTGTGTCTCGACTGCTATTGACCTCTATGAAGCACTGCATTCCCGTGGCTCTACGTACTGCAAAGCCATCGCCGAAGGATGTAACGACCCAGCCTGCGAATACTTGATCTGACGACGCCTTTCGCTGCCGAAAGAACGGCTCAGGAGTATATCAGCGCTAAGCTGGTCCGTGACGCGACAGACCGTCTAGCCTCCGTTGACGAGCTTAAGGGTTTGGAAGGCTCTCACACCTTCCGCACCACCTTCGTAACCGTAGCCACTCTGTTTAATGCCGGTGTTTGGTGCATCCGCAGAAACGCCCTTGAGGTGGTTTATGCTAATAGCGCCCGCCGAAAGGCTGCGGACCATGCGCTTCCGAAGCTCGAGGGAGTCGGTAAAGAAATAAGATGCTAGGCCGTAATCGCTGGCGTTTGCCTCCTTGATTGCCTCTTCGATCGTATCGAACGGCGCAACCGTAAGAATGGGTCCGAACGGCTCCTCGTGGAGTACCTGTGATTCGGGATGGACATTGCTCAGAATTGTAGGCGCCCAATAAAAGCCCGCTCGACCAATGCGTCTACCACCGGTTTCAACCTTCGCTCCACGATCGACAGCATCCTTCGTCAGCCGTTCCATGGCTTCAATGCGTCTCGCATTCGCCATTGGTCCCATGTCCGTGGTGGGATCGTTGGGCGCACCTACTCTGATCTTTTCTGCAGCCCGAACTAGTCTCGCCAGACACTCCTCATAAATCGATCTGGCGACTAGAATGCGACTAGGAGCGTTGCAGCTTTGGCCTGCGCATTCAAACTTGTATTCGGATATTGCGGAAACCGCCTTCAGGAGGTTCGTGTCGTCAAAGACAAGAACAGGGGAGTGGCCACCGAGCTCTAGAACGCAGCGCTGCAGATTATTTGCGGCGATCTTCGCGAGTCCTTTGCCAATTGGCGTGGAACCCGTGAAAGACAAAGCTCGGACGACAGGCGAGGCGAGCAGGTGTTCAGAGATCATCGGCGGACTTCCGAAGACCAGACTCACAACGCCCGGTGGAATCCCCGCCTCTTGCAAAGCTTCGATTATATAGACCCCGGCGCTTGGAGTTTCCTCTGCCGCTTTCAGGATGACCGAGCAGCCGGCGGCGATAGACGCGCCAAGCTTTCGGGCGTTAAGGACGGCCGGGTAGTTCCAGGGCGTGAATGCGGCAACCACACCAATCGCTTCTGGTACGATGATCCGTTTTCCGTCTATCGGATATGGAGCCGACGTTTTCGCTGCGTGCGCACCATTCCACTCGAGCATTTCGACTGCGCGGGCATACTCTCCCTTCGCTTCCGCCAGGGTCTTGCCTTGTTCCGTCGAAAGTGAAGCCGCCGCAAGATCGATTTTTCCCTTTAGAATCCGTGCCGCGCGAATGAGAAGCGCCCCCCGTTCCTCGGCCGGTGTATTCGACCACTGCAGCTGACTCGCTTGTGCGGACGTTAACGCATCGTCGAGATCCGACGCCGAGGCAACAGCGACACGCCCGAACTCATGCTCGGTGGCAGGATTGAGAAGGGGCAGATCGGCGCCGTTACCCCCTAAGCGCCACGCACCGTTGATGAAGAGTTTGTAGTCTATGCTATCGGACATACGTGGTCGCCGCTCTGCCGTTCGGTGTTTGTGTCGTTTACTCGTTTGATGCCCAAGCTACCGCTTGGATTATATTCAAGGTTACCCATCCGGGCTCTTAGCTCGGCGATCCCATTCAGCCAATTGTGGTGACTGAGCAGCCCATGACCTCAAGCGTGTATCTACGTGAGAAGCGGATGCTGCTCGCACATCGGCTTTCAGTGCAGGCGACTTAGGCAACTGGTGGCCGAAGTATCCGGCCATTATTTTCTAGATTTTCTCACGATCACGCACGAGCTCGTCCATCACGGAGCGGACGGCACTCTCGGCGATCGAAACAATGTCATCAACATCCGCCTTGGTGGTCACGAGCGGCGGAGCGAAGCCAAGGATGTCACCATGCGGCATGGGGCGGGCAATAAGCCCCCGATCGCGGGCCGCCTTGGAAATGCGAGCACCAACTTTGAGAGATGCATCAAACCGCCTTTTCTTATCGCGATCGGCAACGAACTCGATTGCGCCCATCAAGCCGACCCCGCGCACTTCCCCAACGATCGGCAACTGCGCGAACTTCTCCTTGAGCTGGGCTTGGAAGTAGGCGCCGACTTCGCGCGCATTGGCAGGAAGGTTCTCCCGTTCCACGATGTCGAGGACGGCGTTTGCCGTGGCAGCACCGATCGGATGACCCGAATAGGTGTAGCCGTGCGAAAATGCGCCAACCTTGTCAGCACCGTCTTCCAAAACTCTGTAGACCTTGTCCCCGACGATCGCGCCGGAGAGCGGGAAGTAACCCGAAGTCAGCCCCTTCGCGATCGTGATCAGATCGGGCTCGATTCCGTAGTGCTCCGAGCCAAACATCGAGCCAGTGCGGCCGAAGCCGGTGATCACCTCGTCGGCAATCAAGAGAACGTCGTGCTTCTTGAGTACAGCCTGGATCGCTTCCCAGTAGCCCACCGGAGGCGGGGTGATACCGCCCGTGCCGAGCACCGGCTCGGCAATGAAGGCGCCGACATTGTCCGGGCCGAGACGCTCGATGAGCTGGTCGAGCTCAACGGCGCGACGGGCCGAGAATTCGCGCTCGGTCTCCTCGGGATTGCAGCCCCAGTAGTAATGCGGAGCGCCCGTGCGCACGATCTGCGGCAGCGGGAGATCCATGTAGTCATGGTAGAAGCTCATACCGGTCATCGAACCGGAAAGTACGCTGCAGCCGTGATAGCCACGCTCTCGCGCGATGATCTTCTTCTTGTTGGGCTTACCTCGAAGATTGTTGTAGTACCAGACGAGCTTGGCCTGTGTCTCATTGGCATCCGAACCAGACATGCCGTAGAAGACCTTACTCATCTTTCCTGGCGCCATCTTGACGAGACGATCGGAGAGGATCGCTAGCTCGTCCGTGGTGTGCGCAGCGTAGCAGTGGTAGTACGCGAGGCGGTAGGCCTGACGCGAAATGGCTTCAGCTACTTCGGTTCGGCCATAACCAACATTGACGCAGTACATGCCGGCAAAGCCGTCGATGAGCTGATTGCCATTAGCGTCCTGAATACGGATACCATTACCAGTTTCGACGATCGTCGGCTCGCCAAGCTTACCGGTCGCAAAATCCTTGAGATGCGTGAAGGGATGCAGGACGCTGTTTTTGTCTTTTTCGCTAATTTCTTTGATATTGATTGCCATGGTGCACCACTCTCTGTTCAACCTGCGAGGTTCGCAAAGCAGATTTATTTGGGCTCAACGAGACCGCACGTTGAGTCTTGATGGACGAGGTCGGCCGCTTCCTTCAGCCCAGATAGATGGCGGCCAACGAACTTTCAGGGCGACGATCACCTGCACGCCTATATTCACGTAAGTTCGGCGCATGGACCGCTGGCGTCGCACACATAGACCAGGGCGCGCGCCCAGCGCCCGACTCAGCGCCGGCGACAGGGATTTCACATCAGCGGAGAGAAGGATGGCCGCTCTGTCTGCGAACGTCTCTTCCCTTGCAATCAGCACGTCTTTACTCACCCCAGCAAGCACGAGAGCCGCCGCGAAGCTTACTCCGTGCAGCCCCGCTCCTTCCGGCGACGCGGGCACCGGCTGCTGAATAGTTTGAAACACCATCTGTAAGTCCGGCGCGCCCCTTTTGTTGAAATGCCTATGCATTCAGGATACTGATGTGACGGATATATTTGCGTCGTATCTCCTGTCGTTCAGAAGATTTCCTGCATCGTACAGGCAGTTGGCGCTGCGATTCACCCCAAGGGCTGGAGCCGTTATGCAGTATGATCGAACAGACGCCCGCATCCTCGAGATCGTGCAAAAAAACAACCGTCTAACTTCCGAGGTGATTGGCGAAATGGCAGGGCTTTCTGCTACTGCGTGTCAACGACGCCTAAAGCGCCTTCGTTCAGACGGTATCATTGAGGCAGACGTCTCGATCGTCTCGCCAAAAGCTGTAGGAAGACCTCTTCAGATGCTCGTGCTAGTGAGCCTCGAGCGGGAGCGCACAGATATAATCGATAGATTTAAGAAGGCCATCAAATCATCTACTGAAGTCGTCAACGGATTTTACGTCACCGGCGATGCTGATTTTGTCCTGTACGTCACAGCGCGCACCATGGACGATTATGAGCAATTCACGCGTCGCTTCTTCTATGAGAATCCAAACATCAAGGGTTTTAAGACGATGGTTATTGTCGACCGTGTTAAGGTAGGCTTTGCAATTCCAATTGAACCTGCAGATGATTGAGCAAGGCTGGTCTCGACATCTTGCTCCACAGAGTGACGCGCTTGTGCACTTTTTCGTCGCTCACTCGCACAGAACGCGAAAAACCAGCAATCTCGCTGCCGTACTTTCCGCCACTATCGATAGTCTGAGAGGCCTCTTCAGATTTTGCTCGTGCCAGTGAATTTCAAACAAGCGAGGATCGCGTCTCATTCCTTGCGACACAAAGATAGCGGCATCAGATCGAATCACCGTGACCTCAATGTCACGTTCACAACATTACGCAATCGGCATAAGCTCTCTTCAAGTTAAAGGCCCGATCCAGCAGACGTGCGGTATTCGGGCGCAGCGATTCTGCTCTAACCGCGGGATATCATGGCATTTCTTGCGGACGATGGCCCTACTCTGTCCAAGCAACTCACCACACTCGGTAGCTTGCATGCTCACAGCGAGAGATCGATCTCGCGCTACGCGATGAGACAACTGCCAAGCGAGATTTACCTGAGAGCTGTAGCTCTTTGGCGCTGCTCTCAAACGCATAACGCGCAAGCGGAGTTGGAAAACACTTGCGCCATTGATTGCGGTCAAGCTTGGCCGAGCAGATCAGATCCGGAAATCAGGCGATAAAGGCGAGGTCGAGAGGAATGATCGATCCATCCAGGCCACAGACCTTCAGCTCCGACGGGATCATCGCGCCGTTACGCTTTCGAACGTACCGACGTGTCTGGCTCGCCAGCCTGCTCGCCAACCTCGGTATCCTGATGCAAGGCGTCGGAGCGGCCTGGGCAATGACTCAGATGACGTCGTCCGCGGATAAGGTCGCACTGGTGCAGACGGCGCTCATGCTTCCCGTGATGCTGATTTCGATGCCGGCTGGCGCTATTGCTGACATGCACGACCGTCGCATGGTGGCTCTGGTTGCGCTGTCGATTGAGATTTGCGGCGCGGTCGCGCTGACTATAGTCGAATGGTCAGGTTTCACCACGCCGAATGTCTTGTTGGTGCTTTGCTTTGTGATGGGCAGCGGCATGTCGTTGAGGGCGCCGGCTTGGCAATCCTCTGTCAGCGAGCAGGTGCCGCCGGCCTCGCTACCGGCTGCGGTTGCGCTCAACGGGATCAGTTACAACATTGCGCGCAGCTTTGGACCTGCAATCGGGGGTATTGTGGTTGCAACCGCGGGCGCAGTTGCAGCGTTCGCGCTGAACGCATGGTTCTATCTGCCACTGCTGGTCGCACTGGTCTTCTGGAAGCGTGTCGCCGAGCCGTCTCGGCTACCGCGCGAACAACTGAGCCGCGCCATTGTCTCAGGCGTACGCTATATTACCAACTCGCCTTCTATCAAAATCGTGCTGACGCGCACGTTCCTAACCGGTGTGATTGGCGGTTCGATTTCGGCGCTGATGCCGCTTGTCGCGCGTGACCTTTTGCAGGGAAGTGTGCAGACTTACGGCATTATACTTGGCGCCTTCGGTCTTGGAGCGGTGGTCGGCGCGCTCTTTATTGGTGAGGTGCGCAACCGAATGAGCGGCGAGGCCGCGGTGCGTGCCTGCGCTCTGTCGATGGGGGGCGCCATCGCTGCGGTCGGCCTGAGCGGCAACCCGATTATGACGGCAACCGCACTGCTTTTGGCCGGCGCGATGTGGACGATGACGCTGACGCTGTTCAACATCGGCGTACAGCTCTCCGCCCCGCGCTGGGTGGCTGGCCGTTCGCTTGCGGCCTATCAGGCTGCAAGCTCGGGCGGTATCGCCATCGGCAGCTGGGGCTGGGGGCGCCTCACCGATAGCGCCGGTGTTGAGGTCGCGCTGCTGGCTTCCTCGACGCTCATGCTCCTCTCTCCGCTTCTAGGGCTCTGGCTGCGAATGCCCCCCATCAGCGCAAGCGACCAGGATGCCGAGTCGCTGGCCGATCCCGAGGTACGGCTTGCGCTTACCGCGCGAAGTGGGCCGTTGGTAGTCGAGGTCGAATATTGCGTGTCGCAAGAGAATGCGCGGGCCTTTCACAACGTAATGCGGGATGTGCAGCTATTGCGGCAACGCAACGGCGCCTATGGCTGGTCGATTGCACGCGACATCGCCAACCCCGAACTCTGGACCGAGCGCTATCACTGCCCAACATGGCTAGACTATTTGCGCCAGCGCAACCGTTCGACCCGGTCGGAGCGTGGGCTAGAGCGGCGCGCGGCGGCTTTCCATGTTGGTCCTGATCCGGTGCGCGTCCGCCGCATGCTGGAACGTCCATTCGGATCAGTGCGGTGGAAGGAAGACGTGCCCGACCGCGCTGCATCCGAACTCTTGCCCGATAATCCTAAGCGCGGCGGCAGATAGCGTTAGTCGTCCGCTGGAGCCAAGACATCTGCGGTTTCTGACTAATGCGAAACTCTCGGGTGCAAGCTTCTCGGCAGCGAGAGAACCTGATGCGCCACGAGCGTGCGCTCGACTTCGGACACTGGGTATCCTCGGTTGGCCAGTGTGTTCAATGAATATCTCGGTACAAGCCCACCATCTGTGAACGTGCCCGGCGACGCCGGTCGTGTCCTTAACCTGGAAGATTGTGAGAACCGGCACAGACGGCATCGCGGACGGCTTTAGCGCCGGAGAGCGCCGGTTTGGTGCGTACTTGATCTCCATTTTCTGCCATCCTAGTTCAGCGTTTTCTTGGTTCGAATCATATCAGGCGGCGTCGGTTTGTAGGACTAGGTGTGGATGACGGGATGGCGATTGACGTCGTCGATGCCAGCCATGATGCGCTCCTTGAGTTCGTGTTTTGAAGCCACCCGGATATGGCGCAGGACTGAACGGGCGAACTTGGAGAAGAACCCCTCGATGAGATTGAGCCACGAGCCGTGCTTGGGGGTGAAGGTGAGTTCGAAGCGTCCAACCGGCCGAGTGGCGAGCCAGGTTCTGGTTTCTCTCGATATGTGCGCGGAATGATTGTCGAGAATTAATTTGATCGCAGTGTTCGGCGGATAGGCGGCATCGACAAGCCTGAGGAACTCGATGAACTCTCGGCTGCGGTGGCGGTCTTTGACAAGGGCGTGGACCTTGCCAGTCAGCAGATCAATCCCAGCCAACAGGCTGAGCGTGCCATGGCGCTTGTATTCATGATCGCGCGCAAAGGTGGCGTGGCCGCCAGGCTTGGGCGGCAAATCCGGCGCCGTCGTTGCGATGGCCTGGATTCCCGGCTTCTCATCGCAGGAGACGATCGTCACCGGCTTTGCCCGTCGCTTTCCCTTGGCAGAGGCTTTCTTCAGGACTTGGACTTCACGATAAACGCACAGGACCTCCGCCATCTTCTGTTCGAACTCGGCGTCGCGATTTTCAAGGTAGTAGCTCACCTTGTGCGGCTTGATTTCCTCTTGGCCGAGGATCTTGCACACCGTTCCCTGGACCAAATTAGCCAAACACGCGTGCCCTGCCGCCGGCCCCTGTTCGCGCGCATGGCGCGCCAAGAGCCGCGTCGTCCACAACTCATGCGGATAGCCATGGTCTTTGGCCTTGTCACACGCCAGCGACACCAGCCAGGCTTTGGCCTCAGGCGTGATCGTTGGCTCCTTGCCCGGTCGCGGACGATCATCGAGGGCCACCAGCGGGCCATCGGCCAGTGCTCGCTCGACACAGCGCTGCACCGTCTGATGATGGACCCCAAGTCTTTGGCCCATCGCGCAGAACGAAGGATTTTCCCGATACGCCAACAGCATTTGGGCCCGCGATACCCGGCTCGCCAGCTCAGTTCTCGACCGCGAGAGAGCCGCCAAGGTCGACAGCTCTTCATCACTCATTGCCAATTCGACCGCTCGCCGCCATCCCGCCATGATACAGCTCCTCGTTTCGCCGACCGCAAACGGGGAATCCGCCAACAACCCGTCCGTTCCATCCATTCAGCCTGCCCCAGAATCGCAGGTTTCATGGAATCGGTCGTTTAGTTAGGATGCCGCTAAAAAAAGGGGACCACCCCCAAAGGAGTGGCCCCCAAGTCAGGGAGGAAACGTCCCAAGGAGGGACCTCTGGGATCAGGCCGCAGCCTGTTCGATCGGTGAGAATGGCAATCCGAGGCTCTCGGCCACGGCCTTATAAGTCAGCCGGCCTCGATAAACGTTGAGACCTGCGCGCAGATACGGATTTTCGAGCACGGCTGCAAATCCCTTGCCGGCGAGAGCCAAACCAAATGGAAGAGTTGCGTTATTCAGTGCCTGGCTGGAGGTGAGCGGAACAGCTCCTGGCATATTGGCGACGCAGTAATGGATGACGCCATTAGTCTCGTAAGTTGGATCTGCGTGTGTCGTCGGGCGCGATGTCTCGAAGCACCCGCCCTGATCGATGGCGACATCCACGATCACCGATCCCTTGCGCATCGAACTCAACATGCCGCGGCTGACAAGCTTCGGCGCGCTCGCGCCGGGCACAAGCACCGCACCGATGACAGCATCCGCCGCAAATACCTCCTCCTCGACCGCGTCAATCGTTGAAAATCTCGTGCGGACGCGCCCTTCGAACAGTTCATCCAGTTCGCGAAGTCGGGGGATCGAGCGTTCGAGAATTGTGACTTCGGCGCCCAAGCCGGCCGCCATCCGTGCTGCATGCGTGCCGACCACGCCGCCTCCGACCACCACGATCCGGGCCGCCGGGACACCGGGCACGCCACCAATCAACAGTCCCCGACCGCCTGCATGGCGCCTGAGGGCAGCACCGGCCGCTTCGATTGCAAGCCTGCCTGCGACCTCGCTCATCGGCGCAAGCAGAGGAAGCCCACCGTGTCCATCTGTCACGGTTTCGTAGGCGATTGCCGTGCACCCCGACTTGAGGAGCCCCTTGGCCTGCTCCGGATCCGGCGCCAAATGCAAATAGGTGAAGAGGATCTGATTCTCTCGCAGCTGGGTCCACTCAGAAGGCTGGGGCTCCTTGACCTTTACAATCATCTCGCTCGAGGCGAACACCTCTTGAGCGGAGCCGACAATCGTTGCGCCCGCCTTGCGATAGTTCTCATCGGTCGCGCCAATGCCGGCCCCGGCATTCGTTTCGATCAGCACGCTGTGACCGGCGGCCACATATTCGCGGACGGCTCCAGGCGTAAGGCCCACGCGGTATTCGTGCGTCTTAATTTCCTTGGGAACACCGACCTTCATTTGCGATCTCCTGATTGAGAAGATCTTTAATCGAAAACATCGTACAAACTTGCGACGTAGATGCTCAGAGAGCGCAGAAATCCAGCGAACTTTTGGACGATCATGCAGGATTCCAAACATAAGAGTCGACGACATCGTCGATATGAGGTTGTCCTCGGCCCCAAACCCCGGCGGATGAGCGGGACGGACCTGTCGAATGCGGCCAGGTTATTATGGCCCTGCAAATAAGCGCGTGCAGCATAGACCAGGATGTAATTTCCAGTAGAACAGCTCGCGCGGTAGATCCAGATTTGGCGCTACCAACCACCTTAGGACACCGTGTGGTCATCCACGATGTATCACGCTCTTCAAAATTTCGTCGATCGGCTGACCGAGAGCACTGGTCAGGATGGTCTTCAGCAAAGCATGGCGGACATCACCGCCGCGCTCAACCTGCCTTGCTTTGCATATCTTGCCCTTCCTCCTAAGCCGAGCGGGTCTCCAAAACTGATCTCAACGTATCCGTCGTTGTGGACCGCGCACTATATGCGGCGCCACTATGAACGTTTTGATCCTGTGGTCAGTCAGGCGATTCGCCATACTCGACCGTTCCGATGGGGAGTTGAATTCGGAACGCGATTTCGCTCGGAGATCGAGCGCGAGCTATTTGAGGAAGCCGCCGGGTTTGGCATTCGGTGCGGATTTACAATCCCAATTCACGACAAAGGCGCAATCGCTGCCATGACCTTTGCCACTGACCGGCGACGGGTTAATTTTGAGTACTCGACTACTAAGCACGCTCCGGTTCTGCGGGTCATCGCGATGTACTTCCATGCGCACGCCAGGCGGATATTGCTGCCGATCGAATTGTCAATGGCGTGCTGCTATCACCTGGCGAGCTCGAATGTCTTCAATGGTCCTCTCAAGGAAAATCTGCTGGGGATATTGGAATCATCCTTGGTATCTCCCCAAGGACCGTGGCCTTCCATAGAGATACCGCCCGAGCAAAGCTCGGCTCTCGAATAATTCATCAAGCTATCGCGTGCCTAGCTGAATCAAAATCTCGAAGATAGTTGAATCTCAGCCCTTGAGCGCCTATGCACCTTCGCAGATGCGCTTGCCGGGTTTGTCTGCTTTCCATGCCGTACAAAGCAGGCAGGCAGAAATGATACACCTATATGCCAGCTAATGCAGCTTAGGGTCGAGTCTGGCCGCTCGATGTTTTCCGAACTTCTTTGAAAGCCGAAATCCTGCGGGACCACCCCGAAAAACGCACGATACCAACGGAGGACCGGTTCAACATAATTGAAGTCAAATGGATGTCATGTCTGGCTACGCGATTCTTGCAAAGTTCTGCGGGAGGAGCAATTCCTGGTTAGACCGCGCCTGAATGCCTGAATGATGCGGTGAGGAAATCTGTTCTGAGCATGCGGTACTACAGGCCTGGCTATCAAAGCATGAGCTAGCTAAGTCACGCCGAAACCAGCTTGTGGCATCAGCCGGCCAACGCCAAAGAGCAGGCCTCTGCCCATCCCTACGATCGGTGAATGGCGGCGTCTCCGCATCAACCGAAAATGCTGACGCCCCGCGCGAGAGGCAGCGGAACGATTGGACTGCGGCCATCGAGCCGACGTGGTCCAGCTGGCGGGTCGCCCATGTGTTCGAACGAGTCCTGTCCAGCAGTGACGAGCGAAAGCTGCTCGACGGCGTGTTGGAGCCTTTGGCACCGTCAAGAACCAGACGCTGCCCAATGGCCAGCATGCCGGCGATGATGTCGTGCAGTTCCCGCAGCGTGCCTCCGATTCTGGGGTTCGCGGGGCGGACCGAGCCTGCGCGATGCCTCAGCCCCTCCGGCGCGGCGACTTGTCACGGAGATCAACGTCGACATGCAAGAGCTGCGATCGGTAGGCTAGGCTGCTCGCGCTTTGATCCCCTCTGCCTTCGACGGATTGACGCGACTCATGCTGCGTACGGCCCCGAGCGTTACATCCTCTTCGATGAGGTCGGCGCGGCGTACGAGGCGATCATGATCGCCAGCCCCGTTGACGACATAGTGTTGGGTCGCTCGATTATCCCAGATCGCGACGTCGCCAACCTTCCAGCTCCAGCGCAAGGTGTTTTCCGGCGCCATTTGTAAGATTGGAATAGATCGAGCAGTTTCTGACCGGTACATTTATGCAGTCCAACGATGTACTGCACGGAATTGCCGAGTACGAGCGCGCGCTCGCCGGTTTCGGGATGCACGCGAACTACCGGTAGCTTGGTTTCGTGGATTGCTCTGGCGAACACCTCGTTCTTCGCGTTATAATCGTGAGCAGTGTCGTAACCGCCCAGAGTTCGTCTGCGAGCATGCGCAACGGTATTGGAAGATCAAGGTACGCAGCCGCCATGTTCGACCACAAGCTGTCGTCCAAGCCGCGCACGAGAGAGATCCTCGGATAGGCGCCAGCGGTGTCATCCTTGTGCCAGTGGTCGGCAGGACTGCTCCCGGGACCCGAATCTAACTCCAGAATTGACGATGTGTTCTTGGTCGCCCCAACTCTGGCGTCCTGATCCAGTTTGCCCAGCCGGAGGGCGAAGCGCTCCTCCTCCATATTATCAAGATGTCGCTGATCGCGGAAGAAGATGACTTTATGCTCAAGCAGGAGGTAGTTGACGGCGCAAATGACGTCGTCGGCCAAGTCGCCCGATAGCCTGACATTCCTAATCTCAACGCCAAGCCGGGTCGCACGCTTGATGAGATTTGCGCTGGACTTTGTCCGGCAAACATTAGTATCGGCAAATTGATACGACATCATGACTGCTCGGATATGAATCAAACGACTGTCGTGCCGAACTCCGATGCACGGAGATATGGTTTGGGATGAAAGGCACACGCAGCTCGATCTTGAGACGCGACTCGCAGCCGCTGGCGCATCGGATCCTGGGCGCGTTTGAAAGATGACTTGTCGTGCAGCAGCGATAAGAGTGACAATGAGCACGATGTGGAGCGCACTGTATAACCGGCACGCGGGGCGTCGCTCTGCGGGGCGAAAAGCAAAAGTTTTCGCGTACTCGACACGATCGCGGCAGTGGAACACATTTCGCAGTGTTCGGTGGGGAGGGAATCGTCTCGGGCCTCGGCCTTAGCTGAGCGCCTTCCCAAGACAGTGTCTTGGTGTTTGGTGCGCTGCGCCGAGATCGGCCGGACTTCGATCAATTTCCCGCGATACCTCCAGCTATCTTGATGCAAAGCGGGATACATTTCTCTTGCAATACTACCGGTGGATGCAGGCGCGGGCATCGGAGTTTTCGTCAATTCTCCGACGAGGCCTCGACTGGGACAGCGAAACCTACCTTTACGCGGTCTACTACGACCATTGTCTTGACCGCCTTAATGTTCGGATTCGTATAAAAGAACCGTCTGGTGAATTGCTCATAGTCTTCCATGGTGGGCGCGGTAATATATAAAAGGAAGTCCGCGTCGCCAGTGACGTAGAATCCATTCACGACTTCAGCGGACGATTTGATGGTCTTTTTGAACTTATCGACTATCTCCGAACTTTCCCGCTCCAGGCTTACCAGCAGGAGCATTTGAATGGGTCTGCCAACCGCCTTCGGCGAAACGATCGAGATGTCGGCCTCGATGATGCCTTCCGCACGGAGCCGCTTCAGTCGTCGTTGACACGCGGTAGCGGATAGCCCGACCATTTCGCCGATCACGTCGGAAGTCAGCCGGTTGTTCTTTTGCACGATCTCGAGGATGCGGGCGTCTATTCGATCGTATCGCATAGTTGCTACCACCGAGGTGAATTTCACCGATAAATGCCACTGACAAGCAGAAAATCGACCTAATACGCAAGGAATGCAACGTTTTTCGACATGTCGCCTTCGTTCGGACCCATGAGAAGTCGTTGCGGGCCGTGCCAAGGGGTCCACTATAGTTGTGATCGACGGAATCATCTCGGAAATTGAGCACCGCATTGACAGGACTTACGCGACGATTGGGGCAGCGGCCACATAGGTACCAACGTTGCCGCCGCACTGTAACGATCCGCGACAACTTGGCTCGCTCTCTATGGCGACGTAGATGCGTGATCCGAGTTGCCCAACGCAAGCGCGCGTGGAGTGCCCGGGCAGCGTTTTTTGCTCTAAAGCCGCGCCAAAAGAGTCGTCGGTGAAGAACTCCCAAGCCGTTGAGCGGGGGGCGATTTTTGGGCGGAGCGAGGCAAGGGTTTGCGCGCTGGACGGACCCTCTGCTGGCCGAGGCGCTGGACGATGTTGACGTCCAATATCGTTTGGCGATGCCTGCGCAGCCACAAGATCGACCTCGCGGCTCGCAAGTCCTGGTGCGAGAGCAACGACCCGAGCTTTACGGCCAAGGCCGCCGATGTTGTTGGCCTCTACGTCGCCCCGCCCGCGAAGGCCATTGTGCTATGCGTGGACAAGAAGCCCTCGATGCAAGGCCTTGGAGCGAGCGCAGGGTTATCTGAAGTTGCCCCATGGCCGCGCCTTGGCCAGAGCGACCATTACAAGCGGCATGGCACGACAACACTGTTTGCGGCGCTTGAGGTCGCCACCGGAAAGATCATCGCGACCCATTCAAAACGCCGTCGTCTTGTCGAGTTTCTCGACTTGATGAACAGTGTCACTGCGGCCTTTCCCGGCCGAAAACTCCACGTCATCCTCGATAACTTAAACACCCACAAAAAGAACGAGCCTTGGCTCAAGGCCGACCCCAACGTGCAATTCCATTTCACTTCGAGCATCGCGTCCTAGCTCAATCAGGTCGAGGTGTGATTCTCGATCTTGCAGGGGCAATCACTTAGCGGCTCCTCCTTCAGAACCCTCAAGCAGCTTCAGGACCACATCGATGCTTACGTCAACGCATACAACGACAAAGCCGAGCCCTTCGTCTGGAGCAAGAAAGAGGTCCGCCAACGCCGCTTCACAGGCGACCGTATCACTCAGCTCTGATTCCGGGGATTAGTGTCCTGAACCAAAACTTCGTAACATCACGTCGATGTGATTGACAGCGATCTTGGGCAGAGCGGTGCTGGCGCAGCCCACAGGAAAGGATTTAAGGACCTGGTCGCACGTGTCCCTCTTGGTGAGGTCGGTCTCATTCTATCGATGGACGGTGACGCGCCTGGCTCGCAATTGCTCGGATTGGTATCCGCTCCTCGATGTCTGTGGGCATTGTCGTTGTTTGATCGCTGATCGGGATAGCGTTTATGATCCTGGAACGCCCAACGGGCGTCGTCTGCTCGGTTTGAAGGGAACGATCTCAGAGCTTGAATTGCAACCGATCAAGAGCCGGATGACCACGGGGCTTTTGGCAAAAGCCGAACGCGGGACTTGGCCCTGCAACTTCCCGCGGGCCTCGCCCGCGACCCTCCGGCGTGGCTACCAAGGACCCAATGTTGAGGTGCTGGGGCGCTTGTCGCTGCTCCTCGAGACATTCTTGAAAGTGCGGACCGCCGCTCAGGCGATGCGGACCTTCACCAGCCGCGGCTTGGCCTTGCCTCGTCGTGACCGCCATGGCGATCTGCGCTGGCGGTCGGCCAGCGTCTCGGCTGTGACCGCGATCCTGAAGAATCCGGCATATGCGGGTGCCTTTGTCTATGGAAGGACTTGGCAGAAGCCATCCCGGATACCAGGAGCGCCTCCACAAAAAAATCGCGGCGGACGGGCATGGACTGGAGGATCGCGGTGCGGGACAAATACCCTGCCTATATCGATTGGGAGACCTTCGAGAAGATCCAGGCCATGCTGCGAGGCAATCGCGCAGAATACCAACGCATCAAGAGCCGCGGCATCCCGAGCGATGGGGCGGCCTTGCTCCACGGGCATCACCTATTGCGGTGAGTGCGGACACAAGATGACCGTGCGCTACAAGGGCGGCAGTCAATCCAACGTGGCGCGCCAGAATGTCAGCCGGTCCCATCGATGCGCAGGTCGCGGCGGCTTTTTTGCAAGCCGCGGCGCCTGCGTAAATCGATGGGCTATCCAGAGCACGCAAGACTCAGCTTGAATCCCGAAAGAGCCCTGCGGCAAGCCGAGAGCAACAAATTGAAAGCCGCGCTACCCAATCGGCTCATCGGCTCTCGCGGAGCGCCAGTTCAATCGTGCCGACCCGGACAATCGGCTAGTCGCCAGAAAAGCATTAGGAAGCCGCCCTCTTGGCGCTTCGACAAGCCGAGGAGGCATTGGCCCAGCACACGGTGTCCAAGGCCAATGATCCTGTCGGCGTTCCTCAGGATCTACGGGCCAAGGTGGGTCGCGCTCGGAAATCGCCTTCCGGCCCTATGGGAGAATCCGGTGACCCGCAGGGATCATCGAAAGGCGCTATTGCGCTGTCCGACCGGGAAGGTCGTGATGCGCCGCTGCGCCCGCGACAGAGCTGAGGTGCGCATGTGTGGCGCGGCGGCACGACTACTGAGCTCATGGCCGCTTACCCCTCAACGCCGTGGCTGCACTGGCACGTGGAACGTATATGCGCATTGGTGCGTGATGGCGCCTACGACGATGAAATCGCGCGAATTCTGACGCAGGAAGGGCATCACTCGCCATGGTAGGCGGACAAAGTCCTTGCCGATCACGGTCCGGCGCATTCGTCTTAAACACCGCCTCGAGGTGCGGCATCGGCAAACGCGGGGGCCGCTGGTTACAGACCAATTGACAGTACCCCAATTGGCAAGCCGTCCGAATATCTGGGGCCATCAAGACAATGGTTGTAGTAGACCGTGTTAAGGTGGGTTTCGCGACCCGGTTGAGGTCTCGTCCGAGGAGTGACAGTTCGGATGCATGTGTCCGTATCCGCGCCTCAGATCTGGCTGGCGCAACGAGTGCCGCGAGCGGTTTGGACTTTCCTGGGTGCCGCAGCCGGCTTGTCGCGGCAACCACCAGAATTCCAGCAAGAAACGCGACCGGAACAGTTCAGTTGGTTCCTATTCATGCGGGGAGATGTTCCAATCCGGAGATTCTCAGGCGAACATTTTGTAAGCGGCCGGACTCAGCTTGACCGCCGGCGAGGATTCGGTCCTTGCGACTTCCAACTTCAAGTCCACCAGAGAACCAGATCCGGCCTCGCAAACCCGAGAAAACAGTTCAGCAGAAGGCGAGGCTTCCCATTGCCTGATTGCCGAGTGACACCATGAACGAACCCGCCGTCGATCACGGCGATATCTCCCGCCTCGAGTTGAACATCGTGATAAGGAAGGGCTTCGAGATAAGCTGCCGAATAGGGGTAGCCCGTGGTCTCCACGCCCTGCGACTTTCGGTCGCTCGCTGTTGGCTTATGGCTCCAGATGCGCAGATTGCCCCCTTCGTTGGGCATGCTGGGGTAGAAGTTTAGCGCGGCAACCGTGTTGTTCGCCACGGCGGGAAGCTCGCAATCTTTTCCGGCACATAGGATTTGGGCGACGTCGTCGTGGGGCTCTAAGGAATACGTGCCGGTTCCAGACCAACAAATGGCCCGACAAATATTGGCTTGACCGCGCTCCGAACGCGCCGGCCGCAACTCAACGCCCTGCTTGTGAAGCTCGCGCTTCAATGCGTCGAATAACGCACGAACCGGATCAACCAGATTCGCAAAAAGAGCCTCCACGAATGGTCGCGCACTTTCCGCCTCTGCGAAATAGGCAGCCGCATTCCTCCTGTAATGAGATGCGCCGACATATTGTCCGGGAACGCCATCTTTGCGCTGCTTGAGACCGGGATTTCGATTAAAGTTCGTGGTGATCTCCTCAGCTATCTCAGGACTGAATGCCTGTTTGATATGCAGAACAGTAATCTCACCTTTCAGGACTGAGATAATCTCCCCAGCGCTGATTGAGCCGGTTCGTTCTTTCGTTGCGACAGGCGAGATCGCTGGCGCTTGAGGTACCTGGGCAGTTACCATTGCCTTACTCCTGTATTGCCTGGTTAAGAATCGTGATGCCAAGATCGAGCTCGTCATCCGTGATTGTTATCGGCGGGAAGACTTTGATCACGTCTCGATTTGGTCCCGACGATTCGATCAGCAGTCCGTTTGCGAAGGCGACATCGTGTACACGGTTGACAATCGCCTGTGAGCGACATTTGAGGCCAACCATCAAGCCGCGGCCTCGCTTTTCCTCAATACAATCGGGGAATTTCACGACGAGATCGTCAACGCGTTTTTGCAGAGTGACAGCTGTCCGTTCGACGCCAGCACTAAATTTGCTGTGTGACCACATTTTGCACATGGCGGCTGCAGTCACGAAAGCGAGATTGTTGCCTCTGAAAGTGCCGCTATGTTCTCCCGGCTTCCATACGTCTATGTCCGGGCGAATCAAAACGACGGAGAGCGGAATACCTGAACCGCTTAGGGACTTGGAGAGGCAGACGATGTCAGGTTCGATCTTCGCGAATTCGAACGAGAAGAAATCACCCGTTCGACCCGCCCCGGCCTGAATATCGTCGACGATAAAAACAATGCCGTGGTTACGGCAGATGCGCTGAATTTCTGCGAGCCAACGTGCAGATGCAGTGTTCATGCCGCCCTCTGCTTGGATACTCTCTAGAATGATTGCTGCGGGTTTTTCTATACCACTCCCCAGGTCGCCGAGGACGTGGTCGATATAACTCGCCGAATCGAAAGCTCCGTTCGGATAGCCGTCGTAGGGGATACGGATCACATCGTGGCGGGCCACGCCGCCCAGCTCCCTGGTGGAGGCTGAACCTGATACAGCTAGAGAGCCGAGCGACATTCCGTGGAACGCATTTGTAAAGGCCATGACGCTCGAACGACCGGTATATTTTCTAGCTAGCGCAAGAGCCGCTTCGTTAGCGCTTGTGCCAGTCGGTCCAGGAAATTGCATTTTGTACGAGAGGCCCCTGGGCTTTAGGATCGTATCAACGAACAGTTCGATAAATTCACGTTTTGCCGCCGTGTGCATATCAAGCGACAAAAGAATGTTCCCGCCGGTGAGATAATCAATGGCCGGTGCAAGGATGTCAGGATTGTTGTGCCCGTAGTTGAGCGCGCCGGATCCCACGAGGAAGTCAATATAGCTCTTGCCGGCCTCGTCCCAAATCGTCGCCCCTCGCGCCCTCGTAAAGACGGTAGGAAACGAACGCCCATAGCGACGAACGTTAGACTCATGAAGAGAGAAAGCGTCTGTATTCATTCTTGAGGATCCGTCTACATGCATCTCATTTAGCGAGATGGACTGAACACGTTCAATTGGCGCCAGATGTCCAGAGCGTAGCAATACGTCATCAGGCTAAGCTCCAGGCCGTTGATTACGTCGATCGAGCTATTGGCGATTTTTTATCCAAGAAAGGCGAACAACGAACCTGCTAAACTTGGTAGGTTTTGTTACAGAGCTCTGCATCTGCTGCAATGCACGTATGTGTGTCGTCGATTTCGTCAACTAAACACCTCTCCGAGACGGCACCGAAGCTGTGCTACCTGAGTTGCGCAGCTGCGTTTGAGCTGTCGAGTCTAGAATAGAACAAATTGGAAAACACTGGATCGCCGCTCTGCACCACCTGCCGGGCTGATCAGCAAAGAGGCTTGGACTGCAGCCGCGATGGAAGCCGGCCCTCGCTGGCGTGAGCCCGCGTTCCCGTGCTTGCTCTGGACGACGGAGCACAATACTCAGACCCGGCTAAGGTGGTTGCATAGATGCCAGCATCACAGCACGTGTCTCATATGAACGTTCCCGTGAAGACCGAAGGATATTCGCCCAGGCTCGCTGATTGATTTGCTTGTTTCGGCCGCGCCAACTTCACGGAAGCACTTCGTCGACCTTTTAACAGGATGCGCAGCGATGCACGCCAGGACGTCGGCGATCCGGGGTTCTGGATCTACGTCTTTCATCTTGGCGGTGATCAGGCTGTATATCACGGCAGCACGGTCGCCGCCGCTATCCAAAACGATCTGAGCTTCTCGTCAGGTCGTGGTCGAGTAGCTCAGCCATTTGGCTTCGCCCTCACAGATCCGGGCAGGCGGGTTTCCCGCACCCGGCTCTTCCCGAGGGTAACCCGCGTCATATCCGCGCCTGCGCCCAAGTGCGAGTGATGCGTGGAACGGGCAGACGGAAGCGTGCCGTCAGGGCATCGAACTCCGACCAGCCCATGCGCCGACTTTTCTGACTGCGCCGTCTCAGACAGCGCAGCCAGGTCCGACGCACTTCGCGGTAGAAGCCGCTGAACGCTGGATAATTGTGCGGCCTGCCGTAGTAACCGTAGTGTCCACGCAGCACAGCGGCGAACCACTCGTGCTGGGTGGCCAGTGACGCGTGCATGAGCCGCCAGGCCTCCTGGCGCAACGCCGTCAGCTTGCGCGTCAGGCGTTTCCCTTCCGTCTTGTGCTTCACGATAAACTGGCCGTCCCGGGTCCGCCCGCAGTAGTGGGTGAAGCCGAGGAAGGCGAAGGGCTCGGGTCTCCGCTCGCCGCGCCGCTGACGCGAGAGGGCCGCAAACCGACCGAACTCGATCAACCGCGTCTTGCCCTCATGAAGCATCAGGCCAAAGCTGGCCAGCCGCGCCTTGAGGGCCAAGAGCATCTCCTGCGCATCCGCCTTGCTCTCGAAGCCCATGACGAAGTCGTCCGCATAGCGCACGGCCACAACGCGACCGCGTGCGCGGCGACGGCGCCATTGATGGGTCCGGAGGTCGAGGATGTAGTGCAGAAAGATGTTGGCGAGGAGCGGACTGATGCCCACCCCCTGCGGGGTACCCCTGTCCGTTTCATGCTTCTGGCCGCTCTCAAGAACGCCGGCCCGCAGCCACAGCTCTATGAGCCGCAAGATGCGAGGATCGGCGATCCTGTGCGCCACGATCCGCAGCAGCCACTCGTGGTCGACCGAGTCGAAGGAAGCGGCCACAGACTACCCATCACCGTGATATTCCAGATTCGCTGACCATCACCCGCGAGCGCCACGCCTTCGAAGGCCAGTCGCTGGCCGTGATCAGCAGCATCCGGCGGCGCGGCGTCCTCCTCGTTCTCGTGGTCTTGCCAGACGGTAGCCGCTCGGTGATTCCGGCCAATTGGCCCGATTGGAACGCCGAGCAGGCAAGGCGAACGCCGGCGAACGATGCTGGTGGTGCGCACGATCTCGGCCGGCTTGGCGATTTGCTCCACCTGCGCAAGATCATTGACGCTCTCTACGACCGACCCGTCGAGTCGGTGCAGTGCAAGGAGAGCAACCATGCAACTGAACCTGGCCTTTCTCGACCGCCCCGATCTTCCACCGGACCCCTTTCCAGCAGCCCCGTCGGCGACGGCGTGGGAGCAGCTCGACGAAGCCTCGCGCGTCGCAGCGCTCGAGATCCTCGCACGTCTCATCGCCCGCATGATCTCGGCCAGTTCGACGAGGGAGGCAAGCGATGAATGAACGCGCCAAGATCACGGCCAGCCATCTGTCCCGACACGCCATCGTCTACCTGCGCCAGTCGAGCGCCGTCCAGGTCGAGCACAATCGCGAGTCGACCGATCGACAGTATACGCTTGCCGCCAAAGCCCGTGAACTTGGCTGGCCCAATGATCGCATCATCGTCATCGATGAGGACCTCGGGCTCTCCGGTTCCAGCTTTGTTGCGAGATCGGGCTTCGCCCGCCTCACCGCCGAAGTCGCACTCGCCCACGTCGGCCTCGTGCTCGGACTCGAGGTCTCGCGCCTGGCGCGCAACAACGCCGATTGGCACCGCCTCATCGACCTCGGCGGCCTCACCGACACGCTGATCGGCGCCCTCTTCAATCATCGGCTCCTGCTCGGGCTCAAGGGCACCATGAGCGAGGCCGAGCTGCATGTGCTGAGGGCCCGCCTCAACGGCGGCATTCGCAACAAGGCAGCACGCGGTGAACTCCGCCGAGGATTGCCGGTCGGCTTTGTCTGGGGCGAGGCCGATGGCGAGGTCCGCTTCCACCCCGACGAGGCCATTGTCACCGCCGTCCGCAACGTCTTCGCGCGCTTCGCCGAGACGGGCTCGGCGCGCCGCGTCTGGCTATGGTTTCGCTCGGAAGGGCTCACATTCCCTCTGCAGATGCACCAGAACGCAGAGATCCGCTGGGTCGAGGCCAGCTACACTGCCATCCACCACGTGCTCACAAATCCCGTCTATGCTGGCGCTTACGCCTATGGCAAATCACGTCAGGAGACGAGGCTGGATGCAGCGGGTGCACGCACAAAGCGCGTGCGACAACTGCCGCGCTCCGAGTGGCAGGTACTCATCCCGGACCATCATCCCGGGTTCATCGATTGGCAGACCTATGAGGCCAACCAGGATCGCATCGCCAAGAACACCCGCCCCGGACCGCACAAAGTGGGCGGCGCCGTGAGGGAGGGCAGCGCCCTGCTGCAGAGCCTTGCCAGCTGCGGGCACTGCGGACGCCGCTTGCACGCGCACTATCGCGGGCGCCGTTCCGCACCTGGGTATCATTGCCCCGGCAAGATCCTGGTCGAGGGCCGCGGCGTCTATTGCCTCAACATTGGCGGCATTCAGATCGACGAGGCCGTCACGCGGGCCTTCAGCGCCGCCCTCGAGCCGGCAAAGCTCGCTGCCACGCTCGCCGCTGCCGAGCGGCTCGAAGCAGATCGCGAGACCTCGCTCAAGCAATGGCGTCTCGGCGTCGAGCGAGCAAGCTACGAAGCAAGCCGCGCCGAGCGCCGCTACCGTGCCGTCGATCCAGACAACCGGTTGGTCGCTCGCGGCCTGGAGCGCGAGTGGGGGGAGGGCTTGAGCGAAGCCGCCAAGGCCGAGCTTGCACGCCGCGAACGGGAGCGTCCACGCGTGCTCTCCCAAGAGGAGCGCGACCGTCTGCTCGCACTCGGGCCCGATCTTCCCACCGTCTGGCACGCGGCAACGACCACGCCGCGTGACAGGAAAGAGCTGCTGCGAGCATTGCTCGAGGAGGTCATCATAAAGGTCGAGCGCGACAAGGCTGCAGCCCACCTCACGCTGCGCTGGAAGGGCGGCGCGCTCAACGAGATCGATCTCGCGCTGCCGCGCTCGCGGCCGGCCACGATACGCACCGATGAGGACACGATCGCGCTCGTCCGCCGGTTGGCGGGGCATTATCCCGACGCCGTGATCGCCGGCATTCTCAATCGCCAGGGGCGCACCACAGCATACGGCCATCGCTTCGAGGCAAGCCGCGTCGGCAATCTGCGTCGCCACTGGGATACCCGTGCTTCGAGCCGAAGGCCGAGCAAGCCGGAGGGGAACTGCTGACCATCAGCAAGGCCGGGGTCGTGCTCGGCGTCGCCCCTTCGACTTTGCACCGCTGGCTCAACGACGGCATCATTCCGGGCGAGCAACTGACGCCCGGCGCACCCTGGCGCATTCGCCTGACCGAGGACCTCATCGCCCGATTCAGCGAGACTGCTGGGGACGGCTTCGTGACCATGCACGAGGCAACCCGCAAGCTCTGTGTCTCGCGCCAAACCGTGTTGCAGCGTGTCAAGCGCGGCGAGCTCGAAGTCGTGCACGTCACGAATGGCAGGAAAAAGGGAATCCGGATCAAGGTGATAACCCGGCAATCCGAGCTCTTCGAGCAAACCTCATGAACCGGGGGGTAATATGAAGCGGTGTCCAAGAAGTTGCGTATGTCGGCATCGAGCACCCAGTTGACGCGCTGGCTCATGATCGCCGTGTGCAAGGCGTCAAGCGCCATATGAGGATTCCGCCCCGGCCGGAAGCCGTAGGAGAACCCGAGGAAGTCGACCTCGTAGACGGCGCTCAGCACCTTGACTACCGCGCTTTGGACAATCTTGTCCTCTAGCGCCGGCACGGTTACTTCGAACTGCACATCGGCCCGGTCAGCCTTTGGGATCGGCCGAGATCACCCACCCCTTTCATCCACTTCGAGGTCATCAGTTCGTTGTGCTGAAGATCAGGAAGGTCTCAGGCGTAGAGACGTTGAGCCTGCGCCATGCCGAGAGGGGCTCGTTTGCAGTCCCACGCGAATGGACTGACTGGGCACCTCCCGGCACCCCGGGTGAGCCTATCAATGGCCAACAGCCATTGCTCTTCGATGCCACCGGCGCGCTGGCGCTTAGCCAACTCGTCTGTTCGTTGAAACACAAGAAGTGAGGCTTGACCGATGACTCGAGTTCTGACTCACTCGGACATCGTTTTGATTCTGTCCGACGAACATGAAGAACACTTCTTCTTCCGCGGCTCTACGCAGACGCCGCCACCAACTGGTGCGGACCCTGCCACCAATCGAGCAGGTGATACGTGGGTCACTGATCGAGACCTACAAGCGGTGTGGTCGACCCAATTGTCATTGCATCGACGGGCCCGGGCACGGGCCCAAGCGATACTTGTCCACGGTCGCCCGAACCGGCGAACGCCCGCGCCTCGGCTATGTGCCGAACGCGACTTACTCCCAAGTCGCTGCGTTTCTCACCAACTACCGCAAACTACAGGAGATGCTCAACGAGATTTGCGCGATCAATGCCGAGCTTCTGCGCCGCCGCGAGAGTCTCGACTAAATGGATCCGGCTGTCGCAACGCTCGATTTTGCCAAGGCGGGCGCCATCATCGCCAACATGATCGAATCCTATCTTGCTGCAGGCGCCCTGCCGTTCAATGCGGAAGGAGCCGATCATGCTGAATCCGAAGATTGCCGATCATCATCTGACGCGAAAAGCCTGCATCTACATTCGTCAATCGACGATGGCGCAAGTGCGATTCAATCAGGAGAGCACAGAGCGACAGTACAATCTAGCGGACCAAGCGAGGTCACTTGGCTGGACGCCGGAGCAGATCCGAATCCTCGATGGGGATCTTGCCCAGTCGGGAGAACTGACGACCAAACGCGACGACTTCAAGACCCTTGTGAGCGATGTGGCGATGGGGCAAGTCGGTGCGATCTTCTCTCTGGAGTCTTCGCGCTTGGCACGCTCGAACAAGGACTGGCATCGATTGCTGGAACTGTGCGCTGTCACCAAGACATTGGTGTTCGACGGAGATGGCTGCTACGATCCGTCCGACTTCAACGACAGCCTTGTCCTCGGCATGAAAGGCACGTTCGCGCAAGCAGAACTGCACATCATTCGCGCGCGCCTCCACGGTGCCAAACTCAACAGAGCGCAGAAAGGTGAGTTGCGTTTTCCATTGCCAGTTGGTTTGGTATTTGACGACGACAAGATCGTTCTCGATCCCGACCAAGAAGTGCAAGGTGCCGTCAGGGCGGTCTTCACGCTGTTCGAGCAAGAGAACAGTGCCTACGCTGTGGTTCAACGCTTCCACCAGATCGGCCTTCTCTTTCCGCGTCGATCGTACGGCGGGGTGTGGGATGGCAAACTCATCTGGGGTCGGTTGACCCATTCACGGGTGATCGGCGTTCTTGCGAATCCATCTTACGCCGGCACTTACGTGTTTGGTCGATATCAATCCTGCAAGAAGATCGGCCCCACTGGCGAGATCTGTACTCAATCGCGCCAGATGCCACAAGATCAGTGGCGTGTTGTTATTCCGAACCACCATCCGGGTTACATCACCTGGGATCAATTCCTCGCCAATCGCAGTCGCCTCGCAGCGAACCGGACCAACAGCGAGGTTCTCGCTGGGCCTGCTCGCGAGGGTCTCTGCTTGCTGCAGGGCATGTTGCTCTGTGGCATTTGCGGGCGGCGTCTGAGTACACGCTATACCGGTAACGGCGGTCTTTACCCGAGCTATGACTGCAACTCGAGAAGTCGCGATGCATCGCCGCTTCGTCGCTGCATGTCTTTGCCGGCAAAGCCGCTGGATGACGCCATCGCTGCGCGTTTGTTGACCGCCGTTACGCCACTGACAATCAAACTTGCACTCGGAGCGCTGACCCATTTGGAAGCGCGCGACAAAGCGATTTCTGCGCAATGGCACCGAAGGATCGAGCGGGCCCGCTACGATGCTGACTTGGCAGAACGCCGCTATGAGGAGGCCGACCCCAGCAATCGCCTGGTTGCCAGCACGCTCGAAAAGCGCTGGAACGACGCTATGCAGCGGATGATCGAACTCAAGGCTGAGGTCGCCGACTTGGAGCGTCAAGTAATGCGCAGCCTTACACCTGAACAAAAGCAGCAAGTTCTACAGCTCGGCAAAGACTTTCCTCGACTTTGGAAGGCACCAACCACTTCAGCCTGCGACCGCAAGCGAATGCTGCGTTTGTTGATCCGTGATGTCAGCGTCGTCAAGGGTACAGAACCCAAGCTGTTGCATTTGCAAATTCGTTGGCAAGGCGGAGCGACCGAAACGATCGATGTCCGTCGCCAGCCAAACCGCGCCGAGGCAATCCGTTATCCCGACACCTTTGTTGCTAAAATCCGCACGATGGCGGAACAATACGATGATGAAGAGATCGTCCGACGGCTCAATGGCGAAGGGCTGACAAGCTCAACCGGCAAGCCCTTCACGGTCAGCATCGTACGTTGGATCCGGTTTAAGCATCTTATCCCCGGCCCGTCGCTTCCCACCGGAACGCTTACAGTCAGCCAAGTTCGTGAGAGATATGGCGTCAGCCCGTGGATCGTCCACTACTGGATCGAGCGCGGCGTTGTCTCAGCGGTGCAGCGCAAACCAAATGCGCCATACGCCATCGCGATTGATAACACTGTTGATCGACGTCTGCGAAAATGGGTGGCAAATTCCTGGCATCTTCATCCATCATCCCCAACGCAAACTGTATGAGGTGTATTATGCGCGGTGCGTCGGCACACCGAGAGGCCGCTTACCGCCATCGGCTTTGGGGATGTAGACTCGTCGCACCGGCTGTGGCCGATAGCGACCAGTGTGGACCCGCCCGCAGAGGTCGCGAATGTTATCCGTCAGCCTCTCTTCGTACTTCGCCACCGTTAACCCCATCGACCCCCGCGCTGGCCTGCCGCTTTTGTCGTCGAAACGCCAGAAGCAGAGCGTCCTCTTCGACGTGGTGCAGCAAGGCTGTGAACCGGGTTTGGGCAGCCTGCTTGGCCGCCGCGTCCACCCGTTCGAGGTTCGGCGGCAAGGCAACCCGGCTCCGCGCGGGCTCCCCTCGGGCTGGTCCCTTCCCTCCATGCGTCTCGTTTCCTTCGACGACTTCACAGGTACTATGGATCAGTCCGACTCCCGACCTCAGCTCGAACCGCGGCTCTGGCAGTGCCTTTGCCGCTGCCCCCGTTGGAGACCAATCCAACGGACCCGGTCGGGCCTCATGTTCCGATGATTACCTTCCATGCGTGATCCGGCCATCGACCCGACGGAGCGGCATCGTCTCGCATAACGACGATGCTCACGCTGCCTTCGGGTTTAGGGAACACACTCGGCCTGCGCGAACATCCACCTTTCGAGGCTCATTCCCGCACCCGCATGGCTCCTGTCTACACTTCAGACCCGCGTTGCCGCGACGCCCGCAAGACTCGGTTCCGGCCTGCCTGCTTCGGCCTTGGCCGGATGGGACTTGCACCCACAAGCATTCATCAGCTGGGCATGACGTACTCCCCGGTGGTGGTGTAGCTCGGTAGAGCAAAGCCGCCCGGACGCGCGCCTCACATAGCGCCGTAGCGGGCGGGCGGCTTTGCGGTGGTCACCGGCAGTTCTCCGGTAGGATCAGGTTGCGACACGCCAACGCAACCGAGGAACCACCGATGACCGACGACATGATGAACCTGCGCTCGCTCGTGGAGAAGACCCCCGATGCCGATCTGTTGCGCGAGATGATCGGCTTTGCCGCCCAGCGCCCTGATGGAGCTGGAAGTCGAAAGCCAGACCGGGGCCGCCTACGGTGAGAAGACCCCGAACGCCTGGCCCAGGGCAACGGTTACCGCGACCGGATTTGGGAGACCGGTGCCGGCGCGGTCGAGCTGCGCATCCCAAAGCTGCGCAAAGGCTCCTACTTCCCGGGCTTCCTGGAGCCGCGCCGCATGGCCGAGAAGGCGCTCACCGCCGTGGTTCAGGAGGCCTACGTGCAGGGCGTCTCGACCCGTTCGGTGGACGATCTGGTGCAGGCGATGGGCATGACCGGCATCTCCAAGAGCCAGGTGAGCCGACTGTGTGGCGAGATCGACGACAAGGTGAAGGCCTTCCTCGCCCGTCCAATCAAGGGCGACTGGCCGTATCTGTGGATCGACGCCACCTACGTGAAGGCCGCATCGTCTCGGTCGCGGTGATCGTCGCGGTCGGTGTCAACAGCGACGGCCGACGCGAGGTTCTCGGCATGGATATTGGCCCCTCTGAGGCCGAGACGTTCTGGACCGCGTTCCTGCGCAAGCTCGCCCGCCGCGGCCTGCGCGGCGTCAAGCTGGTCGTCTCCGACGCCCATGAGGGCATCAAGGCCACCGTGGCCAAGGTGCTCAATGCAAGTTGGCAGCGTTGCCGCGTCCACTTCATGCGCAACGCGCTGGCGCATGCCGGCGCGTCGTCTCCGCCGTCATTGCCACCGCATTTGCCCAGGATGATGCGGCGGCGGCCAGCGCCCAGTGGCGCCGGGTCCCGATCAACTCCGCCCCAAGCTGCCCAAGCTCGCGACCTTCCTGGACGAGGCCGAGACCGATGTGCTCGCTCACATGACGTTCCCACCGCAGCATCGGACCAAGCTGCACTCCACCATCGAACGTCTCAACGGAGATCAAGCGACTGCACCGAGGTGGTCGGCATCTTCCCCAATGAGGACGCCATCGTCCGCCTTATCGGTGCGATCCTGCTCGAACAGAATGATGAATGGGCCGTCTAGCGCGCCCGTTACATGACGCTGGAAACCATCGCGCCCTTGAGCGATGATCCGACCGTCAGCCTTCCGGCCATGGCCAGCTGACCAGCCCGGCTGTCGCCGGTGAACGCGGTGACCCGCCGCCAGTTACACCACGCCAGGGGACACGATCTTCTCGTCATGCATCCAGCGACGACGCCGGCCAGTCTCAACAACCTCGAATCTCAACCTGAGCACTGCACTTACTGCCGTCCACAAAAGCTATACACAGCACTCGAGCTAACCCCACAAGGCGGCCGCCCGGGGCAACATCATCAACGATCGCATCCAACCCCGAGCACAGAACTTCCGTCTGCCCTCCGTCTCCTCGTTCCTTTAGCCACACTGCTCCCGTCGAGTGCGCTTCGCGTCCGCTGGTGATTTCCGGACGGATCGTGACAGCCAACGTCGACTCCACTGAAGTCACGGGAAGTAGCGAACGACCGTTGCCTTGATTATGCGCAAGCGAGGACACGGCTCTGAATATTGTTGAGAACGGGTAGCTGCATTCTGCATTGAACAGTGGGCGCGGCCGCTGCTCGCCTGGTAGTTCTTGAGGGCGACTTGTCAATCAGTCTCTACGTGAAACCATGGCACCTGAGCTTGCGGACAACAAACTTGTGGCTGTCGGGATCCACCGATCGCGTAGGGATCGGGAGGGACGTTCCATTTGTGGAGAGACAGCCCGTAGCGAGACAACAGTCGCACTCGGCGAATCTAACGTTCCGCCGCATCTCTGCCGTACCAACGGGAATTGGGTCGGCAGATCGAGGCGTGTCGACGTCTGCGCAGCCATTGCGATCAGGGTCGCCTGGACGGCTCTCTAGTCTCCTCATCCGAGTTAAAAAAATGCGTTTTCGTTGTCGATAGCGATACTCGCCACGAGCATCGCATGATTCTGAAACTGTCGAAGCCGATCGACGACAGTATGCGATAGGCGTCCAGCGCCTCAGGAATGTTCTGCCGAGGACAACTTGTTGCACACAACTATGCCCCAGAAACATTTTGCCCTAAGGAGATATAAATCGAATTGAACTGAGAAACTGCGCCGTGCTTTCGATGAGCAGTTCTGGAGTGACGACATTGGCGCGGTTAGCCCTGATCCGCGCGCCAGCCGCGACCGGTGCACGTCCAGCGACAATGCTTCAGGTAGTCAGGGCCGCACTTCAGCTAGATGAAAAAGCTGAGACCCCGCCCTATATACGGCCTCCCGAGCGGCACGAAACCATTGCGCTGCGACGGCAGTAGTCGGAAGCGGCAGATCTTCTTCAGTAATTTGACCTTGGACATAACTAGCCAATACGTTGCCAAAGAGTGTGCCAGGTGCTGCCCCGCCCGTTGTAACAGCTGAAGGCGATCACGTTTCGGTCCAGCTTGTGAAAGCGCGGCAGGTTGTCCGAAGTTATTCCAATCGAGCCAAACCAGCCGGCTTCGAACCGGAGATCACGGAGCTGCGGAAATAGGATGCGCAGGGACCTCAGAGCCCAAGCCCGATGAACGCTGGCACTAACGCCCTTGAGAGCCCCGACGCCGCCGAAAATGAGGCGCCCAGAGTGATCCAAGCGAAAAGAGGAGAGCACATTTTGGGTGTTTTCCACGCCCCTTGACGCTCGGGCAAAAATTGAGGCCCTCAGATTCTCTGGTAGAGGTCCGGTGCAAAATTGAAATAAGGCAAGTGGATCTGCTCCTGACGAATCTGTAACCAAGGCCCCTTGCCGTAAGCATCGGTAGCGACGATCACCCACTCAGCATTCACAGATCCCGTTGCCGTGCCAATCCTCCAACGCGAACCGGTATCACTGGCGGTGAGGGCCTCACTCTGAGTGAAGATTCTAACTCCTGCCGCGAGCGCGACGCGACACAGGCCACGCACGTAAGCGAACGGCTGTACCGTGCCGGGGGTCTCTTCCGCTTTGAGCACGACTACTGCAGCACCGCGCTTCTGCCATTGTTCGGCACGGTCTCGATCTCCTGCAAGCCCTTGCGTCCGACGGCGCAATGCAGAGTGCCGGCGTGCACAGCTTCGCATTCGATCTTATACTTCTCGATCAGTTCGAAAACCTTTTGTGGTCCATGGCCGAGCAGTTCGATCAACCGTTCCCCGAATGGCGAGCCAAGCTTCTGCGAGCATATCAGGCATCCTCCTCCAATCACAACGACATCGGCCTCTGCGTCGCCTAGCAGTGTGCCGGTATAAGGCGCGGGTAAAGCAGTCATCTCCCACAGTCCGTGCGATCTCAGATCGTTTCTAGTCGTTCCACTTAGTTTATGGTCTTCAATGCTCTCGGTTCGAAATCGCCCCCACAAGAGTCAAGCATCAGGTCTCTTCGGGACGTGTTTTGTTAGTCAACATAGGCAAGACGTTCGATGCCAGCCGCCACTCGCGCGAAGCCCAAGCTGCGCCGTTGGGTGGACGGAGCTCAAACCAGCGATCGAGAACCTTGCGCACACGAAATCACCATCGGCGGCTCGCCTATTGCAAATGCTTCATCCCCCCTGCAGCTCCTTCTCGCCAAACCGGCAACGGCAATATGAAACGGCCATGCCGATCGCCTCCCGCAGTAATCACGCCTCCGCCGCTTTCTATTTGTGAACAGGGCGCCAGCATTTCGCCCCGCTTGCAATCGGCATGCCTTAAGTCGCAGCTGAGCCCATCGCGGCACGCTGTTGAGGTCCTTGTATGCTTGAAGCGGCGCGGGACGGTCACCTCGGACTGAGGAAGGCGATCCCGGAGTTCTCTCAGGCGTGCTCTGGCGGCGCTATGATGTGCACTTCTCGCGCAACGCGCTCGACTATGTTCCTCGCAACTCGACGGCGACTGCCTGCTCCAGTTGCGCTGGATGTACGACCGGCTCCGCCTCTCCGAGGTGCGACGCGATGTGGCGGCCTGGCTTGCCAAAGCGGTGGCAAATTCCCGAAGCCGATCCAGCTGGGTCGAGGAGAACATGAGGAGACGCTCGCTTAGTTCCGCCTGCCGCTCGCTGGCGCAGGCTGGTGCGGGCTCTGACGATCGAGCCCGCGAGCCTTGGCTCGAGGAATGATCGCTACCAAGAACGAGGCGCTACGCCACGGGGCCTGACGATGCTCAGGCCCATCAAGGGGATGCACGCCACCCTTTCTCCGCCGCCCGCTGCGCTTCTTGGGTGAGGCGAGCGATGCCAACTCCGAGTGATGGCTTCACCGAACCTTATGATCGATCTGCTGAACTGACACACAAACTTCAGCATTGCGTACCCTCCGATCTCATCCTTCGGGCAAATCGTCCAACCAGCAAGCTGCCTCGACGTGTGGCCGGGAGAATATCCTTCCAATCTTTTCGGGCACTTTGTTTTGATGATATCGCATATACACCCGTCCATCATCTCCCAAGTCGAGGATCTCGATTTTTCCCGTGTAGTGGGACATGATGTATTTGAATGTCTTCTCGATACCGCTGAGACGTTGGTTGATGCCGCGCGTAATCTCTACCCCGCGACGCAATGGAACCTGAAAGTGCGATGCCCCCTTCACCGGCCTGCCCTGAAAGAGATAGTAGGGGCGCACTCCGATTTGGTGACATTTGGCAAAGGTCGCTGCCAAGATATCGGGATCATCGTTGACTTTCGCGAGAAGCACGGATTGATTGAGGAATTGCACTCCCTGTGCGCGCAAAGACCGGACTTTGCGCTCCGCATCGACCGAAATCTCACCGATGTGATCGAAATGTGTAACGATTATTGAAGTCTTACCCGCTTCATGGATTCGTTGGAACAATGCCGGTAGAGCCGAATCATCAAAACGCTTGGGCTCAAAGGCCATCATTTTTGTCCCGAATCGAATTGATTCCAAATGTCTGATTGGCAGCAAGTGATCAAGGATCATATTGAGCTTGGCGGTCCTGAGCACGAACGGATCGCCTCCCGATAGCAGCACGTTCGTCATCTCAGGATGATGGCGAATATATTGGGCAGCCTTAGCGAAATCAGGTGCAATTTCATCGGACTCCTTGCCGACTATGCGTTTGCGAAAACAATAACGGCAATATGAAGCGCAACGGTCTGTTACCAGTAACAACCCGGTCCGGGCGTATTTATGCTGGAGGCCGAGCACGACCGTGTTATCGTGCTCGCCGCTCGTATCTAAACTGCCACGAGTCTCGAACTCCTCGACTGAAGGCTCCACAATGTGTTTAAGCTGCTCGTAATGACCGCTGTCGGAAATTTGATCGCGGTAGTATTTTGTGACATGATAGCGTGTGATGTTGTTGGCTTGCAGTTCACCATCGGTAGTGACGCGCGTCCCTTCGATGAATTTCATGACATGCCCCCTAACAGGCGGCGGATTGGCTGTTCTTGTCATTTTGCTGCACCTTGTCCGGTCGTGATGGGCTGCGTCCACCGGCGCGGCGATTCACTCACTAGTGGTACAACATGAACAAAGGATCGAAACCTATCTACTTTGGTGAGGAAACTTGGAATCGTATTTTGGAAGCCGGTGTTGGCAGTTAGCAGCTATCGAGGGAGGCGGAGCGTTCCCGGGCGGTAGCGGGATCACTCCGGCTTGTCGCGCGTCGCCGCTCCAGTCGAACTAGCCAACCTCACGCAAGCGTCCCGAGTCACAAGTTCCGCAATCCTAGATTCGCATTAGATTCGCCTCGCTGTGCCAAGATGGAGGATGCAGTAGCGACAGAGAACGTGATGGCGGTCGCAGTTTCGGCCACGGTGCTGGCGCTTCTGGAGCGGGCGCGCAGCGGGATCGGCACCCAAATCGAGGTGTCTATTGCATGCGCGGTGATGGAGGGCCTCGCATACAACTCGATCAGCATTGACGACCTTCTCCGCTACGCCGAGAAACGTGCTTACCGATGGACCTCTCGTACGAGTCCTCGCAGGAGCTGCGCAATCCATTTTGCCGCAATTGCAAATGTGAGGCGCATGTTCTTTGTCGTCTGCCTGGGGCACAAGCATCATGCGAGGCGTTGCTTGCAGCTTTTTGGACCGTCGCCGACGGACTTGCATGGAGACAGACACCCATCTTCCCATCCGCGAATGGCGATCCGACGTCTCGCTTGGCGGCGGTCCCTATCCAAACATTGGGTCGACAAGATCGCCGGGCGGATGAGAGCTGTCTTCCTGAACGGGCGATTGATATTTCGTGCGCGGTTGAGCTCGTAGCGACGAGCGGCGGGCAGCCGGTAGGCATCGCCGGCAGGGCTGTTCGAGCGTTGGCGAATTGAGGCGCCCGCGCGCGCCTTTTCTTCTGGCGCCGCGGGCGCCAAGCTTCCACGAAGTGCTCATACCTCGCGCTGGGTCGGCAAAGTGCATCTCCTGATTGCTAGGTCCACGATGATGGAGCCTTTGCGCATGGAGCTCAACATGCCCGCGGCTGACAAATTTCGGCGCGCTCGCGCCGGGAGAGGCAGGACGTGCCAATGACGACATTCAGCGCGAATACCACCTCTTCAACGGACTCTATCGTCGAAAATCCGGTACGAACTCGCCCTTCGAACAGGTCATCCAGTTCGCCAAGCTGGGGAAATTGAACGGTGAGGACCGTGACCTCGGCACCCAAGCCTGCCGCCATCCTCGAGCGTGAGTGCCGATACGCCCCTCCGATTACACGATGCGTGTGGGTTGGACGCCCGGAACGTCGCCGATTAGCAGCGCCCATCCACGAGCGTATCGCTTCAGCGCCGCGCCTGCCGCTTCGATCGCAAATCTTCCTCCGGCGCTCATCGGGAAAGCAGCCGAAGCTTACCGTGCGCGTCAGTCACGGTTTCATAGGCAATGTCGGTGCAACCAGACTTGACAATGCCGTTCGCCTGCTCCGGATCCGAATCCAAATGCAGATAAGTGAAGAGGATCTGGTTTTCTCGCAGCTGCGTCCGTTCGGATGGCTGAGGCTCCTTGACCTTCACGATCATCTCGCTGGACGCGAACACCTCGCGAGTAGAGGCTCGATCGTCGCACCAGCTTCGCGATAGTAGTCATTTGTCGAGCCAATTCCGGCGTTGGCTTCGGCCAGTACGCTGTAGCTGGCCACGTATTTCGCGGACGGCTCGAAACGTCAGGCCCACAGGGTATTCGTGCGTCTTGATTTCTTACGAACACCGACCTTCATTTGCAATCTCCTTAGTGAGCGGTTCTTTGTAATCGGAAGAACGGTACAAGCCTGCAGCTCGGAAGCCCAAACCGTGCAGTAATCCGGCGATCTTCGCGGCACGCTTGCAGGATTTCGAAGAGCCGACCCGGGACAGATCAAGTTCGCAGTGATGATAGCAGAGTGACCACACGGATCTCGGCTGGTCACGGCCCTAGTCAGGGCACTCGCCATCAACTTCTTCGTTGTTTTGCCCCATTCGCAGCGATGCTCGATTCGGAAATGCGAGTAGCGCTTACGAGGAGGCCTGCGGGTTCATCAAAGATGGATCGGGTTTTTCAGAAGTTTGCTGAGCGATTGACCGAAAGCTCACACCCAAATGAAGCTCAACAGAGCATGGCTGATGTCACCGCTGCGTTGAGATTGTCTTGCTTCGCATATCTTGCTTTGCCGAGAAGGCCCGGCGGTCCCCCGAACCTAATCTCGACATATCCATCTTCCTGGACCGCTCTTTATCTGCAGCGCGGGTACGAGTCCATCGATCCGGTGGTACGCCGGGCGATGCGCGAGCCTAAACCTTTCCGATGGGGACTTGGAATCGGGCCGAGAAGCCGATCGGATTCAGAACGCACGCTGTTCGAAGAAGCCGCCAAATTTGGGATTCGCTGCGGATTTACATTCCCAATCCACGATGACCATGGCGCGATCGCCGCGTTGAGCTTTGCTACCGACGAGCATCGAACGAGTTTTGAGCGCTCGTTATTCGAGCACGCCCAGAGTCTGCGGCTCATCGCAAGCTTTTTCCATGCACATGCAAAGCGCTTTTGGACGATTGATCGAATGGTCGCTGGGGTGTTGCTGTCTCCTCGCGAGCATGAATGTCTCGAATGGTCCGCGCGCGGCAAATCAGCCGGGGAGATCGGGATCATTCTCGGCATCGCTGAACGAACGGCCGGATTTCACTTGGACAACGCGCGTGCGAAGCTCGGTGTTAGCTCGCTTCGCCAAGCCATCGTGCTGCTAACCGAATCAAAATCTCGAAAATAAAGCGCCCGCCCGCCATGCATACCTGTGCAACTGCACAGGTATGCTTGCCTACGGCTCTCTGCTTAGTTGCCGAAACAAAGCAGGGAGCCAAGGATGATGCAGCTTATCACGCCGGAGCACTACGGCCAGTTCGTTCACGATCTCGCCGAGATGCACCGACTGCGCTGTCGCGTATTCAAACAGCGGCTGGAGTGGAGCGTCGAGATCAGCGGCGACATGGAGATCGACGAGTTTGATGTCCTTCGACCGGTGCATCTACTGAGCCGCTCTCTTGCCGGACGTATTCAGGGTTGCGTCCGGCTTCTACCATCGACCGGCTCAACCATGCTGAGAGACACCTTTCCAATTCTTCTCGACGGGCAGCCGGCGCCCCGAAGTTGTCAGATATGGGAGAGCAGCCGTTTTGCGCTCGATGTTCCTCCGGATGCGCCGAAAGCGAGTGGCGGACTCGCTGCCGCCACTTACGAGCTGTTTTCGGGCATGATTGAGTTCGGCCTTTCTATTGAATTGACCGAAATCGTCACTGTCACCGACGCGCGGATGGAGCGCATTCTTCGGCGCGCGGGCTGGCCCCTCCGCCCGATCGGAAAAGCTCGTCCTGTCGGAAACACCATAGCGATAGCCGGATTCCTCGAGGTATCGACCGGTGCCTTGGAGCGGATCCGCAAGATGGGGCGCATCGCGGGTCCGGTGCTCTGGGCTCCGGTCATCCGAGCGGCCGCGTAGGATTTTCAAAGCAAGACCAGTTGCGGCATCGCTCCCTATCGGGATCTCCGGTGAGCCTTAAAGATGCACAATCTCTTTCGATCAAGACCTTCTCTCCAGGCCGGCAAAGCGCTTGAACTGAAACATCTGAGATCGGCCGTTACTGCGGCCGATTGCGGCAGCTTTCGTGCAGCCGCGGAGTTACTGAGCTCGCAACAGTCTAGCATCAGCCGGAGAATTGGCGAGATAGAACACCACCTGGGTATAGCTCTTTTTGAGCGTTATAGCGGAGGAGTTCGCCCAACGCGGGCCGGCTGCGACGTTCTTCGGCTGGCGCGGACTATACTGGAAGAATTCGACGCACTCATCGCAACAGCAAGATCCATTCAAAACAGCGAAACCGGCCGGCTGAGTGTCGGCTTCTGCACTGCGCTTTCGCCAGGCAGTCTGCAAGCCTCACTGCTCGAGTTCAAACAGGCCGTCCCGCAGATCGAGGTGGTGACAGTCGAACGATCACGGACTCGCCTGGCAGCGGCACTTCGCAACGGCGTTCTCGACGTCCTGATCGTCACAGGGAACCTGCCGTTACTCGACAACAAAGCAATATCGTTATGGAGCGAGCGTGTTCTTGTCGCCTTACCTCATGATCATAACCTCGCCGCGCGCGACATTGTCTACTGGACCGACCTACGCGGAGAGACGGTGCTGCTGAGCCATGACGATGCCGGAAACGAGTTCGAAGACCTGTTGATTTCCAAACTCGTGTCGCCTGAGGATCGTCCTAAAATCGAGCGCCATGACGTCAGCCGCGGCATGATCAAGAGCCTCATCAGCATGAACACGGGAATCAGCCTGGTGCTAGAATCCGAGATGGGCATCAACTATTCCGGCCTCGTCTACCGCGAGCTGCGCGACGACGCCGGTCCGAGCCGCTTCGAATTTTCGGCATACTGGCGAGCCGACAATGAAAATCCTGCCCTGACCGCCTTCTTGAAGTTCCTCTCCCAACGCTACCCCTCACCTCCGGTTGGACGCTGACGCGCCCGCCGAGCCTTCCGGAAGTTCCTGTCGGCGGCCATGAACCGCTCCAACATGGGTGCGATAAGCTTGGCGGGATCCCCGACCGGTTGTCCTGTCTCTTTCGCGAGGATATCGGCGTAGGCCACGAGATCCCGGTGGATGCTCGCCGGCAGTTCGTGCGTGACCTTAACCGGCTTGTCGTCTTCGATTGCTCCGAGCTTCAATTTCGGCATGGTCCTCATCCTCTATATGGCTCGAGCACCAAGTCGCGGTTTACAATCACGCGCACCGGAAATCCCGGACGGATCGTCAACGTCGGCTGGATATTGAGATTGCGACGGACCACCTGCTGGCCTGTCTGATTGATCGAATCGCCTGCCCCGCGACGGAGCGCGGCGACCAGGTCGCTGTTGGTGTTACCGGTATCCGCGCCAGAATTTACCTCGGTGCCCATAGCAAGCAGGGTCGAGAGCGCAGCCGCTCCCAACAGTTCCTTCCAATGGTTGTCGACCTGGTCCTCAAGGCCGGAGTAGCCCGCCGCATCGGCACCGGGCTGACGCTCCAGCACGATCGATCGTCCATTCGGCATGATGAGCCGCGTCCAGACCAGGAGCACGCGCGACTGTCCGAATGCGATCTGGCTATCGTAAGTGCCGATGAGCCTTGCTCCTTGCGGGATAAGGCGAGCTCGCCCCGTGGGAGTATCGTACACCGCTTCCGTCACTTGCGCCGTGACCTGGCCTGGCAGGTCGGAGCGGATCCCCGTGATGAGGGCAGCTGGAATAACGGTCCCAGCTTGAACCACAAAAGGCGAGGCCGGATTTGCCAAACGGTCGGAGCTCGTTGTGCGCTTATCGACAGGTCCATTGACGAAGGCGAGTTTTCGATCCTGCGCGTTCTGGGCGAAGGCCTCATCGGAGGAGCTCGACGCCGTTGAAGGCGCCTCTCCCGGCGACGTCACGGCTGCCGGGGGCCGGACACTGGTGCTGGCAAAGACCTTGCTGATGCGCGCCGCCTCCGATTCCTGATTGACCCGCTGCTGTTCGGCATCAATGCCAAGGGCACTCGATGAGGACGAGCCTTGGGCCGCAACGATTGGCCGGCCAAGATCGCCCGGCAAAGGCGGTCCAAGCCGTGGCACGTCTTTGGGGAGCGCGGCATAGTCTTTGGGTAATGTCGTAACCTCATCGGCGACGTTGTGGTGGTCGGTCGAGTAAAGCTCTTCCGGAGCAGGCGCTTGCGATCTCTTGCCCTGCAGAGCCCATAAGGCGGCACCGCAGATCAGAACGAGCGCCAGAGCGCTGCCCCCTGCAAGCACTTTGCGGGACAGGCGCGCAACCTGCGGCGGCGCGGCGCGGAGCCGCAGGGGTTCACCTACCTCCTCCGACGTCGCGGGCCGAGCAGCATCCTCACCTTGTCCATTCCCCTGATCGGTATCGGTCACGAGGATCTCCCGTCGGTTCGCACAATCCGGACCTTCTGCTGGTGTTCCCCGCCTAATCTCAGTTCGGCGGCTGAGAAGAGACGGTCGACGATAAGCACGTTTCCAAAAGCGCGATAATTCACGAGTTCGGTGTCGCCATCAGGCCCGATGAGGAAGAGTGGCGGCATTTCGCCCTGACCGATACCGGCTGAGAATTCGATATAAACCTTGCGGCCGTCATCATAGACATTGACGGGACGCCACGGCGGACTGTCGCCTTCGATGCTGTAACGATAGCGGCGCTGTGTCAGATCCGGAATCATGGAAGTGGGCGGTAGATTTTTGCTACGCGAAGCCCTCTCCTCGGGATAAAACCACGCCACCGATGGCATATAGGGCTTCTCGCGGGAGCGAAGCTCGATCAGGTAGGTCCGCCTGTCGGTGTTGATCACGAGGTTGGTCTCGATCGCAGGGCGGGTCGGCTTCACCATGATATGCACACGGCGCGTATCGCCGCTGCCGCTCTCGGTGTCGCCAACCACCCAGCGCACGGTATCTCCGGCGGCGACTGGCCCCGAGCCAATCAGCTGCTCGCCGGGCTCCAGCGCAATATCAGTGATCTGCCCTGGCGCGGCGTAGATCTGGTAAAGCGCGCCCGGACTGAAGGAAAACACCTGCACAGCATTGAAGTAGCCGGCCTTGCGGGGCTGCACCCGTGCGGCATCGTTTGCCGTTTCGATCCGCGCGATGGGCTCCTTGGCCTCCGCATTTTTTCCGCCTCGCGCGGGCCGCCAGGAGGGCGGAACATGCAGCGGTCGCGGACGATCGTCGGTAAGGGCCGACAGATCTGGTAGCGGCGGGACCTCGCTGTCATAGCTGATCTGCGGAGGCTTGAAGACGGTGCAGCCGCCGAGGGCGGACACAGAGATCAGAAGAGCGAGCCCCAGGCTTGGCCGGACTCTCTCTATAACAAGTACAAGACCTGACAGCATGGCTAGCCGAGCTCCTTCGACCAATTGATTGCGTTGACATAGATGCCGAGGGGATTCTTCCGCAGGCGGTCGAGGTCACGCGGCACGTCCACGATGATGGTGAGAATCGCGCTCCACCGCTCAGTTGTGGCAAGCTGACCATTGTCATAGCGGCGCTCGATCCAGGCTAGGCGAAAACTCTCGGGCGAGGCCCTGATGACGCTTGAGACCTCGATGGCCACTTGTATCTTCCCGAGCTTGTCGAAAGGATTGTTGGTGCGGGCATAGTCATTGAGCGCGGCAGCACCGCGATCGGTGACAAAATCGTAGGCGCGCAGCCAGTCCTGGCGCAGCACAATGGCGTCCAGCGGCAGGCCGCGTACATGCTCGATGAACCGGGCCAGGTGAAACGCGATTTGCGGATCGCTCGGTTGATAGGTGGCATTCGCGGGCGCAACCGTTTTCGCTTCACCCAGCTGGTCAACTTCCACGACCCATGGCGTGACGGTCCCCTGGGCGGACTGCCAGACCAGGGCGCCGGCAAAGCCGGCAGATAGAAACACACAGGCAAAGGCCATGAGGCGCCAGTTCCTGGCCTGGACGCGCGCTGAGCCAATGCGGTCATCCCAGACTTGCGCGGCGCGCTGATAGGGCGTGACCGGCTCGGGCGTGCGGCCATAGTGGACGGCCGATCGTTTGAACATGTTTTAACCTCAACACGTGAATGAGATTGGGATTTCGGAAAGACGCGTCAGCGGTCCTCTTGCGAGAGATCGACCGACCCACCACTGCCACCGTGCTCGCCTGAGCGAACTGCCTGCGTCGCAGCTGATGCTCCATGACTGATCGTCTGGGCGCGCTTCATGCGGCGAACCCATGAAGGTGGACTTTCAGATGAAGAAGAGCTATTGCCAGGACCACCGCTCGTACCACCAGCTCCGGCAAAACGAGCGGCGAGGGAGCGCAATGGGCTTGCCGCAGTCGAGGCACCCGCCTCCGTCGCACCCGACAGTCCAGCTCCGCCAAAGGCGCCGCTCGCAAAAGCTCTCGCCCCGTTGGCGGCACCAACCGCCGCAGTGCCGGCCAACGCAGCGCCGGCTGAGGCAAGTCCGGCTCCGGCCGCCACCACACCACCGGCCGCAAGGCCAGCACCAATGGCTGAGCCCGCACCGAGCTGGGGCCCGCCGGAGACGATGCCGTTGGCGATACCCGGCCCGAAGATGCCGAGGCCCAACAAGGTGAGAGCGCCCAACACCAAAGCCATCGCATTCTCGATTGTGGGCTGGTTGCCGCCAAAGCCGGCCGTGAACTGCGAGAACAAGGTCGAGCCAATGCCGACGATCACGGCCAGAACCAAGACCTTCACGCCTGAAGAGATGACGTTTCCCAGGACCCGCTCCGCCGCAAAGGCTGTCTTTCCGAACAGGCCGAAGGGGATCAGCACAAACCCTGCAAGTGTGGTTAGCTTGAACTCGATCAGAGTGACGAAGAGCTGGATTGCCAGAATGAAGAAGGCGAGCAGCACGATAATCCAGGCGAACAGCAGAACCGCGATCTGGACAAAGTTTTCGAAGAAGCTGACGTAACCCATCAGGGAGGAGATCGAGTCCAGGATCGGCCGCCCGGCATCCAGCCCAACTTGCGCAATGCGACCTGGCCTTAAAAACTCTGCTGATGAAAGACTCGTGCCTGAGGCCTTAAGGCCTAAAGAGGCAAAGCTTTCGAAGACGATGCGCGCGAGGCTGTTCCAATTGCCGATCAAGTATGCAAAGACGCCGACAAACAAGGTTTTCTTGACCAGACGGGCAATAATGTCCTCTTCGGTCCCCAACGACCAGAACAGGCCCGCAAGCGTCAGGTCGATCGCCGCAAGCGTGGTCGCGAGATATCCGACTTCGCCGCCCAAGAGACCAAACCCGGAATCGATATATCGCGTAAAAGTCTCGAGGAACTGGTCGATGACACCGGTGCTGGCCATCGGTCACTCACTTTGGGCAGGAACGGTGGGGTAGCCGGAAGGCAAGCGGCTGTTGTCCTTCGGCGGCACGGGTGATGATGGCCCAGCGCTTGCCGGCTCGCCGTCCGAACGTTGCGAAAACCTATCCTTTTGATTGAGGAATTGCCGGCGCTGCTCGGCCCAGATCTTCTGGCATTCAAGAAGCGCGTCCCGCTGCTCGTAGGTGATGTCGCGGCACCGCTCGAGCTTGGCCGCCACGGGATTTTCCGCGTGGCTTAGCGCGGCACGCGACTGAGCTGATTCGGTTTCGTTGTCACGGAGCCGGATTGCGCAGGCGGCAACGACGAGGACAGCGAGCGCCAAGGCGATCGCGGCAGGCAGCCGTTCAAATCTAGTGGTCATTAGTGGAACATCTTCACGGTTGTGGGTTGATAGGCTTGGCCTTGGTGAAGGAAGCGCCGGAGCTGCTCCCGGCCCTGATCCTGGGCCACGGCACGTTGGGCCACCTCAAGAGATTGCGAGCGTCCTTGGGCTGCGACGGCGGCCGTCAGATCGGCAAGCTGCTGCGCCTGAAGTGCGATCAGCTGATTGCCGGCCTGGCTTGCCTGCAACGCGCCTGTCGCCCCCTGGCTGGCGGTCACAAGCGCAGACAATTGCGTGCGGTTGGTGTCGAGATTGCCGACAACGGTGGCCTGGACCCGCATGGCATCTTGGAGACCCGCCACCGAATTTTGCCAGCGCGCTTGGGCGTTACGGATCAGTATCTGGTCGGACGTGCTCGCCGATGAGGGGGCGTAGGTGGTTGAGAATGCGCTGTCGATTTGCTGGACCTGGTAGCCAATTCTCTGCGCCTGAGCGAGAAGCTGCTGGGTGCGCTGGATCGATTGCTCGAGCTGTTGCAATGATGAGTACGGCAGGCTCGCGAGGTTCTTGGCCTGATTGATCAGCATCTGCGCCTGGTTCTGGAGCGACGTGATCTGGTTGTTGATCTGCTGCAATTCGCGCGCGGCCGTCAGCACATTCTGCGCATAATTGTTCGGATCGAACACGATCCACTGCGCAGCGGCTTGCCGAGGCGCCCCCGAAAGAGCAATGGCGATCAAGCTCGCCGCCAGGAGGAAACGGAGCCGCCTCATGAGGAGCCTCCGTTCCCGGCAAGCCGCGGAATGAGATCGCAGGCCCAACCAAGGTCGCGCGCCTGCAGCCACCCCCTGACGAATTCCTCCCTTCCCTTCTCGGCTATCACCCGCTCGATGAGCGCCTGGTCGGCTTTGGAAGACGCGGCCGTAAAAGCGAGCGCGATTTCGCCAAGACCGAGCTCGAACAGTCGATTACCGCAGCGCGACTGGCAGTAGTAATCCCGTTTGGGTGTTGCGCGAGCGAGGATCTCGATCTGGCGGTCGTTCAGTCCAAAGCGCCGATAAATCGCGGTGATCTGTGGCTCGATCGCGCGGTCGTTCGGGAGCAGAATTCGGGTTGGACAGCTCTCGATCACCGCGGGCGCGATTTTCGACCCATCGATGTCCGCAAGCGACTGGGTCGCGAAAATGACGGAGGCATTCTTCTTGCGCAGAGTCTTGAGCCATTCGCGAAGCTTCCCCGAAAACCCGGCATCGTCGAGCGCGAGCCAGCCCTCATCGATGATAAGCAGCGTTGGACGGCCATCAAAACGATCCTCAATCCTGTGGAACAGATAGGCGAGCGCTGCCGAGGCGACGGGCGTCCCGATCAATCCGTCGGTCTCGAAGACCTGGACGGATGAATCCCCAAGCTGCTCACCTTCGCCATCCAAGAGCCGCTGATATGGCCCACCTAAGCAGTAAGGGTGGAGTGCGCGCTTCAAGGCATTGGATTGGAGAAGAACGGAAAGTCCCGTGAGCGTACGCTCTTGAAGGGGAGCCGAGGCGAGTGACGCCAGGGCCGACCAAACGTGATCCTTGGTTTCGGGGCTGACATCGATGCGTTCACGGGCGAGAATCGCGGCAATCCATTCGGAGGCCCAGGCGCGCTCTGTGATATCATCGATGCGCGCAAGAGGCTGGAGAGCGACAAACTCACTGGTTTCGCTACCAATCGCGCCGCCGAGATCATGCCAGTCTCCTCCCATGGCGATGCTGGCTGCCCGGATCGACCCGCCGAAATCGAAGGCAAAGATCTGCGCCTCGTCATAGCGGCGGAACTGCAGCGCCATGAGCGCGAGCAGAACCGACTTTCCGGCTCCCGTCGGCCCGACAACCAGCGTGTGCCCGACGTCCCCAACATGCAGTGAAAACCGGAATGGGGTCGATCCCTCGGTCTTGCCGAAGAATAGCGGCGGCGCCTTCAAGTGGTGGTCCCTCACCTCACCGGCCCATACGGCCGAAAGCGGGATCATATGGGCGAGGTTCAAGGTGGAAAGCGGCGGCTGACGGACGTTGGCGTAAGTTTGTCCCGGCAGGCTGCCGAGCCAGGCTTCCACCGCATTAACTGTCTCCACCATGCAGGTGAAGTCCCGCCCCTGGATCGCTTTCTCGACGAGCCGCAGTTTTTCGTCGGCGGCGCCGCCATCCCTGTCCCAGACCGTGACTGTCGCTGTGACAAAGGCCTCACCGATCTGATCCGAGCCCAGTTCCTGAAGCGCGCTATCTGCATCAATCGCCTTGTTGTGAGCATCACTATCGAGAAGACTTGAAGCCTCATTCGTCATCACCTCCTTTAGGATCGCGGCGATCGACTTCCGCTTGGCGAACCATTGCCGTCGGATTCGGGTCAGGAGCCTTAAAGCATCCGCCTTGTCGAGCATGATGGCCCGGGTCGACCAGCGATATGGAAAGGGCAACCGATTGAGGTCGTCGAGAATCCCGGGGGTGGTCGCGGTCGGAAAGCCCACCACCGTCAGAACGCGCAAATGCGCCTCGCCCAGCATCGGCTCGAGTCCACCCGTGAGCGGCTGATCGGCAAGTAGCGCGTCGAGATACATGGGGATCTCAGGGACGCGAACCCGATGCCGCCTGGTCGAAATCGTCGAGTGCAGGTAGGTCAGCGTTGCCTCATCATCGAGCCAGCTGCATTCCGGCATAAACCCTTCCACAAGCTGCAAGACGCGGTTGGTCCGGTCGATGAAGCCGCCCAGCACCTCTCGTGCATCGGCGGCGCCCGTGCGATGACTGCCCTCGTACAGGAGCCGCTCAGCCATGGCGGCGCCCTCCGCTGGCGGCAAATAAAGGAAAGTCAGGTAATAGCTCGATTCGAAATGAGCGCCTGTCTCTTCAAATTGCGCTTTCCGCTCCGCGTCGACCAGGCTTGACGCCGCATCCGGAAAAGTACTCGCAGGGTAAGCGCCGGCCGAATGACGCTGAGCCTCGACGAAAATTGCCCAGCCAGAACCTAGCCGTCGGAGCGCATTGTTCAGCCGCCCAGCGACGGCGACGAGTTCAGCCGGAACGGCACTATCGAGATCTGGTCCACGGAACCTTGCCGTACGCTGAAACGAGCCATCCTTGTTGAGAATGACGCCCCTATCGACCAGGGCCGCCCAAGGCAGGAAGTCGGCAAGACGCGTGTTCGAACGGCGATATTCGGCAAGATTCATCATATGCAACTCTAGGAGCTGAGGTGGCCTGGAATGCGGACGTGCCGGCGCACGACTTCCACGAAATCGGGATCGCGTTTTGCGGCCCAGACGGCGGCCATGTGGCCGACGAACCAGAGGAGAAGGCCGGCAACCCACAGGCGCAGCCCAAGACCGAGTGCAGCCGCTAACGTGCCGTTGGCGATCGCCACGGCGCGCGGCGCACCGCCCATCAGGATCGGCTCGGTGAGCGCACGATGCACGGGCGCGATAAAGCCTGCGATAGGCTCCTCCATCAGATCACCACGCCGCCGCCGAAGGAGAAGAAAGACAGAAAGAAGCTCGATGCCGCAAAGGCGATGGACAGACCGAATACGATCTGAACCAGGCGACGAAAGCCACCAGATGTGTCGCCAAATGCGAGCGAGAGCCCGGTCACGATGATAATGATGACCGCGATAATCTTGGCGACGGGACCCTCGACCGATTGTAAAATCTGATTGAGCGGCTGCTCCCACGGCATATTTGAGCCAGCGGCCCAAGCCGGGATACTGCCCAGCCAAAGGCTCACAATTGCTGTAGCCGGAATGCTGGCGCGGCGGAGAGATGAAGGCTTGCTCATGAGCGGTCTCCAATTGCAGAAAGGCTGTAATCACCTGATGCTCCCAAGCCGGTGACGCGGGCGAGCTCGCCCAAGCGGCGTTCGGCGCCGCGGCCGCTGAGCACCGCGATCACGTTGATTGTTTCGGCGATAAGCGGACGCGGGACTGTGACAACAGCTTCCTGGACGAGCTGCTCGAGCCGACGTAACGCCCCAAGCGCCGTTCCGGCATGGATCGTGCCGATTCCACCAGGATGTCCTGTGCCCCAAGCCTTGAGCAAATCGAGCGCTTCGGCTCCGCGCACCTCACCGATGGGAATTCGATCGGGGCGCAGACGGAGCGACGAGCGGACCAGGTCGGAAAGCGAGATCAAGCCGTCCTTCGTGCGGAGCGCCACGAGGTTTGGCGCCAAGCACTGAAGCTCGCGCGTATCTTCGATGAGAACGACCCGATCAGTCGTTTTAGCGACCTCCGCGAGAAGGGCATTGGTCAGTGTCGTCTTGCCGGTCGAGGTGCCGCCGGCGACCAGAATGTTCTTGCGCGCGCGAACTGCATCCCTCAATGCACCGGCCTGATCCGGCGTCATGATGCCGACTGCGACGTAATCTTCGAGGCTGAACACGGCAACCGCCGGCTTTCTGATCGCTAATGTTGGCGCGGCAACGACCGGCGGCAGCAGCCCCTCGAACCGCTCCCCCGTCTCGGGCAGCTCGGCAGAAATCCGTGGGCTCCCGGGGTGAACCTCGGCACCAACGTAGTGAGCCACCACGCGAATAATTCGCTCTCCATCAGAGGGGGATATAGTCTTGCCAGTATCCGTAAGGCCGCTCGACAGACGGTCGATCCACAGTCGGCCATCGGGATTGAGCATCACCTCGACGATTTCCGGTTCTTCCAAAAACCCAGCGATGGCGGGCCCCAGCGCGGTACGCAGCATACGCGCTCCGCGCAAGTTCGCTTCTGAATCAAAAGAATGGATCGGCACGATTTGCCCCAAGCTGCTGAGGCCGCTTCGGCGCCCTCATCTGGAGGCAAATAAAAAGCAGGACCTGTATTACCGCAACAAAGGGAATATGCCGTTCGTAGCCTAGCGTAGAAGAAGAAACATTTGAAAGAGCTAGCTTGACGCCACGCCTCGTCGACGGCGAGGCGAGAAATCAGCAATGACCAATGATCCGGCGTTTACTATTTCTACGCCTCTCGCGGTAGCGATGTTTGCTCAGGCTCCGTTGCTTCTCCTGAACCAGTGCCGCTCGCCCACGTGGGCACGATTGAGATCCCGCATTTTTGAGGAAGCTCAGCCGGGAATAATGAACCACACCAGCCGGCGGGCTGCCGCAAACACCAATGTCGAAAGGCTGGTCTGGTACACCACCCCGAGTGTCGCACCCGCTGCAGGACCATTTCTTCCAAATCAGGCCGGCCGACTACTGCACGAAAATTGCCAACGCAAAATGCAGGAGTTCAAAGAGTGATTTCCGCAAGTTCTGGAAATCTCAACGCCTTTAGCTGGCGCTCCCGAACAGGATTGAACCGCGACTTTTGCTGGCCCGCGGCATTCTGTTGGCGACGGTATTGACCGTCGCATGGCCGAGCTGAGCTCGCACATCTACTTGAGCTGCGCGTGTAGCGAGACATGGTCGAGTTCGCCTTCCCACCAGGACACAAATACTGCGGCAATACCGTTCCCGATAATGTTCGTAAGCGCGCGCACCTCGCTCATAAACTTGTCGATCGAGAATACGATCGCAATGCCCGGGACAAGCTCAGGACTGACCACCGTCAACGTTGCGGCCAGGGTGACGAAGCCGGCACCGGTAACACCGCTTGCGCCCTTCGAGGTGAGCATCGCCACAACCAGTATCGTGAGCTGCTGGCCAAAGTTGAGATCGACCCCGAGCGCCTGTGCGATGAACAACGTCGCCAACGTCATGTAAATGTTGGTGCCGTCCAGATTGAAGGAGTATCCGGTCGGCACCACTAGGCCAACGACTGGCTTGGAACAACCCAGCCGTTCGAGCTTTTCCATCAACTGCGGCAGCGCGCTTTCGGACGACGACGTTCCGAGCACGATCAGCAGCTCATCCTTGATAAAAGCGATGAACTTGAAGATAGAAAAGCCGACCAAGCGCGCGATCAGGCCAAGCACAATGATCACGAAGAGCCCGGCTGTCACATAGAACAGCGCAATCAATCCGATGAGTTTACCGAGCGCGGAGGGTCCGAATTCGCCGATGGTGTAGGCCATCGCGCCGAACGCTCCGATCGGCGCGGCCTTCATCACGATCCTAATGACACCAAACACCGCGTGCGCAGCATCGTCAACCAGACCGCGCATCCGCTCACCCCGCTCGCCAAGCGCCATCAGCGAGAACCCGAATAGGATGGCAAACAGCAGCACCTGTAGCACGTCGCCTCGCGCCAGGGCGCCAACCACGCTATCAGGAATGATATTGAGGAGGAAATCGACTGCCTTCTGCCCTTCCGCCCTTTTGACGTAGTTGGCTACCGCCGCGGCATCAGCCCTGGGAGCGAGCCCATGACCGGCCTGAACGAGATTGCCCATCGCGAGACCCAGGACGAGCGCGAAGGTGGACACGATCTCGAAGTAAAGCAGCGCCTTGACGCCGACTCGGCCGACCTTTCGTGCGTCCTGAACATGCGCAATTCCGGACACAACAGTGCAGAAGATGATCGGCGCAATTACCATTTTGATCAGCTTGATGAAACCGTCACCAAGCGCTTTGACCCAGCTGCTCGTCCCCACAGCAGGCCACAACCAGCCAACGAGAATGCCAACCAGGATCGCGATGAGTACCTGGATGTAAAGAACTTTGTACCAGGGGCCAGATGGCTGGAACAGGGCGGCGGCTTTGACAGAGCGGCGCTGGCGGTGAATGTACATCATGCTCGACCCGGCGCCGTGGTATCAAAGAGGGGTGACAATGAAGGTACGGCTTCGCTCAGTGTTCCTTCGGTGCGGGGCGCAGGGGACTCTGACCGCTCCAGATGGCCCCGTCCATTGCCGCGGATTGGCGCCTCTCCCGAATCGGCTTGTGGTCGACGCGAAACGAAGTTCTGAATCGCTTCTGAGAGCAGCGATAGAAACTTGAGAAAGCTTCCTTGAGAGCTGGAAAGCATCAGCGTCACCACCCATTTCTATCTTTTTTGGTTGTTCGAAGATGCCATCCAGCATCTTATAAGACGCCAACTTTAGCAGCCGGCGACCACTCTTCACCTGGACAGGCAACCTCGCCGCTATCGCGCCCGAGCGCGACCTATCTTGAAGAAACATTCACCACCGTAAAGATCTGGTGATGGTGCGGCCTCGCCCGCGTTCACCCGCTCACTTCTCCTATCCTCACTTCATGTGAATGCCCCGACATTCCCAATAGGGATCGAATTCGATCGCAAAAGCACGAGGCCGAAAAGACGTGGCACGCAGCATTGCTCACGCTGCCTCACTTGGCGATCTCGGTTCCGGTTTTTCGCGAGCCGTGTTTTGCGGGGCTGAACAACACTCCTCATAACAGAGCTTCTCACTCCTGTAGCTCGCCAAATCCTGCAGAGAGCACGGCACGACATCCCGTTTCGCTACATCCGAGGCAGGCGCTGCATCCAGCCACTTCAGCGCCACCTTGACCAGCTCGATCGCGCGGTCCTTCTTACCGGTCTCGTAATAGTACTGAGCGACCGCCCCGTACGACAGGAACTTAGCGCCCTCGCTGCCTTGGGGCGGGTTCGTCGCTAGGATGTGTTCGGAGAGGTCCTTGCCCATGGCAAAGCGCTCGGCATGTGGGAAACCGGAGTAGTCTTTCGCGGGGTCGAACAGTTGGCGGATCGCCACGCTCATCCAAACCACGGATTTCTTCTCGATCGCATCGCGAACCAATTGACGCAACACGGGCAGGCCAGCCCGCATGTCGCGCATTTTGTGAAGCAACAGTTCGGCATGAAGCCCACGGATGGTGACCTCGTCCGGCATCGCAGCGAGGGCCTCCTCGATCGCTGAAAGGGCTGTCGGCCAATCCTTACTCTTTATGGCGGGTTCGAGTCTGGCAAAGATCGGCTCCGCCAGCCCTCGCTTCTGCGATAGTTCACGCTTTCTGCGTTGACCCCTGTTTATCCTCTCCGCATCCAGCGCTTTGGCTTCATCGCTCCCTGCCCACGATCCGTTCAGAACCTTGGGCAAGGCGTTATCGAGTTGCGTCGGATGGCCGATAAAGGCGATGCGGCCGTCACGGTCCACCACGAATGACGCGGGAATCTCGACAGAAAAGGTAGGATCCATCCAAATCTTGTTCATTTCGCCCGCGTCGTCGAATGCGATCGCGAAGTTCAGATTTGGCAAGCTCTTCGTCAACCAAGCGTCCAAGCTGGCTCGCGCTTCATCTACCGTCGGAGCCGCGACTCCCACCACCTCAACTCCGTTGCTCCTGTATTTGTCTTGCAGGATCACCAAATTCGGCATCGAAGCGATACATGGTCCGCACCACGTCGCCCAAAACTCGATGATGTATACTTTCCCAGGTTCGAACCTTGTAACGGGCTGGCCACGTAGCCAATCCTCAACTTTGATGGAGGGAGCCGGGGAACCGACGCTCAGCACGTTCTCCGCACCGACTTGACTTGCGCTCTCAGTCAGACTGGTCATTGCTCTAATTCGCTTTTCCTGGCTCTGCGGAGAAAAATAGCAAGTCGCGTGCCAGCCAGCGCTCATTGATATTGCGCATTTTTTTGTCATTCCTGTCGACCTTGCGACGCATGTCGCATGTCCGACCAGCTGTTTGAAGCTTCTCAGGCAATCAGTCGGCCGGACGTTCTTGACGCGCCTGTAGACCGACGAGGCGGGAAGTCAGGCAGCGCAAAGGCCGCGTTCACCACTCCACATCTTCATCGGTTTCCAGGATGACCATTTCGGCGCTCGGGATCACGACCTGAACTGACCTGCTTTGGTCCATCGACTTGCGCTTGACGGCGATCTCAGATTTCCAATTCAACTCTTTGAGCCAAGGGGCGATGAACCAGAGCAGGGCGGCCAGCTGCAGCACAACATTGACACTGAACGCCGTCTGATACGCGATTGAGGGGTAGTGTCCGTCCTTTGCCGGCCATTGCTCGAGAATTAACCCCGTCCCGTACTGGACCAGGAAAGCCCACCCGAAATGCAGAACGTTGAGCACGCCGTTTGCGCGGGCGATCAATTCGGCCGGAAAGTAATCTCCGATGATCGCGTAGCTGAGGGCGATTGCTGATCCGACCACCGCCACAATGATCCATGACGGTAGCGACAGGAAAGGTGGATGCAAGATCAGCGCGAGTTCGGCTGCAATGAACACAGCAGCTATGATCGCGAGTAACGTTTCAATGTTCTTGCCATGCCGGCGCAGCGAATCGGCGACCGCACCGAGCAGCAATGCGCCAATGCTTAGGGCTATCGCCATGATGAGCAATTGTGTGACAAGGCTTGTTCGATCCAACCCTTTCACATCGCTCAGCCAAGACGCTGCCCACAAGGACTGCAGGGCCCATGCGGATCCGATACATGTTGAAGAAATCGGCGCAATTCTCCAGAACCGCCCATCCGTATAGACGGTCTTCAGACTGACTATCCCTCGAGGGCTCTTCGTAGCTGCGTCTTGCTCTGGAACTAAAAAATAGATCACAGCGGCTGTGGTGGCACTGGATGCGGCAAGCACCTCAAATAGACCGCGCCAGCCTATCCAGTTAAGCAATGCCTCGGCTGGTGCGGTTGCCGTCACCGCGCCCAGTGCACCCAGCATGATCATATAGCCATTGACGAGCGCCACGCTCTCTCTCGGAAACCAGAGGACAATTGTTTTCAGGCCAGACATGAGGGAAGCTGCGGTGCCAAACGCTATCATCGCGCGACCAAGCAGAAGCGACAGGAATCCGCTCGATAATCCGAAAAGCGCAGCGCCTGCGGCGGCCAGCAGCAAGAGCGCACTTTGGACCCGGCGCGGACCAAAGCGATCCAAGAGCATGCCGAGCGGAATCTGGCTGCCGGTAACGACCAGAAAGTAGATCGAGGCCAACAGCCCCAAATCGGCTGTACCAAGCTCGAATTCAGAGGCGAGGCGGCCACAAATGAGCGTATTGATCATCCGAAACAGGTAGGAAAGATAATATCCCGCGGCAAAGGGAAGGAACACGCAAGAGATGATCCGCCAGCTCCAAGGCCGGATGACCAGCTTTTCGCGTGATATCCGCCCAGCGGCATCGCTGCGCGTGCTTCTCCGAGCGCGGCTATCGGCTTTAACAGAAGGCGTTTGGCAACTGTCGAAAGTTGATCTTGCTGCCGCCCTCCTCGGCGACAGCACACGCTTCCGATTGTTCACCTACGGCGGCCACACAGTGGCGTTCTTCTTCTGGCGCTCGTGCAACGGCGCGTGACGCCCCGCCGCCCATTTCAGACCCGGATCGGCTGGAATTAAGGCGATCGATTGTCTCCTGCAGCAAGGGCCGACCAAACCGTACGCGATGATCGACCTGCTCGGCGAAGGCCTTGAAGCGCTCAAGCCCGAGTAAGCACGCCTCGTCCTGCTTGGATGGCGGCATCGGCGGCGTCAGAGTGAGGTGGTATCGCGCATGGAGGGCCACTATTTCCGCGATCATCGCGATGTCCGTACGCAGCCTGAGCACCTGCTCATTCGTTCGCTCGATCGCCTCGTAAACAAGACCCACTACAGGCGGCGCCGGATCCAGGAAGCGCTCAAGAGCCGCCTCTACGACGACGCTCTTGCCCATCCCTGGGCGGTCAGTCGCGGCTTCAAGTCGCTGGAATATGCTCTCCGAAACTTGAATCGTTATCCTTCTGGTCCGTTGAGCTTCGCTCGGGCTCGGCTGCGCGTCCACCTCAGCTTCATTCCGACTTGAGCTCGGTTCTTCCCGGCGTTCGCCGCCAAGCCGCATACTCCAGCTTCCTTCTCTCTGCGACTGCACACCGCCCGCGCTTGCACGCGCGTGTGGATGTTCGGTCGAAACGGATGAATCGCCCTGCGATGACGCACGACAAAAGGGCCGAGACCGCATGCCGCTTCAACCGCAGGGACATTCTGGTCGCAGTCTGGCGTACCGAAAGAAGGAAACGGCGGACTCCCAAAGACCAGCGCCAGACGTCTCGTAGCCTCTTGTCCCTCAGACAGTCAGGTCGCCGACAGACAAGCGAGCTCGCGCCGCGACGTCGCGAACGACCGCCGCGGATGCGCCGGCATCATCCCTTTCCGCCTAATGCGCCTCATACCAAGCGCACCAGCTCATGCGCGCGCGACGGAATACACCCGCGCCTCGTCGACTTCCGGCATGCATCACCAGCGTGCAGTAGGGACTTACAACCGTTCGCGTGCCGCGCGTCGAGCCCGTCTCACGACCGTTGAAACGTATCTGCTGGCCCGGTACGATCACTCACTTGTCGGGAGGCTTCAGGGGAACTGTCGGCCCCACTGGCGGAAGGCTGGATCGTGAAGCGGGTCCCCCTCACTGTGGCTGCAGACGTAGCGCTCGTTGTGCCCGTCCTCGCCAGCCGCGAGATTCATCGGTCCCCCGCACTCCGGGCATCGCTTCCGGATCCGATGGAGGACTGCCATGTGAATTCCCGCTGCCGACGGCGAACTTACTTGCGTTAGATCGGCTGCTACAGGCTCATCGCAGAACATTCTGCGACGGGTCCACCCTGCTCGCCCGCCTTGACGTCGGAGCCGTCGATGTACTTAAATGCGACCCTGGTAAGCGTCGAGTTGGGGCACATCATGGATGTCGAGTTCTACAGGGGCTTTGCACAGCGAGCCCGCGATCTGGCCGATAAGGCCGACCCGTTCACGCGAAAGCGGCTTCTGGTGCTGGCCGAGAGATACGATGCCAAGCTCGGCAAGCCGTCGCCGGCCAGCCGCAACCTTCAACGCACGCTGCCGCTTCCCCGCACCGTGCCAGCCGTCAGCTCCGTCTCCGATGCTGGCGAGGCTTGAAAGAGCGCCGGCAGCGAGGTCGACTGCGACGTCAGCAGCGGCAGCAAGCATCAGCCCTCGCATGGGGCTCCAAGGCGCTGGATTTTCCAGGGACGATACACGACCTACACCGTGGAAGGATGCGCACCCAAACCGGAGTGAGCATGCCGGATGTCACGGGTCGACCGCCCTCACCGCACTTCGGAAGCACTGCGGTCGCCGAGCAGCTTGCCGGTGGAGGCATTCACCAAATGGACCGATGAGCATGCCGGACAAACGACCGGCAGATGAGTGTCGGGACCGATCTGCTCCAGTCCTGTCAGCAGGTGCTGCACGTCTATGCCGGTGCGCGGGCACCTGAAAAGTACTGATTGCTCCATCCGGCCAGCATAGGCCTGGATACTGCGCCCTGAAACTGCGGTTGTTTACTGAGGGCGGGCGCGCACCTCCGGAGCACCGTGCGGCGGCAGTAATGAAGCTTGATGGCGTCTGGAGGCCGGCTCTGCGACGGGCTTGCGTATTCTTTGGCCCAGTGCTCAAGCCGCGCGGCTGGGGTCCGCATCGTTGATCGAGCGCGCAAGCGGGGGCACCTTCTCGGCGGCAATCTGGTTTTATCGTCCTCCATGGAATTCCTAACCCGAAATAGGCGCTCGTGTTGCGCGCTCTTGCATGGAGATCACGTACCTATAGTGCGCGCTTCACTTTCAGCCGGCAGCTTCCCGGCAAGGATCGCCCGGACCTGACCTCCCGCCGGTGGGGCGCCGCTCGGAAAGACCTGCCAGGACGAGCCGTCTCGAGCTGACGACGTGGACTTCCGATATGAGCGGATCCTCATCCGAGGCAACATCCAGATCTCGAGAGGAGGCGCCGCCAGGATGGACAAGGCGGCCGCCAGCGTAACAGTTCGGACGCCTGAAGCGGACTTGCCGCTGCAGTGACGAGGTGCGCTGTAGCCTGGCGGTTGGCGACGCTCCGCAGCAGGGCATTTCTCCAACGGAGAATCGGTCGCCCCGGCTGGGAGGACCATTGAGACCTAAGCGGCGTCCCCAGCACGGTCCTCACGGTGAAGGCCGCTTGTAGCCACGCGCCTGGGAGGAACAATCCGTTCGTGGACATGCGAAGAAGGTGTCCGGTCGATCAGGAGGCTGATCAGTTCAGGGCGACTGTAGTGACCGCTTGCATCCATCACTCTCTTTGCCCGTCGATTTCGATGAAGTCGAGATCGGCAATCACTTCTCCTTCACCTTCCTTCAGGGATCCGCCTATCAATTGACCGTCGGGGGCAACGATAGCGGTGAAGCAACCGCCCGAAATCGGACCGATAGCACCGCCCGTGTCGTTGACCTGGTCGGCGTTGAGTCATGCGGTTGCGCTGACGACGAAGCAGGCCGACTCAAGGGCATGCTGCCGGGTGCTCACTTCCGTTTGTTGGGAGAAAAGGGGGCCGAAGATCGAACCGGGGTACATCGCGGAGTGGATCTGCTCGCCATCGGCAATCAAGGCCTATCTGGCCAGCGGGAGATAATGCTCCCCAGCACGCGAGCTGGCCGATCCGGCCAACGGCGCTGTCTACGGCGCGAAGGCCGCCACCGTCGCCTTGGCCCAGACCATCCGCTCGTGATAGGCGGGGGGTGATCTTGCGGCGACGCTGAATCAGCGTGCTGTCCGCATCGAACAGGAGCTGAGTGTTGTAGATCGATCCTCCGTGCCGCTCGTTGGCGCCGACTGAAACGACCATTCGGGCATCCTTCGCGGCTTTGGCGATCGCATGCGTCTCCGCGGAGGGAACCGTAAGGGATTGCTCAAGCAGCCTCTGATGCTCCTTGGCAAGCGTGTGGGGCGGCTGGACGAACGAGAAATACGGGTAGTATGGAATGATGGTCTCCGGAAACGTGGCGAAACGCACCCCTTCTTGCCTAATTTGCGAATCTTTTTCGTGATCTTCTCGACCGTCCGCTCTCGGCTGTACGACACGGGGCTGATCTGTACGGCGGCTGCCTTGACGATGTTTGTCATTGTATTCTGCTCATTGTCCCTATCGGAGGCATGGCATTGGAACTGGTGTAGAGGACGAAGGATGACTCTCACGGGGCGGGTTCGAGTACACCGGAAGGGGTTATTGGACTCAGGGGTACGTACGTCCGCCATCGACAGCCACGTCGATGCCGGTGATGTAGGATGCGTCGTCGGAAGTGAGGAAAGTCACTCCTCGCGATCTTCCGCGGCTTCCCGAACTGCTTCGCGGGTATCTGCTTCAGCAGGGCCTTTCGGTGTGCTTGCATGCTGACTTCAGAAATGCCGAGCCTCCTAAACAGCGGGCCTTCGATGACGCCCGAGCTCTCGGCGTTTACCCGGACGCTCCGGCGGATCAGCTCGGCGCCAAGCCTTCGCGTGAAGTTGCGCCGTACAGCCTTCGATGCCGATACGGTCGATTTCGCCGCGATTCCGGCCTGATCGGACAAAGAAGACGTGAAAACGATCGCGCTGCCGTTGTGCATCAGACGCAATGCCTTCTGAACGTCGAAATAGGATCTGCGGAAATTGACGTTCAAGACGTCAAGGCTCTGCTGCGTTGCTTCCGCGAGCGAGCCGAGATTCGCGGTGTCGGCACTGGCATAGAGACCGTCGAAATGGGGTACAATAGTCTCGCGCATTCCTTCGAAGAGGGATAACCGGCGCGAAAAGCGGCAAAGCCTCGCCGTCCGGATAGCTGCGCAACGCCCTGCAGGACTTTGGCTCATGACGCGTTTTCCGCTTGGCTTATGCATTGAGGGATAAGGCTTTCTGCCCGCTGTGTGGGGAGTCGCGTCGGCTACTGCCGTAGTCGAATGATGCGCCATCATGTAGTACGTGGTGAAGTGGCCGCTCTTGCTGGTGATCTTGCCATTCTTGCGAGTGACGTTGCACTTCTCACGTTTGGTAATCAGCTGCATCTTGCACCGCTTGGCGATCAGGGGCATCGGGACAAGCTTCCATCCCGTGGCCTTGCGCAACTCTGCTTGCGTAACGCCGTCTGGCCGCGAGGCGAGAGAGCTGATCAGATTGATCTTGGTGTGAGGATGCTTGGCCATCGTCGCCACCCGGGGGAATTGGGCCTCATTGAACGGCTCCAAGCCAATGTGCTTCTCTTGGCCCAGTTGTCCCTTTCCTCGAAACGAGGTGATTTAGTTCGCGTCCCTTTTGAATGCCGAAACTTATTGCAGGCGGTCTCAGGCACCGCCTGATTGCTATGTGACGTAAACGGATCAGGTCGCACCGATTCGCTGATCTTTGGGGCAGCGTACGTTGTCGCATTGTTCAACATGGTGTTCGCGAAGTCAGGCCGGACAATATGGATTGCTAACACAGAGGACCTGCGTGCAATCCGCAAAAACTGGTAGGGGCAACTATTAAGAAGACCTTGCGAAGGGTGGAGAGGCTTGCGCTTACTCAAGCTTAGCAGCCTCACTCCATTGAGCGGCAGCTCGGATGGAGGCCGGGCCTTTTCTTAACTCGCTTCAGATTTCAGCATTCATGTCATGCAGCCTGTCCCCTCAGATATCCGTCCTCGGTCCTGATCAAACGCGCTCGTACGATTCGATTTGGCCCAATTATTGTTTGCGGCCGAATGCACTCGGCGCGAGGTAGCTTCGGAAGTTCCCCTGTGGTCCTCGCGCGCAATCGCAGCCCGTTCTCAAATTACTCTGGAATTTCGGCGTTCAAATCGAAGCTCACCTCTTTCAGAACGGTTGAACCGCTGGAAAGCCTTCGGCCGAGTGCTTCAATGAACCGATCATAACGTTCGGCGCCTTTGGCTCGAGCGGCTGGACTGGACTGCTCCGGTAAAGCCGGCACCGATGTCAACCAGAAGCGGATGAACAGGGCGAGCGTCTCGAGCATGATGGTGTCATTGCGCTCGAAACGTTCGAGCAGCCGCGCGATCCGATCCAGCCGCTTGGCAACAACCGCCTCGCGTCGGTCGGAATCGTCAGGCGAGAGAAATGACGCGATCGCGGCCTCTGCGACCAGCGACTTGGGCTGGCCACGACGCTCTGCGAAGACATCAAGGGTTCTGAATGTCTGCGGATCAAGGTAGACACTGAGCTGAATCTTTTTCATCAATTTGGCCCGCTCACAGATCCATGCCATCGTCACGATCGAGGCTGGTCGCGCGCGCTACTCCCTGCATTGCGCGGCTTAGGGCTTGTGCCTGGACCGCATCTGCGTCCGGCTCATCGAGACCAGTATCGAACTCATGTTCCGCGAGCGGCGCCTTGATTTCGATCTCCTCGTGCTGCGGCAATTCTGGCTCGCGCCGCAGCCCCCCGTTGGGATCGCTACGTTTTCGCTGCCGCGTCACCAGCAGTTCGATCGAGGGTGCAGCGGTTGGGTGCCCCGACCAGTCCTCATCCCGGCGCGTGGACAAGAGAATCGTTCCTGTTCTGGCGGGCGTAAGGATTCGCTTCTGAAATTGCGGGTCCTCATAGTAGCGAACCTTAGTTGCCCGTAGTGGATGGAGGCCCGACACCATCACAATCGCCTCCTTCGATGAGAGCTGCATGACTTCGCCGGGCGTCAGGAGCGGACGGGACGTCTCTTGGCGGCTCACCATCAAGTGTCCAAGCCAGGGGCTTAAGCGATGCCCGGCATAGTTTTTCATGGCGCGCAGTTCGGTCGCGGTCCCCAGCGCGTCCGAGACTCGCTTGGCGGTGCGCTCGTCATTCGTGGAGAAGGCGATCCGGATGTGGCAATTGTCGAGGATCGCGTGGTTCGGCCCGTAGGCGCGTTCTAATTGATTCAAGCTCTGAGTGATCAGGAAACTGCGAATGCCATAGCCCGCCATGAAGGCAAGCTGGCTCTCGAAGAAGTCGAGCCGGCCAAGGGCTGCAAACTCGTCGAGCATCAGGAGGAGCTTTTGGCGGTGATGATCGGGATCAAGGCTCTCGGTCAGGCGCCGTCCGATCTGATTGAGGATGAGCCGCATCAGGGGCTTTGTGCGGACGATGTCGGATGGCGGTACGACGAGATAGAGTGAAACGGGCTGCGGTCTGTCGACGAGATCGCGAATGCGCCAATCGCTCCGCGCGGTGACCTTGGCGACGACCGGATCGCGATAAAGGCCCAGGAAGCTCATTGTGGTCGACAGCACGCCCGACCGCTCGTTCTCGCTCTTGTTGAGCAGCTCTCGCGCAGCTGAAGCGACGACGGGATGAACGCGATCACCAAGATGAGGGGTCGCAAGCATCGCATTCAGCGTGGTCTCGATCGGGCGGCACGGGTCCGAAAGGAATCTGGCAACCCCGGCAAGTGTCTTGTCAGCTTCAGCGTAGAGGACATGCAGGATCGCACCGACGAGCAGAGAATGGCTGGTTTTTTCCCAATGATTGCGGCGCTCGAGCGCTCCTTCGGGATCGACGAGGATATCCGCCACGTTTTGGGCGTCTCGTACTTCGCAATCGCCACGGCGAATCTCAAGAAGGGGATTGTAGGCCGCGCTTGCCGCGTTTGTCGGGTCAAACAAGAGTACCTCTCCAAGGCGCGCGCGCCATCCCGAGGTCAACTGGAAATTCTCGCCCTTGATATCGTGGACGATCACCGAGCGCGGCCAGGTCAACAGAGTTGGAACGACCAGGCCCACCCCCTTGCCCGAACGGGTAGGCGCAAAACAGAGCACGTGCTCAGGTCCATCATGGCGAAGATATCGACCATCGAAACGCCCGAGCACGAGGCCATCGGCGCCTAGCAGCCCCGCCCGTTTGACCTCGCGCGTATCGGCCCAACGCGCTGATCCGTAAGTCGTGACATCGCGAGCCTCATGCGCGCGCAAGACCGAAAGCACCATTGCAGCGGCGACTGCCGCGATACCACCACTTCCGGCGATGGCGCCCCCCTGGAGGAAAATCGTGGGGGCGTAAGCGTCGAATTCAAACCACCAGATGAAGAAGGCAAACGGCTGGTAGATGGGCCAGGCCCCTAGCCTGAACCAGGCCGGTCCAAGCTGCGGCTGGAACGCAAGCTGGTAGGCGGTCCATTCGGTCGCTGCCCACACGAAGGTGAACGCGATTAGGCAAACCAGGATCACCTGATGCCAAATGATTTTTGTCGCAGACATGGCTTGCCGATATCGACACCATCGACCCGTTGGCTACAATCAGGGGCTTATGCTTCTCGCAGTCGCGCGCGCCCTAGCGAAGGGATCGGCGGGTCAGATCGGGAAGCGGCGTTTCGGCCAAAAACGTTCGCTCGGCCTAGAACAGGCTTCCTCAAGGGACCGTCCCAACCAGCTTCGCGTGATCGGCGCTTGGATGGTGACGGAATCAACTCGTACCGTGCTGTCGCTCGAGGCGAACCGGCCGGCCTTCGCGAAGCGACGCTCCGGGTTATAGATTTCTGCGAAGGCTAGCTCGCGTCCTCCCCTAAGCTCTCCGTCAAGCGCGCGCGATCCAGAGAGCGTGCGGCGTACCACAACTCCTTGTTGATGAGGCGGACGTTCGCGCATTAAGTCGGCGTGAGGCGGGGGCTCGCGGAGTACAAGAATCATGCGGGAGCAGCCCGGCAGGAGCTTATTCACCGGCGAGACGATAGTGCTGGGCCGACCTTCATCGAGATACTCCCGCAGATCGGTATCGAGCGAGTCCCTCCTCCAGCCGGTCGGCTATTGCCGCCCTATTGTTTTGGCCAGCCAGATGCTCGGATGTTGCACGTCAGCTCTTGCCGCCTTCCTGGAAGGACAGGCGACTAGCGTTTGCTAAATGCTCATTGCGCGAATCGGTTGCAGTTCGCCTATCCACTCCTCAAGCTGGCTTGCCGGACCGGAGTTGTCCGATTGCTCGCCGGCCTGCGTACACGGATAACGTCGCGCGAATGCCTCCATAGTCGAGCAGGTTGAAACCGTTATTCGCCCGCTCCATGACACCCCCACAACTGTGCACAACAGACTTGACTCTGGCGAACGGCAAGGCGGTGAGCGAAGCGGCGGACTCTTCTGAGCATCTGACCATCGGCATCCGAGACCAGTACGCACGGAAGTACTGGACTGCGATCACGCCACCCAGACACCTTCCGATCACTTCGAGATCGGAGATCCCATGCCGTTTCCGCTACGCGGGATAGCCATCTAGATTCGAAGGGTTCTGCTAGCCGATCTAGCGGTTGAGAAGCTGACGAGCTCAACAACCTTCCGGTGAACGGCGCATTTTTCCACACAGCTGCGTCCAGTCCCCCGTCGAGCGCCGCGAAGGTCGCGGGAACCGGCGGCGATGAAGAGATAGTTCCAGAATGGTGCATCCTCCATTGGCCATTCGCTGCTCACTATCGCTCCTCTCCAATTTTTCCGCCTCGGCCAGTCCGCGCAGGACAACCAAATCTTCGCGGCCCCGCAATTGGGCGCACTGCAACTCAGCACCTCGGGTCAGAGCGATAGGCCGCGCTTGCGGCCGAGGTCCCAGTCGATGCTGCCTGGACCTGCGATGCCGCTGACCTGTTTGCCCAATTCCCGCTCGAGCGAAGGCGACCAGGGCACAAGTCGAAAGCCGAGGCCGCTGTCGATCATCGCGAAGCGCCCCGAGGCCAGTGACAGGCGCCGACGATAAACCCCCGAAATCTGCTCACCTGCATCAGATGACAAGTGCGGAAGGCCCGTTTCCTTCATGAGACGTCGTGCGATGACGTCGAGTTCGCGGCCGCGGAGGGTTTCGATCAAATTGCGGCTTAGCCGGACCTTGTTGCCATCGCGCTGGGCGAGCCCTTGGCCGGCCAAAACATCGATGCGCTGCTCGAGTGCCGTACGAACCTCGGCGCCAAATGCAACTCGCGAGAGCTCGGCAGGCTCTCGCGCGACGAGCTGGCGGTCTAGCCAGGTCGCTCCGTCCGCCGCGACCTGCTGATCGAGACCGAGCTCCGAGCGAACCGCGAGTGCAGTCCGTGTTCGACCACGGGCGTCCGCAAACCGGCGCAGTTCGACAATCCCACCGATCGGCCCATCGCCGGCCGCCTCGAGGTCGGGAAGCTTCACGTGATGCACGCGCCCATCAATCCCATCGACAATGGCAAAAGCCGTGCCCTTGAGCTCGTCATCAAGCCCGCGCGCGATGAGACGACCAACGATCGGTTCGCCATGACGTTCGCCCTCCAGTGCCCAGGATGCAGGAGCGCGGCTGGCGCCGTCGCGCGTGAGACTTTTGTGCAGCCGCTTGATGATGTCACCGCGCTCGCCAAGCGCGCGTAACCGCGCCTCCGCATCGGCGGCAAGGACCCAGACCGCGGGCCCCGCAGGTTCCGCCAAGCCGAGCCGCTCGAGCGTCCGCATCCGCCCGATCCGAATTTCCCGCAATGGATCGCCCCCGGCATCCCGCTCTGACCTCAAATCGATGACGCCGTCCGCCGTCCCCGCCTCCCGGGCAAGCGCCCGGTCGAGCCTGGTCCAGCGTTCGGCTGTCATATCCGCCTCAAGGCTCTGGCGGATCTCGAGCTCCGAGCGAGGGCCAAGTTCGCGCGTGACAAGGTCGCTGGCGCGGGCGCGCAGGCCCATAGCGATATAATCACGACTGATGACGAGGTCGGCACCGTCATCCGTACGGCCCCGCACGAGGATGTGAATGTGCGGATGCTCGGTGTTCCAATGGTCGACCGCGACCCAGTCAAGCCGTGTGCCAAGATCGCGCGAGGCTCGGTCCATCAGCTCCCGAGTGAAGCTACGCAGGCTGGCAAGTTCACCAGCATCATCAGGCGAGACAATGAACCTGAAATGATGGCGATCACCCTCGCAACGCGTGACGAAGGCGCGACCGTCCGCATCGTCCCCCGCAGCGTCGAATAGTTTGCCCGGAGCGCCGTCGCGCGTGACTCCATCGCGCTGCAGGTAACTGATATGGGCGCGCAACGCGCCCGGCGAACGCATCCGCCGCACCACCCGGGCCTTGACCATAGCGCCGCGGGCGCGGGCGTTGAGGAGCCGCGCCGCAGCGATGCTCGCGGCGCGGCCGCGTCCAAACTTACGGCCATGGCCATGCTTGCCTCGCGAGAGGCCGCCGGCCTTCTGAGCGGCTGTAAGTGCCTGCGCCAGAAAGGGCTTTGTCCGGGGCGCGCGCGTGGAACGGATACGGCCGGGACGGATCCGAAGATCATCGTCACGCGTCATTCCGGCCGCCGCAAGGCACCGAAAGCCGTGTAAGAACAGCGCCTTGGCGAAAGATGAACTTTGCTCCGAGTCGCCGCAATGTATAGTCGATCATTGAAATCGATAGACTTTCTCGCACAACCGACCGGCCGCACCTTGCGGCTTTTATCCTGCCCTCGGCGGTCGGCTACCCCCTGCACCCTCCCGACCATTCTCAAAGATGCGAGAACCTTCGAGGCCATGCGAGCAAATGCGATTGCTATCATGGAGACTGCTCCTTGACTGATCGATGCATGAACAGCCCCGTCGCGCGAGGTACGAGTGCGCTGGCAACCGCTCTAGTCGCTGGCTTCGACGAAGTCATTGTGCGCACTCCTGATGCACAGCCATCGGCAGCGGATGAGCTGCCGCGTCGCTCAACAAAAACTGGAGCCTGCTGCCACAGGACAACTTGTCTGGCGGCCGAACCAGCGCTCTCGCGCTGCTCAAGACCGATCAATGGTGTTATTCTGGCTACATAGGTTTGCGTTTCATCTGGAAGGGATCGGCCTGTCGTCAAATGCTGCTCGTACCGCTTCGGTCCCGCATTGTAGGCTGCAAGAAACCCTCCCGATCCGAACCGGTCGAGCATCTCGCGAAGGTACGCTGCCCCAGCCATAATGTTGTCGTGCGGATCAAACGGATCGATACCAAGATCGTGACGAGCGCTCAGTTCGACCCAAGTCGCGGGCATGATTTGCATCAGCCCGAGCGCTCCCGAAGGCGATATGGCGTGCGCATTACCGCCGCTTTCGACCTGCATCACGGCATTGATCCAACGCTCCGGGATCGCGAACCGATGGGAGGCTTCGGTCACGAAGGCGGCGTATGCAAGGCTAGGAAGCAGGGTTGTGGACTGCGCAGCTGGTGCGCGCGATGAGACCTCCGCTCTAGCGGTCGAGGACGGGCCGAACGTCAGCAGAATTCCCAAAGAGCAAGCAGCGGCCCCACATCCCATTGTGCGGACAGCCGCCAAGTACAACGTTTCTCCCAGCCGGCCTCGAGGCCGCCCGATCCTGCGGCAATGCGCGCCGATTCTCGAGAAGCTGGCCGAGACGGAGAAACGATGTTGCGACCAGCCGCATGGAGAAATGACAGGCCAAGAGGGGAGATCCGGCATGGTCACTTCTCCCTGGTCCACACCGGGAGCGCTCGCCCAACGACGGCCGATCTCGGCAGGGGGCCGAAATATCGGCCGTCTAGCGAGTCGGCCGACTGCCAGTTCATGAGAAACACTTCGCCCTCAGCAATGACCCGGCAACCTTGCCAGACCGGCAAGGGTCGGCCGCGGCGATCGCGCTCGCTTGCCTCACCCATCTGAATGCTGTCGACGATGATCGTGAGGCCCGTTCTGCAGACGCTTTGGCCAGGCAGCGCCAGCACACGCTTGAGCATTGGAAGACCGCTTGGCAAATAGCCGTTGAGATCGAGAAAAGTCGCGAGCGGGTCTGGCGCTCGAACCGCCACGAGCTCAGTGACGTACAAACGTCCGGCCTCTCGCAAGCGATAAAGGCCGATCGGCACGCTGTCCGAGGCATTCCAGATGTACAATGGTGAGGAGTTGTTGATTGGCCAGAGCGCGAGCATTGTGGCCCCACACATCGCAAGAATGTTCCCAAGCCGTCCCATCAGAGTGCCATCCTGCGCCGATGGAGCCACGCCTGGTGGCGTGCACGGGTATAAGCTCGTGGCTTTTCGTTGACGGAAAGACGGTTGTGGGCGTGATGCCAATAGTCAGGGGCTGCATCGGCAGGATCGATGCCAAGTGACTCCACGGCGTCGATCAACTGCAGAACGCGCTCGACCTTTGGCCAACCAGCTAATCGCAGCAGGCTTTCGCCGCCGGGACTGACCCAAGGCACGGTTGAGTATCGCTGCCCTGGCGCGACTGCGCGCAAAATGTCGATCCGAGACAGGATGGTTCCGAAGTCGTTGGACGTCCAGCGCACGAACGCGAAGATGCTGCCGGGCAAAAACGAGAGAATGCGCCGGTGATGGTCAACGATCCTCTCTGATGCAGGTTTACCGAACCGGATTCGATTTTCGATTCGCTTCTCGAGCCACAAGAGCTCAACAGTTGTGAGGTCACTCACCTGACTGCTCCATATTGAGAGGAATTTTTGACGTGCCAACGATGCGCTTCGCTGGCGCATCGCACGAAGAGCCTTGACGTCGGCAGGACTGCTGTAATGACGCTTCGATGGTTCGTAGTCGCCGAAGGCTTGCAGCGATCCTGCTGCAAAGGAGCACATCGGCGAGGCTCCAATACGTTAGAAGGAATCGGAAGCATTCCAGGTCAGCCGAGGTACTGACTCGTGTCACCTGGCCGGCGGGATTGCTGAGATGTTGCTTCGCAACAGTCCGGAAACGGAACGGGCGCCGCGTTCCGGCGGAGAATGGTAGAGACGAACGACGGAATTTTATGCAGGGCTCGACGTGTCGCTGCAGGCGACAAATGTTTGCGTGGCGGACGGCGACGGCAACGTCGTCCAGGAAGCGACGCTCGAGGCCGATCCGGACGCGACTAAGCTGTGTCTCGCGGAGTGGACACTCCAGCGGAAGCGCGGCGGGCTTGATGCGTTCTCCTACTCTGCCTGGCTCTTCGCGGCTTTGAGCGAAAAGGACGTTTCCGTGATCTGCATCGAGACTGGGCGTGCCGAGCCGGCGCTGAGCGCGATGCTGAACAAGACCGATCGCAACGACGCCAAGGGCATTGCGCAGATGGTGCGGACCGGTTGGTTCCGTGGCGTCGACGTCAAATAGGAAGGCGCGCAAACGGTGCGAGCGCTGCTGGTCGGGCGCAAGGCGACGCGCGGCAAGGTGCTGGACATGGAGAACATGATCCGCGGCCTGTTGCCCCCGTTCGGCCTCAAAGTCGGCGAGATCTCGGTCGGCCGTTTTGACGCGCGGGTGCACGAGATCGTTGCCGGAAAGAGAGAACTGGAAGCGATCGTCGCGCCGCTGTTGGACGCCCGAAGCGCGATGCGGCTGCAATTGGCCAAACTGCACCGCCTGGCGCTGGTGGCGGCGCGCAGCAACAGCGCGGTGCGGCGGATGATGACCGTCCCCGGTGTCGGCGCGCTCGTGGCGCTGACGTTCCGCGCCACCATCGATGATCCGGTGCGATTCAAGAAGTCGACCAATGTCGGCGCCCATGTCGGGTTGACGCTGCGGGGCTATCAATCCGGCCAGACCGGCCGGATCGGCAGCATCTCCAAATGCGGCGATGAGCTGACGCGAGCGATGCTGGACGAGGCGGCGATCGCGATCCTCACGCGCATTCCGAAGAATTTTAAGCTGCGGCTGCGGGTGCTGCGGCGGGCCAGGAAGAAGGGTCTGAAGTGCGGGGCGACCACGGTGGCGCGCGCGCTCGCCGTGCTGCTGCACAAGATCTGGACCAGTGGCACCACCTTCCGGTTTGGCGCCGGCGGCAAGCGCGGCCGGGTCGCTGCGGCGATGTAAGGGCCTCCGCGACCCGGCCGCTTCCACGCGCGCCTTTTCCTTCCGTGATGGCGGAGCGGCGTCTCCCGAGCAGACGGGGATGTGGGTGAGATCGCAACTTTTCTTGCCGGCGGCTTCATGGACACCTTTGAAGCCATCAAGTACGGCGCTGGTGAGCCTGACCGTCCATTCTCCAGATTCCGGCATGTGGTGGCGGCCGTGCCAACCACGGACGTTAGCGAGTTCTCCTCGAGGAGCGAGCTGCCGCAAAGGAAGGCGACGATCGTGATGCGGTGATTCCGATGCCGGCGATCGCGTAATTTCGCGCGCGACCGCGCTCGCGCGCGTGGATTGGAGGACAGATTCGCATTGCAGGAAAGTTTTGCGCGTGAGAGAGTAAGCGGATGAGGCCTCCTCGCTGCATGCACGCCCGACTTGTTCACAACGCGCTGATTCACAACAAGAAGTTAGTGTCAGTACGTTAGTAAAGTTACGAGAGCAGGAAGTCTTGGCGCCGCAGAACCTTAGCTCTGATTCCGGTCCTCGATAGCACGAGCATCGCGTCCCCGAAGGCACGAGGGTTCCAGTCCCTGATAGCACGAGCGAATTCACAGCTTATCCCCGGCAGGGCTGATAACGCCACGCTTTCGCAACCGCTGCGTAGGCGGGTTGATCGGGACGGGTGCGAAATTCAATCGTTCTTCGCCATTCAGGTCGTGTGTGATAGCCAGCCGATAGCCCGGCAGGGTCTGATGATGCACGATCTGGCGCAGGTCGTAGGCGAAGTGCTTGAGCGGCGAGAGGCTCCCGGACTTGGCATGCAAGTGCACGAGGCCGAAGCTCCAGCCGCCATGCTGATGACCCCCGTGCTTGCGGACGAGGCGATAGAGCCAACGTTCCAGTCCACCGGTCAGATCGAAATACGCGCGGTCAATGGTCAGCACGAGCGATTCGTTTAGAACGCCCGTGTAGAACCAATCGGGTAAGATCAGCTCAATCCCACGGGCATGCCCGTGCACATCGCTTGTGTGTTTCCATTCGTTGATCCAGGAGAAGCGGTGCCGCCGCCGTTCTGTCGGCTGCCGGATTGAGGTCATGACGCTGGTTGATTGCAATCGGTCGAGCGCAGCCTTGAGGCGGTCGTAGTCGCGTACGCTGGTGCCGCGGCCGACGAAGGTCAGGATCTCGTAAGGCGTCGCTACCATCAGCCGGGACGTTTTCAGGCCGGCATCGCGGGCTTCGACAATCTGCGAGGCAGCCCAGATCAGAACGTCCGCGTCCCAGATCGTGGCCAGGCCATGTTCCGGCACCGCTTCGACACGGATGGTGATGGTGCCTGTGCGGAAGTCGATCGGAACGATCCGCTTCGACTTTGCCAACGAAAAGAACGGATATGCCATCAAGTCTTGCGCGTCCCGTGGCGCGAGATCGCCAGGAAGCGCGCGAAACAAATCGAGTTGGTCGCGCTCCGAGCGCCGCCTCCTGGCTGCAGTTGAGTTGCTGTCCGGCATAGGTCAGCGCCGCTCCTTGCCCGCATACGGAATCGGCGTGTGCCGTTTCGCGGGCAGGACTGTGCCTGCGCCAGGATCGCTGGTGGACGTTTTGGCGCCGCGGTCAACCCACGCCGTCAGGTCTTCGAGCGCATACACAACCCGGCCGCCCAGCTTCCGGTAGGTCGGGCCTGTGCCATAGGTGCGGTGCTTTTCGAGGGTGCGGCCGGACAGTCCAAGAAAGCGCGCCGCCTCGGGCGTGCGCAGGTATCGCGGCGGCAGTCCGGCGTTCGGATCGGGCATTTGCAAGGCTCCGTCGTCGTCTGGAGCGCGGCCGGGTTCGGTCGCGTGTCGACGGTCACCATGACGGAGTAGGAGTGCTCAGGGGGATGCCGAAGATGGACCGATGATTTTCGCCACCCCGGCTCTACTGCCTGCGAGATGAGGGACGTAGCAATGCACGGTAGCCGCCGCGCATCAGAGCCAAACCAGCCTGCACCAGGCGGATGGTCCGGCTGCGCAGCTCATGGGTTTTCCAGGCGCGTTCAGGGATGCGTTTTCGGCCGAACAGCACTTCGGCAATGACGCGATAAGAAGCGCCGTCCAAGTGCCCATCGAGCGCGCGCAGCGCCAAGGCCAATCGTTCGCGTCGCTGCGCCGAAAGCTGATGAAAGGGTGGTCCTGGGGCGCGGCCGGTGATCGCGCGCCACAACCGACGCGAAGCGTGCATGCGGATCTCGTAGTCGTCGTCGAGCGGCAATTCAGCCGCGTAAGAGACACCCGGCTGCGGCGCCTCTTTCAACCAGAGATGATGTTGCACCCCCTGAATGCGCAAGACCGCATGCCACCCGTCAGATGCCTGTCTGATGCTTGCCGATCCAAGTTGGGCAAGCGGTAGCCCAAGGCCGATCGCTCGTGATGCTGACGCGCTGCGCACGACCGAAACGACGGTGGGCAAGGCCTCGGGCGCCCAGAAGATCGTCTGCTCGTAAAAGGACCTCTGGGGGTCATGAGCGAAAGCAGACGCCCCATCTCCTTCGGAATTCGGAAGTTACCTGCGATCGATTTTCACGACAGAAAGCTCGATAGTTGGGGCCGCGCCGCAGTGACTCCCAGGCGAAATCCGCCATCTCGCCCGACTTGATAGCGTGTTGATACGCCTCCGGTGAGCGCCAGTCGAACTCAGACGTTGCTATGATTCCCTGCCGTAAGTCGATTACGGCGCAATGTCTATGAAGCTTTGGATTGTTGGGGAAGTCACCAATTGTGCATCGCGTGATGCATGCAGGCGATCACGCGTCAGCAGAGAAATCCGTTCTCGAGTGCGAACTCATCATGACAGATTTTCCTATTTGGTCGCGCCGCCGCGAAGCAAGTCACGGTAGCCGTGGTCTGCCATCCATTTTGCTCGCGCCAGATGACTATCAAACGCATTGCGGCCACGCGCCGGTTCGCGATCCGGGTCGATATGCAACACGATCCGGGTCACCTCTTTCCAATCCGCGCCATCGGCTTCGGCGTCAAGAAGTCGCCAATACGTCACCAGATGCTGCTCGTCATAGGTCGTCAGCACCGGCTGATCCGGCGCGACATCCGCGACATCGGGATCTAACGGTGGCTTCGTCATGTAGGCTTATGCGCGCACTTCGCTAATCTGCATTGTGGGCGAAACTTACCGGAATAGTTCGGTTATAGCCAGTGGTTTGATGGTCTGCCTAATGGCTGTTTGGGCGCATGAAAGCTCGTGCGCTCGTGGCCTGGAATGTGCGCCGGATCCGCGTGGATCGCGGCATTCCGCAAGAGCAACTGGCCTACGATGCCGGGATTGACCGCTCATATATGAGCGGCCTTGAGCGGCAATCTGAGAATCCGACAATTGATCTTCTCGACCGGCTCGCCGAGACGCTGGATGTTCATTTATCTGAATTCTTTATTCAGCCACCCAAGGGAGCGGCGACACCCAAGACGTTGCCCAAAGGCCGCAGGTCAGCGCGTCTACGTTCCAATAAACAATAGCATTGGGCTAGTTCAGCCCATGCGGACAAGCGCCACGGAAGGGCGCGTCTTAAACAAGTGAAAATCAACTCTACCAAGCCGGTCCAGCTGCAGCTTTGGTCAATCGGTTTTTCTCCAAGCGTGAACCCCGCCCGAGGCTGTCGGGCGGGGCGATGATGAGCCTCACTCTCCGTTCTTGCGGGGCCGCGACCAGAGCAGGGTGTAGCCCTCGCCGCCTTCGTCATCGAACAGGTTCGCATAGATCGGCGCGTTGAATGAGGGATCGTCGAGCTTGAGCGAGAGGTAGTCGCGGCCCTCTTCGGAGCGCTTCGACCATGCGGCCCCAATTTCGATGTTATGCGGTGCACCGCATAACGTCGATTATGCGTAGCGCGGGATTATGCGGAGTCGTTGGCTGGTAGCCGCGGTTTTCCCGGGCTTTTGCCGCTGTGTCGCTCCGCATAATGACGGGGCGCTGTCCGCGGCGCCTCGCGTGTTTGCGAG
>NZ_JAACFT010000037.1 GCF_029051685.1 Bradyrhizobium sp. CSA207 | reverse complement strand
GTTGGGGCGGGCCGATCGGGGCCCATTGCAAATCGCTCACGGCAACCTCGGGATGCAGACCTGGTCCGCTCAAACTACAGATCAAAGGTTGGTCGATCCCCAAGATGGCCGGGGTTCGATATTGCCTCGGTTTCGACGGATTTTTCGCACGATTCCAGACGTTCCGGCGTGCGGAAGGTCACGTTCGCGAATGTCCCGTAGCCCGGATGGAGCGGAGCGCAATCCGGGACCACCTCAACGGCACGATTCCCGGATTACGCTTACGCTGCATCCGGGCTACAGCCGAGACCATGTGGCAAAACTCTCGCTTGCTCCGACGCAGACAACCGGCTGTAATTGCAACCTAAATGCCGCAGCGCAGAATTCAACGAGAACGCGCGGTTCACATCAGGGAGAGCGGTCATGCACGGGACCATCGAGAGCACGGCAAACCTCGACGCATTGCGCGCGCGCGCCACGTCACTGCCTCTTGAACAGTTCGATCCCGGCGATCCCGAATTGTTCAGGACCGATACGTTCTGGCCCTATTTCGACCGCCTGCGCCGCGAAGATCCCGTGCACTACTGCAAGGACTCGATGTTCGGGCCGTACTGGTCGGTGACGCGCTACAACGACATCATGGAGATCGAGACCAACCATTCGGTGTTCTCCTCGGCCTCCGCGCTCGGCGGCATCACCATCCGCGACATCGATCCCGACCTGCGCCGCGAAAGCTTCATCTCGATGGACCCGCCGCGCCACGCGGCGCAGCGCAAGACCGTGGCGCCGATGTTCACGCCGACGCATCTGGACAATCTCGCGCTCAGCATCCGCGAGCGCTCGGCCGAGTGCCTCGACAATCTGCCGCGCGGCGAAGTGTTCGACTGGGTCGACCGGGTCTCGATCGAGCTCACCACGCAGATGCTCGCGGTGCTGTTCGACTTCCCCTGGGAGGACCGCCGCAAGCTGACGCGCTGGTCGGATATCGCCACCACCATTCCCGGCCCCGACGGCCTTGTCGCCACCGAAGACGAGCGGATGGCCGAGCTTGCGGAATGCGCCGGCTATTTTGCGCGACTGTGGAAGGAGCGCATCGAGCAGCCGCCGAAGAGCGACCTGCTCTCGATGATGGCGCACAGCGACGCGACGCGCCACATGGATGCCAAAAACTTCCTCGGCAATCTCATCCTGCTGATCGTCGGCGGCAACGACACCACCCGCAACACCATGTCCGGCTCGATCTATGCGCTGAGCCAGCATCCGGAGCAGTATCGCAAGTTGCGCGCAAATCCCGCTTTGCTCGACAGTTTCGTGCCCGAGGTGATCCGCTGGCAGACGCCATTGGCGCATATGCGCCGCACTGCACTTGCCGATTTCGAGTTCCGGGGCAAGCAGATCAAGAAAGGTGACAAGGTTGTGATGTGGTACGTCTCGGGCAACCGCGACGACGCGGCGATCGAAAAGCCCTACGATTTCATCATCGACCGCGCCCGCCCCCGCACGCATCTCTCCTTCGGCTTCGGCATCCACCGCTGCGTCGGCTTGCGGCTTGCCGAACTCCAGCTCAAGATTATCTGGGAAGAGATTCTCAAGCGTTTCTGCCATATTGATGTGGTCGGCGAACCCAAGCGTGTCTATTCGAGCTTCGTGAAGGGTTTGGAGACGCTGCCGGTGAAGATTGCGGCGTGATGCGTGACACGCGTCGGTGCTTCTCTCCCTCGCCCCGCTTGCGGGGAGAGGTGAACTGCATCTGGCGACTCGATTCAAACAACTGGAGCGATCAAGAATGAATATCCAGACTCCGGTTAAGACCGACACGGCCGAACGCATGCGCAGGGCGCGCGAAGAGGCTTATGCGACGCCGCTGGCGCAGTTCCACCCCGGTGCGCCCAGGCTGTTCCAGGACGACACGCTGTGGCCGTGGTTCGAGCGGCTGCGCAAGGAAGAGCCGGTGCATTACTGCACCAACGCGCCGATCGAGCCGTACTGGTCGGTGGTGAAATACAACGACATCATGCATGTCGACACCAATCACGGCCTGTTCTCTTCGGACTCGACGCTCGGCGGCATCTCGATCCGCGACGTGCCGGAAGGTTATGATTGGCCGAGCTTCATCGCCATGGACCAGCCGCGGCATTCGGCGCAGCGCAAGACGGTGTCGCCGATGTTCACGCCGACGCATCTGGACGAGCTCGCCAAGCTCATCCGACAGCGTTCGCAGACCGTGCTCGACAACCTGCCGCGCAACGAGACCTTCAACTTCGTCGAGCGCGTCTCGATCGAGCTGACGACGCAGATGCTGGCGACCCTGTTCGATTTCCCCTGGGAGGAGCGGCGCAAGCTGACCCGCTGGTCGGATGTTTCCACCGCGCTGCCCAAGAGCGGCATCGTCGCCTCCGCCGAAGAGCGACGCCGCGAGATGGACGAGTGCTATGCCTACATGTCGAAGCTATGGAACGAGCGCGTCAATTCCGAGCCACGCAACGATCTGCTGTCGCTGATGGCCCATAACGACGCGACGCGGTTCATGGACCCCGACAATCTCATGGGCAACATCATCCTGCTCATCGTCGGTGGCAACGACACCACGCGCAACACCATGACCGGCTCGGTGCTGGCGCTGAACGAGAACCCGGTCCAGTACGACAAGCTGCGCGCCAATCCGGCGCTGATCGACACCATGGTCCCGGAGGTGATCCGCTGGCAGACGCCGCTCGCCCATATGCGCCGCACCGCGCTCCAGGACACCGAGATCGGCGGCAAGGCCATCAAGAAGGGCGACCGCGTGGTGATGTGGTACGTCTCGGGCAACCGCGACGAAGAGGTGATCGACCGCCCCGAGGAGTTCATCATCGACCGAGCGCGGCCGCGCACGCATCTTTCCTTCGGCTTCGGCATCCACCGCTGCGTCGGCATGCGCCTCGCCGAGCTCCAGCTCAAGATCGTCTGGGAGGAGATGCTCAAGCGCTTCGACCGCATCGAGGTGGTGGGCGAGCCGAAGCGGATCTATTCGAGCTTCATCAAGGGCTATGAGTCGCTGCCGGTGCGGATACCGGGGTGACGGCTGCGCCGCCACTGTAGCGCCGGTGAGCCGAAGTCGCCGCCGCGATTGAGGTGCGAGTTGATGCGAGCGCCGCTGCAGCATTCTCCGTCATTGCGAGCGCAGCGAAGCAATCCAGACTGTCACCGCGGAGGAATTCCTGAATTGCTTCGCTGCGCTCGCAATGACGAGGTTTTGGATGCATTTGCGCGTCAAACTCGCAGCGAGCTTAGCCCAGCTATAGAATTTCGGCATGACAGGTCGCGCCAGATGCGAAGGGCCGGCCGCGGGATTGCGTCCTAAATCCTCATGACAATTCAACGCTGACCGCTCACGCGAGCCTGATATCCCACAGGCCTTCCTTGCGGCAGGCGGCGACCTCGTCGCGCAGGAGGGCGGTGATGGCGAGCGAGGCCGTCGAGGCCGGGCGGTCGATCGGAGAAGCGAAAATGAGCTCGCGCGTCATCGGCTTGGAAACGACGGCGGTTTCCAGCCGCCCGTCCGCGACCTCGCCGTGCACGGACGACGGCGGCAACAGCGCGAAGCCAAGGCCCTCCTCGACCAGACTGGTGAGGACGCGGAAAGAATCCGCTTCGAGCTGGACGTCAAGCTTGATCTTGCGCTGGGCCGCCGCATGCTCGATCAGCGCGCGGAGGCCGTGGGAATGACTGGGCAGAACCAGCCGCTGCCGCAACAGCCAGCCGATCTCGACGCTCTTCTTGCGCGCCAGTCCGCAGCCGCGCGGACCGACCGCGACGATGTTGTCGCGGCCCAGACTCTGCACGTTGAGGTGCAGATCGGCCGAGCGGCCGTAGAGGATGGCGAGATCCATCTCGCCGCGATGCAGCCATTCGACCAGATGGCCGCTGTAGCTTTCGACGATGCGCAGCGAGATGCCGGGAAATTTCTCGACACAGCGCCGCGCGAAGCGCGCCGACAGCACGCAGCTCACGGTCGGAACCAGGCCGAGCACGACCTGGCCCGACGGCGGCCCCTTGGCCGACTGGATGTCGTCCCGGATCTGGTCGATCTGGCGCACGATGCCGGAGGTCCGCGCCAGCAAGAGACGGCCTGCGTCGGTCAGCACCATGCCGCGTCCGTTGCGTGTGAACAGCTCGACGCGCAGCTCGTGTTCCAAAAGCTTGATCTGGCGGCTGAGCGCCGGCTGCGCCACGCGCAACGTATCGGACGCCTTGGAGAGGCTGCCGAGCTCCGCCACGCAACTGAAGGTCCTGAGCTGCCGGAAATCCATGCTTGCCAATCTTGGAAGGCTACTCCATACGCTATAGCAAATGAGCATAGGGGGCTGGCGTTGTTTTCACAACGCCGGGGGATTGGCCGGCGTTATCTTAACCGCCGCACCCAACGGGAAACGCCATGAGCCAACAACATCACACCGAAGATTACGCCGACATCCGCGAAGCCGTCGCAAAGCTCTGCGCGCAGTTTCCCGGCGAATACTGGCGCAAGCTCGATCGCGAGATGGCCTACCCGACGGCCTTCGTCGATGCGCTGACACAGGCCGGCTATCTCTCGGTGCTGATCCCCGAGGAATATGGCGGCGCAGGCCTGAAACTCTCCGCGGCGGCCGCGATCCTCGAGGAGATCCAGCGTGCGGGATGCAATGGCGGCGGCTGTCATGCCCAGATGTACACGATGGGCACCGTGCTGCGGCACGGCAGCGACGAACAGAAGGCGAAGTATCTGCCGAAGGTCGCGAGTGGCGAGTTGCGCCTGCAAGCCTTCGGCGTCACTGAGCCGACCAGCGGCACCGACACCTCGTCGCTGAAGACGTTCGCGCGCAACGACGGCAACGCCGGCTATGTCGTCAACGGCCAGAAGATCTGGACCAGCCGTGCCGAACATTCCGATCTGATGATTTTGCTCGCGCGCACCACGCCGAAAGAGCAGGTCAAGAAGCGCACCGACGGGCTCTCCGTGTTCATCGTCGACATGCGCGAGGCCAAAGGCAAGGGTCTGGAGATCCGCCCGATCCGCACCATGATGAATCATGCCACGACCGAAGTGTTCTTTACCGACATGAAGGTGCCGGCCGAGAACCTGATCGGCGAGGAAGGCAAGGGTTTTCGCTACATCCTCTCCGGCATGAATGCCGAGCGCATTCTGATCGCGGCGGAATGCGTCGGCGACGCCAAATGGTTCATCGCGAAGGCCACGAACTACGCCAAGGAGCGCGCGGTGTTCGGCCGGCCGATCGGCCAAAATCAAGGCATCCAGTTCCCGATCGCCAAGGCCTATGCCGCAATGCGTGCGGCTGAGCTCATGGTGAAGGAGGCGACGCGCAAATACGAGGCCGGCCTCGACTGCGGTGCGGAAGCCAACATGGCCAAGATGCTGGCGGCGGATGCATCCTGGGAGGCGGCGAACGCCTGCGTCCAGACCCATGGCGGCTTCGGCTTCGCCGAGGAATATGACGTCGAGCGCAAATTCCGCGAGACGCGGCTCTACCAGGTGGCGCCGATCTCGACCAACCTCGTGCTGTCTTTCATCGCCGAGCACGTGCTCGGCATGCCGCGCTCGTACTGAGGTCGCGCGCCATGGGAGCGTTGGACGGAATCAGGGTGATTGCGGTCGAGCAGGCGGTCGCCGCACCGTTCTGCTCGTCGCGGCTGGCGGATGCCGGCGCGGAAGTCATCAAGATCGAGCGGCCGGAAGGCGATTTCGCCCGTGGCTATGACGCGGCGGCCAAGGGCCAGAGCAGCTATTTCGTCTGGCTCAACCGCGGCAAGCAGTCGGCGGTGGTCGATCTCGCCACCAAGGAGGGGCGCGCGGAACTGGAAAAGCTGATCGCGAGCGCCGACGTGCTGGTGCAGAACCTCAAGCCCGGATCGATGGACAAGCTCGGCTTTTCGCGCGAGCGACTGCTGCGCAACTATCCGAAGCTGATCTCCTGCACCATCACGGGCTATGGCGACGAGGGCCCTTACGCGCACCGCAAGGCTTATGATCTCTTGATCCAGGCCGAGAGCGGGCTGGCCTCGATCACCGGCAATCCCGACGGCGCCTCGCGCGTCGGCATGTCCATCGTCGACGTCGCGACCGGGGCGACCGCGCATGCGGCGATCCTGGAGGCGCTGATCGCGCGCGGGCGCACCGGCAAGGGCGCCGACATCCGCATCTCCATGTTCGACGTGATGGCGGACTGGCTGACCGTGCCGCTGCTCAATGCCGAGGCCGGCAATCCGCCGAAGCGCATGGGCCTGCGCCATCCCTCGATCGCGCCCTATGGCGTGTTCACCTCCAGCGACGGCAAGGATATTCTGATCTCGATCCAGAGCGAGCGCGAGTGGAAGACGCTTTGCGCCGAAGTGCTGGACCAGCCAAACCTGCCGAGCGATCCGCGCGTCGCCAACATGGTCGAGCGCGTGCGCAACCGCGACTTCACCGACAACACGGTCGCAGACATTTTTGCGAAGATGACGCGCGACGAGCTGCTCAAGCGTCTCTCGGACGCCGACATTGCCTTCGCCGAGGTCAACACCATGGCCGATCTGGCGACGCATCCACATTTGAGGCGCATCGAAGTCGAGACGCCGCAGGGACGCGTCAGCTATCCGGCGCCCGCGCCGATCATCGTCGGCGAGACCCGCAGCTATGGCGCGGTGCCCGGCATCGGCGAGCGGCCCAACCCAAAGAAGTAAGTCGAAGACGTAACAAGAGCGAGGCGTCATGACCGAGAAGCTCGACATCGATCATTTGCGGCAATGGATCGGCCGCTCCCAGGAAGCAACCGACACCGTTACCGCGCAGCTCGTGAGGGGTTTGCGCGCAACGCTGTTTCAGGAGATCGGCGAGCCCAGCAACGGCGATGCCGCTCCGCTCACCGTGCATTGGTGCCTGGCGCAGCCGGTGTTTCCGATGTCGATGCTCGGCCCCGACGGCCACCCGACCCGCGGCGGTTTCCTGCCGCCGGTGCCGCTGCCGCGCCGGATGTGGGCCGGCGGCGAGATCGAGCTTTTGCAGCCCTTGCGCGTCGGCGATGAATCGACCCGGACCTCGCGCATTGCCGATGTGCAGGCGAAGACCGGCTCGACCGGCATGCTGTGCTTCGTCTCGGTCGAGCACAGCATCTCCTCGCCGCGCGGCGTTGCCATCCGCGAACGGCAGGACATCGTCTATCGCGAGATGACGAGCACACAGGCTGCACCTGCGAAGGCCGCAGCGCTGCCGCAGGCGCAGCATCGCGAAACCCATGTGTCGGATCCCGTGCTGCTGTTCCGCTATTCGGCCCTGACCTTCAACGGTCATCGCATCCATTACGACCGCGACTACGTCACCAAGGTCGAGGGCTATCCGGGCCTGATCTTCCACGGGCCGTTGCAGGCCGCGCTCATCGTCGAGATGGCGGCAAAGCTGCGCGCCGGCAGGGCGCCGAAGAAGTTCACCTATCGCGGGCTGCAGCCGCTGTTCGAGGGCACGGAGTTTTCCATCAACGCCAATGAGAGCGGCGAGAGCATGGAGCTGTGGACCGCGAACGCCGAAGGCCAGCCGACGATGAAGGGCACGGCGGTGTGGTGATAGATTGTAGATCCTCACCCTGAGGTGCGCGCCCTTCGCGCGCGTCTCGAAGGGCGAGGCCACCAGCCGGGCCTTCATCCTTCGAGACGCGGACGCGCTCCTCAGGATGAGGAACTAACAGTCTGGATTGCTTCGCTGCGCTCGCAATGACGGGTGGGGCGGACAGGGTCGACAAACAGAAAGGGACGGAAACAATGCCAAAAAACGGCAAACCCGCCGGCAAATCCGTCACCGTTAAGCAGGCTACCCTCGACCTGCTGCGTGCCTTCGGCATCAAAAAATTGTTCGGCAATCCCGGCTCGACCGAGCTGCCGTTCCTGAGCGACTGGCCTGATGACATCGACTACGTGCTGGCGCTACAGGAAGCCTCTGCGGTCGGCATGGCCGACGGTTACGCGCAGGCGACGCGCAATGCCGGCTTCGTCAATCTGCATTCGGCGGCCGGCGTCGGCAATGCACTGGGCAACATCTACACTGCGCATCGCAACCAGACGCCGCTGGTGATCACCGCGGGCCAGCAGGCGCGCTCGATCCTGCCGCTGCAGGCGTTTCTCTACGCCGAGCGCGCCTCGGAATTCCCGCGGCCCTACGTCAAATACAGCGTCGAGCCGGCGCGGCCCGAGGACGTCCCGGCCGCGATCGCGCGCGCCTATTACACCGCGATGCAGCCGCCGTGCGGGCCGACCTTCGTGTCGATCCCGATCGACGATTGGGCGCATGCCACGGCGCCTGTCGATGCCCGCAAGGTCAGCCGCGAGACTGGGCCGGAAGCGGAGGCGATGAAGGCGCTAGTTGCGGCACTCGGCGCGAGCAAGCACCCTGCCCTCGTGGTCGGCCCCGGCGTCGATCGTGCCGGCGCGGTCGACCTGATGGTGCAGGTCGCCGAAAAGGCCAAAGCGAGCGTGTGGGTCAGCCCGTTCTCGGCGCGCTGCTCGTTCCCCGAGCGGCATCCGCAGTTCGCAGGCTTCCTGCACGCCTCGCCGGCGCAGTTGTCGGAGGCGCTGCGCGAGCACGATCTCGTTGTCGTCATCGGCGCGCCCGTGTTCACGTTCCATGTCGAAGGGCACGCCCGGATCTTCGACGGCAGCGCGACGATTTTTCAGATCACCGACGATCCCGACGCCGCGGCCGTGACGCCGGTCGGCACCAGCATCATCGCCACCATGAAGCCGGCGCTGACCATGCTGCTCGACCTCCTGCCGGAGAGCAAGCGCGCGGCGCCCAAAGGCCGCACACGGCCGCCGGTCCCGCAAGCGGGCGATCCGCTGCCGGTCGAGTTCTTGATGCATTCGCTGTCGCAGGCGATGCCGGAAGACGCCGCGCTGGTCGAGGAAGTGCCCTCGCACCGGCCGGCGATGCAAAAGTTCATGCCGATGCGCGGCCAGGACAGTTTTTACACCATGGCGAGCGGCGGCCTCGGCTACTCGCTGCCCGCCGCGGTCGGCATTGCGCTCGGCAAGCCGAAGCAGCGTACGGTGTGCCTGATCGGCGACGGCTCGGCGATGTATTCGATCCAGGCGCTGTGGACCGCCGCGCAGCGAAAACTGCCGCTCACAATCGTCGTCATCAACAATTCCGGCTACGGCGCGATGCGCTCGTTCAGTCAGGTGATGCAGGTGAGGAACGTGCCCGGGCTGGAGCTGCGGGGGATCGATTTCGTCAGGCTCGCCGAGGGCATGGGGTGCGATGCCATGCGGGTGAGCAAAGCCGCGGAGCTGGGCAGCGCGCTACAGCGCGCGATGACGTTCGAAGGCACCAGCCTGGTCGAGGTGGTCGTGGATTCGGCGGTGCCGCTGCTTTACGCGCAGAAGCATTAGGGGCGCGTAGCCCGGATGGAGCGCAGCGAAATCCGGGGTTCTCACCTCACGGAAAGACCTTCCCGGATTACGCTGCGCTCCATCCGGGCTACGACACTGAATAAGTTGCACGACCGCCGAACTAAGACGCCAAGAATCCCCCGTCCGCCGCGAGCACGTGGCCGACGACGTAGGATGACGCATCGGACGACAGCCACACCACGGCCTCGGCCACTTCCTCGGGCGTTCCCATCCGTCGCAGCGGCAGGCCTGCGGCCACGGTCGCCACGTCGCCGACGCCGGCGCGGAGCATCATGTCGGTGACGACGCGGCCGGGGGCGATGGCGTTGATGCGAATGCCGCGCGGAGCGTTTTCCATCGCCGCCGAACGCGTAAGCGAGATCGCGGCCGCCTTCGAAGCCGAATAGAGCGAGAAGCCGGGATTGGGATTGCGCACACCGCTGACGGAAGCGTTGACGACGATGCTGCCGCGGCCCTGCGCAAGCATCGCCGGCAATTGATGGCGCAGGCACAGGAACAGCGCCCGGACGTTAGTGTCGAACACGCTGTCGTAAATCTCGGTCCCCTGCTGCTCGAGCGGCGCGCGCCGCTCCTGACAGCCGGCATTGTTGAAGGCGACGTCGAGCCGGCCGCACCGCTCCATAGCCGTCGTCACCAAACGCGCCACATCGTTCTCTCGCGTGATGTCGGTCTGAACCGCGATCGCCTCAGTGCCGAATTCACGGCACGCCGCAGCAGCAGCCTCGATCTCGCCCTCGCGCCGGCCGGCGACCAGGATCGCTTCCGCGCCCTCGGACGCCATCCGCAGCGCCGTCGCGCGGCCGATGCCGCTGCCGCCGCCCGTCACCAGGCATACCTTGCCAATCATTCGCCCGCCGGCCGGCAAAATTCCGCTCATGGGCCACTCCAAACGCTTGCGCGCGCCGCTGCGCGCATATAGTTGTATGGTACAACTATATGCGGAGAGTCAAGGCATGATGCCGGAAGTCAAGAAATGGCCGCACTCGCGCTGATCGACGACATCCGCGCCGCCTCGCGCCTGATGGTGCGCGAGCTCGGCTTCATGGACGCGACGGTGGCCGCGACCGACTACCCGCCCTCGGCGGTGCACACGATCCTGGAGATCGGCATCCGCGGTCCGATGACATCAGGCGAGCTCGGTGATTTCCTGCGGCTGGAAAAATCCAGCGTCAGCCGCATGGTGCGCAAGCTGATCGACTGCGGCGAGCTGCGGGAGACGCCGGATGCGGAGGATGCGCGCAGCAAACGCCTGTCGCTGACGGCGAAGGGACGACGCACGTTGGAGGCGCTGCATGGATTCGGACGGCAGCAGGTGAGCGGCGCGCTGGCGGCGTTAACGGAAGCCGAGCAGCGCACCGTGCGCGAGGGAATGATGCTCTATGCACGGGCGCTGCTGCAGAGCCGGGCGGAGAACGAAGTGCAATCGGCGGCGTGAGGTCCGTAGCCCGGATGGAGCGGAGCGCAATCCGGGAAAGTCTCTCCGCTGCACGCAAGGCCCCGGATTGCGCTTCGCTCCATCCGGGCTACGATATCGAGGGTGCGGCGCGCACCTCCCTATTTCCCGAACTCGTCCCGCATCCTGGCCTGGATCTTGGCCATGCCGCCGATCCAGCGGTCGTAGTTTTCGGTCTTCTTGCGCATGTAGCCGAGCACCTGCGGATGCGGCAGGATCAAGAACGTCTCCTGATCGAGGCCGGCGAGCACGTCTTTTGCCACCTGCTCGGGCGTCAGATCGCCGTCGCCGGATTGCGGGCCCTTGGGGATCGAGCGCAGCATGTTGGTGTCCACCCCCTGCGGGCAGAGGATCGAGACCCGGATGTTGTGCGCCTTGTGCGAGATCGCGAGATTTTCGGCAAAGCCGACCGCGGCGTGCTTGGTGGTGGAATAAGCGGGGCTGCCGACCTGCGACAACAGCCCGGCCGCCGAGATCGTGTTGAGGAAATAGCCGCCGCCCCGCGCCTTCATTCGTGGAATGAGATGCCGCGCCGCATAGACATGGGCCATGACGTGGATCGCCCAGCTGCGCTGCCACGGCTCGTCCGAGGAGCCGCCGGCATTTTCCGACATCGGATCGAAGCCGCCGCCGATACCGGCATTGGAGCAGAACAGGTCGATCGGTCCGAACTGCCGCTCGGTCTCCTCGATGACGTGAGAAATGTCCTTTTCCTGCGCGACGTCGCATTTGAACGCGGCGCCGTCAACCATGGCAGCGACCGCCCTGGCGCCGGCGGCCTCCATGTCCGCGACCACGACCTTGGCCGCGCCGGCTTCATGAAAAGCCTCGCACAGCGCCTTGCCGATGCCATTGGCGCCGCCGGTGACAACCACGACCTTGCCGGTCACCTGCATGCGACGTCTCCTCTTGGTCCGCTTGTTCTCAGCTCAACACGAGGTCGAGCACCGCGGTATAATGGCACGCCGCCCCGGCCAAGACAAAGCCGTGCCAGATCGCATTCTGAAAGCGCAGGCGCCGCCAGGCGTGGAAGATCACGCCAAAGGAGTAGAGCACGCCGCCCGCGACCACGAAGCCCAGCACCACCGCAGGCAGCGCTTTCACCACAGCGTCGTAGAGCATCATGCCGCTCCAGCCCATGGCGAGGTAGATGCCGACCGCGACGCGGTCGAACCGGCCTGGATAGCGAAGCTTGAGCACGATGCCCAGGATCGCGACGCACCAGACACCGACGAGCAGCGCCAGCGCGAACACGCTGTCCTTCAGCTCCAGGATGAACGGCGTGTAGGTGGCGGCGATCAGGAGATAGATCGCGGAATGGTCGAAGCGCCGCAGCAGCCATTTGGCCGGCGAGACCGGCCAGAGATTATAGGTCGCCGACAACACCAGCATCGAGAGCAGGCCGGCGACATAGATCGAGACGCCGACGATGTTGACTGCGTCGGCATAGACGGCCGCGAGCACCACCAGAACGGTCGCGGCAATGATACCGGAAAACACACCGATGCCATGGATGATGGCGTCGGCGATCATCTCGGCGCGATCGTAGTTCCAGCGGAACGCATCGGCCGCGGCATGGACGGAGGTCGAGGCGAGCTGTTTCAGCGTGAAGACAGGCATGGCGATCCGGGGGCGGCGATGGGTGTCCGATATTGGTCTTTGGCCGTTAACGCGGCGTTCAAAGGCTGCTTCACCCAGGAAGACGGTGGAAGTATGAAGCTTGATTTTCGCCAGGCAGTTGCCACTTTTGTGACTAGTCCGTTTTGCCTATTTGCCCGCCCCGAGACCTCTCACGTTCAGATGGCATTCAGTTTCCAGGATATGGTCGAGGAGGCGCGCCTGTCGGCCCGGGCGCTGATCGACTATGGCGAGCATCTGTTCAACCCGACCGTGCGGCTTGGCGTCACCGGCCTGTCCCGGGCCGGCAAAACCGTGTTCATCACCGCGCTGATCCATGGGCTGACGCGCGGCGGCCGGTTTCCGGTGTTCGAGGCCTATGGCTCGGGCCGGATCGCGCGCGCGCATCTGGCGCCGCAGCCTGACGATGCCGTGCCGCGCTTCGCCTACGAGAACCATCTGCGCGCGCTGATCGAGGAGCGGCGCTGGCCGAATTCGACCGTCGATATCAGCGAGCTGCGGCTCGTCATCGACTATCAGCGCCACAACGGCGCGGACCGCACCCTGACGCTCGACATCGTCGACTATCCCGGCGAATGGCTGCTCGACCTGCCGCTGCTGCAAAAGAGTTATGAGCAGTGGTCGGCGGAGAGCCTGGCGCTGTCGCGCGAGGCCCCGCGCGCGCATCTTGCCGCAGACTGGCACACGCATCTTGCGACCTTGAAGCCCGAGACGCGCGAGGACGAGCAGGCGACGCTCACGGCGGCAAAGCTCTTCACCGGCTACTTGCGCGCCTGCCGCGACGAGCGTTTTGCCATGAGCCTGCTGCCGCCCGGCCGCTTCCTGATGCCCGGCAATCTCGCCGACACGCCGGCGCTGACCTTCGCGCCGCTCGACGTGCCCCTGGACGGCCAGGCGCCGGAGGGATCGCTGTGGGCGATGATGGTGCGCCGCTATGAGGCCTATAAGGACGTCGTGGTGCGGCCGTTCTTCCGCGATCATTTCGCGCGGCTCGATCGCCAGATCGTGCTGGCCGATGCGCTCGCCGCATTCAACTCGGGTCCGGAGGCGCTGCACGATCTCGAAGCAGCCCTCGCCGGTATTCTCGACTGCTTCCGCATCGGCCGCAGCACCTTTCTGTCCAACCTGTTCCGGCCCCGCATCGACCGCATCCTGTTCGCTGCGACCAAGGCGGACCATCTGCACCATTCCAGCCACGACCGTCTCGAGGCCGTGTTGCGCCACGCGGTCGCCCGCGCCGTGACGCACGCCGAAAACACCGGCGCAGAGATCGACGTGGTGGCCCTCGCCGCCGTGCGCGCGACGCGCGAGGCGCAGGTCGCACATGGCCGCGATAAATTGCCGTCGATCCTGGGGACACCGGCCGCGGGCGAGAGCGCCGGCGGCGAGTTCTTTGACGGCAATACGGAGGTGGCAACCTTTCCGGGCGATCTGCCGCTCGATCCGCAGGCGCTGTTCAACGGCTCGGATGCGTTTCGCGGGCTGTCGACGGCCGCCGCCGAGAAGAGCAATTTCCGCTTCCTGCGCTTCCGTCCGCCAATACTCGAGCGCGATGGCACGGACGAGCCGGCGCTGCCTCACATCCGCCTCGACCGTGCCTTGCAGTTCCTGATCGGAGACAAGCTGTCATGAACGACCGATCCCCGCCGCGGCGGCCGGCGACGTTCCGGCTGGACGATCCCGGCGTCGTCGTCACCGAGGCCGATGAGACCGCCCGGCTCGGCCGCGGCACCATCCAGATCACGCCGGAGCACGATCCACTGGCGCTGCCGGTGCCGATCGAGGCTGCGCTCCCGGCGCGGCGCGGCTTTCCCTGGGGCACGCTGTTCTGGTCCGGCGTTGCCGGGCTGACGCTGCTCGGGGTCGGACTCGGCGTCGTTCGTCTGATCGAGGACCTGTTTGCGCGCAGCGAAAGCCTCGGCTTCGTCGGGCTGGCTCTTGCATTCGCCACCGCGCTTGCGCTCGCGGTGGTGATCGGGCGCGAGGCGTTCGGGCTGGCGCGGCTTGCAACGATCGAAAAACTGCATCAGCGTGCAGCTGCGGTGCTCGCCAGCGACGATCGCAAGGAGAGCCGCGCCATCGTGCAGGATTTGCTCACGATCGCGCACCAGAACCCGCAGCTCGCGCGCGCCCGCGCGGCGCTGGAAAGCCACGCCGGCGAGATCATCGACGGCGCCGATATGGTCCGGCTCGCCGAGCGCGAATTGATGGCACCGCTCGATACCGAGGCCCGGCGGCTGGTGTCGGTTGCGGCGCAGCGGGTCTCGATCGTGACCGCGGTTTCGCCCCGCGCGCTGATCGACGTGCTGTTCGTGTTCGTCGCCTCGCTGCGCCTGATCCGCCAGCTCGCCCGGCTCTATGGCGGCCGCCCCGGCGCGCTCGGCATGATCCGCCTGCTCCGCCACGTCATCGCCCATCTCGCCATCACCGGCGGCATGGCCGCGAGCGACAGCCTGGTGCAGCAGATGCTCGGTCATGGGATTGCGGCAAAGCTCTCGCAGCGCCTCGGCGAAGGCATGCTCAACGGACTGTTGACGGCGCGGCTCGGCCTGGCCGCAATCGACGTCACAAGGCCGCTGCCGTTCGCAGCGCTGCCGGCGCCAAAGCTGTCGGATCTGGCGACGGATCTGCTAAGGAAGAAGGACGTGGACGAGTAGCGTCGCTCGCCTCTCCCCGCTTGCGGCAAGGTGATCGCATATGGGCTGATCTTGTTGTGGCCCATCCTTCGAGACGCCCGCCTAGGGGCGGGCCCTCAGGATGAGGATGGAGTCCGCGGTAGCCGGTTCAACGGACGCCGATGCCATTTAGCCTCATCCTGAGGAGACCGCGGAGCGGTCGTCTCGAAGGACGAGGCGCGCGCTCAGGCCGGCCCAAAGCCCATATGCGATAGCCCTGCCGCAGGCGGGGAGAGGGAGAAGAAGGCCAACACGCGCCACTGGAACAGCGGCGAGTCCTTTGGCGGCGACAGCTCCGGGGTCCATCCGGTGAGCTTGTCCAGCACATAGGTATCCGTGAGAACGCCGCGCCAGCGGCGCTCGACTTGACCAAGCTGCTCGCGCTTCGCGGCGATCGTGTCCCACAGCGGTGAACGAGTATCCGGCTCACGGCCGACATAGAGGCCGGCGTGCCCCTTGATGCGGTCCATGCCAGGATCGCCAAACTCCTGGAAGCGGCCGCGTTCGTTGATCTCGATCACCGGCACGCGGCCCCTGAACAGCCAGCGCATCATGGCATAGGTGCGGTAGTCCGTGGTCGCGATCCAGGTCGCGCCGGTCTCGTCGAGCGCAGCCTGTGCGCGCGCCGCGACCTGTTCATATCCGGCCTCGGCGCCGACCGGATCGATCTTGCCGAGGAAATTCCAGGGGGCGGCGACGTAATAGAGGAACACGAGGACGACGAAAGCGAGCCCTGAGACGACCGCGGTATTGGCCCAGAAGACGCTGAACCGGATCATCTTCACCGACCAGTTTTCGCGCGGCATCATCGCGAGGTTGATGGCGGCGGCGGCGAAGCCGACCGGCCACATGAACATCGGCCAGGTGTCGCCGACCCTGAGCGTCAGCGATTTGCCGAAGAAATAGAGGAACGGCACCAGCACCGCGGTCGACAGCAGGATCGCGACCGGCTCGCGGGTGCGATAGCCGCGCCACGCTGTCATGACCAGCGCCAACAGCACCACCGGCAGCATCACGAAGCCGACGAGGCCGAATTGCAGGCCGATATAGTCGCCGATGGTGCGGAGCGAAACGCCGTAATTGGCGGTGGCGCGCACGCCCTGGAAGCGGAACGAGGCCCAATCATGCTGTGCGTTCCAGATCAGCACCGGCGAGAACACGACGATGGCGACCACAATTGCGAGATAAGGATAGGGACTGCGCAGCCAGCGCCATCGCCAGTCCGGCACCAGCAGGAAGACGGCGACGGCGGGTGCGAACATGATCGCGGTGAATTTCGACAGCAGCGACAGGCCGGCGAACAGCCCCGCCGCGAGCCACCAGCGGCCGTCGCCGCCTTGCGCGAGCCGCACCAGCGACCACATCATCGCGACCGCGAACGGAATCATGGCGACATCGGGCGCGACCTTGGCCATCAGCAGGCCGTAATAGAGCGCGGCCTCCGGCATCAACACCGCGAGCACGACCGCACGCACGTCACGGGTGATGCACCGGACGATGTCGGCGAGCAGAAGCTGTGTCACCAACATCGCAAGAATGCCGCCGAAGCGGACGCCGAGCGTGGTGTCGCCGAAGATGGCCGTGCCGAAGCGGATGAACCAGGCGATCATCGGGGGATGATCGAGGAAGCTCAGCGCAGCCTCCTTCGACCAGGTCCAATAATAGGCCTCGTCGGTGCGCAGCTCGAGCGCGGACGCATAGACGATGCGCAGCACCGTCATCGCCGCGATGATCAGTGCGGCCATGACGAGGGGACGGCGCGCGGTGCCGTCGGGATGCATTGAGATGTCGGGAGCTGTCGTCACGGCCGCGCTTTTCCCCGACTTGGCAGGGGGAGTCAATGTGGGGGCGCGCTCTCCACGAGTCGTCCCGGACAAGCGGAGCGCCGGGCGGCGCAGAGCGCTGGTCCATAGCGGAGCGCAGATCCGGGACCCATAATCGCAGGGAGGAGTTTGGCGAAGACTCGGAGTTATCAGCCGGTATCACAACCGCTCCCTGGGGCTATGGGTCCCGGATCGGCGCGCGCTTGGGGGCGCGCTTGTCCGGGACGACGGTGGAGTGCGTGGGGGTGACAGCGCATTCCGACAGAGGTGTATGCCTCCACTTGCCGCGCATGTGATCGAGCCGGCCGGCCGCCGCGGGAATTTAACTCTCCGCTGGCTGTTCTCCTTCATGAACTGATACAACCAGATCATGGCCGCCACAGCTTCTTCACGATTGTCCGAACTTTTTCGCGGCACCAGCGCACGGCAGGTGCGGCTGGTCTGCGGCGTCATCCTGTTCGCCTACGTGGTCAGCCATTTCCTCAACCATGCGCTCGGCAATGTGTCGGTCGATGCCATGGAGGCCGGGGTCTACTACCACACCGCGTTCTGGCAGTTCCTACCGGTCACGATCGTGTTCTATGGCGCCGCGCTGATCCATATGGGGCTCGGCGTGTACGCGCTGTATCAACGCCGGCAGTTCCGCTGGAAGACGATCGAGCCGCTTCAGCTGGTGCTGGGGCTGAGCATCCCCGCCCTCGTGATGGCGCATGTGATCGGCGTGCGGCTCGGCCAGACGCTTTATGACCACGAAAAGCTCTATCCGCAGGAGCTCTATCTGTTCTTCGTCGCATCGCCCGGCCGGCTCTGGCAGATGACGATCCTGCTCGTCATCGCCTGGGTTCACGGTTGCATCGGAATCTATTTCTGGCTTCGCCTGAAACCGTTCTTCACGCGCGCCGCACCTTATCTGCTCGCGGCGGCCGTGCTGATTCCGACACTGGCGCTGCTCGGCATCTATCAGGGAGGACGCAGCGTCGCGGCCGATGCCGACGATGGCGAATGGCGCACGCACAATCTGACGCGACGCCAGGTCGGCACAGTCGCAGAGGCCGACACGTTGGAGCGCATCACCGGCGGGCTTACCATCGGCTATCTCGGCCTGCTCGGACTGGCGCTGGCGGCGCGCGGCGTGCGGGCCTATCGCGAGCGGCGCGGCGGCATGATCGCGCTGTCCTACGGCAACGGCAAGACAGTGCGGGTGCCGAAGGGGCTCTCCGTGCTGGAAGCGAGCCTGCGCCACAGCGTGCCGCATGCCAGCGTCTGCGGCGGCCGCGCCCGCTGCTCGACCTGCCGCATCCGCATCATCGGCGACCATGCCGCCCTGCCCGAGCCGTCGCTGCGCGAGGCTTTCGTGCTCACCCGGGTCGGCACCAACGACCCCTCGATTCGCCTTGCCTGCCAGTTACGGCCGACCTCCGACCTTTCCTTCTTCCAGCTCTTCACGCCGCAGGCGCTGTCGGCGAACGCGCCCGCCTCGACACCGGCGCGGATCGGCCAGGAGCGCTATCTCGTCAGCCTGTTCGTGGACATGCGCGGCTCGACGCAGCTCGCCGAGAAGCGGTTGCCGTTCGACACCGTCTTCATCGTCAATCGTTTCCTCGGCGCGGTGTCACAGGCCGTGATCGAGAATGGCGGTCAGCCGAACCAGTTCGTCGGCGACGGCATGCTGGCGCTGTTCGGCCTTTCCGCCGATCCGCAGACCGCCTGCCGGCAGGCGCTGAAGGCCGCCGCCGGCATCGCCCTGCATATCGACGAGCTCAATCAATTGCTGAGTCACGATTTGCGCCAGCCGATCCGCTTCGGCATCGGCATCCACGGCGGCGAGGTCATCATCGGCGACATCGGCTATCGCGATCACATCGTCTTCACTGCGCTGGGCGACGCCGTCAACGTGGCCGCGCGTCTCCAGGACATGACCAAGACGCTCGGCTGCGAGGCGATCGTCTCCGACGAGGTCCGACGCACCTCCGGCCTTCATGACGACGTCTTGCCGCAGCAGGAGGTCGCGATCCGCGGCCGCGACGAGCCGATGGTCGTCCGCGTCGTTGCGGATGCCAGGGAGCTCTCGACGCTCGTCGACGGCAGCGCGCGCGTCGCGGCTTGAGGCGCGAGCCACGCAGGCGGTGCGCTCCCTCGCCCGCTCGCGGGAGAGGGTTGGGGAGAGGGTGTCTCCGCAACGGGACTGCCCCAAGAGGAGAAAGCCCTCACCCGCGCCTTCGGCGCGACCTCTCCCGCAAGCGGGCGAGGTGCAGCGAGTCTGCGGCACCATTGATCCACCCCACTAGAGTCATCGCGGCGTAACACCGCGTTGCTGCAACGCAGCGGCATGGGCCTGCTGCGAAAGCACGAATTGACTTCACCGTCTTCGATGCGACAGATGAGCCCGGGTTTGCGGTGATGACCGCTGGCCAACGAAATGCTCCGGGAGGGGACCAAATGTTAGATAGACGCGACCTGCTCAAAGGAGCGGGGCTTGCTGCTATTGCGGCCACACTGAACTCAACCAAGGCGCTGGCAACGGACACCGTCACACTGCCCTTCGTCAACGGCGAACGGCCGCTGGTGAAATATCCGCAGAAGCGGCCGATGATCGGCCTGACCAGCCGGCCGCCGCAGCTCGAGACGCCGTTTGCGGTGTTCAACGACGGACCGATCACCGCGAATAACGCGTTCTTCGTGCGCTATCACCTGTCGGACCTGCCCTACAATCTCGATCCAGACAAGTTCACGCTGGAGGTCAAGGGCAGGGTCGACAAGCCGCTCAAGCTGTCGCTGAGGGACATCAGGAAGATGAAGGCGACGGAGATCGTCGCCGTCAACCAGTGCTCCGGCAACAGCCGCGGCTTCTTCGAGCCGCGCGTCGCCGGCGGCCAGCTCGCCAACGGCGCGATGGGCAATGCGCGCTGGCGCGGCGTGCCGCTGAAGACCGTGCTCGCCATGGCAGGTGTGCAGGCCGGCGCCAAGCAGGTCACGTTCAACGGCATGGACGGCCCGGCCAGCGACAAGACACCCGACTTCATCAAGGCGCTCGACCTCGAGCACGCCACCGACGGCGAGGTCATGCTGGCTTACGGCATGAACGGCGAGGACCTGCCGTTCCTCAACGGCTTCCCGCTGCGCCTGATCGTGCCGGGCTATTACGGCACCTATTGGGTCAAGCACCTCAATGAGATCACTGTCATCGACAGCGTGTATGACGGCTTCTGGATGAAGTCGGCCTATCGCATTCCGGACACGCCGAACAATGCGGTCGAGCCCGGCACGGCGCCGAAGGCGACCATCCCGATCAACCGCTTCACCATCCGCTCCTTCATCACCAGCGTCCCGGACGGCGCGAAGCTGAAGAAGGGCGGCATCACCCTGCGCGGCATCGCGTTCGACGGCGGCAAGGGCATCAAGGAGGTTGCGGTGTCCATCGACGGCGGCAAGACCTGGACCAACGCAAAGCTCGGCAAGGATCTCGGCAAATACTCGTTCCGCGAGTGGCAGCTGCCGGTGAAGCTCACCACCGGTGCCTATGAGCTGAAGGTGCGCGCCACCAGCAATTCCGGCGAGACGCAGCCGGACCAGCCGCGCTGGAACCCGGCGGGTTATTTGCGCAATGTCGTCGAGACCGTCCGCGTGACGGTGGCCTGAGGAGGATGATCATGCAACGGACCGCTCTTCTTCTCGCCATCGTCCTCTTCATGGCGCTCGCCGCCGGCTTCGGCTCCGTGACCGCGGCGCCCGTGAACTACCAACTTCCGGACGAGGTCGCCGCCTTCAAGCCCGGCCCTAATCTTGAGGTGGTGCAGGGCAACTGCGGCGCATGCCATTCGGCCGACTACATCAGCACGCAACCGCCGATGAAGAACAGGAGGGAGTTCTGGCAGGCCGAGGTGACCAAGATGATCAAGGTCTACGGCGCGCCGATCGACGATGCCGATATCGGGAAGATCGTCGACTATCTCGCCGCGACTTATTGACAGGTCGCCGCGCGTTCGTGGTGATTGACCGCGAAACGGGCAAAACCGGTAAAAACGCCGCGAAGTTGAGCTGTTTTCCGCGGAATGCTGGCGTGGTTTGAGCTACCAAGCCTGCCACATTCCGCGTATCCTGTTAGGACCGAACCGGCCGGTTGGCGGGGACTGGCGGTTCGTGATCTCGGAGGAAGACCCGCGGAGAAGTCGTGATGGCTAAAGGTACGGTCAAGTGGTTCAACCCGACGAAGGGTTATGGATTTATCCAGCCTGCGTCGGGAGGCAAGGATGTGTTCGTGCATATCTCGGCAGTGCAGAAAGCCGGTCTGTCGTCACTGAACGAAGGACAGACGGTGGAATATGAAGAGATCGCAAACCGGGGCAAGACGTCGGCAGAGAACCTCAAAATATAAGCCCAACGGCATTTGCCGCCTCCCGGATCATGTCCGGGAGCAGGGGCAAAAAAATTTCAGAAGACGGCCAGTGCATTCGACGACAGGCGTTGCGATTGCACACGGATAGCTATTTTCCCCGCGAAGACCGCATCTTCAACGCCACAGCAATGACAATCGCGACGGCACTTCGCTAACCCACCGGCAACGGTGCGTCGCGCTTGATCTCCTCCATCACGGCGTAGGTGCGCGTCTCGCGCACGCCCGGCATCGACAGCAAGGTCTCGCCGAGGAATCGCCGATACGCCGCCATGTCGGCCAGCCGCGCCTTCACAAGATAATCGAAACCGCCGGCAACCATGTGACACTCCAGCACCTCGGGCGCGAGTTTCACCGCGCGCGCGAAGCGTTCGAAATTGTCCGGCGTGGTCTTGTCGAGCAGCACCTCGACGAACACCAGAAGCCCGAGCCCGAGCCGGTGCGGATTGAGCCTTGCGCCATAGCCCTCGACGAAGCCCTCGCGCTGCAAGCGCTTTAGCCGCTCGCCGATCGAGGTCGGCGACAGGCCGATGCGCTCGGCGAGCTCGACATTGGCGATTCGCCCATCCTCCTGCAAAATCGAGAGGATTCTCCGGTCGATCCGATCAAGCCCCGTACTCTTTGCGGAATTCTTTTTGTCCATCTTCATTTTGTAAGGCAAAGCAGCTAATTTGTCTATCGAGCCACGGCAACAAGGGCATTACCCCTGGATTCTGAGCCACAGGACACGCCATGCCGAACATCCCGCCCCCCTTCACTGCCCCCTACGCATCCGATGATGCCGAGATCGCCGCACGCCTCTTGCCAGCGGCACATCTCAGCCCGCCGCAGGAAGCACGGGTCGATCGCAACGCAACGCGGCTGATCGAGGCCATCCGCAAACGCGACGACCGGCTTGGCGGAGTCGAGGACATGCTGCGGGAGTTCGCGCTCTCGACCAAGGAAGGGCTGGCGCTGATGGTGCTGGCCGAGGCGCTGCTGCGCGTGCCGGACACGCACACTGCCGACCAGTTCATCGAGGACAAGCTCGGCGAAGGCGACTTCATCCACCACGAGACCAAGTCCACCGCCTTCCTGGTCAACGCCTCCGCGTGGGCGCTCGGCCTGTCGGCGCGGGTGATCCAGCCCGGCGAGACGCCCGACGGCACCATCGGCCGGCTGGTCAAGCGGCTAGGCGCACCGGCGGTGCGCACCGCCACGCGTCAGGCGATGCGTCTGATGGGCAATCATTTCGTGCTCGGCGAAACCATCGAACAGGCGCTGGAGCGGGCCCGGCCGCGCTCCGGCCAGAAGCCGCGCTATTCCTTCGACATGCTCGGCGAAGGCGCGCGCACGGCCGCGGACGCCAAGCGCTACTATGACGCCTATGCCAGCGCGATCGAAACCATCGGCAAGGCGGCAGGAGCTCATCCCCTGCCCGACCGTCCCGGCATCTCCGTCAAGCTCTCGGCGCTGCATCCGCGCTTCGAGGCGATCAGCCACGCCCGTGTGATGCGCGAGCTGGTGCCGCAACTGCTCGATCTGGCGAGGCGCGCCAAGGCCCATGATCTCAACTTCACCGTCGATGCCGAGGAGGCCGACCGGCTGGAGCTGTCGCTCGACGTGATCGCGGCGACGCTCGCCGATGCCTCGCTCAAGGGCTGGGACGGATTTGGGCTGGCGATCCAGGCCTATCAGAAGCGCACCAGCGCAGTGATCGATTATGTCGACGCATTGGCGCGCGGCCATGACCGCAAGCTGATGGTGCGGCTGGTCAAGGGCGCGTATTGGGACACCGAGATCAAGCGCGCGCAGGAGCGCGGGCTCGACGGCTATCCGGTGTTCACGCGCAAGGCGATGACCGATCTGAACTACGTCGCCTGCGCGCAAAAACTCCTGGCATTGCGGCCGCGCATCTTCCCGCAATTCGCCACCCACAACGCGCTGACGGTTGCGACCGTGCTGGAGCTTGCCCGGACCAGCGGCGGCTTCGAATTTCAGCGCCTGCACGGCATGGGCGAAGCGCTCTATGAGCAGCTCGCCAAGGATCACCTTGGCATCGCCTACCGCACCTACGCGCCGGTCGGCAGCCATCGCGACCTGCTCGCCTATCTGGTGCGGCGGCTGCTCGAGAACGGCGCCAACTCCTCCTTCGTGGCGCAGGCCGCCGATTACCGCGTGCCGGTCGCGGCGCTGCTGAAGCGTCCGGCCGATCTCATCGCCACGCCGGATCAGGCGCATCATGCCAAATTCCCCCTGCCCGGCGACCTCTTCGCGCCGGAGCGGCGCAATTCACGGGGCGTGGAATTCGGCGAACGTGCCGCACTCGACCGGCTGCTGGCCGATATCAAGCTTGAGGCGCCCGATCTCAGGCCGCTTGCCGACGCAACGCCGGATCAGGCCAACGCGGCGGTGGGCGCAGCACGCGCGGGCTTTGCCGCCTGGAGCCGGACACCGGCGGCCACGCGCGCCGCGGCGCTGGAGCAGGCCGCGCATCTGCTGGAGAGCCGCGGCGCCCATTTCATCGCGCTGCTACAGCGCGAGGGCGGCAAGACGCTCGACGATGCGCTGTCAGAATTGCGCGAGGCCACCGACTTCTGCCGCTACTACGCCGCGCACGGCCGAAGGCTGTTCGGCAGCGAGGCGGCGATGCCGGGCCCGACCGGAGAGAGCAACACACTCGCGATGCGCGGCCGGGGCGTATTCGTGGCGATCTCGCCCTGGAATTTTCCGCTGGCGATCTTCCTCGGCCAGGTCACGGCGGCGCTGATGGCCGGCAACAGCGTGGTGGCAAAACCCGCCGAGCAGACCCCGCGCATCGCGCGCGAGGCCGTAGCCCTGCTGCACGAGGCCGGCATCCCGGGCAGCGCGCTGTACCTGGTCACCGGCGACGGCCGCGTCGGCGCTGTGCTGACCGCGCATCCCGACATTGCCGGCGTCGTCTTCACCGGCTCGACCGAGGTCGCGCGCAGCATCAACCGCGCGCTCGCCGCCAAGGACGGACCGATCGTGCCGCTGATCGCCGAGACCGGGGGCATCAACGCCATGATCGCGGATGCCACCGCGCTGCCCGAGCAGGTCGCCGACGACGTCGTGACGTCGGCGTTCCGCTCCGCCGGCCAGCGCTGCTCGGCATTGCGGCTGCTGTTCGTGCAGGAGGACGTCGCCGACCGCATGATCGAAATGATCGCGGGCGCGGCGCGTGAATTGAAGATCGGCGATCCCACCGATGTCGCAACCCATGTCGGCCCGGTCATCGATGACCAAGCCAAGCAGCGGCTGGACGCCCATATCGTCCGCATGAAGAAAGAGGCGCGGCTGCACTTTGCCGGCGCGGCGCCGCAAGGCTGCTTCGTCGCGCCGCATATCTTCGAGCTGAAGGATGCCGGCCAGCTCACCGAGGAGGTGTTCGGCCCAATCCTGCACATCGTGCGCTATCCGGCCGAGAAGCTCGAGCGCGTCCTGCAAGGAATCGAGCGCACCGGCTATGGGCTCACGCTCGGCGTCCACTCCCGCATCGACGACACGGTCGAGGCGATCGTCGAACGTGTCCAGGTCGGCAACGTCTACGTCAACCGCAACATGATCGGCGCGGTCGTCGGCGTACAGCCGTTCGGCGGCAACGGCCTGTCCGGAACGGGCCCGAAGGCCGGCGGCCCGCACTACCTCGCGCGCTTCGCCACCGAGCAGACCGTGACGATCAACACCGCGGCGGCCGGCGGCAACGCTGCGTTGCTGGCCGGGGAGGAGTGAGCCAGCGAGCAGCGTTGCATCCCGTCACAACATCGGTCTAATGCTCTCATGATGTAGCTGCGCTAATTCCAGCGCGCGGGAAACAACAAGAGCGAGGGAGCAACGCCGCGATGGAAAAAGGCATTTTTGCAGGGCTCAAGGTCCTGGACTGCGCGAGCTTCATCGCAGCGCCCGCCGCCGCGACCGTGCTGTCGGACTTCGGCGCCGACGTCATCAAGATCGAGCCGCCCGGCGCTGGCGATCCCTATCGCAATCTGCCGAACCTGCCGGGCTATCCGACCGGCGAGCACAATTTCGCCTGGCTGCTGGAGGCCCGCAACAAGAAGAGCCTTGCGCTCGATCTCTCCAAGCCGGAAGCGCAGGCGGTACTCTACAAGCTCGTGGAGGAGTCCGACGTCTTCATCACCAACATGCCACCGCCGGTGCGCATCAAGCTCGGCATCACCTATGATCACCTCGCCCATCTCAACGACCGGCTGATCTACGCCTCCTTCACCGGCTATGGCGAGAAGGGTGAGGAGGCCAACAAGCCCGGCTTCGACAGCAACGCCTATTGGGCGCGCTCAGGCCTGATGGACCTCGTCCGCGCCGACACCGATACCATCCCGGCCCGCTCGGTCGCCGGGATGGGCGACCACCCCTGCGCCATGGCGTTGTACAGCGCGATCGTCACCGCGCTCTATCAGCGCGAGAAGACCGGCAAGGGCTCGCATGTCGCTTCCAATTTGATGGCGAACGGCGTGTGGGCGGCGAGCGTGCTGGCACAGGCCAAGCTGTGCGGCGCCAAGTTCGGCGAGCGGCGGCCGCGCGAGCGCGCCCTCAACGCGGTGGCCAACCATTATCAATGCAAGGACGGCCGCTGGCTGATCCTGTCGCTGCTGAGCGAGGAACGGCAATGGCCGACGCTCGCCCGCTGCCTCGGGCGCGGCGATTTGGTCGATGATCCCCGTTTCGCCACCAAGGCCGACCGCCACGCCCGCTCGGTGGAGCTGATCAAGGTATTGGACGAGACCTTCGCGACCAGGGATCTCGCCGAATGGCGAAAGATCCTCGACGGCAACGGGCTGGTGTTCGGCGTCGTCGGTATTCTCGACGACATTCCGAACGACAAGCAGATGCTCGACAACGAGGTGCTGGTGCCGTTCGAGAACGACACCATGCTCACCATCTCTAGCCCGATCTGGGTCGACGGTGCCAAGAAGGTGCAGCCGCGCAAACCGCCCGGCGTCGGCGAGCACAGTGACGAGATTTTGCGCAAGGCTGGATACGACGAAGCCGCGATCAAGCAGCTGCGATCGTCGGGGGCTGTCGGGTAGTTTAGCCGCATCGTTGGTACTTCCACCAACCCGCAGTGGATAGATTCCGCGGTATGGGTCCCGGCCCCCGTGCGCAATTGCGCACGAGGCCGGGACGACGACGGAGAGTGTAGCGCTGTTGTCCATCCACACCGTCATTGCGAGCGCAGCGAAGCAATCCAGCCTGTTTCCGCAGACGCACTCCTGGATTGCTTCGCTGCGCTCGCAATGACGACCGGGGACCGTCCCAGTATGGCAATCGACAAAGCCGCAAGAGGGCACGTACTATCGCACCGCCAGCCAGCCAAGCGTGAACAGGATCCCGCCGACGATAACGACCACCGCGACGGCCCAGGTGCTGACGCGGATGCTGCCGGTGACCTGTTTGGCTTCTTCATTGCGCGCGATCTTCCGATTGCGCTCTTCGTTGGCGTCGCTGGTATCAGTCATGGTCATCCAAATCGGTTTAACGCGTCTTGATGAAGCACATGCCGATGCGGCTCGATGCCGAAGCAGCCTGACAGGTGAGACCTTTAGCACAGCTCCATGACGTAAAACTCTTGTCGGGCGCTCGCGATCCCGCCTCTTGCAAATAACAATGCGCGCCCCAGCCGTCCTGATACTCGGTGCCGGCCAGCTCGCTGCTGCCGCGGGTCTGCGGACGGCTGGCAAATCCGCGTGAAAAATCAGGACGTTTTCCCGCGGCAAGCGCGGTCAGGATGTCGCGGCGGCGGAGCAAGTCGCCGAAGAAATGCGGCGAGGCCGGCACGATGGTGGAATTCGACGGCTTGTCCGCCAGCCAGTCGACGCCCGGGAAATGAAAGCCGCCGATGCCGCGGGTTTGGTGGCAGCCCGAGCACGTGACGTCGTTGAGCCGGCGCTGGAAGCCCGCGACCGAGCGGATGTTCTGCAGGGCGATGCCGCCAGCAGCCGCGCGCTTCAGCGCACCGACAACATCATTGTCGGTGAAGACGGGATCGCTTTCCTTGTCCTTGCCCTCGCCCTGCATCAGGCCGAATTCCGGCTGCAAGTCCGACGCATCGAAGCCAGCCGGCGTCGGCACGATGGCGGCTTTGGCCAAATACCTCTCCGGGATCAACACCGTGCCGCGATCGAAATCGCGCAGGTTGTCGGGCGCAAGCAGCCAGGCCTTGAAGTCGCGCCGGAGATCGTCGTCGGCGAGAATGCGGTCGCGATCGATCTGGTTCTCCAGCGCCCCTTCCTCGAACTGCTTGGTGGCAGCATTGTACTTGAACACCTTCAAGAGATAGTCGGAGCGGAAATCGTGCAGCGCCGATTTCGACGCGACCGAGAGCTGAATGTTGGTCTCGATACGGTCGAGCATGGCATCGGAAGGCGGGAAGCGACTGCCGATCAGCCCCTGCCAGTCGTCATTGTCGAGCCAGCGCCGCGCGAGCTCGGCGCAGGTAACCGGCTTGGTGCTGCGATCGGTCTGACGAACATCCCTGGCCTTCAGCACCAGATTGAGCGTCATCGGCAGGCGGGTCGCTTTGCTGTCGTCCGACTTGGTGTCGAAGCGGGTCAGGCGATAGATCAGCCGGATCTCACCGCAGGATTCTGCCGAGACATAGGCGCGGTCCATGCGATTGACGATGCCGGCCAGCACGAAGCGCGTGTGGCGGGATTTCAGGACGGCTCGATCGAACAGCTGGACATCAAAGCCCTCACCGGCGCCGATCGTCTCGGTCGGCGATATCGCCCTGTGCCGTGCGATATAGCGCTCGAACTCCGCATCGATCGCGGGGGGAATTAGCGCAAGCTGCGGCTGCCAGGCGAACAGCAGGTCGGTCGTGAGCGGAAACTCCGCGTTCCGCTCCGGCCATAGCAGGCGCGAGATCGCGAGCACGTCGCGCTGTTCGAGCTTGCGCAGAAGATCGGGATCGGTGATCGCGGTGCCGCGTGCGAGCGCCGCGTTCTCTGCAGCCATTGACGATACGGCGCCGCCCAACAAAACGACGACAGCAACGAGAATTCGCAACGCGCGGCTCATGCCTCAACTAACACCGCACAGCGACGCCTATTCAAGCAAAAAGGCGCTTCACATCGCGGTGAAGCGCCCCTTTGAAAGTTCGGATGCCAGGACTCAGCGCGCGACGATCAGGCCCTTGCTGGTGACGACCACCCAGCGGCCGTCCTGGCGGCGGATCGCATCGACGCGGCCGACGCCCGGCAGGGGATCGCCGGCATAGACCTCGTAGAGACCTCCCCGGCCCTCGATCAGCGCGCCGCCATTGGCGACGTTGCGCAAGACCCAGCCTTCGACCGTGGGCAGCCGGCCGACCTCAACCTTGGGCGCGGCAGGCACAGGAGCCGGCGCGGCGGCGGCAGCAACCTGAGTCGGCGCGATCGAGCCGGTGGTTTCCTTCGCGGGCGCTGCGGCTGCGGTCTGCGCGGGCGCCGCAGGCGGCGCGGCGCGGAGCTTGTCGACGGTCTCGGACAGCTTTGCGATCTTGGCCATCGGCTCGGCCTGCGCCTTCTCGAGCTTGTCGAGACGATCGTTGGCCCGATTGAACTGGCTGAGGCCGGTCTTCGAGGTGTGCTCGACGTTCGCTTTGAGCGCAACCACATCGGCATCGATCCGGGCGACCGAAGCTTCCAGGGCGCTGGTGTCGGCGACCTGAGCCGGCGCCGGGGTGCTTGCGAAGTGCATCATGCCGGCGGTCGCAAGCGCGCCGCTGATTGCGCCGACGCTGGCCGCGATCGCCACGACCGCAGCCATTGCCGACAGGCGGCGGGTGCCGCCAGTCTCGCGCGCCTCGTCTGCCTTCACATGTGGGGCGAACTCCTCGCGGTCCCAGGACCGGTTGGAAGACGCCATCACGATGAGCTTGCCCGGCTTCGGCTCGGGCTTGATCTGGGCTTCGGCCTTGGGCTTGGCGCTGAACTTCGGCACCTCGATCTTCGACGCCTCGATCTGTGGCGGTTCGACCTTGGGCGAATCGATCTGGGGGGCGTCCGGTTTGGGCGGCGCCTCGTGGTCGGGCGCGATCGAGGGCGCCTCGACGCTGGCGGCAGCCTCGACGGCCTGCGGCGCGGGTGCGGCGGCTGCGACGGCGGTGTCCTGGGCAGCCTGCTCGGGCATTGGTTCGCTCACGGCTCAAATACTCCAGTCAAGATTGACCTTTTGGTAACTTTCATTGCTTGCGAAATCCTTACCTTGGGACCCGCTTACCAAAATTTTAGGAAATCATCCGGGGCCGAATTTGGCCCGGAAAGTGGAACCGGCGTGGCAGCGTGCAACAAATTGTCAGTTGATGCTGCTCTGCGGCAGGTCGCCAGCCTTGGTCGAACGTGCTGTTTGCCCATCCGTGTTCCCCGGCTAACATTGGTCCGTCCCGCCAGCCAGAAGGCCAAGGGGAGGCACAATGACGATCGAGAAGTGCATCAACGCGTTTGATGTCGGTGACGTTATCTTCGAAGAGGGCTCGACGGGCCGGGAGCTGTTCGTCGTCCTTGACGGCGAGGTCGAGATCGCCAAGGTCAGCGGCAAGACCAGGACCACCATCGTCAGGCTGGGCAAGGGCGAGTTCTTCGGCGAGATGGCCGTGATCGATGGTTCGGCACGCTCGGCAACTGCAATCGCGGCGGCGCCGAACACCAAGGTGATGCGGATCAATCACGCCCGCTTCGTCTATCTCGTCAGCCAGCAGCCGGCGTTTGCGCTGATGGTGATGGATGCACTCTCGAAGCGCCTGCGCGCCTCCAACGCGGTCACCTACAGGGCGGCGGAGTCATGAACGATCGCAAGCCGACGGCCTTTCCGGTCCTGATGAAGAACGACACCTGCTCGCTGATCCAGGCGACGGACGACGTCTATCAAATCCGTTTCTCCAACCGCGCCGCCAACGCCTATCTGGTGCGCGGCTCGGCGCGGACCATCCTGATCGATGTCGGGTTGTCCTCGAATTATCCGGCGATGGCCGAATGCTTGAACTTCGTCGGCTGCCCGGCGGAGAAGATCGACATGGTGGTGCTGAGCCACGAGCATCTCGACCACATCGGCGCCGCCTGGCACTTCAACGAGCGCCGCACCTTCGTCGCCGCCCATCGCCTCGCCGCCAACAAGATCATGCTGCGCGACGACTTCTCGATGTTGCGAAAGATGTTCAACGAGCCGAACGTGCCGATCAACGTCGACATCTGGCTCGAGGAAGGCAATCTGATCGACCTCGGCAATTTCCGCCTCAACGTGATGCACACGCCGGGCCACACCTCGGCCTGCATCACGATGTTCGATCAGGACAAGGGCCTTTTGTTCGCCGCCGACACCCTGATGCCCGGCGGCGTGATGGGCGGCGTGTTCGGCTCGGGCAGCATCGCCGACTACATCCAGTCGCTGGAGCGTCTTAAGGGGCTGGACGCGAAGATCTTGTTGTCCGGGCACGGGCGCCTGTCGGATACACCGCAAGACGATGTGCGTATTGCGATTGCAAGATCGCACGGTCTGCTGGATGACACCGCCCAATTATTCGACGCGCTCGACGCGCGCTCGAACTTCGAGCCGATCATGCAGTCAGTGCGGGATCTGAACAAGCTGGATGACTGATTCGTCATTGCGAGGAGCGAAGCGACGAAGCAATCCAGGATTCTTTCGGCGGAGGTAGTCTGGGTGGCTTGGCTGCGCTCGTAATGACGCACGTGGATTGACTTGCGCTCACATCACGACCGGCTTGTCCGGCAGCTCGTTCGGATGTGGTCCGGCTGGCGGAAAGTGCTTGGCCAGCTCGCGCGACACCGCCTCGATGCCTCTGACCACGCCGCGCTCAAACTGGCCCGACCTGAACTCGGCTTCCATCGCGCGGCAGATGTACTCCCAGCCCTCGGCGCCCACCTTCGCATGGATGCCGCGGTCGGCGACGATCTCGACGTCGCGGTCGGCGAGCAAGAGATAGATCAGGACGCCGTTGTTGTGCGCGGTGTCCCAGATCCGCAATTGCGAGAACACGTCGAGCGCACGCTCGCGTGCCGGCTGATTGCGAAACAGCGGGCGGCCGTCAAGCGCGCCTTCGACGACGAAGCGGACCTGGCCGGAATGCGTCGTCTCATTCTGGCTGATCGCCTGCTCGATGCGGTCGAGCACGCTCTGCGGGAAGATCTGCTTCGCCCGCCAATGGTGCTGCACGAGATGTTTGGCAATGCGCTTGATGCTCATCCTACCAACTCCCCGAGGCGCCGCCGCCGCCAAAGCTGCCACCGCCACCGCTGAAGCTGCCACTGTCGCTGGACGACGATCCGCTGCTCCAGCCACCGGACGAGGAGCCGCTCGACCATGAGCCGCGGCGCGACGACGTCGTGCCTGGCGCCATCGCCGAAAACAGATCGGCGATAAATCCGATGACAAAGCCGAGAGCTCCGAGGGCGAGCGCGAGTGCCAAAGAGCCGAGAATAAGCCAGCTCAGCGCTGCGATGATGCCTCCGGTCACCAATGATCCGAGCAACCGGCCCAGTGCGGCGCGAAAGAACCCGCCCACCCCCAGCGAGGCGAACAGCGTTACGATGAAGAGCGGCCCGAGGTCGTCCAGATTGCCGAAGTTCACGCTGGGCGAGGGAACCGGCAACGGTTCACCGTTGATGACGCGGATCATGCGATCGGCGCCATCGGCGATGCCGCCGGCGAAGTCGCCCGTTCTGAACTTTGGCGTGATGACCTCGTCGATGATCCGCCGCGAGGTCACGTCGGTCAGCGCGCCTTCGAGGCCGTAGCCGACTTCGATGCGCAGATGCCGATCGTTCTTGGCAACCACCAGGATCGCGCCGTCGTCGACCTTCTTGCGTCCGATCTTCCAGGCCTCGGCGACGCGGATCGAGAATTGCTCGATCGTCTCCGGCTGCGTCGTCGGTATGATCAGAACGGCGATCTGGCTGCCCTTCCGCGTCTCGAAATCACGCAGCTTTTGCGACAGCGCTGCGATATCGCCGCTCGACAGCGTGCCGGTCTGGTCGACCACGCGCCCGGTGAGCTGCGGCACTGCGACGTCGGCTAAGGCAGGGAAGGCAAGAGCGAGAAAGAGCGCAAGGATGAGGACGACACGCGAGGAGAAGAGCGAACAAGCCCGCCACAACCTCACTGTCATCGCCCGGCTTGACCGGGCGATCCAGTATTCCAGAGACGCCAACGGGATACGGAGGAGCCGCGGCGTACTGGATTCCCCGCTTTCGCGAAGAATGACAGTGGTGGGTGGGGCGAAGCGCATTCGCAAATCGGTGCGCGTTTACTTCGACGGCGCAGGCGCAGGATTGAAGTCGACCTTCGGCGCGGTCGAGATCGCCTTCTCGTTGTCGACCGAGAAGTTCGGCTTCTCCTTGTAGCCGAACATCATCGCGGTGAGGTTGCTCGGGAACGAGCGGACGGTGACATTATAGTCCTGCACCGCCTTGATGTAGCGGTTGCGCGCGACCGTGATCCGGTTCTCGGTGCCTTCGAGCTGAGACATCAGGTCCTTGAACAACGCGTCCGACTTGAGCTGCGGGTAGTTTTCAGTGACGACGAGCAGCCGCGACAGCGCGCTGGAGAGCTCTCCTTGCGCGGCCTGGAATTTCTGGAATGCGGCGGGGTCGTTCAGCACCTCGGGCGTCGCCTGGATGCTGCCGACCTTGGCGCGCGCATTGGTGACGCCGAGCAGCACGTCCTTCTCTTGCTGCGCAAAGCCCTTCACCGAGTTGACGAGATTGGGCACGAGATCGGCGCGGCGCTGATACTGGTTCACCACCTCCGACCAATTGGCCTTGATCTGCTGGTCCTCGGTCTGGATCGCGTTGTAGCCGCAATTGGTCAGGCTGAGCGAGGCGAGTGCCGCCAGCACAGTCAGGAATTTGCGCATTAAATTTCTCCCGGTGGAATCTGGCGCAAACTACCAGATTGAGCGCGCGCCGTGCCAGACATCTTGTGCCGGAGCCGCGAAAAGCAGCCGATTGACGCAAGCCCCTTGCCTATCCCTGGCCGACATAGTCAACTCAAGGAAACAATAATACCGAGATGGAAACGCCAGGGGAACGCCATGACCTCGTTCGAGACCATCCTCGTGGAGAGGCCGGAGCCGGCGATCACCCGGATCGTGATGAATCGGCCCGATGCGCGCAATGCGCAGAACCTGCAAATGACCTACGATCTCAATGCCGCGTTCGATGCGGCGGTGCAGGACGATACGATCAAGGTGATCATCCTCGCCGGCAACGGTCCGCATTTCTCATCCGGCCACGACCTGCGGCCGGGCGACAAGAATGCTGCGGGCGTCGATTTTCCGCCGATCGGAAATTGGGGCGGCTTCGCGGAAGCGAACACCCATGGGCGCTTCGCGCGCGAGCAGGAAATCTATCTCCAGATTACGCGGCGCTGGCGCAACCTCGCCAAGCCGACGATCGCGGAAGTGCACGGCAAATGCATCGCCGGCGGCTTGATGCTGGCCTGGGCCTGCGACCTCATCGTCGCCAGTGACGATGCGCAGTTCTGCGATCCCGTCGTCACCATGGGCGTGTGCGGCGTCGAATGGTTCGTACATCCCTGGGAACTCGGCCCGCGCAAGGCCAAGGAATTCCTGTTCACAGCTGATAGCTGGAGCGCGCAGGAAGCTCACCAGCTCGGCATGGTCAACCAGGTCGTGCCGCGCGCAGAGCTGTCGGAGAGCGTGCTGACATTGGCGCGCCGGATTGCGGCAAAGCCGTCGTTTGCACTGAAGCTGACCAAGGAGGCAGTCAACCGCTCGGTCGACGTGATGGGCCAGCCGGCCGCGATCGACCAGGCATTTGCGCTGCATCAGCTCTGCCACGCCCACAATCTGCAGGAATTCGGCATGATCGTCGATCCATCCGGCCTGCATCCCTCCGTGCGCAAGCCGCCGGCAGCTGCGGAGTAGAGGCAATGGATCTCAATCTCAGTGACGAGCAACGGCTGCTGCGCGAGAGCGCGGAACGCTTCGTGGCCGAGAGCTACGATGCCAATCATCGCCGCAAGATGGCGAACGATCCGCTCGGCTACAGTCCGGCGGTCTGGAAGCAGTTCGCCGAGCTCGGCTGGCTCGCGCTGCCGATCGCGGAGGAATTCGGCGGGCTCGGCGGCGGCGCCGTCGAGACCGGCATTTTGATGGAAGCGTTCGGCCGCGGCCTTGTGTCGGAGCCCTATGTCGCAACCGTCGTGCTCGGCGCGGCTCTGGTCGACATGTGCGGCAGCACCGCGCAGAAGCAGGCGCGGTTGCCCAGGATCGCAGACGGATCGTTGAAGCTCGCCTTTGCCCACTCGGAGCGCGCAGCACGGTTCGATCTGTCCAAGGTCGCGACTGCCGCGCACAAGACCGCGCAGGGCTGGCGCCTTGCGGGCCACAAGATCGCGGTGCTCGACGGCCATGCCGCCGACGAGATCATCGTCTCCGCGAATATCCACGACCCTCAGGGGCCATCGGGGCGGATTGGCCTGTTCCTGGTGCCGGCGCGGACGCCGAGCCTGACAATCTCCGACTATCCGCGCCTCGGCGGCGGACGGGCCTGCAATATCGAGTTGTCTGAGGTGCATTTGCCGGAAGACGCTTTGCTCGGCGACGGTCATGACGCGCTGCCCGCGATCGAAGCGGCGATCGACCGTGCGATGGCGGCGCTCGGCGCGGAAGCCGTCGGCATCATGCAGACGTTGCTCGATACGACGCTGGAGTACACCAAGATCCGGAAACAGTTCGGCCGGCCGCTGTCCGCCAATCAGGTGATCCGTCATCGCCTCGCCGACATGGCGATGCAGGTCGACGAGGCGCGCTCAATAGCGCTGCGCGCCGCGCTGAAGATCGACGCCGAGCCGGTCGAACGCGCGCGGGCCGCGTCGGGCGCGAAGGCGAAGATCGGCAGGTGCGCGCGCTTCATCGGCGAGCAGGCAATCCAGCTTCACGGCGGCATGGGCGTCACCGAAGAGCTCGAGGTCGGCGCCTATTTCAAGCGCCTCGTCGCCTTCGACACGCTGTTCGGCGGCAGCGCGCATCACTATCGCCGCCATGCCGAGCTTGGCCGCACCGCCATTTCAGCCTGAGGGAGCGGATCATGGATCTGTCGTTCAACGCCAAGGAGCGCGCCTTCCAGGACGAGGTGCGCGATTTCATCGCCAAAAACCTCACCGACGAGATGAAGCGCGCCACCGCGTTGACGCCCTCGGTGTTCTCCGACCCCGACATCGGCATGGCCTGGCAGCGCGCGTTGAACGCCCGAGGCTGGGGCGCACCGGGCTGGCCGGTGGAGCATGGTGGGCCCGACTGGACGCCGGCGCAGCGCTGGATCTTCGAGACCGAAAGCGCACGTGCCGGCGTGCCGAACGTCAACGTGATGGGCGTGAAGATGGTCGGCCCCGTCATCATCGGCTTCGGCAGCCCTGAGCAGAAGAACTTCTATCTGCCGCGCATTCTCTCCGGCGAGGACTATTGGTGCCAGGGCTATTCCGAGCCGGGCTCCGGCTCCGACCTCGCTTCGTTGAAGACGCGCGCGGTGCGCGACGGCGACGATTACATCATCAACGGCACCAAGATCTGGACCACGCATGCGCATCATGCCAACCGCATGTTCGCGCTGGTGCGCACCAGCGACGGGCCGCGGCAGCAGGACGGCATCAGCTTCGTCCTGATCGACATGAAGACGTCGGGCATCACGACGCGCCCCATTCTCACTATCGGCGGCGACCACGAAGTCAACCAGGTGTTCTTCGATGACGTGCGGGTGCCGGTGGCGAACCGCGTCGGCGATGAGGGCAAGGGCTGGACCTACGGCAAATATTTGCTCGAGTTCGAGCGCGGCTCCGGCATCGCGTCGGCGAAACTTCGTGAGGGGTTGAAGGCGATCTCGGAGCTGGCGCTGTCCGATCTCACCGGACGCGCGATCGACAGCCCCGACATCGCCACTCGCATCTCCGAGGTCGAGGTCGACATCGACGCACTTGAAATGACGGAGCTGCGCGTGCTGTCGGCGCTCCAGACCGGGCAGAATCCCGGCGCGGTGTCGTCGATCCTCAAGCTGCGCAACAGTGAAATCCGCCAAGCGGTAACGCGGCTCGGAGCCGACGTGATCGGCCACGACGCCCTTGCGGTCGAGCCGATGCGTCCGCTCTACAAGCTCAATCACGAGCCGGCGATGCCGGAGGAGATGCTGACGGTGGTGCCGGAATATCTCAACGGCCGGGCCTATACGATCTTCGGCGGCACATCCGAGATCCAGCGCGACATCATCGCGAAGATGATGCTGGGGATTTGACTCTCTCATCCGTCATTGCGAGGAGCCCTTGCGACGAAGCAATCCAGACCGTTTCCGCGGAGGGACTCTGGATTGCTTCGCTGTGCTCGCAATGACGGCGACTGAAAGCGTTAGCCCGCCTTCGCGTCCCTGATCGCCTTCCAGATCTTCTGCGGCGTCAGCGGCGTGTTGAGCTGGGTGATGCCGAGCTCGGCGAGCGCGTCCATCACGCCGTTAGTGACGCAAGGCGGGCCGCCGATGGCGCCGGATTCGCCGCAGCCCTTGGCGCCGAGCGGATTGGTGCGGCAGGGCGCGGAATCATCGAGCGCCACCACGATCGGCGGAACGTCATCGGCACGCGGGATGCAATAGTCCTGGTAGCTCGCGGTCAGCAGCTGGCCTTCGGCATCATAGGACACGCCTTCATACAGCGCTTGCCCAATGCCCTGCGCGACGCCGCCATGGATCTGGCCGGTGACCAGCATCGGGTTCACGGCCACGCCGACATCGTCGACCGTGGTGTAACGCACGACCTTGGACACGCCGGTCTCAGGATCGATCTCCACCTCGCAGATATGGGTGCCGTTCGGCCAGCTCGGACCATCGACCTCGCCTTCGGAATCGACGCTGAGCTTAGCGCCGCCTTCCTTCTCGGCGAGCTCGAACAGGCTGATGCTGCGGTCGGTACCGACCACGGTGAGCATGCCGCTCTGGTACTCGATGTCCTCGACCGACGTCTCGAGCACGTTCGCGGCCTTTTCGCGCGCCTTCTGGATCAAATCGTTGGAGGAGACCGCCACCGCAGTGCCGCCGACGAACAGCGAGCGCGAACCGACGCTGCCAAAGCCCATCGCCAGATCGGTGTCGCCCTGCACGACGTCGATCTTGTCCATGGCAATGCCGAGCGTGTCGGAGATCATCTGGGTGTAGGTGGTCTGCAAGCCCTGCCCCATCGCCATCGTGCCGGAATGCAGGATGACACGGCCCTGCGAGGTCGCATGCAGACTGACCTTTTCGGTATGGGCGCGGCCGCCGGTCCATTCGATATAGGAGGTGAGCCCGCGGCCGTAGAGCAGGCCCTTCTTCTTCGCGGCTTTCTTGCGCGCGACAAAGCCGTCCCAGTCGGCGAGCTTCACGGCGCGATCGAGCATGTGTGCGAAGGCGCCGGAATCGTAGACCTGCCCCGCAGCGTTGGTGTAGGGCAGCTGCGCCGGCTTGATGTAGTTTACTTTGCGGATCGCGCGCGGATCCATGCCGATTTTTCGCGCGGCGGCGTCGAACAGACGCTCGACGATGAACACCGCCTCTGGACGGCCTGCGCCGCGATAGGCGCCGACCGGCGCGGTGTGCGTCATCACCGACTTCACCTCGAAATGCACCAGCGGCAGGTCATAGACGCCGGTCTGCACGAACGGCCCGAGCACCAGCGGAATGATGTTGGCCGCACCCGAGGAATACGCGCCCGTGCAGCCGATCGACTTGACGCGATAGGCGAGCACCTTGCCCTTTTGGTCGAGCGCGAAGGACGCCGTCGAGGTGAGATCGCGGCCGTGCGTGCCGCCGATGAACTCGTCGGTGCGGTCGCCACGCCAGCGGATCTTCCTGTTCAGCTTGGTCGCGGCATAGGCGACAATGCCGTCTTCGGGATAGAGGTTGGTCTTCTGGCCGAATCCGCCGCCGATATCGCCGACCAGCACGCGCACGCTGTCTTTTGGACGCTTCAGCACGGCCTCCGCCAGCACGTCGCGGGTCGAGGCCGGGGTCTGCGATTGCACATGCAGCAGGAGCCTGCCCGACTTCTTGTCGATCTCGGCAATGGTCGAGCGCGGCTCCATCGCGGAGGGCACCAGGCGCTGGCTGACGAGATCAAGCTCGACCGTGTGCGCGGCGTTGGCGAAGGCCTCGTCCACCTTGGCGGCGTCGCCATAGCTCATCGCGCCGACGATGTTGTCGGGCGCCTCGGGCCACACCACGGGCGCGCCGGGCTTCACGGCCTCAACCGGATCGACCACAGGAGGCTGCACGTCATATTCGATCACGATCGCTTCGGCGGCGCTCTGCGCGTCGGCACGCGAGGCGGCCACCACCGCCGCTACCGCCTCGCCGCCGTAACGCACCACCTCGTGGGCGAGCAGCCGCCGCGGCGGTACCGTCATCGGCTTGCCGTCGGGGCGCTTGAAGATGCTCAGCGTAGGGATGGTGCCAACGTCGTCCCTGATCAGATCGGCACCGGTGTAGATCGCGGTCACGCCGGGCATCGCGGCCGCCGCGCTGGTGTCGATCGAGACGATCTTCGCGTGCGCATGCGGCGAGCGCAGCACATGCAACCACAGCGCGCCGTCCTCCGGCTTGTCGTCGATGAATTGGCCCTTCCCGGTGAGCAGCCGCTGGTCTTCCAAACGCCTGACGGGCTGCCCCGCTCCGAAACGCAAATTGCCGGGAAGAATGTTCATTCCGCTGGGTCCTCGAAATCCGGAAAACGATCGCGGCGGTTTTAGCCGATTTTACGGGCGAGACAACCGAGCCCCGACACATCTGCAATGCGTGCCACGCCCCTTTGATGGCGCAGATCGGCCAGCTAGGACCTGTCGACGTCGATGATGTCTACTTTTACATCACGGGTCTCCGTGCCCCGCTTGACGGTGAGCCGAACGGTACGACCGGCGCCGGCCTGCTCCAGCGCATCGGTAACATCAGAGAGGCGCCGCACCGGCTTGCCTTCGACCGCCGTGATGATGTCTCCGACCGCGCCCGTCGACATGTTGACACCACGAATCCCTGCCCGCTCGGCAGGACTTCCGGCGGCCGTCCGGACCACAATCACTCCTTCGACGCCGAGCCGTGTCGCAATGTCCTCGCTGGCCGCGACAATGCCGATTCCCGGCGTGGGCACCCGGCCGTTTCGAATGAGCTCGGGGACCACGCGGTTGACTATATCCGCGGGGATCGCGAAACTGATCCCGGCATTCGAACCGGACGGCGATATGATCGCTGTCGTGACGCCGATCAGCCGGCCGGCGGAGTCCAGCAACGGCCCGCCTGAATTGCCGGGATTGATGGCCGCGTCGGTCTGGATGACGTTGGCAATCTCCCGGCCTCCATGGGTTGGCAGCCTGCGCTTGAGCGCGCTGATAATGCCACTCGTCATCGATTGGTCCAATCCGAAGGGATTGCCAATTGCAAACGCCGATTGCCCAACTTTCAAATCGCTCGAACTGCCAAGCGGCACGGGCGGAGGAAGCTCGCGCACGCTCCTGATCCGCAGGACCGCAAGGTCGTAGTTCGGAGCCGTACCGATAAGATCGACTTGTGCCACCTCGCCTGACGCGAAGCGCACCGCGATTTCGCCGCCACTTGCCACCACATGATTGTTGGTGACGAGGTGACTGTCGCGGTCCCAGACGAATCCGGTGCCGGAGGCGGCGCCCTGCCCTTCCTCTCCCATGAGGGGATTGGCTGCTGATTTCGCCGCAACCTGGACGACTGACGGAGATACGCGTTCGAAGATGTCGATCGTCGCCCGTTCGGCTTCAGACAGCGGGCCACGCTGTTCAACGGCTCGCGCAACCGGACCGGTCCATGGCGCGAAATGCATTTTCGTGGCTGTTGCCACAAGCAACAGGGCAGCCAAGACTGCCGCAGCAATTCCGTAGCGACGTTCCATGGGCAATCACCGCGTGCTGCAAGAGAGTTTTGCTCGAGCACAAATGCATCAGGTGCCGGGCCTGACGTCGGCTCACGCGGCAACGCAGCAGTCGAACGGAAGTTTCTGTGCGCCGGCAAATTGGAGCGGTTTGCCCTTTGGAAAGCGCGTTCCCTGGGCATATAGCCGCTTGGTAGATGGCTATGCCAGGTCTCGCAGCGCCGCTTCGACGACCTTGCGCTGCTCGGCGTTGAGCGCGGCCTGCGGCGGGACGGGATCGCCGACGTCGTAGCCCTGGATCGAAAGCCCCGCCTTGATGCAGGCGGCGAGATTGAAGCGGGCGAAGGCCTCGTTGATCCGCCACAGCCTGCGCTGGAGCGCTATGGCCTCGTCCCAGCGGGCGGCCTTGCAGAGGTCGTAGAGCGCGACGCTCTGGCGCGGGATAACACAGGCCGGGCCCGCCATCCAGCCGAGACCGCCGATCAGCATCACCGCGGCGGGGATGTGAGCTGATGCCGAGAACACGCGCAGGGAATCGCCGCAGCGATTCATGATCGAGAGCAGCCGGCCGGTATTGGTCGAGGCGTCCTTGATGTAGCCGATGCGCGGATGCTCGGCGAGGCGGGCGACGACGTCGAGCGTGAGATCGGAGCGCTGGAATTGCGGATTGGTGTAGATGACGACGGGGATGTCCACGGCATCCGCGATGCTGCGGAAATAGGACTCGATCTGGGCGTCGGCGAGCGGGAAGTACGCCTCCAGAATCGCCAGAATGCCGTCGGCGCCGAGCTTCTCGTATGTCTTGGCCTGCGCCACCGCATCTGCTGTGGAGGTGGAGGCCACACCGGCCACGACCGGCACCCGGCGGTTCGCGGCCTCGATCGTGGTCCGGACTACCTCCGTTCGCTGCGCGGCATTGAGATAGGCGAATTCGCCGGTCGAACCGAGCGGGGTCAGACCGTGCACGCCGGCGCCGATCAGATCGTCGCAGAGCTTGCCGAGCACATTGGTCCGCACCGCGCCGTCGGCATCGACGGGCGAGACGAGATAGGGAAAGACGCCGTGGAAATCGCGCATGGCGGGTGCAGATCCCTTAAAATCAGGTTGTGCTGCGCGGGTATTAGCAGTGCTCGCGCGCCCGATCAAACCTTGAGCAGACGCACCCGCGTACCCCAGGGATCGATAGCCTCGACGCCATTCACAAGCGCCGTGACTTCCGCGCCGCCCTTGCGCAGGCGCTCTTCCTGTGCGGCGAGCAGGTCCTGCTTCTCCGTCACCAGCGAGAACCAGGCGAGCCCCGTGGTGGCATCGTCGCGTTGGCCGGCGCCCTGGCTCTGCCAGACATTCATGCCGAGGTGGTGGTGATAGCGGCCCGACGACAGGAACGCGGCGCCGTTGCGGCGGCGGGTCGGGTCGAGGCCGACCGTGCCGTGATAAAAGCTTTCCGCCTGCGCGAGATCGCCGACGCGCAAATGCATGTGGCCGATACGCAGGCCGTCCGGCGCCTTGGCATAATCGGCAACGCGCGCATTCGTCAGCGACAAGAGGTCGGGAATGTTGAGCTCGTCGGACGCCATCTTCACGACGCCCTCGCTCCATTGCCATTGCGAGGGATCGCGGTCGGCATAGACTTCGATGCCGTTGCCTTCGGGATCGTCGAGATAGACGGATTCGCTGACGAGATGATCGGCAAAGCCCGACAGCCGCACGCGATGCGAGGCCGCATGCACCAGCCAGCGCGCGAGATCCTTGCGCGTCGGCATCAGGAAGGCGGTGTGGTAGAGACCGGCTGAATCGCGCGGCTCGATCACGGCTTTGGGACGCGCCTCGAGCACGAGCAGCGCGATCCCGGCGGTGCCGAGCTTTGCGGCGGTGCCCGACCGCTCCATTACGGTGAGCCCGATCACGTCGCGATAGTAGTCGGCAACCACGTCGAGATTCTTGACCCGGAGCGTCACCATGCCGACCCGCATCGGCGTGCGGCTGGCATAGGTTGGCCCGCCGCCTTGGGGATTTCCCTCGGCGCGCGCCGCGGCCGCGGCGGCTACGGCAAGCGAGGCGGCGCCGGCGAGATGAAGCAGGGTGCGGCGGGTGAGGTCGAGGCTCATCAGTCAGGGCTCGCTGAAAATCGTTGAGGCCATGCGGCGGAATTGGCAATTGCTACACGTTCTCGTGAGTAGCTCCCAATCACATATTCGTCGGCCGTGGCGTTACGGAGCAAGGTCCTGGCCATCCGGCCAGTTTCCGAACCACCCGCGACATCCCAGATTGATGACAGCTTACAGGAGCTTTCCATGACCGACCTCACCCCTCTGTCCTCGCTATCATCCGCGCTTGCGGACTTGGTGGCGCGCGCCGCACCGTCCGTCGTTTCCGTGCATTCGCACCGCTCTCGCGCCACCGGCTTCGTCTGGAAGTCCGGCCTCATTGTCACCGCCGACGAGGCGCTGGCCGAGGAGGGTGAGGTCGAGATCGGCCTCGCCGACGGCAGCCGGATGGCCGCCACGATTGCCGGCCGCGACCATACGACCGACATCGCCTTGTTGCGCGCCGACACCGGCATCGCTCCGATCAAATTGACCACCACGGTCCCTGCCCTCGGCGCCCTGTCAGTCGTGGTCGCCACCAACCGCGATACGCCGAGCGCCGCGCTGGGAATGGTATCACTGTCCGGCAAGAGCTGGCGCAGCCTGCGCGGCGGCGACATCGATGCCCGGATCGAGCTCGACGTCCTCCTGCGTCCCAGCCAGGAGGGCGGCCTCGCGCTCGATGCAGCGGGCGAAGCCTTCGGCATGGCCGTGCTCGGTCCGCGGCGGGTGCTGGTGATCCCAGCGGCGACGATCGAGCGGGTCGCGGCGCAGCTCGAAACACGCGGCCGCGTCGCCCGCGGCTATCTCGGCCTCGGGCTCCAGCCGGTGCGGCTCGACGACGGCGTCGGAGCGATGGTGATGAACGTCGACAAGGCCGGCCCCTCGGCCGCGGCCGGGATCCGCCAGGGCGACGTCATCGTGGCGGTCAACGACCAAAAACTGTCCGGCGTGCGCGCGCTGTCGCGGACGCTGGGACCTGCGAGCGTTGGCACGGTGGTCGGCGTCGCAGCGCGCCGCGGCGGCGAGCCGATCGACTTCAAGGTCACGATCGGCGAGAGGCCGGAGGCGTGAGCGAAGACAACGCGCCGGAGATCGTGCTCGCCCTGGAGATTGACGATCCCGCCCTCGCCGACCGGCTGGCCACCCTGCTCGGCAGCGTCGCCGGGCTTCGCCTCGCCGCGCCCGGCGAGCGAGCAGCGGCGGCAGTTGTCGCCTATCATTCGCGCAGCATGCCCGACGACATCGCACTGACCCAGCGCGAGCTCGACGTGCTGGCGCTGATGGCCGAGGGCGCCTCCAACAAGATGATCGCGCGCGAGCTCGGCATCTCCGTGCACACCGTGAAATTCCATGTCGGCTCGCTGTTCGACAAGCTGGACGCCACCGGCCGCACCGACGCGGTGGCGCATGCGGCACGCCGCGGCGTGATCGATCTCTAGGGCAGGTGCGGCGGGAAGCTGAGCCGGACCGCCAGGCCCGGTGTATTGTCATGCAGTGCGATCGCGGCGCCATGGAGGTGCACAACGGCCGCGACGAGGCTCAAGCCCAGGCCGTTGCCCGGGGTGTAGCGGCTCTGTTCGAGCCGGTAGAAGCGCTTGAACACGTGATCGCGCTGATCCGCCGGAATGCCCGGGCCGTCGTCAGCAACCGCGATCACCGCCCCCTCATTGGTGCTGCGACAGGTCACGCTCACCCGCCCGCCCGCGCGGCCGTGCTTGATCGCGTTGTCGACGAGATTGGCGATGGCATCGAACAGCAGGTCGCGGTCGCCGGTGATTAGCACCTCGCGGTCCCCGCCGAGGCTGAGCCGGGTTGTGACCTGCTCGGCCGCGGCATCGTAGAGCTCGACAACCTCGCCGGCGATCTCGGCGAGGTTGAGCGCGCGAAAGGCGCTTTTGCGGGCGCGGCTCTCGATCTCCGAGATGCGGGTGATGGAGGCGAACATGCCGAGCACGGCATCGAGATCGGCGATGGTGTCGCCGATCAGCGCGGCATCCGCCTCGTCGTTGCGCTGGTTATGATAGGCCTTTTCCAGCCTGCCGCGCATCCGCGTCAGCGGCGTGCGCAAATCGTGGGCGACGTTGTCGCTGGCCTGCTTGACCTCGCCCATCAGCGTCTCGATGCGGTCGAGCATCTGATTGAGGTTTTCGGCAACGCGGTCCCATTCGTCGTGACTGCCGCGCAGCGGAATACGCTGGTCCAGGCCCGAAAGCATGATGGCGCGGCTGGTAGCATTGATCTGTTCGATCCGCCCGACCGTGCGCCGCGTCACCAGCACGGCGGCAAGGCCGGCCAGCACCAGGAGCAGCACGGCGACCGCGGTCATCGCGAGCCCGATCATGTGCTTGAAGCCGGCGTGGTCGCCGGCGTCGCCGACCTGGCTCTGCACATAGGCCAGTGTGCCGAAATAGACGTAAGCCATGATCGCCGCGACGATCAGTCCGAACGCCGCGATCGCGATCAGCGCCAGCCTGAACGTCGAGGACCGGAGCGTCTTAACCAGGAGCACGGAGACAATATCCGATGCCGCGGATGGTGTGGATCAGTGGATAGGCCTGGGCATCGTCGACCTTGCGGCGGACGCGTCCGACATAGACGTCGATGATGTTGGTGGAGGGATCGAAGTGCAGGTCCCAGACATGCTGGAGCAGCATCGCCCGGGAGACGACGCGGCCTTCGTTGCGGACGAGATATTCGAGCAGCTGAAACTCGCGCGGCAGCAGCGGAATTTTCCGGCCGCGTCGGCTGGCGCTGCGGGCGATCAGGTCGACGGCGAGATCGCCGATCCGCAGGATCGTCTCCTTGGCAATGGTCTCGCTGCGGCGGCCGAGCGCCTCCAGCCGCGCAAGAAGTTCGACGAAGGAGAACGGCTTGACGAGATAGTCGTCGCCGCCGGCGCGCAGGCCCCGGACGCGGTCGTCAACCTCGCCGAGCGCGGAGATGATCAGGAAGGGGGAGGCGATGCCGTCGTCACGCAATTGCCGCATCACGGTAATGCCGTCGATGTCGGGCAGCATGCGGTCGATGGTGATCACGGCATAGTCGCGCGCGGCGCCGTGGCTGAGGGCTTCGCGCCCCGTGGCGGCGAGATCGACGTCGTAGCCGGAGGTCGTCAATTCCTCGACGAGCTGGCCTGCGGTTTCCGGATCGTCCTCGACGACCAGGATGCGGCGGTGACCTCCGGTCATGACAAACTCCGCGCGACGATCGCCATCAGACTATCCCGTCCCGGGGCTGAGCGGAACCGCCCGGTGGCGATCGCGACAATGGTGCGGTACGGCGATGCTAGTACCAAGTGTCTCCGCACACATTGACCCATTGCCATCCATAGGGCGTCCAGCTCCTGCGCCAGCAGCCGTCATAGTAGCCGGCGTAGACAAACGGCGCGCCGAAGACGGCGAAACGACGGAAATGGCGGTGATGGAAGAAGGCATGACGGCCGATGAAAGGCCTGCCGTGCAAGCCGGCGCCGGCGAAGCGCGGCCCGATCGCGGCATGCGCGAAACGTGGCCCGCCAAAGGCCGGTCCGCCGACATGGGCAAAACGGGCGCCGCCGAAGGCCGGTCCGCCAAAGCGGGCGCCGGCGAAATGGGCGCCGCCCATGCCACCGACATGCATGCCGCCTCCGCGCATTCCTCCGCCGAAGCCGCCCGCGTGCATGCCGCCACCGAAGTGCCCGCCGCCGCCAAAGCCGCCGCCTCCACCTCGAGCGAGAACCGGCGAAGCGACCGCCAGCGTCGCGGCGATCGTCACCGCGGTGAGGCCTTTGAGAAACCTGCTGTTCATCGAAGCATCCTCCGTGCTGCGCAGCGACAGTTCTGCCGCGCGAGAAGGATCAGATGAGAAGAATGGACGGCCGCCTTCAACTTACAAATGCGCCAGATTCTGACGCAGAAGTCAGGGACGCGGACCCGCCCTCTCCTCGTCATTGCGAGGAGCCCTTGCGACGAAGCAATCCAGACTGTCCCGGCGAAGGCAGTCTGGATTGCTTCGCTGCACTCGCAATGACGACGTGGATAGAGCTCTCCGTACGTTGAGCAGCTCAACTCGCGGGGGCTCCCCCCTCACCCGGAATTTGCGCTGCGCGCGAATTCCGACCTCTCCCCGCGGAAGAGCGGGGAGATGTTAGGACATCACGCCCGCTTGCCGCCGTTCTTCTCGGCTGCGCGGCGCAGGGCTTCGGCGAGAGCGCCGCCGCCGGAGGACTCCTGCTTGCGCGGCGCCGACGATGTCATGCGGGCGGTGTTGCGCGAATTGTCGCGCTGCATGCCGGGCGCATCCTTCTTCTCGCCGACCTCGTCGTCGAGCCGCAGCGTCAGCGAGATGCGCTTGCGTGCGACCTCGAAGTCCAGCACCTTTACCTTGACGATGTCGCCGGGCTTCACCACCTCGCGGGGATCCTTGATGAAGGTCTTCGACATCGCCGAGATGTGGACGAGCCCGTCCTGGTGCACGCCGATGTCGACAAAGGCGCCGAAGGCGGCGACGTTGCTCACCGTGCCCTCCAGGATCATGCCCTTCTTGAGATGCTTGATCTCCTCGACGCCTTCCTTGAACACCGCGGCCTTGAACGCCGGGCGCGGGTCGCGGCCGGGCTTTTCCAGTTCGCGCAGGATGTCGGTGATGGTCGGCAGACCGAATGTTTCGTCGACATAGTCTTTCGGCTTCAGCATGCGCACGATATCGCTGTTGCCGATCAGTGCCTTGATATCGCTCTTGGTGGCGCTGAGAATCCGCCGCACCACCGGATAGGTTTCCGGATGCACGCCGGAGGCATCGAGCGGGTCCTCGCCGCCGAGAATGCGCAAGAAGCCCGCGCACTGCTCGAACGCCTTCGGCCCGAGCCGCGGCACGTCTTTCAGTGCCTTTCGCGACTTGAACGGGCCGTTGGCGTCGCGATGCTGCACGATGCTCTGTGCGAGGCCGGAGCCTACACCTGACACCCGCGCGAGCAGCGGCGCGGAGGCAGTGTTGACGTCGACGCCAACGGCGTTCACGCAGTCTTCGACCACGGCATCGAGCGAGCGAGCGAGCTTGGCCTCGCCGAGATCGTGCTGATACTGGCCGACGCCGATCGCCTTGGGCTCGATCTTGACGAGCTCGGCGAGCGGGTCCTGGAGGCGCCGGGCAATCGAGACCGCGCCGCGCAAGGTGACGTCCAGGCTCGGCAATTCCTGCGAAGCAAAGGCGGAGGCCGAATAGACCGACGCGCCAGCCTCCGACACCACGATCTTGGTCATCTTCAAGTCGGGCAGGCCCTTGACGAGGTCGGCTGCGAGCTTGTCGGTCTCGCGCGATGCAGTGCCGTTGCCGATCGCGATCAGCTCGACGCGATGCTTCAGCGCCAGCTTGCCGAGGATCGCGAGCGCCTCGTTCCACTGCCGCTGCGGCTCGTGCGGATAGATCACGGCAGTGTCGACCACCTTGCCTGTTGCGTCGATCACGGCGACCTTGACGCCGGTGCGGAAGCCGGGATCGAGCCCCATGGTGACGCGGGTGCCGGCGGGCGCGGCAAGCAAGAGGTCGCGCAGGTTCGAGGCGAACACGCGCACGGCCTCTGTCTCGGCCGCATTCCACAGCCGCATGCGCAGATCGATGTTGAGATGCACCTGGATCTTGGTGCGCCAGGCCCAGCGCACGGTGTCGATCATCCAGCGGTCGCCGGGCCGCTTGAGATCGGCGATACCGAACCGCTTCATGATCTTCAACTCATAGGCGCCCGGCACGCCCGCGGGCGGCGCCTCAGCCTCGGCCTGGATCTGGAGGTCGAGGATTTCTTCTTTTTCTCCACGGAACATCGCGAGGATGCGGTGCGAGGGCAGCTTGGTCAGTGGCTCGGAGAAATCAAAATAGTCGGCGAACTTCTCGCCTTCCGTCTTCTTGCCGTCGCGCACCTTGGATGCCATGCGCGCATTGGTCCACATCTCCTCGCGCAAAGCGCCAATCAGGTCGGCATCCTCATCAAAACGCTCGACCAGGATGGCGCGGGCACCGTCCAGTGCGGCGGCAGCATCCGCGACGCCCTTCTCGGCGTTGACGAAGGCTTCGGCCACGAGTTTCGGATCGCTGGCAGGCTCCGCCATCAGCTTATTGGCGAGCGGCTCGAGGCCGGCTTCCCTGGCGATCTCCGCCTTGGTGCGGCGCTTCGGCTTGAACGGCAGATAGATGTCTTCGAGCCGCGCCTTGCTGTCGGCGGCGAGAATGGTCGCTTCCAAGGCCGCGTCGAGCTTGCCCTGCTCGCGTACCGATTCGAGGATGGCCTTGCGGCGGTCTTCGAGCTCGCGCAGGTAAGCTAGGCGCTCCTCCAGGTTGCGCAATTGCGTGTCGTCGAGCGCACCGGTCGCTTCCTTGCGGTAGCGGGCGATGAAGGGAACCGTGGCGCCACCGTCGAGCAACGTCACCGCCGCCTCGACCTGCTCCGGGCGAACCCCAAGCTCCTGCGCAATTTTCTGGTTGATATTCGCCACGCGAGAACCCCTCTATCCAAGCACGCAACGCGGAAACCGAAACCGGGCCGCGGGACGCCGCTTATGGACCAACCAAGGTTGATTCATCAAGGTGCGGCGCGCAACCGTCGACAGAGGTTTTTTTGCTGGTGCGATGCGATCTCGCCACAATCGTGCGGGTGGCAGGCTCTCTCCTTCGCGCCAGACCAAAATAGCCGGATGACGGTGAACTATCGAGAATAGCGCGACGTTACTTGCTTCTGTCAGCGACACAAAGGCCACAACAGCATCTTGACAGCCGCTCCGGTTCAGCGGCTGGTTTGTCCGCCGGGCCCCTGAACTCCACACGAGGACTATAATGCGGACGACATCGGTCAGCGTCATCAGGATCGCCACCAAAGGCCCCGGCGACGTGTCCGGCCTCATGAGCATGATCGGCTCCGGCGCGATCGATCCGGCATCGATCCTGGCGATCCTCGGCAAGACCGAGGGCAATGGCGGCGTCAATGATTTCACCCGGGAATACGCGGTTGCTGCGCTGTGCACCGCGCTGGCGCCCCATCTAGGCCTTGCTCCGCACGAGGTCGAGCAGCGCATCGCCTTCGTGATGTCCGGCGGCACCGAGGGCGTGCTCAGCCCGCACATCACCGTATTCACGCGCCAGGAGATCGAGCACCGGCCGGCAGGCATCTCCGGCAAACGCCTGAGCATCGGTATGGCACACACGAGGGATTTCCTCCCCGAAGAGCTCGGACGCTCCGCGCAGATCGCGGAAACGGCCAAGGCCGTGAAAGCCGCGATGGACGATGCTGGGATCACTGATCCCGCCGACGTCCATTTCGTGCAGATCAAGTGCCCGCTGCTGACCAGCGACCGTGTCGAGGCCGCAAGCGCGCGCGGCAACCAAACGGCGACGACCAGCGCCTACGGCTCGATGGCGTATTCGCGCGGCGCCTCCGCGCTCGGGGTTGCGGTCGCGCTTGGCGAGATCGCATCCGATATCGGCGACGGGGACGTGCTGCGGCGCTACAATTGGTTCTCGAAGGTTGCCTCCACCTCGGCCGGCATCGAGCTGATGCACAACGTCGTCATCGTGCTCGGCAATTCGGCGTCATCGGTGAGCCAGTTCGAGATCGGGCACGCCGTGATGAGCGACGCCATCGACTCCGCCGCGGTGATCGCAGCGCTGAACAGCGTCGGACTCGGGATCGCGCCGCAGGCAACCGCAGGGCGCGAGTTCGTCAATATCTTCGCCAAGACGGAGGCCTCGCCGAACGGCAGCGTGCGCGGCTTGCGCCACACCATGCTGGAAGACACCGACATCAGCTCGACACGCCACGCCCGCGCCGCGGTCGGCGGCCTGATCGCCGGCCTCGCAGGCACCAGTGCGGTCTACGTCTCCGGTGGCGCCGAGCACCAGGGGCCGGCCGGCGGCGGGCCGGTTGCAGTGATCGCAAAACTCTCGAATTGATGCGTGCGCATGCAACGCCGGCTCGCCAACGACCCCTCCATCCGGCGCAACCCTGCCCTTCGCGCCGGCTCAGTTGATTAAACTGTTCCTGTGCGAAACTAAGATGGCGCCGCACGAAGAGGTTTGGACCGCATGACTTTGCCGATGAGCTGGAACGAATGGGCGCAGCACGATGGCGTGGGGCTGGCGGCGCGCGTCCGCAAGGGCGAGCTCACGGCGAAGGACTTGGCGCGCCAGGCCGCCGCCGGCGTCGCCAAGGTCAATCCGGCGCTTTCGGGCGTGGTCGAGCTGTTCGAGGACGTGATCGCCGACCCGGCCAAGGACGGCGCCAATCTCGCCGGTGCGTTCGCCGGCCTGCCGTTCCTGATGAAGGATTTGGGGCCGACCATGAAGGGCCGGCTTCAGGAGATGGGCTCGCTCCTGATGCGCGGCAATCGCGCCGCCGCCGACACGTTCCTCACCGGAAAATTCCGTCAGGCCGGGCTGAACCTGATCGGGCGAACCACGACGCCGGAATTCGGCGTGTGCAGTTCGGCGGACAATCCCGCCGTTTATGTCACGCGCAATCCCTGGGACACCGACTACACCACCTGCGGCTCGTCGGCGGGTAGTGCGGCGATGGTCGCGGCCGGCGTGGTGCCGATCGCGCATGCAACCGACGGCGGCGGCTCGATCCGCATTCCCGCCGGCGTCAACGGCAATATCGGGCTGAAGGTCTCGCGCGGCGTGTTCTCGCTCGCCCCGCACATGTCGGACCTCACCGGCCTCGTCTCGATCCAGGGTTGCCAGTCGCGCTCCGTGCGCGACACCGCTGTCTTCGTCGACCACGCCCGCGGACCCGCGCCCGGCGAGTTCATGCCGTTCTGGACCACGGCGCAGCCTTACAGCGAGATGATCAAGCGCGATCCGGGCAAGTTGCGAATTGCGCTGTCGCACAATTGGGGCGACTACACCGCGACGCCGCACATCGCCGCCGAGTTGGCGAAGACCGGCCGCTTCCTCGAAGGCCTTGGTCATCACGTCGACTATGCCTTGCCCGAGCTCGACTTTCGCGCCGCATTCGAGGCGCAGACCGCCTGCTACATCAGCAATTTTGCCGTGGTGATTTCCAACATGCTCGCCGCGCGCGGGTTGGAACGGCCGCCGGAAGATCTCATCGAACCCATGAACATCCGCATCTGGGAAGCAGGCCGGCACACCAGCTTCGCCGAGCGCGCGAAGATGCAAGGCGTGTTCAACACGATTTCGCGCGGCTTCGGTGCCTTCTTCGAGCAGTGGGACGTGATCCTGACGCCGATCACCGCGCTGCCGACGCCGAAGGTTGGCACGAAAGAGTATCTCACCATCTCCGACAATCCCGACGTGCTCGACTGGTTCGGCAAACTCTGGCGCAATTTTGCGTTTACGCCGCTCGCCAATCTCTGCGGCATGCCCGCGATCTCGATGCCGATGGCGACCCACGAGCACGGCCTGCCGCTCGGCATCCAGGCCATTGCCAAGCAGGCCAATGACGGCCTGCTGCTGCAACTTGCTGCGCAGATCGAGCGCGCGCTCGACGGCAAGTGGAACGACGGCAAGAAGCCGAAGGTGCATGTGGCGAACGGGTGAGATGGAAACAAGCCGCTCTATCGGAGGACACGACATGGACCCGTTGCAGATCCTTGAAGGCCTCAACAAGAAGGCGGGTTTTCCGACCGAAGCGATTCAGGCGGCGCGGGCTGACAAGGACTCGGTCATTCCCGTCTTCTTGCGTGCCTTCGAAGAAATCGAATCGCCTGATCGAACGAATTACAAAGAAGCGCTGTTCTTCGCGTTCCACCTCCTTGGCGAATGGCGCGTGAAGCCTGCCTACCCGGTGCTTGCAAGATTTTTGCGCAAGCCCCCCGACGTCGTGGATGCGGTCTTGGGCGGTGCAATCACCGAGACGACTCACCGCGTGATGGCCTCCGTGTTCGATGGCAACCTGCAGCCATTGTGCGACATCATCTATGATGAAGATGCCGAAGAATTCGTGCGTTCACGCATGATCGAGGCGATCGCGCTATTGACCTTGCGCGGAGACGTTTCGCGCGCATGGTCCGAACAATTCTTGCGCGAGTGCTATGACCGGCTTCGGCCGCAAGATTATTGTTATGTCTGGTCCGGTTGGCAGCAATCGATTGCCTGGCTTGGACTCTCCAGTCTGAAGCCGTTGGTTGAACGCGCCTTTGCACAAGGATTCATCGAGAAAGGGTGGCTTTCATACGCGGATTTCGAAGGAGATCTGCAATACACGCTCGACAATCCCGATGCTCCGCCGTTCCGCGCCGAAAATGACTTGACCTTATTCGACGACACGATTCTGGAACTGTCGACATGGGCCGCCTTCAATCCGGAGCCTCGCGCAAAGAAACCAGCACCGGTGTCATTCTATGATCCCGAACGCAACCCGTTCCGACACGTCGGCCGCAACGACCCCTGCCCATGCGGCAGCGGAAAGAAGTTCAAGAAGTGCTGCCTGAACGCAAATCTCGCAGGCTGATTCGCTGCCAGCCTCAATTCTTCACAGCCGGAATCTCCTCCGTCGGCTGCTGCCGCCCCTGCTGATACATCGCGAGCGCCTTGTCGAGCGCCTCGCGCAGCGCCAGCGCCGCGGCGACGCTACAGCGCAGATGCGCGGTCTGGACCACGTCGACCCTGACGGCGGCGCCGACCGGCATCAAGAGGTTCGCGGCGAGCTCGATCTGGATCGCACCGTTGTGGTGGCCGAAGCAGGAGGCGCCGTCGAAATAGACGATGGGCGCCCGCTCCGCGCTGGAGCTCGAAATGGTGACGGGACCCTGGCTGGTGGCGGGCGTGTCGGGATCGGCCATGGGCACTCCTTACGGGTAGTGGACGAACAGGACGCCCACCATCGTTGCTTCGCCCGGCTCTGTCGAGGCCAAACCGCCCCCCGGCAGACCAGCCTTAGACGGCGCACGCGGGGTTTTGCGCGGCGCGCGGCACTGGTCTAGAACGTCACGATGTCCACCTCTCCGACCACGCTCCCGTTCGAGGAACTCGCCGAGGCCATCCAGGGCCGCCGCTCCGACTACGGCCATATCAGCGGGCTCCAGCTCGACCGGTTCGGGCCGGGCGAGGCTTGGTCGAGCCTGCCCTTCCGGCCCGTGTTCGTCGGCGACACCGAGACCGGTGTGCTGCACGGCGGCGTCGTCACGGCGATGCTGGACGAGAGCTGCGGCATGGCGGTGCAGCTCGCGCTCGACGGCACAAGCGCGATCGCGACGCTGGATCTGCGCATCGACTACCAGAAACCGGCGACCCCTGGCCTCGACATCAAGGCGCATTCGGTCTGCTACCGTACCACCCGCTCGATCGCGTTCGTGCGCTCCACCGCCTATCAGGAATCCGAGGGCGATCCGGTCGCGACCGCGACCGCCTGCTTCATGATCGGCGCCAATCGCACCAACATGCTGGCGGACCGCAGGATGGATTTGCGCAGCATCCCGACGCTGGAGGCGCCGGAGGACCCGGACGGCGCGTTCGCGAGCAGCCCGTTCGCGCGCTGGCTCGGCATTCGCATCAACGACGACGGCACGCTGACGATGCCGTTCTCGCCAAAGATCATCGGCAATCCGATCCTGCCTGCCATCCATGGCGGCATGACCGGGGCCTTCCTCGAGACCACGGCGATCGTCGGCGTGACGCGCGAGCTCGGGATCGCCGCACTACCCAAACCGATCGGACTCACTGTCAACTATTTGCGTTCCGGCCGCGCGCTGGACAGCTTTGCCAATGTCTCGATCGTCAAGCAGGGCCGGCGCATCGTCGCCTTCGAGGCGCGGGCCTGGCAGGACGATGCGAATAGGCCGATCGCCTCCGCCTTCGGTCATTTCATGCTGCGCCCGACGCCCGGAAGCGACGAGGAATAGGCGTATTTTACTTGACGGACGGGGTTTGCGGCCACAACGATAGTGCGTTTCCTGCGAGAGGAATTGGGTTGCGGCATCCGCTCGACATCGTCGCCATGTTCGCCGCAATCTGGCTGTTGGCAGCGATGATGCTCGACGCGCTGACGCCGAAGGAGCTGACGACGGTCATGATCGGCATCGCGATCGGGCCAGCCATCGTCATCACCGCGGTGTTCTATTATCTGCGCTGCCCGCGCTTGGATTTCGCGGTGATGTTCGCCGCACTCTGGCTGATCTCCGACATCGCCATCGCTTTCATCTCGCCGAAGCAACTGCCGCATTTCCTGATCGCGCTGGGCTTCGTCCCGGCGCTTCTGATCGGCATCGTGCTGCACTGGCAGCGCTTCCAGCGCCGCGACGAGCAGCTGCCTGCGCCGTCGGTGAAGCGGGGTTAACCTCTGCAAGAGGCTCGGGGTCCACCTCTCCCCGATGGGGAGAGCGGCGGGCGGTTGGTCAGAACCGCCCGTTCGCACATTCTGGCAAATTTTTCGGACGCAAGGTCAGATTGCGAAGCAATCCGGGTAAGGGGCCGCAGCGGTCAGTGAGACTGTAACCCCTCACCCGGATCGCATTTTATGCGATCCGACCTCTCCCTTCGGGAGGGGTGAACCGAATTACCTCAGCCGAAATCAACGCGGCAGCAGATTGGTCTTCGCGAGATCGAGCACCTCGTCGCCTCGGCCGTTCATCACGGCGCGCAGGACCCAAAGGCTGAAACCCTTGATCTGCTCGGGCGTAATCGTCGGCGGCATCGACAGCTCCTGCTTGGCAGTGACGACGTCGAGCAGTGCCGGCCCGTTGTGGGCCAGCATCTCCTGCATCGCGCCGGGGAGCTCGCCGGGATCCTCGACGCGCCTGGCGAAGATGCCCATCGCGCGCGCCATCGCCGCGAAATCCGGGTTCTGAAGATCGACATTGGTGTCGACGAAGCCGGCCGCCTTCATCTCGAGCGCGACGAAGCCGAGCACGCCGTTGTTGAAGACGACGATCTTCACCGGCAGCTTCATTTGCGTCAGCGTGATCAGATCGCCCATCAGCATGGTGAAGCCGCCGTCGCCCGAGAGCGAGATCACCTGGCGGCCGGGCCGCGAGGCCTGCGCGCCGATCGCCTGCGGCATGGCGTTGGCCATCGAACCGTGCACGAAGGAGCCGATCAGCCGGCGGCGGCCGTTCATGTCGAGATAGCGCGCGGCCCATACCGTCGGCGTGCCGACATCGGCGGTGAACACGGCATCCTCGCTCGCATGATCGCTGATGACCTTCGCCAGATATTGCGGATGGATCGGCTTAGCTCCCGGCGTACCCTTGGCGAGCGAGTCGAGGCCCTCGCGCGCCTTTTGGTAGTGCGCGATCGCGTCGTCGAGGTGCTTGCGCTGCGTCTTGGTCTTGAGGAGCGGCAGCAGCGCCTCGATGGTCAGCTTGACGTCGCCAACGACGCCGAGATCGATCTTGCAGCGCCGGCCTAGATTTTCCGGACGGATATCGATCTGCACGACCTGGCAGTCGGTCGGAAAAAACTGCTTGTAGGGGAAATCGGTGCCGAGCATCACCAGGGCGTCGCAGGCGTGCATGGCGGCATAGCCCGAGGAGAAGCCGATGAAGCCGGTCATGCCGACATCATAGGGATTCTCGTATTCCACATGCTCCTTGCCGCCGAGCGCATGCACGATCGGGCTCTTCAAGGTTTCCGCAAGCTGCATCAGCGGTGCATGCGCCCCGGCACAGCCACGGCCGCAGAACAGGGTGATGCGCCCGGCGCCGTTCAACAGGTCTGCGAGCGCCATCAGCTCGTCCTCCGCCGGCACGACTTTCGGCGGCGACAATGCGAGCCCCCGCGTCGTCGACAGCGCGCGCTTCGGCGGCGCGCGGAAAGCGACATCGCCGGGCATCGCGACGACGGCAACGCCGCGCAAGCCGACAGCGGCGCGGATCGCGTTTTCGAGTACGTAAGGAAGCTGGCTCGGGTCCGAGACCAGCTCACAATAATGGCTGCATTCCCGGAATAGGTTTTGCGGATGGGTTTCCTGGAAATAGCCGCTGCCGATCTCGGCGGTAGGAATCTGGGCGGCGATCGCCAGCACGGGAACCCGGCTGCGATGCGCGTCGAACAGGCCGTTGATGAGATGCAGATTGCCCGGGCCGCAGGAGCCGGCGCAGACCGCAAGGCTGCCCGTCATCTCCGCCTCGCCGGCCGCGGCGAAGGCTGCGACCTCCTCGTGGCGAACATGCACCCATTCAATCGTGCCACGGCGCCGCAGCGCTTCGGTCAGGGCATTCAGGCTGTCGCCGACAATGCCGTAGATCCGCTTGACGCCGGCCTGTTCGAGCGTCGCTACGAACAGATCGGCCACGTTGTTGATCGCCATGTCGGTCTCCTGCTGTCCCCGGCCAGATTGTACGATGCTGAAACATCAACATCGCGACAATATGAGGGACAACAGACCGGGCATGATCACGGCTTGTTTATTGCTGAATCAGTCTTTCGCAATCGCCCGATCGTAGGCCACGATCGTCGCCTTGGCGCGGGCCGCGACATCGGCGGCTGTCATGCCGGGCTTGTAGAGGCTGCTGCCAAGCCCGAACGTTGTCACGCCGCCTTTGATGTACTCCGCAAAATTTTGGTCGGAGACGCCACCGACGGCGGCGATCATCACGCCGGCCGGAAGCACGGCGCGGATCGCGGCGATGCCGGATGCGCCGAGCACGCTCGCGGGAAAGAATTTCAGGCTCGACGCGCCCGACCGCGCGGCGAGCAGGGCCTCGGTCGGCGAGAACACGCCGGGCATCGTCACCATGCCGTGTTGATGCGCGCGCGCCAGCACCTCGGTGTCGACATTCGGCGAGACCATGAGCTTACCGCCGACATCGTGAAGGCGATCGACGTCCTGCGCCGTCAGCACCGTGCCGGCACCGATCAGGACGCCGGCCGGCGCCTGCTTCGCGGCAATAGCGATGGAATGAAATGGATCCGGCGAGTTCAGGGGAATCTCGATCGCGGTCATGCCGGCCTCGATCAGCACGCCGACGATGGCCTCGGTTTCCTCGGGCTTGACGCCGCGCAGGATCGCGACCAGCGGTCGCTTCATCGGCGGAAAGGGAACGCTCATGTCAAAATTCCTTCTATCTTGTCCAGATCGCGGCAGCCGCCATCGACAGACCGCGGCGGACGGCTTCATCGGCCTCGAGCAGTGCGGCGCTCACCGACAGTGCGTCAAAGGCCAGCCGATACAGCATCGCCAGCCGTCCCGATGCGACCAGTGCGATGCCCGCTTTCGGCACAGTGCGGGAGAGGCCTGCCGCCAGTTCGATGCCGATCAGCGTGCCCGAAACCGTCTCGCGCGCCGCGGCCGGCGTGCCGCCGAACAGGAGCTGCCGCGACCGCGCGCGAAACAGCAGGTTGGCCGCGTAGGCCGGCGCTTCGAACGCGGCGATCACGGCCGCCTTGAAGCTCGCGACGTCCTCGGCGTCGTCGGCACCGACCACCGCAAGCGACAAGATCGTCTCGCGCGACACCACGCTGAAGAGCTCGCCGGTCATGAAGGTCGAAAATTGCTCGACGGTGCCATTGTTCACACGCACCCATTTCGAATGCGTGCCGGGCATGCAGACCAGCGCCTCGCCTCGGGCATCGAGGCCGAGCGCGCCGAGCAATTGGGTCTCCTCGCCGCGCATCACATCCGGCGTATTGGGATCCCGCTGCGCGATGCCCGGCAGAATGCGGATGTCGCGAACCTGGCCAGGCACGCGCGCGGCCTGCTGCAAGATGGCAGAGAGCGGCGCCGGCGTGTCGACATAGCCGGCCTCGACCCAGCCGGTGCGGGCGCCGGCCATGCCGCAAACCAGAACGGGCAGATGATCCGGCGCCTCGACCGCAGCGAGATGCGATTGCAGCACCGCGGCGAAGCCCGCCTTGGCCGCCGCCAGCATGCCCTCGCCGCTGCGGCGTTCGGCCAGCACGTCGCCGGCGCGATCGATCAGCCACAGCCGAAAACTGCTGGTGCCCCAGTCCACCGCGACATAGGCGGGTTCAGTCATATCGCTTCTGGTCTCACTGCCAGGACGCCGTCTCGCGACAATGAGACGACCGCCCGCAAATCTGCCTCGAGATATCGGCTATTGCCGGCTCAAACCAGCCTTTTCTCGCATCTTCGCGGCATCCGCGCGCTGGCACACCGCTTGCTCAAGTCTCCTCGCTCACGTCCGTGAACCGCGCAGCAAGACGCGATAACATCAGATGAGGAAACCCATGGAGATCGGCTATTTCACGATGCCTTCGCACCCGCCGGAGTGCGGCCTGAAGGAAGGGAACGACTGGGACCTGCAAGTCATGCGCTGGCTCGACGAACTCGGCTATCAGGAGGCCTGGGTCGGCGAGCACCACACCGCGCCCTGGGAACCCAATCCCACGCCGGACCTGCTGATCGCCCAGGCGCTGATGCAGACCAAGAAGCTGCGGATCGGGCCGGGCGGCTTCCTGCTGCCCTATCACCATCCGGCCGAACTCGCCAACCGTGTCGCCATGCTCGACCATCTGTCCGAGGGGCGGCTCAATTTCGGCGTCGCGGCGTCGGGCCTGCCAAGCGACTGGGCGATGTTCAACGTCGACGGCATGAGCGGGCAGAACCGCGACATGACGCGCGAGGCGCTGGAGATCATCCTGAAGCTTTGGTCCGATCCTGCGCCGTTCACCTACAAGGGCAAATACTGGACGGTGACCAAGCCGGACACGATGTTCGATTTCCTCAAGCCCCACATCAAGCCGTTGCAGGCGCCGCATCCGCCGATCGGGGTTGCCGGGCTGTCGAAGAACTCGGACACGCTGAAGCTTGCCGGCGAGCGCGGCTTCATCCCGATGAGCCTCAACCTCAACCCGGCCTATGTCGGCAGCCATTGGGACTCGGTCGAGATCGGCGCCGCGAAGACCGGACGCAAGCCGAACCGCCAGGACTGGCGGCTGGTGCGCGAGGTGTTCGTTGCCGACACCGACGAGGAGGCCTGGAAGCTCTCCACCGGCGATATGATGGGCCGGATGATGCACGAATACTTCCTGCCGCTGCTCGGCCATTTCGGCTTCAAGGATTATCTCAAGCACGCGCCCGACGTGTCCGACAGCGACGTCACCGTCGAATATTGCGCCAAGCGGAACTGGATCGTCGGCTCGCCCGCAACCGTCGCCGAGAAGATCGAGAAGATCTACGACGAGGTCGGCGGCTTCGGCGTGCTCCTGGTGTTCGGCTTCGACTACAAGCACAAGGCGGAAGCCTGGCACCACTCGCTCTCGCTGCTCAAGAACGAGGTGATGCCGCGGCTGGTGCATCTCGGCTCCGCGAAGAAGGCGGCTTGACCGCAAGCGGGTGCGGCGCGACCGTGCCGCACTCGCTTCATTCTCGGAGGCTCACGCGTGAGCATCGATGCTAAGGATTTCAAGCAGGCGATGCGCCAATGCGCCGGCGCCGTCGCGCTGGTAACGGTGGGGGCCGAGCACGGCACCCGCACGGGACTGACGGTGACGTCGGCCTGCTCACTGTCGGACAGTCCGCCCTCGCTGATCGTTTGCGTCAACCGCAACGCAAGTGCGCACGCGCGCATCCGCGAGGAAGGCGCCTTTGCAATCAACTTCCTGCACGAGGATCACGCGCTGCTGGCGCTGACCTTCAGCGGGCAAAAGGGCGTCAACGGCGACGACCGTTTTGCCTTCGGCCAGTGGACGCGCGGTGCAACCGGCGCGCCGGTGCTGACGGATGCAGTCGCGGCGTTCGACTGCATACTGGCACAGGAATTCGAGACCAGGACGCATTCGATCTTCGTCGGCGAGGTCCGCGGCGTGTCGCATTCGGACGGAGCCGCGCCGCTCGTCTATCTCCGCAGCAGTTTCCACACCCCGCGCGAGGTGCGCGGCACCGTAACCGTCGGCGATCTCGACTCGCGGCATCTGAGCTGGAGCGACTTTTCGTGAGGAGGCAGATGACTCTTTCCTTCTCCCCCTGTGGGAGAAGGTGGCGCGAAGCGCCGGATGAGGGGTTGCATCTGCGAATTCAGTCGCAAGAAAGTCACGCGCGGAGATGACCCTCACCCGTCTCGCCGCTACGCGGCGAGCCACCCTCTCCCACAAGGGGAGAGGGGAAGAAAGAGCTACTGCGTCGTTACAATCTTCAACTGCTTGATTTTTCGGTACAGCGTGGCGCGGCTGAGTTTAAGCGCGCGGGCCGCCTCGGTCACGCGGCCATCATGCTTGCGTAGCGCCTCGACAATCGTCGCGCGTTCCGCTGCCGCTAGGTCCGGCGCCGCCGCTCGCCCACCGAACGGCGGCAAATCGAGATCGGCATCCGTGATGACGCCATCCTCCGCCGTGCAGCCGGCGAGCCGCAGCAAGTGGCGGAGCTGGCGCATGTTGCCGGGATACGGATAGGCCGAGAGCAGCGACCAGGCTTCCTGCGAGAGGCGGCAGCCGGGCGCCTCCTCGCTCGCGATCTGGCGGATTACATCGTCCCGGTCCGCGCGTTCGCGCAGTGCCGGCAATCGCACTTCCAGGCCGCGCAGGCGGAAATAGAGGTCGGCGCGGAAGGCGCCCTCCTCCGCCATGCGGCCGAGATCGCGATGGGTGGCGCTGATCAGGCGGATGTCGACCGGCATCGGCTTGAGCGCGCCGAGCGGCCAGACCTCGCGGTTCTCGAGCACGCGAAGCAGACGCGTCTGGAGCGCGATCGGCATGTCGCCGATCTCGTCCAGGAATAGCGTGCCGCCGTCGGCCTGCACGATCAGGCCTTTCGAGCCGTCGCGCCGCGCGCCGGTGAAGGCGCCGGCCTCGTAGCCGAACAGTTCGGCATCGATCAGGCTTTCCGGCATCGCCGCGCAGTTCAGCGCGACGTAGTTGTTGCGCGCACGGTTGCTGGCCGCGTGAATGGCGCGCGCAAAGACATCCTTGCCGACCCCGGTCTCGCCATGCAGCAGCACCGGCAGATTGTGATCGCCGATGCTTCTGAGCCGTTTCACGCTTCTGATCAGGCCGGGATCGCGGCCGGCGAGCCGGTGCAGGGCGTCGAAGCGGTCGACCGGGGTCTCGCGCCGCGAAGCAATCGGACGCGCGGATGACCGTGCACGCAACGGCGGCACAATCTGGCCTTGGCCCAACGAGCTGCCATCGGCGCGGCGCAGCTCGACCGGATCGTCGGTGCCACGTGCGGCCTGATGATCGAACCTGATGTAGCGCGACAGATCGATGCCGGATGCGATCATGCCGTCGGTCAGCCCCAGCAGCGCACGCGCCGAGCGGCAGGCGCCGACGATGCGGCGGTCGTCGTCATAGGCGAGCAGCCCGCTGCCGCCGTCCCCCGGCAGGGTCGCGATCCAGGCATTGCGGAAATGGCCGCGGAAGATCGCGGCCTCGATCCGCCGCGTCGCTTCGATGGCCACTGCCAGCGCGAGCTGGTGCGCGGTGCGGCTGAGGTCATCGCGGCAGGACGTGATGTTGACGGCAGCAGAGAGGCGGCCGGCCTCATCGAACAACGGCGTCACCGCGCAGGAGAACATGCTCCATTGCGCGCGGAAGTGTTCGTCGCGATGCACCAGGATCGGCTTCTGCTCGGCCAGCGCCGTGCCGAGCCCGTTGGTGCCTTCAAAGGCCTCGGAAAAATTCGAGCCGGTGTAGACCTTCCAGCGCATGAAGATCTCGGTATCGGCGGCGCCGGGCAGCCGGCTCCAGAGCATCGTGGCGCTGGGGTCGGCGAGATTGACGCAGTAGCCGGCGTCACGCAGCACGCGGGCGAGATCCTCCAGTTCCGGCGTTGCCAGCCGGATCAGTTGCTCCATCGGCTCAGCGACATGCCGGACCTCCGCTTCGGTCAGCGTCTGCGGCGGCCCCTGACGGGCAGGATCCAGCTTGTGGCTGATCAGGCAGCGCCGCCATGAACTGGCGATCCGCGAGGAGGCATCGACGTCGGCCACATGATTGGCGACGGATAAGACCCGGGCGACATGGTTCGAGGCCGAAAGGCTGGCCATCGCGGACGTCTCCACCCTGTACTATTGTGCAAAGTCTGGCACCGCAGGCGGGGATGTCAATTGGGAACCGGGAACGGGCAGAGCGCAATCAAATTGCTGCATCGCGCTCACCACGTATCGATGCAGGGCCGCTTCTTCGCTGTCCTCGGAGGCGCCTTCGGCACCGAGCGCAGGCCCGCCATGATCCAGCGCCGCGTCTCCGCTGGGTCGATGACGTTGTCGATCTCGAACACCGAGGCGATCGAAACCGCCTTGCCGTTGGCGTAGAGCTCGGCGACCTTGTTGCGGTAGTAGGTCTCGCGCTCGGCTGGATCGGCGATCGCCTCCATCTCCTTGCGGAAGCCGAGGCGGACGTAACCTTCAAGACCCATGCCGCCGAACTCGCCGGTCGGCCAGGCCGCGGTGAAGAAGGAGGCATGGAAGCCGCCGCCGATCATCGACTGCGCGCCGAGCCCATAGCCCTTGCGCAGCACGATGCCGAACAGCGGCACGGTGAGGCTCGCGCCGGTGACGAACATGCGGGAGACGTGGCGCACGATCGCGGTCTTTTCCGCCTCCGGGCCGACCATGAAGCCAGGCGTGTCGCAGAGCGAGACGATGGGCAGGTCGAAGGCGTCGCAGAGCTGGAGGAAGCGCGCGGCCTTGTCGCCGGCGTCGGCGTCGATCGCGCCGCCGAGATGGCGGGGATTGTTGGCGATCAGGCCGAACGGCTTACCCTCGATGCGGATCAACGCGGTGATCATTCCGACGCCGTAGTCGCGGCGCAGCTCCAGCACGCTGTCCTTGTCCGCGACGAAATTGATCACGCTGCGGATATCGTAGACGCGCAGACGGTTCTCGGGGATGGCGCGGCGGAGCAGGCGTTGGTCGGCGGCCTCCCACTCCGTCACCGCACCCTGGAAATAGGACAGGTACTTCTGAGCGACTCGCGTCGCCTCCTCCTCGTCCTCGACCAGGATGTCGATGACGCCATTCGGGGACTGGAACGAGACCGGGCCGACCTCGGCCGGGTGATAGACGCCGAGGCCGCCGCCCTCGATCATGGCAGGGCCGCCCATGCCGATCGAGGCGTTCTTGGTGGCAATGATGACGTCGCAGCAGCCAAGCATCGCGGCGTTGCCGGCAAAGCAATAGCCGGAGACGATTCCGATCACCGGCACGAGGCCGGAGAGCCTTGCGAACTGCACGAAGGACGGACCGTCGAGACCGGTCATGCCGAGCCGGTCGGTATCGCCGGGCCGGCCGCCGCCGCCCTCGGCGTAAAACACCAGCGGCACGCGCCAGTCTTCCGCAAGCGCCAGCATGCGATCGATCTTCTTGTGGTTCATGTGGCCCTGCGTGCCCGCCAGCACGGTGTAGTCATAGGCCACGACGATGCAGCGCCCGCCTTCTGCACCGAACTGTTCGGCGTTCACGGTGGCGACGCCCATGATGAGACCATCGGCCGGCGTGTTCTTGATGAGGTCGTCGAGCTTGCGGCGGCGGCGCTGCGCCGCGATCGCGAGGCTGCCATATTCCATGAACGAGTTTTCGTCGACAAGTTGCGCAACGTTCTCGCGCGCGGTGCGCTGGTTGGTGTTGCGGCGGCGCTCGACCGAGGCGGGCCGGTTCGCATCAAGCGTGTTGGCCTGACGTTCGATCAGCTCGGCGAGATCGGGACGGATGTAGTCGAGATCCACGTCGGCTTCCGCCGTCGACGCATCGGCGGCAACGTCCAGCGGTTCGAGATAAAGAATCGGCTCGCCATGCATCAGCGTGACACCGTCGCCGGCGAGAAGCTTCATGACCCGGCCGCCCTGCTCGGCCATGACGAGGTGTTCCATCTTCATGGACTCGATCACGGCAAGCTGCTGGCCCGGACGCACGACCTCGCCTTCCTTCACCTGGATGGTGACGATGGTTCCTTGCAGAGGTGCAGCGACCATTACCGCGCCTTCAGGCACCTGCTGCATGACGTGTGCTTCGGTCCCCGGACCGCCGCTTCGCTCTGTCGCAGCAAAGTAGAGCGGCCTGGCGGCGCCATCGGCCGCCTCCACGAGCCTCGCGATATTGCGATCGATGAAGTCGGTCGCGATGCGGTTGGCCCGGAAATCGGGATGCGCCAGCACCGCCTGGAGGAAATCGATATTTGTGACGACGCCGTCGATCCGGAATTCGCGCAAAGCGCGTGAAGCCTTGGCGACGACATCGTGCCAGGCATCGCCCGGCGTATGCACGATGACCTTGGCGAGCAGCGAGTCGAAGGCAGCGCTGGTCTTGTAGCCGGCATATCCAAAACTATCGACCCGGACGCCGGGTCCCGACGGCGGCTCGAACACGGCGAGCACGCCTCCGGTCGGATGCGTCGCGCCAGTCTCGTCCAGCGTCTCCATGTTGAGGCGAAGCTGCATCGCATAGCCGCGCGGCTTCAGGATTGCGCTTTGCGCCAGACCGAGCGAGGCCAGCGAAGCGCCTGCGGCGACCGCGAGCTGGGCGCGGACGAGGTCGAGGCCAAGCACTTCCTCGGTGACGGTGTGCTCGACTTGGAGCCGCGGATTGGCCTCGATGAAGGCAAAGCTGTCATCCGCGCTGCCATCGACCAGGAATTCGAACGTACCGAGATTGTCGTAGGACGCGGAGGCCGCAAGCTGCTTCGCCGCCTCGATGATGCGGCCGCGCAGGGGCTCACTCAGCGAGGGGCTCGGCGCGACCTCGATCAGTTTCTGGTGCCGGCGCTGGATGGTGCACTCGCGCTCCCAGAGATGGCTGATCGCGCCATGGCGGTCGCCGATGATCTGCACCTCGATGTGGCGCGCCTGCCGGATCAGGCGCTCGGCGTAGACACCGTCGAAGCCGAATGCCGCCTTGGCCTCGGACTGGCAACGCGCATAGGCTTCCGCAAGATCGGGAGCGTTCTCGACGACGCGCATGCCGCGGCCGCCGCCGCCGGCCATTGCTTTGATCACGATCGCCGCATTGCTGCCGAGCGACGTGAAGAACGCTGTGATCTCGTCCAGCCTCGACGGCCCACTGGTGCCGGCGATGATCGGCACGCCGCAACGTTTTGCCAGTTGCCGTGCCGCGACCTTGTCGCCGAACAGTTCAAGGGCAGTCACCCTCGGCCCGACGAAGGTGATGCCCTGGTCCGCGCAAGCTTTGGCGAAGGTAGCGTTCTCGCTGAGGAAGCCGTATCCGGGATGCACGGCATCGCAGACAGACGTCTTCGCCGCTTTCACCACCGCATCAATGTCGAGATAGGCGCGCGCGCCGCGGCCCGGGATTTCGACCGCCTCGTCGGCAACTCGCACGTGCAGCGACAGCGCGTCGTCGGCGGGATGGATCGCAACCGTCGCGATGCCGGCGTCGGCCGCCGCGCGCGCGATGCGGATGGCAATCTCGCCGCGATTGGCGATCAGGAGTTTCTTGAACGACATGCGGGGGCCTCCATGCCCGCAAGCAAGCGGGTCGGCAGTTCTATATCTGCTTCGTCACTTTGGCTGCAGCCGTCAAGGGACAGGAAGCCAGTCGCAATGACCGGTCCCGCGAGCCGGAATATCAGTTGGCTGTACGCGCTGTGATGAGGCGAATAATCCGCGCCACGGCAGACGGGATCGGCGCGATAACCGGCACGGCGAACATCGGCTGGAGCGCGCGCGCGGCCTCGCCGAGCGGCCCGCCGCCGATGATGACCGCCTCGGCCCCGTCCTGCGCGATGCAGGCCTCGACCGCACCGGCGAGGGCTGCACTGAGTTGCGCCGGGTCGCGCATAAGGTCTTGCGGCTCGCCCTCGGCAAAGCGGGTGCCGGTATAGCGGGACCGCAATCCCAGCACGTCCGGCAAGGCGTCGATCTTCGATTTGAGCAGCGGCGTCGTGGTCGCCACGCCGAAACGGCGGCCATTCTCGGCGGCCGCGAACATCGCGGACTCGCCAATACCGACCGCCGGCAGCTCCATGCCGGCCTTGATCCCGGCAAGGCCGGGATCGCCGAACGCCGCAACGATAATGCCGTCGCAGGAACTCCGATGCGCTCGCGCGATTTCCTCGACCTCGGCTGCGGCCGCGTCCAGCGCGTCCGGTGTCACGATCATCAACGGTGAGCGTGCTGCGGTAGCGCCGACGATGTCGAAAGCGTCAATGGCGGCCGACTTCGCGATGGCGACCATCATCGCGGTGGTCGCCTCAAGGCTGTTCGGATTGATCAGGAGGATGCGCGTGCGCCGACCGGAATTGGGAGCCATCCTACTGCTATACTAGGCCGCCCGCACGCCGGCAACGAAGGTGCTGACTTCGTCCTGAAGCGATTGCAGCTTCTGCGTCAGCCGGCCGCTCGATTGCAATACGAGGCCGGCGGCCTGGCCGGTCTCGGCCGTCGCGTCAGTGACACCGGAGATGTTCCGCGAGACCTGGTCGGTGCCGGAGGCCGCCTCCTGCACGCTGTGGGCGATCGCCTGCGTCGCGGCGCCCTGCTCCTCGACTGCGGCTGCGATCGAGGACGAGATCTCATTGACCTCCATGATGGTGCTGCGGATGCTTTCGATGTTGCCGACGACCTGGTTGGTCTCGGCCTGGATCGCCGAGATCTGCGCGCCGATCTCGTCGGTGGCCTTTGCGGTCTGGCTCGCCAGCGACTTCACCTCGCTTGCGACCACGGCAAAGCCCTTGCCGGCTTCGCCGGCGCGCGCCGCCTCGATGGTGGCGTTGAGCGCGAGCAGGTTGGTCTGGGAGGCGATCTGGTTGATGAGGTCGATCACCTCGCCGATCTTGTGCGCGGCCGCGGCAAGCCCCTGCACGGTGTCGTTGGTGCGCTGTCCGTCGGCAGCGGCCTTGTCGGCCACGCTTGCTGCCTGCGCGACGCGCTGGCTGATCTCGGAGATCGAGGATGACAATTCGCCGGCGGCGGAGGCCACGGTCTGCACGTTGCTCGAGGCCTGCTGACAAGCCGTGGCGACGAAGGAGGCGCGCTCCGTTGCCTTGTTCGCGGTCTCCGACATGCCTCGCGCGGCCTGCTGCATCTCGCGCGCCTCGTTGAAGACGTCACGGACCACGGACTGAACGCTGGCCTCGAACCTGCCGGCGAGATCTGCCATCGTCTTGCGCTTTTCGTCGTCGGCCTTGCGCTTCAGCTCGTCCTGCTCCGCATGCATCTGGCGCACCGCCGACGCATTGTCCTTGAAAACGGAGAGCGCCTTGGCGAGCCCGCCAACCTCGTCACGGCGATGGGTGTAGGGCACATCGAACGCGCTGTCGCCGGCGGCGAGGCGCTCGGTGAGCGCAGTGATCCTGGCGAGCGGCCGGGTGACGCTGCGGCCGATCACGAACGAGCAGCCGAGCACGAGGACAAATACCGCCAGGCACACCAGCGCAAGCGTCATGGCATTCTGACGGAAGGCGGCGTCGACGTCGTCCAGATAGATGCCCGTGCCGATGATCCAGCCCCAGGGCGCAAAGCCCTTCACATAAGAGATCTTGGCCACCGGCTGCTCGAAGCCGGGTTTGGGCCAGAGATAGCTGTAGAAGCCCGCGCCCTGCTTTTTCACGACGTCGACGAAGCCCATGAATAGCGCATTGCCGGAGGGATCCTTCATTCCGGAGAGATCTTTGCCGTCGAGCTCGGGCTTGATCGGATGCATGACCATCTTGGGTATCAGGTCGTTGATCCAGAAATACTCGACCTTGTCGTAACGCAGGCTCTTGATCTCCGCGATCGCCGCGGCCTGCGCCTGCTCGCGCGTCAGCTTTCCCTCGCTTTCGAGCTTCTGGTGATGCGCCAGAATGCCGTAGCCGATATCGACCATATGCTGCGTCTTGGCCTCGCGGTCGGCGACCATCTGGCTTCGCAGGGTCGAGAGCGCAATCGGCGCCAGCGCGATCATGCCGACAAGGCTGATGGCAACGATCAGAACCAGCTTGAAACTGATGCGGGAGAAAATCATCGGTGCTCGCATGAATTGGCAATGCAGATATGCCAGTTTATCCTGAACGCCTTAGCAAAGCCTTAAGCATTCGGGCTCCCGAAATCCCCGCAAATATTACGCGGACAAGTCCCTCGCTCGCCGGCGAGAGTCACCGGTGCGAGGCTTACGCCTGGATTGAATGATTCCAATCAGGACTCGTTCAACGGCCGCAACTCTAGAAGACCTCGATATCGGCCTTCCGCGCGTTGACTTGGGCGAGGCTCTGGCAGAACGATCGGCAAAGATACCCAGCGTCAGCCGCGGTGCGCGCGCAGGCAAAGGCCGGAGGCTCCATGCATCCACCGACACACGCACAATCCCTCGACCTTCCCGCGTTGAGCGCGGCGGAGCGGCTGTTCATTTGGGGTTTCCGGGCCAAGGCCCGCAACGGAAGCGCCGTTCCTACCGCAGCCGATATCCAGCAAGTGTATGACCATTTTCGCGTCGGCGATGCCGTGCCCTCACTCGAAGCCTTGATCGAGATCTTCGCATGCACGGCCCACACCGCGATCGAGGTTCGCTGCCCCATTTGTCCGCGCGTGTCGGACGGCGAGCACGGCATCCTGCGGGCGATCGTCGCAGCGCAGCAGGACCGCGTTGATGTCGCGCGCGAACAGTTCGCGTGCTGGCTCTCGACCGCAGGCGCGGACTGGGCGCTGCACCCCGTCCGGGGACTCGCAACGATCTTCCGCATGGCCGGTCTCATCCTGCCGGACAGGCAGGTTCAGTCGCGCGGCCACGATTGGACGGTGACGATGAAGAGCTGGCTTGTGGGAAGTCCCACATTGCACTGACGAGATCACCGATGATCCACCATTCTTGCTGTCGACACGCAATCGGATGAGACTGCTCGCGGCCGCGCGCCGCGGGGATACCGGTGAGCTGGAGGCGGTCGTCTGCCGGTTCGTCGGCACCGAGAATGGGGATGCGGCAACGCGGGCAATCAACGCGCTTGCTTCCTGCTGACCGTTTCATTCGCCTTGTCGAGCACGAGATCGACCGTATGAGCGGCAATCTTGCGAAGCTGGGCTTCGTCGCCGAAGGCACGTTCGAGCACGGCAAGGCCGCGCGTCACGGTTATGATGTGCAGCGCTGCGGCCTCGGGGTTGCCTTTGAATTCGCCGCGCTCGGCGCCTGCCGACAACGCGTCCTGAACAAGAGTGGTTATGTGAGAGATGAGGTTGGCGAAGGTCTGGCGCGCTTCCTCGTCGAGCCCTTCGCCTTCGGCCGCTCCAAGCTCCATCAATCCGCGCGTGGTCGGACATCCACGGGGCGGCGAGCCCGAGCAGAAGTTGGCAATGGTGAGATCGAAGAACGCGGCGAGGCGATTTCGCAAAGAACCGGCGCCGAGCGCCTTTTGCAGGAGGGCGAGATAGTCGGCCGCATAGCGCCGATAGGCCTGGAGGAACAACGCCTCCTTGCTGCCGAAGGCATTGTAGAGGCTGCCGCGCTGGACGCCGGCATCGCGCGCGATGTCCGACAGCGAGGTGCCGCGGAATCCCTTTCGCCAGAACTGATCGAACGCGATGCGCAGGACGTCGTCGTGATCGAACTCGCGCGGCCTCAAATGTCCATCCTCTGTCCAGTAGGCCGTCCCAGGATGCGAGACAGCCAGATAATATTTGACACGACGTCAAGAACGTGATTTTTCGACATCGTGTCAAAAACAAAATGGGGGCGATCGCTCGCTGCGTCAATGAGCCGAACCGCAGGCGGCCGGTCGCGCCGGAATGCAAAAGGATTCGCCATGCCTCTCCTTCACATCTCGATGCGGGCCGGAAAGCCGGAGGCGTACCGGCAGGCGATCCTCGATGGCCTCTACCGCGCCATGCGCGAGGCGCTGAACGTGCCCAAGGGCGACGAGTTCATGACCATCAGTGAGGTCGACGCGGCGAATTTCCGCTGCGGCAATGCCTACGGCGTCAAGCGGAGCGACGATGCCGTGCTGATCCAGATCACCGTGTTCGCCACACGCACGGCGGAGCAGAAAAAGGCGCTGTACCGCCGGATCGCGGACCTGCTCGGCGAAAGCCCGGGCATCCGCCCCGAGGACGTGTTCGTCAACGTTCTCGATGCCCCGGCGGAGAACTGGTCCGTCGGCCACGGGCTCGCGCAATTTGCGTGAGGCCGAGGGCCCGAACGCCCCTTGAGAATCCACCGCCGAAGGGTTTTGATGGGCTGCGGAGCGATATCTCCGCCGATCCGAAGCCCCGGGACCTGAAACGGCATGACCATGTCGGTCGAGCAATTGTGGAGCCTGCCGGAAACCGCGCTGACCGCCGCCTATGCGGAGGCGCGGCGGCGCTACGCGGAGAAGAAGTTCGAGCGCGACACCCAGCGGGCGCGGCTGGAATGGATGCGCGCGAAGCTGTTCGTCAACACGCCGGGCAATGTCACCGAGCGCAGGATGGCGGTCGACGTATCCGAAGAGCTGGCGCGCAAAGGCCAGGAGGTGCGCGAGATGACGCGCGATCTCGACATGCTCAAGGTCGATGTCGACGTGATCGACACCATGATCCGGCTGCGCGGTCCGCACGGCGCTCCGCCGCTCCATGCCGAAGAGATGACTGAGAAGCCGGTCGAGCCGGAGGGAGAGTGAGATGGCGGCGTTGCGGGGAAGCTGCATCGGAGCTACGAACCTTCCCCACTCGCAACACACGCCTCCATAGTCTCATCGAGCTCGGCGCGAGAGAGAACGCCGAGCTCGGCGATGAAGACGATCCGGGCCCGCGGCACGCCTGCGGCCGGAGCTTCGCCCGGCGCCAGCGTGGCGCGGCCGCCGGCGAACTGAAACACCGTCAGGCGCCCGGGCTGCTCGACGGTCTCGAACAGGCCCTTGGCGCGGGCGAGTTTTGGCGCCAGCCGGGAAATGGCCTGCTGCAGGCGCGGCAGCGAGATGGGCCGGTCCGAGGTCCAGCTCAGTGTTTCGAAACGTTCCTCTGCCGGCCGTCGCGGCCCTACCTCGCGCGTTGCGGGCACACGATCGACGTCTGCGGGAAACAGCAGCGCGGACGGAATCTCGCCGTGTTTCGCATCGACCACCGCGGCCGTGACGCGCAGCGCGCGGATAGCCTCGCGCATCCGCGCGCCCGCGACCTCGTCCGCCAGGTCCAGCTTGCTCAACGCCACGATATCGGCCGCGCGCAGTTGCGAGCGCAGCAGCGCATCATCCAGGGCCGCCAGCGGTGTGCCTGCGTCCATCACGCAGAGCACCGTCTCCAGCAGCGCCTCGCGCAGGATCACCGGGTCCATCAAATTGCGCACGATGTCGGTGGGGTCGGCGACCCCGCTGGTTTCGATGACAATGTAATCGGGCCGCGGATCTCGCCGCAGCAGGGTCGCGAGTGTGCGCAGCAGATCGCCTTCGAGCGAGCAGCAGATGCAGCCGTTGGCAAGACTCACCACGCCGTCGCTTGCGCCCGCGATCAGCTCCGCATCGATGTTGATCGCGCCGAAATCGTTGACCACGGCGGCGATCCGCCGCCCGTCCGCATGCGCCAGCAGGTGGTTCACGACCGTGGTCTTGCCCGCCCCCAGGAAACCCGTCACCAGGAGAATCGGGACCGGCATGCGTCAGCCCTCGACGACGGGCCGGCGCACGGGCCGGCCGGGGCGCGCCGCCACATCCAGCACGCCGTCGCTGATCAGTGGCTGGCCGCTGACGATCAGATGCCGCACGCCTTCTGACGGGCGGTTCATCGCCGAAAATGTCGCGCGGTCGCTGAGCTTCTCGTAGTCAAACACCACGATGTCGGCATCCGCGCCCACCTGAAGCCTGCCCTTGGCGCGCATCGCGGGCGTGCTCTGCGACAGGATCTCGGCTGGAATCAGTGCGCATTTGCGCACGCCTTCCAGCAGCGACACGGTTTTGCGCTCGCGCACCCATTCGCGGATGAATTTTGTGAAGCAGCCGGCCGAGCGTGGATGCGAGGTAGCGTCGTCCGGAATGGGCCAGGCGTCGCCAGTGTAGGTGCTGCCGTCGGGCAGCGTCCACGGCATCGCGTCTGACGCGATCGCACCGCCGGGATACAGCACCGACATGTCGAGGAGATCGCGATGATGCGAATTGTTCTCGGTATCGAGGATGTGCCACAGCACCAGCGAGGACGGCTCTTCGGCCTGCGCCTTCAGTAGCTCCTCGCGGTCACGGAAACGATGACCGTCGGTCACGCGTTGCACGGAATCGTAGCCGGTGCCGTTGCGCTCGACGAACTCGGGATCGCTGAAGAAGGCCGCGGCCAGCACGGTCGAGCCGGTGCCGTAGGGATAGGCTTCGACCGTGATGGGCAGGCCCTGCGCCTGCGCCTTTGCGACCAGCACGCGGCAGCGCTCGACGTCCGTCTTGCTCGACGAGTTGAAGTGGCAGATGTGCATGTGCGCGCCGGTGGCGCCGGCATAGCCGATCAGGCGGATATAGGCTTCGGCGGCGCTTTCGGGATCGATGCGGGACATGTAGGCGACGTGGGTGAAGGTCGGCACGTCCTGTGCCGCCGCGAGCTGGCAGACTGCGGTCAGCTCCTGCACGCCGGCGCCCGGCGCATAGGCGTTCAAAATGCCGATGCCGATGCCGCCCTCGTTCAGGCCGCGCGCGAGGCGCTCGAGGATGCCGGCGACCTCCGCATCGCTCGCGACGTTATCGATCCAGCGGCGATCGCGCATGGCGTTGCCGAACGCTTCCAGCGAACTTTCCGCATTCGAACCCGTCATCGCGCCGATGCGCGCAAACGCCCAGTTGGCGGCGGCGCCGTAGTTCAGCACGCGTCCCTTCTTGGCCTGGCGCTGATACCAGGACGCGACCGGCAGCACGCCGGCCTCGAGATCGAGCGTCGTCGTCACCCCGTCAAATGCCTGCATGCGGTCGGCGGGAAGCGACTGGCCATGCGCATGCAAATCGATGAACCCGGGCGCGACCACGAGCCCGCTGGCGTCGATCACCCGCTCAGCGCCGCCGAGCGAGGAGCCGACCGCGGCGATCCGGCCATCCACCACCGCCACATCGCCGATCGCGTCCATCCCGCTGGCGGGATCAACCACCCGGCCGCCAGAGATCACCAAGCCGCTCATATCGTCACTCCGCAAGCAGATTGCCAAAGCCTCCAAAGGCCGACAGTGGCTCCGGAGGCAGATTCAAGCCGCATAGAGGCAGATTCCAAGGCGAACGACCACCTCCACTGAAGCCGATGCATCATGCTTGAGCGGAAGGTCCGATGCTCGCAGGACACATCGAGGAGCGATGGAGCAGCGACTGAAAGAATTCGCAAACAGGTCGCGGCTGCGCGCCCGCGTTCTCGCGGCATGTTTTGCCCGAGCTATGCTTCTCTCGTCACCCTCTCCGAAGAAAGGGCGCAGGGAAGACCGGGCGCCGGCTGGCACCCGCAAAGCCCCCGTGCTGAATGGATGCACGCGAAATGCACAGGGGAGACACAGGGCAGCCAAACGTCCGGCCTTCCCTGCGCAGTGGTTTGACGGCCTATGCCGCGCTCTCCCGGGAGCCGAGTTCGTTCTGGCCTCCCTCACCCTGGCGAAATTCACGACCATCGCACCGGTTGACGCGATGACTGCCTTCGCAAAGGCTTGACCGTAGCAACGACGGTCGGGACCCCACGGTTTCGCCGTACGCGGGCAACCCTGCTTCGCCCAAAGGCTCCGCCGAGTTTGGGCGCCGTCCGTCGATCGCGGGTTCGTGCCATGCTCACGAGGTTCATCTCGCCCTGCACGCACGAGCCCGCCTTTAACGCCGCCCGCGTACACCGCAACCCAGCCCGCGTTCGTGACGACGTACGACCGCCCCTTTGGTGGGCTGGGATGGCCGACACGTACGACAACTCCGAGTTTCGGTAAACTGGAATATTTTCGCAGCAACGCGTTGACATTGATTTAGGCTGTTTTGCCCGACGGCCGGGCCAAGGCCCGCACGTCCGTTCGACATGCGCGAAGCGCCACTCGCAAATAGTATCTCATTGAGATACGAAGGTCTTGCAATACGTATCCCGACAAGATACGTATCACCATGATCAAGAGCTTCAAGGGCAAGTTCGCCGAGACGATCCTTCAGGGCCGCATGGTCTCAAAGGGGTTCCCGGCAGATATCGCCAAGGTCGCGCGCCGAAAGCTGATCATGGTGGACGCCGCCGACTTTCTCGATGCCCTGAGATCGCCTCCCGGCAATCGCCTTGAGGCTCTCAAGGGCGATTTGGCGGGCAAGCACTCGATCCGCATTAACGATCAATGGCGGATCGTGTTCAGATGGACCGATACAGGTCCCGAAGATGTCGAGATCATCGACTATCATTAGACGGGTCACCGTAGCCAACCAAAGGAGTTCGCAGATGGCAAGGAAACTTCCGCCGATTCATCCCGGCGAAATCCTGCGTGAAGAATTTCTCGTTCCGCTCAAGCTGACACCCTACGCGGTGGCGGCCGCCCTGAACGTGCCGCGTACCCGGATCGAGCGCATTGCGCGCGAAGAAAAGCCCGTCACGGCGGACACTGCGCTGCGGCTCGGCAAGTTCTTCAAGACCGGCGCAGCATTCTGGATGAACATTCAGACGCGCTTCGACCTCGAAACGGCCGAAGACGTGCTGGCACCGCAGATCAGGAAGATCGCCTCCTACAAGGCGGCATAAGGGTGTAGTGCACGGTCACCGTAATTCCGTAATTCTGAGATCATCATAGTCGCCACGGGCCAACCACCATGCCATTAACTATCGCGGAAATTACCGAAGCTTTCGAGTTCGCCAATACCGGCGGCGACATGGGAGAGTTTCGCGCCTTCGTCTGCAAGCGGACGGGCAAGATCCATTACCAAACCGATTTCCCCGACACCGCAGAGTTGCTCGACGAACTACCGGCCGACATCGACGACGAGGAAAAATATGTCGCGCTCCCGGACAAGCGCGAACTCGACCTGGGCAAGCCGCTCGTGCTCAATTTTGTGCGCGAATACCTGCCGGACGATTTCGATGACGTCCGCTATTTCTTCAACAAGCGGGGTGCCTATTCGAAATTCAAGGCGCTGCTCGCCAGACGAGATGCGATCGATCACTGGCATGCCTTCGAAGCAAAAGCCACCGAGCAGGCGCTGCGCGACTGGTGTGCGCTGAATGAGATCGAAATTGTCGGTTGATTTAACCCGCATGCGCGGCGGCTCGGCAAACTGCTTCGAGACCGGCGCGGCCTTCCGGATGAACAGGCAGACGCGATTCGACCTCGAAACGGCCGAAGACGTGCCTAGCGTCGCCGGGCCAGTTCGGGTGCCAAAGAAATTCGTTGATGTCATTTCGAAAGATCCAGTTCCGGATCGAACAGATGGCGCGGACCTGCTAATCTGCGGCACGGTCGCGCTTACGCGGCGACTGGGAACTCCGTGACGCGAGCAGGAACATGGCCGGCAAGCACATGCTCGATGGGCTGATAAGTTGGTCTACACGCGAGCGATGGGCCGAACGGTTCGAGTGGGTCCTTGAATGTCACCTTGCCCCCACCTGCGAGGAAATCGGCATCGAGATTGCGGATATCGCTTCGACCATCGGCGAAGACCTGTTCATGAGCGCGGTGTGGGCCTGCGCTTTCGAGGACTTCCTGACCCGTGAATTCGACGGCGAGAACGCGACCGATGACTATCTCAAGCGCCGCGGCTGGAAGGAACCCGCCTCGGTTCGCAATTACGTGGCCGCGCTGCGAAAATCGACGATGAGCCTCTATGAGGTCAGCGACATCGTCCCTGGCACTTCGTTTCTGGCGCGCGACCTGCTCCGCGACGGCGAACCGATCCTGGTCAGCGAGCGGAGCGCGACCCGAAGCCTCAAGCCATGGGACCGCATTGCCGCGCGCGTCGTTGATGTGGGATCGCGGACGCAGATCGGTGGCGCTGTGCTGGCATTCGACCACGAGACATCGGAACTCCTGATCGAGGCCGTTCGGAAGCTGGAGTCGCTCGGCAGCGAGGACGAGCGAGAATTGGCCGAAGCGAACGGATACGAGTTCGACGAGGACGCATTCTCGGATCTTTCTCCCACCGAGAGGCTGCGCGCAATCGCGCCCATGTTCACGACATTCTGGCTTGTCGACGCGATTGACCGAATTCAGTCGCCGAGGATTCCCGATTTGCGGAACGCCGAGGGGGACAAGGTGATGCTGTGCGAAGCGCGCTTCCCGCTCGCCGCCCGCACCACGGGGCGTGACATCAGAGCGGCTTTGGAAGCACGTCCGGAGTTTCGCGCCACCAGTTCGAAGTCATGGAGCTGGGTTGGCGAAGAAAGAGGCGTAGCCGGGCCGGCCGCCGCCGCATCGGAGCCCGATGGGCCATCGCGGGAACTGCTCACCCTCGAAACGTGGTCCGACGAGGACAAGCTCGTGCTGGGCGATATACGGCTGGAGGGCAAAACGTTGGTGCTCAGCGCCAACTCCGAACAGCGCTGCGGCCGCGGATGCGCGCTACTGTCCGACGCGCTCGGCGGACGCCTGCGCCAGCCCTCGGTCAAGACGGAATCGATCGAACAGATCATGGCGTCGCGAGAACCTGCGATGCCAAACCAGCTCGATATCCCTGCGGAGGAGCAGCGCGCCATTGTCCATGATTACATGGACCGGCACTACCGCGACGTGCTCGATCAACCGGTTCCCGCGCTTGGAGGGCAAACACCGCGTGCCGCGGTCAAGACGGAGGGCGGACGGATCAAGGTGGTTGAGTGGCTCAAGATCATGGAGAACCGGACGGCGAAGTCCGCCGATCCAGATGATCCGATGGCCAGCTACAATTTCGCGTGGCTGTGGACAGAGTTGGGTCTCAGCGAACGGAGGGAGTGAACGCGTCTGGCCATGACCGCTGCGCTGGTCGCCGACCCTGGGCTTGCCCGGCTCGCCACGCTATTCCATATTGTATATTGTCCCTTGACTCTCCCTTGGCTCGGAACAGAATTTGTCGCTCGGCTAGATCGCTGCCGTTTCCATGGTGAATTCATACAAGGGAGTGGGACGGAACGACCCCTGCCCCTGCGGCAGCGGCAAGAAATTCAAGAGGTGCTGTCTCAACTCACAGGGCCTGAACGAGGCCTCGTCCCGATTACACCCGGATGATCCGCAGGCGCGGGAACTCGCCCGATCGGCGCTCGAGCAAGCGAAAGGAGCGATCCGAGGATACGATCCATTCACGGAGCCAGACCCGGAGCAGTGGCTTGCGCTGGACGAACAAGAACGGATCGATCTTGTCATGGAGTATCATCGACGTGCGCGGATCCGTTTCCCACGCGAGAAATTGCATGCCGTTATTCACGCCATCGTCGAGAACCAGATTGCTGATCGCGAACTGCCGGTGCGCGGCACGGCGCAACGACTGATGTCCGAAGGGCTCGATCGTCACGAAGCCGTTCATGCGATCGGCTCGGTGCTTGCCGGATACATCAACGACCTGGTGCGTGGAATCAGATCGGGCGGCGGCGACCTCGATACGCCATGCGACCAGAATCCGCATGAGGCTTATTTCGCCGAGCTGGAAGCCTTGGCTGCTGAAGGATGGCTTCGGTCCGCGTGACCAGTTGGCGATCGACGCGATACGGTGCGACTATACGCAGCACTCATTGCCGCAAGGGAGTTTGTGGTGTCAGCAGAGAGCCCGGACGTTCGGCAGGTGCAAGGGTACTGCAGTCTGTGCATCGCCCGTTGCGGCACCGTCGCAACGGTGACGGATGGTAGATTTGCACGTCTGGACCCCGATCCGACCCACCCTACCGGCGCGGCAATTTGCGCCAAGGGCCGAGCGGCTCCCGAGCTGGTCTATCACAAGGACAGGTTGAAGCGACCGCTGCGTCGAACACGGCCGAAACGCGACTCCGATCCGGGATGGGAGGAAATATCGTGGGATGCGGCGTTCGATCAGATCGCCAGCGCCATGCGGCGCATCGCCGAGCAGCATGGACCTGAAGCGGTGGCGTTCAGTCAATCGTCGCCTTCGACAACCGCCATTGCGGATTCTGCTGCCTTCGTTGTCAGGCTGATGAATGCATTCGGCACGCCGAACATGGTGTCGGCGCTTGAGCTGTGCGGCTGGGGACGCGGCTTTGCGACGCGCTACGTCTTCGGCGTCGGCAGCGTTGCGACCGGAAGTGGCGGCGGCGCAATGGCAGACATTGCCGAATCCGGCTGCCTGATCCTGTGGGGGTATAATCCATCGTTTACGCGCATTACGCATGCGACCGCGACGGTCGCGGGCCTGAAGCGCGGAATGAAATTGATCGTGATCGATCCGCGCAACGTCGGGCTTGCCAACAAGGCCGACGTCTGGCTGCGGGTGCGCCCCGGAACCGACGGCGCCCTCGCGCTGGGTCTGGCCAATATCATGATCGAGCGCGGATGGTACGATGAAGCGTTCGTCCGCACATGGAGCAACGGACCTCTTTTGGTGCGTTCCGATACAGATAGGTTGCTCAGGGCGGATGACCTCCTTTCTGGCGGCGGCGCCGGACAATTTGTCGCTTGGGATTCAGGATCCAGCCGCGTGGTCAGCTATGATCCGGCGGTTGGCCGCTACGAGGAAGGCGCCGTGACCCTTGCCTTGCGAGGCGAATACACGGTCGCAACCAGGGACGGTCCGACCGCTTGCCGACCGGTCTTCGATCGCTACGCAGCGCTGTGCCGCAGATATTCGCCCGAAATAATTGAATCGACATGCTGGATCACGCGCGACCAATTGGAGGAAGCTGTCCGCACGATCTGGCACGCCCGGCCTGTCTCTTATTATGCCTGGAGCGGGCACGAGCATCACGCCAACAGCACGGAGACGGCGCGGGCGATGGCCATGCTCTATGCTCTGACCGGAAGTTTCGATGTGGCCGGAGGCAATGTCCTGTTCCCTGCGGTGCCGGCCGGGTCGATCACCGGGGAGAACTTGCCCGCGGCAAGTCAGCTTGCTCCCGCGGTCGGATTTGCCGAGCGCCCGCTCGGACCTGCGCGCTGGAACCATGTCTCCCCTCGCGACTTTTACCGAGCTGTTCTCGAAAGCAAGCCCTATCCCGTCCGCGGACTCATCGGGTTCGGCGCCAACTTGCTGCTCGCTCACGGCGATCCGGTTCGCGGACGCGCGGCGCTGGCCGCGCTCGATTTCTACGCCCACGCCGACCTGTTCATGACGCCGACGGCGGCGCTTGCGGATATCGTGCTGCCTGTGGCCTCCTGCTTCGAACGCGAATCCCTCAAGATCGGATTCGAAATCAGCGCAGAAGCGCAATCGCACGTTCAGCTCAGGCAGGCCATCGTCGCCCCACCCGGCGAGGCACGGTCCGATACCGACATTGTCTTGGGCCTTGCCGCGCGTCTCGGCCTTGGCGAGCATTTCTGGAACGGCGATGTCGATGCCGCTTACCGGCAGCAACTTGCTCCCAGCGGCGTCACCCTCGACGAGCTTCGAGCGCACCCTGCCGGACTACGGAAGCCGCTGACAACGCAGCACATCAAGTACGCAGCAAGCGATGACAAGGGAAACCCGCGCGGCTTCCCGACGCCGTCGCGGAAAGTCGAATTCTGGTCGGAAACTTTCCTTGATCACGGCTATTCGGCCATGCCGGATTTTGTCGAACCAACCATCGGCCCGGTTGCCCGCCCCGATCTGGCTGCGTCCTTCCCCTTGATCCTGACGTGCGCGAAGCCCAGCCTTTTTTGTCAGACCCAGCAGCGTTCACTGCCGAGCCTGCGCAAGCGCGCACTGGATCCGGAGATCGAGCTGAATCCGGCGACAGCCTCAGCACGCGGAATCAGCAACGGAGAGTGGGTTGACGTGCGCACCCCGGCCGGCGGAATGCGAGCCCGGGCGCGCTTCAGTGAAAAGCTCGATCCGCGCGTGGTCGTGGGCGAGCATGGCTGGTGGCAAGGTTGCGATGAACTGGGACTTGGCGATTGCGATCCGTTCGATCCGAACGGCACGAACTTCAACCTGACAATCGACGCCAGCGTCCGCGATCCCGTCAGCGGCACGCCGTCGCATCGATCCAATCTTTGCGAAGTTCGGCCGGTGCGGGGGTCTCGCGCAGATGAGCTTTAGGAAAGGGTGGATTCAATTTGTTCGGACGCACGTGTTTCACCCGCGCAGCACCGGACAATATCGCAGAACAGCGCGGAACATCCGTAGCGTGGCGCGCCACTCAGAACAAAACTACGAACTCTTATTTGGTTGAGATTGCTTTATGAATTCCATTGTCTACCAGCTATACCGCGCGACGCCCTTTCCGGCATAGGACCTGGTGACGTTGGAGAACTCGCCTTCGAACGTCGCCGCTATCGACCAGCCGCTCAGCCATTTCATTTCGGCGGATGCTGTGGTGAGTGCGGAGTCACTCGCTTGTCGTGCGCCGTTCACGACAAAGCTTGCGCCGGGCAGTGTCAGGAAGGTGGCGCCGATCGTGCGGTCCGGATTGAAGTCGTGTGCCCAGGCGGCCCGGCCACGCAAGGTAAGGATGGCGTCGGCCAGCGCGTAGGATTTGTCGCTGCGCAGCCCGATTTCGCTGCGCGTGTCCGTGACGCTGCTGGCCGCATAAGCCAATGCAAAGGTTCCTGCGCCCGACACGACGCTTTCGGCGTAAGCGGGCAATTGGAATGTCGTGAACTGGCCCGCGGCATAGGGCGTGAGGCCAACGCCGCCAATCCATGGCACGACGTAGCGGTTGCCGCCTTCAATACGCCCCGAATACGCATTGGCATTGAAGTGTGCACGGAGTTGGTCGATGCCGGCGATGGTCACGGTGCGATCCGTGGTGATGTCCTGCCAGCCATAGGCCGCGGCCACGGTGATGTAGGCGTTATTCACGGTGTGCCGCACGAAGGTACCGGCCTGGAGCAGGTCGGAGCGCCCGCTTCCCAATCCATTCGCGATGGAGAAATTGGTCGCGCCGCCGGCCAGCGCGAAACCGACGACGGTTTGTGGTGACAGCCAGTAGTCGGCGCCAACAGCGACGCCGCCGAGCCGGCTGGTCGACATATTCGAACCCAGCGTCGCACTGCCATCGGTGGTCTGGTCGCCGGCAAAGCCCGCGGCCCATACATTCCAGCGCGCGTCGAAGGCACGCGGCGGCGCCTTGGCGAACATCGCATAGGCGTCGCGCGCGGCCGCGTTGCGCGTGCGGCTTGCCACATAGGAATTTGCCGCTTCGCTTTCCTCGACAAATGCCGGCAGCGCGGATGCGCTGGTCCCTCGTCCGACGCCGAAGGGGTCGGTGAGCAGGCCCATGAATTGGGTCATGGCCTGGAACGTGGTCTGCTGCGAACCCGTCGCGGTCTCGCCGGACGCCTCGGTCAGGCCGTTGGCCGTGAGTGCGCTGTAGACCAGCGGAATGCCGCCATTGCTGTTGAAGTAGTTGACGATGGCATTGCCGACGTTCTGCTGGTTGCCGCTGAGGCCGCTGCCGGGCGGCGGAACGAAGTTCAGCCCCAGGTTGAGGTAGGCGTTGGTGCCATCGTAGCTCAGCGTGGTATGGAAATTCGACGGCAGATTGGTATCGACCAGCGACCCGAACGTCCCGCTGATGCTGGCGGCGGTCAGGATGGTGTACTGCTTCGCGACGTAGCTGCCATTGGCATAGATCGCCTTGACGGTCGATCCGCCCAGCGTCGCCGCGCCTGTCACATTGGCGGAGCTCGATGTCGTCGGATTGATCTGCACCATGTAGGAGGCGCCGGACTGCAGCGCGAGGCTGCCGGTCACCGTCATCGACGAGCCCGCGGTGCCGCTGCCCGGCGCAAAGACGCCACCGGCGAGCACCTTCAGCGCGCCGACCGTTCCCTGCCCGGACAGCGTCGCGCCGCCGTTCACGCTCGTCAGGCTTGACGCGGCGATCGAGCCATCGACGATGAGCGTCCCGGATTGCACATTCGTCGCTCCGGTGTATGTGCTTGCGCCCGTCAGGGTCAGCGTCGCGCTTCCGAGCTTAGTCAGGCCGCCGGTGCCGATGATCGCCGAGGCGATGGTCGTCGCAAAGGATTGCGTGTCGATCGTCCCGCCGCCGGTGTTGAGCGTCATGCCGCGCGTTGCCGCCAGGTTGAAGCTTGCGCCGAATTGCAAGGTTCCGCCGCCGAAGGTCAGGCCGCCCGAGGCCGCGCCGAGACTGGCGTCAGAGGAGGCCGACAGAACGCCTTGCGTCAGGATCCAAGGCGTCGCCGCGCTTGTCGTTCCGGTCAGTGTCCAGGTGCTCGTGCCCACCTTCTCGAAGCTGGCGAAGCCGGTGTAGAGCGCGCCGATGTTCGAAACGTTGAAACTCGCATTGCTCGAGCCGCCGAGTTGCAGCGCGTCGGAGCCGGCGCCGACGACATTGCCGAGGAACGAATAGCCCGACTGCAACTGCAACGTATTGCTGCCGCCGGTGAAACTGATCGCATTGGCGCGCGTCGCGCCGTCGCCGGACAGGCCGCCGTTGATCGCGCCGCCGGTGACGACGGTGAGGCCGGACCCGACAATGCCGGCGCCGCCCGCGCCGACGGCGCCGTCCGGCGCGCGACAGGAAGCCCGACAGTGGGATCGCGATGACTTCGGCAATCAGATAGGCGGTCTGGACCCAGGAGACTTCGCTGGAGCTGGCCGACAGGCCGGCCTGGATTTCGCTCAAGGACGCCGAGA